>NZ_LT629794.1:910000-2372500 GCF_900106075.1 Polaribacter sp. Hel1_33_78
TTTGACTTAATTAAAGTTTGATATACATACTCATATAGTTATTTATACAATTTCTAACTTCATTCTTCATGAAAAGTATTTTTTTCATTTTTATAATAGTCCATTTTATTTTTGAGTTCTTAAATAGTCTTATATTTGTCATCAATGAATTTTGACTTAAAAATAACGGACCCAAAGAGTAAGGCGAGAGCAGGAGTTATAACGACTGATCATGGAGTGATTGAAACCCCAATTTTTATGCCCGTAGGAACTGTTGGCACTGTAAAAGGTGTCCATCAGACAGAACTAAAAACGGAGGTAAAACCCGATATAATTTTAGCCAACACCTATCATTTATATTTACGACCAAAAACTAATATTTTAGAGCAGGCAGGTGGTATACATAAGTTTATGAATTGGGATAGAAATATCTTAACAGACTCTGGAGGCTATCAAGTATATTCGCTTTCAGGAAGGAGAAAAATAGAAGAAGAAGGTGTTAAATTTAAAAGCCATATTGATGGGTCTATGCATTTTTTCACTCCGGAAAATGTGATGGAGGTTCAACGAACTATTGGAGCCGATATTATTATGGCTTTCGATGAATGTACACCTTATCCATGCGACTATAATTATGCGAAACGTTCTATGCATATGACGCATAGATGGTTGGACAGATGTATAAATCATCTTGAAAACTTACCTTATAAATATGGTTATGAACAAACTTTTTTTCCTATTGTTCAGGGAAGTACGTATAAAGATTTAAGAAGGCAATCTGCTGAATATATTGCGAATGCAGGCGCTCAAGGAAATGCAATTGGTGGATTATCGGTTGGAGAACCTGCTGAAGAAATGTATGCAATGACCGAGGTTGTTGCTGAAATACTCCCAGAAGATAAACCAAGATATTTAATGGGTGTAGGTACTCCAATAAATATATTAGAGAATATCGCTTTAGGTATTGATATGTTCGATTGTGTAATGCCAACTAGGAATGCCAGAAATGGAATGTTATTTACTGCTCATGGAACTATTAATATTAAAAACAAAAAATGGGAAAATGATTTTTCTCCCATTGATGAAATGGATATTACTTATGTAGATACGTTATATTCTAAAGCCTATTTACGTCATTTATTTGCTGCTAAAGAAATGTTAGGAAAACAGATTGCTTCTATTCACAATCTAGGATTTTATGTATGGTTAACTCGTGAGGCTAGAAAACATATTTTAGCGGGCGATTTTAGAGTATGGAAAGATAAAATGGTAAAACAAATGGATAAACGTTTGTAAATTTTTTAAAACATGAATTTCTAAATATAAGTTTAGCTTTTGAAAATTATAGATTGGTACATATTAAAACGATTTTTAGTAACCTTTTTGTTTACTTTACTAATTTTGATTCCTATTGCTGTTGCTATAGATATCTCTGAAAAAATTGATAATTTTTTAGAACATGCAGATTTAGGATTTTATCAAGTTGTAGATGAGTATTATAAAAATTTTATCATTTATTATGCAAATACATTTATGCCCTTGGCATTGTTTATTGCTGTAATTTTATTCACTTCAAAACTTTCTAATAATACAGAGATTATTGCAATTACGAATGCTAAAGTTTCGTTTACAAGATTTCTATATCCGTATTTTTTAGGGGCCACTTTAATTACAATGGTTTCACTTTTAATGAATCATTTTGTTGTACCTAGTAGCAGTAAAACTAGAAAAAAGTTTGAGAAAGAATATATAAATAGTAGAAAGCAAAAAAATGAGTTAAAATATATAAATGATTTCAGTCTGCAATTAACAGATAGTACTTACATATTTATAAGAAGTTTTAATACACAATCAAATTCTGGTTATGATTTTACTTCGGAAGTGTATAATGGTTTAAAATTAAAATCAAAATTAGTAGGAGATAATATAAAATTCAATACAAAAGACTCTGTTTTTACACTTCAAAATTGGAGAAAACGTCAAATATATAAGGATAGAGACAGCATTTTTTCTGGAAATAAACTAGATACTGTTTTTAGTTTTACGCCTAAGGATTTAATTTACAAATCTGCGCTATCCCAAGAAATGCCTTCTGATGAATTGATGAAATTTATTCGTATTTCAAAGAAAAGAGGTGTTAAAAATTTGAATGCGTATTTGGTTGAATTTCATAAAAGAACAAGTCTCCCAATCGCTAGTTACATACTTACAATTATTGCTGTAGCGCTAGCATTTAGGAAAAAAAGAGGTGGAACAGGAATCAATTTGGCAATAGGAGTGGCTATTATGTTTATCTACGTTTTTCTAATGAAAATTTCAGAAGTCTTAGGAGCTGTAGCAGATGTAAATTCGTTATTATATGTCTGGATGCCAAATTTCTTTTTTGGTAGTTTAGCTATATATCTGTATTACTATGCTAAAAAATAGGTTCAAAAATTATTTATTACTTCATCTCATTGTTTTTATCTGGGGATTTACAGCAATATTAGGTGCATTAATTACTATTGATGCGATTCCCTTAGTTTTCTTTAGAATGGGTTTAGCAGTTATTTTTATTACAATTTATTTTCTTTTCAAAAGAAAAAGTTTTTATGTGGATAAAAAAGGATTGCTCAAGTTTTTAATAACAGGAATTATTATTGCACTTCATTGGATTTTCTTTTTCAAAGCCATAAAAGTTTCAAATGTTTCTGTCGCTTTAGTAACCATGAGTACAGGTGCATTTTTCACCTCTTTAATAGAACCTATTTTTTTTAAAAGGAAGTTGAAATTACTAGAAATCATTCTTGGATTATTAGTGATAGTAGGTTTATATATTATTTTTAATTTCGAAAGTCAATATAAATTAGGAATTGGGTACGCTTTACTCTCTTCTTTTTTAGGGTCCTTATTCGCTGTTTTAAATGGTCTTTTTATTAAAAAGTATAGTGCAAGTTCTATATCATTATATCAACTATTATTTGGAACTCTTTTTGTTACATTCTATTTATTTTTAAATAATAGTTTTTCAATCTCTTTTTTTAGTTTACAAAAATCAGATTGGATTTATTTGCTGATATTGAGCAGTATTTGCACTGCTTATGCATTTATTGCATCCGTAAAAGTGATGAAATATTTATCTCCATATACGGTTATGCTGACCATAAATTTAGAGCCAGTTTATGCTATTATTTTAGCGCTGTTTGTTTTTGGAGACAAAGAAAAAATGAAACTAGAATTTTATTTAGGTGCCTGTATTGTTTTAGGAGTTGTTCTAATTAATGGAATTATTAAGAATAAATCATTAATAAAACAGAAGATTTTACAAAAGGTAAAAAAATAAATCAACTTGCCTAAAAAAGTAAATTTTATAGTATGTTTGTTAATCCAAATAACTAAATCAAAATAACTATAAATGGAATATTTAGATTTTGAAATGCCGATAAAAGAGCTGGAAGATCAGCTACAAAAGTGTCAAATTATTGGTAAAGAAAGTGATGTAGATGTTACAGCAACTTGTAAAAAAATAGAAAAAAAATTAGCAGAAGCGAGAAAGAGTATATATAAAAATATAACTCCTTGGCAAAGAGTTCAATTATCCAGACACCCAAATAGACCTTATACTTTAGATTATATCAAAGCAATTTGTGGAGATACTTTTATGGAACTTCATGGAGACAGAAATGTTAAAGATGATAAAGCTATGATTGGTGGTTTAGGGAAAATTGGAGACCAATCTTTTATGTTTATTGGTCAACAAAAAGGATACAATACAAAAACGCGTCAGTACAGAAACTTTGGAATGGCGAATCCAGAAGGGTACAGAAAAGCGTTACGTTTAATGAAGATGGCAGAAAAATTTAGAATTCCTGTAGTCACGTTATTGGATACACCTGGAGCATATCCTGGTTTAGAAGCAGAAGAACGTGGACAGGGAGAGGCTATTGCCAGAAATATTTTAGAAATGACTCGTTTAAAAACACCAATTATTACCGTGGTTATTGGTGAAGGAGCCTCTGGAGGAGCATTAGGTATAGGGGTAGGAGACCGAGTTTATATGATGGAAAATACTTGGTATACCGTTATTTCTCCTGAATCTTGTTCTTCAATTTTATGGAGGAGTTGGGAATATAAGGAGCAAGCTGCAGCAGCATTAAAATTAACAGGAACTGATATGAAAAGGTTAAAATTAATTGACGCTATTATTAAGGAACCAATTGGTGGTGCGCATACCAATAGAGAAGGAGCTTTTAAAGCTGTTGAAGCACAAATTTTAAATGCTTTTAATGAGTTAAAAGATTTATCTGATACAGATTTAATAATTAAAAGAATGGAGAAATATTCAGAGATGGGTGTTTATAAAGAATAAATATTTTAAAGTCAAAGAAAAATAAAAGCGAAATTCAACTTTGAATTTCGCTTTTATTTTGATTTATTTTTAGATCTTCAATTAAATATCCAACGAATTTAGTAAAGATTTTAATCTAGGGTCAGAGGGCCTAGACACGTTTGAATCTATAATTTCACCTGCTGGATCAATTAAAATAAATCTAGGTATTGAATTTATTTGATACGCTTGTTGAAAAGAAAAATCTTGTCCAGACCAAAGTTGAACTCCAGTCATATTTTTTTTCTTTACAAAAGCCCTCCATTTTTTTTCTGCGGCTTCCCAAGAACCTCCACTTCTTCGAGATTCATCTGTAGAAATACTAACAAACTCAATATTTTTATTATGATATTCTTTCTCTAAAGTTTGTAAATAGGGTATTTGTTGTATACAAGGACGGCACCAAGTAGCCCAAACATCAATATAAACATATTTTCCTTTAAAGGAGTCTAATGACTTTTTACCTCCTTTAAAATCTACATAATTTTCAAATTTAGGAGAAGTTCTTCCTTTTCCAGTGACTCTGTTTTGGTTATATGCATTGCTAAAATTAATAACTAATTGATTGTTTTGGTCAAGAAAAGAATTGTAAAGGGTACTATCTAGATGATTGTAAGAATTTAAAATACTATCATACTCAAACTTTATTTGATTAATTTTTTTCTTGAAATCATCCTCTTCTAAATTTAAATTTATTTGAGGATTTTGGACACTTTTATTTTTTTCTACTTGAGCAATAATAAAATTACTGTTATCAGAACCTTTGCCAGAAAATTTTAAACTTTTCATGAAATTTTGAGCATCTCCAACAAGGGAAATATTGTATCCATTTTTTAAATAAATTGGAGCTCTGTTATTACTAGCTTCCATTGTATAAATTGCACCTTCCTCAACTTTTAATGTGTCTTTAAAAACACCTCCTGAGTTTATATTTATTTCTTTTATAATTCCTTGCCTGTTTGAAATTGTTAAGAATGAATCTTGAGTATTTTCAAGTTTACCGGATAAAGTAAGATGATTTTGAGGCTGTTCTGGAATACAAGAACTCATAATTAATAAACCAAAGAGAAGTATATAAATGTTTTTCATTTTGAAAATTTAAAGATGCTACAAATATAAAATATTAATTCAATGAAAAATAGTTAAAATCGCTTGCATATGCAACTATGAATTTGCACTTTTGAATTTCAATCAATCAAAATATGATTTCCATTCATTATATAAACTCAACACCTTTGGATTTATCTAAAATTCAAGAAATAATTTCTTTGGATGTAAAGTTAGCATTATCAGAAACTGCTATTCAAAAAATTAAAAAATGTAGGTCTTTTTTGGATGTAAAAACGAAATCGATTTCGAAACCAATTTATGGTATTAATACAGGTTTTGGAGCTTTGTATAATGTAAAGATAAAAGACAATAATTTACAGAAATTACAAGAAAATTTGGTAATGAGTCATGCTTGTGGAACAGGAGATGAAGTGCCAAAAGAAATTGTAAAATTGATGATTTTATTTAAAGTGCAAGCTCTCAGTTATGGACATTCAGGAGTGCAATTGGCTACTGTAAATAGATTAATAGATTTCTATAACAATGATATTATTCCTGTCATTTACACGCAAGGTTCTCTTGGAGCCTCAGGAGATTTATCACCTTTAGCACATTTGTCTTTGCCTTTAATTGGATTAGGAAAGGTAGATTATAAGGGTGAGATAATTTCATCGGAAGAATTATTAAAAGTATTTTCTTGGGATAAAATAAGTTTACAATCAAAGGAGGGTTTGGCGCTATTAAACGGAACACAATTTATGTCGGCTTACGGAATTCATTGTTTGTTAAAAGCACATAAATTATCTTATTTAGCAGATTTAATTGGTACTATTTCTTTAGAGGGTTTTGACGGACGCATAGAACCTTTTAACGAGTTAATTCATTTTGCAAGACCACATAATGGACAGATAAAAACAGCGCAAAGAATTAAAGATTTTTTGGAAGAAAGTGAATTGATTGTGCAAGAAAAACAGCATGTACAAGATCCTTATTCTTTTCGATGTATGCCGCAAGTTCATGGGGCAACAAAAGATACGATTAGGTTTGTAACCAAAACCTTTTTGACAGAAATTAATTCTGTAACAGACAACCCTAATATTTTTGTAGATGAAGATGAAATTATTTCAGGAGGAAATTTTCATGGACAACCTTTAGCGTTAGGATTAGATTTTTTAGCGATTGCGCTAGCAGAGTTAGGAAACATATCTGAAAGAAGAACCTATCAATTAGTTTCTGGGCACAGGCATCTGCCTCCTTTTTTGATTTCAAATCCTGGATTAAATTCAGGGTTTATGATTCCGCAATATACCGCAGCAAGTATTGTTAGTCAGAATAAACAATATGCAACTCCAGCAAGTGTAGATTCTATTGAGTCTAGTAATGGACAAGAAGATCATGTTTCGATGGGGGCAAATGCCGCGACAAAATGTAAAAAGATAGTGGATAATTTACAGTCTATTTTTGCTATTGAATTGTTTACAGCTTCACAGGCATTAAGTTTTGGAAATGGAAAAAGTTCTCCTTTTTTAGAAAGCATAATGAGTCTCTTTAGACAAGAAGTTACGATTGTAGAAGAAGACCGGGTTTTACATGATGATATTGTAAATGCTTCCGAGTTTATTAATTCTTTAGAAATTGACAGTCTAGAATTGTTTGGGTAGTTATATGTTTTTTCTATTTGGATTTAATACTTTTAATTTGTTTGTCATATCGATTATAAACTGCCTGAATACTTCTTCAGATGCAACCCAAAAAAAATTAATTTTTTTAGACACATGATATGTTTTCTTCTCGGTAAATTTTAAAAATAGGATAAATAGTTTAATAGCGAATTAATATTTTTCAAGTCAAAAATCCATTAGTAAGAGGGTTTTTTTTATAAAAAATCCCGAACGAAAGTTCGGGATTTTCCTATTTTTAAGATTCAGTTTCTGTTCTAGTTTCAGGCTTCTTTTTACCTTTTTTAATTTTGATGGTGAGTTTGTTTTTATCATCATCAAAATCCATAGTAATGGTGTCTCCTTCAGATAATTTAGAATTTACGATTTCTTCAGCTAAAGCATCTTCTATATATTTCTGAATAGCTCTCTTAAGTGGCCTTGCTCCATATTTTTTATCAAAACCTTTATCTGCTATATAATCTTTTGCTTTTTCGCTTAACTTTAAAGTATAGCCCAAATCGGATATTCTATGCAGTAATTTATCTAACTCAATATCAATAATAGAATGAATGTCTCCTCTTTCTAAAGCATTAAATACAATTACATCGTCTATTCTGTTTAAAAATTCAGGAGCAAAAGATTTCTTTAAAGCTCCTTCAATTACAGATTTTGCATGTGCATCTGCTTGTTCTTTTTTCGATGAAGTTCCAAAACCTACACCACCACCAAAGTCTTTTAATTGACGCGCACCAATATTAGAAGTCATAATAATTATGGTGTTTCTAAAATCGATTTTACGTCCAAGACTATCCGTAATATATCCATCATCTAAAATCTGAAGTAACATATTAAATACATCTGGATGTGCTTTTTCAATTTCATCTAATAAAATAACTGAATACGGTTTTCTTCTTACTTTCTCAGTTAACTGTCCTCCTTCTTCGTATCCAACATAACCTGGAGGTGCACCAATTAAACGAGATATAGCAAATTTCTCCATGTATTCACTCATATCAATTCTAATTAAAGAATCATCAGAGTCAAATAATTCACGCGCTAAAACTTTCGCTAATTGTGTTTTTCCAACACCAGTTTGTCCTAGGAAAATAAAAGAACCAATGGGTTTGTTTGGGTCTTTTAATCCAACTCTATTTCGCTGAATTGCTTTTACAACTTTAGTAACAGCTTCATTTTGTCCTATTATTTTTCCTTTAATTAACTCTGGTAGTTCATGTAATCTATGCGTTTCTGCTTCTGCGACTCTATTTACAGGAATACCAGTCATCATGGAAACAACTTCTGCAACGTTGTCTTCTGTAACAATTTCTCTGTTTAATTTAGAGTCATCTTCCCATTGTTTTTGAGCAGAGTTCAAAGCCGCTTCCATGTTCTTTTCATCATCCCTTAATTTGGCAGCTTCTTCATATTTCTGACTATTAACGGCTTTTGTTTTATGATTCCTAATAAATTCTAATTGTGATTCTAACTCTAAAACTTGCTGAGGAACTATAATATTTGTAATATGAATTCTAGATCCGGCTTCATCTAAAGCATCAATTGCTTTGTCTGGAAGATATCTGTCAGTCATGTATCTGTTGGTTAATTGTACACAAGCTTCAATAGCATCATCTGTATAATTAACATGATGATGTTCTTCGTATTTGCTCTTAATATTTTGTAAAATTTGAATGGTTTCTTTTACGGAGGTAGGATCTACAATTACCTTTTGAAAACGACGTTCTAGAGCGCCATCTTTTTCGATGTTTGTCCTAAACTCATCTAAAGTTGTAGCTCCTATACATTGTATTTCTCCTCTTGCTAAAGCTGGCTTTAACATGTTTGATGCGTCTAAAGAACCGGTTGCACCACCAGCACCAACAATGGTGTGAATTTCATCGATGAATAAAATAATGTCTTCATTTTTTTCGAGCTCATTCATTAAAGCTTTCATACGTTCCTCGAATTGACCTCTATATTTCGTACCCGCCACTAGGCTTGCTAAATCTAAAGAAACAATACGTTTGTCAAATAAAATTCTAGAAACTTTACGTTCTATAATTCTCAAAGCCAAACCCTCTGCAATCGCAGATTTTCCAACTCCAGGTTCACCAATTAACATTGGATTATTTTTCTTTCTTCTACTTAAAATTTGCGAAACACGCTCAATTTCTTTTTGTCTACCCACAACAGGGTCTAATTTACCTTTCTCAGCTAAATCAGTTAAATCTCTACCAAAATTATCTAATACAGGTGTTTTCGATTTTTTAGCGGTTTTACTTTTTTGAGATTGATCAAAAGGATTTGGTTTCTCTGAGGCGTACTCGTCATCAGAAGGTGTTTCTGCAATTGGATTTGAAGGTAAATCAACATCAAGATCATCTACATGCAATTGTTTGTATAGTGTTTTAACATCATCATAGTTCACATGATATTTTTGAATCAACTTTGTCGTTGGGTCATTTTCATTTCTTAAGATACATAATAACAAATGTGCAGTGTCTATAGATTCACTTTGATACAACTTAGCTTCTAAAAAAGTAGTTTTAAGCGCCTTTTCGGCTTGTCTCGTTAAACGTAAACTAGGCTTGTCTTTATTGTCAGAAAATGTTGGGTTTGATGGGTTTAATTGTTCAAGTTTTTTACGCAATAAAACTAAATCAACATCAAATGTTGTTAAGATTTCTATTGCTTTTCCTTCTCCTTTTCTAATTAAACCTAATACAAGATGCTCTGTTCCAATAAACTCATGCCCTAATCTTAAAGCTTCTTCTTTACTGAAAGTAATTACATCTCTGACTTTTGGTGAAAAATTATCGTCCATATTTCTTTCTCTCTTTATTAATTTGTAGTAAAATTAGTCCTTTATGTTTTAGCAATTACAAAAAATATGCCAATGCAAAAAAACTGACATTTTGACTATTGTAACAAGGTATAAAACTATTAGAAATCAAACAAATAAAATACTGTTAAAAAATATTAAAAAATGTTGATAACTCTGCCGAATTACAGCTACTAAAACCTTTGTGAAAAGGCGTAGAAATACTATCTTGCCTTGTCTTAAAAAAATGAATTAATTTTAATCAAAATATATATATGTCAGACGGAGAAAAGTTAATTCCGATTAACATTGAGGATCAGATGAAAGCCGCATACATCGATTACTCGATGTCAGTAATTGTTTCAAGAGCACTGCCCGATGTAAGAGATGGTTTGAAACCAGTTCATAGAAGGGTTTTGTTTGGTATGCATGAATTAGGAATTAAAGCAACTGGGTCGTATAAAAAATCAGCAAGAATTGTTGGGGAAGTTTTAGGAAAGTACCATCCACATGGAGATACCTCTGTGTATGATTCCATGGTGAGAATGGCGCAAAACTGGAGTGTACGTTACATGATGGTTGATGGGCAAGGTAACTTTGGTTCTGTAGATGGAGATAGTCCAGCAGCGATGCGTTATACTGAGGTTAGAATGCAAAAGATATCAGAAGATATGTTAGCTGATATTGAGAAAGATACCGTAGATCATCGTTTAAATTTTGATGATACTTTGCAAGAACCAACTGTTTTACCTACTCGTATTCCTAATTTGTTAGTAAACGGAGCTTCTGGTATTGCCGTAGGTATGGCAACAAATATGGCACCTCATAATATAACGGAAGTTATTAATGGTACCATGGCGTATATCGATAATAGAGATATTGAGATTGATGAATTAATGCAACACATAACTGCACCAGATTTTCCAACAGGAGGAATTATTTATGGTTATGATGGTGTAAGAGATGCTTTTCATACAGGTCGAGGACGTATTGTAATGCGTGCTAAAGCTATTATTGAAGAAGTAAAAGGACGTGAGTGCATAATAGTCACAGAGATTCCTTATCAAGTGAATAAAGCAGAAATGATAAAAAAAACTGCTGAATTGGTAAATGATAAGAAGCTAGAAGGTATTTCTAATATTAGAGATGAATCGGATAGAAATGGTATGCGTATTGTATACATTTTAAAACGAGATGCAATACCTAATATCGTCTTAAATAAATTATTTAAGTATACGCAATTACAAACTTCTTTTAGTGTAAATAATATTGCATTGGTAAAAGGAAGGCCCGAGCAATTAAACTTAAAACAATTAATTCATTATTTTGTTGAACATAGGCATGAAGTTGTTGTTCGTAGAACAGAATTTGAATTAAAGAAAGCGGAAGCTAGAGCACATATTCTAGAGGGATTAATTATTGCCTCTGATAATATAGATGAGGTTATTAAAATTATAAGAGCTTCTTCAAATGCTGACGAGGCGAGAGAGAGTTTAATTGAGCGTTTTGAGTTAACGGAAATTCAAGCAAAAGCAATTGTAGAAATGCGTTTGCGTCAATTAACTGGCTTAGAACAAGATAAATTGCGAGCAGAGTTTGATGCAATTATGATAACAATTTCTGACCTAAAAGATATTTTAGCAAACGAACCTAGACGTTATCAAATTATTAAAGACGAGTTATTACATATCAAAGATAAGTATGGTGATGAGCGCAGATCTTTAATAGAATATGCTGGTGGCGATATGCGTATCGAAGATATGATTCCTAACACAAAAGTGGTGGTAACAATCTCGAATGCAGGATACTTAAAACGCACAAATCTTGAAGAATATAAAGTTCAGAATAGAGGAGGAAGAGGTCAAAAAGGAGCAACAACAAGAAATGAAGATTTCTTAGAACATTTATTTGTAGGTACAAACCATCAATATATGATGTTCTTTACGCAAAAAGGAAAAGTATTCTGGATGCGAGTGTATGAAATTCCTGAAGGAGGAAAAAACACCAAAGGAAGAGCGATGCAAAACTTGATTAATATTGAACAAGATGATAAAGTAAAAGCATTCTTAGTAACGCAAGATTTAAAAGACGAAGATTATATCAATAGCCATTATGTAATTATGGCAACTAAAAAAGGGCAAGTAAAAAAGACCTCATTAGAGCAATATTCTCGTCCAAGAACAAATGGAATTAATGCAATTACTATTAAAGATGGAGATGAATTATTGGAAGCAAAATTAACAACTGGTGATAGCCAAGTAATGTTAGCTTTAGCATCTGGTAAATCTATTCGTTTCGAAGAAGCTAAAACACGTCCAATGGGAAGAACAGCTTCAGGTGTAAGAGGAATTACTCTAAAACATGAGAATGACGAGGTAATTGGTATGGTTGCTGTAAATGATATGGACAGTAATATATTGGTTGTATCTGAAAAAGGATATGGAAAGCGTTCTAAATTAGAAGATTACAGAGTTACTAATAGAGGGGGTAAAGGGGTTAAGACTTTGAATGTCTCAGAGAAAACTGGAAATTTAGTAGCCATTAAAAATGTAGATGATTCTAACGATTTAATGATTATAAATAAATCAGGACTAACCATTAGAATGGCTGTGGAAGATTTAAGAGTTATGGGACGTGCAACACAAGGAGTTCGTTTAATAAATATTAAAGATTCAGACAGTATTGCTGCAGTCGCAAAAGTTGCTCACGAAGAAGAAGCTGAGGATGAAACTGAAAGCGAAATTGAAAATGGCACAGAAATTGAAAATGATTCAAACGAAAATCAAGAATAACAATTAATTTAACACTTATTAAAATGAAAAAACAATTAGTAGCGTATGCAATAGCTTTGATGTCTGTTGCCGGATTTGCACAAAAAAATGAATTAAAGGCCGTAGAAAAAGCCATTAAAAAGAATGATTTTACAGCAGCTCTGAGCGCTCTTGAACCTTTAGATGCCATGGAAGTATCCATGGATGCTAAATATAAAGCAAAATATTACTATTTAAAAGGGCAGGCTTTAGCAGGAGGAAATAATTTTAAAGAAGGAGCGGATGTGTTCAATAAATTGTTTGCTTTTGAGAAAGAAACAGGAAAAGCGAAGTATTCTAAATTAGCACAACCTATGTTGAATTCAATAATAGAAAAAGTTTCTAATGAAGCTGCTAAAAATTATAATGAAGATAAAGACTATAAGAAAGCGTCAGAAAATTTTTATTTAACTTATAAATTGTACCCGCAAGATACTACCACTTTGTATAACGCGGCAATAAGTGCCTCTTTAGCAAAAGAATATGATACTGCTCTAAAGCTTTATAATGAGCTCAAAACTATTGGATACACAGGTATTGCTACACAATATTTAGCGGTAAATAAGGGAACTAATCAAATCGAAAATTTAGGAGCTAAAACACAGAGGGACTTAATGGTTAAAACTGGTCAATATACAAATCCTCAAGACAAAGTATCTGAATCTAAACAAACAGAAATTGTTAAAAGTATTAGTTATATCTATGTAAATCAAGGTAAACCAGAATTAGCGATTGCTGCTTTAGAAGAAGCAAGAAAAACAAGTCCAAAAGATATTAATTTGATTTTAAATCAAGCTCAAATGTATAGTGAACTTGATAGAATGGATAAATTTGAAGAATTGATGGTGGAAGCCGTAGAGTTAGATCCTACCAATCCAGATTTATTTTTTAATTTAGGTGTTGTAAATGCAAATCAAAATAAGACTAAAGAGGCGATTGGTTTTTATAAAAAAGCGATTGAATTAAAACCAGATTACATAAATGCCTATTTGAATACTGCATTTGCCTTGCTTTCTGAAGAAAAAGAAATTATAGAAGAAATGAATAATAATTTATCTAATTTCAAAAAATATGATGAGTTAGAATTGAAGCAAAAAGAGTTATACAAAAAAGCTTTACCGTATTTAGAAAAAGCGGATGGTATTAAAAGATCGTCAGAAACTGTAAAATCTCTTTTAAACATTTATGATAGATTGGAAATGGTTGATAAAGCAGATGCTTTAAGACCAATTTATAAAAAATTATTAGCAGAGCAATAAAAAACAAATCGCTCAGAATTTTATAAAAAAAATCCAGAACTTTTAAGTTTTGGATTTTTTTTATATCATTTTTTTTATGACTCTGAGTTTATGAGTATGCTTTTGTATATCGGCATTAAAAATACCACTATGATCTAGGGTGTCAATTCTAACTTTGCCATGGGCATGAATAATATGATAATCATTTAGAATAATCCCTACATGAATAATATCTCCTTCTTCGTTATCAAAAAAAGCCAAATCTCCGGGTTCACTTTCTTCAATAAAACTTAAGACTTCACCTTGTGAGGCTTGTTCTTTCGCATCTCTTAGAAGGTCGTAACCACAAAGTTTATAAACCATTTGTGTAAAACCAGAACAATCTATACCAAAAGGAGTTTTACCTCCCCATAAAAAAGGAACATTTAAAAAAGTAAATGCTTTATGAATAATTTCGGTTTTTAGAAGTTTTCCAGTAATAATAGCACCTTCATAATTGTATCTTTTAGTATTAATAAAAAATTGATTTTCTACATAAAAAGGCAATCTAGAGCCTAAAGGAATTGTTATTAAATCGTTAGTTGAGCTAGAGATAAAATCAATTATTTCGCCAGCATAAATAGGTTCAATTATTGATAATTTGTGAAATAAATTTTGTGAAATTTCTTCAAATTGTTTGTTATCTATGTAGCCTTCATAATTATCAAAAGCTAATTTTACTTTGCTCCAATTTTTTTCTTTTTCAACAATAGTAAAATGTTCACCAAAGAGCACCTGACTGGTCATTTCTGAAGTTTCAGAAGCTTCTGCCCGCATAGGAACTATACTAAGATTACAAATACCGTAAATCAAACTCTCTTTTTTAGATTCTTTCAATTATCATTGCACTCGCACCTCCACCACCATTGCAAATTGCAGCAGCGCCAATTTTGGCGTTATTTTGTTTTAAGATAGAGGTCAAAGCAATTACAATTCTTGCTCCAGAAACACCTAAAGGATGTCCCAAAGAAACAGCTCCACCGTTTACATTTACAGTTTCATCGGTAAGACCTAAAATTTTCATATTAGCCAGACCTACAATGGAAAACGCCTCATTTAATTCAAAATAATCAACATCATTCATAGAAATATTTGCTTTCGCTAATGCTTTTGGTAATGCTTTTGCAGGCGCAGTTGTGAACCATTTTGGTTCGTGCGCAGCATCCGCATAACTCTTTATTTTTGCAAGCGGAGTTATGTTTAATTCTTTCGCTTTTTCTGCAGACATTAACACTAAAGCAGCGCCACCATCATTTATGGTTGAAGCATTTGCAGCAGTTACAGTTCCATCTTTTGTAAAAGCAGCTCTTAAAGCCGGAATTTTCTCTATTTTTACATTTTTGTATTCTTCATCTTCAGAAAAAATAATGGGTTCTCCTCTTCTTTGTGGAATTGAAACAGGTACAATTTCATCAGAAAATTTACCTTCACTCCAAGCTTTTGCAGAACGATTGTAAGATTGAATTGCATATGCATCTTGATCTTCTCTTGAGAATTCATATTCAGTGGCACATTCATCAGCACAAACACCCATGGCAATTTTACTGTAAGCATCAACTAAGCCATCTTTTTGTAGACCATCTTCCATGGTGATTGGGCCAAATTTAGTGCCATTTCTAGCTTGTTGATAATGAGGAATCGAACTCATGTTTTCCATTCCACCCGCAACCACAATATCAGCATCGCCGATCGCAATTGTTTGTGCTGCTAACATGATAGCCTTCATTCCAGAAGCACAAACTTTATTAACAGTTGTACAAGGAACTGTGTTAGGAATTCCTGCATGAATAGCTGCTTGTCTCGCAGGGGCTTGACCTAAACCAGCCGAAACTACATTTCCCATAAAAACTTCTTCCACTAACTTAGCGTCTAAGTTTATTTTTTCCAAAGCTCCTTTTATGGCAATTGCTCCTAATTTTGGAGCAGGTATGGAAGATAAGCTTCCCATAAAACTTCCTAGCGGTGTTCTAGCGACTGATACAATTACAACATCTTTCATACTCTAACTTTTATCGTTTTTATTCGAAATTAACATTGCTAAAATAACCAAATAAAATCAAAAAGAAATCTTAATAGATATGGAATTTTTAAGCGTCAAAATTTTACTGTAAATTTGTTGTAACAAGAGCTGTAATAATGAGTGAAATAGTAAACAAAATCTACAGAAACAACACCATCATATATAAGGTGTTTTTATTTTTAATTGCAACTACTGCAATCGTGTATTTGTTTCCAAAAGGGGGGCAGTTTAAGTATGATTTTAACAATGGTCAACTTTGGAAATATGATAATTTATACGCTCCTTTTGATTTTGCAATTCAAAAAACGGCGGAAGAAATTTCTCTTGAAAAAAAAGAAATTAAAAACAATGCAAAGCTGTATTTTAAATACGACACGAATATAGTTGAAGATGTAAAAGTAACTTTCAAAAATAAAATATCTCAACTAAACTTTAGTGATTCTCTAACTATTGATGAAATTAGTGAATTAAAAAAAACAGGAAATAAGATTATACAAAAAGTGTATAATGCTGGTTTTCTAGAGTCTGTAAGCGAGGGTAGAGTATCTTCAAAAGACCAAATAATTGCGCTCAAAAAAGAGAATGAAGTACAAGATGTTTTATTCAAAAACTTGTTGACGTCTAAAAATGTTTTGGAAATCATTAATACTAATTTAGGCGACGAGCCTTTTGACTACGGACAAAAATTGGTTTTAAATTTATTGGCAGGCGTAGTAGAACCCAATGTTTCTTTTAATAAGGATTTAACTGATAAAATAATTGATAATGAGCTAGGTCATATTTCTTATACCAAAGGGAAAGTGGCATCCGATGAACTTATTATTTTAAAAGGAGATATTGTTGCAGGTAGAAAGTTGGCTATTTTAAATTCTTTAAAAAGTGAATTTGATGCAAAAGTTTGGACAGATTCAAATTATAATTGGATTGTTTTTGGATATACAATATTGGTTTCTTTAGCATTGTTAATGTTATTGTTGTTCTTATATAAAAATAGATTAGAAATTTTTAATAATAATACGAAAGTAACCTTCATTTTTTTCAATGTATTTGGCATGGTTTTTATTCAAACCTTAGTCATTAAGTATAATTCAGATTATTTATATGTTGTACCATTAAGTATTCTTCCAATTGTTTTAAAAGCCTTTTTTGATGCTAGATTAGGTTTGTTCACTCATGTACTAACAGTCTTACTCTTAGGGTATATTGTACCCAACAGTTTCGAATTTATTTACTTACATATTATTGCGGGTATTGTAACGATATTAACTGTTTCAGAACTTCACAAGAGAGCAAATTTATTTATTTCGGTAGCGCAGATTACCTTAATTTATATGATTACCTATTTTGCTTTTTCCATTATAAAAGAAGGAAATGCCTCTCAAATAAATTGGGACTATTTTATACTATTCGCTCTCAATGGGTTGTTATCCTTTTTATCTTTGATTTTAATTTATATTTATGAGAAGGTCTTTGGATTGGTCTCTGACGTTACTCTTTTAGAACTTTCAAACACAAACACAAAGCTTTTAAGAGAGTTAAACGAAAAAGCCCCAGGAACATTTCAACATTCAATGCAAGTAGCTAACTTAGCAGAAGCGGCTGCGAATGAAATAGGGGCGAATTCTATGTTGGTAAGAACTGGAGCATTGTACCATGATATTGGTAAGATGTTAAATCCTATGTATTTTATAGAAAACCAAGCTACAGGCGTAAACCCTCATAATGATTTATCTCCAATAGATAGCGCTAAGATTATTACAGATCACGTAATAAAAGGGGTTGAGTTGGCCAAAAAGTACAACTTGCCCGACAGAATTATCGATTTTATAAGAACCCATCATGGAACAAGTTCTGCGTATTATTTTTTTAAAAAGGAGCAAGAATTAAATCCTGATACAATTGTCGATATTAAGAAATTTCAATATCAGGGGCCAATTCCATTTTCAAAAGAAACAGCAATTCTAATGATGTGCGATGCAGCAGAAGCGGCTTCAAAAAGTTTAAAAAACCCTACAGCTCTTTCAATCAGTGGTTTAATAGATAAAATTATTGATAAACAAATGGCAGATAATCAGTTTTTAAATTCAGATATTACTTTTAGAGAAATTAAAGTAATCAAAAAAGTGATAAAGAAAAAGTTGATGAATATTTACCACTTAAGGTTAGAGTATCCAGAATAAAAAAATCTAATAAAAAGATAAAAAAATCTTGTTAATTAGTAATTGTAGTTATACATTTGCACTCGCAATTTTTAATTCAAGCTTTCAGTTTGAAGTCGAAAGGAGAGATGGCAGAGTGGTAATGCAGCAGATTGCTAATCTGTCGACCTTAGGGTCGCCAGGGTTCGAGTCCCTGTCTCTCCGCTAAAATATTGCATTCGGGGTGTAGCGTAGCCCGGTCATCGCGCCTCGTTTGGGACGAGGAGGTCGCAGGTTCGAATCCTGCCACCCCGACACAGTTGGTCGTAACAACTTAAAAATTACGGGCTCTTAGCTCAGCTGGATAGAGCACCTCCCTTCTAAGGAGGCGGTCGAAGGTTCGAATCCTTCAGGGCTCACTTAAACCACACTATTTTTAGTGTGGTTTTTTGTTGTTTTTAACTTTATTTTTAAGACAGTGAATTGTGTCATTTTAGGGCATATTTGACGTAATAAGAAGGAAAAGGGGGTATTTTTTGGGTATTTTTTATTAGGTAATATTATATAATATTGCAAAACACCATTAATGACTATAAATGATCAATTTTATTCTTGTTACAAAAAGCAAGAATAAAGAAACAAGGAAAATATTGTTCACATGATTACTTATCAATCGGCTATTAAACATTTACTCAGAACTTTGGTTTGAAAAACTCAATAATAATATTCATTCATTTTTAAAAATAGCATAAAAAAAATCATAAAGTTTAAGAGGTTCGTTTTTCCAGAATTTGATTTAACATATCTATTAATATATCAAATCAGATTTTTTTTTAAATTAATTAATTTAACTAAATTTGGTTTTTAAAAAAAAATGCAGCTTGTTTAAAAACAAGATTTACTATATCAAAATTTAAATCTTATTATTTTTAACGAATTGCTCATATTATAATATGAAGCTTAAAAAGAAATTATTGACTTTGTTAAAAAACAATGTTACACTTTTTGCTATAATAGTTTTTGCTTTTATCCTGTTTAAATCTTACGCTAATAATGAAAATCAGTCGATTGGTAAATTTTCATTTATTCCTAGTGCGACTATAAAGGCTGAAAAAAATGAAATTTGTGCAAGAGAATTTATGGCTATTACTTTTGAAGGCTCAGGAGGAACAGCTCCTTATGTTTTTACGTACAAAATAAATGATAGCTCAGAACAAACGATAACGTCTAATAATTTAGGTATTGCAGAAATTAACTTTATGGAAGTTGATGCTAATAGTTATAATTATAAACTTATTAGTGTTAAAGATAATAACTCGGTAGTTACTCAAATTGACAATCAAGAAGTTACTATAATTGTAAATGCTATACCAGTAGTTGATTTTACATTTAATAAAAATAATGTTTGTGCAGGTGAACTAATAACGTTTACACCACAAGTTTCAGGTGCTGGTGGTTTTAAATATGAATGGATCTTTCAAGATGGTGTAACGTCAGAGCTTGAGAGCCCTTCTCATTCTGTTGAGTATTTTGGTTGCACTACCCAAGAGCAAACTTTTAGAGTAACATTAACTGTATTTGATAAAAATGGTTGTCAAAACTCTCAAGTAAAAAATGTAACTGTAACACCTAAACCAGATCTTGAATTTAGTGATGCAGATTCAAAAAATTTTAACAACTGTGATAACGCATCGCCCTCTAACCCCGAATTCACGATTAATGTTGCTAATGATTCACAATCTACCTGTGTAGATTCGTATTCTATAGATTGGGGTGATGGAAACTCAGAATCTTCTATTACATTTCCTATTGCACACACTTATTTAGATTTAGGTGTTTATACGATGAAAATTAGAGGAATTGGCGACTCTGGATGTTTTAGCGAACTCTCTTATCAAGTTATAAACATTGGCAAACCTGTAAGTGATTTTTCGATCGTTGGAAATCAAAATAATGTATGTTTAACTGATGCTGAAATAGATTTTGAGATAACAAACTTTGAAACGAACTCTTCAGATACAACCTATACTGTTGATTTTGGTGATGGGTCGACCTCAGAAACATATACTCAAGATGAAATTCAGGATGATAATATAGTTAGTCATATATATGAAAAAGTGAGCTGTTCTGAGCCAAATGGTGCGTTTATAGCTACATTATCAATGCAAAATTTATGTTCAACAACTGAAGTAGTAGTAAATGATATTAAAATTCTAGAATCCTCAATAGCGGAATTTGAATCTCAAGATATTGCTTGTATAAATAGTGATATAGAATTTATAAACAAATCTTTTATTGGAGACAATATCGATTGTAATAAAGCCGCAAACTTTCAATGGGATTTTGGTGATGGAACAATCGTTAATGATAATGCTTCAAGCGTTTCAACAAATCAAACGCATCAATATACTAATTCAGGTAACTTTACGGTTACTTTATCAGTAAGTACTGAATGTGGTACAGACATCTTTACAAAAGATATTTGTATTGAAGAAGTTAATACGCCAACCTTTGCTCTCGATGAAGATGCTGGTTGTGTTCCTTTAAATGTAACCGCAAGCAATACAACAACAGAAAACACAGTATGTAGCGGCGCTGTTTACGAGTGGGAAGTTACGTATACTGAAGATAATTGTGAAACTTCTGCTTCTTGGAGTTTTGCAGACGGCACAGACAAAAATTCAGAAAATCCAAGATTTTTGTTTAGTACTGCAGGACAATATACTATTGTGCAAAAGATAATAACGGGTTGTGGTACAGCAACAAATTCTAAAATAATTGAAGTTAAAAAACCGCCAACAGTTAATATCGACCTAATTAATGATGCTTGTGATAGTGTAACTATAAATCCGATAGCAACTATTCAAAATTGCACATCTAATGCTGCAAGTATTACTTATAACTGGACATTTGTTGGCGGGCTTCCTGCTTCTGCAAACACTTTAAATCCTGGAAATATTATTTATGGCGCACCAGGGACGTATGAAGTAACTTTAGAAGTTACGAATGACTGTGGTGTTTCTGATGTAGCAACTCAAACTTTTGAAGTATTTGAAAAACCAGTAATCACAAATACGGATTTAACTCAAGAAATTTGTTCAAATCAAAGTACATCGTTAATTAATTTAACATCAAATATTGCAAATACAACCTATTCTTGGTCTGCTGCGGCTTCTCCGGGTATTACGGGCTTTATAGAAAATGGAGACTCAAACTTAATACCAAGCCAAACTTTAATAAATAGCCAAAATACAAGTGGATTGGTAACATATACAGTGATTCCCAAAAATAATGATTGCATAGGGGAAGGAGATGCAGTAGAATTTGTAATTACAGTAAATACCTCACCAAGAATTACATCACAACCTGTTTCATCAGAAATTTGTGAAAGCGGTGCGGCAACACTTTTAGAAGTTGCTTTCGAAAATGGAACGGGTATAGCAACGTATCAATGGTTTTCAAATTCGACTGATTCAAATTCTGACGGAAACCTAATCGTTGGTGCAACAAATAATTCTTACATCCCACCAACTGATAATTTTGGAGAATTATTTTATTATGCAGTAATTTCATTTTCTTCTGGTGGATGTAATCAAATAGTTTCAAATACTGCTAGTGTAAATGTGCTGGAACAACCAAAAATTAATCCAATAGATGCTATTCAAAACTATTGTCTTCGTGACATCTCAAAAGAATTAGAAGTTACATATTCCGGAGCAACAGGAATAGGTGTAACTTACCAATGGTTCTCAAATAATATAAATGAAAATTCTGGTGGAAATCCCATAGTTGGTGAAACTGCAAATTCTTATCAACCTCCTACTGATAATTTAGGAACTTTTTATTATTATGTAGAAATTGCTTTCTCCTTTGGAGATTGTTCTTCAATCATTTCTAATACAGCAAATGTAATAGTGAATGAAATACCTGTTATTTCTTCTGCAGATATAAGCATATATAGTAATGGAACATTTTCTTTTGATCCAAATACAGTTGCAGGTAATACAGTAACTAACAGTACAACATACACATGGATCACACCTAGCTTTAATCCTACAGGTGCAATTATTGGAGCTTCTGCAACTACAACGCCTCAGCAAATAATAAGTCAAACATTAGAAAATACAACAAACTCACCTGTAAAAGTGACTTATACTATAACACCAACAAGCACAACTTGTAGTGGAAATACTTTTACTTTAGAAGTTACTGTAAACCCAAGTATAAACCCAAATGCAGTTGTTTTAAATAATAGTTGTTTTGAGACAAATGATGGCTCTATTACTACAAATATTTCAGGAGGTATTCCATTTGATGCTGGCAATCCCTACATAATTTCTTGGATTGGACCAAATGGTTTTAATTCATCGGATGCTTCCATATCAGATTTAGTAGCTGGGCTGTATACAATAACAATCGAAGATAAAGAAGGATTTACGGTAAAAGAAGAATTTAGGGTTACACAACCAGATGCGTTAGCGATTACTAAAGATGTAGAAAAAAATATTTCCTGTTTTATGGGTGATAATGGTACAATAGAAGTTACTATCGATGGTGGTACATTGCCTTATACATATAATTGGACAACCACAAATGGTAGTGGAATTATACTGAATGAAAAAAATCAGAATACATTAACAAAAGGAAATTATACGTTAGAAGTCATAGATAAAAATAACTGTACAATCTCATCAAGCTTTGCACTTACTGAGTCAGAAGAAATTAAAATTGATTTCATTAGTAAAAATGATATTTTGTGTTTTGGAGATGCAGCTGGTTCTTTAGAAGTTGATGTTTCTGGAGGTATAAAAAAAGAAATATCTGCAGGTGTTTTTGATTATGTGTATAATTGGTCAGGGCCCAATGGATATGCAAGTACTTCAAAAAATATAGATAATTTATTTGCAGGAACCTATACTTTAAATGTAATTGATGATTTGGGTTGTACAGTAAATGCTTCTTTTGCTGTAAATCAATTAGATCAAATTAATATTGATGTCATAAAAACAGATGAGAGTTGCTATCAAAAAAACGATGGAAGTATTGATGTAACTTTAACAGGAGGAACAGCACCCTATAACTGGTCTTGGAGTAATTTAGCAACTGGTTTAACCTTGTCAAATTTAGCTCCAGATACCTATACAATCTCTGTTACAGATGCTAACAATTGTACAGTACAATTATCAATAGTGATTAATGATGCCATTTTTTATATTGAGCCTACTACAATACCTATGACATGTAACTCAGCAAATGATGCCTCGATTAATTTGAATTTAACAGGGGGTATTGATCCAGTTTCCATAGTTTGGAGTGATGGTATAACAGGAGAAGCTCAAAGAAGTAATCTGGCAGCAGGTACCTATTCTGTTACCATAACTGATAGCAATGCAACTCAATGCCCCATAGAGGAAACCTTTATTGTGTCCAACCCTCCCTTAATTGTGGTAGCAGAAACAGTTATAGATGCAACAGATTGTGATATCGAAAATAGCGGAAGTATCAATTTAGAAGTTTCTGGAGGCGTGGCTCCGCTTTCTTTTTTATGGAATACAAATGAAACCTCAGAGGATTTAGAAAATATTGGTGAAGGTGATTATTCGGTTCAAATTACAGATGCAAATGGTTGTATTGTCATAAAACAATTTAATATTTTTAGACCAAAACCAATAGATATTAATTTAGATGAGGTTTTGGTAAAAGACTGCGATTTAAAAGCAACAAGTAAACAAATAATAACTACTGTTACTGAAGGTGTTTTGCCATTTACCTATACTTGGTCTTCAGGAGCGATATCTGGCTTAGAAAACAATATTATGACTACTTCTCAAAGCGGTGAATATTCATTAAAAATTGTGGATGCTAGGGGATGTGAAGTAGTTAAAACATTCAATGTAGATGTGCCTTCAATTGGAATTCAGGATTTTAGTTATAATTCTTTTGCATCTGATAATTACAATTTATTTTCAATCCAAGACCCAATTCAGTTTACAAATTTATCAACAGGAGATTACAGCAAAGTTACTTGGGATTTTGGTGATGGCAGCGGTGTTAGTAATGAAGAAAACCCAGTTTATACTTATGATGAAGTAGGTTTTTTTACGATTACGTATACTGTAGAATATGAGGCTGGTTGTACCTATGTTTTGGCGAGAGATGTAAATATTACGAAAGGTTATATTTTAATTATTCCAAATGCTTTCACCCCAAATGGAGACGGATATAATGAAACCATAAAACCTATACATAAAAGTTTTTCAGAAATAGAAATGACAATTTATAACTCTTGGGGGACCATTGTATACTATGAAAAAGGGTTAAACTTTAATGGCTGGAACGGTCTTATAAAAGGCTTGCCAGCAGAAAATGGCAACTATGTTATGGTTGTAAAAGGTCTTACTTTTTACAAAGGAGTAGTTATTGAAACGGCACCGTTTACACTTATAAAATAAGATGAAGAAAATTATTATTATATTTTTTGTTTTTACAGGTGTAATTAGTTTTGCACAAGATGTTATTTTTTCACAAGCATTTTTAGTTCCAGAAACTTTAAATTCTTCTTTTACGGGTTCTATTAGAAGTACAAAGGTTGGCTCTTTATTTAGGTCTCAATGGAGAGGCAGTGCTTTTAAAACGAACTCGAATTATGCTTTTTTTGATACTTGGTTAGAAGGTTTTAAAACCGGTATTGGGATTAGTTTTTTAAACCAAACGGAAAGTGTTTCTAGCTATACTTTTAATCAAGTTAATTTTAATTATGCAATGGCATTTCAAATTAGTGATACTTGGTTTTTTAGACCTAGTATCTCTGTTGGTTTTGGAATCAAAAATTATGGTTTTCAAAATTTACTGTTAGAAGATCAAATTAATTTGACTAATTACACTATAAATACATCAACTATAGATCCAGCTTTATTGGGTAGTCAAAGAAATTTTTTTGATTTTAGTTCCTCTCTATTATTTAATAATGAAGACAGTTGGATTGGTTTGACGGTAAGGCACTTAAATAAACCCAATATTTCTTTGACTGAAAATGGAAATGCTCCATTAGATATGTTTTGGTCTGTACATGCAAAATATTATCTACCGATTTTAGAAAATCATACAGATTTATCTAATCGTAAAAGTAAAATCTATGTACTCTCTAATTTTATGAGGCAAGGTAGTTTTAATAGATTGGATGTTGGTGCTCAATATGTTTTTGAAAATCAGTTTTCTTTAGGAATTACAGCGGGTTTAACGCCTATAAAAAATGAATTTACAACTTCATTATTAAGCTCAGTAAGTACTTTTGTAGGTTATAGATGGCAAGGTTTTAGATTTGGTTATTCCTATGATTTTAATACAATAAACCTTGTAAATTCAGGTGGTATTCACGAATTTTCTGTTTCTTATGATTTTGACATCAATATTAGAGTTTTAAATAGATATAAGTGCGTTTCTGCTTTTTAAGGTTTTAGGGCGTTTAAAACTTTTTAAATCGTTCAAAAATATTTCATCTTAGATTTTCTGACTTTTTTCGTATGCTAATTTTCTTTCAGCTAATCTTCATAATATTCAAGTTTTAAAGTGCAGTAAAAGTAGACATGAAATTAAATTGGTCTAAGTTTAATAATTTAACGCAACAAATCTAAAATACCAGATTTGAAAAACTAGTAAGTAAAATCTTCGAAATTTAAGAGAAAACTTATTACATAGTTATAAGAATAAAAGGAAATTTTTTATTGTTAATTATTTTAATTTGTTGATTCTACTTAAGAATCTCTTTAAAAGTTACTAACTGGATAAGAACCCCTGAAATTAAGAGTTTATTTTTCGTAAACTGAAAATTAATTCACATTTAAAGGAGTTAGCTGAGTTAGTTTTTATTGATAGGAAGTTTTTAAATTATATCCGAGTAGAGCAGTTGCTGCAATAGTAATTTTATATAAGGACATAGCTATGTAAATTGTGTCAGAATTATCAGGTCATTGTACAAATTAGTTACTGGAAAGTTTGTTAACAAGTGAGATAGTAATGAAATTTAGATGGTTATAAATAAAACTCCACTTCTATAGAGAGGTGGAGAAAATTGCTGTGAAAAAGAAGAAAGAAATTTTCTTCTCATTAAAAATAATACTTATTTATGAAGTAGTGGAAATTGTGACTGGTTTTAACATGAAAATAACATAATATAGTTTTGTTAAAGTATCAAGAAGAAAGGCTCAATAGTAAAAAAAGTTATTTATTGTTGTTCAGTAGCCATTGTATCTTTGTATGCTAGCTGAGCAAATTCTAAACTCCGTGAATAGGTTAGAGATATGTTCGTTATATTTGTAGTATGTGGAATAGATTTCTTTATTTATGCAATTCATTAACTGTCGATGGTATATATATCGACATAACAATCAATCGTAGACAATACATTAGAGTGCGTTTTCTATAATTGATAAAGAAACGATTATAAGTTAAATTTCCCTTTAAGACGTTTAGGTTATCTATTATAAATCTAAATGCTTTAGTTTCTAAAACACTTTTTTTCTTACTTGCTTTAAGCCGTTTTGGCAATATCTCTTTGAATAAAGGATTTCAGGTAATAAAAGCTAAAGGTTTTCGATTTCCATTTAGAAATAAAATTTCATTAAAAATTAATTTCTAAGAAACAAAAAAGGTAATATTTTTTTAATAAAAAATTACCTTTTTGTTTATACTCATAGCACATTCCGTGATGCAATACATATACAGGGATTACATCGCAACTAGATCACCAGCAATGTCTTTAGAAGGTAATTCAGATTTACCCATTAAATATAGATCAACTTGTCTAGCGGCTTCTCTTCCTTCCGAAATAGCCCAAACAATTAGAGATTGTCCACGGCGCATATCTCCAGCAGTAAATATATTTGGAATATTTGTTTGGTATTTTCCGTACTCAGCTTTATAGTTAGAGCGGGCATCCTTGAGAAGGCCCAACTTATCGGCTAATGTACTTTCTGGACCGGTAAAACCCAAGGCTAATAAAGCTAAATCACAGGGCCAGGTTTTTTCAGTACCTGCTATCTCTATTAATTGTGGTCTTTCTCCGGGAACCATCTTCCACTCAACATTTACTGTTTTTAAGGCAGTTAGTTTTCCGTTTTTGTCTTTTATAAATTCTTTCGTATTGATTAACCAATTACGATCTGCACCTTCTTTGTGGGAAGAAGAGGTTTTTAATTGCAATGGCCAAAAAGGCCAAGGAGTAGTCGGTGAACGATGTCCCGGGGGTTTGGGCATGATTTCAAAATTTACTACAGACTTTGCTCCTTGTCTGTTTGAAGTACCAATACAATCTGAGCCTGTATCTCCTCCTCCAATTACAATTACGTCTTTATCCTTAGCTATTATTTGGTCTTTTACTTCTTTACCAAATAACATTTTTGTTTGTTGTGTTAAGAAATCCATAGCTTGTACAACACCATCAGCATCAATTCCGGGAGTTGGTAAGCTACGTTTTTCTGTGGATCCTCCGCACAAAACAATACTGTCAAAAGATTTTAGGTCTTTCACATCATAATTTACACCAACATTGACGTTCACTTTGAAGATGATTCCTTCCGCTTTTAAAATTTCTATTCTTCTGTCAATAATTCCTTTTTCCATTTTGAAATTAGGAATTCCGTAGCGCAATAAACCGCCTATTTCATCGTCTCTTTCAAAAATAGTAACCGTATGACCAGCTCTATTTAATTGCTGAGCAGCAGCTAAACCTGCAGGGCCAGAACCGATAACTGCAATTGTTTTGTTGGTTCTGTTTTTTGGAGGTTGAGGTTTAATCCATCCTTCTTTAAACGCACGTTCAACGATATTTTTTTCAATATTTTCAATAGATACTGGGTCTTCAATAATTCCTAATACACATGCTTGTTCGCATGGAGCAGGGCATAAGCGTCCTGTGAATTCTGGAAAGTTGTTGGTAGAATGCAATATCCATGAAGCTTTTTGCCATTCTCCTTGATGCACCATATGGTTGAAATCTGGAATTAGATTTCCCAAAGGGCAACCACTATGGCAAAAAGGAATACCACAATCCATGCAACGTGAACCCTGTTTTGTAATTTCTTTGTCTGAAAGAGGAACGGTAAACTCTTTATAATTTTTTACACGATCTATTACAGAAGTGTAGGTTTCATCTTGTCTTTCAAATTCTTTAAATCCTGTTATTTTTCCCATGACATTATGCTATTGTTAATTCTTCAAACATTGGTTCTTCTGTTGCTAAACGTTCTAAAGCGCGCTTATATTCAGTTGGCATCACTTTTACAAAGTTGTCTAAGCTTGTATCCCAATCAGCTAATAATGTAGCACCTTTTTTGCTTTCAGTATATAAAACATGTTTTTCTATTATTGCTTTTAATTCGGCAGCATCTTCTTCAGAAATATATTCAAACTCGATAGTTTCTGTATTACAGAGACCGTTAGAAAATTTGTTTTCTGGATCGTATACATAAGCGATTCCACCACTCATACCAGCGGCAAAATTTCTTCCTGTTTTTCCCAAAACAATTACTTTACCTCCCGTCATGTATTCACAACAGTGGTCTCCAACTCCTTCTACAACTGCGGTTGCTCCCGAATTACGAACGGCAAACCGTTCCCCTGCAATTCCGTTAATATAGGCTTGTCCATTTACAGCTCCAAACAAACAAACATTACCAACAATGATATTGTTTTCTGCTAAAAAATCTGCTTTGGCTGGTTTTTTTATAATTAGTTTCGCACCCGATAATCCTTTTCCTAAATAATCATTGGTATTACCCTCAATGGTAAACGTTAATCCAAAAGCTCCAAAAGCTCCGAAACTTTGTCCGGCAGAACCTGTAAAGTTGATATTTAAGGTATCTTCAGGCAACCCTAAATGCCCGTAAATTTTTGAAATTTCATTGCTTATGATTGCTCCAACTGTACGATTTGTATTTTTAATTGGATATGCAAGGTTCATTTTTTCTTTTCTATATAAAGCTCTATGAGAGTCTTTTAAAATAGTAAAATCTAAAACATTTTCTAAATTATGATCTTGTTCTTCAGTGTTTTTAACGATCATGCTTTTATAGCCTGTAGGTCTATGCAAGATGCTAGATAAATCTAATCCTTTCGCTTTGTAATGCTTGATTGCTTTATTTGAATTTATTTTATGAGTTTGACCAACCATCTCAGCTAAGGTTCTAAAACCTAATTGAGCCATTATTTTTCTTAATTCTTCAGCTACATAAAAGAAAAAGTTAATTACGTGTTCAGGAGTTCCCTTAAAGTTTTTACGCAATTCTTTGTCTTGGGTAGCGATACCAACCGGACATGTATTTAAGTGACATTTACGCATCATAATACAGCCAGAGGCTACTAGAGGTGCGGTCGCGAAACCGAATTCTTCTGCACCTAATAAAGCAGCAATAGCAACATCTCTTCCTGTTTTTAATTGGCCGTCACACTCTACAACAATTCTACTTCGTAAACTATTCATTACCAATGTCTGCTGGGCTTCTGCTAAGCCAAGTTCCCAAGGCAACCCTGCATGTTTTAAAGAGGTTAGAGGAGAAGCTCCAGTACCGCCATCATAACCAGATATTAAAACAACATCTGCTTTGGCTTTTGCAACGCCAGCAGCAATAGTTCCAACACCAACTTCGGAAACTAATTTTACATTAATTCTTGCTTCACGATTTGCATTTTTTAAATCAAAAATTAATTGTGCCAAATCTTCAATCGAATAAATATCGTGATGCGGAGGAGGAGAAATCAGTCCTACAAACGGCGTTGAATTTCTTGCATCTGCAATCCAAGGTAAAACTTTATAGCCCGGTAGTTGACCGCCCTCTCCAGGCTTGGCACCTTGTGCCATTTTTATTTGAATCTCTTTCGCATTTGTTAAATAATGAGAAGTTACCCCAAATCTACCAGAGGCTACCTGTTTAATTGCAGAGTTTCTGCTATCTCCGTTTATATCTTTTTGAAAACGTTTTCTATCTTCACCACCTTCACCAGAATTAGATTTACCTCCAATTCTATTCATAGCGATGGCCAAGTTTTCGTGAGCTTCACGCGAAATAGAGCCATAAGACATGGCGCCTGTTTTAAAACGTTTTACAATCTCTGTCCAATCTTCTACTTCTTCTAGAGGAATAGGGTCTAGGTTATCGAATTCAAATAAGCCACGAATAGTCATTAAGCTTTCTGCTTGCTCATTAATAGCATTTGCATAAACATCGTAACTATCTTGATCACTCAACCGAACAGCTTGCTGCAATTTAGATACGGTAGTTGGATTAAATAAATGACGTTCACCATTTCTTCTCCATCGATAATCGCCACCAATATTTAAACTTAAATTTTTATTAATTTTATTATCTGGATATGCTTGTTTGTAGCGCTGGTCTATTTCTTTTTCAATTTCATACAAGCCAATACCTTCTATCCTTGAAGCTGTGTAAGGAAAATATTTTTCTACAAATTGGGAGTTAAATCCAACAATCTCAAAAATTTGAGAACCTCTGTAGGAATGCAGTGTAGAGATACCAATTTTGTTCATTACTTTCAAAATCCCTTTTCCAATTGCTGTATTAAAATTGTCAACAGCTTTTTGCTCATTCATGCCAGTAATGAAACCTTCTTTAACTTGCATTCTGATAATTTCATTTACCATGTATGGATTTACGGCACTTGCGCCATATCCAAATAAAGTGGCAAAATGATGTGGTTCACGTGGTTCTGCAGATTCAATAATAATATCAAAATAAGAGCGTTTACGTAAACGGTTTAATTGGTGATTTACAAAAGAACAAGCAAGTAAAGCCGGAATTGGTGCAAGTTCTTGACTTATACCTCTATCTGAGAGAATAATAATATTATTCTTTCTTTCTAAGGCTTTCTCAACTTGAATAACAATGTTATCCAATGCATCTTCAAGACCATTTAATCCCTTTGATTTTTTATATAAAATTTGAATCGTTTCTGCTTTGAAACTTTCAATATCGATAGATCTTATTTTTTCTAAATCAGCATTAGAAATCACTGGATTTTGAATTCTTAGTTTTCGACATTGTCTCTCTGTGATGCTAAAAATATTTCTGTCTTTTCCTAAATTTAAACTTATGTCCGTTACAATTTCTTCACGAATTCCGTCTAGAGGCGGATTTGTAACTTGCGCAAATAATTGTTTAAAATAATTTGAAATTAATTGAGGTCTATCAGATAAAACAGCTAATGGAGTATCAGTTCCCATTGAGCCTAGAGCCTCTTTACCCACCAATGCCATTGGCGTAATTACTTCTTGAATGTCTTCAAAGGTATAATTAAATAATCGTTGGCGTGTTTTAATATCAATAGATTCTATAGGGCACGTTTCACTTGTGTAAGGTACATCCTTTAAATGCAAACGTGTTTTATCTAACCATTCTTGATAAGGTCTTTCAGAAACAATTTTGCTTTTGATTTCTTCATCTTCAATAATTCTTCCTTCATTCATGTCAACCAAGAACATTTTTCCTGGTTCTAGTCTTCCGTGTTCTTTTACGTCTTCGGGAGCAACATCTACAACACCAATTTCTGAAGACATAATTAATTTACCGCTTTTGGTAACTGTATATCTTGATGGTCTTAGACCATTCCTGTCTAATAAAGCTCCAATATAGTCCCCGTCTGTAAAAGGTACAGAGGCAGGTCCATCCCAAGGTTCCATAATACACCCATTGTATTCATAAAAAGCTTTACGCTCTTTAGACATGGTTTTATGTTTTTCCCAAGCTTCAGGAATCATCATCATCATAATTTCAGGTAATGAACGACCCGTATGTGTTAACAATTCAACTACCATATCCATAGAGGCAGAATCAGATTTGCCTGGTAAAATTATTGGAAAAAGTTTGTCGATTTGTGGTCCAAAAACATCACTTTTCATGATTTCTTCACGAACACGCATTCTACTTACATTGCCTCGTAGTGTGTTTATTTCTCCATTCTGACACATGTGCCTAAAAGGTTGTGCTAATTCCCATGTGGGCATTGTATTGGTAGAAAAACGTTGGTGCACTAATGCCAAACGAGTAACTAAATCTATTTCTTGTAAATCTTTATAATAGGGCCCAATATCTTCAGGCATGATAATGCCTTTATATATAATCGTGGTTATGGATAAACTTGGAATGTAAAAATAGTTACTTTCAGAAATTTTTGATTTTCTGATGGTGTGCTCTGCTATTTTTCTGGCAGCATATAGTTTCGCTTTAAAAGTAGCTTCGTCAATTTTATCAGTTTTTCCAATAAAAAGTTGTTCTATATTCGGTTCCGATGCCAAGGCTATTTCTCCTAATTGATAAGAATCTACGGGAACTTCTCTCCATCCTAAAACAGCAAGTCCTTGTATTTTTAGTTCTTTTTCAAAAGTTGTTTTGCAAAAATCATATTGATTAGAAACCTTCGGAAGAAATACCATTCCAACTGCATATTCTCTCTGATTTGGAATTGGGAAATCACATACTCTCTTGAAATAGTCATGAGGAATGTCTATTAATAAACCAGCACCATCACCTGTTTTTCCATCTGCACTTACACCGCCTCTATGTTCTAGTTTTTCTAGAATTTCAAGTGCATCATGTATAATTTGATTCGTTTTATCTCCATTCAAATTACAGATAAAACCAGCGCCACAATTTTCGTGTTCAAACTCTGGTAAATATAGTCCTTGTTTTTCCATATTGTATTCAATTATATATACAAATCTATGTATTTTGTTGAATATAATTCAGTCTTTAGGTCCGTTTAATGTAACTTTTATGATGAAATTAAAATAGAGGTGTAAAAAACATATTTATGGTAATTAAATAGGTTTTAATTGTTATATCCGTAAAAACAAGAAAAACACCTTTAAAATAGTAACTTTAAAGGTGTTTTATGTTAATAATGATAAGTATTAGTGTTCGTTCAGTCTAAAATCAGGATATGCATCCATGCCATGTTCATGAGCATCTAAACCTTCTAACTCTTCTTTTTCACTCACTCTAATTCCAATAGTCTTTTTTAAAGTAAATATGATAATGAATGAGGTAATTAAACAGAAAACTGCATAGGCGCTAACTCCAATTAATTGACTAATAAATTGATCCGCACTTGCTAGATTTCCAAACAGACCAACGGCTAAAGTTCCCCAAATACCGCAAACTAAATGAACTGCAATGGCACCAACTGGATCATCTAATTTTAATTTATCAATTAAACTAACGGCAAATACAATAATTGTACCTGCAATGGCTCCTATTAAAATAGCGTCAGTTGGAGACATTTGATCTGCTCCAGCAGTAATACCGACTAATCCACCAAGAATTCCGTTTAGAAACATTGTTAAATCTAGGTTTTTAAACATTATAGCAGAAATCATAGCTGCAAAAACCCCTCCTGCCGCTGCAGCTAAACAAGTGGTTACTAATGTTAAAGAAGTAAGTGCTGGATCTGCGGATAAAACAGAACCACCATTAAAACCAAACCATCCTAACCAAAGAATTAAAACTCCAGCGGTTGCTAATGGAATGTTATGTCCAGGAATTGCTTGAATTTTTCCTTTTTTGAACTTTCCAATTCTCGAGCCTAATAAGCAGACAGCTACTAGAGCTGCCCATCCACCAACCGAATGTACTAAAGTAGAGCCTGCAAAGTCATAAAAAGGCGTGTCTAATTGGTCTAAAAATCCACCACCCCATTTCCAGGAACCTGCTATTGGGTATACAAACCCTACATACACTATGGCAAAAATCATGAAAGGTAAAATTTTCATTCTTTCCGCAACCGCTCCAGAAACTATGGTTGCTGCAGTCGCTGCAAACATTCCTTGAAATAAGAAATCTGTCCAATATGTATAACCTTCATTGTATGCCAAGTCTAATGCTCCGGCATTAGTAAGAGGGGATGACAAGCCAAAGCCTGCAAAACCAAAGATTCCCGCGGATCCTTCACTAAAACCAGGGTACATTAAATTGAACCCCACAAAACAGTAGAGTAATAGCCCACTGGTGATTATAAAGATGTTTTTGAATAATATATTTAATGTGTTTTTTTGTCTGGTTAGTCCGATTTCTAAAAATGCAAAACCTAGATGCATAAAGAAAACTAGTGCAGTACAGATCATCATCCATACATTATTTATTGTAAGTAATTCCATTGTTAATTATAAGTAATAAATTAATTTAAAGTTTCTCCTCCTTTTTCTCCGGTTCTAATCCTGTAAGCATCTTTAATTTCGCTAACAAATACTTTTCCATCACCAACTTCGCCTGTTGAGGCTGATTCTAAAATTGTTTTTACAGTAATGTCTTCAAAATTATCATTTACAACAATTGCAATGTGTCTTCTTTGAATATCACTTGTGCTATAGCTAACGCCTCTGTAGACATGACCTTCTTTTTCATTTCCAAGACCTGTTACATCCCAATAAGAAAAGAAGTTGACACCTACTTGGTGCAATGCTTCTTTTACAGCTCTAAATTTTGATTTTCTGATAATTGCTTCAATTTTTTTCATGATAAAAATTTATTCGGTTGTTTTTAAAATTTGTGAAAAATAATAAAAAATATTTTTTCATAAGAAATCACACAACTAATAAAAGTTGTGTGATTTCTTATTTCGATTCAAATTTAGACTCTATTTGTCATCTTCATATTCTCTTTGTCTTTTGCCTGGGTAAGCAATAGAACCGTGCTCAGAAATATCTAATCCTTCAATTTCTACTTCTTTAGAAACACGCAGTCCCATAGTCGCTTTTAAGATTCCAAAAACAATAAAAGATAAAACTACCGCCCAAACGGCATATGCTAAAACACCAATTGCTTGAGATCCTAATTGAGAAGCTCCACCACCATTGAATAAACCAATACCAGTATCACCATCTACACCCCAAAGACCAATCACTAAAGTACCCCATGCACCTGCAACACCGTGCACTGAAGCCGCGCCAATTGCGTCATCAATTTTTAATTTCTTTTCGATAAATTCAATCGAGAACACTACGATAACACCTCCAATTAGACCAGCTAATACACCGCCTTCAGGAGTCATGTTTCCGCAACCAGCAGTAATACTTACTAAACCAGCTAATGCTCCGTTCAATGTTTGTGATAAATTTGGTTTACCGTACCAGATCCAAGTTGTTATTAACGCTCCTAATCCACCAGCAGCAGCAGCTAAATTTGTCACTAAAACTACGTTTGAAGCTCCGATTGCATCTGCGCCACCCCAAGCTAATTGAGATCCACCATTAAAACCAAACCAACCAAACCAGAGGATAAAAACTCCTAAAGTTGCTAGTACTTGGTTGTGACCTGGGATTGGTAATACTTTGCCATCCACATATTTTCCAATTCTAGGACCTACCATAAATGCAGCGACTAAAGCAGCCCATCCACCAACAGAGTGCACAATAGAAGAACCTGCGAAATCGATGAAACCAAGCTTGGTTAACCATCCTTCACCTTGCCATTGCCATCCACCAGAAATTGGATAAATGATTGCGGTCATAACGATAGAGAATATAATGTATGTTGTATATTTTGTTCTACCAGCAATTGCTCCGGATACAATAGTTGCGGCTGTTGCAGCAAACATTGTTTGGAAGAATAAATCTGCTCCTTCCCCCTGGAATAAACCGCTCCAAAAGAACCACCCATTTGAAGTATCTCCATACATTAAAGAGTAACCCACTAGCCAAAAAGTTAAGGAACCTACACAAATGTCGAGTAAGTTTTTCATTGCAATGTTAACTGCATTCTTAGATCTTGTCATTCCAGATTCTACTAATGTAAAACCAGCTTGCATCAAGAACACTAAGATACCTGCAATTAGCATCCAAAGCATTCCCATGTCTCCATTTATTTGTTCAACAGCCTCTGCAACTCCTGCTGCAGCTGTGTCTTGTATTAATGTTAGAAATAAACTCATATTTATATTTTTTAATTAATTATCTTTTGAGAAATTACGAGACTAGAAACTCGTAAGTTTATTCTTTTTCACAGCAATTTACCTAATCATTTTATTTTCTTAGAAAGAATAAACTGCGGCTAAAGCAAAAGAACTTAAAGCTTTATCACCTACAAAGGCTGCTTCAGAAGCTGAATCTAATCTTAATTCTGGAATTATGGTTAAAGAACCAATTGTATAGTTACCTGTTAAAGTAGTTGCAAATACGCTAGAGTCCTCAACGCCAGTTCCAATTGCACCAAAATCTCCATCTTCTACAAAATATTCAGTTCTTAAGCCAATTTTAAATGAATCAGAAGTAGCTATCTGCGGGTATAATGCCGCGCCATAGAATCCCGGAGCATCATCTCCTGAAAAATAAGCTGCGTTTATACCTAAAAAGAAAGTTTCTGATACATCAAAACCACCTGTAAAGTCGATCTCGTAAGCTCCTGAATCTAATAAAAAATTGATGTACTGACCAGAAAAGCCTAATTGAGCACCAAATGCATAGCTGCCAGTTGGGTTAAATTCCGTAGCATCAGTAGGGTTCATTATTGCTAACATCAACGATGTGTTTTCTGATAAAGTAAAATCTGCTTTTATTCCTGTATGACTGAATGGTCCATAAGAAAATAAGTAAGATGTACTATAGTTAAAATTAGCAGTTGGAGAAATTACTTCATACCCTAAAAAGGTATTAAAGTTACCAATTGTAAGTTTTACTTTTTCACTTACATTCCAGTAAGCATACAGTTGATTTATTACTTCAGAACTTCCAGTTGGAGATCCAAAGACAGCATCATTTCCTCTTGGTCCGTATACCATGTCAGCAACAAAGCCAACTTTTTCTCCTTCGTAAGCAGCAACCAAATTAATCATACCTAAAGCAAAACCTGGTTGATTAGCAAAAGAGCTGCCCGGAGCGGTATCGAAATTACCTCCACTGATGTTGCCTCTAAAATAAGTGTCTACACTTCCACTTAATGTGAATTTTTTTTCCTCTGTTTCTTGCCCAGTCATCACTAAGCTACTTGCTACTAATAAAGTTAAAATAATTTTTTTCATGATAATGTTCTTTTAGTTTTTATTGATTTTTATTATTTGAACGAGCCAAATGTATATATTAAATTCAAATTAACAAGGGGGTGTTTTTTCGAAAACGTTGTAATTTTAAATTGTACCCTCAAAAAAATAGGGGTTAAATTGAGATAAGTTTAATTATTTATTTTTAAAGGGTGTAAAATAGGATGTTTACAAAAAAGTTAGATATATTTTTAGGATATTCATAAAAATGCGCTATAATTAAAAAAAAATACAATTATTGTACATTTGTCCTTATGAAATATTCATTTTCCTATCTAATTCGCTTACAGTTTCTTGGTTTTCGTTTTTCTGGTTGGCAAAAACAAACCAATGCTAAGACGTTGCATGACATGGTGGATAAAACCTTGTCTTTTGTTTTTGAGGATACTAGTTTTAAAACCATTGGTATTGGTAGAACGGACGCTAAGGTTTCGGCAAATCAGTATTGTATACAGCTATTCGTGGACACTCTAATTGAGGAAGATTCTTTTATGAAATCGTTAAACTCAAACTTTTCTCCAGATTTTAAAGCAATTTCGATGCGTAAAGTAGATCGAAGTTTCAATATTATTAAAGCGTCCAAGTTAAAAGAGTATCATTATTATTTTTCTTTTGGGGAGAAGAATCATCCTTTTGCAGCTCCTTTTTTAGTAAATATTGAGGGAAACCTTAATGTTAATAGAATGATTAAAGGAGCAAAACTGTTTGAAGGGGAGCATTATTTTCATAAATATTGTACAAAACCTTCTGAGCAAACTATTTTTAAAAGAGTAATTGATTCTTGTGAAATTGTTACAAACGATATATTGACGGCAAGTTTTTTTCCGGAGCATTCCTATGTATTAAAGGTAAAAGGTAAAGGGTTTTTAAGGTATCAGATAAGATTAATGATGGCGACCTTATTTGAACTTGGAAAAGGAAATCTTGATATACAATTTATTGAATCCTCTTTAAAAGAAGATAATGATCAAAAATTCTTACGAAATATTGCGCCGGCTTCTGGTTTGCAACTGTATGCGATTGAATTGGATAAATAACCAACAAGAGAGTCTGAGCGATAAATAGAAGCGATATTCTTTTTAAAAATACGCCCAAAAGAAAAATCCACCTTTTAAAAAGATGGATTTTTAAATACTATATATAATGAGTTGTAATTTATCCTTTGATGACGCCTCTAGAAATTACAATTTTCTGAATTTCGGAGGTTCCTTCATAGATTTGAGTAATTTTTGCATCTCGCATTAAACGCTCTACATGGTAGTCTTTTACAAAACCATTTCCTCCGTGTATTTGAACCGCTTCTACGGTTTGTTCCATGGCAACTTTAGATGCATATAGTTTGGCCATGGCAGAAGACATATCGTAGTTATTGCCTTGGTCTTTGTCCCAGGCAGCTTTCATCACTAACATTCTCGCAGCCTCAATTTCTGTGTACATATCTGCTAACTTGAAGGCGATCGCCTGATGATTGCAAATTTCTGTACCAAAAGCTTTACGTTCTTTAGAATATTTTAAGGCCAATTCGTAACCTCCGGCAGCAATGCCCAGTGCTTGTGCAGCAATACCAATTCTTCCTCCAGAAAGTGTTTTCATGGCAAATTTGAATCCAAATCCATCTTCTCCAATTCTATTTTCTTTAGGCACTTTTACGTCATTAAATTGCAGTGTGTGCGTATCCGAACCACGAATTCCTAATTTATCTTCTTTTGGGCCCACATGAAAACCTTCGGTTCCTTTTTCGACGATAAAAGCATTAATTCCTCTATGACCTTTTTCTCTGTCAGTCTGCGCAATCACTAAATATACGTCTGCGCGTCCACCACTAGTAATCCAGTTTTTTGTTCCGTTAATGAGATAATGATCTCCTTTGTCTTCTGCTGTTGTTGCTTGCGAAGTTGCATCTGAACCTGCTTCTGGTTCACTTAAACAGAAAGCACCAACAAATTCTCCTGTGGCTAATTTTGTTAAATATTTTTGTTTTTGGTCTTCATTTCCATAAGCTTCTAGACCATAGCAAACTAAAGAATTATTTACAGAAACGATGACAGATGCAGAAGCATCAATTTTAGAAAGTTCTTCCATAATTAATACATAAGAAATAGCGTCCATGCCACTTCCTCCATATTTTGGGTCTACCATAATTCCCATAAAACCAAGATCTCCCATTTTTTTTACTAATTCTTTCGGGAACTCTTGCTTATTGTCTCTTTCTATGACACCAGGTAATAATTCTGCTTGCGCAAAATCTCTTGCAGCATCACGTATCATGATGTGTTCTTCTGTTAAACTAAAATCCATCTATATATAATTTTATAATATTCGTAGTTTTTGGCGTCAAAGATATCGATTTCGTAACATATTTTCAACAGACATTTGTTAATTTTACAATTATGAATAAAAATGAGATTTTTACAATTGGTTTAATGTCCGGAACTTCTCTAGATGGTATTGATTTGGTATATGTGAAATTTAAAAAAGTTAGCTATAAAGATTTTGATATACTTCACTCAGAAACAATTTCATATCCTAAAAAATGGAAGTCAGCTTTACAAAATGCAATCAATTTTTCAAGTGATGAATTAAAATTTCTAGACATTGAATATGGCACTTTTTTAGGAGCTAAACTTAATGAATTTATTGATAAATATCAGATTCAAAATATCGATTTTATAGCTTCTCATGGACACACGGTTTTACATCAACCAGAAAAGGGGGTTACGCTACAAATTGGCAATGGTCAAGTTATTGCAAATGATACAAAACAAAAAGTAATTTGTGATTTTAGAACGCAAGATGTAAAATTGGGAGGTCAAGGTGCGCCTTTAGTGCCGATAGGGGATGCATTGCTTTTTTCGGATTATGAATATTGTTTAAATCTTGGAGGTTTTTCGAATATTTCCTATGCTAAGGAAGGTGAAAGAATCGCTTTTGATATTTGTCCTGTAAATATTGTTTTGAATCATTATGCAAACAAATTAGGATTAGCTTATGATGCATCAGGAGATATAGCTTCGAAAGGAAAATTAAATCAGCAGCTTTTTGATAAATTAAATTCTTTAAAATTTTATCAGCAAAACCCCCCAAAATCTCTAGGTTTAGAGTGGGTGAAAGAGCATATTTTTCCTCTTATTGATGATTTAGAAATGGATATTTCGGCAATATTAAGAACTTTTGTAGCGCATATCGCTTGTCAGATTTCTAAAATAATCAAAGAAAATAACTCGGTTTTAGTTACAGGTGGAGGTGCTTTCAATTCTTTTTTAATGCATCAAATTGAAATAAGTTTACAGCACAAGATTTTATTGCCTAAAAAAGAATTGATAGATTTTAAGGAAGCATTAATTTTTGCTTTTTTAGGTTTGTTAAGGTTTGATAATCAGGTTAATTGCTTAAGTAGTGTCACAGGAGCAAAATACGATCATTCATCTGGAATGATTTTTTTGCCTTCAGGGGGGTAATAAAAATTTGAGCAATCCTTTTTTTTACTGTAAGTTTGTGCAGTATCAACTAAATAATATTCCTAAATTTTTAAAAATGAATCAACTTTAGCTTTTCCCCAGAAGGGGATTTCAATGCAAGATTAAAATTGTTGAAAGGAACAAAAAAGTAAGTTAATTTATTTAAAATTTTATAATGAAAGAATTATTAAAAAAATACGAAAACAAACAGCCAGAAATTGTTTTTCATTGGAAAGATCAAGAGACTGAAGCAGAAGGTTGGACCGTGATCAACTCATTAAGAGGCGGAGCAGCTGGTGGCGGTACAAGAATGAGAAAAGGCTTAGACATGAATGAAGTTTTGTCTTTGGCAAAAACAATGGAAGTAAAGTTTACGGTTTCAGGACCGGCGATTGGAGGGGCGAAATCGGGCATTAATTTTGATCCGAGTGATCCAAGAAAAAGAGGAGTTTTAGAGCGCTGGTATAAAGCGGTTACACCATTGTTAAAACATTATTATGGTACCGGTGGAGATTTAAATGTAGATGCAGATAAAGATGTAATTCCGATTACGGAAGATTGTGGTGTTTGGCATCCACAAGAAGGGATTTTTAATGGTCATTTTAAGCCCACGGAAGCAGATAAAATAAATCGAATTGGTCAATTGCGTTTAGGCGTGATTAAAGTAATAGAAGACAAGCAATTTTCGCCTGATTTATCTAGGAAATACACGGTTGCAGATATGTTAACCGGGTATGGAGTGGCAGAAGCGGTAAAACACTATTATAATATTTACGGTGGTAAAATTGAAGGGAAAAGGGCCATTGTTCAAGGATTTGGAAATGTAGGTTCGGCGGCTGCGTATTACCTAACACAATTAGGCGCAAAGGTTGTTGGAATTATAGATAGAGATGGTGGTGTCATCAATGAAGATGGATTTTCTTTGGAAGAAATGAGGAATTTATTTTTAGCCAAAGATGGGAATAAATTGGTTTCAGAAAAGATGATTTCTTTTGAAGAAATTAATGAAAGAATATGGGGTTTGCCAGCAGAAATTTTTATTCCTGCTGCGGCTTCAAGATTGGTTTCAAGAGATCAAGTGCAACAAATGATAGATGCAGGATTAGAAGTAATATCTCCTGGCGCGAATGTTCCTTTTGCGGACAAAGAAATTTTCTTTGGACCTATTATGGAATATACAGATAATCATTTAAGTTTGTTGCCAGATTTTATTTCGAACTGTGGTATCGCTAGAGTTTTTGCTTATTTAATGGAGGCAAGAGTACCTTTACCAATGCAAGACAAAGCTATTTTTGAGGATACATCTACGGTTATCAAAAAGGCCTTGCAAAAAACGTTTAAAAAAAGTGCATCAAAAACAAAAATATGTTCAACTGCGTTTGAAATAGCGCTTAAACAATTGTTATAAACTAAATTAGAGAATATGGAGTCAGTAATTATTATAGTATTTGTGATGGGATATTTGGCCATCACGTTAGAGCATAATTTAAAATTAGATAAACTAATACCAGCATTAATCATGATGGCGGTATGTTGGGCATTGGTTGCTCTTGGGGTAGATAATTTTACAACATGGTTTGATTCCAGTAAACATGCCTTAGTAGATGGTTTTGGTAGCCTAGCACATGATGATAAATTACATTTAGTAGAAGAAACCTTATTACATCATTTAGGGAAAACTGCTGAAATTTTAGTGTTCCTTTTAGGGGCCATGACCATTGTTGAAATCATAGATTATTTTGATGGGTTTTCTACCATTAAGGGGTATGTGAATTTTAAAAGTAAAAAGAAGTTGTTATGGATGTTTTCTGTATTAGCGTTTATTTTATCAGCAATTATAGATAATTTAACAGCAACTATTGTCTTAATTTCCATTTTGCAGAAAATTGTTAAAACGAGAGAAGATAGAGTCTGGTTTGCGGGTTTAATTATTATTGCGGCAAATGCTGGTGGTGCTTTTTCACCAATTGGGGACGTAACCACAACAATGCTTTGGATCGGAGATAAAGTAAGTACGGGAATGTTATTTACTTATTTATTTATTCCTTCCTTATTATGTATGATTGTTCCTTCTTTTATTGCAACATTTTTACCAGCCTTTAAGGGGGATATTGAATTTGACGTAAATGAAGTTGAAAAGCCAAAAAGTGAGCATAGTGGAAGAATGTTGTACTTAGGTTTAGGCGCTATTTTGTTTGTCCCTGTATTTAAAACAATAACACATTTACCTCCTTATGTAGGTATGATGTTGTCCTTAGCTTTTGTGGCTACTTTTGCAGAAATTTATAGTAATTCGAAATTTTCGATTTCTAGTGTAGACGCCGATGAGGCTAATGAGCATGCAGAACATGCCACGCATAGTCCTGTCCATTCCTCCCTATCTAAAATCGAAATGCCAAGTATTTTATTTTTCTTGGGTATTTTAATGGCAGTTGCGGCTCTAGAATCTTTAGGTATTTTATTCAACTTTGCAGATAGCTTAAAAGAAGGCATTCCTTTAATTGGTTCTGAGTTAGAAGGTACTGAAGTTTCGGATTTAGTAGTTCTTTTATTGGGAGTAGGTTCTGCGGTTATAGATAACGTTCCATTGGTGGCAGCGAGTTTAGGAATGTTCTCGGAAGGTTTAGACAATCCTTTATGGCATTTTATTGCATTTTCAGCAGGAACTGGTGGGTCTATGTTAATTATAGGTTCTGCTGCTGGGGTTGTAGCCATGGGAATGGAAAAAATAGATTTCTTTTGGTATTTTAAAAAAATATCTTGGTTAGCATTAATAGGTTTTTTAGTGGGCTCTTTAGCATTCGTGGTATTACGAATGTTTATATAGTCACCTTAAAATAATGTAAAGAAATGTCATTTTGTAAAAGTACAGAATGGCATTTTTTTATATAAAGAAAGTGCTATGCTTTTTTTTTGAAACAATTTAAAAAAAGAATAGTCGTTACTAGAATAGAACTTAAAAGAGAATTGAATGATATCATTTTTTCAAGATAATAAAGAGCTTTTAGAGGAGGTGGCTTCAGAAGAAAAAACACTTTCTATCTATAAATTAATTATGGATGGTGGCGTAGGCGGGCAAATAATAATAGCCATTCTTTTTGTACTGTTAGCAGTTGCTTTATATATTTATTTCGAACGTTTTTTTGCGATAAAATCTGCATCAAAAATTGATGAAAATTTTATGAATCAAATTAAAGAGTATGTTTCTAATGGTAAATTAGAGTCTGCAGATGCGCTTTGTAAAAGTAAAAACACGCCAACGGCAAGATTAATTGGTAAAGGGGTTTCTAGAATTGGGAAGCCTTTAGATGATATTACAAAAGCGATAGAAACTGCAGGAAAACTTGAGGTTTATCAATTAGAAAAAAACGTCAGTGTCTTAGCTACAATTTCTGGTGTAGCCCCAATGATAGGTTTTCTAGGAACTGTTATCGGAATGATTATTGCCATTCATGAAATCGCAAATGCAGGGGGGCAAATAGATATTAAATTGCTTTCTGACGGATTGTATACTGCAATGACTACGACCGTTGCAGGTTTAATAGTGGGTATTATTGCATATATTACCTACAATCATTTGGTGGTAAGAACTGATAAAGTGGTGTATCAAATGGAAGCAAAATCGGTGGAGTTTTTAGACTTATTAAACGAGCCGGTATAATATGAATTTACGCGGAAGAAATAAAGTAGATCCATCATTCAATATGTCGTCCATGACGGATATTGTTTTTTTATTGTTGATATTTTTCATGCTTACATCAACATTGGTAACCGTGAGTGCAATCGATGTTTTATTGCCAAAAGCCGGAGGGAAAACAGAGAATAATAAATCTGTAGCGGTAACCATAACCAATAAATCATTATTTTATATTAATAAAACAAGGGTAAGTGCAGCAAGATTAGAGCGCGAGATTTTAAAAAGTGTAGGAGGCGATAAAAAGAAAACAATTGTTATTAGGGGAGATAAAGATGTTCCCTATAAAAATGTGATGAAAGTAATTGACATTGCAAATAAGAATAAATTAAAGATGATTTTAGCCGTAAAAGGCAAGTAATGAATTGTTCTGCAAGATTTTGTTTTGCAGATATAAATGTAAAAATGGCACTATTAGACACCAAACATAAAAGAAAATCAGCAATAATTACAGCAAGTATATTGCTGTTTTTGTTGTTTGTTATTTTTAATTTTGGGATGCAATATATAGATCCGCCAGAAGAATATGGGTTGGCAATAAATTTTGGAGATGCTACTGTTGGAAGCGGAAACCCTGTTGAAGAAACGAAGAAAATTTCAGTACCAAAAGTAGTGGAGAAAGAAGTTGTTGTTGAAGAAGAGGTAAAAGAAACTTCTAAAGAAACAATTAAAGAAGAAATGATAACTGAGGACACATCAAAAGAAGTGTCTGTTGTAGAGAAGCAAAAAAAAGTTAAAAAGTCGGTAGCGAAGGATATCAAGAAAGAGATTCCAAAAGAAATCCCGAAGCCTAAGCCATCCAAAGAAACTACAGACGCACTAAATAGCTTGTTAAACGGAAATGCTTCTGATGTAAATCAGAAAGGTGAAGGAGATGATAGAGAAGACGGTGTAAAAGGAAGTGAAAAAGGAGACGCAGATGTTTCCAAATATTATGGAAATACTGGAAGTGGTGCTGGAGGGAATTATAATCTTGCAGGAAGGAAAGCCTTGTCTAAACCGATAAAACAGCCAGAATGTCAAGAAGAAGGAATTGTTGTGGTCAGAATTGTTGTGGATAAAAACGGCAAAGTCATTCGTGCAATTCCGGGTATTAAAGGCTCTACAAATACGGCTGCATGTTTATTAAAACCGGCAAAAGAAGCTGCCCTTAAAACCACATGGAATGCAGACGAAAAAGCACCAAACAATCAAATAGGAACTATTATTTATAAGTTTTCTTTAACGAAATAATCACGTATTTTTGCAATATGAATTACCAACAAACATTAGATTGGATGTTTGCACAATTACCAATGTATCAAAGAGAAGGTAAAACTGCGTTCAAAAAAGATTTAACCAATATTTTATTATTTTCTGAGGTTTTAAACTTTCCTGAGAGAAAGTTTAAAACCATTCATGTTGGTGGTACCAATGGAAAAGGTTCTACCAGTCATATGTTAGGGTCTATTTTACAAGAAGCAGGTTATAAAGTAGGTTTGTATACTTCACCGCATTTAAAAAATTTTACAGAGAGAATTAGAATAAATGGAAGAGAAATCCCGAAGCGGAAAGTAACCTCGTTTATCAATAAACAGAAAGGTTTTTTGGGAAAAAAAAAATTGTCCTTTTTTGAAATGACTGTTGGTTTGGCTTTTGATTATTTTGCAAATGAAAAAGTGGATATTGCTATTATAGAAGTAGGACTGGGAGGAAGGTTGGATTCTACAAATATTATTACTCCAGAAATTGCGGTAATCACAAATATAGGATTAGATCACACACAATTTTTAGGGGAAACATTACCTGAAATTGCCTATGAAAAAGCCGGAATTATAAAAAATAAGATTCCAGTAGTTATTGGAGAAAAACAAACGGAAGTATTGGATGTTTTTTTAGAGAAGGCAAAAGAATGTCAATCTGAAATCTATTTTGCTTCAAATGATGTTAAAAATTATCCGTTAGATTTATTAGGAGATTATCAGCGGGCAAATAGTAAAACGGCTGTTGCTGCAATTCAGCAATTACGTGGATTTACGATTTCAGAAAAAAATATTTTGGATGGTTTATTGCATGTGGTGAAAAATACAAACTTAAAAGGAAGATGGCAGGTTTTGCAAGAGAATCCGAAGGTGATTTGTGATACTGCGCATAACAAAGAAGGTTTAGCTATTGTTTTAAATCAGCTTAAAAAAGAGCAATATAAAAAGCTACATATTGTTCTCGGAGTTGTCTTGGACAAGAATTTAGATGAGATTTTACCGATGTTTCCAAAAGAAGCCACCTACTATTTTTGCAAACCAAATATCCCAAGAGGGCTTTCGGAAGTTGTTTTACAAGAAAAAGCGACAAATTTTGATTTGTATGGTAAAAAATATATGACAGTAAAAAAAGCTTTAGCAGCAGCTTTAGATAATGCAAATCAAGAAGATACAATTTATATTGGAGGTAGTACTTTTGTAGTTGCAGAAATAATTTAAATAAAAGTTCATTTTTCTTTTGGTAGAGTTAAAATCTATTTTATATTTGCCACCGCTTAGGGAACTAAGCGAAATAAGTTCAAAGCTTCCTATATAAAATTATGAAGTTATTCCTTTTCAATAGGAATTAAAAAGTAGAGGGCAATTAGCTCAGTTGGTTCAGAGCATCTCGTTTACACCGAGAGGGTCGGGGGTTCGAATCCCTCATTGCCCACATCAATCAAAATCCTGACGATTTTTCGTCAGGATTTTTTGTTTTCAAAAAAGCGAAATGTATTTCAGCTTTTTTTGAAGACAAAAAATAGTGAGCATGCAGTGCGCAGGATTGTATTTGCAGCAGCGGTTTCAATAAGGGATCTGCAATCCCTAGCCTTTGTTAGGGCAAAGCAATGAATCAATTCCAAAACTTGTTGGGTTTTAGAATTATGCAAAAATAGTAGTTAGTCTTAAAAGTAAGAATTCTATGTTTCTTGCCTCTCTGTATTGTGCTATAAAGGCTTTAATTTTTTTCTAATACTGACGGGTTGGCATTAAAAGACTCAACTTAAGCGTCTGTGCATCAATTAACAATATAGTCGAGTATGTTTTTTAATCTATAGATGTTTTTCTAGAGATACTTTGGAAGCTTTTTAACGGTGTTTGCTTGACCAATTTTAGCATAGACAGAATGATGATTAGATTCAGTTTGTCATTCATGGGAAGTATTACTGTTAGAAACCGATTTTTTTGAGAAAACTAATACCTCACTTCGGAGCTATGCTGAACAATTTAATTCAAAATGTATTTTGATTTCATTCGCGTTCTACATAATACTTAGATTTTCCTTGGTAACTCGTTTACCTAAAAAGTACCAACGATTCTTAAGCCTGTAAATTCTGGAGAAAATTGTGGTGTATAGTTTAAAGAAATCTTCTTTTGTTTCGTTCTGTTTAAAATACCTCTTGCTTTCCAGCTGCTTCTAACAACTGATCGCCCTATTAAAGTGCCTACAATAGCACCGGCAACCATATCGCTAAACCAGTGTTGGTGGCCCTTAACGTTGGAGAAAAATACAGCGCTCATAACTCCATAGGGAATCCAATAATTATCATACTCCATTTGAATTACCTTGGCTAGAGCAAAAAAAGTAGTGACATGCATTGAAGGCATACCCGTTGCTTTCCAATCTGAAAAAACTATTTCGTTTTCTCTACTATTAAAAAAGTCCCAATTGCTATTGGTAAAAGGTTGGCCTTTGGTAGTGGTGTTTAAGGGACTTTCCGGTCTATTTCGGCCAAAAATCGTCTTTAAAGTAATTTGCGTAATTAATGTTGAGTACGCGATAGCTTTAAAAGAATTAATTCCCACATGTTGCCCCTTTTCACTATTACCAATTAAAGACCCAATATACAACCCAATAATGGGATAAGTCAGATATGAGTTTTGACCATTTATCCATTCATTTTTTGTGTTTTTTAAAAAATCAGGAGTTATATTGGGTAAACTATAATCTATATTGGGCTCAACATGGTTCTGCCAAGCTTTCGTAGTAATTTTATCAGTGGCAATTAACCCCAAAATACCAGCGGCATAGTAGCCAGTTTTTTTCCAATCATCTGAAACCTCTTTTCCTAAAAACACAAAATCACTTGGTATGGTGTTAAAACTAGTTTTGATGACAGAACCAGCAGTTTGAAAGAGGTTTTTCTTTTTAGGTTGATTTTGAGAAAAAATAGCGAGGGAAAAAAATAGCAGAAGGCATTTTAAAAAGAGTTTCATCTTAATGATTTTTATGTTTTTTGATTCAAAAAATTTTAACCCAAAAATACAATTAACCAACAAAATAATTCTAAAAAAATAAAAGTTTTCTTTTTAGAATTTATATTAACAATTGCTTTTGCTATTTTTTTTATTATCTTTTGATGATGAATATGATTTTTTAATGAGGCTGAGTCATTATAATCACTGGTTCTCTTGCATTTGTTTTTAGGAAGTTTAACATACATCTGTTGAAATCATATATCGTATTATTTTTAGCTCGATTAAGAGGAAACATAGTTGGTTATCGTCATTCTAAATCATAGTTTTGTTTCTTTTCCTCCAGTATCTTTATGCTTCTGTTATTCCAAAATTTGACCGGCCGATTGGTAGGAGCGCTTTTATCAATTCCGAAACATAATTCTGGTATATCTTATTTTTGGTAATGAGATTTGTAATAAAAGCATTAAATTTTTAAAAATGATTTCATGCATCTCATAAAAAACCTTTTTTGTAAATTTACATTCTCAAAATATATGATTTGTGAGTAAAATTAAAATAGGAATTATTGGGCTTGGTTATGTCGGCTTGCCACTTGCTAGGCTCTTTGCAACAAAATATGCGGTTGTTGGTTTTGATATCAATTTGAATAGAGTTGCAGATTTAAAAAAGGGAACAGACTTTACGCAAGAAGTGGATCACAGTTTGCTAAAAGAAGTTCTTACCAATGATTCTAATCCTGAAGTTGGTCTTTTTATTACGGCTGATTCAGAATTTTTACAAGATTGTAATTATTATATTGTTACAGTTCCCACTTCGGTTGATAAAAACAATCAGCCTGTATTAAAACCATTACTTTCTGCGAGTAAAACCATTGCGAAATACTTGCAGAAAAAAGACATTGTCATTTATGAATCAACCGTGTACCCCGGAGCTACTGAAGAAGATTGTATTCCTGTTTTAGAAAAAGAATCGAATTTAGTTTTCAATAAAGATTTTTTTGTAGGCTATTCTCCCGAAAGAATTAGTCCTGGAGACAAGGTGAGAACTGTAGAAAATATTTTAAAAGTTACTTCAGGTTCTACGATTGAAACAGCCCAAAAAGTAGATGCGCTTTATAAATCTGTGATAAAAGCAGGTACCCATTTAGCACCTTCTATAAAAGTTGCAGAGGCTTCAAAAATAATAGAAAATTGTCAACGAGATATCAATATTGCTTTTGTAAATGAATTGTCAAAAATATTCAGTTTAATGGATATTAACACCAGCGAAGTTTTAGAGGCAGCCGCTACCAAATGGAATTTTCTTCCGTTTAAACCTGGCTTAGTCGGTGGTCATTGTATTGGTGTAGATCCTTTTTATTTAGCTCAAAAAGCTCAGCAATATGGGTATTATCCAGAAATTATTCTTTCTGGAAGAAGGTTAAATGACAGTATGGGGCATCATATTGCTTCTGAAGTAGTCAAGTTGATGATTGATAAAGAGTTGAAGGTGAAAAGAGCTTCGGTTTTAATTTTAGGGATTACCTTTAAAGAAAATTGTCCAGACATCAGAAATACAAAAGTAATTGATTTATATCTTGCGCTAGAAAGCTTTGGGCTTCAGGCGGATGTTTATGATCCTTGGGCTAAAAAAGAAGAAGTAAAAGAGGTGTATGATATCGATTTAATTGATGAAGTGTATAGCAAGAAATATGATGTTATTGTTTTAGCAGTAGCGCATAAAGATTTTAAAAATATTGATATTGTACAATTGAAGAACAAAGAAGCTGTCGTGTATGATATCAAAAATTTTTTAGCAATTAAAGATAAAAGTTTATAATGAAAAATTTTGCATTAATAGGGGCTGCAGGATATATTGCACCAAGACATTTAAAAGCGATTAAAGAAACAAATAATCAATTAATTGCTGCCTTAGATAAGTTTGATAGTGTGGGGATACTAGATAGTTATTTTCCAAATGCCGACTTTTTTGTTGAATTTGAGCGTTTTGACCGTCATATAGAAAAATTAAAAAGAGCAGGAGTTTCTTTAGATTATGTGAGTATTTGTACGCCAAATTATCTACATGATGCACATATTAGAATGGCGTTAAGAAGAGGGGCAGATGCAATTTGTGAAAAACCTTTAGTTCTAAATCCATGGAATGTCGATGCTTTAAAAGATATTGAAAAGGAATCTGGACAAAAGATTCATACCATTTTACAATTAAGGTTGCATCCAAGTATTATTGCCTTAAAAAATAAAGTAGCGGCTGAACATAAAAAAGAAAAATACGAGGTAGATTTAACCTATATCACTTCAAGAGGGAAGTGGTATGATGTTTCATGGAAAGGCGATGAAAGTAAATCTGGCGGAATTGCCACCAATATAGGTGTTCATTTTTACGATATGTTGTCTTGGATTTTTGGCGATGTGCAAGAGAATATCGTGCATGTAAGAGAGAAAAATAAAGCTGCTGGATATTTAGAGTTTAAGAATGCCAGAGTGCGTTGGTTTTTGTCTATTGATGAAAATGATTTACCGGAATTTATAAAAGAAAAAGAACAAAGAACTTTTCGTTCCATTACAATTGATGCGCAAGAACTAGAATTTAGCGCCGGTTTTACAGATTTGCATACAAAAAGTTACGAGCAAATTTTAAAAGGAAATGGTTTTGGACTTGAAGATTCTGAGAAATCTATAAATATAGTGCATGATATTAGGAATTTAACAATAAGTGCTGCGGGGGTTAAGCATCCCTTTTTAAATAAACAAATATAGCTATCTTTGCCAAAAACAAATCATGAAGAAAAAAGCAATTATTGTATCAGGGTATTTTAATCCTATTCACAAAGGACATTTAGAGTATTTTAATAATGCTAAAGAGTTAGCAAATGAGCTTTTTGTAATCGTGAATAGCGATTTGCAAAGAGGACTTAAAGGTTCAAAAGAATTTCAAAAAGAAGCTGAGCGTTTATTTATTGTTCAGAATATCAAAGCAGTAGACAAAGCAATCATTTCTGTCGATAAAGATAGAACGGTATGTGCATCTATTCGCACTATTTTTGAAACCTATGGAGCAGAATATGACCTTGGTTTTGCCAATGGTGGTGATCAGGATAACAACTCAATACCGGAAGCACCAATTTGTAGAGAGTTAAATATAGAATTGATAGATGGCTTAGGAGATAAAATTCAATCATCTTCATGGTTGTTAAAAAATAAATAAATATGAAAATAGGTATTACCTTTAGTGCTTTCGATTTGTTTCATGCAGGACATGTTAAAATGTTAGAAGATGCGAAACAAGAATGCGATTACTTAATTTGTGGTTTACAAACCGATCCTACTTTAGATCGTCCAGAAAAAAATATGCCAGTTCAATCTGTAGTTGAGCGCTACATTCAGTTAAAAGGCTGTAAGTATGTAGATGAAATAGTGCCCTATGCAACAGAACAAGATTTAGAAGACGTTTTACGTTCTTTTAAAATAGATGTACGTATAGTTGGAGATGAATACGCGACAAAACAATTTACAGGACGTGAATACTGCGAAAAGTCTGGTATAGCTCTTTTTTACAACAAGAGAGAACACCGTTTTTCTAGCAGTGGTTTGCGCAAAGAAGTGCAAGAAATAGAAAATTTAAAAAAAGGAGCTAAATAATTCAGGAATGAATAAAAATGCTAAAATATATATTGCTGGGCATCGTGGAATGGTGGGGTCAGCAGTATGGAGAGCTTTAGAAAAAAAAGGGTATACTAACTTAATAGGTAAATCCAGTTTAGCATTAGATTTAAGAGATCAACAAAGTGTGCTTGATTTTTATAAACAAGAAAAACCAGCAGTGGTAATTGATGCTGCAGCGAAAGTAGGCGGTATTTTAGCAAATAATGATTTTCCGTATCAGTTTTTAATGGAGAATATGCAAATTCAGAATAATTTAATTGATAGTGCACTAAAATCAGGCATTGAGAAATTCATCTTTTTAGGAAGCTCTTGTATTTATCCAAAACTCGCTCCGCAACCTTTAAAAGAAGAATATTTGCTAACAGATTCTTTAGAACCAACAAACGAGTGGTATGCCATTGCAAAAATAACAGGCGTAAAAGCGTGTCAGGCGATTCGCAAACAATTTCAAAAAGATTATGTCAGCTTAATGCCAACTAACTTGTATGGAACGCATGATAATTTTGATTTAAAATCATCTCATGTTTTACCTGCAATGTTGCGCAAATTTCATGAGGCGAAATTAAATAACCATGCTCCTGTAGTATTGTGGGGTAGCGGCACACCCATGCGTGAGTTTTTATTTGTAGATGATATGGCAGAAGCGGTAGTGTACGCTTTAGAAAATGAGTTGCCCGAATATCTATATAATGTAGGTTCTGGTAAAGATATTACCATAAAAGAATTGGCAGAAACCATTCAGAAAGTAATTGGGCACCGAGGAAATATTGTTTGGGATGCCTCCAAACCAGATGGAACGCCAAGAAAATTAATGGATGTTTCAAAAATGAAAGGTATGGGCTGGAGGTATATAACAGAATTAGAAGAAGGAATCGAAAAAACCTATACTTGGTTTTTAGAAAATATTGAAAATTTTAAAGAAGTAAAGTTAGAGAAGATGTAGACTTTGGCGAAGATAACGACGAAGACTAAAACTTTGACTGAGACTAAGGCAAAAACACAGTTTTAGACATTGAGAGATTTTAAAAATATGATATTTGGACAGATAGCATGGAGCTTGTTGATGCCATTTATACGTTTGTGGAAGCTTTTCCGAATACCGAAAAATACGGACTGCGTTCTTAGATAACAAGATCTGTGGTTTCAATTCCCTCAAATATTGCAGAAGGAGTATCTCTGAACTTAGAAAAAGATTTCATAAGGTTTTTGGAAATAGCATTGGGTTCGGCTTTTGAATTAGAAGCACAGTTAATCATTGCGAGCAAAAGAAAGTATATTTCTAAAAGGAATTTAGAGGAAACAGTTAAGAAACTTTCGAGTTTACAGAAACGAATATACGGACTAAAAAGAAAAATTATAAACTAAGACTATAAAGCTAAGACTATAAAGCTAAGACTATAAAGCTAAAACTATCAAGCTAAGACGAAAACAAAGTCAATGTCAAAGTCATTGTTAAAGTTTATTTTTTAAAATAAAAAATATGAAAGTAGCATTAATCACAGGAATTACAGGGCAGGATGGGTCTTATTTAGCAGAGTTGTTGTTAGAAAAAGGCTATATGGTGCATGGTATAAAAAGAAGATCCTCTCTTTTTAATACCGCTAGAATAGATCATTTATACCAAGATCCTCATGCTCCAAATTTAAGGCTTAAATTACATTACGGAGATTTAACTGACGCAATGAACTTGACACGTATCATTCAAGAATGTCAACCCGATGAGATATACAATCTAGGAGCAATGTCTCATGTCGCTGTTTCATTTGACACGCCAGAATATGTTGGGAATGTGGATGGTTTGGGTACGTTAAGAATATTAGAAGCGGTACGGATTTTAGGGCTCGAAAAGAAAACAAGAATTTACCAAGCTTCAACTTCAGAATTGTATGGAGGGATGCCAGAAAACAAAAATGAAAAAGGTTTTTATGACGAAAATTCTCCATTTTACCCTCGTTCACCATACGGAGTAGCCAAAATATACGGATTTTGGATTACGAAAAATTATCGTGAAGCGTATAATATGTTTGCTTGTAATGGTATTTTATTCAATCACGAATCACCGAGAAGAGGGGAGACTTTCGTGACCAGGAAAATTACCCGTGCGGTAGCAAAAATAGCATTAGGCTTGCAAGAAAAATTCTACTTAGGAAACTTAGAAGCAAAACGTGATTGGGGACATGCAAAAGATTATGTGCGCATGATGTGGATGATTTTACAAGCAAATCAGCCAGAAGATTGGGTAATTGCAACTGGGGTAACAACTACGGTAAGAGACTTTGTACGTATGGCTTTTGGAGAAGTAGGGATCGAGTTAGAATTTAAAGGAGAGGGAGTAGAAGAAAAAGCTTTTGTTACGGCTTGTACTCATAAAGATTTTCAGATACCAATAGGAAAGGAAGTTTTATCGGTTGATCCGTCTTATTTTAGACCCACAGAGGTTGATTTGTTAATTGGAGATCCTTCTAAGGCTAAAAACAAATTAGGTTGGATTCCAGAGCATGACTTGGCCTCTTTGGTAAAAGATATGATGATCGGTGATGTTACTCTAATGCAAAAAGATGTTGTGCTGTTAAAAGCAGGCCATGAAATATTGAAACAGGCAGAGTAACTTTTATCATACGGTCTGATTCAAAATAGTTTTAAAAGAACTTTGGAAATTGTGAATGTATAAAATAGGGAGACTTCGAATTTTTTTGAAAGTAGCGTTTGCAAAAAAAACATATCTTTGGATTATGGATTAACAAGTTGAAGTGTTTTGAGCATCGCTTCTTAATACATAAAACAAGAGTCGGTTAAAATTAGTTATGATTTTAAAATTATTTTGGAATACCGAAAGCCCTTTTTATAGTGTGTTCGACAAATAAAAAATAGAAATAAAGTTTCTAACAAATTTTCATTTTTAAAAGAATCTTTTAGATTGTAGTAATAAAATAAAATTGGATACAAGTAAAATACAAGTAAAATACAAGTAAAATATCATGAAAAAAATTAAAAATATTTGTTGTTTGGGTGCCGGTTATGTTGGTGGTCCAACCATGTCAGTAATCGCCTTAAAATCTCCAGGAATTAAGGTAACCGTTGTCGATTTAAATAAAGAGCGTATTGCTGCTTGGAATGATGAAGATTTAGATAAATTACCGGTATATGAACCGGGATTAGCAGAAGTGGTTGCAGAGGCACGTGGTAGAAATTTATTTTTCTCTACGGATGTTGATGGTGCCATTGAAGCAGCAGATATGATTTTTATCGCTGTAAATACGCCTACCAAAACCTATGGTGAAGGAAAAGGAATGGCTGCCGATTTAAAATTTGTAGAGTTGTGCGCGCGTCAAATAGCGGAAGTAGCGACCTCTGATAAAATTATTGTTGAAAAATCAACCTTACCAGTGCGTACCGCAGAAACATTACAAACGATTCTAGATAGTAACGGAAAAGGCGTGCATTTTGAAGTGCTTTCCAATCCCGAATTCTTAGCGGAGGGAACTGCCATTGATGATTTATTTTATGCGGATAGAGTTTTAATTGGTGGTCAACAAACGCCAAGTGGGCAAGCTGCAATTCAATCATTAGTGGATGTGTATTCAAATTGGTTAAGTCCAAAACAAATATTAACCACCAATGTTTGGTCTTCGGAGCTCTCTAAATTAACAGCAAATGCTTTTTTAGCACAGCGTATTTCGTCGATTAATGCACTATCAGCATTGTGCGAAGCTACGGAAGCGGATGTAGATGAAGTTGCAAAAGCTATTGGTACAGATAGTCGTATAGGGCCTAAATTCTTAAAGGCATCTGTTGGTTTTGGAGGGTCATGTTTTCAAAAGGACATTTTGAACTTGGTGTATTTATGTCGTCATTTTAACTTGCCAGAAGTTGCTAATTATTGGGAACAAGTCATTATCATGAACGATTATCAAAAATACCGTTTTGCAAAAAAAATTATTACAACATTATTCAATACTGTTAATGGTAAGAAAATAGCATTCTTGGGATGGGCCTTTAAAAAGGACACCAATGATACTCGAGAGTCTGCAGCAATTTATGTGGCGGAACACTTGATAGAAGATGGAGCAGAAGTGCATGTGTATGACCCTAAAGTATCCGAAAGTAAAATTAAGGCAGACATGCGTTATCTATGGGAGTTAAAAGGATTAACCGAAGAAAAAATAAAGCATAAATTAGCACAAATCTTTGTGTATACGAGTCCTATGGAAGCTGTTCATAAGGCACATGCCGTTGCACTGTTAACCGAGTGGGACGAATTTATAGGCTATGATTGGAATGCTATTTATACCAATATGTACAAACCTGCGTTCGTGTTTGATGGTCGTAATATATTAGATATTAAAAATTTAACTGCCATTGGTTTTCAAGTGAAAGGAATTGGTAAATATTAAATTTAGCAAAGATTAAAAGTATTTAATTCTTATAATAAGAGAAGAATATGAAAAAAATATTAATTACTGGAGGTGCAGGGTTTGTGGGTTCTCATTTATGCCAACGTTTATTAAATGAAGGAAATGAAGTGCTGTGCTTGGATAATTATTTTACAGGAGATAAAAAAAATATCCTAAAATTATTAGACAATCCTTATTTTGAAATGATTCGACATGATATTACGGAACCGTATTATGCAGAGGTAGATGAGATTTATAATTTAGCTTGTCCTGCGTCTCCGGTGCATTACCAATTCAATCCCATAAAAACAATGAAGACCTCCGTTATGGGTGCTATTAACACCTTAGGTTTGGCAAAGCGTGTGGGAGCTAAAATTTTACAAGCCAGTACCAGTGAAGTGTATGGAGATCCTTCAGTACATCCGCAACCAGAAAGTTATTGGGGACATGTAAATCCGATTGGGATTCGTTCTTGTTATGATGAAGGTAAGCGTTGTGCTGAGACTTTATTTATGGATTATCACATTCAAAATAAGGTAGCGATTAAGATTATTAGAATTTTTAATACGTATGGTCCAAATATGAACCCTTCAGATGGGCGCGTGGTTTCTAATTTTATCATGCAAGCATTAAGAGGAGAGAACATTACGATATTTGGAGACGGCTTGCAGACACGTTCATTTCAATATGTAGATGATTTGGTAGAAGGTATGATTCGTATGATGGCATCAGAACCTTCATTTTTAGGACCTGTGAATCTCGGAAATCCGAATGAATTTACCATGTTAGAACTGGCACAAGCAGTCATTCGTTTGACAAATTCAAAATCCACCATTATTCATATGCCTTTGCCACAAGATGATCCAAAACAACGGCAGCCAGAGATTTCTCTAGCAAAAGAAAAATTAAAGGGGTGGCAGCCGAAGATAGAGCTAGAGGAAGGACTTGGAAAAACAATTTCCTATTTTGAATCATTATTGTAATGAAACGGATATTTGTTGGTCTAAAAAAATTGATTCCATTTATGATGACGAAATTCTGAATGGTTTAAAAAAGTATAGGGAGGTTTATGAATTAGTAATTTAATAGTAGTTTGGTATTGGCAATTTGAATTAAAAGAAGTAATTTTTTTTATTTTTAAACATTTTGAATGCTTTTTGTTTTAATGATGTTAGTAAAAAAAACTGCTGGTTACCAAAATTCAAGATCAAATCATTCGGTGTTTTGATCTAGTAAACCGCTTTCGTTTGTTTGATAAGAGATTAGATGTTACTCTATTAAAATTGGTAGTGAAAGAAATTTTGGTACAGTAATATGGTTTCTGGAAAAGCTTTGGCTTGAAATCATAGATTTACTAAATCGTAAATTATATAGATTTTAGTAAAATTAAGATGTTTAAAATTTTAGATTAATATTTTAATAATAAATTTTTTCATTTTTCATAATTCTCGTAGGTAAAGCATGAATTTTTTACTCTATGTCCAAAAGTTAGTAATAATTTAGTAGGTTTGCATTTTAAATTTTATAGTCATTTAGCACGATTTTACTAGCGTTAGTAAGAAATGAAAAGTAAAGAAATTTTAGATTTTTTTTAATATATTTCATTACTTAAAATTAACAGAATATTTATATTTTAAAAGGTAAAATAAATTAAATATGAAAAATATACTAATAACAGGCGGAGCAGGATTTATTGGTTCACACGTAGTAAGATTATTTGTAAATAAATATCCCGACTACCATATTTATAATTTAGACGCTTTGACCTATGCGGGAAATTTAGAAAATTTAATAGATATTGAGTCTAAGGAGAACTATACATTCTTGCATGGTGATATTACAGACGAAGTCTATATAAATACTGTTTTCACTAAATATCAATTTGATTCGGTCGTTCACTTGGCAGCCGAATCGCATGTAGATCGCTCCATAACAGATCCTTTGGCATTTGCAAAAACCAATATTTTAGGGACGATGATTTTATTAAATGCCTTTAAAGTACTTTGGAAGGATAATTGGGAAGGTAAACGTTTTTATCATGTAAGTACAGATGAAGTATATGGATCTCTGGGAACTACAGGCTTATTTGAAGAAACTACTTCTTATGACCCTAATTCTCCTTATTCGGCATCAAAAGCAAGTTCAGATCATTTTGTAAGAGCTTACGGAGAAACTTACGGCCTGCCTTATGTAATTTCTAATTGCTCAAATAATTATGGGCAACAGCAATTTCCGGAAAAGTTGATTCCTTTATTTATAAATAATATTTTAAATGATAAGGCTTTACCGGTATACGGTGATGGAAATTACACCAGAGACTGGTTGTATGTAGTTGATCATGCCATTGCAATTGATTTGGTTTATCATAAAGGGTTGAATACTGAAACTTATAATATTGGTGGTTTTAACGAATGGAAAAATATTGATTTAGTAAAATTATTATGTCAACAGATGGATCAAAAGTTAGGGCGCGCAGCAGGTACAAGTGAAAAATTAATTACGTATGTGAAAGACCGACCAGGTCATGATTTGCGCTATGCCATTGACGCCTCAAAAATAAATAAAGAATTAGGCTGGAGTCCAACGGTAACTTTTGAAGAGGGATTGTCAGAAACAATCGATTGGTATTTAAGCCATGAAGATTGGTTAAACAATGTAACTTCTGGGAATTATCAAAATTATTATAAAGCACAATATAAATAAAATATGAAAGGAATTGTATTAGCAGGTGGTTCGGGTACACGATTGTATCCAATTACAAAAGGAACCTCTAAGCAATTATTGCCTATTTATGACAAGCCAATGATTTATTACCCACTTTCGGTTTTGATGTTGGCGGGAATCAAAGATATTTTAATTATCTCAACACCTACAGATTTGCCTAATTTTGAGCGCCTATTGGGTGACGGAAAAGAATTGGGTATTACCTTGCATTATAAGGTACAACCCTCGCCAGACGGTTTGGCACAAGCTTTTATTATTGGCGAAGAATTTATAGGAAACGATGCTGTATGTTTAGTTTTAGGGGATAATATTTTTTATGGTCATGGCTTTACAGATTTGTTGGCGAAAGCAGTAAAGAATTTGCGTAAAAAAGAAAAAGCAACGGTATTTGGGTATTATGTAAATGATCCAGAGCGCTACGGTGTGGTCGATTTTGATAAGGCAGGGAAAGCATTATCCATAGAAGAAAAACCAACAAGACCAAAAAGTAATTATGCGGTGATTGGTCTTTATTTTTATCCGAATAATGTGGTACAGATTGCTAAGAATATAAATCCAAGTGATCGTGGCGAGCTAGAAATTACATCGGTCAATCAAGAATATTTAGAACAAGGAAACTTAAAAGTAGAAGTTATGGGGCGGGGTTATGCTTGGTTAGATACAGGTACTCATGAATCCTTATTAGAAGCATCCAATTACATACAAACCATTGAGAACCGTCAAGGTTTGAAGGTTGCATGTCTGGAGGAAATTGCCTGTGAAATGGGCTATATCTCAAAAGAGGAATTATTGAGTCTGGCAGAACCTTTAAAGAAGAATGGGTATGGGCAATATTTAATAGAACGCGCAAAAGAACTGTAACATGAATTTTAAACGATTATCCATACCAGATGTTATTTTATGTGAGCCAAATGTGTTTGGTGACGAACGTGGTTATTTTGCTGAAACTTTTCGACAAGATAAATTAAATAAATTTTTAGAGTTTACGATTAATTTTTGTCAGGATAATGAATCTAAATCGTCTTATGGTGTATTAAGAGGTCTTCATTATCAACTGCCACCCTTTGCACAAACTAAATTAGTTCGTGTTATAAAAGGGAAAGTGTTAGATGTGGCTGTTGACATTCGTAAAGGTTCTCCTACTTTTGGAAAGCATGTTGCGGTTGAATTGACAGAAGAAAATAAAAGGCAATTACTTGTTCCTAGAGGATTTGCACATGGTTTTGTAGTGCTAAGTGAGGAAGCCATTTTTGCGTATAAAGTTGATAATTATTATAGTCCTGAATGTGATCGAGGATTGGCATTTAACGATGCAGTAATTGGAATTGATTGGCAGCTTGCCATTGAACAGCTAAAATTATCTGATAAGGACACAAAGCAACCTTTGTTAAAAGATGCCGATTGTTTTAATTTTGAAATAAATTTATATGAATAAAAGGAATATTTTAGTAACTGGTGGCAATGGTCAATTAGGTTCTGAATTGAAAGAATTGGCTCCAGCATATTCAAATTATCATTTTATTTTCACGGATGTTGAAAATTTAGATATTTGTGACCACAAAGCGGTAGCCACTTTTATTGATAAAAATAACATTCACACAATTATAAATTGTGCAGCGTATACGGCTGTTGATAAAGCTGAGGAGCAATTTGAATTGGCTGATAAAATCAACCATTTGGCGGTAGCCAATTTTTCGCAAATTGCTAGAGATAAAAACATACAACTCATTCATATTTCTACGGATTATGTGTTTGATGGTACAAACCATAAACCATATACTGAAAAAGATAGTCCAAATCCGCAAAGTGTATATGGACAAACAAAATTAGATGGTGAATTGGCAATGCAACAGATAAATCCTGAGAATTCAATTATTATAAGAACTTCATGGGTCTATTCTAAATTTGGTAACAATTTTGTAAAAACCATGTTACGATTGGGTAAAGAGCGCGATCAGTTGAGTGTGGTAGCTGACCAAATAGGTACACCAACCAATGCTGCTGATTTAGCGAAGGCTATATTAACTATTTTACCTAAAATTAAAAATGAAGATATTGAAATCTTTCATTATTCAAATGAAGGGGTTTGTAGCTGGTACGATTTTGCAAAAGCTATTTTTGAAATCAGTGAATTACCTATTGAAGTGAATCCAATCGGCACTTCACAATATCCAACACTAGCTAAACGACCATTTTTTTCAGTGTTGTGCAAAAATAAGACGAAGGAAAAGTATAATATAAATATACCATATTGGAGGGATTCATTAAAAATCTGTTTACAAAAAATGAAAATCTGCTAAAAATATCAGAATTTAAAGATTTATAGATGTTCGAAATAAGTTTAAAAAACAATAAAACATTTACCTGCGCTTCAAATACTACCATATTTGAAGCGGCCAAAACAGCCGGAATTTTTTTAGAGCACAGTTGTCTTACAGCAAGATGTAGAAGTTGTGTTGTTAAAATTGCAGAGGGTACTACAAAAAATAAACTAGACGATCTGGTGTTATCTGATGATGAAAAGCGAAAAAATTTTGTGCTTTCTTGTAATGCGATGCCAACTACAGACTTAATGCTAGACGTGGAAGATTTGGGTAATGTTACCTTGTATGACAAGAAAATTGTACCCGCTAAAATTCAATCGATTCAAAAACTCACGCATGATGTGATCAAAGTCAGTTTACGATTACCACCGAATGCTAATTTTAAATACAATTCGGGACAATATGTCAATCTAATCAAAGGAAACCTCAAAAGAAGTTATTCAGTAGCCAATGCCTTTAAAGAAAAAACAAGTTTGGAGTTCTTTATCAAAAAATATGAAAAGGGATTGATGAGTCAATATTGGTTTGAGGAAGCCAAGGAGAATGATTTGTTAAGAATGGAAGGTCCTTTAGGGTCTTTTTTTCTAAGAGAATCTAATTATGAAAACATCGTTTTCTTAGCAACAGGCACAGGTATTGCGCCTATCAAAGCAATCCTTGAGAACATTCGAGAGTCTACTTCTGACTTTAAACATAAAAAGTTTTTTGTTTTTGTTGGAGCTCGATATAAAGAGGATTTATTCTGGGAGCCAAATCTTGAAAATAAAAATATAGAAATTAAATATATTCCTGTACTTTCGCGTCAAAAAGAAGATTGGTCAGTAGAGAAAGGATATGTACAAGATGCAGTTTTAAAACAAAAGATCAATTTAGAGAATACACAAGTTTATGCTTGTGGTTCTAATGAAATGATTCAATCAGCAAAAAAAGTATTTATGCAAAACTCTTTGAAAGAAAATAATTTCTTTTCAGATGCCTTTGTAGAAACAAATTAAAAAAAGAAATATGAAAGCAGTAATTTTAGCAGGTGGTTTAGGAACGCGATTAAGTGAAGAAACTGTATCAAAACCAAAACCGATGGTCGAAGTAGGAGGAAAACCAATTTTATGGCATATTATGAAAACCTATTCTCATTATGGGATTAATGATTTTATAATATGTTGCGGCTATAAAGGATATGTTATCAAGGAATATTTTGCGAATTATTTTAAACACCAGTCAGACATTACGTTTAAAATGATTGATAATAAGATGATTGTGCATGAAAAAAGAGCAGAACCTTGGACCGTTACTTTAATTGACACTGGTGATAATTCTATGACGGGTGGAAGATTAAAACGAGTTGCAACCTATTTGAAAGATGAAGAAGCATTTTGTTTTACGTATGGCGATGGTGTTGCTGATATCGATATTAAAGCATTATTAGCTTTTCATAAATCTCATGGAAAAGAGGCTACATTGTCAGCTGCTTTTCCTCCAGGTAGATTTGGAGCTTTAGATATACGTGAAGGTCAAGTTATGAAGTTTCAAGAAAAACCGAGAGGAGATGGGGCTTTAATCAATGCTGGTTTTTTTGTATTATCGCCCAAAGTACTAGATAGAATAGAAAACGACGGTACGGTTTGGGAGCAAGAACCCTTAAAAGCATTGGCTGCAGATAAGCAGTTAATGGCATTTAAACACGAAGGGTTTTGGCAGCCTATGGATACGTTAAGAGACAAAACGCATTTGCAAAAATTATGGGATACTAATAAAGCACCTTGGAAAGTATGGAAGTAACAAAAGGAAAAGTAAACAAAAAATTTTGGAAATCTAAAAAAGTATTCTTATCCGGTCATACTGGATTTAAAGGTTCTTGGGTTTCTTTATGGTTGCAATCTATGGGAGCAATTGTTAAAGGGTATTCATTAGAACCAAATACAAAACCAAATCTTTTCACAGAAGCAAATGTTGAAGAAAACATGAACTCTGAATTTGGTGATATTAGAAATTTGAATCAAATTTCTAAATCGATGCTTGACTTTAATCCAGATATTTTAATTCATATGGCTGCACAACCTTTGGTGCGTCTTTCATATCAAGAACCTGTAGATACCTATACAACAAATGTTATAGGTACTGTTAACGTGCTGGAAGCTGCTAGAAGTTGTCCTAATTTGAAAGCTATAGTTTCTGTAACTACAGATAAATGTTATGAAAATAATGAATGGGATTGGGGTTATAGAGAAAATGAACCCATGGGAGGGCACGATCCTTATAGCAGTAGTAAAGGGTGTGCAGAGTTAGTAACTTCAGCATATAGACGCTCTTTTTTTAATTCGGAAGACACTGCTTCTTTAGCATCTGCAAGAGCGGGTAACGTAATAGGAGGTGGAGACTGGGCCGATGATAGACTAATTCCAGATATTTTAAAAGCATTTGAAAAATCGGAGTCTGTCGTTATTAGAAATCCAATATCTACTCGACCTTGGCAACATGTATTAGAGCCTCTTTCGGGATATTTAGTATTAGCTCAAGAGTTATTTGAAAACGGAAAGGAATATGCTGAAGGGTGGAATTTTGGACCCAAAGATGAAGATTGCCAACCCGTAAACTGGATTTTAGATAAAATGGTGTCTAATTGGGGTGAAGGAGCAAGTTGGGAGTTAGATAAAAATAACAATCCTCATGAAGCAGGTTTTTTAAAATTAGATTGCTCAAAAGCGGCTAATAGATTAAAATGGCAACCAAAGTGGAGTTTACAACAAACTCTAAAACTAATCATAGAATGGCATCAAGTTTATGTAAATAAAGGCGATGTAAAAGAACAATGTTTAACAGAAATTAAAAAATATTCAAATTAATGGAATCTCAAGATAAATTAAACTCACTAAGAGAAGAAATAGCAAGTTTAGTCACTAAATATGCTGCAGAACAATATAAACCTACCACATTTGTTAAAGGGGTGACTTTGATTCCACCTTCTGGAAAATTATTAGGGGAAGAAGAATTACAAAATATGGTTTCAGCTTCTTTAGATGGCTGGTTAACTACAGGAAGATTTAATACTGAGTTTGAACAAAAATTAGCCGCATTTTTAGGTGTAAAATACTGTTTATCTGTAAATTCTGGTTCATCCGCAAATTTAGTAGCTTTTAGCACACTAACTTCACCAAAATTAGGAGATAGAGCTATAAAAAAAGGAGATGAAGTAATTGGAGTTGCAGCAGGTTTTCCAACTACGGTGAATCCAATTATTCAATTTGGTGCAGTACCTGTATTTGTAGACGTAGATATTAAAACACATAATATCAACGTAGATTTAATTGAGGCTGCAATTACGCCTAAAACAAAAGCAATTATGTTAGCGCATGCCTTAGGGAATCCTTTTAATGTGGGCAGAGTAAAAGAAATTTGTGATAAGCATAATCTATGGTTAATTGAAGATACCTGTGATGCTTTAGGAGCTGAGTACAACGGTCAAAAATGTGGAACTTTTGGAGATATTGGTACCTTAAGTTTTTACCCAGCACACCATATGACGATGGGAGAAGGAGGTGCTGTTTTTATGAATGATCCACAATTAAAAGTGATTGCAGAATCTTTTAGAGATTGGGGAAGAGATTGTTATTGTCCACCAGGCTGTGATAATACTTGTGGTTGCAGATTTGAGCAAAAACACGGGGATTTACCTTTTGGATATGACCATAAATATGTGTATTCACATTCTGGGTATAATTTAAAAATAACGGACATGCAGGCCGCTTGTGGGTTAGCGCAGTTAGGGAAATTAGAATTTTTCATCGAAAAGAGAAGAAGTAATTACACCTATTTAAGAAATAAATTAGAATCATTAACTGATTTTATCCATTTACCAGTACCTACTCCTAATAGTAATCCTTCTTGGTTTGGCTTCCCAATTACATTAAAAGATGATTGCGGTGTCTCAAGGGTAGATGTTACGAAGTTTTTAGATTCACATAAAATTGGGTCTCGATTGCTTTTTGCAGGAAACTTATTAAAACAGCCTTATTTTAAAGATGTTGAATATAGAGTGGTGGGAGATTTAACGCATACAGAAAAAACAATGAATGACACATTTTGGATTGGGGTACAGCCAGCATTAGATGAAGTTCATTTTGACTTTGTAGCTGATAAAATGGAAGAGTTATTTGGGTTAAATTTTTAATTGATGACTTTAGAAACTACTATTTTAGAAGGTGTTTTTATTATTAACAACTTCAATGCTTCTGACGAAAGAGGACTTTTTGTTAAGACCTTTAACAAAGAAACTTTTGAGAATAATAATATACCATTTTCTATTAGAGAATCTTATTTTTCTTTAAGTAAAAAAAACGTGATCAGAGGGATGCATTTTCAAATGCCCCCTCATGATCATGAAAAATTAGTTTATGTACCCATAGGGGCAATATTGGATGTTGTACTTGATTTAAGAAAAGAGTCTGAAACTTATATGAAACATTTTAGTGTAGAATTAACTGATAACAATTACAAGTCAATTTTTATACCTAAAGGTTGTGCTCATGGTTTTAAGGCTTTGGAGGATAACACTATAACAGTTTATAATGTAGCCACAGAATACAATGCCAATGCTGATATGGGTATTAAATATGATTCCTTTGGTTATAATTGGCAATTAGAAGCACCAATATTATCAAATCGAGATATTGATTTTTTAACCTTTAAAGAGTATATGATTAATAATCCTTTTTAGAATGTGTAAAAGAATTTTAATAACAGGAAGTACAGGATTTGTTGGTAAACACTTAATTCCAAAATTAATTGAAAATGAATATGAAATTTTAGAAATTACAAGAAGTATATCTAAATCAGATGATTTTTTTGGAAATAAAACACAAAAAATTGAGGTTAATGATGCTAATTTTAATCAAAAGATTAAATTTTTTAAACCAGAAATTGTAATTCATTTAGCATCCTATTTAACTTCTTCGGATGAATGGACAGATGTTGAAAAACTTGTTGATACTAACATTCTTTTTTTGTCAAAAATATTAGATGCTGTAAAAACAAATGAGTTAAAATTATTTGTAAATACCGGAACATTTGCTGAATATTTTAAAGGCGATGGTGAATTACTTCCCGCTTATTTTTATGCTGCAACTAAAACGGCTTCGAGAGCTATAGTTGACTATTATGCAAATGCTTATAATTTTAAACAGACAACAGTAGTACCCTATACAATTTATGGAGGTGTTGATACTCAAAAAAAAATAATAGATTTAATTTTTGATTCTACCAATTCTAAAGAGCCTTTGCAACTATCACCAGGAGAACAAGTGTTAGATTTTATTCACATAGATGATGTAGTTAATTTTTACTTAAGCTTAATAGATAACATAAACATATTGCCTAATACAAGTGAGTTTAAATTGGGTACAGGTATAGGAACCAACTTAAAAGAATTGGCAAAAATAGTAGAAGAAGTTTCTGGTGAAAAAACAAATATTAATTGGGGAGGCAAGCCTTATAGAAAATCGGATGTTATGTATGCTGTAGCGGACCAACGACAAAATAAAAATATTTTAGGTTGGTTTAATAAAATAAATATTGAGCAAGGAGTTAAAATTAAAATTAATGATAAGTAAATTACTGATTTTTTTCAAAAAGGGTTATACTTTTTTAACAAGAAGGATAATGATTTTTTTTTATTCGTTTCAATTTAAAAAAATTGGCAAAAATTCAGTTATACATAAACAACTAATTTTAAATTTTAAAGAGGGAATATCAATTGGAGACAGAGTAGTTTTGATGCCTAATAGTAGAATTGAATTGATTACAAAATATGCTAATGAAAAATATCAACCACAATTAATTATAAATGATTTTTCACAAATTCATCAAAATTGTCATATTACATGTGCAGAAGAAATCAAAATTGGTAAAAATGTAATTATTGTAGCTAATGTTACAATAACAGATATTATACATCCTCATGAGGATATATCTATCCCAATAAACAAAGCAAAAATAAAAACATTTCCTGTAGAAATTGGTGACGAAACATATGTCTACAATAATGCTGTTATTCTCCCAGGAGTTAAAATAGGTAAACACTGTATTATTGGAGCAAATAGTGTTGTAAATTCTAATATTCCTGATTATTCAATTGCGGTTGGAAATCCAGCAAAAGTAATTAAACAATATAATTTTAAAACAAAAAAATGGGAAAGGGTTTAATCTCTAGGAAAATTTCTTTTGGATTTATTGCGGGAATTACAAGTATAGGAATCGATGGTATTGCTGGGTTAATAGTTTTACCAATGTTAATTAAATTTCTAAGTGAAGAAATTGCTGGTATTTGGTTATTTTTTATATCCTTTACAGTTTTAATACGCCTTGGGCAAGCTGGTTTAGCACCTGTCGTAACTCGTATATCAGCAAAATTAAAATCTACGTACCCTTCATTAGAGGTTAATAATAGTATTTGGGCTACTGTAAAATGGAGCTATAGTATTGCTACTTTATTAGTTATTTTAATTTGTTCTGTAATTTATGTGTTTTATATTTATTTTGTTTTAAAAGAGCAAAACTTTATATTTCAAGGTACTTTATGTTGGTTGCTTTTGTCTGTAAGTTTTATGTTACGAATTTATTTTATTAAATATTTTCATCTAATAAATGGCTTTGGCGAGGTAGGTTGGGATAAGTTTATACAAATTTTTATAGCTCTAATTAATTTAATAGGTTTTTACTTTGTATTAAAATTAGATTTTGGTTTTTGGTCTTTAGGAGCTGTTTATTTATTATCAGGTATAATTTTTTCTTTCTTTGCTAAAACTACGTTTAATAGGCTTAATAAAGGGTACATAATTACTAAAAGCTCGTATACTACAGTTAAAGAGGTCATGAGTATGTTTAGTGAAAGTGGAAAAATTCTTATGTTAAACATTACTTCTTTTATAGTTTTACAATCTAATTTCTTTGTGATAGAACGTTTAATTGGTTTAGAAGTTATACCCTATTATGCTGGACTTCAAAGAGTAACTACACTTATTTTAGCAGTTTCAGGAATGGTTACCACAATGATGTATCCTTTTATTTCACAAAAATTTGCTCAAAATGATGTAAATGGAATGCTACAACTTGTAAAACGAAATGTAGTAATATCCTTAAGTGTTGCAACTTTATTGAGTGTTGTAGTTTTTATAGCTGCCCCAATACTATTTCCTTTATGGCTAGGAGAGGGCTCTTATTTAGGAGCCAATATTTTTGGACCCATGCTTATCTTGGTGGTTTTATATGTTAACCACAATGCATTTGCTAATTCCATTATTGCTACAGGAGCAAATACGTTTATAATACCAGCAATTATAAACGCCTGCTTAACTTTGCCATTATCCATATTTGGAGGGATACAATATGGTTTGCAAGGAATAGTAGTTGCTAATTTAATAGCGTTAGTTTTGCCTTCATTTTATGTTGTAGTATGGTCTATTAAATACCTTAAAGCACTAAAATTAAATTATAATGATTAAAACTTTAAATGACAATAAGCTATTTTCAATAGGTTTACCTGTAGTTAAAGACGTTTTTTTAACAGAAGCTATTAAGTCTTGTTTAAAACAAACGTACACTAATTTTGAAATAGTTTTAGTTAATAATGCAAAAACAGCTGATTTTAAGGATAAAATAAGAGATATTTATAATTCTTTTAACGATGATAGAATTAAATATCATGAAAATGAAGTGCAATTAGCCATGATAGATAATTGGAATTTGACGTTGAAACTATCTAGTGGCGATCTTTTTTCTATTTTATGTGATGACGATTTATGGGAATCAAATTATATAGAGGAGATGGTAAAATTATCTCAACAAAATTTAAATTGTAATTTATTTCATTGTAGAGTTAAAATTATTTATGAAGGTAGTGATAGAGCTATTTTATCATCTTTATGTTCTGAGTTTGAAAATTCATTTGATTTTATTTATCATCGTATAATGGGCTATAGAAAAATGTATTTATCAGACTTTACAGTAAGGGTGAATGCTCTAAATAAAATAGGGGGATTTTTTGCAATGCCTGATGGTTGGGGTAGTGATGATTTAACATGGTTTAAACTAAGTCTTGAAGGAGGTGTGGCGTATACATCAAAAATTTTATTTATTTATCGTAATCATAAAAACAATATTAGTAATACTGTAAATATCAAAAATAAATGGAATAGTATTCCCAAATATGCAGATTTCATTAAAAAATATATTGTTGGCAAAGATTTAAATAAAAAGGATGAAATACTACAAAAATTGATATTGGATGAGCTACCAAATTATAAAAAACGTGGTTTTGCTTCTTTGTATCATAAAAAAATTATGAGTTACAAATATTTGCCATCTAGCTTAAAAAAAATTATTTCAAAAATTTCTAGATTAATAATTTTTACAATAAAATAGTATTTAAATGAAAGTTAAAGTAAAATCAATTAAATTTTTTTTTCTCACGTTTGTAATATTAGTATTTACACATTTCTTTTCTTTTAAAGGAATTAATATTCAAGTTTACAAAGGATTAGAAATTATTTTGTTGTTATTATTTTTATGGATAACAATTACTGGCAGTAGGTATAATATAAAAATGCATTTTAAAAATTATGTGTACCTTTTTATACTATTACCACTTATTAGTATAATACCTGCTTACATATCTCATAATCAAGATATTTCTTTATCCATTTACATGTGGCGATTTGAATTAATATGGTTGTTATATTTTGTTTTGCATAGAATTAATATCTCAGCTACTGATGTTATTAGGTCGATTATAGTGCTGGCAGTCTTATATGTGACAATTTCTATCATTCAACAACTAACTTATCCATCTTATTGGTTTTACACTAGAGGAGACTCTGTATTAACAGGTAAAGAAATTGAAATTAGATTAGGGTTTTATAGGTACATGATTAGCGGTATTGATATCTTAATTATTGCTTTTTTTATAATATTTCAAAAGTTTATTTTAAAAATTAATCTTCTAAATAAAACAGCTATTTTATGTTATTTTTTTCTGATTGGGATTTATATATTTATGACAAGACAAGTACTATTTGGTGTGATCATAAATATTCTTTTAGCATTTTTACTTATAAAATCATTTAATAAAAAAATAGCATTATTCATAGGAATAATAATTGTAACACTTATAGTTTCTATGAATGTTGAGAGTTTATTTGGGGAGTTGATAACCTCTGCACAAGACGATACTACGAATGATAACTATGTAAGATTTCAATCTTATAATTTCTTCTTATATGATTATTGGGATGGTTACGGTACTATATTATTTGGTAATGGTCCAGAACATCAAAGTTCAACCTATGGCAAGGAAATTCAGAAATATAAGGATTTTAATGGGTTCTATAGAAATGATATCGGTATAATAGGTGCTATTAATAAAAATGGCGTAATCTATGGGATAACATTTCTTCATCTTCTTTTCTGTATTTATTTTAGACATAGAAGAAGTTTAGAGATTTATCAAAAACAGTTCTTATTGTATACGACAGTTTTATGTATCATGATTTTTCCATTTAGTCAAACTTTTGCAACAGTGGTGTTTGTAGTTTTTTTATATTTAATAGATCAAAGTATTCACACAAAAAAAATAAAAAAAATTGTTTAAAGTATTTATTTTTCCAAATAGCGTAAGAAAAAACCAAAGTAATAATCCTTATTTACAAGAGTTTGCTTTTGTATTAGATAAGCAAGTTAATGTTACAAATTATTATAAGTTTAATGTTAATAATGATATTGTATCCTTATTTATAAATCTATTTACTGATTATCATATTATAAATTGGCCAGAAAATATACCCAACCACAGGTTTGGATTGGTCCAGTATTACTTATTTAAATTGGTTTTTAATATTCGATTATTTTTAGGTAAAAAAAACATTTTTATTTTACACAATAAAACAGCTCATAATATTAAAACTAAAAAATCTTTTGAAGCTTTAGCATTCTGCATTAAAAAAGCACATTTAATATTTACTCATAGTCTTGAGGGTGTAGATTTTGTAAAGAAAAACTTTAATAGAACCGATGTAAAATATTTCCCTCATCCAACGTATTCTAATTTAGATTATAAAGCTCAAGACATAAAATATGATATTATCATTTGGGGTACAATACATCTGTACAAAAATGTTGATGGTTTTATTAAATATTTTAATAATGAAGAATTTTTTAAAAGATATAGATTACTTGTTTGTGGTTATTGTCAAAATAAAGAATTAGAAAATTCTATTTTTAGTGAAGTAATTAAAAATGAAAATATAACTTTCATAAATAAAAGATTATGTGATGAAGATATTGTAAATAATATTAATCAATCAAGGTTTATTTTATTTACGTATACTGAGGATTCAGTTTTAAGTTCCGGTTCTTTAATATTTAGTTTGCCTTCTGAGAAACAGATAATAGGACCTAATGTAGGGAGTTTTAAAGAACTGTCTAATAATAAAATAGTATCATGTTATAATTCTTTTGAAGATATTCCTAAGCTTATAGATAAATTAAAAAGTAATAACAAAAGTAATAATTTAGTTAGTAATTACGTCTCAAAATATACATGGTCTAATTTTGGTTCATTTGTAATAGAAAGTTTTATCAAATGATTTTAGGTAAATTAATTTATAAGTGTCAATTTTAATATGTTTTTGAATGGAAATTTAATAGTTTTTTTTTGTGTAAAAAAAAATAATAAAATTGACAATTTTACATCACTTGTGATTTCAAATAATATTTACCAGGCCTTATAATTTGTATAAACAAAAACATAAAGTTAATTAAGAACTGGTTTCTTTTAACAATTTAAATAATGAAAAAAGTAATACTTGTATCAAATAAGCTATACAAATATAGAGCTCAAGTCTATTCTGAATTTATAAACTTATTCAAGGAACAAGATATTGATTTTAAGGTTGTTGTTTCTACCGCATGCAAAGAAGATAATTTTGGTCTGCTAGAAGATAAGATTACTTTTGTAGGGTCAAGCTTTTATAAGCTACATAAATACCTAAAGTACGAAAAACCTGATGTCATTATTAATTTTTTGCACCCCACCAATAGGTCAATATGGTTTTTGTATTTTTATACTTGGGTTCATAAAACCCCAAACATCTATTGGAATCATGGAATTAACCTACAAGATCCTAATAATAAGTTAAAATTATTTATTTATAGTTTTTTTCACAAAGCGTCAAGTGCAATTCTACTGTATACTAAAAACGAATTAAAGTATATAAAAAAGAAGCATCATTCAAAGACATTTTATGCAAACAATACAATTAATTTTAAAATGATTCCTGATGTGCAAGAAAGTGTTTCAACTATTAAAAGTCAATACCATTTAAATTTCGAAAAGTATGCACTGTTTGTTGGTAGGGTTCAAGAAAGAAAAAAAATAGAGGTCCTTATTGAAATTTTTAAAAGTGGTGAATTTGAACAATATGGTTTAATTATTGTTGGGCCAGGATTTTCTGAAGAAAATTCAACACAAATTAGCAGTTCAAAAAATATTTCATATTTAGGGGCAATATATGATGATTTGGAAGTTAATAAAATCTTTAAAGCCTCAGATGTTTTTTGTATACCAGGAACAAATGGATTAGGTATCAATCAAGCAATGTTTTGGGGATTACCTTGCTTAGCTTTGAATGTTCGTCATAGTCCTGAAATTATTTACCTTGAAAATGAAAAGAATGGCTTTATTTGTAACACTAATGAAGACTTGAAAGATAAACTGCTATTAATCTTACAAAATAAAAAGCTTTACAGTGAATTTTCTCAAAGTGCTAAAGAAATAATAAAGGAAAAGGCAGATATCTCAATAATGTTTAGAGGTTTTCTAGAAGCTGTGAATTTTGTAATGGAGTTGAAATAGAATTTAGTATAACAAAAATTTTAATTAATAAATTTTTAAACAAATTGCTAAGTATGTTAAAATGGTATTTTTTTAGATTAAAGACGATGTCTCTTCTGGAGATACCATATAGATTTAAACAAATTCTTCAAAAGAAATTTGAATCATTCTTTGTTGTTGGTGAAACTTTAGGTACTATACTAATACCTAAGACAAAAAAGATATTAAAAATAGGTGAAATAGATACTCCTATCTTTGACGATGAATTTTCCGTGTTTGGAAAAAAAATAAATTTTTTTGATTCACAAATTGATTGGCATAAAGACGTTTTCTCTGGTGAGAAGTATGCTTTGACTTTTTCAAAAAACATTAATATTAGAAAAAGTGCAAATCTTTCTGCAAAAAATGTATGGGAAATAAATAGACTACAGTTTTTAATTCATATTGCTATAAATTATAATAAAACAAAGGATGAAAAATTTTTAGATAAATTTATTGAATTGAATGAATCTTGGATTGAAGCAAATCCTTATTTGTTGGGTGTTAATTGGTATAGTAATATAGAAGTAAATATCAGATTAATAAATTGGTTCTTTTGTTGGGAATTATTAGATGCTGAAGAATTAATGAATAAATCTAAAATTTTTAAGGAATTTGTAAATACTAAATGGTTACCTGTTATTTATCAACATTGTAAATACTCATTTAATAATCCATCTAAGTATTCTTCTGCTAATAATCATTTAGTCTCAGAGTATTCAGGATTATATTTAGCTACTTCAGTTTGGGGATTTAAAGAGTCAGAGTTTTGGAGAAGCTATGCTAAGGATGGCTTGGAAAAGGAGATACTAAAACAGCACTCTAACGGAGTAAATAAAGAAGAGGCTGCCGAATATATACAATTTATAACTGATTTCTTTTTGCTTCCCTTTATAATTGGCGAAAAATGCAATGATTCGTTTTCAAAAGAATTTCAAAAGGCATTAAAACAAATATTAGATTACATCCTGGTATTTACGGATGTTAATCTAAATTTTCCAAAATATGGTGATGAAGACGACGGGTATGTTCTTAATTTCTCGGAAATAGGTCACTTTAATAACTTCAAATCTTTATTGGTTTCTGCTTCAATCATTTTTAATGATGAATCATATTTGTCTGCAAAGTCTGAATATGACATAAAAAATAAATTACTTTTTTCTGATGATGGTTATTTATTATTTGAAAAATTAATGGATAGAGAAAAGAAAGAATTAGTAACAAAATTTTATCCAAAAGAAGGACATTTTATTTTTAGAAAGTTAATAAAAGATAAAGAGATATATGCTCATTTAGATATAGCCCCTTTAGGCTATTTATCAATAGCAGCTCATGGCCATTCTGATATTTTATCATTTTTAATTCATGTAAATGGTAATCCTTTTTTTATTGATTCTGGAACTTATAGTTATCACACTGAAAAAAAATGGAGAAAATACTTTGTGAGTTCTCAAGCACATAACACGATTACTATAGATGATGAAAATCAAGCATTTCATGCTAGTGATACCCTGTGGCTAAATCATTATAAACCTAAAGTTATTTCTTGTGTTCAGCAAAGAAATATCGAACGTGTTGTAGGAACATATAATCAAAAGTCAAACGTACAGCACATCCGATCATTTGAATTTAATAAAAAAATAAATGAATTTTTAATTGAGGATAATATCATTATTAGAGACAACAAGGAGCACAAAATTTTTATGCCATTTCATTTACATCCAACGATTCAAATAACAAAGAGCACTATAACCAATTATACTTTATCGCACGCCTCAGGTGCTGCTGTTAGTTTACATTTGGATGACCAATTGAAATGGAATTTGGTTAGAGGTAGTGCGGAACCTTTTTTAGGCTGGTATTCTGAATCTTTCATGAAAAAAGAACCTACTTCGGTGGTTTTTGGAGAAATGATAGTAAAAGAAAGTTTAAAAATAGTGACAAGAATAAAAGTTACAGAATATTAAATGATTGGCATTATTATTGGAATAAAGTATAATTCAAAAAATAAAGAAAGGTTTGTGTTATTTGTGGGAGTTATTATGTTATTCTTAATACAATGTGATACTTTTGAAAATATATTTAGTCAAGTCGTTTTTAGCAATGAATTAAAATATTAAAAAAAAATTATGAATATAAGTATTTTTGGTCTCGGTTATGTAGGCTGTGTAAGTTTGGGCTGTTTAGCAAATAATGGTCATCATGTTATAGGAGTTGATGTTAGTCAAAATAAAGTAGATTTAATTAACAAGGGTAAACCTACAATTATTGAGAAAGATATTGATACAATTATTGCAGAACAGCATAAGCTAGGAAGTATTTCTGCAACAACAGATGCAATGGACGCCGTCATTAAAACAGAAATTAGTATAATAGCTGTAGGAACACCGTCTTCACCACAAGGTCATTTAAATTTAAAATATATTTTTAAAGTTGCCGAAAATATAGGGAAAGCAATACAAAACAAAGATGAGTTTCATATCGCTGCAATTAGGTCTACTGTTTTGCCAGGAACTTGTGATAAAGTAGCTGAGATTATTGAAAAAGCATCAGGAAAAAAGAGAAATGTAGGTTTTGCCATCGTTGATAATCCAGAGTTTTTAAGAGAAGGTAGCGCTGTTCAAGATTATTACAATCCTCCTTTAACGTTAATTGGTTCAGATAATATAGATGCAGCTAACAAAGTAGCTGACTTGTATCGAAAACTACCTGGTGAAATTGTTATAACAGATCTAAGGGTTGCTGAAATAATGAAATATGTAAATAATACTTATCATGCCTTAAAAATTTCATTTGCAAATGAAGTTGGAAATGTATGCTCAGAGTTGGGAATAGATTCTCACAAAGTGATGGAAATATTTTGTAAAGACAAACAATTAAATATCTCAAATTATTATTTTAAACCAGGTTTTGCCTATGGAGGTTCATGTTTACCAAAAGATTTAGGTGGTTTTAAAACATTGGCTCATGATTTGTATGTGAAAACACCCGTAATTGATGGGATTGGCATTACAAATGAAAATCAAATAGAGCGTGCAACAGATTTAATTTTAAAATACCCTAATAAAAAACTAGGTTTTTTAGGTTTAAGTTTTAAGGCAGGAACCGATGATTTACGTAATAGCCCAGCTGTTCGTGTTATTGAATTGTTACTTGGTAAAGGTGCCGATATTAAGATTTATGATAAAAACATTAATACCACTATGTTAACAGGAACCAATAAAGATTATATTGATGCAAGAATTCCTCATTTATCAAACCTTTTAGTGAAAGATGTAGACCATTTAATCGAAACTTGTGATGTGTTAATTGTAAATACGAATGAAGATGAATTTAAGTCTAAATTAGTTTTAATTGAAGATAAAATAATCATTGATTTTGTGAGGTTGGATGATAGGTTATTAGATTATGAAAACTATGTGGGGATTAATTGGTCAACTAAAAAGAATAATAATGACACCTATTTTTCGAGTGAAGATACGGTATTGTAAAAACTAAAAATTTACTTATGACAAAGATTAAAGGAAAACATGTGCTTTTTATCGTAGAGAATTTACCCGTTCCTTTTGATAGAAGAGTGTGGCAAGAAGCTACAACATTGAAGGAGAATGGGATGGAAGTTTCGATTATTTGCCCTCAAATGAAAGGATATACAGAGCCTTACCAAGTACTAGAAGGTATTGAAATTTATAGACATCCGCTGCCTTTTGAGGCAAGAGGCGCGCTAGGTTACTTAGTAGAATATGGAGTTGCTATCTATTGGGAAAAAAAACTGGCCAGAAAAATATTCATAAAGAAACCCTTTCATGTGATACACGGTTGTAACCCACCTGATTTAATATATCTTACAGCAAAGAAGTATAAACGAAAAGGGGTTAAATATGTCTTTGATCATCACGATATTAATCCTGAATTGTATATCGCAAAATATGACAAAAAAGATTTTTTTTATAAGTTAATGTGCTTTTTTGAGAAAAGAACTTTTCAGAATGCAGATGCAAGTATAGCAACAAACGAATCGTATAAAAATATAGCCATTACTAGAGGAGGCATGAATCCTAATTTGGTTCAGGTTGTTCGCAGTGGTCCAAAATTAGATAGATTACAGCTCCAGGAACCTATTTTAAAATATAAAAAAGGAAAGAAGTATTTATTAGGGTATTTGGGTGTTATCGGTGAGCAAGAGGGAATTGATTTATTATTGGAAAGTATGTTGCAAATTGTTAAAATAAGACAAGATGTGCAATTGGCTATTGTAGGAGGTGGTTCAGATTTAGAATTATTAAAAAAACTTTCTAAAGAAAAAGGTTTAGAAACGTATGTAGATTTTTATGGCAGAGTGTCTGATCAAATGCTTTTAGATGTTTTAAATACAGCGGATGTTTGTGTGAATCCAGACAAACCTACAGAAATGAACAATTTAAGTACAATGAATAAAATTATGGAGTATATGGCATTAAAAAAACCCATAGTACAGTATGATTTAAAAGAAGGTAGATTTTCTGCTAATGAGGCATCTCTATATGCAAAAGATACAACAGATTTTGCGAATAAAATCATGCAACTTTTGAATGATGCTGAAAAAAGAACTGAAATGGGAACATTTGGCTATAATCGAGTATTAAATGAGCTTTCCTGGGAGTTTGAATCCGAGAAATTGATTTCCTTTTATGATAATTTATTAAAATAAAGTTCTCTTCAATAAGACAGTATTTAAATTAGATGGAAAATTGGCTATTTCAAAAGTAAGAGATTTTTTATCAATTATTAGGGTAAATATAATGGGGGAATAATAGCATCTAAGACCATTGAAGTATATAAGTCAGCAAATAAAAAAGATTTTTTTTAATGGTGATATTCTAATCATAAGTTATATTTAACGAATCAAACCGTAATAATTATTCCAACTATATTTCTTTTACACAATTTTAGAGGGGCTAAAAAAAATATTTCTAATTCAAAATTTCCAAATGAATTCAAGATTAACTGTTTATTAAGAAAAAGTACACAGGTAATTATTACATCAAAATATTTATTTTGTGAAATTAAGTCTAATTGAATTCTGGTTATTTTTTATTTAAGTATTCTATTTGTTTGGAATCAATTTAAAAAATAAATACTTTTTGTTAAGTTTGTGTCGAGTTAATAAGAAAAAATGAATAGATTTGAAAAAATTTATATTAAATTCAAAGATGAAAATAAATTATTTTTTATAAGAAGTAATAAATTTTATTATAATTCATAAGCGAGCTATTTTAATATGTCAAAAAATAAATCACGAAAAGGAAAATCTAAATTTACGCCGTTTCTATTCTCTGCAATAGATGTATTTCTTTTAATTACTTCTTTTTTCTTAGCAAATCAATTAGTTTTTGATGGCATTTCTCCAAATATTATTTTTTATAGCAGCAGTGCGTTAGTATTTAGTGTTATTTGGATAATCATGAGTTTGAAATTTAATTTATATGAGATACCAAGAATTATATATACATACAAGGTGCTATCCGAAAACATATATGCACTTTTTAACTTCAGTTTACTAATTGGAGGGATCCTCTTTTTTAGCGCCAGCACGATGCTTTCACCGTTATTTATGGCCTATGTGCTGTTGTTTTTTTTATTAGGGCTATTATTTTGGCGATTTCTTGCTATGTACATCATAAAAACATATAGAAAACAAGGGAATAATTACAGGAGTATATTATTGGTAGGGCTAAATAAAAATATAGCAACGCTTATTGATGAAATTTATTTAAAACCTAAATATGGTTATAAAATTGCAGGATTATTTACAGATGCTAATGTTAAAAATAACCTTAAGGAGATTTATAAAGGTGGGCTATCTGAAATTACAGCTTTTTTGGAAAATAATTATGTGGATGAAATCATCATATCACTTCCACATCATGCCGGTAAATTAATCAATGATTTATTTCGATATGCAGATAATAACATGATTAGAGTGCGTGTGATTCCTGAGTTTTCAGAGTATTTATCACAAACATTTTCTATTGACTATGTGCAGAACATTCCGATCCTAAAATTAAGAAGTGAGCCTTTAAATAGTATTACGAATCGGACTTTGAAAAGATGTTTTGACATCCTTTTCTCACTCATAACAACATTATTTATATTTACTTGGTTATTTCCAATCATCGCAATAATTATTAAACTAACAAGCAATGGACCTGTCTTTTTTGTGCAAAAAAGAACCGGTAAGGATGGTATCGCTTTTAATTGTTTTAAATTTAGAAGTATGTCTGTGAATAGTAATTCAGACAATCTCCAGGCAACAAAGAATGATGCCAGAGTTACGGATTTCGGTGCCTTTATGAGAAAAACAAGTATTGATGAACTTCCACAGATTATAAATGTACTATTAAATCAAATGTCATTAGTAGGGCCCAGACCACATATGTTAAAGCATACGGATGAATATCGAGTATTGGTAGATAAATTTATGGTACGACATTTCGCAAAACCGGGTGTTACCGGTTGGGCGCAAATCAATGGGTTTAGAGGAGAAACCAAATTGTTAAAAGATATGGAGAACAGGGCGGCTGCGGATATCTGGTATATTGAAAATTGGAGTTTCTTTTTGGATATTAAAATCGTACTATCGACCGCTTGGTCTATGTTTTTTAAGAAAGATGAAAATGCGTTCTAGAATTGTATTTATGTTATATTGTTTTAAAAGGTATTTAGAAATAAATTAGGTAAAATAGATAATACAAATAAAAAAATTCATTGCAAAATAATTCTTTACATTATTAAATTTCTTTCCAAACATGAAACATAAAGAGTTTAAAAATATTGAAAACTGGGGTAACATAAAAAAAACACAATCTTTAATATATGGGTTACATTTCTAGTTTAAAATCCTCCATTTTTGCTAGGTAACCTTTATTTTTTTAATTAATTTCGCATAAATTAAATCCATGTCCAAATTCAAACTTATATTCCTTCCTTTTACGTTGTTATTTTTTCTTAGTTCATGTGTTTCTAACAAAGACTTAATATATCTCCAATTTGATGAAATTGATCAATCAAAGGTAAATAATGATTACCAGTTAACATTTAAACCAGATGATCTATTGCAAATTATAATCTCATCAAAAGATTTGAAGGCCTCTATTCCTTTCAACTTGCCTGTATTTGCAAGTTCAGCAAGCTCAGGGAGTGCTCAAGGAGTGCCGAAGTTACAATCGTATTTGATTGATGGCAATGGCATGGTTGAATTTCCGGTTTTAGGGAGACTAAAACTAGGAGGACTTACGAGAATTGAAGCTATTGAGTTAATTAAATATAAATTGTATCCTAAGTACTTGAAAGATCCGATTGTCAATATACTAATAACAAACTTTAAAGTAACAGTTATTGGGGATGTTAAACAACCAAAAGTATTTCAAATCGATAATGAAAGAGTAACAATTTTTGATGCCATAGGAATGGCAGGAGATCTAAATATTTCTGGATTAAGAGAGAATGTTACCCTTGTGCGAGAGGAGTTGGGAAAAAAAACTAAATATAGTTTTGATTTAAGATCAAATAAGATAATGACATCACCAGTCTATTATTTGCAACAAAATGATGTGATTTATATACAACAGAATAATGCAAAAATTCAAGATGCTGCATATACAAGAAATACCGGTTTATTTATTTCTCTGGCATCGGTATTAATTTCCCTAATTACTATAATAACGAGATAATAAAGTTGTAATATGAATAATTATATTGAAGAAAACGATCAGATCGATATTAAATACGAGATACAAAAATATGTTTCTCATTGGCGTTTATTTGTCGTTGGCGGTTTAATTTCTATTACAGGGGCTTTTATCTTTATAAGATATACTACACCTACTTATAAAGTTGATGCTACAATTATGATAGAGGATAACAAGCAAGCTGGTATTTCTACAGAATTGGCTGCATTTGAAGATCTGGGAATCATTGGTGGAGGTTCATCAAACAATCCAGAAAATGAAATTGAAATTATCAAGTCAAGAAAGATTTTAGGTAGAGCTATAGATTCTTTAAATTTGGATGTTTCCTATTTCAGAGACGGAAGGATTCGAAATGTTGAATTATATGATAAAACCACTCCTATTATTTTTGATTGGATTTATAAAAATACTTTGCTAATAAATAGGGACACCTCAGTTGTGGTTTCGATATCAGAAAATAATAAATTTAGCCTTCAAGATATAAAAGGTGAGTTTAAAACGGAACATAGCTTTGGGGAGGAGGTTCAAACAAAGCTAGGTGCGTTTAGAATACGTATAAATCCAAATTTTGAAATTGGATTAGATAATAAAACTCAAATCGAAATTCTTACTAGTCTAATCCCAAGAAATAGATTGATTGATTATTATTTGAAGGTTCTAAATATTACTGCAATTGATGATATGTCACCTGTGCTTAAATTAAGTCTAAAAACTAATGTTAGAGAGAAGGGCCAAGATTTAATCAATGAATTGATTAAACAATATAATATAGATGGTATTAAGGATGAAGGCTTAGTCTCGCAAAAGACTTTGAGTTTTATTGATCAGCGATTAGTATCCATTGGTGAAAATTTGAAATTGGTTCAAGATGACGTTAAAAATTATAAGGTAGAAAACAGTATATCTGGTCTATCGCGAGAGGCTGAATTAACTTTAGAAGGGCTCTCTGAAACTAATCAGGAGTTGATTAAAATACGAACTGAATTGGAGGTGGCCAAATGGGTGAAAGAATCTTTAAAGAGTTTTTCAGGTAAAGAGGAGATATTGCCACAAAATTTGGGTTTTTCAGATATTGGGATATCAAATTCAATACTAAACTTTAATGAACTTGTACTGCAAAAAAACAGTTTAGCTGAAGATGCTGGGGTAATGAATCCGCTGATAGTTCAGTATAGTCTTCAGATTAAAGCTCTAAAGTTAAATTTAATACAAAGTATATCGAACCTTATTGTTTCTTTAGAAATGAAATTAAATCGAGTAAAAAATGAGGCTTCAAAAATAAATACTAAAATAGAGGCGATACCATATTTAGAAAGAGAGTTTATTGATATCGCCAGAGAACAAGAAATTATTTCTGGTTTGTATTCATATTTGTTGAAAAAAAGAGAGGAAACTTCAATTTCTTTGGCAGTAACAGTTCCAAATGCAAAAATAATTGATGAAGCTTACGGCTCTTTAATTCCTGTTGCACCAAATAAGAAATTGATTTTGGTTGGTTTTTTCATTGTAGGACTGCTAGTTCCTTTTGGATTTATTTATATAAGAAATTTGTTAGATACAAAAATTCATTCAAGAAAAGACATTGAGGAGTTAACGACTATCCCTTTCTTAGGAGATGTCCCTCATTCTGATTCGGATAGTAAGGTGGTAATTAATAATGACTCAAGAACGGGAATCGCAGAGGCATTTAGATTAATTCGCACCAATTTAAACTTTATGTTACCAAATAAAGTTGATACTGCGGGTAAAGCGATTTTTGTTACCTCTACAACCAGTGGAGAAGGAAAATCTTTTGTTTCTATTAATTTAGCGGCTGCGCTTTCTTTATCAAATAAAAAAGTACTATTATTAGGGATGGATTTAAGAGCACCAAAAGTTACAAAATATTTGGGACTAGCAGAAAGAAAAGGGGTTACAAACTATATTACAAATAGTGCACTGAATTTAAACGATCTTAAATTTTCAATTCCAGAAATTCCAGGCTTAGATATTATTTCCTCGGGTGTAATACCTCCAAATCCTGCTGAATTACTCTTAAACCCAAAGATTGCGGCATTATTTAACGAAGTTAAAAAGGACTATGATTACATCATCGTAGATACGGCTCCGGTGAATTTGGTAACAGATACTTTATTAGTGTCTAAATATGCAGATATGACCTTATATGTTTCAAGAGCTAATTATTTAGACAAAAGGATGTTAAATGTTGCACAGACTTTATATACAGAGAAAAAACTAGCAAATATGGCGATTGTTTTAAACGATACAGGTACTACGAAAGGCTATGGCTATGGCTATGGCTATGGCTATGGCTATGGCTATGGCTACGGAAATGGATATTTAGATGAGGTTAAAAAACCATGGTACAAACGAATTCTCTAGGAGTATAGGAAAATAAAGAAAAGGAAGCAATTTGCTTCCTTTTTTTTGTAAAACCAGTCATAAAATCTTTGAAAATAAGAACTCTTTAGGTAAACAAAGTTGGTTGCAGTTTATAGGATAATGATCACTACATTAGGATAGATGGCATTTCTAAGAGCACTATTATTAGGATAACTTCTTTTCAGGTTCGTTTACGCTAGTTCATTTTTTATTATTATGTAATTCAATAAAATTTTAATTTAAACTCTCTTATTAATTTTGTCAAAATAATAAGACCTAAACTCTTTTTTGTATAGTAGTTTTACCAACTTCTTAGCTTTCTTTTTAAAATCAGTGATGAAATCACAATACATTTTATTTAATTTAAATAAAATTGGGTTTTTAGTAAAAAGAAAGATTAACGTTATCTGATAACTAACGATAAGGTTTTTTTCATAAACCAAACTATCAGCATCAAAAAGTATTTTTGAGGAACCTATATATGTGCTAAATAGGTCAAAATGATATTTGTGTGATTTTATTGCATTTAAAGTGTTTTCTTTCAGTGATAGTTTTAATAAATCATAACTATTTCTGAGCGTTAAAGATTTATAACAACTTCCTTGATCACTAAATTGTTTGTTTATACAATTATGTACGATTTGGTTTTTTATGGAAGGAATGCTAAAGTTGTCAAATTTTCTTGATCCATCTGAAAAAAGTTTATAATTATAAGTTTTAGAGTATTTATTTAAAATAACTTTATCATGAATTTCTATAGCAGCAATACTGCCTTTTTTTACCATTTTTGGATAATGTCTTGATTCAAAAATAATATGCTTTTCTTTCATAGCTGTATTATAACCGTACTCTCTTAGTAGCTTCACTGTTTTTACAAGATGTTTGTCGTCTACCAAGAAGTCAATATCACCAATCATCCTTTCACCAATATTTCCATACAGATTTTCTATTAAGAAACTAGTTCCTTTGAGGAAAATTGGGATAATATTATTTTCCAACAAAAGAATATTAATTTCTTTGGCTTGTACTATGATTTCTAAATTCCTGTCATGATTTAGATGATAAATAGATTCCATATGTTGCACTAAATCTTTAGGAAGTAGATGAAGAAATGCTACCTCTTTAAGATTACAATATAAAGCAGGAAATACAAGATGTGCAGTTGAAACCTTTACAACGGATTCCCAATCGACATCTTCATTTTTCAAAATCGTTAAAACCTTGCTTCTATTTTTTTCTTCATGAGAAAGCGTAAGGCATTTTCCAATAAAACAGAGGGTTTCTAAATAATTCATGATTTCAAAAATTTGGTATTATTCAAGAGCAGGGATTCTAAATTTTTTAAATTCTTGGTAGTCCCAATTTTTTGCAGTAAATGCAAATGATTTTGATGATGTGCATCAGTGCCTACAAAATCGTACATATGTTCTTTTAAAAGTTTGTCGGCAGTTTTTTGCACATGTTTTCCATAGTGTTCGGTTAAAGACAATAAATTTAATTGAAACAAGCAACCTGCTGTTTTTAATTTATAATACTCTTTAAAATTATGGTGGTAAAAATTGTAACGCTCAGGATGTGCTAAGACAGGTCTGTTCCCTTTTAATTGAATTTCAAATAATAGTTCATAGAGATTGATAGGAGCATTAAAATAAGACATTTCTACAAGAACATAGTTGTCTTTTAAAGTGAGCAGTTTATCCTTTTCTAAAATTGCAGAAAATTGCTCATCCAGCATGTATTCAGCAGCGGCATCAATCGTAATATCCGTCATGTTTCTTTCTTGCAATGCCGCTCTAACTTCTTTTAAGGCACGTTCAATTATTTCTGGGGTATTAGGGTATACATCGCCTAAAACATGCGGGGTGGTTATGATATTTTTAATTCCATACGAAGCCATTTTCTGAATCAATGCAATGGAAGTTTCCAAATCTTTGGCACCATCGTCAATTCCGGGGAGTAGATGCGAGTGCATATCTACAAATCCTTTTGGAAAAAATTCATGTAAAGGAATTTCCTTTTTCTTGAAAAAAAACATGTTATTAGATTTACAACAAATTTACAATTTTCATTACTAACTTGTATATCTTGTTCAGCTTGTTTTAAAATGTTTTTAATGGGTAATTAGACAACTTCCGGTTTTTTATTCAACTCGTGCTGGGATCGCATGCGTGAGAATGTTTTATTGAAACAAAATGCATACATTTTAATCTAAAATTGCCTTTGAATTGAAAGAATTGAATCAAAATTCTTCAAAAGAGGCTTAAATAGTTGAAGCGAAAACGATTGAAGTTTTGATAGCTATTGTATACTAATTTTAGTTGTAATATATTTGATTAAAATTGATATTATGATTTTAATTGCAGACGGGGGATCAACAAAAGCGGATTGGATTGCTATAAATGACGATAAGCAGGAAGAATTTAGAGTAAGAACCTTGGGGTTAAATCCTGCCATTGTTCCGGAAGAAGAATTGCACAATAGAATTATCAACATGTTTCAGTTGATAAAGGTGAAAGATGATGTGGAAGAAATTCATTTTTATGGCGCAGGTTGTGGAACGCCAAAACCAATTGAAATTTTAAAAAAGATCTTGGCTTCTATTTTTGTTAATGCAAAAATATTGATTTCTGAAGACATGTTAGCTGCTGTGTATGCCACAGCTGGTAAAAAGCCAGCCATTGTATGTATTTTAGGAACAGGTTCTAATAGTTGTTATTTTGATGGGAAACACATAAAGATGTTAGTGCCTTCTTTAGGCTATATTTTAATGGATGAAGCGAGTGGTAATTACTTTGGAAAAAGGTTGCTCATCGATTATTTTTACAACCAAATGCCTTTAGAGATTGCACAAAAATTTAAAAAGGAGTTTAATTTAGATCCAGATTACATTAAGAAAAACTTGTATAGAGTTCCAAACCCGAATATGTATTTAGCGTCTTTTGCAAAATTTATGTTTGATTTTAAAGACAATGCCTACATTAAAGGAATTATTACTCACGGATTTCAAGAGTTTTTTAAATATAGAGTGTTACCTTTCAATAAAACAGCCGATACACCAATCTATTTTATAGGGTCGATAGCGCATTATTTTAGAGATATTCTTGAAGAAATTGCAGAAAATAACAATCTAAAAGTGACCGATGTGGTGCAAAGACCCATTGATAAATTGTTAGAATATCATAAAAATAACATTCATTAAGGTATTTTAGTGTTGTTTTAAGTACCGAAGAACCGTTTCTGTTAGATCATCATATGCAGGCGCTAGACCTAAAATTAATTTGGATATAAAATAGCAAATAAGTTGTAACGAGCGGTAAAATTAGATATTGTCTAAGAAGGCTTCGTTGCCGTCAAACCGTCAATATAATGCCAATCTAATGCAATATTAATGCTGTGGATATCAATCAATAAAATCCAAAATTCTTTCTAAACGCATTCCTCGAGAGCCTTTAATTAAAATGGATTGCTGTGTGAGTCTATTTTTTTTGAGATACGCTTCCAGTTGTTCATAGGTTCTAAATTGATGCTTTTCAGTTGTAGTTTGATAAAAATATTCACCTACAAAAAAAGTGTGATCAAATTTAAAAGAAGTAGCTAAATCAACAATCGCTTGATGTTCAAGTAAACTTTCAGCACCCAGCTCAAACATATCTCCCAAAATAACAACGCTATCCGCTGACTGTATTGCAGCAAAATTTTCTAAAGCCACCTGCATGCTAGAGGGGTTGGCATTATAGGCATCTAAAATAATTTCATTCTTCTTTGTGGTTATGATTTGGGAACGGTTATTTTTAGGAACATAACTTTCTATAGCTTCTTTCATCGCTGCTTCAGAAACGTTAAAATAGGCGCCAATGGTAATGGCAGCAGCAAGGTTTGCATAATTATAGTTGCCAATTAAATTACTTTGTATGCTTTGACCTTTGTAAGAAAGTTTTACATATGGATTTAAGGATAAGAATTGTAGGTCAGCAGTTTTAAAATGGATGGTTTGCAATCCTTTGGTTTTTTCTAGCTGAAGCGCATCATCAGGATTTACAAAAGCAATTTTGTGGTGTTCTTTTAAGTAAGTATACAGTTCGCACTTTCCTTTAATCACACCTGTGAATCCTCCAAAACCTTCTAAATGTGCTTTTCCGAAATTGGTGATGTAACCAAAATCAGGTTCACAAATAGTGCATAGAAATGCTATTTCTTTTTGATGATTCGCACCCATTTCTACAATGCCCAATTCAGTTTTATCGGTCATAGAAAGTAGGGTTAATGGCACTCCAATATGGTTGTTTAAATTCCCTTTTGTAGCTTGTGTATTGTGTTTTTTACTCAGAACCACATAAAGTAATTCTTTCGTGGTAGTTTTGCCATTGCTACCAGTTAAACCAATGATAGGGATATTTAATTGTCTCCGATGATAATTTGCGAGCGCTTGTAAGGTCTTTAAAACATTGTCAACTAAAATAATAGCCTCTTTTGTTTGGTATGCTTCTTCATCAACAATAGCAAAAGCTGCACCTAGTTCTAGTGCTTGTTCCGCGAAACTATTTCCATTAAAATTTTCACCTTTTAAAGCGAAAAAAAGGGTGTTTTTTCGAATGTTTCTGGTGTCTGTATCTACAAGAAAATGTTGACGATACAATTGATAAAGATTGGCTATTTTCATTTTTTAAATATAAAAAGCCTCATTATATCTGACAATAATGAGGCTTCAATTGTAACAAATATATTTTATCTACTAGGGTTCCTGGCTTTTCTTTTGCCAGAGGTCATCGGACCTACCTTGTCAGATACACATCTAAAACCAATATAATTTGTGGCCATGTATTCTGGTAAATATCTTCTTTGCGCTGGGTCTAACCAATATTCTCTATCAGACCAAGAGCCACCTTTATAAACTCTCGTATTATTGCTAATTAAAGTAGAACGTTTTTTTGCATCGGTTGTTAAAACTTCTTCCCCGGTAACAGAATTTCTTATTCTTTGGGGACTTTTAGGCGAGTTGTACATACTTGGTCTTGACATAAATTGGTCTTCATCATCCTCGTAAAAACGAGAAGAGTTTAAATCTCCATCGCCAAGATCAGCATTGTTCGCTACTTTAAAGTTTCGTCTTAAAGAAGCATCCTTTTTTGTAATCGGAATGTATTTAATGGTTCCTGGTAATTGTCTAGGAATAATTTGTCCATTCGGTAACGTATCATATTCTACGATGGCGCCTGCATCATTTGCAGCAATGACGATATTACCATCGGCGTCAATCATTTTTTTAGTAAATAAATTCCCTCTGTAATAATTAAAGTCATTCGCTTCATTATCAATCAAAGGTCTGTACACATCTGATACCCATTCTGCTACATTCCCGGACATATCATACAACCCAAAACCATTTGGCGGATACGATTTTATTTTATTAGGGATATCGGCACCATCAGAACTCCAACCGGATAAACCGCTATATTGCCCTTCACCTTGTTTAAAGTTTCCTAATTGATCTCCTTTAGTTCTTTTGTTTTTAGATCGAGAATATTTCTCATTCCAAGCATATTTTTTTCGTCCTCTAATATTGTTGTATTCTCTGTTTTCTATGTTCGCTTTTGCTGCAAATTCCCATTCAGCCTCTGTAGGTAATCTAAAACGCTGCGCTAAAATACCATCAGCTTGCGTAATTTTTCTTCCTTGAAAAGCATCTCTACTTAATTTTGGATCTCCTCTTTTTCGCACAGTTCTTCCTACCCCTCTTTTATAAACGGTGGTGTCTCCGTCAAATAATTGAGAATCATCGGTTAAAAAAACATCTGTATCAAAAAAGTTGTTGATCGTGTCTGTTTCAAAAATATTTTTGATATGACCTTTATCAATTAATGTTTTTAGGTTGACGGCATTGGTGCGCCACTTGCAATATTCATTTGCTTGCAACCAACTAATACCCACCACAGGGTAATCTGAATACGCTGGATTACGGAAATAGTTTTCTGATAAAATATCAGTATTTCCTAAACTTTTTCGCCACGCCAAAGTGTCTGGTAAAATAGCACTGTATATATGCTTGTAATTTTCTTCTGAAGGTGGAAAAACATTCTTCATATATTGTACATATAAAAAATATTCTGAATTTGTAACCTCTGCTTCATCCATAAAAAAGGAACGAACATGCAGTTTTTTAGGGGTGGTGTTCCAATCAAACATAACGTCATCTTGTACTTGCCCCATGGTAAAAGAACCTCCTTCTACAGCAACCATACCTAGCGGTGGTTTTTGACCAGCATCCGATTTTCCTTTGATAAAGTTACCATATCTCGCATCGTTAAATGGCAAACCTGTAAGTCTCGATTTGGTATTATCAGAACTTTTACAATTAAAGAAGAATAGTGTTGTTAAAACAGCGAATGTTATTTTAAATATGTTTTTCATTTCCTAATTTAAAAATTGATAGGGTTTTATTATAGTGATGCAATTTACAATAATTATAATTTCTTACAAGGAAATTATAAAAATTAACGCATCCTTTTTTACACTCATTCTTATTAACGGATGCTTTTATACTTTAGTATAATTTATCTTTCTTTACAGTAAAATATCTAATAATTATTTGCGTTATTTGAATACTTATATGAAAAAACAGTTAGTACTTCTTTTTTGCGGATTTTTAATACAAGTTAACCTTGCTCAGGTCAACAATTCTGTGCTATCTTCAGGTGATTGGTTTAAATTTTCCATAGACACGACTGGTGTTTTTAAAATTGATAAAAATTTATTGCAGCAAATTGGGGTTTCTACCAATGGCTTAAATCCGAAGAAACTACATATTTACGGAAATGGTGGCCAACTTTTACCGGAGGCAAATAGCGATTTTAGATTTGATGATTTACAAGAAAATGCCATTTATGTAGCAGGAGAAGAGGATGGTACTTTTGATAACAAGGATTACATTCTTTTTTATGCAACAGGTCCGCATGACTGGGAGGTAAATACAACGAGTAATTCCATAAAACACAGGCAGAATATTTATACGGACAAGGGATATTATTTTATAACAGTAAATAATACGGATGGAAAAAGAATTACTCAAAAAAATCCAAATACAAATACCCCAGCTGCCCCAATAACAATTTTTGATGATTATATTTTTCATGAAAAAGAGGAGAAAAATATTATAGCCGTGGGCACACAATGGTTTTTTGAAGAAGATTTTAATATACAAAATACACAAAGTTTTAAAATTCCTTTTCCGAATGCAGTGGCAAATGAGAACTTAAATGTAAGAGTTAGAGGGGTGTCTAATTCCGTCGTTTCATCTTCGATGGTAGTGAAAGTGAACGGACAAGATTTGCTAACCCTTGATTATGCAGGAATAAATTTAAGCTCTTTAACAAAAGCATATGCAGTAGAAAGAAACGCTAATATTTCAAATAGTGCTGAAAATATAGAGATTGAGATTACTTTTAATAATAATGGAAATCCATCCGCAAGTGCATTTTTAGATTACATAGAAATTGTTGGGAAAAAACAATTGACGTTTAGTGATTTTCAGTTTTCATTTAGAAGTTTTGCACAAGCAACTGCAACAGGAACAGTAGAGTATCAAATAAGTAATGGGAGCGCTGCTTTTCAGGTTTGGGATGTTACGAACCCTATTGCTCCGCAAATCATTACCAATCAGAGTGCGGCAAACAATTTTACCTTTAAAGACAATGCAGGTGTTCTAAAAGAATATATAGTTTTAGATGATTCTGATTTTTACAAACCAGAAATCATAGAAAATGCTAAAGTTAAAAATCAGAATTTACATGCTTTAAAGGACATTAATTATATTCTAATAACAAATTCGGAACTTTCTGCGCAAGCACAAAGGTTGGCAGATTATCATCAGGTGAATTCGAATATTACCACTAAAGTAGTTTTGATTGATGAAATTTATAATGAATTTTCTTCGGGTTCAAAAGATATTACAGGAATTCGAGATTTTCTAAAAAAAGTATATACTAGAAATTCATCAGAAGAAACAAAACTAAAATATGTCTGCTTTTTTGGGGATGCGTCTTATGATTATAAAGACAGAATTCAAGGAAATAATAATATTGTTCCAGTAAAACTATCCACCAGTAGTTTCAACTTAGCATCATCATGGGTAACGGATGACTTTTTTGTAATGCTAGAAGACAATGAAGGGTCCATGTCCACCGCCCATACAATTGATGTTGCCTCCAGTCGAATACCGGTTTCTACAGTTTCTGAAGCAACTCTCGTAGTTGATAAAATTTTAAGGTATTACGACAAAAAATCCATTGGAGATTGGCGCAACACCATAACCTTATTGGCAGATGATATAGATAAAGCAGGAGAAGAAGTTATTGAGCAAGGAGTAGAGTCTATTGCGGATGAAATAAAAAATAATAAGAAGATTTTTAATGTTAATAAAATTTATTTGGATGCTTTTGTACAGGAAAATTCTTCGGGTGGAGAACGATATCCAGAAGTTAACAAAGCAATTACCAATGCCATTGAAAAAGGAACTTTATTATTTGATTACTTTGGTCATGGAGGGGAAGATGGTTTTGCAGCAGAAAGAATATTAACCGTTCCCCAAGTTAAGGGTTTTAATAATCCCAATTCATTGCCGCTTTTAATTACGGTTACCTGCGATTTCTCTAGATTCGACAACCCTAATAGAATTACAGCTGGCGAACTCACTTTAAAAAATGCAACAGGTGGTGCAGCAAGTATGATTACAACGACTAGAGAGGTTTATATTTCAACTGGTCAGCGTTTCAATGAACAATTAATTCGAAAGTTGCTAGCCTTTAATGATGAGAATTTAACAATTTCAGAAGCTTTAATGGCGACTAAAAACCAGTTTTCTAGTAACCAAAAATTCTTTATTTTTTCTTTTGGAGATGCTGCTATGAAATTAGCAATTCCGAAACCAAATATTCGCATCACAAAGATGAATGATGTAGCCGTAACACAGTCGTTAGATACGATAAAAGCCTTGTCTAAAGTAAAGTTTGAAGGCGTGGTAACCGATGAATCAGATGCAGTTTTAACCAATTTTAATGGCACACTTTCTACCACCGTTTTTGATAAGTTAATTGACAAAACAACGCTAGACAATGATGGCTTTGGTATTAAAATGCCTTTCGATACACAAGATAGTAAGTTGTTTAGAGGGAAGTCTACCGTAGAAAACGGCGTTTTTAGTTTCGATTTTATTGTGCCGAAAGATATTAAAGTTGCGTATGGACCAGGAAAATTAAGTTTTTATGCAGAAAATGGCGAAATAGACAAAGCTGGCTACAATTTTGATGTGGTTGTTGGTGGAATAGATGAAAACGCTCCAGAGGATACTGTTGGACCTGAAATACAGTTATTTATGAACGATGAATCGTTTATAGATGGAGGTAACACCAATGCATCTCCGAATTTAATTGCTGTTTTGTCTGATGCTAGCGGAATTAATACCTCTATAACTGCCGTAGATCATGATATAGTGGGCGTTCTAGATGGAGATACTTCAAATCCAATTATTTTAAATGATTTTTATCAAACTGAATTAAACGATTTTTCTAGTGGAAAAGTTACCTATACGCTCAGAGATTTAGAGGTGGGCCGGCACACATTGAAATTAAAAGTATGGGATACTTACAATAACTCCTCAGAAAGCACGTTAAATTTTGTGGTTGTGAGTGACGCCATTTTAAATTTAGAAAATGTGTTAAATTATCCAAATCCTTTCGTAAATTATACAGAGTTTTGGTTCAATCATAACAAGCCAAATGAACCTTTAGAGGTTCAGGTTCAGATTTTTACAGTTTCTGGTAAATTGGTAAAAACTATCAATCAAAATGTTCAAACTACAGGTAATTTATCAAGAAGTATTACCTGGAATGGTTTAGACGATTTTGGTAATAAAATAGGAAAAGGAGTATACGTTTATAAAGTAAGAGTAAAATCAACAGCCAGCAATCTAGTGTCAGAGAAGTATGAAAAATTAGTAATACTGCAATAAAAATTAGATATTTGCTGAACTAACTAAACTAACGAGAAAAACAGAAAATGAGGAAATTAGGATTTTGTATGGCACTTTGTGCTTTAGTAAGTTTAAAAATAAACGCTCAAACCGATACACAACAAACGGGAGGAATTACAACTGCAACTCCGTTTTTGTTAATTGTACCTGATGCTAGAGCAGGTGGAATGGGAGATATGGGAGTTGCCACAACGGCAGATGCTTTTTCTTTATTTCATAATCCAGCAAAAATAGTTTTTAGTGATAGACAAATAAAAACAGGACTTACCTATTCGCCTTGGTTACGTAATTTAACTGATGATATTTTTATAGGAAGTGGTTCCTACATTAATCGATTTAGTGAAAATTCAGCTTGGGGTGCCGATTTTAAATATTTTTCTTTAGGTCAAATAGATTTAACAGACAATCAAGGAAATCCTAACGGAACGATAAATCCGAATGAACTCGTTGCAACAGGCTCTTATGCTTTAAAATTAAGTGAAACCTTTTCTATGGGAGTTTCTTTAAAATATATACGTTCTAATTTAGCATTTAATGGAACTGCCGGAAATACCTTGCAGCCGATCAATTCTTTTGCGGTAGATGTTTCTGGATATTATCAGTCTTTTGAGCAAAATTATGGCAATTTTAACGGACGTTATAGAATAGGGTTTAACATTTCTAATATTGGTCCAAAAGTTTCTTATGTTCCTGGTCAGGAAGATTTTATACCAACAAATTTAAAGTTTGGTGGTGGTTTTGATTTTATCTTGGACGATTACAATATCATTTCAACTACTGTTGAATTTACAAAATTATTAGTACCTACGCCACCAATTAGAGATGGCGATGGGAATGTTATTGACGGAAAAGAGGATGAAGATATAGGATGGATTCAAGGGATGTTTAGTTCTTTTGGTGACGCACCAGGTGGATTTAGTGAAGAGTTAAAAGAATTTACCTATGCTTTAGGAGCAGAGTATTTATACAACAATGCATTTGCTTTAAGAGCAGGATATTTTCATGAGAGTGAGGACAAAGGAAATAGACAATATTTTACGCTAGGAGGCGGATTTAAAACCAACGCTCTAAATATAGATTTATCTTATTTAATTAATTCTTCTGATGTGAATAATCCATTAGAAAATTCATTACGTTTTTCTTTATCTTTTGATTTAGGAGAAATCTATGATAATTATTAATAGTGATAAATTTTTATTAAATTTACAAGATACAAAGCAGTCAAAAAAGACTGCTTTTTTTGACGCTATTATTTATGAGAAAAATTGAAATATCGACATCAGTAACTGTTTACACTGATGTATCAGAACTTTCTTCAGAAGATAAAATGTTAATGGACAAAGCTGTAGAAGCCCGAAAAAAGGCCTACGCACCGTATTCTAAATTTAAGGTTGGTGCAGCATTGCTATTAGAAAATAACCAAATTGTTTTAGGAAATAACCAAGAAAATGCGGCGTATCCATCAGGTATGTGCGCAGAACGCGTAGCTATTTGGAAAGCAGGTTCAGAGTTTCCGGGTGTAAAAATTTTAAAATTAGTTATTTCTGCAAGTTCGTCAATCACAAAAGTTGAGAGGCCTGTAGGCCCTTGTGGTGCTTGCCGACAATCTTTATCAGAATATGAAATTAAACAAAAACAACCTTTTGAAGTTTTGTTTATGGGCGAAGTAGGTGAGATTGTAAAAACAGCATCATTACTGTCATTATTGCCTTTTTCTTTTGATAGTTCTTATTTGTAAAAGAGTATTTTCTAATTAAATGTTAACTGTTGCCTTGACTAAAGAATCTCTTTTAAAATATGAAATCAGACATCACTTCAAGAAAAGACATTCAACATATTATTAAAAAATTTTATGATTGCTTATTGGTTGATGAAAAAATGATCCCTTTTTTTAAAGATATTATTGCTGAAAAGCATTTAGAGCAACATTTAGAGAGTATCACAGATTTTTGGAACGACATTATTTTTGATACAAATACATATCAAAACAATGTCATGCAAAAACACCTTGATAAAAATGCTTTTGTGAATTTTAAAAAAGAACATTTCACCATTTGGATATCGTATTTTTTTGAAACAATTGAGACCTTTTATTTAGGTGATAATTCTGAGAGAATGAAGTCTAGGGCGCAATCTATCGCGACAGTGATGCAATTAAAATTGCATTTATATGAGGGAAAATAAATGTTATTTCTGAGGTTAGATTTCGTTTTTTCATTGGATGTAATCTTCTTTTCATAATTAAACGGCGTAATTTTATACAAATTGATAATTAGATAAAAATGAACTCATCAAGAATTACGGGTACAGGAACTTTTATTCCATCTTTAAAAAAAGAGAATGCAGATTTTCTAGAAGATGAATTTTTAAATAATGACGGTTCTACGTTTTCATCTGATAATGATCTTATTATCGAAAAATTTAAAGCAATTACAGGTATTACAGAAAGGCGATATGCAAAAGATGAATACACCACTTCAGATTTGGCTTTTTTTGCCGCCCAAAAAGCAATAGAAGATGCGAACCTGCATAAAGAGGAATTAGATTATATTATTGTAGCACATAATTTTGGTGATGTAAAGCAAGGCACCATTCAAGGAGATATGTTGCCAAGTATAGCAACAAGGGTAAAATATAAATTGGAAATTGAGAATCCGAATTGTGTTGCCTATGATATTTTATTTGGTTGTCCTGGTTGGATAGAAGGTGTTATTCAAGCACAAGCTTTTATCAAAGCCGGCATCGCAAAAAAGTGTTTGGTTATCGGAGCAGAAACTTTATCAAGAGTTATTGATAAGTATGATCGTGATTCAATGATATATAGTGATGGAGCAGGAGCATGTATCGTAGAAAAAACGGAAGAATCTGATTCTGGAATTTTAAGTCATGCAACACAAACTTTTGCGAAAGACGAAGCCTACTTTTTACATTATGGAGGGTCTTATAAGCAAGAGGAAGACCAAAATGTGCGGTATATAAAAATGTTTGGACGTAAGATTTATGAATTTGCAATTACCAATGTTCCGGCTGCAATGAAAGCTGCTTTAGAAAAAAGTGGTCTTGAAATTGATGATGTAAAGAAAATATTGATTCATCAAGCCAATGAAAAAATGGATGAAGCTATCATCAAACGATTTTATAGATTGTACAAAAAACCAGTTCCAAAAGGAGTAATGCCTATGAGCATTCATAAATTAGGAAACAGTTCTGTGGCTACTGTGCCAACTTTATTAGACTTAGTTTTGAAAGGGAAAATTGAAAATCAGCAGCTAAACAAGGGAGATGTAATTATGTTAGCTTCTGTTGGTGCGGGTATGAACATCAATGCAATTGTTTATAAGGTTTAAGGTTGATTTATTTGTAAATTTAATGATGTTTTTAGGTGTCTCTGTATCCGGAATTTAGAAACACCAGAAATTGTTTGTCCCAAAAAGCTATATCATTTTGAGGAATTCTAATTTATCTTAAAAAATATCAATTTCAGTATTTAAAATTTAATCTGAAATAGTATTTTTGCGCATGCAACAACACAACGTACTTATATTAGATTTTGGATCGCAATACACGCAATTAATTGCAAGAAGAGTCAGAGAGTTAAACATTTATTGTGAAATTCACCCGTATAATCATCCACCAAAAGAATTAGAAAATTTTAAAGCAATCATCTTATCAGGAAGTCCAAATTCTGTAAGAGGAGAAACTGTTTTACATCCAGATTTATCAGAAATCAGAGGTAAAAAACCTTTGTTAGCGGTTTGTTATGGAGCGCAATATTTAGCACATTTTTCTGGTGGAAAAGTAGCGCCTTCCAACACAAGAGAATACGGAAGAGCAAATTTATCCTTTATAAAAGAGGAGGAAACTTTCTTTCAAAATATTTCTGAAGGAAGCCAAGTTTGGATGAGTCATTCAGACACAATTAAAGACTTACCTACAAATGGTGTTCTATTAGCAAGTACAAAAGATGTAGAAAATGCTGCTTTTAAAATTGAAGGGGAACAAACATTCGCTATTCAATTTCATCCAGAAGTATATCATTCTAAAGACGGAAAGCAATTATTAGAAAATTTTTTAGTAAAAATTGCAGAGGTGGCACAAACTTGGACACCAGACTCTTTTGTAGAAAGTACAGTGGCAGCAATTAAAGAAAAAGTGGGCAATGATAAAGTAGTTTTAGGGCTTTCAGGAGGAGTAGACTCATCTGTAGCAGCTGTTTTATTGAACAAAGCAATTGGTAAAAATCTATATTGTATTTTTGTAAATAATGGATTACTGCGTAAAAATGAATTCGAAACCGTATTAGCAAGATACGAAGGTATGGGCTTAAACGTTAAAGGTGTAGATGCATCGGCACGTTTTTTGCAAGCCCTAAAAGGTGTTGTAGATCCTGAGAAAAAAAGAAAAGCAATTGGAAACGCTTTTATTGAAGTTTTTGATGATGAGGCACATAAAATTACGGGTGTAAATTGGCTAGCACAAGGAACTATTTATCCAGATGTAATTGAATCTGTTTCCGTAAACGGCGGTCCATCTGCAACCATAAAAAGTCATCATAATGTGGGAGGTTTACCAGATTATATGAAGTTGAAAATTGTGGAGCCTTTGAGAATGATTTTCAAAGACGAAGTAAGAAGAGTAGGTGCTTCTATGGGAATCGACCCTGAATTATTAGGACGCCATCCTTTTCCTGGTCCAGGATTGGGTATCAGGATTTTAGGAGATATTACTGCAGAAAAAGTTCGTATTTTGCAAGAGGTAGATGCCATTTTTGTAAATGGATTAAAAGAAGATGGTTTGTATGATAAAGTATGGCAAGCCGGCGCTATGTTATTACCGGTAAATTCTGTTGGAGTTATGGGTGATGAAAGAACGTATGAAAAAGTAGTCGCTTTAAGGGCGGTGGAAAGCACAGATGGAATGACTGCAGATTGGGTAGATTTACCCTATACGTTTTTGCAAAAAACATCAAACAAAATAATAAATCAAGTAAAAGGTGTAAATAGAGTTGTGTATGATATTAGCTCGAAACCACCTGCAACAATAGAATGGGAATAAGATATATGAAGCATTTAAAATTTTTTATTTTTCTGTGTATTTTAACGTTCACAGTTTCTTGTGGTCAACAAAAAAAATATATTCAGTACAAGGTTAAAAAAGGGGAAACGATTAGTGTTATTGCTGCTAATTTGAGCATGAAAAAGAAAGATTTATTGCGTTTAAATCCAGATGTTGTAAGTGAACCTAGAACAAATTCTTTTATTGTTGTTCCAGAAAAAAAGCTAAATAACTACAAAAACAAAATAAAAGAGCGTCCAAAAGATATTTCTGATGCTGAATTGACGGAAGATGAAATTATAGATGAAAAAGTGAAACTTTTAGAGGAGCTAAAAGAAAAGTTTGTTGTTTATGAAGTAAAAAAAGGAGATACTTTTTACAGTTTTAAGAAGAAATTTAATGTTACTAGAGGAGAATTATTAATCTTAAATCCTGAACTAGTAGAAGGTTTAAAAGTAGGTCAAATTTTAAAAATTAAAGAAATTCCGGTAGGTGTAGTTTCAGATGAAATTTTTTATAATGATTATCTGCAACCAGAAACCACTTTAAAAATAGCATTGTTATTGCCTTTTAGAACAGATAAATATAATAATGATACCATTGCTGCGCAACAGATATTTAGTAAAAACGCAACTTTAGTAAACATTGCAACCGATTTTTTTATGGGTGCAGAAATAGCTGTAGATTCTCTAAGAACAAAGGGTATAGATATAGAATTAAATGTTTTTGACACAGGAGCCAGAAGAGCAGATGGTATAAGACGTATTATTTCAGAGAAAGACTTGGGTAGTAATCATGCGATAATTGGTCCATTATATTCAGAGGAAGTACAAATGGTAGCTAACAATGTGAGCGTACCTGTTATTTTTCCAGTATACTCTAGTAGTCAATCAAACTTTTCTTCCGCTAATATTATAAAAACTTCACCAGAGAAAAGTGTCTTTAGAGAAGAGTTGGAGAGATATATCAAAGAGAAGTTTGGTTCGGGGAATATTATTATTGTGAGTGATACTAAATTTAAAAATATACAAACTAGTAGACTTTTAAAATCTTCATTAGAATTTGAGGATTCCATTTATAATGTGAATATCTTAACTCCGGACAAAGGATATATAGAAAAGTCTAGATTCCTAGAAGTCTTAAAACCAAATACAAAAAACTGGGTTATTTTAGCAACTGACAACAATGTAATTGTCGCAGATGCGATTAATAGTTTAATAAGTTTGCCAGAAGAAACTACTGCTAGAGTTCTTACTTTTGACAAAGCAGCAGTTTATGACAAGATTGATAATAGAAAATTAGCTCAGGTTGGTTTTACGTATGTAAGTGAGGAGTTTATTGATGAAAATTCTTTGTACTCAAGCGTTTTTAGAGAACAATATTTAAAAAAGAATAAAGCATTACCTTCTTTTTATGCAACCAAAGGATTTGATGTGACCTATGACATTATAGTGAGATTAGCATCTGGAAACGATTTAAAAACAACTTTTAAGCAAGGAGTATCTTCGAGAATAGAAACAAAATTTGATTACAGAGCGAGTAATACAGAAAATCGAGGTTTGTTTATTGTACAGTATAATGAAGATTTAACGTTAACCAAGTTGAAATAAGGTTTGGTTCGGCTACTAAAGTTATTGCGCTTAAATTTCTAAATGAATACTAATAAAAAATCCGCTTTTAGCGGATTTTTTATTAGTATTAGAAAATGATGAAAGGTTAGATTTTTTTCATCTGTTGTTTCATCATTTGCATTTGTTCTTTTAACATGCCATGTTTGTCTAGTTTTTTAGCTTCTGCCATTAAATTAGTGGCTTCACGCTTACGTCTTTTCGTCATCGCGATTCCTGCTAATTGCAATTTTGCCATGGCCAAATCATGATTCATTGATAAACCTAATTTTACGGCTTTCCGTAAAAATTTTTCTGCTTGTGTTATGTTTGTTTGACTTAACATTATCCCTTGTAAATAGTTGTAATACCCTTGTTGCTTGGTGATCAAAGCAGTTTCTGGATTTTTGATGTAGCTTAACCATTTTTGAGTTCCTGGGAAATTTTGTTTACGCAATTGTAAAAACGCTAGTAAAATGAATTCATTTTTAAAATAAAATAAAACAAAAATTCCAGCTAATAATAAGATAGAAATTCCATTCAAAATATTTCCTTGGCTAAATTGGTAAACGGACCAAATTGTTATGAAACCAGCTAAAATTAATTTTATATTTTTATTAAACATGTGTAATTTTTCTTTTTTTGTTATCTCGAGCGAAATCGAGAAGTTGTTTGTTTTCTATTGAAAAGCAAAAATACATTTTTCTCTTAAAAATGTAATGATTTACTTCTTGTAATATTTTTTGTACTTAAACCAAGAGAATGTTCCTAGAATCGCTACAAACCCAATAGAATAATATACAGAGGTAGGAGTGATTACTTGATCTCCACTTGCATAAGAATGCAATCCAGATAAGTAAAAATTCACTCCAAAATAGGTCATCATAATAGAGAAATAAGCAATGATGGTCCATAAATTAAAAGTATATCTTCCTCTTAAACCAGGGATTAAGCGCATGTGTAAAACAAAAGCATAAATCATAATAGAAATTAAGGCCCAGGTTTCTTTAGGATCCCATCCCCAATAACGTCCCCAGCTTTCATTGGCCCACATACCACCTAAAAAGTTTCCGATAGTTAACATAATTAAACCAACAGTAATAGCCATTTCATTAATAATGGTAATTTCTTTGATGTTCATGTCCATTTTCTTTTTGTTACTCTCTTTTGTAAATAAGATTAAAAAGAGCGAGAAAATTCCTAAAATCATTCCTAAAGTTAAAGGGCCATAACTTGCCACAATTATAGAAACATGCACTAATAACCACCATGAATTTAATACCGGTTGCAAGTTGGCAATTTCTGGGTCTAACCAATTCTGACTTGCGAAAAATAAGATAATAGCAGTTACAAATGTTGTTGCCGTGATGGTTAATGCAGATTTTCTTCCTAAGAAAAAACCAAAAAGCATGGTAGTCCAAGCCACATAAATGATGGATTCGTAAGCATTGCTCCAAGGTGCGTTTCCACTAATGTACCATCTGCTAATTAACCCAGCAGTGTGCAATAGAAATAAGCCAATAACCAAGACAATTAAAAGTTTAACAGCACGATTAATCCATTTCTTGGTAACAAATATTTGTGCAATTACAAAACCTATTAAGAGTAAACTGGCCAAGCCATAATAGCGAACTAATTTGGTAAATACATTGTATTTATTGTAGACAATTTCTAATTCAATTTTTTTATCTGAAGGATATACGGCAGCTCCGTATTTCTTCTGGTATTTTTTAATGCCATCTAAAATGTCATTTGCTTTGGAGTAATCATTTGTCTTTTTAGCAGTCTGCAATAATTGTACGTACAGCGGTAAAGATTTTTGCACAAAAACGGTATCTGCAGGCATAAAACCTTTTGTTGAAGTGGTTTCTGGTTGAGAAACCCATGTATTGTTTTCATCATTAGGAATTGGATAAATTTTTAAAATGCCACCTCCAATTGCATTGTATAATAATCCTAGACGTCTGTCAATTTTTATAAGGTCTTTTTCAAAATTATTTTTAATATTATTTTTTTGAGCTTCAGCAACCAGTTCTCTAATTTTATACTCACCTCTATCGGTGAAAAAATCAGATAGTCGCGCATATTTAGTACTATCAGCAATACCTAACTGCTTTCTAATTTTTGTGTTTTTTTTCTCTAAATAGATTGCAGGTACTTCATACCAAAGTCTTGAGTTTTCAATAATTGATAGCAAAACCTGACTAGGTTCCATGCCATGTAAAGTTTCTGTCTGACTAACTTTTCTTACTAATTCTGAAGCAAAAGTGTGTGCAGGTTTCATACGACCTCCTGCATCTTGTATAACAAGTTTATTAAAGCTTTCTGCGTGCGCTAAAGAAACCAAATTTGCTTTTAAAATAGAATCTATTTGTTGGTCGCTGATTTTTTTAGAAGTATGACTTGTAGGTAGTTTACTTGCTTGAGATTGTTCAGTTTCGTGTTTATGATCTGGATCATCATGATCATGATCATGATCTGTAGTTTGTGAAAAACTAATACCAGACAGAAATAACGCAACTACAACAGACATGGTTAATTTCTTTTTTCGGATCTTTTTTAGCGTATTTTTTAAATCATCAAAACGCGTATTTTTTGCAAAGAGAATACAGATTAAACCAATGTAGAGAAAAGAATACCCTAAATATGTAATAAAAGTTCCCCAAAAATCATGGTTAACAGATAAATGAGTTTGTTCTTTTTCACCAGACAAATCATAACTAGATTGAAAGAGTTTATACCCTTTATGATCTAAAATATGATTCATAAAAATGCGATAATCAAAACTTTCATCTGGCTCAATTACAGTAACTTCACTTGCATAAGATGCTGCACTTTCTGAACCGGGATATTTTTCTAACTGAAAGTCATTTAACTTAACGCTAAATGGAGTTTCTTTAATTTTAGCTCCGTACCACATTCTGAAATTTAAAGTATCAACCGTAAATTCTTTAAAATTATCATTGTTAAATTTTCCTCCTGAAAGTTCGATTCTTTTGGTCTGGTCATTGCTTGAAATATCCAAAACTAAGACATCTAATTTTTTGTCATCTTTTGGTCCACTTATAGTTTTCATAGTTCCTTTTGTAGGATATTGAGGAACAACAAAAGGCAATCCAGTAACATTATAAAGAGAACGCAATTTAAAATCTTGAATACTATCTTTTATTAATTTTCCAGTTTGTCTGGTTGCCATCACTTGAAAATCACCATCGGATTTCGTTACAATTTTTAAAGAATCATTTCTTTTAAAAATATTTATAGAGGCATTATTATCTGGTGCTTCATATCCGACTAAAATATTGTGAATGTTCTGAACAGTCCCTGCTTTTATATAATGTTCATGTCTATTTCCGCTTGAGGATTCAACTAAAAATAAATGTTCAACACCATTTTCATCTTGCACTAATTTTTTCTCCGCCCAAGGAATATATTTTACCAAATCAATGCTATATTCTTTTTCTCTAAAGTCATCTGAAAAAGACCAAGAATTAGAGCCCCAAGCGGATAATAAAATGGGCTTATGAATTTTTTTTTGTTCTTTATTATTATCAACAATTACATTGACAAAGGTAGTTTCTGATAAAAATTGATTGGTAGTTTCTCCTTCATTAATTAGCATAATGCCTTCGTAACCTATATATCTGGTTACAGCGGCACCAATAATGATGAATAAAAAAGAGAGATGAAACATTAAAACGGCCCATTTCTCTTTGTTATACAATCTATATCTAAAAATATTTCCAAAAAAGTTAATGATAAAAAACACCATAATAGCTTCAAACCACCAAGCATTGTAAACTAGCGCTTTAGACGTTTGTGTTCCAAAATCATTTTCTATAAAAGTGGCAATCCCCATTGCTGTGGCAAAAAGAATAAATAATATTGCCGTTAAACGTGTAGAATAGAGGAAATTAAAAATGTTTTTCATCCGAATTAATTGCTTTTAAAAGTCTTGCAAATTTAAGGATAAATCATTAATTATAAGATTGTTTTAAATGTTAAAAGTTGAGATTTCTCTCAACTTTTAATAATTATTTTTTATTTGGAATTGGAGGTGGTCCATCAGGTACAATTGCCTTATAAACCGCATCCCCTTTTCTTTTTTTGTATTCATCTTTTACTTTCGTAACCAACTTAGGGTTTTCAAATAAATCGAGCATGGTCATAGACATTGCTTTAGAAGCATAAATCATTCCTTTATGGCCAATACTCATTCCGCCGCAAGCCACAACAGCCCAGGAATGCCATGGAGTATCTTTAGGTGCAGTAGTTACACCAAGATTAATATTAGCAACATTCCAACTTACATCTCCTACATCTGTTGAACCACCGCCTGGGTGCTCTCTCGTTTCTTCTAAGGGGTTTATCTTACTATCCATTCCAAGTTGCTCTTTTCCAGTAACTTCTTGAATTTTTTTACCAAAAGAAATTTCATCATTGGTATAAGTAATCGGACCTAAGAGTTCTAAATTATTTTGCATAATTTCTCCTCCAGATCTATTTACAAGAACTTCATATATTCCAGAAATCAAAGATACTTTATACTCTACATTCGCTAAAATTGCTGCTCCTTCAGCCATTTCAACTGCTCGTTTGTATACAGGCATCATTCCAGAACGCTTTGTGTCTCTCACTCGCATCCATAATCTGGAATAGTCTGGAACTACATTTACAACTTGCCCTCCGTCTTGAATATGATAATGCATTCTTACCGTGGGTCTAACATGCTCTCTATAATAATTGATCCCTGCCGTATATAATTCTAAAGCATCAGAAGCACTTCTACCGTTCCAAGGATCTGCAGATGCATGAGCAGCTTGACCAAAAAACTCTATCTTAAAGTCTACTAAAGCTAACGAACTTTGCACATCTGCTTGAATAGATGCAGAAGGGTGCCAACTGATATTTACATCAACATCATCCCATAAACCGGCCTTAACCATCCAAATCTTACCAAAGAATTTTTCTTCTGATGGAGTTCCGAAAAATTTAATTGTTCCTTTAATTTTACCTTGTTCAATGAGTTCTTTTATTGCAATGGCAGCTCCTAAACTTCCAGAACCAAATAAATTATGACCACAGCCATGTCCATTTCCCTTTTCAATTAAAGGGTCTTTGGTAGGTTTTGCTTTTTGAGATATTCCTGGTAAGGCATCAAACTCTCCTAAAACACTAATTACGGGACTTCCGCTTCCGTAAGTTGCTACAAAAGCAGTAGGCATTCCTGCAACACCTTTTTCTACACTAAATCCATTTTTTTCAGCGTAGTCAGAAAGAATTTTTGATGATTGTGTTTCTTCAAAAGCAGTTTCAGCTAATTCCCAAATTGAATCGCTAATTTCGATAAGGTTCTGTTTATGTTTTTCTATAGACTTGATCAATTGTTTTTTATTTTTTGACAACTTTTGACCTTGCACAAATGGAATTGTAAAGGATAGAAGTAAAAAAAAGATGATATATTTTCTCATAATTAAATTGGTTTCTTCAAATATACAAAAACTTGACTTAGAGATAACGATACCAATATGGAGTGTAGAAAAAAAAATTTACGAAAATTTTAGTGTTGGTCTGAACATAAAAAAAACACAAATTGTTCTAATCCAAAAGCAAAGCTTTTATCTTATATGCATTTGAAACTTCATTTTTTAAAATGAAGATCTATTATAAAATGAAATTAGAGTATTTTTTTAGGAATCACTTTTCTTGTCCAAGTTTTAAACCGTTTGTATTTTCCTACTTTAGAATCAGGATTAAACGTTGCGGTGGTTTCCCATGAATTTTCTGGTTTAAATTCTTCTTCCATACCTTTTAAAACTCCTTTTGTAACTTTTTCAGAATCAACAATAACAATACATTCTGTATTTAAATTAGCACTTCTTGGATCTAAATTAAAAGTACCAATTACGGTGGTTTTACCATCAATAACCATTGATTTTGCATGCAAACCGAAAATCGGTTTGTGTTTTAGTTTTACTTGTAATTCTCCAGTCATTATTCGAGTTCGCTCTGCTGCATCTGGTCTAAACTCAAAAATTCGAACCCCAGTATCTAGTAATTTTTGTCTATCCGATTGATAGCTACTAAAAGCCTCTACATTATCTGTGGATGCCAAACTATTGGTTAAAATTCTAATTTTAACTCCACGATCTGTTGCATCCTTAAATAGATTTTGACTTAATTCTGTGGTGATTAAATAAGGGGTTTGAATTTCTATGGATGATTTTGCGTTTTTCACTAAATTAAGCAGCGCTGATGTAGAATTTCCGCCACCTGTAAAGCTTTCTGTTTGATTATTTTTACCTGGTATATCAGAAATGAATTCTACATTATCCAACCAAACAAGACCACCAGAATTTTTAATATTAGAAAATGCTTTCGGTAAATTTTTTATTCGGTCTCTTATTTGCGGCCAAAAATTCTCTGGGTTGCAAGCATATTCATGAAGATTTTTAAAAGGATTTTCTAAAGTGCTATTTTTTAGCTTGTCTTTAATAACTATTCCTGCATCTGCACTCAATGGACTATTCCAAAATGCATTGAAAGATTTTTTCACTTCACCAGATTCTTTTCCAATCAAAAGAATATCTCTGTCTCGAAAATTGTATTCATGGTCATAATCAAAGTATTCATCTGCAATGTTTCTTCCACCAGTAATAACAACTTTGTCATCAACAATAAAGGTTTTATTGTGCATTCGTTGATTAGCAGACTTAAAATCAGTTGTGAATTTCCCTAATTTTTGAAATATGTTTTTCCCTAAATTAACTCCAGGATTGTAAATTTTTACTGAAATATTTTTATGAGAACTGAACAGTAAGATATCTTCTGCGTCCGCGTCTACCATAATATCATCGACAATAATTCTTATTTTTACTCCACGATCAGCAGCTTTTACCAAATAATCACAGGCAATAAGACCTACATTATCGGTAGAAAAAATAAAGTATTGAATGTCAATCGTTTTTTCTGCATATTCAGTTAACCAAGCTCTTGCTACCATAGAGCCACTGCCATCTTCCAAAACATAAACACCCGTTTTGTTTTTCATTAGGTCAGATACATCTTCTAACTCTTTAGTGAGAGTGGTGGTCTCATTTCGGTGAATACTAGAACAGAAATCTGTTTCTAATAAAGGTGGTTTTTTTTCAGAACAAGATATAAATACCAAAAATGCAAGGATATAGATTTCTTTAATTTTAAAAATAGTATTCATTGTAAGTGTTTATTTAAAGATTATGTTCCTTATCTATTCTTGAATCTGGCTAAAATTCAAGCTATTTTATGCTTTGTATTGGTAAAAATGTAATTTTTTTTATTCTTCAGCAATACTATCAATTAAAATAGTGATTAAATCAATAGCAGCTTGCGCGATTTTCGTTCCTGGACCAAAAACACCAACTGCTCCGGCATCAAATAAAAATTGGTAATCTTGAGCAGGAATTACCCCGCCAACAATCACCATAATATCTTCACGTCCATGTTTTTTGAGTTCTGCAAGAACTTGAGGAACTAATGTTTTATGACCTGCTGCTAAAGAAGAAATGCCTAAAATATGCACATCATTCTCAACGGCTTGTTTGGTTGCTTCTTTTGGCGTTTGAAACAAAGGGCCAATATCCACATCAAAACCTAAATCGGCATAACCCGTTGCAACAACTTTGGCACCTCTATCATGTCCATCTTGACCTAATTTGGCGATCATAATTCTAGGACGTCTTCCTTCTAAATCAGCAAATTGATCTGCTAATTTAGAGGCCTTTTTAAAGAGTTTATCGTCTTTTATTTCTTTACTATACACACCAGATATGGTTTTTGTAACTGCTTTATGTCTGCCGAAAACAACTTCTAAAGCGTCAGATATTTCGCCTAAAGTAGCTCTTTTTTTTGCTGCTATTACCGCTAAACCTAATAAATTTTCTTCACCTGATTTTGCAGCATTGGTTAAATTTACTAAACATTTTTCAACTTCATTGCTATTTCTGTCTGCTTTTAACTTGTTTAACCTTTCAATTTGAGATTTACGAACTGCTTCATTATCCACTTCTAATATATGTAAAGGATCTTCTGTTTTAAGTTGATATTTGTTGACACCGACAATTACGTCATTACCACTATCAATTCTTGCTTGTTTTTTTGCTGCAGCTTCCTCAATACGTAATTTAGGAATTCCTTTTTCAATGGCTTTGGTCATGCCTCCTAGACTTTCAACCTCTTTGATTAAGTTCCATGCTTTGTCTACAATTTCTGCAGTCAGTTGTTCAACATGATAACTTCCGGCCCAAGGATCAACTGTTTTTGTAATATGTGTTTCTTGTTGCAGGAATATTTGTGTGTTTCTGGCAATCCTTGCCGAAAAGTCGGTGGGTAAAGCGATGGCTTCATCCAAGGCATTTGTGTGTAAACTTTGCGTACCACCAAAAACGGCAGCCATAGCTTCTATGGTTGTTCTAGCGACATTATTAAAAGGATCTTGTTCTGTTAACGACCAACCACTAGTCTGACAGTGTGTTCTCAAAGCTAACGATTTCTGATTCTTTGGATTGAACTGTTTTACTATTTTTGCCCACAACATTCTTGCTGCTCTTAGTTTTGCGATTTCTGTAAAATGATCCATACCAATTGCCCAAAAGAAAGATAATCTTGGAGCAAAAGAATCAATATCCATGCCTGCTTCAATTCCTTTTTTGATATATTCTAATCCATCAGCTAAGGTATATGCTAATTCTATTTCAGCAGTGGCGCCAGCTTCCTGCATATGATAACCAGAGATAGAGATGGAGTTGTATTTTGGCATATTATTGCTGGTATACTTAAAAATATCAGCAATAATTTTCATAGATGGAGAAGGTGGGTATATGTATGTGTTTCTAACCATAAACTCCTTTAAAATATCATTTTGAATGGTTCCAGAAAGTTGTTCAGGTGCAACTCCTTGCTCTTCTGCGGCAACAATATAAAAAGCTAAAATGGGCAAAACTGCACCATTCATGGTCATAGAAACTGACATTTTATCCAGAGGAATTTGATCGAATAAAACCTTCATATCTTCCACAGAATCTATGGCAACTCCGGCTTTACCAACATCTCCTTGCACGCGTTCATGATCAGAATCATAACCTCTATGTGTTGCCAAATCAAAGGCAACAGACAGTCCTTTTTGACCTGCTTCTAAATTTCTTCTATAAAAAGCATTGCTTTCCTCGGCAGTAGAAAATCCAGCATACTGCCTAATTGTCCATGGTCTTCTTACATACATCGTGGAGTAAGGGCCCCTTAAGTTTGGTGCAATTCCTGCAACAAAATCTTCATGTTTGAAATTTTGTAGGGGTTCTGATATAGAACTTTTTAGTTTGATATGTTCAACCGGTTTTCTAGGCATTTTCTTGGGATAACCTTTCTTTTTCTTGATTTTCAGAAAGACGTTTTCTGTTAATTGGTATCAGTAATGTTTTTATATTTCGTTGTTTTACAAAGGGGTATAATTCTAAATCAGATTTCATTTGATCATTTTTATTCTGCAGTAGGTTTGTACCCAATAAAACAATATTTTTATTTTTAAAATTATCTTCTTCTTTTAAAGCACTTTCGTTTATTTTCTTTTGAATGATTCCGGCTTTTAATTGATGTAAAAACCCACCTGCTTTTTCTATTTGTTTAAAAAGAGTTAGTGCATTTTCTGCTAATTGTTGTGTAATCGCTTCGATATAATAAGCGCCATCAGCAAATTTTTGTGCTTCTTGTAAATAACTTTCCTGTTGTAAAATCAGAAGTTGATTCCTCGCAATTCGTTCGCCAAATTCATTTGATTTATGATAAATAGCATCATACGAAACATTAGAAATTGTATTTGACCCGCCTAAAATTCCGCTCATAGATTCAGAGGTAGTACGTAACATATTTACGTTATAATCATACAATGTCTTGTTGCGCAAACTTGGTTGTGAAAAAATATGAGTTTCATTATTTTTTATATCATATTCATTTAAGAGTGTTTCCCATAAAATTCTAAAAGCTCTTAATTTTGCAATTTCAAAAAAATAGTTACTTCCCGCAGAAAATGTAAAATGAACTTTAGGACCAATATCCTTACCAAAATAATTTAAATATTCATTGGCATGCGCAAGTGTGTATGCTAGTTGTTGGGTAATTGTTGCTCCTGCATTTTGATATAAATCACCAGAAACTGATATACAATTTTCGGCAGAATGAACAATGGTTTCTAGCTTTTTATAATCACCTTTTAAACTGACAAACCAATTACCGCTTTCAGCTAAATTACCAATGATATCCGTTTGGAAAAAACAGTTTTCTGAATTGCAAAAATTAGAGAGCTCTATTTGAAAATCAGCATCTAAAAAAGTAAATTGAAAATAAGTTGTTGTCGAATTTAAATTGACATTATTTAAAACTTTGTGATAATCAAACTTTTTTGAAGCTTTAAATTGAATCGCATTTGCGCCTCGCTTCAAAGCATCCAAAGCTAAAGAGTTTGCTATTTTTTCGTTATCAATAAAAATAGTTTGACAAATATTGAAACCTTTTTCTGGTAAGTTTATTTGTGTGTTTGTTCTGTCTTCTTTGGTATAAAAAGGTTTTACAATAATACCTTCATCAGTTTTCCACAGTAGGGTTTTATTATAATCTTCGCCTTTTAAGTCTACTTGAATTTTTTGTTTCCATGCAGCAGCAGATATTGGTTCAAACTCATCAAATAGAAAAGTACTCATTATTTTTTTATAGTGTCAAATTCAATAATATAGATATCTTCGTTTTCTTTTTTCATTAAATATTTTTCTCTAGCAAAACGCTCTAATTCCAAAGAATCTTCTAGCTTTTTTATAGTCTCTTTGTCTTTTGAGATTTTACCCTCGTAAAATGAAATCGTACTTTCTAAGTCTTTAATTTCTTTGTCAAATTTTCGGTGAATAAAATAGGAGTTTTCATCAAAAAAAAGCATCCAGATAATAAACGGTATTAAAATAACTACAAAAATATTTGTAAGAATTTTAAAGATAGGACTTTTTTTTAAGCGTTGAAAAAAACTCATTTATAGACGTTCATTGATTACACTTCTTACCACATCAATAGCAACAGTATTGTATCGGTCATTCGGGATTATGATGTCAGCAAAGTTTTTTGTAGGCTCAATAAATTGTTGATGCATAGGTTTTAAGGTGGTTTGGTAACGATTTAAAACTTCATCAATATCTCTGCCTCTTTCTGTAATATCCCTGCGGACTCTTCGTATTAAACGTTCATCGGTTTCTGCATGTACAAAGATTTTTATATCAAACAAACGCCTTAATTCTTCGCTATTAAAAATTAGAATGCCTTCAACAATTACTACTTTTCTAGGATGTGTTTTTACAGAATCCTCGGTTCTATTGTGTGTTACAAAAGAATAAACAGGTTGTTCTACAGTTTCTCCTTTTTTTAAAGCTTTCAAGTGTTTGATTAATAACTCAAAATCGATAGCTCTTGGATGATCAAAATTTATTTTTGTTCTCTCTTCATAAGAGAGATTAAGCGTTTCTTTGTAATAAGAATCTTGCGAAATCACGCACACTTCGTCAGTTGGTAACTGTTTTATAATTTGATTTACAACGGTTGTTTTTCCGCTGCCAGTTCCTCCTGCAATTCCAATAATTAGCATATAAGTTTGATTGTTTTTTTTGATAATTATACTACTAAAATAATAAAGATTTTACAAAGTAGTAAAATTATTAATTTTTATGTCTTGCGCTTTTAAATCGAACATTAAATTATACAAACCAAAAAATGTTCTATTCATATAAATAAAATGTTTGGAACCCCTGCTTGCGTTGTAAGATCTTAATTCTGTATTTTTAGAATAACGTTCACCAAATTCTGATATTTTTCCAAAAAATGCTGCATCAGAAAAATCAAAGATTTCTTTGTGAAAGGGCTGTGTGAAAATTGAAAGCATTTCATGAAACATGGCGCTGAAAAATTCAAACTCTTCCTTGCTATCCTCTTTACTCAATATTTCTAGTTCAAACATTTTTTCCTCAAAAAGAACTTTATCAGAAAGTGTTTCTTTTTTTGCCAATACAAAATAAGGATTGTAAAACTCTAAAGGAATGGTTTTCATGCAACCAAAATCTAGTGCAATTAATTTACCTTCTTCAGAAACTAAGAAATTTCCAGGATGAGGATCTGCATGCACTTTTTTTAAGTTATGAATTTGAAACATATAAAAATCCCATAATGCTTGACCTATTTTATTTGAGGCTTCCTGATTTGTTGAAGTATTTGTATATTCTGATAAATGAACACCTTGCATCCAATCCATAGTAATAATTTGTTTGGATGACAATTCTGGATAATAATTAGGGAAATCAAGATTTGGAATATGTTTACAAGCATTCACAATTTCCTGACTTTGCTGTACTTCTAAAATATAATCTGTTTCTTCTAATAATTTATCTTGAACTTCAAGGAAATAGGCGTCGGAAGTTTTTCCTTTCATATTAAACATTCTAATAACAAAAGGTTTTAGCAAAGCTAAATCAGATTTTATGCTATCTGAAACTCCGGGGTATTGAATTTTAACAGCCAGTTTTTTACCCTCTCTTTCTGCTTTATGCACTTGACCAATGCTTGCAGCATTATAAGCTTTAACATTAAATTTATCATAAATTTCAGATGGAAATTTTCCAAAACTCTTTTTAAACGTTTTTAGAACTAAAGCCTCAGATAGTGGAGGTACAGAAAATTGGGCTAAAGAAAATTTTTCTACGTAGGCTCTGGGTAAAATACTTTTTTCCATACTCAACATCTGAGCAACTTTTAAAGGACTCCCTTTTAAATCTTTTAGGCTGTCGTAGATGTCTTCGGCGTTAGACTCATTTAATTTTTTTCTCGCAGTTTCTTCAGAATTGGTGATTTTGTCACCGTAATATTTCAAATAATTTACACCAACTTTTGCACCTGTCTTTACTAATTTTGATGCACGCTGAATTTTCGTAATCGGAATTTTACTGGCTTTTTTCATACTTATTTAGTACTTTTTTTGAATTTTTTCTTTGTAAACAAACTTACCCAAGTCAAAGGCGTTTTTTAAAAATTTGTTTTCTATAAGTTCGAAGCTCGTATTGATTGATTTTTCTATTAAAATATCTGTTTTTTCAAAAGAATCTGAGGTGTCTTCTAACCAGAATTGTATGGTTAAATATAATTGAATCCAAGCGGATTCGTTGATGAGTTTTTTTTGTGCTTTTTCTAAACCTTCTATGGGTAAAATACTTTCAGACAAATCTAAATTATCGATATAAGCAATAAAACTTTTCTTTAGACTAGAAAGAGTATTGAAAGATTTAAGTTGATTTTTACATCCTTTTAAGGCAATTAGTATGTATTCTCTGTTTAAGTTTAAATTTTCGAAAAAAGTAAAATAAAAACTAATAAGTTTGTTCTTTTTGTCAAAAGAAACAAATTCTTCGCTCTCACTTAATACTTCTAAAGAATTTTTGAAAAGTTCTTTGAAAATTGCCTTTTCAACTTTTTTTAAAGATTTAAAATGTAAATAAAAATTACTTTCTTCTAAATTTACTATTTGACAAAAATCTTCTATATCTTCTGGTTTTGTTTGGTTTTCTATAACAAAATCCATGTATAATGTTAGGATGTCAATTTTAGAAATGTTGTGCTCTTTTGTCATGTTTAGATTTATACAACAAAAATACAAAAGGTTTTATGTTTAAAATAGAAACGAAGTATATAAAAACAAAAAACCAAGTTAAAATTTAACTTGGTTTTTAGAATTGTGGAGTCTGATGTTTATGCAAATATTTGCGTAAATCTTTTTTTACCTTTTACAAAATGATTTTTGTAAGTTTCTAGGGCGTCAAAAACCAAATTTTGTTGATTTTCTAGTAGCTTAACACTTCCTTTTAAGGCTTTGCTAGTAACGTTTTGCCATTGACTTGCAATAGTAATGGTTTCTGTAACTAATTCTTCTGTTGTGTTTAAAGCGTAATCATTTGCAGTTTTGACAGATGTTTTTGCAGTTTCGACAACATTATTTACTTTTTCTGTAAAGTTTACTTTTTTTATTTTTTTAGTGCTCATAATATTTTCTTTTAATAATTTTTAATGATTATAACTCTCCTTTTAAAGCTAATTCTGCTTGCGCTTTCCAAGCAGCTAAATCATAAATTTTTGCATTGATTCCTGAATCATTTAATAAGTTAGTTAAGTCTTTTACTGTTAATTTTGAAATTTGAACATAGGCTGTAATATTTAAATCATTCAAACTTTTCTCTAATACAGGACCGATTCCTTTAATAACTTTTAAATCGTTAATAATATCTGTCTTTTCAACTACTATTTTTTCTTCGGCTACCTCTTTTTTAACTACTGCTTTCTTTTTTGGAGTTGTTTTTTTTGTTGGCGTCTTTTTGCTAGTACTTTTTTTTGTTTTTGCTCCCGTTACATCTTCAACTTTGTCTTTAACATCATCAATGATGTCCTCTGTATAGTCTTCAATTTTATCCTTTACATTTTCAATAGTATCGGAAATATTCTTTTTTAATTTAGCAGACATCTTTTCTGCTTTCTGAACTAATTTATTATTAGAAACTTCTTTCTCAATTTTATCTTTCATTACTTCAGCTTTCTCAACTAAAGGATGTTCAGTAACTTTTTTCTTAGCTTTTTCAACCATTTTCGGATCGTATCCAACCAAAGTTTTCAAACGTCCTGTGCTATTTTCTAATTGCCCTTTAATAGATTCAGCAGTTTCAACAACCAAATTAATTTGCTGTTTTGTTAATGGTTCTGCTTTCTTTATTAATTTAGCAGTTAATTTCTGCCATTTTTCACCAGTTTTTACTGTAGTTTCAATAGCGTTAAAAGAAGCGTCAATTAAATCATTATTTATTTTTTTAACGATTGCTTTTGCTTTCCCTAGTGTGTTTTCTTTTTTTGACTTTTTAGTTGCCATAATATTGATGTTTAATTTTTATTAATATTTATACTGCAAATATAATTTGTGCGAGTTACAAATGAGTTGCAGGTTAGTTTTTGCTTAAAAAATCTAAAGTTTTATTAAGGTTTGCCCAAATCATTTCTTTTCTTTTTTCAAGATTATTAAAAAAACGGTCTTGTTGTTTAGCAGCGAAGTTAAAACTGCTTTTTAATCTTTTAGAAGTTATTTCTTGTAAATTTTCTGCTGTATCAAGTGCTTTTAAAAACACTTTTTCGGTAGCTTTTAAAGCAAGTTGATTCATCTTTAGTGTATCCTCTGTATGATTAATTTTAGAAATTGTTTTCATCCTTTTTTATCTTCTATTAATTTTAATACAAATATAAAAATGTGCAGTTGCAGATGAGTTGCAGTTAATGTAACTAATTAGTATTTAGTTTATTAGTTCTATTTCTTTTAACAGTTGTTTAGTTTCGGGAAGAGGAGCGATTCCGTATTCTTCTTCTAGAATCACTTCGCATTTCATATATGTTTTTATGGCTTGAGGTCTGTTGCCTTTGGCTATATATGCGCGCATTTGTATTCTGTAGGCATCCTCCCAAGTTGCATCGATGGCTAATGCATTTTGCGCTAAACGGATGCTTTCTAGAGGGTTTTCTTTAAGAATAATTTCTGCTAATGTAATATACGTTCCTAAAACCAAAAGTTGCATTTTTTCCCTTTCTCCAGAGGTCCAGTCTTCATAAATTCTATTCGGTAAATAAGAACCTTTATATAAGTTTAATGCTGCTTTATAGGCTTGTTTTGAAATAGTGGTGTCTACTGTTAGTGCTTCATTACCTATAATAATATACTTTTCTAAAGCTTCAACATCGATCCAGACTTTTTCCAGATCAATCTGATAACTAACTCCTTGTCGTATAATATAGATAGCTTCCATTCTAGAAGCTCTTTCTGGTTCTAAAACTTTATTAATTCCATGCAGTGCTACTTTAAAATCACGGTCATTCCATTCTTCCCATAAACCATCAATGATTTTTTCTTTATGAAGGGCATTCCGTTGGCGATTAGAAATTAAATACTGTAATAATTGAATGGTTTTATCTCTTCCCCATTCTTTAGAGTCTATTTTTTCGTGATTTCTCCAAACACAAAAATTACCTAATGTTTCAATGCGAATTTGAGCATTTGCTTGAAAATTTTGTAAGGCTAATAGTTTTGGAAGAAATTCTGACATCGCGTTACTATTTTTTCTTTATAGTATCAAATTTTGTTGAAAGCTTTTGAATTTCTGCAGATAAAGCGGCTATTTGGCTTTGTATTTTGTTGAAATCAGATCTAGAAGCGTTTCTCCATTGATCAATATGTACTTTTTCTGAAATTTCTTCACCGATGGTAATTATTTTATCTTGAATTTCATCTTGCAGATGTGTAAACTGTTTTTTAGGATCTTTTAAAGTATTTCTAATTACTTTCGGTCCAACATCCTTAATAGTTTTCCACATAGAGAGACTTTTATGAATGATACTTTCTTGCTCTTCAGAGCTTTCATGTTTAGTAGCTTCTTCAGTTAGTTCGCCTAATTTTTGTTGCATAAAAGAAAGGGCATCATTAAAATCAGAAAAGCGTTGTTCCTCACCATCTTGAACATGTGAAATTTTTCCACGCCATTGTACTTCAGATTCACCATTTTCTTCAAAAATTCGTTGTTGAAAACGCACCAAAAAAGAAGCTGTTTGTTCTTGTTTTTTTGTCATTTTTTTTAATTTTATCCAGGTTCTTTTTCTGAGCCTATTTCATATTTCAGTAAGCCTCTAAAAGCTTCATTTACAGTATTTCCTTCATATAGGACTTTGTATATTTCTTTAGATATGGGCATATCAACATTGTATTCTTTAGCCAGTTCCATTATAATTTTGGCTGTTTTAACGCCTTCTGCAACTTCACTCATTTCATTAATAATTTCCTCTAGGTTCTTGCCTCTTCCTAATTGAAATCCAACATGATGGTTTCTGCTTTTTGCACTAGAACAAGTCGCCACTAAATCTCCCATGCCAGCTAAACCAGCAAAGGTTCTTTCTTTGCCTCCCATAGCAGTTCCCAATCTTGTTAATTCTGATAACCCCCTTGTAATAATTGCAGCACGTGTATTATCCCCGGCATTTGCCCCATCTCCCATTCCTGAGGCAATCGCAATAATATTCTTTAAGGCTCCACCTAGTTCGCACCCAATAACATCAGAATTTGTATAAACACGAAATAAACCAGAACTAAAAACAGATTGTAATCTTGAGGCAATTGTATTATCAACCATAGCAATTACGGCGGCGGCGGCATTTCCGAAATGTATTTCTCTTGCCAGATTTGGGCCGGTTAAGACGCCTGCAGGATGACCAGGCATTAACTCTTGAATGATTTCGGTCATCCTCATTTTTGTACTAATTTCTAATCCTTTTGCTAAGTTTATAATTGGAATCCAGGGTCGAATGTGAGGTTTTGCTTCTTCTAGTACTTTTCTAAAACTTTGTGCTGGAACCCCCATAACAATCACATCAGCTTCCTCCACAGTTTCTTTTATCGAATTTGATGCTTTTAAAGAGGTTGTTAGTTTAGCATTTGGTAAATACTTTTCGTTTGTATGATATTCGTTGATTTCTTCCACAGTTTTTGAGTTTCTAGCCCAAATAATAGTTGAGCTGTTTTTTGCGGTTAAAGAAGCAACAGTAGTTCCCCAAGAACCACCGCCTAATAATCCAACTTTTAGTTTCATAAAATCTTATTTTGGTAGTTAATTTTCCAATTCTTTTAAATACAAATCTCTTACATCGTTTACGTATATATCTATATGTTTTGGTTTCCATTCAGAAGTGTCAACAGGATCAAGAACAACCACTTCAATATGAGTTGGTTTAAACATTTTGGTTCCTTTTGGCATCGCCATAAATGCATTTTTTATTACAATGGGCACAATTGGAACTCCTGCATTCATGGCTAAATGAAATGCTCCTTTTTTAAATTTACCTAATTTTTTACTTCCGCTTCTAGTACCTTCGGGGGCAATAGCTATAGATGTTCCGGTTTTTAGAGCTTCTACGGCAGGTTTCATTGCGGCAATTGCCTTTTTTTTATCAGAACGATCAATAAAAATTGCACCCATAGCTTTAAAAACAGGTCCCAAAGGGGTATACTCTAATTCTTTTTTAGCAACACCTGCAATGTCTTTTCTCAATATTTTTAATAGGATGAAAAAATCGGCTGAACTTTGATGATTAAAGCAGAAAACTGCCGGTCTATGGTCTTCTAAATTATGTTGTCCGCGTATTACAATATCTAAACCAGCTAACTTAGTCCCTAGATCACCAATACTTGCTATCGTTGTATTTGCGCCTTCTCGTCTAGACATGGAAAGCGATCCTGAAACCAAGCCTTTTAAGGCAGATGGATAAATACTCGCTGCTGCTAATCCAGTTCTTAATCCGTTCACAAAAGGGATTCTTTTGTTTTCTTTAAAACGAAGAATTTTCCAATCGTTTTCAAATGCTAATTGCGATAATTTATGATCAGGATTCGTTGCTATTGGTTTTCCAACAATTTCTAAAAGGGGATAATCATCGATACTATCTGTGTAGAAAAAACTTTTTGACAAATCAATATTATTTGTTTTTGCAAATGTTCTTCCAGCTCTGGCTTTTCCTTCAGACCAGCACATTTCTGAAATTACTCCGGTAAATTTCCCTTTTTTGACTTCCATTTTTGTGCAAAAAATATCTTTAATACCCAATTCATTCGCCACAGGAGTTACTTGATAGCTCGTGGCGGCAGAAATAATAACAACTTGATGCCCTTTTTCTAGGTGTGAAGCAATTAAAGTTTTTGCTTCTGGATAAATTGTATTTGCTAAATGATCGTGATAAACTTCTTCACCTAAATCAATAAATTGTTTCTCTTTGATACCTTTTACGCCTAAAGCAGAAATTTTTGTGAGTGTTTCAAAGTCTCTATTTCCTGCGGCATACACCAAAATTGTTGCAAATTGCGAAAGCAATTCTTTTGCAGTAGATTTTCCGCTTAGCAAGCGTGATTTTAAAAATTGTTTAGCAGAAAAATCATTGATCAAAGTTCTGTCTAAATCAAAGAAAGCAGCTATGTGTTTTCCTTCTTCATCTTCAATAATCCTTTCTGGAACACTAGCTAAATCTGCTCCGGGAACAACTTTTCTTTCTTCAGTTTCTGTATTGATAGACTTCTTTGTGTTTACAATTTCTATTTTTTGTAAAAAATGTAAGCGATCTGTAAGATTCTCTAATAGATTCATCCAAATATCTAATTCTTTGAAATTTATTTTTTTATTAAAGGGCGTAAGTTTGCTATTTTTTGCGAGTCTTAATGCGCTTATCAAAAAAGGTTTAGAGATACTTTCTAATCTACTAATTCTATTTTCCCAATGTAATTCTTTCCCTTTAAAAAGACATAATTCGATAAATTCAGTATCAGAAAATTCATCATCTAAATCCCAAGTATTCAATGTATGGCATACGACTTTGTTGGCTTCTAGATAAATAAGCAATAACCCTTTAGAAACAAACATTTCTTGCTTTGCTAATAAATTTTCTATATCTCCATTTGGATCGCTAAGGATTGCTCTCCAGTTTTGATCAAATAAAGTTAATTCAGCCTCAATTTCACTGCTAAATTTTGGTTTGTTTGTATAGAAAAATTCAAACTTGAAAAGGTTTCGAAGACGCATTATTTCTTTCCAAAAAGAGATAACTCTATCAGTCGTTTTTTCGTCCTTTATTTTAACCAAAGCCATTTCTATAAATGCTCTGTGATATAAATGGGCAGCAGCCATATTTGCATAATAGGTTGCTGGTAAAAATTCAGTCGAAGATAAACTATATTGTGTTTTATAACCGGCCTTATTTTTCTGAATAATACCAGAACTTTGTAATAAATTTAGTGCTTTTTGGACGGAGGCACCTATGCTTTTTCCACGTTCAATTAACACATCTTTCTTTCGTTGTTCAAGATAATTCATCAATCTAATAACATTGAATTCTATTTCTTGTTTTGTAAGCGAAAAATTGTTTAACAGTACATTACATACTAGAGAAACTGTCGTTACTGGAGTGATCATATTTGCTTTATGAATCAACTCAAAAGCAAAACGTGGCAACGTATTTTTATCTGAATAACTGTCTTCTTCAATATCTGGAATTATGGCATTGTGATGAGCATCGGCATCAACAGGTTCACCAAATCTAATTGCTGCTTTTCCGTATTCATTGCCTAGCTTTCTGAAATAGTTGATAAAGGTGCCAATATCTTCGGAGTTTTTTGTTTTTCCTTTCCCTTCTTCCGTCATTTCTTTTACATCGGGAATCAGATCGTATACAATAGAAACTGGCACATACTTTATATTTCTTGTACTTGCTTGCTCACCTTCCATGATGTATTTTAAAATCCCCATTTGTGGATACACTATTTTACCAGTTCTAGAGCGCGTCCCTTCTATATTCCAGGTTAAGTGATCGCCGTTTTCAATCATACAAGAAATATAATGTCTTAAAGCTGCTTTGTAGATTGGGTTGTCTTTAAAACTTCTTCTGATAAAAATTAAACCCGAATTTTTCCCGAGTTGTTTAAAACCAGGAACGGCTAAATTAATGCCGCCAAAAGTATATGGAATAGGCATTCCAAAACGAGCTAAGGTGGTTATTAAAACAACGGTGTCTAAATATGTCTTATGTGTTAAAATAAATGCAACAGAGTTTTGTCGCATTAATTTCATGAGTTTTTTTATTTCTTTAGGATCAATATCTATCTTATTATTATATGCTTTGGATAGCATAAATTGGAATCCTTTTACAGAAAGCATTTTTGCTATTGGGTGTTGTTGTGAAAACAACTCAGCAATACAATCTGATGCTTCTTTTTGAACTTCAGAAAACTCTAACTTTTGCTCTTCAGCAATTTGTTTAAGTTTTTCTTGAAATTTAGAATGATTGATAATGTTTTGTATACTATGCTCCATAATCATCAATTAACAAAGAGGTTTTTAAATTTTGATAATCCTTTTTGTTCCCAAAATTCTGGAAAAAATAAAGATTCTATTTTTGGTAAAAATCCTTTAGGTTTTTTTCCAGTAATGGTAGCATTTAGTGCGTTGGCAACAGTCAATAAAACAGAAGCATTTGCTCCCATTCCACAATGACTTCCAAAGACCTCTATATTATTAATATCATGTCTTAGTGTTTCTGCTTCCATACAATGTTTCCATGGCAATAATCCGTCCGTTTTAGTGTAAATACAAGTGATAGGAACCTCAGGAATTAATTCGAGTTCTTTTAAAAATTTGGCATTCCTTTCTTTCAGATGTCTGCCTCGTAAAAATTCTAAAATTTTTACGAGGGGTGTTTTCATGTTTTTAACACCCCAAACAGGGGAGCCAATTGTAACTAGTTGCTCCACTTTTTCTGGGTATCTATTCGCTATTATTTTTGCAAAAATACCACCACCACTCCAGCCAACTAGACTAACTTTTTCTTGGTGTCGCTCATAAATATCATCTAATTTTTCAATCAGTTTTGGTAAAGATTTTGAATTGATTGTATTGACACCTAAATCCCATTTATATGTTATAAATCCTACTGATTTTAAATAATTTCTTACAAATGTTGTAGATAAATCATTTCCTAGATAAGGAGGCATTAATAATACAGGTTTGTTTTTACTTTCTTTATGTTTCGGTATTATTGGGTAAATACCAAATATTGTAACCCATTCTATAATACATCTTCCTTCTAGAACCATATTGAAAAGGGGAGGAGCATCTATCCTCCGATTGATAACTTCTACAAAATCCACAAACTTTTTTAGTACTTTTTGTGATACTTCATTCGTTCCATTTTCCAAAGGAACAATATCATCAATCCTTTTAAGAACGATCTCTAAGGTTACATAATCTCTATCTGGCCCAAAATCTTCACAAACAGAAATGCAATCGTATAGTAAAGTATTAACCTCTTTTACATTTAGCTCTTTGTCGTCGATAAGTCCAATAATCATTTTTTCAAAAGGATGATTTTCAAACTTTTGAATGACTACTTTTTTTGCTTCTAACAAATCCATACCTTTTGTTAGCACAACTTTGAGAGCTAATTCAGTAAAAGTTTTATATAACGTCTTATTTTTTTCCATTTATCTTAAGCTTGAATCGTTTGTTGCAGCCAGTTTAAAAGATCTTTTTCAACTTCTATTTTATTAAGTTCATTTAGCATTTCGTGCCTGCCTCCTTTATATAATTTTAAAGTCAGATCTTGGATAGCTGCCCTTCTATATTTAGCAGCAACTTTTGATACTCCTTTTCCCATTTCTCCGACAGGATCTTGATCACCAGAAAAAATAAAAATAGATAAATTTTTTGGGGTATTAACAAAAGTTGTCGCGCTGTTAACTTTCTTACTTCCTTTTAAAATATCTAAAAAGATACTCAAAGAAAAATCCTCAATCCTTAAAGGATCTTCTTGAAACAGATCAACTTGTTTTTCATCCCGACTAATCCAATCTACTTTTGTTCTGTTAGGTTTAAATTTTTTATTGAATTGTGTGAAAAATAAATTTTTAAGCAATTCATTACTTCTATGTTTTCCGTTTATTTTTCCTAAAAATTTTGCGCTTAAAAGCCCAAAATTGCCCAGTCTTTTCATAAAGCTAGCAGTTCCTGATAAAATTAAAGCCTCTAAATCATTACCGTATTTTGCAGCATATTCTCTGCTTAGTAAGGAGCCCATGCTATGTCCAAACAAAATTATTTTTTTATTTGGATGTTCTTTTTTGATGATTTCTGTAAGTTGGCGCATGTCATTTAATGCATCAGAAAAATAATCATCACCATCATAAAAACCTAAAAAGTCATCATTTTTTGCTGATTTACCATGAGCTCTATGATCATTAGCATAGACTTCATAACCTGCATCTTGAAATGTTTTTGCTATGGGTTGGTATCTGCCTGCATGTTCGCCAACTCCATGTGAAATTTGTATAATTCCTTTTAAAGCAATGTCTTTGTTGGAAGGCCACTTGTAATAAAAAATGGTCACATCGTCAATAGTTTTATATGTGTTTGTCGTAAAACTCATCAATTAATTTTCTAAAAATTTAGACAGTAATTGTGTTAACTTTTCTGTGTTCTTTTTAGTTCCAGATAGTTTTATTCTTTCTTGAATTAAAACTTCTTCTAATAATAACTTCTTTTTATAAAGATTAAATAAAGTAGTATCCTCTATTTCTATTTTTACTAAAGGTTTCACTGTTTTTTTCTTTCTTATGGCAACAGCATCTTTTAGGACTTCAAGTTGATAATTAGCTTCGTTTTTATTTAAATCTAGCTGAAAATCATATTGGCCGATGGCTTGTTCTCTTAATTTTTCATGCTCATTTAAAAATTTTTTAAAAGCCGAAAAGAAAGCCATACTTTTTTTCTTTTCAATCTTTGTAGTGGTTTTTTGTTTTCCTTTTGTTAAAATGATTTTTTCTAATTCATTTGCAGATTCTCTGATATATCTAGAAAACTTATCCGCGTCTGGCATTGTTTTAGCATCAGAAGTCGTTGTAATAGAAACGATACCATTGTAACTAAATGCGGCAATAATCAATCCAAACCCATCTAAAACCGGAGTTAATCCAAAAATACCAACAATTTTATGACCTTTTAAATACAAAGGGTTTTGTGGTCCAGGAACATTCGTAATGGTAACATTAAAGGGTGGTCTGTGAAATTCTTTAATATTGTATCTCGTGTACAAACCTGCAGCTAAATTTGCTAATCCAAAAGGAACTGCATCTGCCATTTTAGAAAGGGCTTTTGCACCAACAGCTTTATGTCTAGATTTACCCATGTTAGTTTGCTCCTGAATATATTCTAAACGTTTAATAGGATCTTTAATGTGCGTAGCAATTTTAACTAACATATTAGAAATCTGATTGTCCATTTTTTGTTTATCTCCTTTTACACGAATAGAAATTGGGACATTTGCAACCAAAGGTTGAACTGGTAATTTTTCTTTTTCTTCTAAATATTTTCTGATTCCACCTGCACAAATAGCTAAAATTAAATCGTTAACACTAACGTCCATGATTTTACGCAGCGTATTTATTCTATCAAAAGCTAAAATTGCAGTTCCCCAAGTTCTTCTTGGAGATACAGATTCATTAAAAATGGTTTTAGGAGTAGAAAAAGAATTTTTATGAATTGACTTTTTACTATTCAATTGACTCTTCATTTTTCCTTTGAGTAAAGAAAATGCAGTTTCACCAATTAATTTAGGAACTTTTAAAGGATTTTTAAAAAAGCCGTAAGAACTTTTTAGTAATAAACTAATTCCGTCAGGCAGAGGTTCTGGCTCATATGGTCTTGTTGGAGCAGGTTTTTTGTTTTTATCTTCCTTGTTTTTATCAAATAAAATTCCCATAATTCCAACGCCAGAGCTTCCATCAATCATCACGTGATGAATTTTAGAGACAATAGCAATAGAACCTTTAGGGACTTGTGAAACTTCATCTAAGCCTTCAATAAAACTAATTGACCATAAGGGCCTTCTTAAGTCTAAGGGGCTGCTAAAAATAGCGGAAGTCATTTCTCTTAATGTCTTCCAGTTTGATGGGTCAGGAAGTTTTAATCTATTGATATGTAAATCAATATCAAAATTTGGGTCATCTACCCAATAAGGGTAGTCTAAATTTAATGGAACATTTAAAAGCCTCTTTCTGAACTTTGGAATTAAATGAAGCTTGGAAGCCACTATTTCTTTAAAATCATTAAACTCAATAGATCCTTCTACTATTGTTAAAGTTGCAACATGCATTGGGCTTGATGGAGATTCTGCATATAAAAATGTTGCATCTTGCCCAGATACTTGCTGAATAGAAACGTCTAGAGCATCTTGTAAAAGATCTTTTATTATCTTTTTGGCCATGTATTTTTAAAATTTATGTATTCGAAGTGACAAGAAAATTTGATTAAAAAATTTTTGGTTTAAAATTTTCTACACCCTGCAAGATAAAGAAATTTAGTTAGATTTTCTAATCTGAAAGTAGTAGAATTTTAGGGATGTTTATTTAAAAAGAAAGTCTCAAAAAATATTTTTTTGAGACTTTTAAAATTTGAGCCGATGGAGGGACTCGAACCCACGACCTGCTGATTACAAATCAGCTGCTCTAGCCAGCTGAGCTACATCGGCGTTTAAATTTGAGAGGGCAAATAAAGAGCAAAAATTGATATATTACAAGATAAAATTGATTTTTTTTTGATAAAAAAAAGGCTTAACAATTGAAGGTGCAAATTGAAATAATATTTTGCTTATAATATATTTTATCTGACTACTGTTTTCATACAAAGAACATATTAATTATTAATTAAAAACACACTGGTACATCTTATTAATATATTCAAATGACAAAACTATTGCAACGCTTCTTTATAGGTTTTTAGACAACGTTCTCTTGCAAATTTATGTTCGACTATTGGGGTAGGGTAGGTGAGTTCTTGGAAATCAGGAGCCCATTTTTTAATATATTCTAAATTTTTATCAAACTTTTGTATTTGTGTTGTAGGGTTAAATATTCTAAAATAAGGAGCTGCGTCAACACCGCAACCTGCAACCCATTGCCAGTTTCCAATATTACTAGATTGTTCATAGTCATGTAATTTTTCGGCGAAATAAGCTTCACCCCATCTCCAATCGATGAGTAAATGTTTGCAAAGGAAACTACCTACTAACATTCTAACTCTATTGTGCATAAAGCCAGTTTTATTAAGTTCCCTCATGCCTGCATCAACCAAAGGATAACCAGTTTCTCCTTTACACCAAGCATCAAAATTCTTTTCATTATTTATCCATAAAATCCTATCATATTTAGGCTTAAAACTATCTTTATTAGTCTGCGGAAAATGCCATAAGATTTGCATGAAAAATTCACGCCAAATTAATTCTTTTAAAAAAGTGATGTTGTTGCTTTTCGATCCCTTATCAACCATTTTACGCACACTTACAGTTCCAAAGCGCAAATGAGTTCCTAATCTTGATGTACTGTTTTTTGCAGGGTAGTTTCTTGTTTCTTCGTACGCATCAATAAGTTTGGTTGAAACTTTAAATGATTCAACTTTTATAGCAGATTCTGTAAAACCAACTTCTTCTAACGTTAAAAACGGATGATTTTTATTTTGGATAAAATTTTCTAAATTTTCTTCCGACGGGAAAAACTGAATCCCTTTAAAATGAAAAGCTTCTAGCCATTTTTTCGAATAGGGAGTATATACTTTATAAGGTGTTCCGTCTTTTTTTACAATTTCATTCCTTTCAAAAATTACTTGATCTTTATACGTTTTAAATTGTATGTTTTCAGATGCTAGAAAATCTTTTATTTCTAAATCTCTTTTATTGGCATAAGGTTCATAATCATGATTGGTGAAAACGGTGTCAATGTTATATTTTTCTAATAAAGAATTATAAACTTCTATGGGTTTTCCGTGATATATAGCTAACGAACTGCCTATTGCTGTAAGTTGATTGTTGATGTGTTCTAATTGTTGATGAATAAACGAAACACGAGCATCATCTTTTGGAAGTTTATTGAGAATTTCTTCATCAAAAATAAAAAGAGGTAAGACTTTTTTATCCGATTTTAAAGCATGTAGTAACCCACAATTATCATCTAAACGTAAGTCTCTTCTAAACCAAAAAATATGTATTGATAATTTCATAAATGTAAAAAAGGTGTAAAATTTTAAATGTAAGAATTAATGAAAAATAATAGTTTTTAACTCTTAATACATTTTAATCCGTTTCAGTCTTTATTTGTATTCACCAAAAAGTTCAATCAATTTTGTTTGTCTGTAAGCAAAAATTTCTTCTAATTTTGGTTTTACCAATATGGGATGTAACATTTGTCCTAAAATTCCTAAAGGCACTTTGTAGTCAATTATATCTTCCATTTCTACACCGCCATCGATTTCATTAATAAAATGCTTATGATGCCATAGTGCATATGGTCCATACATTTGTTCATCTACAAAATACTTCTTATTTTCTACGTGTGTAATTTCAGAAACCCATTTTGTTTTAATCCCCAAAAGAGGTGTTACTATATATTGAATAATTTGTCCTGTATATAAAGGTTTGTTTATCTTAGAAATAATGTTAAAACTCATATAATCTGGGGTGATTATTTTTAAGTTTTTTGGATTTGATAAAAAATTCCAAGCTTCGTCTAAAGAAATTGGTAGTTTTTGTTTTTTATGAAGTGTGTAGATTTTCATCTTAATTATGAATTAGAATATAAAGGTTTAATGAAGTTGCAATGCACAGCCAAATCATATAGGGTAGCAATAAAAATTTATAGTAGCTGGTATTCTTACTCAATTTAAAGAAATAATAAAATATCAGTGATGTTAACAACACAATTGTTATCAAACCAAATAATACGAGTCGCTGATTAAAGAAAGTGTAGTTCCAACTAACGTTTAAAATAAACTGCACGAGAAATACGAATATCAATTTTGAGCGGTAATCTTTTGTAAAAAGTTTTCCTAGATAAAGGGAAAAACAGATCATTATAGAGGTCCATGCAACTCCAAAAACCCAACCTGGAGGTGTCCAGCTAGCTTGATTTAAGTTCGTGTACCAATCTGTCATTGGGCCGTTATTCATTAACCAGCTGCCAATGGCTAACCCTCCAAAATTAAGTATTAAAAAGAGAAAGGTTAATTTAACTTGTTTCATTTTTTTGATTGAATTTGTTCTATCTTTTTTAGAACATTGTCTGCTTCTAAATACTTTTTGTCGCTATCCGTTCTATTAATGGATTGTAATTTATACGCTTCTTCCATTATCTTTTTGTAAGATTCTTGTAATTTTTCTAATTCACTTTTCTTTTTAAATAAACCAAACATAAAATTTATGAATTTAAGTGTTTTGTAATTTTTGAATTTAAAGGCTTTGTGATTGAAAAATAATAATCAATCAGTTGTCCATCTGGAGAAACTAAATATTTTTGAAAGTTCCATTTTACAGAAGAACTTTTTTTAGAATTCAATTTTTTTGATGTTAGCCATTGATATAAAGGATGTTGGTTGGTGCCCTTTACCTCAATTTTTTCAGTAATTAAAAAAGAAACTCCGTAATTGACTTCACAGAATTCTTTTATTTCTGATGACGATCCTGGTTCTTGACTTCCAAACTGATTGCAAGGAACTCCTATAACAACTAAATTGTCTTTATAGGTATTTTGTAATTCCTCTAAACCTTTGTATTGAGGGGTAAAACCACATTTAGAGGCTACATTTACAAAAAGGATAAATTTTCCTTCAAAATCTGATAAAAGTATAGGTTTATTCTGGAGACTTTTCATCTCTATATCATAAAAATTCATTTTGATGAGGTTTAATTAAATTTTAAAACTAACAATTCCGCAGTCTAATTCAAAAATCTGACCTGAAATCGAACTTGCTTTTTCAGAGATTAAAAAAGCAGCTAAGTCAGCAACTTCTTTTGGATCTAAATATTTTTTTAAAGGGTGACGTTCTGTAATGTTTTCTATCATTCGTTCATTACGCAATAGTTTAGAGGCTAATTCTGTATCCGTCACAGTTGGTGCAATTGCATTTACACGAATTAAAGGAGCCAATTCTGCGCCTAAAGACTTTGTTAAACCTTCTACTGCTGATTTCGCAGCAGCTACACTTGCATGAAAAGGCATTCCTAGTTTTGCAGCAACCGTGCTAAATAGTAAAATAGAAGGCTTACTTCCATTCTTCAATAAGGGTAAATAATATTGTATAGCCTTTACTGCACCAATGACATTAATTTCAAAATCGTTTCTAAAATCTTCTAATTTTAGGCGTGAAATTGGTTTTAAATTTATACTTCCAGGGCAATAGATTAGAGAATCTATAGCCTCAATTTCCGGCAGATCATCCGAAAGGATATCACAAGAAAAGTGAGTAAGGTTAGTATGGGAAAGCAAAGGAGCTGATCTACTTATATTTATTACTAAATTTTCATCAACTAAAGATTTGATAATTGCATTTCCAATTCCTTTGCTTCCTCCGATAACTAAAATTTTTTTCATACTTTTTAACGTCTTCCTTTCAAGCGCTTTTCAATTTTTTGTTTAACAGCTGTTAAGCGCTTCATTTGATCCATTATCTCTGGATCTTTCTCTAATTTGTATACTTCATTAAGCTCTAGTATTAAAGCTTTTACCTCTCTTGAGGCCAATATTCTATCGCTTGTAGTTTTAAATGAAAATTTTCTATTCTCAAATTCTAAAGCTCTTTCTAATACATCCATTACTTGTTTCTCTGTTTTATTCTATATTTTTTCGAATATAAATATAAAAGTTAGAAAAGCAAGAAAAATCTGAACTTATTATGCAGTTAACGGTTTACCTTTTAAACGTTTTTCAATTCTTTGCTTAATTGTGGTTAAACGTTTCATAATATCCATAATCTTTGAATCTTTATTTTCTTTATATATTTCATTTAGACTTAAGATTAAAGATTTAGCTTCTCTAGCGGCCATGATGCGATCACTAGTTGTTGGAAATCTCATTTTCCTTGTTTCAAATTCTAATGCTTTGTGTATTAAATCCATAAATTAATAATTTAAAGTGTTTTGCAATTCTACTATTTTTGATTGATTTTCAAATTTACCTCCAAAATAGGAAGTTGTCGTAGAAGATGAATCGTCCTCTACGCCTCTTGAAGAGACGCATAGATGCTTGGCATCTATAATTACCGCCACGTCATCTGTTTTTAAAATAGTTTTTAATTCTGTTGCAATTTGATTTGTTAATCTTTCTTGTACTTGGGGCCTTTTCGCATAATATTGTACGATTCTATTTATTTTTGATAAACCAATAACTTTTCCTGAAGAAATGTAAGCAACATGAGCTTTACCTATTATAGGTACAAAATGATGTTCACAATTAGAATAGAAAGTAATATTCTTTTCAACTAACATTTGATTGTATTGATATTTATTATCAAACAATGCAACTTTTGGTTTGTTAGCTGGATTTAAACCAGAAAATATTTCATCAATATACATCTTGGCAACCCTTTTAGGAGTTCCTTTTAAAGAATCATCGGTTAAATCCAAACCCATCACATCCATTATTTCTTCAAATAATAGAGCTATTCTTTCTTTTTTCTCATGATCAGAGAGCTTAAAAGCATCAGCTTTCATTGGAGTATGTAAACCTGTAAATAAATGAGCATCTCCCACTTCTTCAAATGAGTATCCATTTAATTTTTCTGATATTTCTGTCTGTTTTAATCCTACTTGTGTAATCATTTTTTGTCTTTTTTATTTGCTGTGTTTAAGCACTCAAACCTTAAACCAAAGCACGTTGTTATCTTTTCGCTATTGAGTTATTTGATATTGATCTTTGTCTTGTACATTTAAATCTTCCCTCTGCAAATGTTCTTAATTTTTCATGTTTTGTGTTTCTGCCTTGAACTCTTTTTCTCCACATTTTGAAACTTTTAAGTTTCATTTCTTTGCGCATTAAATTAATAACTTCTTGCTCTTTCAATCCAAATTGGAATTCGATTGCTTCAAAAGTAGTTCTATCTTCCCAAGCCATTTCAATAATCCGATCAGTTGTTGTGCTATCCATATTTGTTATTAAAAAGTTGAATTAGTAGAACTATAGAATTCATAGTTTGAAGTATTTTCTATCTTCATTTCTATTATTTTATCAATAAACTTTTTGTTTTCTTTCAATAATTTGTTATTTTTAAAACGAACAAAATTTCCACAAGCATGTATGCTTAGACCAGCAGTTTTGTAAGTATGCAATTGGTAAAAAGGAATTGCCCAGCTAAAGTTTTTCAATCCTTTAGTTATATGAATTATAATTCCTTTTTCACGTATCTCTATGTTACCATAGTTTATGTCAGAAACAGCATTCATATACTTTGTAAAACCTGGACTGACCTCCTCTATGATCATTCTTTTTGAGCCTACGCCTCCCATTTTTATGGCTTGTAAGAAAGAATAAGATTTGCCAAGTAAATCATTAAAAATCTCTTTTGCTTCTTGATTTCGATATGTTGTATTGTAAATCATAACTACATCAAATATATTAATGTTTAACCATATTTAGATATGCTTAAACAAAAATTAACATAATATTATAATTTACTAAAGGGAGGTTGTTAATTGTTTTTAAGCAAACTATTTCTGTTAGAAAGGGTGTGTTTTTTTAGAATTCGTAAACTTTCTTTTTTCACATTAGCATTTTTTTTCATGTTCCAAAGTGTATCACTTGCCTTTTTTCTCGCAATCTTAATATCTACAATTGGTTTTGGGTAATCGATGCCAAGTTCTAAATTGTTAAATTGTTCGTCTAAGGGGGTCATTAAGTATGGCTCATGTAAAAAAGGAATTGATAAATGTGCCAGTTCAGGGACCCATTTTTTTATGAAACTGCCATCTTCGTCATGTTCTAAACTATTTTTTACAGGATTGTATATTCGAAGAATGTTTATACCAGTTTCACCCGCATTCATTTGTAATTGAGGAAAGTGAATTCCGGGTTCAAAATCTAAAAATAATTTAGATAAATGTTGAGAGGAGGCTTGCCAAGGTTGCCATAAAATATGCGTAAAAAAAGAAACTAACATGGCCCGCATTCTGAAATTTAAATAACCGGTTTCTTGCAAACAACGCATGCATGCATCAATTAAAGGAAATCCAGTTTTTCCTTCTTCCCAAGCCTTTTGATATTTTACAGAAATACTTTTCTTTAATTTTTGATATCCTTTATTGATACTAGCATTCTCCATGGTATGTTCCATTTCGAATTTCTGTATAAAATGTGCCTGCCAGCGCAATCTTGAGATAAAAGCTCCTAGATGTCTTTTATTAGCTTCTGTTTTGTGTTTTAGAGCCTCTTGAAATATTTGTCGAATAGAAACATTTCCCCAAGCAATATATGGCGATAATCTACTGCAACTTTCTCTTGCCAAACTCGGTTTTGAAATATTATACATATATTTTTCATGGCGTTTCTGAAAAAAAGTATCGGCATATCTCCAAGCTGTTTTTGTGCCCCCTTTTTGAAAATATTTATGTTTTGGCGTTTCTAAATTTACAATATGAAAATATTTTTCTAGTTTAGTAATTTCTTCAATAGAGATAAAATTCTTTGAATTAAATTGGTTAGTAATTAGAGAGTCATACATGTAATCATCCCACTTGTCAAACCAATCTTCTCTATTTAATAAACCTCTTAAAATTCCATTATTATTGTTTTCCACCCAATTTATGGAGTTGTTTCTACAGTATCTGGTAAACTCTTTATCTCTATTATAGGTTGTTAATAAACCAGTTTCTTGATGAGAAAAAACAGTATTTATAAAATAGCTATCAAATAATTGATTGAAGGCACTCACAACTTCTGTTTGAACGCAAAGAATTTTGGTATTGTACTTTTTTAGGTCAGCATTTAAATTTACCAAAGACTCTTTTATAAAGTTCCAGTGACGTGTGTCGTAATGTGGGTCTTCGATTAAAGAATTTTCAAAAACATACAAGAAAAGTACACGTTTGTTTGCTTTTAAAGCATTTTGAATTGCTTCATTATCTTGCAAACGTAAATCACGTTTAAACCAAACAATATGTATTTCTTCTTTATTAATATTCATCTAAATTTTCTATAATATGATTTGCTTTCTCTTTTATCCTCGCTCGGTCTTCGGAAGACATTTTGTTTAATAGACTATACATCATTTTCATTCTAAAATTAGAGGATAGTTTCTCTTGTTTTTCGTCCAGAAAATTCCAATAAAGTGTGTTAAAAGGACACGCATCGTCTTCGAATTTCTTTGCTTTTTTATATACACAACTTTCACAATAATTACTCATTTTACTAATGTAACTTCCACTTGAAACATAGGGCTTCGTTGCAATTTTTCCACCATCTGCAAACTGACTCATTCCGCGTGTATTTGGCAGTTGAACCCATTCAATGGCATCTACATAAATACCTAAATACCAAGCATCGATTTCATCTGGATGTATTTGAGTTAATAAGGCAAAATTTCCGGTAATCATTAATCGTTGAATATGATGTGCATACCCATTTTCTAAAGAATTATTGATTGCATTTTTAAGACAGTTCATTTTTGTTTTTCCCGTCCAAAAGAATTTGGGTAATTTATTTTTATTATCTAGAAAGTTTTCTTTCTTGTATTCAGGCATTAACATCCAATACATCCCTCTCATATATTCTCTCCAACCTAGAATTTGTCTTATAAAACCCTCAACTTGTGAAATGTCAATAGCATCTTGTTGCTTTCTGTATGTTTCAAGAACGGTATCAATTATTTCTTTAGGAGAAATTATTTTCGTGTTCATGGCGAAAGAAATTCGACTATGAAAAAGGTAGATTTTATCTGTATGCATGGCATCTTGATAATCACCAAAGTGTACCAATAAATGTTCACAAAAATAATTTAATTGCTGAATTGCTTGTTTTCTAGAAATAGGATATTCAAAATATTTAGAATTGATCTTTCCAATCGTTTCTATTTTTGCTTTTTTTATATCAGAAAGAATATCTTCAACGTTTGTGTCAAAGTTAATTTCTTGCGGAATTAGAGTATCTCCTTTCCACTTTTTTCTATTGCTGGCATCGTAATTCCATTTACCTCCTTCAGGTTGTTTGTCAATCATTAGGATTTGATGTTTTTTACGCATATTGCGATAAAAATTCTCCATTAAAAACTGTTTTTTACCTTTAAAAAAAGTTTCTAAATCCTCTCTTTCTGTATAAAAATGTTCACTTGAAAAGACCCTAGAATCAATAGGTAAATTTTTACAAAAAATTTTTATTTGCTGATCAAGCCGATATTCATCCGGAGATAAATATTCAAATTTTTCAATGTTATTTTCTTCAATTAAAATAGTAAGATTTTCAACTAAACTTTGTGTGTTTTTTTTATCATTTATATTAAAATAGATAACAGCATGATTTGCTATTTTTAGTTCTTTGGCAAAGTTTCTCATGGCTGCGAAAAAGCCAGTAACTTTTTGAATATGATGGGTTACGTAGTCTGTTTCTTGTCGCATTTCAAATATGCAATAGATAACATTACTATCAGTCTCTCGGAACCAAGAGTGCTGGCTGTTTAGCTGATCTCCTAAAATTAAGCGTAATTTTTTCATTCTAAAATAAAGTTTTTTCTAACCATAATTTTCTAAATTTATGATTGCTATCATAACGTTCTGCTTGCAGTTGTGTATTAAATTTACGGTCTCTAGGATCATTTCCAACTCCTGCAACATACATCCAATTTCCATAATTGCTGTGAACGTCATAGTCTAATAAAACAGATTCAAAATATGCTGCTCCAATTCTCCAATCTAATAAAAGTTCTTTTGCAAAATAGGAAGCTACATTCTGTCTTCCTCTATTACTCATCCAGCCAGTTTCTTTAAGTTCAATCATATTGGCATTCACAAAATCATCTTTAGTTTCACCATTAATCCATTTTTGGATGTTTTTTTTATCAGCCTTCCATTCATAATCTCTATCTAAAATACCACCAATTTTAAAGATTTTAGCATCATATTTTAAGGAAATATATTTGAAATAGTCTCTCCAAATTAATTCAAAAATAACCCAATAGGTAGATTGATTTTTACCAAATTCCTCTTCATAATTTTTTACATTCCAATAGATTGTTTTGGCAGAAATACTACCATTAGCCAACCAAGGTGAAAACTTTGTAGAGTAATCATTACCCACCATTCCATTTCTAGTTTTCTTGTAATAACTAACTTTTTTGCTTTCAAAAAAATAATAATTCATCCTTTCTAATGCAGCAGTTTCTCCACCTTTAAATGGGAATGCAGTTTTGTTGGTAATATCAAAATCATCGAAGCCTAATTTTTGTAAAGTTGGAATTTCTGTGTGATTCTGAACTAAATTGTCTTCTGATAACTTTAATACACTAACTTCTTCTGAAATGGTAACATATTTTTCTAATTTTTTTCTAAAGGCCGTAAAAATATTAGGTATGTTATGAAAATCATTAGAAACTGTTTCAGGGTGATATAAAAACTGATTATAATTTTCTGTAAAATCAATATTTTCATTTAAAGATTTTTTGATAAAATAGTTTGTTTCGACCTCTTCTCTCGTCCATTCTTTTTGCGTATAAATTTTATCTACGGATAAATCATCACATAATTCGGGAATTTTATTTTCTGGAGCGTCAAAATAGGTAAGAAGTGTAATATTTAAATTTGCGAGATTTTGTTTTAAATTAGTAATGGTTTCAATTAAAAACTGCGCTCTAAATTTTTCAGTTTTCTTGAATCCAAAATTGTCTTTTTCAAAATATTTAGGATCAAAAAAATACACAGCAATTGTATGTTGATTTTCATCAATTGCTTTTTTAAGAGAAATATTATCATTAACTCTTAAATTATTACGAAACCAAACTAAGGCTTTTTTTATCTGTTGCTGCTGCATTTTTTACTACAATATTTTACGTTTTCCCAGTTCTTTTCCCATTTTTTGCGCCATGTAAACGGCCTATCACAAATAGGACATATTTTGGTTGGTAGGTTTTGTTTTTTCAAAAGTTTATCATTTTACAATTTTATTTATCATTCCGTTAAAAATAAACCAGTGAAAAGGTACAACCGCATACCAATACAATCTACCAGCTAATCCAACAGGTCTAAACGTTGCAGTTTGATTTAAAACACCATTTTCAATTTTAAATTCTAACCAAGCTTCACCAGGTAAAATCATTTCTGCGTAGAGTAGGAGTTTACCTTTTTCTTTATCTGAATAAATAACTCTCCAAAAATCTAATGCATCGCCTGCATTTAATTCTGTAGGATGTCTTCTTCCTCTTCGCAAACCGGCACCTCCAAAAAATTGATCTATAAACCCTCTAATTTTCCATAAAATAGTTCCATAATACCAGCCTGTTTCTCCACCAATTGCCCAAATTTTATCTAAGGTTTTTGTTTTGTCTTTTATGTTTCTCTTTTTAAAATCTTTAAAACATCCATACTTTGGAACATTTATAAATTCATTCACATAATTTTTTAATTTTCCACTACTTACATAGGAATCTTTCCAACTAGAAATGATACTATTTTGTTCAATCTTTTTAAAGGCTAATTGCACTGCTTCTTTATAAGTAATAGGGTTAACACCTAAAATTTGATTGATGTTGCTCTTATTACCAATAACTTCTACACCCATAGAATTTACTAAAGAACTTGCCAATTTATAAGATGTTGAGGTAACAAAATATAACCAATAAGAAGACAGTTTTGGGGTCATTACAGGTACTGTTAAAATCCATCTTTTAAGTTTTCTTACCTCTGCAAATTGTAAGAGCATTGTTTTGTAAGTCAATACTTTTGGGCCAAAAATATCATAAGAGGTATTGTACAATTCTTGCTTATTTAAAGAGTTGTGTAAAAATGATAAAACATCTCTTACAGATAAAGGTTGTGTTTTTGTATTTAGCCATTTGGGCGCAATCATAGCAGGTAGTTTTTCTACCAAATCTCTAATAATTTCAAAAGAAGAACTCCCTGAACCAACAATAATACCTGCTTTAAAAGTGGTTAAAGCGTAATTAGTTGAACTTAATGTATGTTCAACATTTTTGCGAGATAATAGATGTTTGGATAGTTTTGTATCGTTTGTAATACCGCTTAAATAAATAACTTGTTTTAGATTGGTAGTTTCTGCAAAACGTTTAAAGTTGAAAGCACATTTTTCTTCTAAAATATGAAATTCTTTGGCGGAATTAGACATAGAATGTATCAAGTAATAAGCAATATCTATATCTTTTGGAATACCTTCTAAAGAAGTTGCATTTAAAAAGTCTGCTTCAATTAATTCAATATTTTTTTGTTCTTTAAAGTAATTTTCAGCTCTTTTTTTATCTCTTACAGGACATATAATTTTATGACCATCATTTAATAACAAAGGTATTAAACGCTTGCCAATGTAACCAGTAGCTCCTGTAACTAGAATTTTCATTTATTTTATAGGTTTAGGTCTTTGATATGAAAGTTGCTTCTTAAATTTAGGAATAGCATACGTATCTAAACCATTGATTGTGGCCACATTTCCTTTTGATAAATTGATGAGACCATCTTCTTGTAATAGCTCATTTTTAACATATAGTTCCTGAATTTGAGCAACAATTAACATGACATCGTTAGACGGTACATAAACTTCTTCAACAAATTTCATGGCCATTTGTACTGGTGCATTTTTTACAAAAGGTGCTTTAAAATCTCCTTTAAATTCTGGTTCTAAAATGGTCATATCAAATTCAGATATATCATCAGGATATTTAGCCGAGGTATGGTGAGCATCTTCAATGACATCTTCCCAAATATGATTAATTGTAAAATAACCAGTTTCTTTTAAGTTTCTATGTGTGTTTCTTGGAACAGTAGTGGGTCTTAAAATAAAACCTAGTGTTGGCGGATTTGATCCTAAATGAGTCACAGAACTAAAAACAGCAACATTTGTTTTTCCTTCAGAAGATATAGAACCTAGCAGATTTGCTGATTTAAAACCTGAACAACTATTTATTAAGTTTATTCTATAAATTTTGTTTAGGCTATTAATGTCTTGTTTATTAAAAAATTGCATTTAGAAGTATTATCTGTTCTTAACAAAGATACAATTTGTTTAATATAGTGTTTGTTTTGTTAAACAAAAATTAAGTTAAAGTTTGATTCTAGAGATTTTTTTTATAAGAATTTATAGTCTCTAATTTTTTATCCAAAAGAATTATAGATGTCAGATTTAAATATTTTTTTAGTAGTAGTATTTCCTTATATGGTAAATCAAATAAAGCGAGAAGAGTTGAACAATTTGTTCAACTCTCACTGTTTAATAGATGATTTCCGGTTAAAAACTTTTTACAGGATAAGAGGATATAATCGATGATTATACTTTGTATGGATTTAATATCATTTAATTACCTAAGTCAGTCAAACAAGAGTTTTTTCGGTAGTTTCCAATTCTATTTGTGCCTTCATTTCTATTACATAAGCACCAGACTTAGAACCTGTAATAATTTTAAATCTTATGATACAGAATCATTGGGACTAAACCTTGCTTAGTATCTGCATGGTTTGTAGTTATAGCAGAAACACTGTTACCTCCAGAAATTATAGAGGTCATCACTTCATTTTGACGATTAAAATAAATTTGACACGTCCCTTTGAAATAATCTACCCTTTTAGAGCGCTTACAATCAATAAAAGTAAGCTAAAACAAAAACCACTTGCCATTGTTTTTAAATATTTTAATTAATAATTATTTTTTTTGATGATTCATTGCCATCACTTTTAAGTCGAACTAAATAAATTCCTTGATTAAGAGAGTTTACGTTTATAAGATATTCATTGTTTTGAGCACTGTTAAAACTAGTTTTTATAATTTGTCTTCCAGAAATATCAAAAACTTCTACTGTTAATTTAGTGAAAATTTCTTGAGTAGTTATTTTAATTCCTTGTCGTTTTGCATAAAAAACTTTAATATTTTCAATCAAAGTATTTTTTGAATTTAGGGTATAATTACAGCCATTAAATACATTGTAAATATTTTGTTCAGAACTTAATATTGTTTGAATTCTATTATTATTTGCAACAGTTCCACAATTGCTATCAGGAGTTTCTTCGTTACCCCAACCTTGACCATTTAAAAATTTATATTCAAAAGTAATTGGGTAATCGGCGGGTGTTGGTAACCTCAATGTTGTACTATAAATGTTTTCATTTACGTCGGATAGATTAAAGTTATCTGGGCTCCAACCATTAAATTCTCCAGCCATATAAATACCATCTGCGGAAATGCTGGATTCATTGGACATGTCAACATTAAGAGTTACTGAAAATCCAGTACCTTCTGGATTACAACCGTTAAAGGGAACAGTTTCTAGTATTACATCATTTCCAGAATCATTTATGTAAATAAAACGATTTCCATTTGAAGGTGCACAAGGGTAACTTGCCTGTTCTTCTGTACCCCAAGCATTTCCATTTAAAAATTTATATTCCTGCCAACCAGGATTTAATTGAACAACTGTTGAATATATGTTGGTATTGCTCTCTTGTGTCAATTCGTTAGCGTCTGTGGACCATCCATTAAGCGAGCCTGCCAGATGAACACCGTTTTCACTTATAGTTTCGTTGGACATATCAACTCTTATAGTAACGTTTACTTGTGAAAATATAGGAGTATTAAAAAATAATACTATTAATAATAATTTGATTGTGTAATTTTTTTTCATGAATTTAAATTTAAATAATTAATATATTAGTGTTTGAATTGCATGTGAAGCAATTGATAATGATACTTCACGATTATTTACAATTAATTTATAGTTGATTTCGCTGTCAGTTTTGTTCATTACAACAGTTGTTATTTTACCATCTAAGTTTTGAAAACTGGTGGATTCTAAGGTACTTCTTGTACAAGTAGTACTAATTCTTTTGGCGTTAGGTTTTATAAATTTGGAAAAGTGACCTATGTAATAATAAGATGGTGTATAAATAAGTTCCTTAGTTCTTAAATCAGCATGAATAGGAGCAAAGCATAAATTGTTTACGTGATTTGGCCCTCCAGTTTGATCTAACAGAATATTCCAATCTGTCCAACCAACAGTACCACTGTTAAAATCGTTAATCATTGAGCTTCCATAACGCTCTGCGTTAGACCATCTGTTATAATGATTTTCATCAAATGACTCTTGACACCCTTCAGTAAATAATAAATTCTTATCTGGATAAGATTCTTTTATATTTTTCAGATTGTCATATTTAGGTTCTCCGCCAGTCCATGTTTCATACCAATGAAATCCAATTCCCCAAGCATATTTTGAGGCCTCTGGGTCATCAAAAATGGTGTTGGCTCTATGTGATATCAAATCTCTATTATGATCCCAAACCACAATATTTTTATCTTGGAAACCTACTTTTTCGAAAGTTGGACCTAAATAGTTTTTTAGAAAATCTTTTTCTTCTTCTGCCGTGTATATGCATGATTCCCAACGTTGTTTTGCCATCGGTTCATTTTGTATCGTAACTCCCCAAATAGGAATTCCTTCTTTTTCGTATTCTTGAATGAATTTCACAAAATAGTCTGCCCAAGGTTGGTAGTATTCTTTTAAAAGTTTACCACCTTGTAACATATTTTTATTTGATTTCATAAAGGCGGGCGGACTCCATGGGCTAGCGTAAAAAATCAAATCTTCACCAATAATTTTTTGTGCTTTTTTAATCATTGGAATGCGATGTCTTAAATCTCTACGAATAGAAAAACTTTTTAATTTAGGGTCATTATCATCTACATAAGTATGACTCCCTGAACTAAAGTCACAACTGTGAATACTCGTTCTTATAATATTATAATTATTGCCAGTATTTCCATAATAGGCAGTCAATAATTCTTCTTGTTTGTTTTTAGGGAGTTTTGCAAAAACTTCTGCAGAGGCGTCTGTAATAGCACCACCAATTCCTAAAAAAGATTGAAATTGTTTCTTTGGATTTACTAAAATTGCAATTTCAGTTTCTAAAGGCTGTTTCATATCTGTAAACACCTTTTTATCTGTTAGAGAAATCTTTAAATTAGTGTTTTCTGTTGTGGTGTATATTGTTAAATTTTTTGCTTTAAATTCTTCTTTTTCAGGTTTTAATTCTTCTTTCTTTTTGCCAAAACAAGACGTAAGAAATACAATACACACAATATAAATTGTTGTTTTTTTCATAAAAGATATTTTTAATTTACCAGACTAATGTTGCCACTGAGCCTGCTGATAGGGTCATGGAAATTGGTTCTTGAGTGACATTAATATTAAAGGATTTTTGAATATCTGTGTTATTTAAAACAATAACTACAATTTTATCTTCAGGAGTTAAAAAAGCGACATTAGGTAACTCTAGAGATGTGTTACTTTTAATTCTTATTGATCCTTGAGGTACGTATTTTGATGCATGTGCAATTATATAAAATGCTGAGTTTTTTGTTACATTATTTCCATCAATAGTTAATGCCCCTAAACATTCTGTACAACCACCATTTGTAAATGGTTTATTTTCTGGGTCGGCTGCAAGATTCCATTCTAAAATGGTTTTACTCCAATTTCTTGATGCACCGATTATTAGTTCGCGAACATGCCAACGAATATCCGCAGGGAAATCTCCAGGCGCTTGAACCCATTGTTCTGTAAAATAAACATCTTTATCAGGATGGGCATTTTTAACAAAACTCATATTGTCTATTGTACCAGCATATAAATGAAAAGCAGAACCAGACACATATTGTTTTATGTTATTATCATTTAAAATTGAAATAGGGTAATTAGGATTGTCTAAATTATGGTCAAAAAGAATAATTTTAGTGGTTATTCCTTCTGTAATAAATAATGGACCTAAATGATTGCTAATAAAATCTTTTTGTTCATTGGCTTCCATTAACATACTAGGATTATTATATGGGTTTTCTGGTTCATTTTGAACGGTTATAGCCTCAATAGCTATGCCTTCATTTTGCATTGCCTCTATATATTTAACAAAATAAGTAGCATAAGAAGTATAATATTGATTTTGTAATTTACCACCAATTGAACTTCCGTTTGTTTTCATCCAACTTGGTGCGGACCAAGGAGTGGCTAAAATTTTTATACTAGGATTGATTGCTACAATATCTTTTAAAACAGGTATTAGATTGGAGTTATCCGCAGATATTGAAAAGTTTGTTTGATTTGTATCCGTTTGCCCTGGAGGTAAATCGTTGTATGAAAAAACGTTTGAATCTAAGTCTGATGCACCAATACTTATTCTTAAATAACTTACACCGATTCCGTTTTCTACAGAAAATAACTCCTGTAATAATTCATTTTTTGCTGATGAAGACATAGCGTTGATATGCATTGCACTTCCCCCGGTTAGTGTAAAACCAAAGCCATCCATTGATTGATATGTTTCATTTTCTGAAACATTTATGGTAAAATCAGTATTATTTCTAATAGGAAAAATATTGCTTTCTTGCTTAGTAAGTAAATTTAATTTATCTGGTGTTGTCAAATAAAAACTCGCAGAAACTTGCTCAATTTCTGGGGGAGGATAGGTTTTAAGTGTTGCGTCTTCACAAGACGCTAAGGTCACGACAACCATGAATAATGTAAATAGTTTTATCATTATTTCGGTTTTTTTTATAATTTTCATTTTTTATAACTTTAATTATTGTTTTTCAAATAGATAGGTGCCACTATTGAAATTATTTTCTAATTCTATTGTTACCTCATAAGAGCCATCTTCAGTAATATTAATGATATTTGAACCACCTCCATTAATTAGATTTCCACTTAAACTATTTGGTGTATCAGAACCAAAATCTAAATCCCAAGGGCTAATGAATTTCATATCATAGTTGGATATTAAATTCGTTGTAATTTTATAAGTATTTGGGTGCACGTAAGTCATAACTAATTCATCACGAGTATCCCAATCGTTCCAATGAAATAGTTTTAAATTATAATATGTCCAAGTTAGTTTAGCAGCATTAAAATCAAAATATAATTTGAGTGATCTATCACTATTTAAGGTAAAAGATGCATTTGAGTTTTCTAAAAGAAGTACATCGTCAGAAACTTTATCACCATTTGGTGTATTTGAATTTGCTAAACTTGATGCAATGGAATAACTTTCTCCTGAGCCATCTGCTAAAGAATTTAGAGTATAGGAAGTAGAGGCTTGCATTGGTATAAATTCATCTAATTGAAAGGAATCACCATCTTTTGAGAACTCTTTAATCATACTTCCATTTTCAAATAGGAATAAAGAATTTGGAGCTGTAATTGGATTGATTATGGTGTTATCTCTTTCAAAAGTGTAGAAATATCCATTTGAGTTGAGATTTAATGTAACTATAAATTTACCTGTTTCATTAGAAGGGATATCCTCAAAGCTCACACCTTGTGAAGCTGCATCATTTTCAAGAATAACTGTATTTTCAGAACCTACAATTCTTTTTATTAAGTAAGCCCAATCACCATTTGCTCTAAATACAAAACCGCCAGTATTTACCAAATTAACTGAGTTTTGCCAAATACCTTGGCCTATATAATTTAATGATTCATCACCACCCCAACCTCCTGAGATTGGGTTACCGACCATACCAAAATAATCAATCTTTAGTAATTCATAAGTGTTATTATCGAGATTAATTTTAATTCTATAAGTGCCATCTAATTCTGCAGTAATTGGATTACCAGCTTTTTCTATTGCAGCATTTTTCCCACCATATTGTAAGCTGGGTACAGAATTTTCACTATAAAATTCAAAGGTTCCACCAGCTTTTAAACTCGTGTAAACTTCGTGTATATTGGATAAATTACCATTAGCATCAGTTAATCTTTTAAGTTTTATTGCATCTTCTAAATTCCCGTTATCTTCAGTTGCGCTCCCAGATAAGAAAAGTTGATTTGGTATAATTTCATTTTCAAATCTTTTAATTTTTATGATACTAGATACTCGAGTTGACTTACTTAAACTATTTGCCTTTACACTCCATATTATTTCTGATTCTTGATTGGCAGGATAGCCTGCATAAGATAATATTTCGTCAATTTTTTGATATGAAATTATTGCAGTAAGGTCTTTACCGTTACTTGCAGAACTAAATTCATATAAAGGTTTACTGAAATTAGTATCACTTGTTTCATGAATAGAAACCTGATATGAAACCCCAAATCCAACCGAAGATTCTGCTGCTAACCAGCTAAAAGTAATAGTTTCATTTGGCGTTATTTGGTCTAGTACAAAGCTTTGGTTATTTTCTGGAAGTTCAATAACTGGAGTACTTAATTCCCATAAACCTTCAGGTTCTAAATTACTTTCTTGCTCACATGAAATTATAAAAAAGGAAGTTACTAGAAGTAAGATTATATTTTTACTGAATTGTTTCATTTTTAAATCTTTTATAGTGGGTTTTGAACTAATGCAGGATTTCTATCCATCTCTTGCTGAGGTATTGGAAGTAATTTTTTTGCTTCGGTTATATTATAATTTATGGGGTTACCTGTTCTTAAATCAATTTCTACTAAATTATTCATGGTAGTCATTAATTGTTTGTTTCTAATTAAATCATCCCATCTATGTCCTTCTAAGAATAGTTCTAATCTTCTTTCTTTTAAAATTATATTCCTTAAAATATCTTTTGATGATTGTTGTGCTTGAGTTAAGTTTGGCAGTGCAACTCTGTTTCTAATTCGATTGACTTCAATTACAGCTTGACTCAGTTGATTAGATTCATTTAATGCTTCAGCTTTTATCAATATAATATCTCCAAGGCGAAGTAAATATTGACGGTCTGCACTTGCAAAACCATTGGCATTTTTCCATTTATAAGAAAACGGAATTGAAGTTCCTGAAATATTCCCCCAATATTCATCAACCCAATTCACGCTTTCAAATAATATTGAGGCATTTTTTCGAATATCATCTCCTTCATCATTAAAGGTATTAACAATATCAACAGAGGGAGTTACAAATTTTCGCCAAGAATCTCCAGAAATTGAAGGTGGTAATAATAATTGAGGTCCGTAATTGCCTTCATTTCCACCTAAGTATTGTATTTCTATTATAGATTCAGCATTATTGTAATTATTACTATCAAATAATTTTGGATATTCAATTAACTGGTAATTGGCTTCGCTATTTTCTAGTGCATCAATAAAGTTTAAAACCTTAGTGTAATTTGGAGCAGGTCTTTGTATTTCTACTTTAGCACCTAATGCATTTGCAGCACCTGAAGTTGCACGCGCTTTGTTAATACTTGCATCGTTGCCATAGGTGTCTGGTAAAAGCGTAACTGCTATTTCTAAATCTTCTATTATTTGAGTATAAACTTCATCAATAGATGCTCTAGCAATATTAACATCTTCGGCATTTGTAGATACTATTGTTTTAGTGATTAGTGGCACACCACCCCAAAGTTTTACCAGTGTAAAATAATGGTAGGCCCTAAGAAATAAAGCCTCCCCTTTAATTTGTTTTTTTCTTTCTTCGGTAAGTGTAGCGTCAGAAATTAAATCTACTCTTTCTATTACTAAGTTAGCTTTTGATATTGCATTATATATGTTAGACCAGTGTGTAAATAATCTTGAATGCGTGGGTGTTATTCCTAATAAATCTATCTGAAAAATTTCTGGATTATCACCACCTGCATAATTATTATCAGACCTTACGTCTTGGAATAAGATATTATCCCAAACATAATATTCAGAAGACTGAAAAGATTCGTAAGCACCTACTAATGCAGCTTCTATTTGATTTTTTGTTTCATAAGCATTTCCGCTTGTTTCCTCAGAAATTGGACTTAAATCTAAATAGTCTTCACAAGATGAAAAAAAGAATATTTGAAATAATATGAGTATAGTTAATTTATATATTTTCATAATTCAGAAATTTTTAAAACTTAAAATTTAAAACTTGCACCTAAAAGAATATTTCTTGTTTGTGGATAGGTGCCAAAATCAATACCTCTAACAGTATTGCTACCTCCAAAAGCATTTACTTCAGGATCCAATCCAGAATAATTTGTAAAAGTGAATAGATTTTCACCAGTAGCATAAATTCTAATTGAGTTGATATTTAATTTCTTAATAATAGATTTAGGTAAATCATAACCAAGAGTAATTGCTTTTACTCTCATATAAGAAGCATCTTCTATAAATCTTGTTGATATTCTAGAATTATCTGTATTACCAAAACTTGCTCTAGGAATATTTGTGATGTCTCCTGGTTGCCTCCATCTATTTAAAACTGAAGTCGATTGATTTTTAGGATCTGACATACCTTCTAGCTCAATTCTTGTAGCATTTAGCATATCATTTCCTTGTGAACCTTCTAATAAAATTGATAGATTTATACCTTTATATGAAATTGAATTAGAGAACCCATAGATAAAATCTGGATTGGCTTCACCAATAATTGTTCTATCTTCTGAAGTAGGAGTAAAAGTTGAATTTCCATTTTTATCAACATAATATGCATTACCAGTTTGTGGATCTACACCGCCAAAAATATAACCATATAAGACTCCTAAAGATTCTCCCTCTCTAACCAAACTAGCTTCTCCTCTTCCGCCAGCAATCCCTCCTTGAAATAATTCTTGACCCACTAAATTAATTACTTTGTTCTTGTTCCAAGAAATATTGAAGTTTGTTTTCCATTTCAGATTTTCTTTATCAATATTTACGGTATTAATACTAAATTCTAAACCTTTATTTTGAAGTTCACCAATATTTTGAATAGCATTATTAAATCCCGATGATGTTGGTAAAGGAGCATTTAATAGTAGGTCTTTAGTATTTTTAATGTAAGCATCTACTGTTAGGTTAATTGTATTCGCTAACATTGAAATGTCTATTCCAATATTGGTTTGAGCAGATTCTTCCCATTTTAATTTAAGGTTTTCTATGGATGCAGGGAATGTTCCTGGTTGCGCAGTGCCACCAATAGGATAGTTAGCTCCACTACCAACTCTGCCTAAATAAGCATAATTCGTAATTTGATCATTACCCACTAAACCCCATCCAGCTCTTATTTTAAGATCATTTATAAATGAAATGTTTTCCATGAATTTTTCATTAGAAATTCTCCATCCTGCAGAAAATGAAGGAAAATACCCCCACCTGTTTTGAGGTCCAAAAATACTAGAACCATCTATTCTTAAGTTTAGAGTTAATAAATATTTATCATTAAAACCATAATTTACTCTTGAGATAAAAGAAGCATTTGCTTTTTCAGATTTTGTTGCAGAAGCATTAAATATTTCTGAACCACCATTTGGAGTGGTAACACTTTCAGTAGCAAAATTTCTTGTTTCTATTGAATTATTTTCCCATAAGAATTTTTGAGTAACAGCACCTATTAAGCCTTCTATTTTATGTTTAGAAAAATCTTTTTTGTAGCTTAAGGTATTTTCTATGATGTAAAACTTATTGCTATTTGTATTGTTTATTGATTGTCCTTTTATTGCTCTACCATAACCCGTTCTAACAGGATCTAGAAAGGAATCATAAATACCGTTGAAATTATCTACCCCTAAATTCACTTTATATGTGAAGTTCTTTAAAAACTGTGCTTGTAAATATAAATTTCCTAAAAAACGTTGACTATTATATTCTCTTTGTAAACCATCTGTTGAAGCTAAAGGGTTTTCCCAATTTTGAAAAGGATTACTGGTATAAGAACCATCATCGTTAAAAATATCAATAATACTAGGTGTAGTTAAGGCGCCTAATAAAACCCCTCCAGTATTTACATTATTATTTTCATTTACATCCACATCTCTGTATGAGGTATAAGCAATTCTTGAACCTACTTTTAACCAATCATAAATTTCTTGATCTAAATTAATTTTAAAATTAAATCTTTCTAACTCAGCACTTCTAACAGCTCCTATTTGAGCGGTATAACCTGTAGATATGTAGTAGTTTGTTTTTTTGCTTTTACCAGAAACAGACAATTGATAATTCTGAGATAAACCATTTTGAAAAATCTTGTTTTGCCAATCTGTAATGGCAGTAAAATTTTCCCAATTGGTATTTAATCCCATTTCTGTCATTAAATCTCTATATTGCTCACCATTCAAAACCGGTAGGGTTTTCCATACTTGAGAAAATCCTGTGTAGGCGTCAAAAGTTACCAAAGGTTTAGATGTCTTTCCTTTTTTAGTAGTAATTAATACAACTCCATTTGCACCCTGTGCTCCATAAATAGCAGTGGAAGATGCATCTTTTAAAATAGTTATTGCGTCTATATCTTGTGGGTTGATAGACCTTGTACCCGTTGTTGGCACACCATCAACAACATATAAAGGTTCACTACCTGCGTTTATGGAGTTAGTTCCTCTGATTCTTACACTAAAACCTTGAGAAGGCTTACCAGAACTTGATAAAACCTTTACTCCTTTGGCTTGGCCTTGTAAAAGAGCACCCAATTGACTATTTCCTCTAGACTCTAAAGTTTCTGCCTTAACTGTTGATACACTACCAGTAATATCTTTTTTTACCTGTGCACCATACCCAACAACAACTATTTCATCGAGCTGTTCAGCATCTTCTTCAAGTATAACCTCTACAAACGTTCTTCCATTTACATTTATCTCTTTAGTTTTCATCCCTAAATAACTAAATATTAAAACAGCATTGTTTGGTATGCTTTTTTTAAATTTGAAGACACCGTCAAAATCTGTGGTTACCCCATTTATTGAACCTTTGAGAACTACAGATACTCCAAAGAGTAATTCATTTGACTTATCTGTAACTTTCCCTTGAAGCGTTGTTTGTGAATATGCAAAAGTTGAAATGACTATAATTACTAATGAAAGTATTAATTTTCTAATCTTCAAACTTTCATTTACATTAAATGTATTCATGATTAATTTTATAATTATCATATAGTTTATGCTTATTTAACTTTATTCTAGAGTATTTTAACTTTCGAGTAAAATTAAATAAGTAGGTGAGTTTAAAAAGAAATTAAATAATAAAAAGTAGTGTTTTGTAGTTTATTTTTTATTTAAATAAATGTAATTGAAGTAGTTATATATTATTGTTGATTTAATAAAGTAGTAAGTTTATAAATCTTAGTAGTGTTTAAATAAATAAAATAAAACTATTTATTCTAAGATATTTTTTTTACTTCATCTTCAAAATTATCTCTAGTATGTAAAGAATTGTTTTTTAGTTTTACTCTGTAGTTGTAAATGGTACTTACGGAATATCTTAAGATAGTTGCAATTTGATCGCTATTATTTATGCCTAATCTAATTAGAGCGTAAATTCTTAATTCAGTATTTAAAAGTTCCCCTTTTTTTAATGTTACCTGTTTGTCTTTTTTTAATAGTGTATTAAATTGTTCAATAAAATTTGGATAAATATGCAAGAAGGATTCATCAAAGTTTTTATGAAATATTTTAATTTCAGTATCGATAACTTGTTTGGACTCTGTTATTTTTAATAATTCATCTATTCTGTCTAGTTTGATATGTTTTTTTACCAACTTCCTATACAAATCTAACTTATTAATATAGTCTGAATATAAGTTTAAAAAAGTACCAACATATTTTTCCTTAACTAAATCAGCTTTTAAAAGCTTTTGATACAAGTCTTTTAATTCATTATTTGAATTATTTAGTTGGCTATTTAAGTTTTTTAGTTCTGCATTATTATTTTTCAATTGTTTTCTGGCAATAGATAGGTTTTTATTTTGTTTGTAGATAAATATTAAAGTAAAAAACAAGAAAGCAGCTAGAGCACTTATAAAATATAGTGAATTGGTAAGTTTATTTTTCTGATGATCACTTTGCTTTTCATAAGCTTCAGTAATTAGAGTTAATATTTTTGATAAATTAATGAATCTTAATTTCGAATTAAAAAACTTAGCATCATCTAAAGAAAAATTAATATACTTATGTGCTTTGTATATTTTATTCTCTTTATAGAATATCATTGCAAGCTTTGATAAGGAAGCGTTATCTTTTACTGAAGCTTCAATATCAGAAATGGCAGAGAGTATTAAATATTTTTTTTCTTGAGTTGTATTTTTAGCCAATTCATATAATAAAGACCTTTCAAAAGTAATTAATGAAAATAATCGAGTTCCACTTTTTTTACCCTTAATGCGTATTTCGTTTACCTTTAAAGCTTCATCCAATTGTCTATTATCTCTTAACTCTTTTTCTTTTAGTCTTAAAATTTCATCAGAACTTTTTGGAAGTATGTTAGATAGAGAATCTTGATATTTATTATACAATTGATAATAAATATCTTTATTCTTTTGAATAGAGGAATAATAACTAAGTTCAGAATAACCTTCTTTTAAAGAAAAGAAATAACTCGAAAGTAATTCAGAAGGGATTTTTTTTCTTTGAATTTCATTCAAAATATCTAAAGATTCTTTATATCTCCCAGATTCCATTAGAATTTTTGCAATTAAAATTTTCGATTCAGAAATAAATAAGGGGTTATTTATTTTACTTGCTAATTTTTGGTTTTCTAAAGAATAATATAAGGCAGCATCAAAGCTATAATACTCAAGTTCGTAAATAAGTTTTTTTGTAATAAGAAATCTTGTTTCATCCTTTAGAAGCGAGTCAGCCAATATTGTTTTGTAATTGTCAATTGTTTTTTCTTTACCATTGTCAAAAATCAAACGATTGTTCATCTTAGATTCTAACGTTATTAATAACGAATCTATATGATTAGAAGCATACGAATAATTTGCTAAAAGAGTAAATACCAGAAAAAACTTAAACATAAATGTATTACTGATTAATGGTCACAAAATAATATTAAATTATTAATTATGGCTATTTAATTTTAACTAAAATTAATTCGAATTGATACATAAAATGCTTGTTTTCAAAGCTCTTTTTGAGATGAATCTTGTTTTTGTATTATTTTTTTATTCTGATATTAATTTTAATTACATCATTTTCAGTACCTGTACATATTAAAAGCTAGTGTAATAATTTTGCTGTATTTGAAGCGTTAAAGTCTTATTGAAACTCATGACTAAATTAAATCTCTTAATCTTTTAGCCGCTATTTCTGCGGTAATATCTCTTTGAGGCGATCCAAACATTTCATAACCTACCATAAATTTCTTAACAGTTGCAGATCGTAATAAAGGTGGATAAAAACTCATATGAAAATGCCAGTGTTCATTTTCTGCTCCATTTGTTGGAGCTTGATGAATGCCACTTGAATAAGGAAAGGAAACATTGAATAATTTATCATAAGCTTTTGTAATTACAGAAATTATTTCAGCATAGTTTTTGACTTCTACATAAGAAAGTTCAATGATATTTTTTTTCGCTTTTTTAGGCACAATCATAACTTCAAAAGGCCAAACGGCCCAAAAAGGAGTTAAGGCTACAAAATTATTATTTTCATAAATAACTCTTTCTTTTGCTTTTAATTCTTGTAATACATAATTACCTAAAAGGCTTCGTTTCTTTTTACTATAATATAATTTTTGATGCATATCTTTTTTATAGACTTCGTTTGGTAAGCTAGACTGACTCCAAATTTGTCCATGAGGATGCGGATTGCTGCATCCCATTACAGCCCCTTTATTTTCAAAAATTTGCACATAGTTGATCATTTCATTTTTACCTAATTCTGCATATTCTTTTTGCCAAGCATTTACCACTTTTGTAATCTCTTCAACTTCCATTTCAGCTAAACTTTTAGAATGGTCTGGACTAAAACAGATTACCTTACAAATACCGGTTTCACTTTTGGCAATTAATAAACCGTCATTTACTTCGAATGCAGGTGAGTCTTTTTGAAGAGCAGCAAAATCGTTGGTAAATATAAAAACATCTTTATAGTCGGGATTTATTTCACCATTAATTCTGGTATTGGTTGGGCACAAATAGCAATTTTCGTCATAAGAGGGTCTTTTTTCTGCTGAAATTTCTTCATTCTGACCTTGCCAAGGACGTTTTGCTCTGTGTGGAGAAACCAAAACCCATTCTCCAGTTAAAATATTATATCTTTTATGAGAATAATCTTGCAAATTTGTATTTTCCATTGGTGTTATTTTCTTTCTGATTACTTAATTTACGATATGTGTTCCCTGCGATAGTGCTACAAAATAGACAGAACATTCGTTATCAAATGTGTTCTTAAAAGCCTTTGAAGTTGCCTCTGCAAAATTCTTTGCTTCATTTTTAGAAATTAAGTTAATAGTGCATCCACCAAAACCTCCTCCCATCATTCTAGCTCCTAAAACATAGTTGTTTTTTTTAGCTTGTGAAACTAAAAAATCTAACTCCTCACAGCTTACTTTATATTGGTTAGATAATCCGTCATGCGATTGATACATTAAATGGCCTAATAATTCTAAATCATTGTTTTCAATAGCTTTTGCTGCTTTTCTAGTTCTAGCAATCTCTTGTATTACATATAATGCTTTTTGAAAATTAGTAGGAGTAACTTGATCAAGTATTTTTTCTAAATCTGCTTCTGTAGCATCTCTTAAAGACTTAACCTCTAACAATTCAGAAATATTTTCGCAAGCAGAGCGTCTATCATTATATGCACTATCAGACAAGCTATGCTTTACATTTGTGTTTATTAGCATTAATTGATGGTCCTTAAAATCAATTTTATAAGGCTTAGATGTTGTTGTTCTGCAATCTAAATGTAAGGCATGGTCTTTAATGCCAAACATACTTGCATATTGATCCATAATACCACATTTAACACCTACATAATTATGTTCTGCCTTTTGTGATATTAAAATCATTTCGTGTTTGGTTAAGCCCAAATTAAAAAGTTCGTTTAAACCAAAAACAACAGAATTTTCTAGTGCTGCTGATGAAGACATGCCTGCACCTCCAGGAATATCTCCTTTAAAAGCAATATTAAAATTACCAATAACTTTATTTTTATTTTGTATTTCTGCCACCACCCCAAAAACATAATTTTCCCAGTTTCCTTCTTTAGAGGGTTTTAGATTTTCTAAATCAAACGTTATTTTACTTTCTTTGTCAATAGCGTAGGCAACACATTCATTTGTGTCACTTTTTTGTATGGCTGCAGCAATACCTTTATTAACGGCTGCCGGAAAAACAAAGCCTTCATTATAATCTGTATGTTCTCCAATAATATTGATTCTTCCAGGTGAAAAAATCAATATAGGATCGGCTTTAAAAGTTGTTAAAAACGCTTCTTTAACTTGTTTAATTAATAGAGTATTCATTTTGTAAGCGGCTTTATTATGAATTCAATTTCACATTCCATGTTGTAGAATGTTTTTGATTTGGAGCTAACTGTTGCAATCCAATGTTGTTGTTAAAGCTGTTAGAAACGCCTGTCATTGGTTCAATTGCAATAAGTGGCAAATCTTTTGGAGTGTATAATTGTAAATAGTTTTCTGATTGATTGGATGAAATTTCTATATGATGGTCTGGTGTTAAAAAATTAATAGTATTAGCATTTAAGATGAAACAATCGTCTAATTGTTGGTCTTTAATTTTAAAGTATTTTTCGGTTTTATGCGCAATTACTTTTTCTGTAATTAAGTTTTCGTTGAATTTAATTTTTTGATTGCTTTCAAACTCTAAAGTGCTCCTAGATAGTTTGTCACAAAAAAAATAAGGATGCCAACCCAAAGTAAAAGGGAAGGTTTTGTGATCTATATTTTTAATCATTACAGATAGCCTAATCTCATTTTCAAATAGTGTATAAGTTAATTGAAGATTAAACTTGTAAGGAAATCCTAAATTTTCATTAGTTTCTTCATAGTTAATTATAACTGAGGCACAGTTTACATTTTTTGTTTCTTTTACAACGTTAAATTTTTTATTGTAAACTAAACCATGCAAAGTATTATTGCTATTTTCATTGCAATTTAATTGATATTCTTTATTTTGATAGCTATATTTTCCCTCTGCCATTCTGCCTACAAAAGGAAACAAAATTGAAGAAGCATACGAGGTACTATAATCAAACTCTGGAATTTCTTTGATTAAAGTAATGGTCTTAATTTTTAAATCTTTAAGTCTTCCACCTTCATTTAAACTAATTTTTGCGGAAGTAGTATTGCTTTTATTTTGCAGTATAATAATAGGTAACCCTTCTTCTGTGGTGCTTTGAATTGTAAACATATTATAAGGTTTGGTGTCTAGCTTTTTGTTCCCATAACCAAGAAGAAGTAATCATTTCTTCAAGACTTTTATTTGCTTTCCATAATAATTTCTGTTCGGCTAATTTAGCGTTTGCATATAATGAAGGTACATCACCATTTCTTCTTCCCACAATTTCGTAGTTTAATTTTTTATTTGAAACTTTCTCAAAAGTTTTAATAATTTCTAAAACAGAATATCCATTTCCTGTTCCCAAGTTAAAAGTTTCAAAGTTTTTTTCTTGTTTTTGTTGTAACTGTCTTTTTAGTGCTTTAACATGAGCTTTTGCTAAATCTACAACATGAATATAATCTCTTATAGGAGTGCCATCTGGAGTAGGGTAGTCGTTGCCGTAAACGGATAGCTTTTCTCTCAGCCCAATAGCAGTTTGTGTAATATAAGGCATTAAGTTATTAGGAATACCAGTTGGTAACTCGCCAATTAATCCTGATTCATGAGCTCCTATAGGGTTAAAATAACGTAAAGAAATCATATTGGATTCAGCATTTACTTTAGATAAATCTTCTAAAATTTCTTCTGCTATTTTTTTGGTGTTTCCATAAGGAGAAAACGGTCTTTCAGTTTGGTTTTCTTCTGTAATTGGAAGTTTTTTTGGATTGCCATAAACCGTTGCAGACGAAGAGAATATAAAATTGATATTTCCTAATTCTAATTGAGAAATTAAAATATTGATGAGGCTTACTAAATTATTTTGATAATATAAAAGAGGTTGAGCAACAGATTCTCCTACGGCTTTATATGCGGCAAAATGAATGGTAGCCTCGATATCTTTATTATATTTTAAAACATTTTTAACATGATGAATGTCTTTTAAGTCACATTCACAAAAAGTAGGCTTTACACCCGTTATTTTTTTAATATTATTTAAGGTTTGTGCATTTGAATTTGATAAATCATCAATAATAATTACCTCAAAATTATTTTGAATTAACGCTACAACTGTGTGAGAACCAATGTAACCACAACCTCCAGTAACCAATACTTTCTTTTTCATATTATGCAAAATATATATAGATGAATACCACAATTAAACTTATACCTATTCCAGTAATATGAACATATTTCCAAGGAGCAATATTTACTTGTTGCGTGTACTTTTGGCGGAATGCAATTTTTCTAGGTTTCAACTTACCTATAACTAACATAATTAAAATATTTAGTACAAATAATATTGCCATGATGTCTAAAAAGTGCGGATAGGCTTGTGATTTGATTAAAGCCAATTCAGAGGATTCAGTTATTCCTTGTAGGTTAGCATCTGTTAAAGCAGCATTTATAAAATAAGGTTGTAGTAAAAATTGGCTAATAATATACAATGCACAACCGGATACCAAACCAATTTTAGCAGCTATTGCAGGTACTTTTTTAGTAGTGAATCCAACCACAATTATCGTTAATATTGGAATGCTATAGATACCGTTTATTTCTTGTAAATAATCAAATAGACTCCCGGCATTTGCAATTAAAGGAGCTATACACATTGCCGCAATGGCTAGCAGAACTCCAAAGGTTTTTCCATATTTAACTACAGTTTTTTCATCTGCATTTGTATTTATATGTTGTTTGTAAACGTCAATTCCAAATAAGGTTACAGAGCTGTTTAAAACACTATTAAATGAACTTAATATGGCACCAAATAAAACGGCGGCAAAAAATCCAACCCACTCTTTTGGTAATACTTTTTTAACCAACATTGGGTAGGCGCTATCAGCTGTTTCTAGATTGCCTTCAAAAATATGATAGGCAATTAAGCCTGGGAGTACCACTATTATTGGTCCTAAAATTTTAATAAATGAGGCTAATAATAATCCTTTTTGCCCTTCTTTTAAATTTTTTGCTCCTAAAGCTCTTTGAATAATTTGCTGATTTGTGCCCCAATAGAATAATTGCACCAACATCATCCCTGTAAAAATGGTATAAAACGGAACCGGATCTGTTTTACCACCAATAGAGTTGAATTTTTCTGGATTTTGAGTTGTTAGTATATGTAATCCATCAAAGAAATCGCCATCACCAATGAGCAATAATCCAAAAAAAGGAATGAGAACACCACCAATTAATAAACCAATGGCATTTATTGAATCTGAAACGGCAACCGCTTTTAAACCTCCAAAAACAGCATAAATAGATCCAATTATACCTATTCCCCACACACAAATCCATATAGATTGAGTATGTGTAACCCCTAATAAAGAGGGTACATCAAACATGCCACTAATTGCTAATGAACCAGAATACAAGATAACAGGTAAAAGTACAACTACATAACCTGTTAAAAATAATATTGAGGTTAGTGTTTTTGTAGTAACATCAAATCTTTTTTCTAAAAAACCAGGAACAGTGGTAAGACCGCTTTTTAAATATTTCGGGAGCAGATAAATGGCTGTAACTACCATGGCTATGGCAGCTAATGTTTCCCATACCATAACAGATAAACCACTGGTGTAGGCAGCTCCATTTAAACCTACAATTTGCTCTGTAGATAAATTGGTAAGCAATAATGAACCTGCAATAACGCCTGCGGTTAAACTTCTCCCTCCTAAAAAATAACCATCAGATGAGGTTTCAGCTGTTTTTCTTGTTGCTAAATAAGAAATTACAGCAACTAAGATTGTGAATGCTAGGAATGTGAATATTTGCATGTTATGGGATGTTGAAGGTTATTGTTTAATTATCTTTTTTACAACATTATGGTTAATGTTTAAGAAATAAATACCCGTTGCTAGTTTAGATAAATCCAATTCTAACTTATGTTGATTCCCTTTTTTATCAATTAACAAATTTCCATTTGTATTGTACAATTTCAAACTATTTATTGGGGTTTCTGTTGAGTTCACTGTAATTAGATTACGTGTAGGATTTGGAAAAATATATAAAGCATCAGTTGAAAGATTAACTGTATCCGCACTTAGGGCTGACTTATCTATAAATGCATCCATGGCAACTGAGGGGCTGCCATCAGCATCCCAAGCTCCTTTGGAGTAATTCACAAATGGGCTTCTTGCAATGGGTTCCCAATAAAAAACTCCTAAACCTTCTGCTTGTTTAGTTTTTTCTATCATATAAGTAATATATTGATAGGTTATGTCTGGTCTACTATTAGAAAAACCAATTTCTACCAGCATTACATCTTTGTTATAACGCGATTTTAAATCAATCATGTTATTAAAAGTGGCATCCACATAAGTTTTCCAATTGTTTTCATCAGGATATAAAGACATGCCTATAATATCAAACTGATTCTGTTGAAATCCATTACTGATTAAACTATCGATACTCCATCTAAAGAACGAGTTATCATATCCATTAGAAATGTGTAAAATTGTTTTAATGCTGCTATTAAATGTTTTTACAGCATTGGCACCGGCATTTAAAAATTTAGCATAATTAGCAAAACCTCCGGTAGATGCTTTTCCAGTGGTCCATAACATACCATCATTGGTTTCGTTTCCTATCTGAATCCATTTAGGGGTAATGCCTTTGGCATCTAAAGCGTTTAGAATAGCCGTTGTATGGTTAGCAACTGCTGTTTCTAATTGCGATAAAGAATAATTAGTCCAGGCTTCAGGTTTGGTTTGTTGACCTGGATCTGCCCACCAATCACTATAATGTATAGAAATTAAAATATCTTGATTGTTAGCATGCGCCTTTTCTGCTTTAACTACCATATCATCGATATCACACCAGCCATTGGCATTGGAGTTTTCTGGATTTACCCAAACTCTCAGACGCACAGCATCTATATCATATTCTTTTAATAAGGGCAATAATTCTTTTGTATTGCCATCATTATCTTTCCAAGTATAACCTTGGTCTTCCATTTCTGTCATCCAACTTATATCTGCCCCTTTTGCTATTGTTTTGGCGCTAAAATTGTAATCATTTGAGTTTTCTAATTCTGTTTTTGGAGAGTTCCAATAACCAGCCCACGCATTTTCTACCCAACCGCCGCTCTGATATAAAATGGCTTTTACTTGATAATAATGACCTGCAGGTAAATCTTCTGAAGGTTTATGAACACTTCCCACAAAGAATGCCGCAGATTTTTCTACATTAGTGCCTGCTTGTTGATTATTTAATGTAACTCCATTAATATAACTAACATATTGGTTGTTACTGTCTAAAATTTCTAAACCTATAAAAATGTTATTCCCAGTGGATCCTGCTTCACTGGTATATTTAAAATTAACAATTAAATCTGAGCCTAATAAGGGACTTACCTGAAGCGGATTTTCATTGAACCCAGTAATTTCTATAGATTGAGACACTAAAATGTTTGAGAAACACAACAGAAAGATTACAATAATTTTTTTCATTTTTTATTGAATTGAAATTATATCATTAAAATTTGTTTTACTTGTCGATGCAGTAATTTTTAGATTTTTAGATTTTTTTGATACTTTTAAAAGTATGCTTGCTGTACCAGCCTCTAATTTTACAGGATTTTCACCTATTAATTCTGCATTACCCTCTAAAGTAAATTTTACACTATCTAAAGAATTTGTTATAATAGTTTCATTTTCGTCCATAATATTGGCGTACAGTAAAACTACATCATTATTTTTTTTATCAATTTCATAACTGCTTTTATCAATTTTTAATTCAATTTTCTTTGCTTTCTTTGGACTTTTTACAGTATGGTTTACAACTATTTTATTATTGATAAATCCTTTTGCTTCTAAATTTCCCTTCTGATATTTTGACAGATTAAAAGTAAATGGAGGATGGTTTATTTTATCTGAAATTCTATTATTATCAGGTTTTTGTTTCCCTAAGGATTTTCCATTTAAGAAAAGTTCAACCTCTTCGCAATTGCTAAAAATACGAATATCTAAAGGGCTATCTTCTTTCCATTGGTTGGCAATATAAATCATTGGTTTGCCATTGGGATTGTCTGCATCTCTTTGGCTTTTGTAAAAATAATACATTGGTTTGGGAATACGAAATAAATCCATAATTCCTGAGGCCTCTAAATCATTGGCATAACCTCTGTTGTAGTCGAACATTGCCCAGTAACCGTCAGAAAACGCAGGTGTTTTTAAATTATCATTGTGGGCTTCTTGTATGTTAGTAGCCTGTTGCAGTAAAGCTTTTTCTCCTGCCGAGCGCAACTGTCTACTAGATCTTTCTTGTTGTAACAAATCACCCCACGAATCCTGATGTAAACCAGCATTCATAGCGTAATATTCCCAATCTCCATATTCAGAAACATTGTAAGGCTTTTTTAAGTTTTTATCATAGTGTTTTAGGCGATGTTGTCTTGCTTGTAAGTAAATATCATAGCCATAAGATTGCCAGCCTGCAGTAAAGTTTTGATTTCCAGGATATTCTTCTTTAGCAATTATAGTTAAGGAATCTATAAAGGTTTCTGGCATCCAAGATTCGTTTAAAGAAACTTCCCAAGCCATCACAGATGCATGATTTCGGTCTCTACGAATTAAATCTTTAGCGGTTTGAAAAATATGTTTTTGAAATGCTTTATTTTCACTAAAGTACTGCCAGCCTAAAATGGCGTTGATATTAATTAAACCCAACTCATCACAGGCATTCATAAATGATTTGCTTTGCGGATAATGCGATAGTCTTACATAATCAAATCCAGCATCTTTAATCTTTTTGGCATCTCTGTAGTTGGCATTGTCAGAAAGGGCGTAACCAATATAAGGGTATTCTTGATGACGATTTACGCCTCGTAAAAATGTTTTCTTACCATTTAAGTAAAAGTCTTGACCTTTAAATTCCATTGTTTTGATACCGATTGTCGTTTTCTCAGTATCCACAACTGTATTATTTGCAGTAACTACTGTTTTTAAAACATATAAATTTGGAAAATCGGGACACCATAATTTAGGGTTTTCAACAGGTAATTCTAAGACTATTTCTTTATCAAAATTTGCCGCTAAATTAATCTTTTTGCTCCTTATATTTTTTACGATACTATCATTAGAAATTAAAGAATGTGAGATGTAGATAGTTTTTGATGTGCTATTTTCATTTCTAAGATGCGTTTTAATTTGTATAGTGGCTTTTTCTTTTGAAACGTTATTATACTGTACAAAAATGCCACCACTTGCAGTTTTATTTTCTAGAATTGGATCTGTAATATAGAGTTTATTTTTAGTAATCAACCAGACATTTCTATAGATACCTCCATACGTATTGAAATCTAATTTTTCCAGAGGTTTAGGTCCTGTTATTGGGTTGTCTTTATTGTTTAGTTTTATAGCAATAGTGTTTTCTTTATAAAAATTAGCAACGTCAGAAAAATCAACCACAAAAGGCAAATAGCCCCCATGATGTGTGATAAGTTTTTTGTTGTTTACCCAAACTTCTGCAATATTCATTGCGCCCTCAAAATGCAAAAATAATTTTTTCCCCTTTTTAGAGTGTGGTAGTAAAAATTCTTTTTTGTACCAACTGATACCTTGCCATTGATTATTTACAATTTTAGGCTCAATTTGTGGAGTATGTGGTAGACTTATTTTTTGCCAAGCTGTAAATGCTTCTTCATTTATAAAGGTATGATCGGAGACATCTTCATTCTCTACTTTTGTAAAATACCAATCTGAATTAAATTTTTCTTTACTTGAGCTAAAATTGGTGTTTTTTGCACATCCAATGATACTTGAAATAAGTACTATAAAAATTGTGGGGTGAATTATTTTCATTTATTGTAAAACTATTTTATTGATAAATACTTGTTGTGGTTTTTTATAACTTTCTTTTTTTATTCCAGGACCAATTGAAATTTGAATGGCTTCAATATCTTTAACATCAAATTTTGAATCTGCTAAGGAGTTTAAAAAATAGGATTGGAAAGAAGGAAATGGTTTTGGTAATACTACTTGCGAAACCTTTTCTAGTTCATGAAATGGGATGATAATATCTTTCTTATTGGAAGTTAATTCAATAACTTTCCCAAAAACCTGTCCGTTTTTTAATTGCAGGCCAACTTGAACTTTCTGCCTTTTTTTAGCTCCCGTAAAAGCGGTTAAAACTATGGAAGTAGTCTTTACCAAACTATTTTGCGAACGCTTTGCAATGTCATTCAATAAAATTTTAAAAGATAAGTCTGGTAGTTTCTTTATTAAGCTATCAGTATAAATACTTAGATAGTCTTTTGAAGCTACTTTATGCAATTTTTTTTCAATCTTATGTTGCATTGCATACCATTGTCTTGGCCATAGAAAATTTTTGGAATTGTCTTTAATAGCGTCATATAAAACAACATTAGGTTCATTTTCTACAATTTTTGTGCTGTAGGTTTGGGTACTTACAAAGTCCCAATTTGCAGGATGTTCAGATATCTTTTCTGGAAATGTAATTTGTCTTTTATCTGTATGTACAACAATGTAGTAATTAAAAAGTTCTTTGTGTATTTTAGTAATAGGAATTATCACTTCATAAGTGAAATTATCTTTTTGAATCATTTCAAAATTATCTGTCTTTTGATATCCAGAAGGTAAAACAACTTCAACTGTATTTATTTTATTAGGGCTTACAATTTGAGCTTTAATGTTAAGATTTTCTCCTTTTTCAATTTCATGTAAAGGATGATGAACTACATAAGTTTGTTCAATTTTTTGAGTTATTGTTGCAAATTCACTTAATTTAATATTCCCTAATTTTTGATTGATTTTAAAATCAGAGGTTAATTTATCAGCAGAAATTATATAGGTTCCGGGTGCTATTGCAACAGTTTTATTTTTAGCTTGATTATAATATGAATTCCCATTATTAATGCCTTGTACAAAAAAACGATTTCCTAAACTTTTCAAATCAATTGAAATATTATTTACGTGATTTTGCAAAACAGCAACTGTTTTTTTTAGGCTTGCTTTTTCAAAAGGATCTTTTACCCAAAGTACATCTGGTAAAATTTCAAGACGCCAAATGCCTTCTTCAATCTTATCTAAAAAATAAGCCCCATTTCCTAAGTAATTTATAATTTTTGAATTGCCTACACCTGCAATATGTTTCAATTTATTTATTTTCTTTGGATTAGCCGTTGTTGTATTCGTGTAGAAAAATTTAGTTTCTGAATTATAAAGAGCAACATCATTTTCATAATTTAATGTTGTGTTAGAAAAACTGTTATTTTCAGGAAAACGATCAAAACTCTTTCCATTCGGTATTTCGCGAAAAACCTCCCCAGCAATTTTTAAAGAAATTGCTTTGGAAGGTGTGTACGCTAAATTCAAATAATGGGTTTGATATTCTGTGTTGGCATATGCCAAGTCTATAGCATCGTAAGCAAATTGAGTGGCAAATTGAAATTTTGCCTCTCTAAAACTTCTAGCCATTGCAGGAAAAATTACGGATGAATTTGTGTCTCCCGAATCAAATTCATAAATAATTCTAGTTTTATTTTGAAATGCTTTTTTCTCTTGAAAAGGAATTTGATATTGGTCTACATTTGGTAAAAAATTATTTTTCAATTGGCTATTATGTACCAAACCTGTTGGATACCATTGAAATGTGCAGCCTTGTATAGGAGCTTTTAAATAATCATCTACAAACTCAGATCTTTCAGATACATTATAAAAAATGGGATTTTTAAACCCAGCGTTTCGTATTATTTTTATCATTTTATTAATGTAGGCGGTGGCCACTTTTCCTTTATTATGAATGGGTTCGTTATTAATTTCAAGTGCAATAATGTCTGGATCATGCTTATAGGCAATTTTTGTATAAGGATTTATATGATTTAATAATTGTGTAAAATAGCGTTCTTGTTTTTTTAATACTTCAACATCAGCATAGGTTTGCCATTTTTTTAATTTGGCACTAAAACCAGCTACATTAAAATCTTTTTCAGGATAGCCGTTGCCACCAACTTTAAAAGGAGTTATTAGGGTTTTAATTCCTCTTTCTTTTAATTTGGCTAGTGTGTAATCTAATGCATCTAGTTGAGGTGTTTTTATTAAATTCCCTAAGCTATCTGTAATTTCCATGTCCCAAATATGCACTCGATAAGCATCTAAACCCAATCGAGTAATGTGATATATATCTTTATCAATGGCTTGCTTATGATTTTTGTCTAAATAGTTTATCGCCCTAAAACCGTGTGCAAAAGGCAAGGTATAATTTACGCCAAACAAACGAATTTCTTCATTATTCTTAAGGTATCTAAAAACCCCTTTTTCATCTACATAAGTACTTGCCTGACCAATTGTTATAAAATGAGACAAGAGATATAAAAATGTAAAAAGGGGGTACTTTACCATGCTATAATTTTAATATTTAAAAACCTGATCCTGGATCTGAAGGTACAGAATTGGCTTGTGCCTTTTGTGGATTTAAAATAAGATAGGTGCCTAAAGCCGTTAATGCGGCATATTTACCGTAATTTCCTATTTTTTTGATGGCTTTTTTACGTGTAATTTTTTCGTTAGGTTGCTTACTTTGTTTCATCAGAGTTGTTGTTTTATTTTAAAATTATTTTTTTATTTAAATTTCCTTCTTTGGTTTGTATTTGAACTAAATACACTCCTTTTGATAATTGAGGTAGCCTAATATCATTCATTTTTATATCTGCAGAGAAAGAAGCAGTAAAAACTGCTTTACCCAATGTATTAAACAACTTTAAACTCGCCTTACCACTTGGAAGTCCTACAACTCTTAAATTTGTATCATTTGTTGGATAAACAGCAACATGCTGCAAAATGATGTTTTCTGTTTGTAGTGCGTTGCTGGAAGTAACTATATAAAATCTTCCAATTCCATTTGCAGCTTCATTTAAAGTAATTTTCACCTCATTATTTGTGAATAGTGTAAAGGTATTTTTTACTTTATCTTCTAAGTACACCTTGGTGTCAGATGATAAATTTAAAGCACTTAAAGAAAAAGTAAGTTCTTGGTTTGCTTTTGCTTCTAAACCAATAGGTATTGCAACAGACTCCATTTCAGAAAGTGGTAGAGCTTGTTTTCCAAAAGAAATCCCTTGATTATCATCAACCAAGTGAGAATAGATTCTTAAATCAGATGATACGCCATCAAACAAACCTATATCTAAACCTGGATCTAGACTTTTAGTAGCCTCATCATAAAAATGTATTGCCGTGCTTTTTGTAGTTGCATTATTAGAAACAGATAAATTGATACTTGGTAAGTTAGTTTTGTAAAAGGTAACACCTGTTTGATGACTTTGCATTGCTTTTGTAATAGCCACTGTTGTAGATGCTAATTTTGAATTCACAAAAAATGCTTGTCCTGGTTGTATGTAACCAGTTGTTAGTGCTTCATAAGCACTTGTTGACGCGTTAAAGATATAAATAGCCTGATTTGCATCAGCTAATTTATCTGTACCACTAGTACCATTTTCAGTAATAAAAGCAGCAACATCCATATAAGAAGGATAAGAATTCCCAATTAGATTCCAATTATTTACTCCTTGGTTAATTGCTGGACTTACAGAACTTGGCATAGTACCTGTAAAACTAAAATTACCAGAGCTAACTCCTGGATTTGTATCTTTTATTAAAGCATAACCAACTCCAGTTCCAAAATTTTGTGCTGTAGCTCCTCCTTGAAAATATCTCCAATGGCCACCTTCACCTGCAATATTTGGAGAAGTTAAACTTGTGTTATCATACCAAGAAATTCCTCTATTTGTAGTAAAATCTGAACCTGATGCAATATCGTTATTTGTAATCCAAGTATCATCATATTGTTCGCCATTAACAGGACTTGAGACCAAATGCCAATTTGTATCTGAAACATTAACAATATAAGTAATGTTTCCTGTTGATGTTCCAGTTACTTTTAGAGAACCACCAGCATTTAAGGTTAAAGAACCTGCACCATTAACAGTTAAATTATTTGTATTGGCGCCAGTTGTTGACGAAATCACTGCATTTTGACTTGCAGGGATTGTTACATTTGTAGTTGCATTTGGCACATCAACATCCCAATTAGAAGTTGTAGACCAATTTGAATCTGTGGTTCCAGTAAAATTTGCAAAATTTGTTAACTGTATCCAATCTCCAGGAAATTGAGCATTTAAGTAATTAAAACTACTATCACTTAACGTAATTTTAATTCTATACACAGTTTGTACTCCATCAGAACCATTTGGTAAATTATAAAAAGGAATTGTACTTGTAGGAATTACTAGGGAAAATGAACCTGCTACACTAGTTCCTGCTGGGGCAGGATTTAAATCTGCACTTGCAACAGTAGAAATACTTGTCCAATTTTGTTGCTGATTTTCTATAGCACAATAGATATAACCAGATGCTCCAATTGTATATTCATAATCTACTTGAATGGTATTACCAATTAAGCCTTTGGTTAACGTTGCTGATGTAAAAGAAATGGATTGTGCATTTGTAATCGATACAAAAACTATAGCAAATAGTAATATTATTTTTTTCTTAATCATCATCTTATTGCTTTATAAATTTTATGTTTTTTGAAGCATTTTCTGATTGAATTTTTAAAATATAAACACCAGTTTTTAAGTTTGAAACATCAATTTTACTATCAATTAAATTTGATGTAAATACTTCTTTACCTAACAAATTTGTGATTTTTATATTAGAAATATTCAAGCTGTTTTCACTTTTTATAAACAGATTATTTTGGGCAGGGTTTGGATATATTTTTACATTATTCAAAAAATCATCATTTACACTTGCAGTAGAAGCTGTTAAATTAATTTGTGTTGCAGGATATTGACCTGCTAACCAAGTACTTTGATCTGGGGTTTGTTTTAACTCAATATTAATTTTATAATTTAAGTTTCCTGTTAAGTCTGCTGTTGGAGTTGTTCCTTCAGGAATTGCTAAATCAAAAGAGCCTGTTACATCTGTTCCTGCAACAGCATTTGCCAATTCTACACCCACAACTTCTGCTGTCCAAGTCCAATCATCTAACAAATTAATAGCACAATAAATGTAACCATCTGCTGCTATTGTATATTTATAATCTACTTTAACTGTACTACCAATTTCTGCAGTTGTTAATTCTGCCGATGTAAATTCAATGGATTGTGCATTGATAAAAGTTGATACTAATAATGCGATAAAAAGTAATTTTGTTTTCATAATTTATGGTTTTTATTAATTTGTGTTTACGTTTTTTTATAAAAAGAGAGTTTCCTAAAAGGTTTCCCTCTTTTTGTTTACTAATTCAAATAAAGTGCTGTTTATTAAATACTATTCTTAATCATTTCTGACCAGATTTCATACCCTTTTTCATTTAAATGAACACCATCAGTAGAAAAATCCATATTCATTTTCCCATTCAGCAATACAAAACGTTGATGAAGATTTATGAATGTAAATGGTTTTTCAAATGATGAATTTTCTAATGCAGCATTCAAATCTTTAATTTTAGGAATTAAATTGTCTGTAGTTGTTGGTAAAACAGTTTGAACAAAAATTTGGGTATTTGGACTTTTTGTGTTGATTTCAGCCACAATTTTTAAAATATTTTCGTGGATTTTTTCAACAGCATCAGGATTATGAAACAAATCATTTATCCCTATTAAAAGAAATACTTTTTCTGGTTTATAAAAAGTTATCTCATTTAATCTAGCTAAAATACCTTCTGTTGTATCACCAGCGATTCCTCTGTTTTTTGCTTTGGAATTATCAACTTTTGATGCCCAGTCTTCACCTTGTTCTGTAATACTATTTCCAATAAATACAATATCACCTGTTTCTAAAGGATTTGCTTTGAATTCTGCAATTCTTTTTGGGTAATGTGTTTTTGTCCAATTAGTATGATTAGAAATTACAATATCATCTAATGGATATAAATTATCAGGTATTACAACTTCTTCTACTTCAATGATGTTTTCTTCATTGTTTTGACTGCAAGAATTTAAAGACAATATCAGCAAAAAGATAAAAGAAGGTTTTAGTATATAGTTTTTCATTTCTGTTTTTAATTTAGTGTGATTGTTTTATCAACAGCGTTTATAGTTAGTGTGTAAGTTCCAGCAGTTCCTAAAAAATTAAAGTTAGAATCGCCACCACCATCATCTTCAAAATTAGAATCGATTGTAAAACCTTGATCTATGTAATAAGCGAAGTTATTATCAGTATCGTACGTTCCAAAGGTTTGGAAAAATCTAAAGATTTCATTAGATAGTGTAATTGATGCAGACCAAATGTCTGGCGTGTTTTCAACAAATTCAACTGTATCTGAACTAAAAGCCCAGCCTCCAGGAACAGCTCCCCCAACTGCCCAAAGAGAGCTAGATTCTTTTAGATCAATGATTTTATTTTTATTGTCTATAGTAATTGTATAAATACCAGGTGTTCCATTAAAATTAAAGTTATCACCAGCAGGTACATTTTCTAATCTTGCATCTATGGCATACCCACGATCTTCATAGTAAGTGTAATCTTGACCAGAATTCCAATCTCCAATAGTGGTAAAAAATCTAAAATGTGCATTGCCTAAGCGCACCTTTACCTTTAACACATTTGCTTCACAAGGCATTTCAAATCCCGGAAAATTCCAACCCATATCAGTGATGCCTTCACCTAATACATAAAGGGCATCACAAGAGCCTGTATCTGTTATTTCTATCCAAGTAAAATTGATGGTCTCAAAATCTGATAAAGTTTCTAAGGCATCTGCAGTGCCAACAGTTGCTTTTACACGTATAAACATTTGCCCGGTATTATTTGGTAGTCCAGCGCTATCTGTAGTGCTAGGATCTCCATCTAAATCCAATTGATTGGCGTAGTCTAAAAGATTTGAAATTAATATTGGGTAGTTATTTTGGTTGGTAGTGCCAATAACATCAAATGATGTAAAACTAGCATCTAAAGCACCATGAATTTCATAAGTAACATTGGTGGCTGTACCAAAGTCTGCAGCATCCCATATAATACGGTCTGCAATATTATCTTTTGTTTCATTAGAAATAAGATAATTAGCGGCAAAAACACTTTTAATTTCAATACCATCAATATCAGCTTGAGCAACAAATATGGGTGAGTTTTCCTCTTCACAAGAAAACATAGAAATGATAAGAATAAATGCAAATGATTGTAATAATATTTTTTTCATTGTAGTATAATTTGTTTTTAATAACCTGAATTTTGTTTAAGATTAGGGTTTGAGGCTAAACTTGCACTTGGTATTGGAAAAACACTTCTAGTTGTTGCTAGTGGAATTCCTGAAACGGAGTTGCCTTTCCAAGACCAATTATAACTACCTCCGGTATATTTATTAAACCTAATAAGGTCTTGTCTTCTATGTCCTTCCCAATGGAGTTCTACCAAACGTTCATTTAAAATTAAGTCTAAATCTAAGTCTGTTGCTGTAATGGTGTTGTTGTTATTTGCTCTAAGTCTTAGTCTGTTTATAAAATCAACTGCAATATCTAGAGAGCCGCCGCCACCTCTTAAATAGGCTTCTGCATACATTAGGTACACGTCTGCCAATCTAAACATTGGAAAATCTGTGTCAACAATTTCATTGGCACTACCATTTGTGCCTAAACTTGTTTTATTAGACCATTTGCCAAGTATATAGCCAGTACCGTTATTGCCAATACTTGTAATTTCTATGGGTCTATTTTCACTAATGCTTGTGTTTCTATTGTCTACACTGTAAACGGTGCTTTCTAATACTTCAGAAAATTGACGTGATATGCGCAGTGCACCACCCCAACATCCATTAATTACTATTAAAGGATCATTAGAAGCCCCTAAAGAAGCACCACCTCTAATTCTTATGGTAGAACCGGAACCTGGCGCGCCACCCGTATTTATGGTTAAACCTGCAACTTTACCATTTAGTAAGTTTTCTGCGGTGGTAATATTACCCTTGTTAAAATCTTTTGCGGTTAATGCAGTTACTGCACCTGTAGCATCTTTTACAGTGGTAGACCCATAGCCAATAATTACAATTTCGTCTAGTTTTTGTGCATCTTCATTAAGGGTTATATTTAGCCGAGAAGTTGTTGCTAATATTTCTTTGATTTTGTACCCTAAATAAGAAAATACTAATGTTTTGTTTTTAGCTACTGTTATTTGATAAGTGCCATCAAACGCTGAGATATTTCCTGTTGATGATCCTTTAACTAAAATACTTACTCCCGGAAGCGGTTCATTTGTTTTTGCATCTGTAATTACTCCTTTTACCAAAATTTTTTGTGAATAACCAAACAGTGAAACACAAAAAAGAACCATTATTACGAGTTGCTTTTTAAAGGTTTGTAATTTATTGGATGTAAAAATCCTCATAATGTTTTTGAATTTGTGTAAATTGATATGATCAAGAAGCTGATATAGCACTGCTCATTTTGGCTTGCAAATTCGTAGTTATCACAAAATAACAAAGGGGTCAAAATCGTTAAATAGGGGTAAGAATCTCGCAAAATGTTACAGAATAGCTAATGTTTGAGATAATTTGCTGTAGTATTAATTTTTTAATGAGATTTCTAATAAACTTTTGGTGTTGTAATGCCTCAATAAAAAATAAATAGTTTTTTTACTTTATGTAATTGTGGTACATATTTTATTGGTAAAAGGGTAGCATTATATATAGGTATAAAGTAATGTACTGAAGATAAAATAAAGTTACTTTATGCAAGGGTTTAAGCATTTACCTAATTATTGTTTTAGTAGCTTATTTGGCGCTCATCTTTATAAAAACACTTTTATCTTTGAAGTTAGTGTTCATGTTTGTGCAAGTCTACGTGATAAAAAGTAGGCATAACTTGGGAAATTATATCCTAAAAATACTTTTTTACAGTTTTTAATAGCTCTCAATTTATATTAAAATCCTTTAGATTGTTAGGTTAAATTATGGTTTAATATGGCCATACTTTCTAAAATTTATGTATCTTTCTTTTGAAAGCAATCTGCAGCAAAAAACCTTTCTTTTTATAGGTTTTGTAAAAATACTACAACTTTTATAAATTTATACTAGTATATTTAGTAGAATATACTATTACTTTTAGTAAAATATACTAGTATATTTACAAAATAGATACTGACGCGTGTTGCAAAACATACTATAATTTGTTTAAATAGATACTGAAGTTTGTAGTAACTTCTTCTGTACCTCCCATAGCACCAAAACAAGGTTAAACGCAAATTGTTAACAACTATAATGTTTTAGCCCTTTTAGATACAATTTGTAGTTTAAAACGATGCTGTTTTTACCAGGCAATTTGGTAAAAAGTATACTTATATGTAACGGCTGTATTGTGCAAAGCGCTTTGGAGTGTAGTTTGATGTATATATACTTTTATAAAGGGCATGGTTAAGTTTTGTATTGGTTTAATAATGTAAACATTATTTTATAGGATAATGCCTTGGTTTTTAAAAAGTAATTACAATAGCATATAAAAAAAAGCGAAGTTTTTTAAGACTTCGCTTTTTTATGGATATCACAAATTGTAAAGAGGTTTAGAATAATTTTACATTTATTCTATAATTAACTTTTTATTTGTTGTTTTACCATTACTATTTACTTGTAAAATATAAACACCAGTTTTAAGCTGTAAACCTTCACCAATTTTTATGGTACGTGCACCTATTTGGTTAGAAAGCTGTTCTTTGTAAATACTTTTGCCAAGAACATCAAACAGTTCTAGTGTTACCAAACTACTCTCTTTAGTTGATATACGTATATTAAAAACACCACTTTTACTTGGGTTTGGATATACATGAATATCATTGTCTAACGCCATCTTATCTGTGTTAAGTGCTGTTCTTGATTGATTAGTATTAGTATTCAAAGTTACAGTTCCATCATAAACCTCAGTACCTAAAGGCGTAGTGTCCTTTGGGTTATTGGTTACAATAACTTGTATCTTAGATGGCTCATTTTCAAATTGGTGTAATCTAAGAATAACCATTCTACCTGCTTTTAAATGATGGAAAAATTCTTGTTTCTCTCTCATAACACCATCAAAACCTGGTATTATTTTACTGCCATCTATTCCATTTACTGCTATATGATAATCATGAGCTGTAACACCTGATGCTTTGTAAGCAGTTCCTATGTGATTAAGATCAAACATTTTATTGATGTCATAAACAGTTTTAATATTCCATCTGGTTTTATAGCCGTGTACTCCTTTTTGCGCAATCCAAGGCAAACGGACTTGCCAAGGCTCATAAAGTGAGCTATCGTTATTATTTAAATCCTCTATTTTAGGATCATCTTCTGTATTAAAAGCATGTATTTTATCAGTATTGACAAAAAATGGTATTTCAGGAGATTGTGGGACATTATCTAGGTGGCGAATCCAATTTTTAGGAAACCATTTTTCTAAATTAGGGTCCTTTTTACTATCGAAATGATAGAATAAAAAATGGTTTTTATTCAAATTAGCTCCAAATTCATCTTTAATTGTCCAATCAAAACGGGCATCAAAATTATTTTGTGGTGAAAATCGTTTATGCTCACCAACTTCAACTCCATCAACCTTGAATCTTGGTCCTGTTTTGGTATTTATAGAAGTTGTGAGATCATGAGCACCGTATGTATATGTACTCAAAATATCTTGAATTGCTAAAATTTTATAATCGTCTTTTGTAGTTGAACCCATATGGTCTCCTTTTATTGATTTTAGTACTTCAAATTGATTATCATTTAAAGGATAATAATTTACAACACCTAAATTCTGGCCAGCAGTACTAATTATTTGATCTACTTTACTGTTAGTATTTCTAACTTTAATTTTTACAATAATTTTACTGGTTTCATTAAATTCTGCTTTTACATAATAAGTCCCATACGGTTGTTGCTCAAAAAGACAATGTTTACCAGTGCTTATTTGTTCTGCATTATTAAATTCTAAATTATCGGCTTTATACCATTTTATATAAGAATCTCCGCCAACATTCTTTAGTTCATTATCTGTTATTCGTTTACTCAATCTACGTTCAGATAAATACCAATCTGGTTCATAATGTGTAAAACTATGTGGGTCAGCATCTAAAACGGACAAGGTTACACTCTCTTGTTCACTCAACGCATATGTTCTAACTACATTATGGTCTTCATATCCATAATTTAATCCATAATCATCTTTCAGTTGATCGCTCTGGCTGCTTAAAAACCAACGATTTCCATTTCCTTTTTGTTCTGATAGTCTTACTTTTCCTTTAAATATTCCAACATTATTTGCTTTGAAAATTTCTGTAGGATTATGGCTAAAATCCTTAGAATTGTTTTCGTTCGGTGCAAAAATAAAACGCAAGTCTACATCTATTAATTCTTTACCTGCAATAATAACAGGTGTTCCTTTAGTTTTATTACGGGTATATTGCAATGTTATTTCATGATAGCCGCCTCCGCTAAATTTATCAATAATAAAATCGTTATTTTCATAATATACTTGTTTTCTTTTAGTAGTTATAAATCCATTATTATCTTCGTGGGTATATACCAATTCAAACTTTCCAGGAACATCATTAATATGAGGTAGATTATTTACTGAATAAATAACATTCGTCTGATGCCTTGCAACAAAAGAGGGACCATTTATTATGCCATAAAAATTTATTTTTGGATCTTTTCTATGATCTTCGGTTAATTGATTATAAACAACACCATGTTTTTTACCTTCGAGAGGTGATAAAACAGCAATTTTTATTGTCTCATTGTAATCATTGTTTGGATGAATCAATTCTAATTCTGAAGAATTATGAAATACAGGTTTATTATTAGCACTTGGACTATAAACAATTGGTCTTTTATGATTAAACATATTTTGCTCTGTCCTGTAATCAAAAGTTTCATTATCTATAGATTCAGTACTGTTTTTATGGATATATAAATTTTTATCCATAATTTCAGTTAGCTCGAAATCATAATACTCGTTAGGATCAATAAACTCACCTATTTTATTTATACTTTGTTGTAAGCTGTAATTGATATCACCAGGATGATTAGGTTCAAGTTTTTTCCACTCATCACCAGTTACATAGGTAAAATTAGTATTGCTAGGTATATTTTCACCAGAGATTTTTGATTGAGCAAAGTTTTTATAAATTAATTCATCTGGATCTAAACCGGCTACTCCTTTTTTACCTTCTTCATAAGCCTTTAAAATCTCTACATTTAAACCTTCCTTTTGGTTGTTTCTTTGTTTGGGTAAAACCGCAAGGTCTCCAGAAAATTTATTTTTATTGGGAAAACCTTCTGCTAAATCAAAATCGCTTTTTAATTTATAAGCAGATAAAGGTTCATTGTTACTAGGAGAATTGTTGTAAAGATGATCTCTTCGTGAATTTGCAATCCAAGATATGGTGTATTCTCCTTGGTTTTCTGAAAATGTAGGGTATTTATGATTGCCATTGGCCCAACTTTCTGGATAGCTTCTCATTTTTACACCATGTACATTACTGTCGTAGAAAAGAAATGGCTTATGAGCACCTTGTTTTACAGCATTTGACATAAAGAGACTTTCACCTGCATAACGTTGTATGGCAAGATCTGTAAGACCTTCTAATCTATCAAAGCCAACATTAGATTTAAAGACAACTGAATCTCCTTCAAAAACAACAATATCATCATTTGGGTAATAGGTGTGTTCTGGAGTTGTATTACCTCTATATACTTCAATTGAATATAATGGTTCGGTACCTTCAAAATCTTCTTTAGTTAATTCTTTTACTCCCGGTATTTTTATACCTATAATGTCATCTAATGTAGCACCATCACTGAATGTAAGTTTTATAGTTACATCCATATCGGTTTTAATTTCTCCCATTATGTGCCAATCTCCTTGACCGTCATATGAAAATTTAGTATCTCTATTTTTTACTGCTTTTTTAAAGAATTTTAAATCGTTACTATTAACAGTTCTGAAGTACAAATCCTCGCACCGAGAAAATAGATCATGAGTACACCACCAGACATCTTTTTTTAAGTATGTGTAGCCCGTATTGTTATAATTTCCGTTTGGATTTCCAGTAGCTTTAAATCCATACATAAAAGAAGAATCAGGTGCAGCGTGATTATCTTCATATTCTAGACTATCAAAGACATCTACTTGTATAGTTCCTGTACCTGTTTTGTTAATTCCAAATTGGCTGTTTTTATTAAATTTTAAGCCTTTCTTAATATTTAATTCCTGGGTTGTTGTTTTTTGTTGCCCTAAGCAGAAATTGCAGACACAACAACAAAATAAATAGGCTATTATTTTAATATTTTTCATCATATTATGTTTTAATAGTTATTATTTATTTGCTTGTTCTAACTTTTCTAAACGTTTAGAGAGCTTTTCAATTAATTTATTTTGAGCTTCGATTTGCTTTTCTTGTGCAATGGTATGCAGGGTTAATTCTTCTATAGTTTTTACAACGCGCTTGGTCATGTCTTTTACGGTGAAGCCATTTTCTTCTACTTCTTTAGCAGAAGGCATGGTGTGTAAATGCCCATTTTCTTTTATGTTTTTTTCTACATTAGCAAGACTTGGTAATTTGTAATCATTATAAAAAACATAATCTGGCCATTCTGTTAATTCAGCAAGAGCAAAATCGGTACTTACAATACCCTCTTCTACCCAAAGCAAGTAGTCTCTGTAGTTATCTTTTGTTGTAGAACCAAAACCTTCTTCGGTACCATTTTCTTCAGATATATAAACACGTCCATCAAAATGTGCTAGTGCGCCTTCAATTTTTTTATCGGTCCCTACTGTAAGGCTAGCAACATCTATACTACCTTTTAATTTCATATTTCCTTTTGTGTTTAATGCGGCAACTGGCGTTTTATGATAGACACCCCAAACCCAGCCCCTATTGCTATGGTCGGTCATATTCGTTTTAATAGCATAACTAGTAACAGGGCCATAGGAGTAATAATCGCCTGTTCCCATATGTATTTTGTATGCAGAACTATTCCAAAATTTAAGACCTATACCATTTCCTGGTTTCAAACTTATATCTTTATTTGATTTAATTCCACCATAAACTTCTAATCTTCCATCCCAATTAAGTTCCATTCTCCGATTACCATAATTAGTATGGTCTGTATTATCAGCAAATCTAAAATCTAGTTTATTTCCATTTTTTACAAAAAGCCAAGCAGAGTTTGCATCTTGAACCCTTAAAGCTGATTTGTTATTGCTGTTGTCGTCATTTATAATCCAAGTGTCTTTTTTGGTACCATCCCTGTCACCATAAGATTGTGCATATAATATACTCTGTGTTAAAAACAGTAAAATGACCCATAAAGAAGTGTTTTTTAGTTTTAGTAATAATTCAATTATAGAATTTTTGTTTTTTGCATTTTGGGGGAATCTCAAATTGTTTTGTTTTAAATTCATGTTTACAATGTTTTATAATTAGAACACAAATAAATGTTAAATTCATGTTAACCAAGGGTGTGATATTCGTTTAATAAGGTAGTTAAAATCGTATATTTTAATAATTGTATAATATTTTTATGGATTTTTTTGTATTTTAATATTAAACTGGTTAGGTAATTTGTAACTTAATATCAAAGTAGCTTTTAATTTGTGTTTATAATAAATACATGGAGGTTGGTAAAAATATCTATTTTAATTTTTAAAGTTTTTTAATGTAAACTGTATGAATAGGTTTTATTCTTTTTACCTCAAAAAAATATACTCTCTAGTTTATATAATTTATAAAGCGGCGTTTCTTATTGGTATAAACTAGGTAAGGGAATTGCCTTGCAATTGTATAGTTTATTATGATAGGCCCTTAAAAATTATTTTTTTAGATAGTAAGAAGGATTTTGTTTGAACTTGTTTTTAAAGAGCTTACTAAAATATCTTCTGTCTGAGTACCCCACTTTATAACAAGTATCTGCTATAGAATAGCCCATTTCTTCTATGAGCTGTTTGGCTATAGATAACCTATAGTCTCTAATAAATTCTGTATACGTAAGCCCAGTTAAAGATTTAATTTTTTTGTACATCGCAGAATGACTCATATGAAGTTGTTTTGCTATAATAGGGGCTTTTACATTGTTGGTTTCTAAGTTTTTTTCTAAAATTAGATATAAGCGCTCTAAAAAGATTTGATCTTTTGAGTTTACTGTAACTTCTTTTGGGTTTAATAAATTGTTTGAAACAAATTTTTCTTTTAAGAGTTTTCTGCCTTTTAAAAGGTTTTTAATTCTGCTTTTTAAGAGATCTTCATTGTAAGGTTTTGTAATGTATGCATCTGCGCCAGTTTCAATGCCTTCTTTTTTGGCTTCAGATGTGGTTTTTGCTGTTAATATTATTATAGGTATGTGGCTTGTGGTAGTGTTAGATTTTATAATTTTTGTGAGTTCTATACCATCCATTTCGGGCATCATTACATCAGTTATAATAAGATTAGGAAAAGAGGTGTTTGCCAATTTTAGCCCTTCTACGCCGTTGTAGGCTTGTTTTATAACATAATCTTCTTCCTCTAAAATTTCTTTTAAAGATTCTTGAATTTCAATATTATCTTCAACAATTAAAATAGTTTCCTGCTTATTTTTCCTTTCTAAAATTTTCTTTTGCAATAAATTTTCTGATTGCTCTTCTTCAGGATTTTCGTCATTTATACTCAAATTAAAATGCTTATTTCCTTTTAATAATCTTACTTCAAAAGAACTTCCTTTTTTAAATTGACTTGTTACAATTATTTTTCCTTTATGTAATTCTATAATGTCTTTAACTATAGACAAGCCTAAACCAAAACCTTTGTTATTTTGTGTATGAGTATATTTTACTTGATAAAATCGGTTGAATATTTTTTCTTTATCATTTGCAGATAAACCAATACCTGTATCGTTTACATATATTGTAATTTCATTTAATGATGTTTCAATCTTAAGATCAATTGATCCACCATCATCTGTAAATTTAAAAGCGTTTGAAAGCAAGTTAAAAATAACTTTTTCGAGTTGGTTTTTATCAAACCATAAAGGAATTTTTTTCTCGTTACTTTTAAAACGATATTTTATATCTCTGTCTGAAGCGATATCTTCAAAAGATAAAAAAATTTCTCTTGTAAATGAAACAAAATCAGATGTTGTTACATTTAAAACAACATCATTCGTTTCTAGTTTTCTAACATCTAATAACTCATTTACTAGTCTTAATAATAAATTGCTATTTCTTCTAATGGTATGCGAAGCCTTTATTTGTCTTTTATCTTTTTCTTTATTAGGATTGGTATCAAACAATCGGTTAATAGAACTTAAGATTAAAGTAACAGGTGTTCTAATTTCGTGAGAAATATTGGTAAAGAATTGCTGCTTTGCATTGTATAATTCTGTGTCTTTTTCGAGTTTAATTTTTTCTAATTCAAGGCTTGCTTTTAATTTACCCCATGCAATAAGATATCTTCTAAACAAATAGATGGCTATTGTAAAAAGGATAGCGTAAATGGCATATGCCAAATTGGTTTGCCAGTAAGGCTTTAGAATGTTTATTTGTAAACTAGTAAAGTTATTGCCCCAGTTGCCACTTAATGCTCTACTTTTTACTTTTAGTGTGTAATTACCGGGAGCTAAATTTGTAAAGGTAGCAGTTCTATCGGTTCCAATATTTCTCCAATCTTCATCAAAGTTTTCCATTTTTATGGAATATTCATAGTTTTCTGAGGTTGGGAATTTTAGGGCTGCAAATTCAAAGGTAATTACGTTATGAAAATAGTCTAAAGTAATCTCTTTCGTTAGGGTTATGTCTTTTTTTAGTATTTCATTGACACCAACACCTACTTCTTTGTTAAAAATTTTAAAACTTTTTATTATAACTTTGGGTTGTGAACTGGTATTGTTTACCAACTTAGGGTCAAATTTTGTAACACCATGTATGCCTCCAAAATAGAGAAAACCTGCTTTGTCTTTATAACCAGAGTTGATATGAAAATCTCCTTTTAGATTTGTAAAAGTTTTAAAGGTATTGTTCTCATAATCATATTTTATGATTCCTTTTTTACTTCCAAACCAAATATTAAAATCATCGTCTTCTATAATTGATGTAATGGTTTTGTACTTTATGTTTTTAAAATTTTCAAAACGTTGTATCTTATTTGTTTTTAAGTTCATTCTATTGATACCAGCACCAGATGTGCCTATCCATAAATACCCTTTTGTATCTTTTAGCAGTGAAAAAATATTATTACTGCTTATAGATGTAGTGTCTGTTTCTTTGTAATTAAAGTGTATAACTTTATTTTTATAGATATCAAAAAGCTCCAAACCACCGCCATAAGAAGCTAACCAGATGTTGTTTTTATCTTTTAAAATAGAGATTATATTTTTGTTAATACCTGTATTTTGCCTTGAAAAGGTGTTTGCTTTTCTATCAAAATAATTTAAACCACCACCCCAAGTGGCAATCCATAAATTATTTTTTTCGTCTTCTACAATATCTCTGACATCATTAAAACTAATTGATTGGTTGTTGGAAAATGTATTCTTGTATGATGTAATATCTTTTGTTTTATCATTAAACCTTATTAACCCATTGCCAAAGGTGCCTAACCAAATATTATTATCTTTAGACTGGAATATTTTTTGAATGTATTTGGCACCAAGAGTTTTATTGGTGTAGTATTTTACTTTTTTATTTTTCTTATTGTAAATGTTTAAACCGTTGCCATCTAACCCCAAATAAATATTTCTATCATTTTGAAAAATTGATAAAACAGGACTTGGATTTTTACCAATTATATCACTAGAAATGATTCCTGTTTTATTTTTTTTATCTAAAACACTAACTCCGTTCCAAGCAGTTCCTATCCACATATTAGAAGCTTCATCTTCTGCAATAACATAAATGGCATTGCCAGATAAAGAGCCGTAAAGCTGTGCATTATTGGTATAATTGCGTATAATAGGTTCTTTACTATTAGGGTATTGAATTTCTAATAAACCATAACCATCTGTGCCTATCCATAAATTATCTTTACTGTCTTTCTTAAGAGAACGTGTAATTTTAGTTTTGTCTTTTAAGAGTTGATGATGACTCAAAAAATTAGATATTTTTTGCATTTTTAAATCCACAACAAGCAATCCATTACCAGAGGTGCCCAATAAAATTTCATCTGAATTTAGCTTTGTAATTGCATTAATAGGACTTGTAATTTGGTTTTTATTTTGAGATATACTTGTGAATTTTTTAGTTTTTGAATCAAATAAAAACAAGCCATTAGCAAAAGTACCAAGCCATAAGTTGTTGTTTTTGTCTTGGTATATGCTGGTTATGTTTAAAGAATTTTGCTCTTTAAAAGGGAAATTGTAAAATATGTTCTTATCATGATCAAATAAACTCAACCCCTTTTCTGTACCAATCCAAAAAAGTCCGTCTTCCCTTTCTGTTAAAATATTTATTCTGTTAGAAATGATAGAAAATTCTTTTTCTTGTGAGTTTTTGTAAGATATAAATTTATCATTTATGCGATCATATAAATTTAAACCACCCCCGGAAGTAGTTAACCAGATTCTATTTTTACAATCTAGATAAAGACTAGAAATATTATTAGACTCTATGTTACTATTTTGTTTATTGTAAATTTTTACGTTATAGCCATCGTATCTGTTCAAGCCATTTTGAGTACCAATCCAAACAAAACCTTTTTCTTCTTTTATAATTCCTGTTATCCTAGAACTTGATAATCCTTGAGATTGATCTATTTTTAGGAAAGTGGGTTGGGTTTGACAGTAATATTCAAAATGAATTACAGCTAATAATATGCAAAGCGTAAATTTCTTTACTGTCAAAATAAATAGAGGTTAAATGAATACTAAAAATTAAATGTACAATGTTTAGAAAGTATTAAAGGTAGACAAATTCATTTTTATGGTGTGTTAAAATGAGATTATATACTAAAAAGCACCATGTTTTATGATAAAAATACTGCATATACGCCTAATTTCTTCTACTGTAATTGCTGTAACAATTCTTTTTTAGTGAAATAAAAATTTATTTAATTCGGCGATCTTTTTTTGGTTTGCTATTTGTAGCATAATGTAATTAGTCTTTAAAATTCCATGGGGTTTGCAGGATTTTTAAAACTAAAAAACCTTGATAAGAATATCAAGGTTTTATGCAAATTGTATGTTTAAAATAGACGGGGTGGCAGGATTCGAGCCTGCGACTTTCACGCTTTTAGCGTGACGCGATTTCGTTCAAAAATCTTTTAGCACCTATTTTTTTTATTTTCCTTTCAAGCATTAATGCTTCAGATTTTGAATTTATTTCTATTTTATAAATGATGTTCCAATCCTTTGCTTTAGCAGTAAACCCTTTGTGATTGTAGACATGTTCTTTCACTCTGTCTTGTGCATTTTTGCTTGAGTATCCGACATAATACTTTTGTAATTGCTTAGAAAAAAGAATATAAACAGTGCATATTATTATAAAATAAGAAAAGCCAAAATCTTAGGATTTCAGCTTTTTTGTCGGGTTGGCAGGATTCGAACCTGCGACCTTCACGCTTTTAGCGTGACGCGATTTCGTTCAAAAATCTTTTAGCACCTATTTTTTTTATTTTCCTTTCGAGCATTAATGCTTCAGATTTTGAATTCATTTCTATTTTATAAATGATGTTCCAATCCTTTGCTCTAGCAGTAAACCCTTTGTGATTGTAGAGATGTTCTTTCAGTCTGTCTTGTGCATTTTTGCTTGAGTATCAAACATAATACTTTTGTAATTGCTTAGAAAAAAGAATATAAACAGTGAACATTATTATAAAATAAGAAAAGCCAAAATCTTAGGATTTCAGCTTTTTTGTCGGGGTGGCAGGATTCGAATCCTGCGATCTTCACGCTTTTAGCGTGACGCGATTTCGTTCAAAAATCTTTTAGCACCTATTTTTTTTATTTTCCTTTCGAGCATTAATGCTTCAGATTTTGAATTCATTTCTATTTTATAAATGATGTTCCAATCCTTTGCTTTAGCAGTAAACCCTTTGTGATTGTAGAGATGTTCTTTCAGTCTGTCTTGTGCATTTTTGCTTGAGTATCCGACATAATACTTTTGTAATTGCTTAGAAAAAAGAATATAAACAGTGAACATTATTATAAAATAAGAAAAGCTAAAATCTTAGGATTTCAGCTTTTTTGTCGGGGTGGCAGGATTATAACTACCACTCTAATATCTTTAATTATCAATTAGTTACAAGTTGTTTCCTTTTTGAGGTAACCGAATAGGTAACTTTAATGATAAGAACTTTCGTTTTGAATTGCTTTGTACAAAAGTGGTGCAAATATAGAAACCTTATATATACAAAGCAACATAAATTTACGCAAATTTTATGATTTATGAAAGGAGTTTTATAACTAATTAATATACAGATTAATGATGTCAATTTCTATTCCAGAATATTCTGAAAATTCATTAATAGTAATAAATTGATGTGGCTTTTTATCCAAGTATTCTTTGATATCATTCAGTAACTTACGTCCATACCTTTCACTACGCCCTGTGATGCGCTGAATGTCTTTTGGATAAATACAAGCTCTCTTGTGATTCATTATACTTTATCTATGCTTTATCAATACTTAAAACAGACTTAATACTTTTATGATGATGTTGATAATGCGTTGTTAAAATGTTGACAACACGAAAGTGTTATCAATATTTTAATGACATTTTTGGTGTTATCGGAACGAACACCCAAAAACGGAATTTGATTTTTTTATTACAGCCATAAAGTTACGTGATTTGAAATATTAATCATAAAAAAAGTAAAAATTATGGCAAAACAAACAGGAATTATTAAACTAAAAGGAACTATCGGAGGTATTTCTTTTTACAAAACAAGTGATGGACACCTCGCTCGCGAAAAAGGAGGTGTAGACAAAAGTAGAATTCAAAATGATCCTGCGTTTCAAAGAACACGTGAAAACGGCTCTGAATTTGGAAGAGCTGGAAAAGGAGGTAAAGTATTACGAAATGCAATTCGTGTGCTTTTGCAAAATGCAAAAGACAAAAGAGTGGTTTCTCGTTTGACAAAAATTTTAGTAGCTGTTACTAAAACCGATATTGTTAATGAAAGAGGTGCTAGAACTTTACAAGATGGTAATTTAAACCTTTTAGAGGCGTTTGAATTTAATTTGAATGGAAAATTAGGTGCAACTTTATTCGCTCCATTTACAAAAGCATTTGATAGAGTTTCTGGAGATGCAACTTTAAATTTAGCTGCTTTTTCTCCAACTGTTAGAATTGCAGCTCCTGCAGGAACAACGCATTTTAAAATTGTAATGGGTGCTTCAGAATTAGATTTTGTAAATGAAACTTCAACTTTTGAAAATGACGAAACTGCAATTTTACCTTATACTGTTGCAAATACAGCTGTAATTGCTTTGACAGCTTCAATAACTCCAAATTCTACCTTACCTGTAGTACAAGTGTTAGGAGTTGAATTTTACCAGGAGGTAAATGGACAAATGTATTCTTTGAAAAATGGCACTTACAATGCATTGTCTGTTACCATTATTGACAAACCTTAAAAATGGAGTTAATTCTTCATAGAAGTTATTTTGAAGAGGGTACCAATGGTACTCTCTTTACTTCAAATAAATTTCTTTGCCATACTATTGAATTGCCCTGGATAAATAATACTCGAAATATTTCCTGCATACCAGAAGGAAAATATAAAATTATTCCTCGCTTTTCTAAAAAGTTTAAACATCATTTGATATTAAAAAATGTAGCCAACAGAAGCTTTATTTTATTTCATCCTGCAAATGATGCAAAAAGAGATTTAGAGGGTTGTATTGCTCCAGTAACTTATTTAAGTGGTGTTGGAAAAGGGATTCACTCAAGGGATGCAATGCAAAAATTACTGTCTTTGGTTTATCAAGCTAAAGACCGAAAGGAAAAAATAATATTAATCGTTAAATCACAGAATTATGAAAATTATAGAACGTTATAAAAAACCTACTCCAAAATTTTTTAGAGTATTAAGAAATATTGGCATTGCATTAGCTACAGCAGGTGGAGCAATTATTGCAGCTCCTATTGCTAAACCAGCAACTATTGTAACCATTGCTACTTATATGACAGTTGCAGGAACTGTGGCAACTGCAGTAAGTCAAGCTGTAGTTTCTGATAATAAGGAAAAGGAAGGATCTGTAACAACTCAAAAAAATAAGTAATATGAGTTTTCAAGCCTCACATCCTAATTTAAGTGTTGGTGTTTTGGGCGGAACATTTTTATCAGCAATTACTCATATTGGTTCAGAAGATATTATTACAACGATTGTATTAGCTACTTTGGGAGCAATCGTTAGTTTTATTGCTTCAATTATGATGAAACACTTCGTAAAAACCATTAAAAAACAACGCAAAAAATAATATCAAAAATTAGTATCAGAAAAGGACATTTATATTTTAAGTGTCCTTTTTTATTTGCTCTACATTATTTTTTACTTAACGAAATGAGACAAACAAAGAATTTTGATAAAGAAACTAAATGAATTTAGCAGAATTTTTGTGCAGATGAATGAGATAAGGAAAAAATGTCAACGAATATTATCGTTTTTAAAGATTGAGAAACAGAGGTGGGTTTGAGCGTGGAGTTTCTCAATCTTTAAAAATGTTAGCCCAATGGCGATTGAATGGAAATTATTAAAGACGAAGTACGTAGTGCGCTGGCAGAAGCGAGAATAAGTGTGTATTTTTTTATTTGTTCTGTACTATTTTTCTGATTGTTTTTGTAAAAAGTGAATGCCTCGAAAAATGTGTTTATTGTATCTAAATTTCTATGGATACTAAATTGTTTTTAAACTTGGATTAGCATTTGCTTTTGTGAAAACAATATTATCCAATTCCCCTACAAATAAAAAAATATATTCTTATTGGCTTTTTCTTGATTTTATAGGTGCTTTACAATTTCTTTTATAAACTGAAATTTCAATAATTTTATCAATGTTAATTTCAAACTACCAACAAGCACTTATATAAACAATGCATAAAAAAGAATTGTTATTTAAATATCTAAACTTCATTATTACTATCCTATGTGAGCGTTGGATGAGCGGCTATTTTACATAATGGCGTTATAGACCCTGGAGTTTTTAAGGAAGAGGGCTATAACTGCGCATTATGTAAAGATAGCTTTGGGGAGTTTTGTGTTTTATGAAATAATAAAAACACGTTGATTTTTAGAGTTGTGAATGAGTTTGCGAATGAAACAAGCTCTAAAATGCAACTACCTATAGAGTTTTAAAACGCTAAACTTGCATTGGCGCGCGGAACAAACCAAAAGACAGCCGTTTTTTGCTTTTGCAACAAACTGGATTTTGGTTTGTGGGGAATTAATCTTCCCAAATAATGCTAATAATAGTTTTATATTGCTTTGTGGGTATACAATATTCCATAAAATCTGAATCTTCTTGATTTTCATAAAGTTTAAACCAAGTTGAACGTTCTATTTCTTGGGCTTTTTCCTCTCCTTTATATATAAAATCATAATCAGCATCTATATATTCTTTTGCAACCGAATCTTCAGGTGGAGAAAGTTTAGTAACATCTTTTAACCATCCTTTTAAATCAGGAGATTTACGCCAATATCTAACTATTCCGTCAGAAATAAAAACAACTAATAATGGAAAAATATCTAAAGTTATTAATCTATAAACTACAGATGTTAAACTAGTCTGAAATCTATTTGATATTTCCTTAATTATTGATGGGCTAAAAGGTTTATGTTCAATGAATTTCCGAAAAACATTTTCTGGCATTAATAATTCTGAAGCAAAATCATTTGCTTCGTATTCTTGCAGACCTCTTTTTGCTTGATCCTCTACTTTAAACCAATTTAACGTTTTAGAATTATCTGTATGAATTTCTAATTTATCGTGTAAAAAATAGTGTCCTAATTCGTGAGCTATGACATAGCGAATTCTTTCTGCATATGGTATTTGTGAGTTAACTTTAATTATAGTTTTTGTTTTACCTCTTATTATTTTACCATCAGCATTATTTAAAGGTTCAGATATGAAAATTATACCAAAACCACTAACTAAATCTATATTTGATAGTTCAGTTATTTCATCAAAACCAATTTCATTTAAGATTTCTTTGGCTTTATTTTTCCCCTTACTGTTCGTTTTCAAGTAACTCAATTATTTCAATTAAATTTTGATCTTTAATTATCTCTTTTATCTCATCAGGACTTAACTTATCTAGTTTATTGTATTGAACTACTAATTGATTTTCTCGAATAAGATTATTTAAATAAGCAATTGGTTTTTCTAAACCTTTATTGATAGCTTCTTGGAATGATTCTGTTGCTTTAAGTAAAAGGTTATCATATTTTTCTTTATTAATAGTTGAGCGTAGTTTGAACTTTAATTGTTTAATCATTTTATTCTGACGCTTACGATTATCTACCAAATTAACACCGTAATCAGATAAATTTTGACGAATATCATTGATGTTACTGTAAAGATAGTTTTCAGTAATACCTTTATCTATTATATTTTTAAGCTTATCCATTTTTCTTTTAGCTTGATAGTTTTTCTAGAAAGTTTCTTAATAGTGTTATTTATCTCTATAGTATTTGTACCACATAATTCAGCTATCTCTTTAGGTTTATAATATCCAGATAGCCAACATTAAAATACTTCTATTTCTAATTTATTTGCTCCTTGCTCTCTTAAAGATTTAAGTGCATCTTTTGATATATCTTCAAAATCTATATCTGGAGGTTCATCTTTTGTAACAATTTCGTCTATTTCAATAAAATCATTTAGTTCAATTAAATAAGTTTCTTGTTCCGTATAATCTGAATCGGCTTTGTTATTCTTTTTAAGTTTTTGTTTCCTAAAAAAATTATACAAATCACTTCTTAATGAACCAAAAATAAACTTATCAAAAGAGGTTTTTTCTTTATCCCAATTTCTAATACCATTAGTAGCTTTAACTAAAACATTATAACAAAAATCAACATAATCAAACCCGTTCCGTTCCTTCTCTGATTTATCATAGAATCGGTTACGAACATAGTTTTCCATTCTATCTAAAAGTTCATTTAAATCGATAGAATCAAGATGCTCAAGAATTTCTTTTTTACTTGCTTCAGCCATATTTCAATAGAGTATGCTCATTATAATTAAAAAATATCCAAATGAATGGAAAAAAAACAAAACCTATGAGCATAGACAATTGTAAAGGAGTTAGATACTGCTCATATCCATTAATTACGGCAAAATATAAAAAATTGTGAGCATAAACTTATAAATACATAAATAATAATCTTAAAAATAAAGAATGGCTAAAAACGCACCAATAGGAGATAACGCAAGAAAAGGAGCTGTCAAAGGACGCACACAAGTATTAAATCCAAAAATAAAACTCTATGTAAAGAGAGATACTGAAACAGGCAGATTTATGGATGTAAAAACTACAGGGGGAAAATTTAAAGGAGTTCGAAAAGAAAATTAAGTTATGGAAAATTATAATAAATTATTAAATAGTTTAAAACCAATAGATGTCATTGTAGCTAAAAAAAGAGTGGGTTTAGGAAGAATTCTAAATCACTACATCGTCTATTTAGGTAATGGGATATTTGTTGGAAATTTAAAAGGAAGTGTAAAACAAGTAACACATAATGAACTTTATGATTTGCTTAAAGTTTACGAACCGGTTGAAATTAGAAAATTTACTGGAACACAATTAGATGCAAGAGAAGCCATATTTAGAGTTAAGCAAAAGTTAGGACAACCTTACAGCTTTTTAGGCTTCAATTGTGAACATTTTGCTAATTGGGTGCAATATGGTAAAGAAACAAGTAATCAAGTTACTAATGGTTTTTTAATACTGGCTGGTTTATTCACTTTAAAACTAATTACTAGTGGAGATGGAAAAAGATAGATTGAAATATACTATAAATAGATTTGATCATTATTTTGATAGTGTTAATAATAAATCAGCTGTTTATATTGCCATTAATACTTTCATAACTGGTGGTATTATTGTATTACTGACGCAGACCAATATTGTTAAGGAATTAATTGTTTTAGGGCAAGTTATTGTTTGGATATTATTACTTACGGGTATTGTAAATCTAATCGTATTATCTATTGCAAGTATTCCATTTTTTTCAACTAAACCAAAATCTATCTATTATTTTGGAGCAATATCTAAAATGACACAATCTGAATTCAATAAAACTTCTAAAAATTATAATGAAAAGGAAGAATTAAAAGATTTAAGGTCACAAACTTTTGTCCTTTCACAAGGTTTGACAAAAAAATTCACAAAACTAAAATTAGCAGGCATATTATTGGTTACACAATTCTTTATGCTTCTATTAATTTTTATAACAATATTAACCAATCTATAAAATTAAAATTATGAGTATTTTTAATCCGTATTTGGATGTTATCAAAAAAGCAGTAGATAAAGATCCGAGAAACAATTACATTAAACTTTTTTCAAAACAACCAGAGTCAGATTTTGACACAAGTTACATTAATGAATTACGAAATGAGTTACCTGGTTTAGAAAATCTAAATGAATCTTCTCGTTTAGTCAAGGGACTCAATGCACCAACAGTTGAGAATTTACCAAGATTAGGAAATCATCCTGATTTTGCAAATTTACAATACACTAATAACACTGAAAAGCATTGGATTATTTCAGCTTTTGTTGATGTAAAAAAGAGCACACAACTTTACAATAATTTTGCTTTAGTTACTGTAGCTTTAATTACTGAAAGTATTATTAAAGCGTCTATTCTTGCTGTAAATTTATGTGGTGGTTATGTGCATCGAATTCAGGGTGATGGATTGATGGTTTATTTTGGCGGAAAAAATATTGAGAAAAAACAAGCTACAAAAGACTCTTTAAAAGCTTTTGCTATGATTTCTTATTTTGTGAAAAATGATTTAAAAGACTATTTTGATTCGCAAGGGATTAAAGAAATATACACAAGAGCAGGGATTGATTTAGGACACGACAACCAAGTACTTTGGATGTACTCTGGGTTAGGGGATTCAGGAGAAGTCACTACTTGTAGTTTGCATACAAGTCTTGCACCTAAAATGCAAGCTAATGCAACCTCAAACGGAATCGTTACCGGGCAAAATATTATAAATCAAATTTCTTCTTCTGACAAGTATTTTAAAGTAAAGTCTAAACCTATTTGGGATTATGAAGATGGGCGATTTTATAATCAATATGATTTTAATTGGGAAAGATATCTAGTAGATAATGATTTCGCAAAACAAAACATAGATGGTGATTTAATTTTAAACATTGGTAATACAGTAGCACCAATATTAAATCCAATTTACTTAAGCCCAATTGCAGAAATAAATAAACCTTATTATCATTTTTAATGAATTCTGCACTTAAAAAAGACATACATAATTTTTTGAATACCTATTATAATTTCAAAATTACTGAAAATGAAAAGTGTGTTATTTTAAGTGGTATTATTACTGTTTTTGATATTAATAATGTGCCTTGGGGAAATTATGGTATCGATGTATTTGTACCAACTAATAATTATCCTCACGTTACACCTATAGTTGTTGAAACAACTAAAAATATTGATAGAAGTTGGGATTTTCACATATCGGATGAAGGTTTATGCTGTCTTGCAATACCTCACAAATTAATTTTAGCAAAAAGAAGTGGTATCAATTTAATTAATTTTTATAAGAAAATTATTTATCCATTTTTTGCAAATCATCAGTATAAATTAAAAACTGGTAAATATGCAAACGGAGAATTTGCGCACCACGAAAAAGGTATTCTGCAATTTTATAAAGAAGAATTAGAAACAGACAATCTTTTATATATTGAAAAAATTATTGAAATTGGAATAGGAAAAGTTAAAATTGGAAATAATGATTTATGTCCAATTTGTAGTAATAAGAAATTTAAAAGATGTTGTAAAATTAAAGTTTTAAAAATAGAGAGGTACGGTTTGGAACAACTTAAAGAAGATTTAGATATTGTTAAAAATGAAATTCTAAAATATAATAACCTTTAACTTTTATTACCCACTCTTTCTACCCACTTATGGAAGTATGTAGCTTATTTTCCAATGACCACCTTTTGCGCTTCCTACTCTTTCAATAAGCCCACGATCTTTTAAAGCATTTAGATTATTATCAATGGCAGTAGCACTTAACTCCACTATTTCTTCTAATTCTCTTTTAGAAACTTTATTGTTTTTATGAATTGCTTTGATAATATTAATTCTATTATCTGTTAGGTTATCTACCCACTTATCTACCCACTTATTAAAGTCGAAAGGTCTTCTAAATGTTACCGTAAATATTCCTTCAGTATTAAATTCAGGTGGAGTTAAACTATTTTCTAACATTAAATCTCTCATTCTACTAATACCAGAACCTACTTGTTCTACCATTCTTATTCTTTCAAAAAGACCAAATATCAAAGGATTTCTACTTAAGCTTCTTTTTCCAAATTCATTTTTAGGAATTCCACTCACTAAACCTCCAGGATTAGAAATTTCAATTCTATCATTAAAAACTTCCACAGAAATACAAGCTCCTTTATCATAATAATCTCTATGTGCTAAAGCATTAATAATAGCTTCTTTAAAAACTGTTTCGGGAATTTCCCAAATTTCTTTTCGAGGTTGTGAACCATTTCCTTCAATATCGTAACGCACATTTAGTTTTGTTCTTAACCAAGTCATTGTTTGAAGAAATTGCTGATATAAAGTACCAGGCATTATTTTATCATCAGTAATATATCTTTTATCAATACCATCAAAAACAATACACCTAATTACTGCTTTTTCAAAAAAATGTTCTGGATTTTCTGCAAAGAATAAAGTAGCGCCATTTTTAAGAAAATCTTCTTTGGTTACTAATTTTAAATTATTGAATACTTGTTCGTTAGAAACTGTAGTACCTAAACCTGCTAATTCTCTAAATTGATTGATATTAGTATCAGGAATATCTTTAGTAATATCAATTGTTTTACAAGGCGCTTCATCGTAATAAATCTTATCAGCTTGCTGAAAGAAATCTCTCATTTCTTCTACCGTAGTTAATTTTTGAGAATTAGGACCTTGACGAACATAAATTGCTCCCGAAAGGACATATGGTTTATTTACACCTGAAGGAACTTCAATTATTACAATTTCTTTTTTATCAATAGTTATCGTGTAAATATTGCAATGTAATGTTGGTGTGATTTCATTTATTGAATTCTGCAAAGCGGAACGTTTTGCATTGTTAAAAATAACTCCTTGAATATTATTAGTATCATCAACACCAAGAATAACAGTACCACCAGATGCATTTGCAAAGGCACAAATTTCTTCTGTAACCTCTTTTATTTTATTTGGAATTCTTATTTTAAATTCAAGATTAAAGCCTTCTCCTGAATTTATAAGTGATGTTATTTCGTTGATAGTTAACATAAATTAGTTGCTCATTGAGATTAACAAATCTATTAAAATTGTTTTGCTTTTCATCTTTGTATTGCAACTTATCGTTTAAAAACTATTTTCGTTTATCTGAACTTTCTTTATCAAAAGCAATTAAATTAAAGAATTCACGCATTCTTGAACGTACTCGAATCCCATATCTACTCTCTAATTCTTGTGCATTTAAGTTTGTAGTTGTATGTGTTCTAATTTTACGTTTTAAGTATAAATCATAGCGAGATAATAGTATTTCACCCATTACATTGCAATCTTTACCAAAATGTCTTCCTGTGGTTTCTACACCTAAATCATCAAAACAGTAAAAACCATTATTGCCATAATCTTCAATAATTTTAAAACCGCTTTTATTAAAACTGAAAGTGATATTTCTTGCTGGTATTAGACTATGTTGATTTTGATGAGGTACAATAAACGGTAATAACTGCATTAGACTTGTTTTACCACAACCTACTGGACCTGACAATAAAATACCTTTGTTAGGATCTATTTTTAATTTTTTGCAAGCTTCAAAATCACGAATAAAATAAAGACATAATTTATATAAAACAGATTCATCTTCTGAATATATTTTGAAATTCTTACCAAACAATAATTTTCCTTTTGCTTCTAAATAGATTAACATTTTTGGAAAATCATATATTATTTGATTTCCCTTTTGTGAGCCTAATTGAAATTGGACGCTTCCTTCTTGAATTATGTGAGGTGTTTTAATATTCATTTTTTTTTAGATTTCTGCCTTCGAAGGAATAACAGATTAACTTTAGATTATACATTTTGTATTTTGACACATAGATACTCGGTACCACAAACCTATTCTCATAAAGGTTCATTATAGTTTTTGTTTTTACTGATTTTGAGGTTGTCCATATTTTGGCTAACTGATTTTTGGTTTTCTTTGTTTTTTATTTCTTCTGCTTTTATTATCCAATTTTTAGCTGTTGCTTGCCAATTGACAATTTTTGTTTTTCCGCCCACTTTCCAACCAATACCTTGGTAATGGTTGAAGAATTTTTGAGCTTCAATTGTTGTCCATTTTTCTTTTTCAAAAAAAACAATGACTTCATTTTCATTTTTAGGCTGGTCAAGTTTATTAATGTTTTTATTGTTTTCTATAGTTTGTATATGTTTATTTATAGATACCAGTGCTTGTCCACTGCTTGTCTCGATATTGGTACTGTTGTGTACCAAAGCTTGTCCAGTACTTGTCTCGAATTTGAACATCTTAATTTTACTACCTTTATACGGATTATGTGATGGATAATAAATTATGTATTTCCAATGACTTAATTCTTTAATGCACTTATGGTATGTTGATTTAGAACCAATTTTTGAGAAACGCATAACCTCTTCACGATTGATATAAAATTCTTCTAAAAATCGATTGTTATTCCAGATTTGAAATAGTGCTACATACAAACTGATATGTGTTGGATTTAAACGATTGTCTTTAGAGAATTGAATAAACACACCTTTTAAGTGTTTTATATAGTTTACGTTTTGCATAAAATATTTTGACTTGAAAAATGAGATACTGAAACAAGCGTCAAAATTTATTATGAACACGGTTTTCTTCCATTACTTTTAAAATTTCTTCATAATCGTAATAAATAACACCACCAACTTTAGTATAAGGTAGTGTACCATTGATTCTTAAATTTTGTAAAGTTCCTGGAGAAATACTTAATAAATCTCTAACTTCTGGAGATTTGAGCCATTTTTTAGGAGCAAAGCCAGATTGATGATTTATCATTGCTTTGATGTCCTCTAATAATTCTTCTTTGAATTCTCTTAAATCTTCTGTAGTAATAATTGATGTTGGCATTTGTAAACGATTTTTAAAAGAAGAAGCTACTGAATGTCCCCCAACATTATTAGTAACTTCTTCTTATTGATTTGACTTTCGTTGGCAAACTTCAGAAGAATTTTTGAATTGATTTCGGTAGTTGTACGTAACTACGAAAAGTTTTTATTTGACTTTTTTTACTACTATTATCTTGTTTTTTGGTGCATTTTAGTAAGAAATGATACTTTACTATCCTGAAAATATTGTTTTCGTAGTTACGAAGAGGTTACGTGTTTAGATACCATCATCATACTCTAATTTTGTTTGAAAATCTTCTGCTAATTTTTTGAGAAACTTGGTTCTTTCTGTGCTTCTATTTTTAATATCTGAATATATTTTGTAGTAATTGGAAACCTCAATATTAAAGAGTGATGAAAAAATATTTACTAATTCAATTTGTAATTAAAAACCAGTACCTGGATCTTCTGGACTTTGTGCTTGTGCCTTTTGAGGATTTAAAATTAAATAGGTGCCAAGAGCTGTTAAAGCGGCGTATTTCCCATAATTTCCTATTTTTTTAATTGCTTCTTTTCTGTTTATATCTGTAGATGAATTAACAGTATTGATTTTATTTTTTTCCATGATGTTTAGTTTTTAAAATGTTGATTATTCTAAAATTATTTTTTTGTTCAAATTCCTATTTTCTGATGCTATTTGAACAATGTAAACACCTTTTGATAATTTTGGTAATGAAATATTGTCACTACCAATAGATATAAAAGTAGTATTAAAGACTTGTTTTCCTAATAGATTAAATAGTTTTAAAGATGTACTTTTTCTTGGCAAACCAATAACCTTTAAGTTTGCATTGTTGGATGCAAATACAGAAACACTTTCTAAAAAAGAGTTATCTATGCTTAACACACTATTAGAGAGATGGATGTAATATTTTCCTGTTCCGTAAACATGTTCATCTAAAGTAACTTTTACATCACTATCTGTTAAAGAAGCAAACGTATTTGCGTCTCTATCTTCTAAAGATACTTGAATTCCACTGGGTAAATTTAATGCCTCTATAGAAAAAGTAATTTCTTTTCCAGCTTCAGCTTGTAATCCTATTGGAATGATTTGAGATTTCATTTCTGAAATAGCCAATGCTTGTCTTCCTAAAGCAATACCTTCATTATTTTCTACTAAATGTGTATAGATGTTTAAATCTGATACAACACCATTAAACATACCAATATCAAAACCTGGGTCTAAGCCATTTGTTTTATCATTGAAATAATTAATCTGTGTTTTTTTAGTACTTGAACCGTTAGAAACGGATAAGTTTAAAGTAGTTGTACTTGTTTTGTAAAAAGGAATACTTGTTTGATGACTTTGCATTGCAGTTGTAATCGCAACTGTTCCTGAGCTTACTTTAGAATTTACAAAAAATGCTTGACCTGGTTGAAGGTAACCACTTGTATGCATCTCGTACAAACTATTTGTTGCATTCCATACATAAACTGATTGAAAAGTATCAGATAATTGATCAGTTCCAGACATTCCATTTGAAGCTATAAAAGCGGTAATATCCATGTAAGAAGGATAAGAGTTTCCAATCAGATTCCAATTATTATCATCTTGTGTAATTGCTGAGTTTACTGTTGTTGGCATTGTGCCTGTAAATCCATAGTTAAAACCAGATGCAGACGCATCTTTTTTGAATCCATAACCAATTCCAGTTCCAAACGTTTCTGTTGTTCCGCCTTGATAATAACTCCAATGTCCTGTTGTTGCATCTGGAACTGCGTTATCATAAGTTGAAATTCCTTTGTTTGATGCGGACACTGAACCTGATGCTATTTCATTGTTAGTTACCCAAGTATTATCATATTGTGCTCCAACAAATGGACTAGCTACAAAATGCCAATTCGTATCAGCAACATTTACATTGTAGGTCATATTTCCTGTTGATGTTCCTGCTACTTGTAAAGAACCGCCAGAATTTACAGCTAAAGAACCCGAAGCATTTACTGTTAAGTCATTAGTATTTGCCCCAGTTGAAGATGATATTACAGCTGTTTTACCTGCTGGAATTGTTACGTTTGTAGTTGCATTTGGTACATCAACATCCCAATTACTAGCAGTTGCCCAATCTGAATTTGTAGTTTCTGTAAAATTTGCAAAGTTTGTTAGTTGTATCCAATCTCCAGGAAATTTACCATCTAGGTAATTAAAACTACTATCACTTAACGTAATTTTAATTCTATACACAGTTTGTACTCCATCAGAACCATTTGGTAAATTATAAAAAGGAACTGTACTCGTAGGAATAACTAAAGAAAATGAACCTGTTACACTAGTTCCTGCAGGTGCAGGATTTAATTCTGCACTTGCAACGGTAGAAATAGCTGTCCAATTTTGCTGTTGGTTTTCAATAGAGCAATAAATATAACCAGCAGACCCTACTGTATATTCATAATCTACTTGAATAGTATTTCCAACTAATCCTTTGGTTAAGGTAGCAGAAGTAAAAGAAATGGATTGTGCATTCGCAATTGTTATAAAAACAATAGCGAAAAGTAGTATTATTTTTCGTTGAATCATCTTTTTATTGTTTTATGAATTTAATGTTTTTGGATTTATTTTCTGATTGAATTGTAAGTATATAAATCCCAGAATTTAAATTTGAAACATCTATAGATTTATTATCAGATAAAATTTTAGCTTGCAGGGTTTTACCCAATATGTTTGATATTTTAATTGTAGAAATATTCAAGTTGTTTAAATTTTGAATATTTAAACTTTCCAAAACTGGATTTGGATACACTTTAATTTTATTTAATTCTTCAGTAAAAGAAGTTGTATTTAAAGTCCCTGATGCTACTAAAACTGTTTCTTGTTTAGGATAATCGTCAGCAATTACTGTCCAACCTACTTTTTCTTTCATTTCTACTGATAATTCGTATGTAAAATCAGTAGTTAAATCTGCCGTTAATGTTGTACTTGCAGGAATTGTAAACGAAATTGACCCTGTTATATCTGTACCTGGTCCATTAACAACACCAGTATCTCCGCCAACAATAAATGAATTATAATCTCCAGAAGCATCATAAAGATTTAAACCAATGTAAATATAGCTGTCTGCTTCTGTACTTGTATAGGTATAATTTACGGTAATATTGCTATCAACTTCTGCGGTTGGTATTGCAGATGTAATTGTAATTGAAGCTGTATTTGTATTTGTTGATGCCACCAAATCAATTTCTGTTGTAGGATATGCACCTGCCAACCAAGTAACACCATCTTCAGTCTTCATTTCAATGACTATTTTATAATTAAAAGCACCTGTTAAATCTGCTGTTAATTCTGTATTCGCAGGAATTACAAGATCAAAAGAACCAGTAATATCTGTACCCGCAGAAGAAGATGCTAAAAAACCATCAGTAATTTTTGCAGACCATGTTATATCATCATATTTATTAATTGCAGTATAAATTTGTACAGCAACAGCACTTGTATATTTATAATTTACGGTAACTGTACTCCCAACTTCTGCAGATGTTAATTCTGCCGAAGTAAATTCAATGGATTGTGCGCTCAAAAAACTTGAGATACATAATGCGAAAAAAAGTAATTGTTTTTTCATAATTTAAGGTTTTATAATTATTAGATTTAATTTTAAATATTATTATTGAGTTTATTTCTTGTTAGTTAATTAGTAGAATTTAATTTTGAATTATTTCATTCATCCAATTGATACCATCGTGCAAATTGTAATCAAAATCCCAAAAAGCTTTATTTTCCCATGAAGAACCTGCACCATATTGGTCTGGAAAAATTAATGTGTTAGAACCAACCCATTCGCCACCCCAATATATGACGCCAATACCTCCAGCATCATAAAGTTCTTGTGCCAAATCTTTTAAATATTCTTTTTGAGTATTTGTGGTTGGCGGATTGTCATAACCCGCTGGAATATTATCAAGTCCCAGAATATTAACATGATCATCATTACCACCTTCTCTAAAAAGTTGTGCGGTTTCCATAATTAGAAATTCTTTTTTGTAAGTGTTTTTTACAAAAGAAACAACTTCTGTCCAGTTTGTAAAACTTCCTAATGAATGCCAATTGTGATAATGTGAAAGTGCTAAAATGTCAAAATCTAAACCATTTCGAATATGAATTTTCATCCATGTTTTTAAATAAGAAGCTTCAAAAATATGGCATGCTATTTTTATATTTAATCCATATTTGGCATTTAAATCTCTTACTGCTTTAGTGCCTGCATTTAAAAGTTTTACTGTTCTAACAACACTATAATCTGGTAAATCAGCTTCGGTCATATTTGGTTCTAAAAAACGTTGATTTGTTTCATTACCAATTGCAACAATCGCTGGTGTTAAATCTGCTAAAATGTATGCTTCTAATACATTAGTTGTATGTTTATAAACTGAATCTTTTAATTTTTCGATGTCATTCGCTATCGGTTGCCATTTTAATGGGGCAACATAATTGTTTAATTTTTGGTTATCCTCTAATGCCATTGACTGATATCCAAAGGTTAACAAGGTTTTTAGCCCTGCGTTTTTTGCTCTTTGTAATTCAAGTTTTACTTTTTCTGGCGAACCAAAATCTACATCTGCATAACCCGCTGTATAACTGCTTTTATATGGTGGATTATCGATTCTTAAACGCGCAATATTTGCTCCATGATCTGCAATACTTTGGAATGCGTCTTTTGGAACTCCATTTTCTTTAAAAACGACTCCTCCGTAAGTTTCTTGATGTGTTACATATGCCATATAACTACCTTTATAAAACACATCACCAGAGGTTGGTTCTGGAAACTCAACTGGTGTAGGAATATCACTTTCAACGGTACAACTATATTGGAAAAATAAGCTTAAAACAATAATGATTTGTACGATGTTAATTTTTTGAAACATTTTTTAATGTATTAAATTGATTATTTTTTTGACCCAAACTTTATAGCCTTCCTCATTCAAATGAACACCATCTGTAGATAATTCCATTTTTATCAAATCATCTTTTGTAGCAAATTCTTGATGTAAGTTTATGATTTCATAAGGCTCTTTGTCTTCAGAATTTTTAAGTAATAAATTCGTTTTTTTTATTTTTTCTTTAAGTGACTCCGTATTTGTAGGTAAAATAGTTTGCACAAATATTTTTGTTGCTGATGAATTATCATGAATTTGATTTACTATTTTTAAGATGTTTGTAAAAACCATCTCTGAAGTCATATAATCTCTAAACAAATCGTTAATCCCAATCAGAAGAAATACTTTTTCAGGTTTTACATAATTGATTTCTCCCAAACGAGCTAAAACACCATCTGTAGTATCGCCTGAAATTCCTCTGTTTTTGGTTTTAGCATTGTTTACTTTTAATCCCCAGTCACCACCTTGTTCTGTGATACTATTTCCTAAAAAAATAATATCATTTATCTTTAAAGGATTTGCTTTAAACTCTTGGATTCTTTCTGGATAATGCGTTTTTGTCCAATCTGAGTGCGTTGCAATAACTAATGTGCTATCAGGATACATAAGATCTGGTATCACAGTATCTAAAACTTCTTCTTCTACTGTAACATTTTTAGCTTCTTCATTATTTTTACAAGCATATAATGATAGTATCAATAAAAAAATAGCAGCTATTTTTAATAAGATTTTATTCACAAGAGAGTTGATTTTAAATAATTTACTTATTGAGGTGTCACTGAATATTTACCTGTAACAAAATTGATAACGACTTTATAAATACCTGTTATTGGTGGTGTAACGATACCATTACCTATCCAATCAGGCGCCATATTTGGCACGAAAGATCCACCCTCAGTTGGTTGATTAGCAACTAAACCTAAATAAGCAGGATCTCCCCAACCTGTATTACTACTTAAAAAAGCAATATTTTTTCCTCCAGCCAACTCTCTAATTATAGAAAATGTATTTCCGTTTTTTGTCATTTGTTGGTCAACCGGAATTGGATATCCCCAATTTGAAGGCACTGCATTTCCTTGAAGGTACAATTGATTTGGTAACGGAAGATCATAAAAAAGATCTAAAAAAGGCGTTACTGTAATTGTTTCTACTTTCGAATACGAAGGCAAACTTCCGTAGTTTAATGATGATTTTAATCGTACTTTTAACTGTCCAGAAACATCAGTTGCTAAATCCATACTTAACGCAATTGCATTTAATTTAGCATGCGTTAATGATAATTCAGTATTCTCTGTAATTTCGGTTTCAGGGTTTGAAAAATCACCATCTATGTCATCTATTTCTAACGTATAAGATATAGGCGTTGCAATACCATAATTTGGTTTATTCCAATTAAATGTTATCGCAATTTCAGCTTTATTGGGCTTTGTTAATACAATATCTGTAACACTTGGGTTTATTAATAACTGACCATCAGTTGGTGCTATTGCAGTTAAATCATCATTATTATCTGTACATGAAATTAAAGTGACAATAACAATTATAAAAGATATCGTAATTTTTAACCTACTTTTCATATTATTTATTTTTGTTTTCATTTTGATATTTTTTATTTTTTCTATTCGTTTTAGAAACCATCAATTTGCTTTAAATTTGGGTTAGCCAACAAATCCGAAGTAGGAATAGGAAATAAATTAAACTTATCATCCACGGCTCTTCCAGATTCAGAATTCCCTTTCCAAGCCCATAAATAATCTGCTGTAGTTAATTTATTATATCGAACCAAATCTGTTCTTCTATGTGTTTCCCAGTATAATTCTCTGGCTCTTTCATCTAAAATAAAATCTAACGTAAGGTCTGCATTGGTGATATTTCCGTTAGTGCTTGAAGGATCATTATCATAAGCTCTTCCTCTAATTTTGTTGATATAACTTAATGCTGTTGCGTTATCACCACCAGAACCGCCTCTTAAAACAGCTTCTGCATAGGTTAGGTAAATTTCAGCCAAACGAAATACTGGAAAATCAATATCAGAAAGGTTTCCAAAATTATTATTTTGTTCAACTGGTGTTCCATCCCGTTTTACATTTCTATATTTGTATCCAGAATAACCGTCTGTACTTGTTGTAATCGAATTCACTTCCAAACTTTGACCAGTTGTATAAAATTGAGCACGTTTGTCAATAGAAGTATCTGGCGTTGGAAATAATGCTGGTACTTGTTGCGTGAATCTAAAGGCTTGCCAGCTACCAGACATTCCGTTAATAGATGCCGGAACTCCAGCTGGCCCCAAAGCTAGAAAGTTGGTAGAATACCAAGTTTGGTTTGTATTGTCATAATTAATCGTGAAAATAAATTCATTGGTATTTAAATCATTATCACCTAACATTAACCATTCATATTTTGCTTCTAAAGAATATCCTTCGTCTATTATTTTAGAAGCATAAGTAATCGCTTCTGTATTGTATTCTTTTCCTGTGTAAATTTTTCCATTCAAATACATTCTAGATAATAATGCCCAAGCAGTAGCTTTGTCTGGTCTTCCTCTTTCATTTGTTCTAGCATTTGCTAATAAAGGCTCGATTTCTGTTAATTCTTTTTCAATAAAATCAAATAAATCTGCTCGTTGAATTTGATTTGGCGAAGTTGTACCTAACGTTTCTTCTGTTGGAAAAGGCGGATTACCATAAGCATCCATTAAAATCCAAAAACAATAGGCTCTTAAAAATCTGGCTTCGGCTTTAAATTGATTTATTTCTTCTGCTTCAACTCCAGAAAAACCTCTTTTATTTAAACTTTCTTCCGAAGACTCAATTATGAAATTATTACATAGCGTAATCATATTAATAGCAGAATTGTACACATTTGTAATTGCTGGGGAATCTGCGCTCCAAGCCAGTTCGTGGTAAATACCATCACCACCGTCATTCCAAGTACTTACCGCCATATCTGTCGTATATTCTTGCATACTCCAATAAAATCTTAAAAAAGTACTATAAGCGAGATTAGAATATACAGATGCTAGACTTTGTTTGTAACCTTCTACATCACTGTATTGTCTGTCTGCTGTTAATACGTTTAGCGGTGTTTTATCTAAATCTTCTGTACAAGAATTAAAAGTTATCGAAATTGTTAAAAGAAATATTGCTAATAAAAATCTACTCTTACTTATTTTTTTGATGTTTTCCATTTTATTTCGTTTCATATTCTTAAAAATTTAAGTTTACTCCAAGTGCATAAATTCTTGGAATTGGGTATGCATTTTCATAACCACCACTTGCCTCAGGGTCGATCCCATCATAATTTGTAATTACAAATACATTTTGCACAGAAAAATTTAAGTCTAAGCCTAATTTCGAATTCAGCAATGTTTTTCCAAAATTGTACCCAATGTTTAGATTATCCATTTTCAGGAAAGACGCGTTTTGCAAATAGAAATCACTAAACCTTTGCGCATCGTCATTAAACTTAAATCGCGTATCATAATATAGCTGATTTAAATTTTGTGATACTTGAAAACCTGTAATTGCAACTGTGCTATTGTAGGGTTGAAAATATAGATAATGGTCTAAATTGGCATGAAATGAAGTGCTAAAACTCCACTTTTTGTATTGAAGATTTGTACTAAAACCAAGTAAATATTTTGGCAATGTAGACTTGTTGGTAATATACCTATCCTCTGCGTTGATATTTCCATCTTCATTAACATCTAGCATTTGACCTTCTATAGGCATTCCGTTTCCATCATACACTTGATGGTATAAATAGAATGTATTTCTTGGGAAACCAACCGTGTTTACCAAAGTTGCATCGCTAAATAAACCTACACCGTCATCATTACCATTTGTTAACTTGGTTATTTTATTTTCATTAAAAGTTGCATTAAAATTTAAATTCCAAGTTAAATTCTCTGTTTGAACAGGTATTGCATTCAAATTAAATTCCACACCTCTGTTTTGCATTGTTCCAATATTCAAAAGCAATTGATTGTTAAAATTAACTCCCAAAGGAATCGTTGTTAAGTTTATTAAATCTTTGGTATCTTTTTGATACACATCTATACTTCCAGAAATTCTATTGTCTATAAAACCGAAGTCTAAACCAATATTGAATGATGCTGTTTGCTCCCATTTTAAATCAGGATTAAAAGCTTGAGGTGATATTGTAGTGTATGTAGTATCTCCAAAAGTGTATTGATTATTTAAAGAACCAGTATTATAACCTTGTTGAAAATAATAGTTGTATTCTGGATTTTTCTCTACATCAAAATCTTGCTGACCAGTAACCCCATAACTTGCTCTTAATTTTAAGTTTGATACAACGCTATTATCTTCCAAAAAACTTTCTTCGCTTATACGCCATCCCAAGGCAACAGATGGAAAGATTCCCCATCGATTATTTTCTGCAAAACGAGAAGATCCATCGCGACGTATAGAAGCAGTTAATAAATATTTGCTATCATAATTATAATTTAAACGACCATAAAAAGAGATGATAGCGTTACTTGGTTTGTCAAACGGAAATGGTGGATCGCTATTAGGAAATTGAGCGCCAGTATCTGCACGGAATGTAGGATAAAAATAATTCGTTCTTAAAAAATTATTGTAAGAATATCCTCCAGTAAAATCAATTTTACTTTTTATAGATTCCAATTCTTTGCTATAAAAAAGATATGATTCAAATAATACATTTTGAATTTCTCTTGCTGGACTTGCATAGTAGATATACCCACCAGAGTTGTCATTTGGAAAATAGGTAGACTCTACTGCATCTCTAAAAGTTGCTTTAGAAATATCATAACCGGCATTTACATTTACATGTAAATCTGGAAAAAAATGAAATTTATAATCTAACTGCAGATTTCCAATACTTCTTAAATTTTGATTTCTTTTGTTATTCTGTTCCAACATACTAACAGGATTGGTTAAACCTAATGCAGGATTACTTGCAAATTGTATGTATTGAAAGTAGCCACCATATGTTTGGTCTTCTACATGAACTGGTTGAGTAGGGTCAAAAGCTGTTGCTGTCCAAATAGCATTTTCATTAGCAATACGTTCATCTTCAAACGAACCTTTTAAATTTAAATTCACTTTTAAATGATTATCAAAAAACTTTGGACTTAAATTTAATAATGCTGTAGTTCTTTTGTAATTGCCCGTTTTTAAATTTCCATCTTGATTCAAAAAACCTACGGATACACGATAAGGTAGTGACTTTATTGCTCCACTCATACTAATATTATGCTCTTGAGTAAATGCAGGTTGAAAGATTTCGTCTTGCCAATCTGTATTTGCATTACCAACTGGTGTAATGCTAGTACCCAATCCTTGTATAACAGTTCTATATTGATCAGCAGTTAAAACATCTGCATTTCTCAAAATTGTTGAAACTCGAGTACTTGAAGACACACTCATTTTAAAACCAGTTAAACTTCCTTTTTTAGTTGTGATAATTACAACTCCATTAGAAGCTCTTGATCCGTAAATAGCAGAAGCTGATGCATCTTTTAAAACCGAAAAACTTTCGATATCATTGGGGTTTAATTGACTTAAAACTCCTGGTCCGCCATTCGCTCCTTCAACAGGCAATCCGTCTATAATAAACAATGGATCGTTGGTAGCACTTAAAGAAGATCCACCTCGAATTAAAATTGAGCTTCCCGCTCCTGGTTTACCACTTGACGGTGTTATCTGAACACCAGGTAATTTATTTGCAATTAAATCTTCTACATTTGTAACAGGTACATTCTGAAAATCTTTAGCACTTATAGAAGCTACAGAACCCGTTAAATCTTTCTTTTTAGAAGAACCATAACCAATAAGTACAATTTCATCTAAACTTTCTGCAGATTCTTCTAGTATTACATTTAGAGTGGTTGCAGTAACTTTTACTTCTTTTGTTGTATATCCTAAATAAGAAAATACCAAAACAGCTTCTTTTTCTGATTTAATCGAATAAGTTCCATCAAATTCTGAAGTTACCCCTATTTTTGTTCCTTTAATAAGAATACTTACTCCAGGAAGAGGCTCTTTTGTTTTATTATCTATAATTTGTCCTTTAACATTAATGTTTTGGGCATTTATTACCATAGAGAAAAAAAATAAGAAAACACATAGTATTTTTTTAAACGTTTCTACTTTCTTTGGACGATAAAAAATCATCATAATTATTAATATTTTTTAATTGATTACTAAAAGCTATCTTTTGGCCTAGATGTTAATATGATGCAATTACGTTCTAAAAACAAAAGTTAAAAGGGGTCAAATTCATTCAATGCGTATAAAAAACTGATAATTTGTAATAAAATAGTATAGATTTAGGATAATTTAGGTGAGTTCTCATTTTTGAATAGAAAAAAACTTATTTAATATTGTTAAGATTTCAAAAAGAAAGAAGGTGTTTTCTTAAACTTGTTTTTAAAAAGTTTACTAAAATATTTCCGATCAGAATAACCAACTTTATAACACGCATCTGTAACCGAATAACCTAACTCTTCTATCAATTGTTTGGCTACAGAAAGTTTATAATCTCTAATAAATTCTACAAAAGTGAGTCCAGTTAACGACTTTATCTTTTTATACATAGAAGAATGACTCATATTTAAACGTTCAGAAATTACTTGTGCTTTTAAGTTATTGGTTTGTAAGTTTTCTTCTAAAACTTTATATAAATTTACTAAAAAAATCTGATCTTTAGAATTTACTACAATTTCTTTAGGATTTACTACATCATTATTTACAAATTTTTGTTTTAAAAGCTTTCTACTTTTTAAAAGATTTTTAATTCTATTTTTTAAGAAATCTTCATCATAAGGTTTTGTAATATATTCATCTGCACCCGTTTCAAAACCTTCCAGCTTGTCTTTAGTTGCTGTTTTAGCAGTTAATATTATAATAGGAATATGATTTGTAGCAGTATTTAATTTTATTTTTTTAGATAGTTCTATTCCATCCATTTCAGGCATCATAACATCACTAATAATGAGATTTGGAAAAGAAGTAGCTGCTAATCTTAAGCCTTGAATACCATTAAATGCCTGAATTATATGGTAATTTTCTTCCTCTAAAATTTCTTTTAAAGATTCTTGAATTTCAATATTATCTTCAACAATTAAAATAGTTTCCTGCTTATTTTTCCTTTCTAAAATTTTCTTTTGCAATAAATTTTCTGATTGCTCTTCTTCAGGATTTTCGTCATTTATACTCAAATTAAAATGCTTATTTCCTTTTAATAATCTTACTTCAAAAGAACTTCCTTTTTTAAATTGACTTGTTACAATTATTTTTCCTTTATGTAATTCTATAATGTCTTTAACTATAGACAAGCCTAAACCAAAACCTTTGTTATTTTGTGTATGAGTATATTTTACTTGATAAAATCGGTTGAATATTTTTTCTTTATCATTTGCAGATAAACCAATACCTGTATCGTTTACATATATTGTAATTTCATTTAATGATGTTTCAATCTTAAGATCAATTGATCCACCATCATCTGTAAATTTAAAAGCGTTTGAAAGCAAGTTAAAAATAACTTTTTCGAGTTGGTTTTTATCAAACCATAAAGGAATTTTTTTCTCGTTACTTTTAAAACGATATTTTATATCTCTGTCTGAAGCGATATCTTCAAAAGATAAAAAAATTTCTCTTGTAAATGAAACAAAATCAGATGTTGTTACATTTAAAACAACATCATTCGTTTCTAGTTTTCTAACATCTAATAACTCATTTACTAGTCTTAATAATAAATTGCTATTTCTTCTAATGGTATGCGAAGCCTTTATTTGTCTTTTATCTTTTTCTTTATTAGGATTGGTATCAAACAATCGGTTAATAGAACTTAAGATTAAAGTAACAGGTGTTCTAATTTCGTGAGAAATATTGGTAAAGAATTGCTGCTTTGCATTGTATAATTCTGTGTCTTTTTCGAGTTTAATTTTTTCTAATTCAAGGCTTGCTTTTAATTTACCCCATGCAATAAGATATCTTCTAAACAAATAGATGGCTATTGTAAAAAGGATAGCGTAAATGGCATATGCCAAATTGGTTTGCCAGTAAGGCTTTAGAATGTTTATTTGTAAACTAGTAAAGTTATTGCCCCAGTTGCCACTTAATGCTCTACTTTTTACTTTTAGTGTGTAATTACCGGGAGCTAAATTTGTAAAGGTAGCAGTTCTATCGGTTCCAATATTTCTCCAATCTTCATCAAAGTTTTCCATTTTTATGGAATATTCATAGTTTTCTGAGGTTGGGAATTTTAGGGCTGCAAATTCAAAGGTAATTACGTTATGAAAATAGTCTAAAGTAATCTCTTTCGTTAGGGTTATGTCTTTTTTTAGTATTTCATTGACACCAACACCTACTTCTTTGTTAAAAATTTTAAAACTTTTTATTATAACTTTGGGTTGTGAACTGGTATTGTTTACCAACTTAGGGTCAAATTTTGTAACACCATGTATGCCTCCAAAATAGAGAAAACCTGCTTTGTCTTTATAACCAGAGTTGATATGAAAATCTCCTTTTAGATTTGTAAAAGTTTTAAAGGTATTGTTCTCATAATCATATTTTATGATTCCTTTTTTACTTCCAAACCAAATATTAAAATCATCGTCTTCTATAATTGATGTAATGGTTTTGTACTTTATGTTTTTAAAATTTTCAAAACGTTGTATCTTATTTGTTTTTAAGTTCATTCTATTGATACCAGCACCAGATGTGCCTATCCATAAATACCCTTTTGTATCTTTTAGCAGTGAAAAAATATTATTACTGCTTATAGATGTAGTGTCTGTTTCTTTGTAATTAAAGTGTATAACTTTATTTTTATAGATATCAAAAAGCTCCAAACCACCGCCATAAGAAGCTAACCAGATGTTGTTTTTATCTTTTAAAATAGAGATTATATTTTTGTTAATACCTGTATTTTGCCTTGAAAAGGTGTTTGCTTTTCTATCAAAATAATTTAAACCACCACCCCAAGTGGCAATCCATAAATTATTTTTTTCGTCTTCTACAATATCTCTGACATCATTAAAACTAATTGATTGGTTGTTGGAAAATGTATTCTTGTATGATGTAATATCTTTTGTTTTATCATTAAACCTTATTAACCCATTGCCAAAGGTGCCTAACCAAATATTATTATCTTTAGACTGGAATATTTTTTGAATGTATTTGGCACCAAGAGTTTTATTGGTGTAGTATTTTACTTTTTTATTTTTCTTATTGTAAATGTTTAAACCGTTGCCATCTAACCCCAAATAAATATTTCTATCATTTTGAAAAATTGATAAAACAGGACTTGGATTTTTACCAATTATATCACTAGAAATGATTCCTGTTTTATTTTTTTTATCTAAAACACTAACTCCGTTCCAAGCAGTTCCTATCCACATATTAGAAGCTTCATCTTCTGCAATAACATAAATGGCATTGCCAGATAAAGAGCCGTAAAGCTGTGCATTATTGGTATAATTGCGTATAATAGGTTCTTTACTATTAGGGTATTGAATTTCTAATAAACCATAACCATCTGTGCCTATCCATAAATTATCTTTACTGTCTTTCTTAAGAGAACGTGTAATTTTAGTTTTGTCTTTTAAGAGTTGATGATGACTCAAAAAATTAGATATTTTTTGCATTTTTAAATCCACAACAAGCAATCCATTACCAGAGGTGCCCAATAAAATTTCATCTGAATTTAGCTTTGTAATTGCATTAATAGGACTTGTAATTTGGTTTTTATTTTGAGATATACTTGTGAATTTTTTAGTTTTTGAATCAAATAAAAACAAGCCATTAGCAAAAGTACCAAGCCATAAGTTGTTGTTTTTGTCTTGGTATATGCTGGTTATGTTTAAAGAATTTTGCTCTTTAAAAGGGAAATTGTAAAATATGTTCTTATCATGATCAAATAAACTCAACCCCTTTTCTGTACCAATCCAAAAAAGTCCGTCTTCCCTTTCTGTTAAAATATTTATTCTGTTAGAAATGATAGAAAATTCTTTTTCTTGTGAGTTTTTGTAAGATATAAATTTATCATTTATGCGATCATATAAATTTAAACCACCCCCGGAAGTAGTTAACCAGATTCTATTTTTACAATCTAGATAAAGACTAGAAATATTATTAGACTCTATGTTACTATTTTGTTTATTGTAAATTTTTACGTTATAGCCATCGTATCTGTTCAAGCCATTTTGAGTACCAATCCAAACAAAACCTTTTTCTTCTTTTATAATTCCTGTTATCCTAGAACTTGATAATCCTTGAGATTGATCTATTTTTAGGAAAGTGGGTTGGGTTTGACAGTAATATTCAAAATGAATTACAGCTAATAATATGCAAAGCGTAAATTTCTTTACTGTCAAAATAAATAGAGGTTAAATGAATACTAAAAATTAAATGTACAATGTTTAGAAAGTATTAAAGGTAGACAAATTCATTTTTATGGTGTGTTAAAATGAGATTATATACTAAAAAGCACCATGTTTTATGATAAAAATACTGCATATACGCCTAATTTCTTCTACTGTAATTGCTGTAACAATTCTTTTTTAGTGAAATAAAAATTTATTTAATTCGGCGATCTTTTTTTGGTTTGCTATTTGTAGCATAATGTAATTAGTCTTTAAAATTCCATGGGGTTTGCAGGATTTTTAAAACTAAAAAACCTTGATAAGAATATCAAGGTTTTATGCAAATTGTATGTTTAAAATAGACGGGGTGGCAGGATTCGAGCCTGCGACTTTCACGCTTTTAGCGTGACGCGATTTCGTTCAAAAATCTTTTAGCACCTATTTTTTTTATTTTCCTTTCAAGCATTAATGCTTCAGATTTTGAATTTATTTCTATTTTATAAATGATGTTCCAATCCTTTGCTTTAGCAGTAAACCCTTTGTGATTGTAGACATGTTCTTTCACTCTGTCTTGTGCATTTTTGCTTGAGTATCCGACATAATACTTTTGTAATTGCTTAGAAAAAAGAATATAAACAGTGCATATTATTATAAAATAAGAAAAGCCAAAATCTTAGGATTTCAGCTTTTTTGTCGGGTTGGCAGGATTCGAACCTGCGACCTTCACGCTTTTAGCGTGACGCGATTTCGTTCAAAAATCTTTTAGCACCTATTTTTTTTATTTTCCTTTCGAGCATTAATGCTTCAGATTTTGAATTCATTTCTATTTTATAAATGATGTTCCAATCCTTTGCTCTAGCAGTAAACCCTTTGTGATTGTAGAGATGTTCTTTCAGTCTGTCTTGTGCATTTTTGCTTGAGTATCAAACATAATACTTTTGTAATTGCTTAGAAAAAAGAATATAAACAGTGAACATTATTATAAAATAAGAAAAGCCAAAATCTTAGGATTTCAGCTTTTTTGTCGGGGTGGCAGGATTCGAATCCTGCGATCTTCACGCTTTTAGCGTGACGCGATTTCGTTCAAAAATCTTTTAGCACCTATTTTTTTTATTTTCCTTTCGAGCATTAATGCTTCAGATTTTGAATTCATTTCTATTTTATAAATGATGTTCCAATCCTTTGCTTTAGCAGTAAACCCTTTGTGATTGTAGAGATGTTCTTTCAGTCTGTCTTGTGCATTTTTGCTTGAGTATCCGACATAATACTTTTGTAATTGCTTAGAAAAAAGAATATAAACAGTGAACATTATTATAAAATAAGAAAAGCTAAAATCTTAGGATTTCAGCTTTTTTGTCGGGGTGGCAGGATTCGAACCTGCGACCTCCTCGTCCCAAACGAGGCGCGATGACCGGGCTACGCTACACCCCGAAAATGATTACTCATTTAAGGGGGCAAAGATACATCCTTTTTAAAGAAAAACAATTAATTTAATAAATAATATTGAGAGCAATTTTTGCATTAAATCTAATTATCTTCTCATTATTAAAACTTATAAACATTCGTGAATAGAAGTATTAAAAAACTATATTTTTACGCTTCAAAAATTATTACAAATAAATATGTCAGATACAATAGAAAAAATTAAATGTTTAATTATAGGTTCTGGTCCGGCAGGATATACTGCGGCAATTTATGCAGCAAGAGCAGATATGAAACCAATCATGTATACTGGAATGCAAATGGGAGGTCAATTAACGACTACTACAGAGGTTGATAATTTTCCAGGATATGCGGATGGAACAGATGGAACAGCAATGATGGACGATTTAAAGAAACAAGCAGAGCGATTTGGTACAGATGTTCGTTTCGGAATGGTAACTAGTGTAGATATGAGTGCTGAAATTGGCGGAATTCATAAAGTTATTGTGGATGAAACGAAACATATAGAGGCAGAAACAATTATCATTTGTACTGGAGCAACTGCAAAATATTTAGGTTTAGAGAGCGAACAGCGTTTAATTGGTGGTGGTGTTTCTGCATGTGCTACTTGTGATGGTTTTTTCTACAAAGGTCAGGATGTAGTTGTTGTTGGTGCAGGAGATACTGCTGCAGAAGAGGCTACATACTTAGCAAATATTTGTAAAAAAGTTACTATTTTAGTTCGTAAGGATTTTATGAGAGCTTCGAAAGCAATGCAACATAGAGTAAATAAAACTGAAAATATAGAAGTCTTGTACAATACAGAAATTGATGAAGTTCTTGGAACAAATGTTGTAGAGGGGGTAAGAGCAATCAATAACAAAACGAGGGAAACACACGATATTTCTGTTACTGGTGTTTTTATAGCTATTGGACATACACCAAACTCAAACTTATTTAAGGGCGTTTTAGATATGGATGAAACAGGCTATTTAATTACCAAAGGAAAAACTACAAAGACAAATTTACCAGGAGTATTTGCTGCTGGAGACATTCAAGATAAAGAATACAGGCAAGCTGTAACTGCAGCAGGAACAGGTTGTATGGCAGCTTTAGATGCAGAACGTTATTTAGGAGCTTTAGAATAAGATTTTTACTGATATCATAAAAAAAGAGATTACCCTTTGGTAATCTCTTTTTTTATGTCATTTATTTTTTAAAGAAAAGTATTTATGCGACTACAGAAGCCTTCATTGATTTTCTATATATAAAAGAATTAAAAATATTTCTTTTACCAAAATTATTCATAGATTTTGCATTGACAAACTTCCCGAAAAGTATTTTACTCACCCCAAAGTATTCATATTTATTACCGTCTGTAAAAGTAACTTCTAACAGCATACTTTTATGATGCCAGTCAGCAACCTGAAATTGGGTAATTGTAGTTTTATATGCATCTAAATTAGCTTCTTTTGTTTCTGGAGCGATGCTTACTAAAAAATGATAACCATCAATAATTTGAGTACTCACAACCTCTGCTTCCTCTTTTTTAATTTCGTCTTGAAATTTATCTGGATGCCATTCTTTCACTAATTTTCTGTAAGAAGATTTTAATTCCTTTAAATCAATTGCACCTTCTATTTTAAATAGTTTTTTATATTCTTTTATGCGCTTCATTTCTGTGTTTTCCAATTTTGTGCAAAATTAGTCTTATTTATTTGATTAAATATGAATGCGTCAAAATTTAATTAAAGTATTTGTTATTTTGGTTATCAGTGTCTTACAGATAATAAGGAAGCGGAGCTATCTAAGTAACTTTAAAAGAAAGAGTGCAGATGAACCGTCTCTTTATTCTTAGTCCAATAAAAACTCATCAAAGTTTTTGATAGCCTGAATAATTATTTTTACAGTTTCAATATAAAATTCAGGATTAATAGTCTCATAATTGTCTGTATGCCTATGATAATCTTTATGACTTTCTACGCCAAAATAAATAAATGGAATATTCTCTTTATGAAAAACTTTGTGATCTGATGAAAAAGTCCAATCAGTTTGATCTCTATTAAACGGGTCATCATGACCAAATAATAATGTGACTTCATCTGATTTTATTCTTTCTAAAGGTTTTCTTAAATTAGGATGATGGTGCAATCCGCAAGCAAATAATATTGGATCATAATCACTATGCGCAATCATATCTAAATTTATATTCAAAACAATATTTTCTTTGTCCTCATAATTTTTTAAAAAATATTCAGCCCCTAAAGAACCAAATTCTTTTGCATCGAAAGCAGCAAAAATTAAATCATGGTTAGTAGGATTTTTTTTAAAATATTCAGCAATAGTGAACAAAGCGGCCACGCCAGAAGCATTGTCATCGGCTCCATTGTATATATTACCATTTTTTATGCCTAAATGGTCGAAATGAGCCGTAATAATTATGGATTTATTGATTTTTCCTTTTAATGTTCCAACAATATTTCTACCTGTTAATGTGGTGTCAGGAACATTTGAAAAATTCTCTTTTGGTTTTTTTATCGGGAAAATTTCTTGTCTTTTTTCACCTTTAAACGAATATGAAAATTCTTGAAAATAGCGTCGGTTTTTTCCAGTTTGTAAACCAATTTTAGTAAAATTCCTGTTAATTATTTTTTGAGCTTTAATGTTACCAAGAGTGGAAAAAGCTCTTCCTTCTAAGGAGTCATGGGAGATGATTTGAACAGTTTTTAACAGATTTTCACTATCGATGTCAATAGGTTCAGATGAAGTACATCCACCAGCAAAAATCAAGAATGAGGCAATAAAGTAGAAAAATGATTTCATAACTTCCTTTTTTAAATAAACTAAATAAGGGAATGATATATGTAAATATACAAAAAAAAGGGACCATTTATTAAAATGATCCCTTTGAATAAAAAACTAAATTCTAAAACTTTGATTCTTTTTTTAAATATGCTTAAAAGCAATATTTGTTTTCAGCTTTTAATTTTTCTGCAATTTGATTACGTAAACCGATTACATTCGGATAATTGGCATATTTCGTAAAACGTTTTAATCCCATTAGCAACATACGTTGTTCATCACCTTCAGCAAAAGAAATAATGCCTTCTTTACCATTTTTAGCAACAATTTCTACAGCATTGTATAGATATAACTTCGCCATGGCAATTTGTCCGTCTTGTTTATTTTCTCCAAAACGTTTTGCATTTTTCTCAGCACGGAGTATTGTAGATTCTGCCATATAAACTTCGTTTAGAATATTGGCAGCAGCCATTAACAATTGTTGGTGTTGATCTAAATCTGGGCCAAATTTTTGAATTGCAGAACCAGCGACCATTAGGAAAACTTTTTTCAATTTAGCAACCATTTCTTTTTCTTCTGCAAACAATTCTGAATAATCTGGCGTATCAAAAGAAGGTATTCCCATCAATTCATCGGCTACAGCAGTCGCTGGACCTAATAAATCCACATGACCTTTCATTGCTTTTTTTATTAACATACCTACAGAAAGCATTCTATTAATCTCATTAGTTCCTTCGTAAATACGCGCAATTCTGGCATCTCTCCAAGCGGCTTCCATTGGTGTTTCTTCAGAGAACCCCATTCCTCCGAATATTTGAATTCCTTCATCTGCGCAGGCTTGCACATCTTCAGAAACAGTAACCTTTAAGATAGAACATTCAATAGCATATTCTTCAACTCCTTTTAATTCAGAATCTTGATGTGAATTTCCGGCGGCCATTCTCATTTCAATTCTATCTTCAATATTTTTTGCAGCTCTATAACTTGCAGATTCACCCGCGTATGTATTGGTGGCCATTTCTGCTAATTTTGCTTTAATAGCTCCAAAATCTGCAATAGGAGTTTTAAATTGTCTACGCTCGGTTGCATATTGTAAAGCAGTATCTGTAACTCTTCTTTGAGAGTCGATGCAGGCTGCTGCTAATTTAATACGTCCAACGTTCAATGCATTTACAGCAATTTTAAAACCACCGCCTCTTTTAGACAGCATGTTTTCTGCAGGAACAACAGTGTCATTAAAAAACACCTGTCTTGTAGAGGAAGCACGAATTCCTAATTTATGCTCTTCTTCACCCAAGGTAATTCCATTTGAGTTTGCAGCATCATATTCAACGATAAACCCAGTAATGTTTTTGTCATTTTCAATACGAGCAAAAACGATCATCAAATTACAGAAACCTGCATTTGAAATCCACATTTTTTGTCCGTTAATTTTGTAAGAGGTTCCATCATCAGAAAGTTCAGCAACTGTTTTTCCTGAATTTGCATCAGACCCTGCACCTGGTTCAGTTAAACAATAAGCGCCCATCCATTCACCAGAAGCTAATTTTGGTACATATTTTTGTTTTTGCTCTTCCGTACCATATAAAGTAATTGGCATGGTGCCAATTCCTGTATGCGCACCAAAGGCTGTGCTCAAAGAACCATTTCCACTAGAAATATATTCACAGGTAATCATCGTTGATACAAAACCCATTCCCATTCCTCCATATTCTTCCGGAACAGCAACACCTAAAAAACCAAGTTCACCGGCTTTTTTCATTACTTCTTCTGTCAATGCATAATCTTTCGCTTCAAAACGATCTCTATGCGCAACAATTTCGCGATCAGTGAATTCTTTCACTGCATCTTTCATCATAATTTGCTCTTCTGAAAAATCTTCAGGAGTAAATATATCTTCACAGTTTGTTTCTTTTACAAGGAATTGACCTCCTCTTAAAATTTCTTTATTTGTTGTTTCCATTTTATATTATTTTAGGAGTTAGTTTAAAAATTCAAATATACCAGCAGCACCTTGTCCTGTTCCAACGCACATGGTAACCATTCCGTATTTTCCTTGCATATTTCGCTTACGCATTTCATCGAATAATTGAACGGACAATTTCGCACCTGTACAACCTAGAGGATGACCGAGTGCAATGGCACCACCATTTACATTAATAATGTCTGCATCTAATCCTAATTCACGAATTACCGCTAAAGATTGCGAAGCAAATGCTTCATTTAATTCTATTAAGCTTATATCTTCTTGTTTTAAGCCTGCTTGTTTTAATGCTTTAGGAATTGCAGCTACAGGTCCTATCCCCATAATTCGTGGAGGTACACCAGCAGCAGCGTAACTTACCATTCTTGCGATTGGCTTTATATTTAATTCCTTTACCATGTCTTCGCTCATGACCATTACAAAAGCTGCACCATCACTTGTTTGTGATGAATTACCAGCAGTAACACTTCCATTGGTTGCAAAAACAGGACGCAAACGCTCCAGGCCAGCAAGGTTAGATCCTTTTCTTGGTCCTTCATCTTTGGTTACAGTATATTTTCTTGTCGCTTTTTTACCTTTTTCATTCACATACGTCTCTTCAACTTCAATAGGAACTATTTGGTCTTGAAAACGATTTTCTTCTTGTGCTTTTAATGCTTTTAAATGAGAATTTAATGCAAACTCATCCTGATCTTTACGAGAGATATTATATTGGTCAGCAACGGCTTCAGCAGTGTTTCCCATTCCCCAGTAGTAATCTGCATGCCCAGCAGCTACTGTATCGTAGTTTAATTCTGGTTTAAAACCTGTCATTGGCACAGAACTCATACTTTCAGCACCACCTGCAATGATACATTCGGCCATACCAGATTGAATTTTTGCAACGGCCATACCAATAGTTTCCAATCCTGAAGAACAAAAACGATTTACGGTTACACCTGGTACTTCTTCAATTTTTAATCCCATTAGAGATATTAAACGAGCCATATTTAAACCCTGAGAGCCCTCTGGCATGGCATTACCGACGATTACATCATCAATTCTTTTTTTATCGAATTCTGGTAAATTCTCCATTAAATATTCAATGGTTTCAGCAGCCAACTCATCAGCTCTTTTAAACCTGAATGCGCCTCTTTTAGATTTTGTTACGGCTGTTCTATATCCTTGTACTATATATGCTGTTTTCATCTTTTTAGTTTCTTAATGGTTTACCAGTTTTTAACATGTGTTGAATACGCTCTAATGTTTTGCGCTCTGTACATAAACTCAAGAACGCCTCACGTTCCAGGTCTAATAAATACTGTTCAGAAACTTTAGTTGGTTCTGATAAATCTCCACCAGCCATTACATAGGCTAATTTATTTGCAATTTTTTGATCATGTTCTGAGATAAATCTACTTGCCTGCATAGAATCTGTAGCGACCATAAACGCGCCTAATGCTTGTTTACCCAAAACTAAAATATCTTTACGAGCGGCTGGCTGTGTGTAACCAGCTTCTGCCATTAAAACGGCATGCTTTTTAGCTTCTGCAATTTGTCGATCCTTGTTAACAACCACAACGTCTTTTCCTTTTTGTAATAAACCTAAATCGAAAGCTTCATAAGCAGAAGTTGCTACTTTTGCAGTACCAATCGTTAAGAAATTTTCTTGTAAAACGTTTAATTGAACATCTCCTTTACGGAATGTATCTGAAGCACGCAGAGCCATTTCTTTAGAGCCACCACCACCAGGAATTACACCAACTCCAAATTCTACTAATCCCATATAGGTTTCTGCTGCTGCAACTACTTTATCAGCATGTAATGATATTTCACATCCACCACCTAAAGCCATTCCATGAGGAGCAGATATTGTAGGAATTGCAGAATAACGCATGCGCATCATGGTATCTTGAAAATATTTGATAGCCATATTTAATTCATCATATTCTTGCTCGGCAGCCATCATAAAAATCATACCAATATTAGCACCTACGGAGAAATTGGCTCCTTGATTACCAATAATCAAACCTTGATATTTATTTTCTGCTAGATCAATTGCTTTATTTATGGCAGCTAAAACATCACCACCAATAGTATTCATTTTAGATTGGAATTCTAAGTTTAAAATTCCATCTCCTATATCTTCAATTACAGCACCTGAATTTTTCCAAACTTCGTTTGATTTTCTGATATTATCTAGAATGATAAATGAATCTTGTCCTGGTTTTTTAATTTGTGTTTTTGCAGGAATATCATAATAATGCGTTGAGCCTTCTTTTACAGAATAGAAAGAAGTTTGACCATTTGCTAACATTTCTGTTACCCAAGCTGCAGGTTCTTTGCCTTCAGCTTTCATAATTTCGATACCTTTTTCAACACCAACTGCATCCCAAATTTGGAAAGGTCCATGTTCCCAACCAAAACCAGCTCTTAAACCATCATCTATTCTATATAATTCATCAGATATTTCTGGAATTCTATTTTGAACGTACGCAAACATTGCTGCAAAGCTTTTTCTGTAAAACTCACCAGCTTTATCTTTTCCAGCAACTAAAACTTTAAATCGATCAACAACATTGTCAATCGTTTTTGTAAGTTCTAAAGTGGCGAATTTTGCTGATTTTTTTTGTCTGTATTCTAAAGTGTTTAAATCTAATGATAATATATTTCTTTTACCATTCCCATCTTTGGTCATTTTGTAAAAGCCTTGTTTGGTTTTGCTTCCTAACATTTTGTTTTCCATCATATGATTTACAAAATCAGGAATTACAAACTGGTCTCTCATTTCATCCTCAGGACAGTTGTCTTTTACACCATTTGCAGTGTGAACAAGTGTATCTAAACCAACTACATCAATTGTTCTAAAAGTAGCAGATTTTGGACGACCGATAACGGGCCCTGTTAATTTATCTACTTCTTCAATCGTTAAATTCATCTCTTTTACAACATGAAATAAACTCATAATGCCAAAAATTCCAATTCTATTTCCTATGAATGCAGGCGTATCTTTGGCTAAAACCGAGGTTTTACCTAAAAATTTATCACCGTACATCATTAAGAAGTCGGTAACTTCTGGTTTACAATTTGGACCAGGAACAACTTCAAACAGTTTTAGATATCTTGGTGGATTGAAAAAGTGAGTTACCGCAAAATGCTTTTGGAAATCTTCACTTCTTCCTTCGTTCATAAACTTAATAGGAATACCAGAAGTATTAGATGTAATTAAAGTTCCTGGCGTTCTGTATTTCTCCAATTTTTCAAAAACGATTTTTTTAATATCTAATCGTTCAACAACAACTTCCATAATCCAGTCTACATCAGCAACTTTTGCAATATCATCTTCTAAATTACCAGTAGTAATTCTGCTTGCAAATTTCTGATGATAAATAGGGGAAGGCTTCGATTTTAAAGAAGTAGTTAAAGCATCATTTACTAAACGATTACGAACTATTTTGTCTTCTAACGTAAGTCCTTTTGCTTTTTCTTTGTCATTTAATTCTCTTGGAACAATGTCCAACAAAAGAACTTCAACTCCAATATTAGCAAAGTGACACGCAATACCAGAACCCATAATACCAGATCCTACAATTGCTACTTTTTTAATTCTTCTTGTCATTTGATTATTGTTTATTATACTTCTTATTTTTCTTGATTACTTGATTTATAAATATTTTTATCTGCAATTAACTTATTAATTGTGGAAGTTACTTTAAAGAAACTCTCGAGTTCTTGCTCTGTAACATACTCTCTAACCACATTATTAAATTGGTAAACATGGTTTTTAGAAAACTTTCGCATTTCTAAGCCATAATCAGTTAACTTAATAATTACACTTCGACCATCATCTGGATTTTTTTCTCTATAAATAGCCCCTTTATCTTCCATCGACTTTAAAACTCTAGAGAGACTTGTTGGTTCCATTCCCATGAGTGGTCCAAGAGCCGTAGAAGGTGTGCTATTTTGTTTGTCAATAGTGAGCAAAACAAAGGCAGAAGACATTGTGCTGCCGTAGTTCGCAGCTTGCTCATTATACATTTTTGCAACTGCTTGCCACGTGGCTCTTAATTGATGATCTATAGATTTATTTTTATCCATGAGGTCAAAGATATAAAAATTTACTATGCATGCATAGTAAATTTAAAAAAAGTTATGCATGCATAGTAAATTTAACATTTTTTAGTCGTGTAACCTCTAGCAATTATTCTCCACTAGTACGTTTAAAATAACTAAATTTGTGTTTACACGGATAAAAAAACCAATTGTTAATGAAGAATTTATTAGAAATTAAAAATGTTATAAAAAATTATGGAGATTTTAGAGCGTTAAATGATGTCTCTATTCATATTCCAGAAGGAAGTGTATACGGATTATTAGGGCCAAACGGAGCTGGTAAAACCTCGTTAATAAGAATTATAAACCAGATAACAATGCCAGATTCAGGATCTGTTATGTTAGATGGTGAGTTTTTGGCACCAAAGCATACAGCAGATATTGGCTACTTGCCAGAAGAACGTGGTTTGTATAAATCTATGAAAGTTGGCGAACAAGCTTTGTATTTAGCTCAGTTAAAAGGATTAAGTAAGTCCGAAGCAAGAAAACGCTTAAAATATTGGTTTGACAAATTTGATATTTCTGCTTGGTGGGGGAAAAAAATTGAAGAGCTCTCGAAAGGAATGGCCCAAAAAGTACAGTTTATAGTGACTGTATTACATGAGCCAAAATTGTTGATTTTTGATGAACCTTTTTCGGGGTTTGATCCGATAAATGCGCAGTTAATTGCTCAAGAAATTTTACAATTACGAGATAAAGGTGCAACCATTATTTTTTCTACGCATAGAATGGAATCTGTTGAGGAAATGTGTGATGAAATTGCATTGATCGATAAATCGAATAAAATTTTAGATGGAAAATTAAATGATATCAAACGTCAATTTAAGACCCATACTTTTCAGGTAGGGTTAAATACTTTAAACCCTAAAGAGGTGAAGGCTTCCTTAAAACAAAATTTTGATGTCTTACCTGCAGATTTTAAATTATTAGGAAATGAGTTAACATTAAATGTGAAATTAGGAAATAATAATTCTGCAAACGAATTATTATCATTTTTAACAAGTAGAGGTGAAGTGCAGCATTTCGTTGAGTTGATTCCAAATGCAAATGATATTTTTATTCAAGCAATAAATAAAAACAATTAGAAAATGAGTAAATTAAAATTAATTATACAGAGAGAGTTTATAGCTAAGGTTCGTAATAAATCGTTTTTGGTTATGACCTTTTTAAGTCCTATACTAATGGTTGGTATGGGTGCCTTGGTTTTTTTTCTAATGAAAAAAAATGATGAAAAAGTTAAAGAAATCGTATATGTTGATAATTCAGGCTTGTTTTCAAAAGATGATTTTAAAGATTCAGAAACAATTCGTTATCAAGATTATACTGCTTTAGGGATTGCTGAGACTAAGAAAAAAGTTGAAGAAGGAGATTATTATGGAGCTTTAATTATACCAAAACAAGATAGTCTAGAAATTTTAGCAAACGCTATAGAATTTTATTCAAAAGATTCACCTGGTATGTCTGTTATGAATTCTTTGGAAACAAAAATTGAGCGTAAATTAAGAAACGAAAAGCTTAATAATTTTGGAATTGATCTTGAAAAAATTAATGCATCAAAAATTCAGTCAGAGATCAAAATGTTGAATTTTTCAGGAGAGGAATCATCTAAATTAATAAACGGACTAAAGATTGGGGTCGGTTTAATAGCGGGTTACTTATTAATGATGTTTGTAATGATATATGGAACTTCTGTAATGAGAAGTGTAATTGAAGAAAAAACAAGTAGAATTATAGAGATTATAGTTTCATCTGTAAAACCTTTTCAGTTAATGTTGGGTAAAATTATTGGAAATGCTTCTGCAGGTTTATTACAATTTTTAATTTGGGGGATTCTGATATTCATAATTTCAACAGTGGCATTCTCTATTTTCGGAATTGATATGGTAGAAATGCAAACTGCAAAATTACCAGCAGAACAATTAGAAGCTGCAAAACAAGCAGCAGGTATGGATAAAATGCAATTGATAATTCAAGAAATTTTAAGATTACCAATTTTAAAAATGTTCATTTTATTTATCTTTTATTTTTTAGGAGGTTATATGTTATACAGTTCCTTGTTTGCTGCAGTTGGGGCTGCAGTTGATAATGAAACAGATACACAACAATTTATGTTGCCAATTATGTTGCCATTAATTCTTGGAGTTTATGTCGGTTTTGCAACTGTAATTAATGATCCTCACGGATCCATAGCAGTGCTGTTTTCACATATTCCATTGACTTCACCAATTGTAATGTTAATGAGAGTTCCTTTCGGAGTTTCTTGGTATGAATTGGCAATATCAATGACTTTATTAGTTATAACATTTGTGTTCATGGTTTGGTTGGCTGCTAAAATTTACAGAGTAGGAATTTTAATGTATGGTAAGAAACCTACCTATAAAGATTTATATAAATGGCTAAAATACAAAGGATAAATGCAAGGTAAATTAGAGAAAGTTACAGACACTATCGTCCAGGAAGCTAATTCAATTTTAGATTATACTTTTACATTTAGTAAAGAAATAAGTATATCTCTTAAAGGATTATTATTTGTTGCAGTAGCTCTTATAATTACAGCTTTTGTGTTAAAACAGATAAGAAGATTTATTACTAGAAAGATGCCAGAAAATGATAAAGTTAAATTCGTAAGTGTTTTTAGCTATATTCGATGGGTTGTGTTTTTAGCTATTTTTTTAATTGCTATGGATGCTTCTGGTGTTAATGTAACTGCTCTTTTTGCAGCTTCAGCAGTGCTTTTAATAGGCGTTGGTTTGGCTTTGCAAACCTTGTTTCAAGACATTATTTCAGGTGTTTTTATTTTGGTAGATCAATCTGTACATGTTGGTGATATCATTGAATTAGAGGGAAAAGTTGGTAGAGTTTTAGATATAAGATTAAGAACTACCAGAGCTGTAACCATAGATAATAAGGTTTTAGTGATTCCGAATCATCTATATTTAACCAATATTTTATTTAATTGGACAGAAAACGGAACAGAAACAAGAGAGTCCTTAACTGTTGGTGTTTCTTATGGAAGTGATGTAGAGTTAGTCAAACAAATTTTGTTAGATGTAGCAAAAAGTCAACATAAGATTTTAAAAACTCCAGAAGCTAAAGTATTATTCACTGATTTTGCTGATAGTTCTCTAAATTTTCAACTCATTTTTTCTCTAAATGATAGTTTTGAAACAAGATTTATACAAAGCGATTTACGTTTTGAAATAGATAAAAAGTTTCGAGAAAATGGTATTACTATTCCTTTTCCTCAAAGAGATGTGCATATTTTTGGAAGCAAAAAACAATCATATTAATAAAAATAGTTTTAGTAAAAAGAACAAAATTTAATACTGTTTTCAAAAAAAATTTAAAACCTTGAAACCAAAAATATATGAGTAAAATATTAATTATTGAGGACGAAGCTGCGATTAGAAGAGTTTTAACAAAAATTATTTCGGAAGAAAATGAAGCTTATCATGTAGAAGGAGCAGAAGATGGGTTGTTAGGAATCGAAATGATTAAAAATAACGATTATGATTTGGTTTTGTGTGATATTAAAATGCCAAAAATGGATGGTGTTGAAGTGTTAGAAAAAGCAAAGAAAATTAAACCAGAAATTCCATTTGTTATGATTTCTGGTCATGGAGATATAGATACGGCTGTAAATACGATGCGTTTAGGAGCTTTTGATTATATCTCAAAACCGCCAGATTTAAATAGACTTTTAAATACGGTTAGAAAAGAAAGTTTTAATTGTTGAGAATAAGCGATTAAAGAAAAAGGTTAGCAAAAATTATGAAATGATAGGAGATAGTGCTGCTATTTCTCATATTAAAGAAATTATAGAAAAGGTTGCAGCTACAGATGCAAGAGTTTTAATTACAGGTCCTAACGGCACAGGTAAAGAGTTGGTAGCGCACTGGTTGCATGAAAAATCAGACCGTTCGAAAGCACCAATGATTGAAGTAAACTGTGCGGCAATTCCTTCAGAATTAATTGAAAGTGAACTTTTTGGACACGTAAAAGGTTCTTTTACAGGTGCAAATAAGGATAGAGCAGGTAAGTTTGAAGCTGCGAATAGGGGAACTATTTTCTTAGATGAAATTGGGGATATGAGTTTGTCTGCTCAAGCAAAAGTATTGCGTGCCTTGCAAGAAAGTAGAATCTCTAGAGTTGGTTCTGATAAAGATATAAAAATAGATGTTAGGGTAGTTGCAGCCACTAATAAAAATCTAAAAGAAGAAATTGGAGCAGGTAGATTTCGAGAAGATTTGTATCACAGATTAGCGGTCATTTTAATTAAAGTTCCTGCGTTAAATGAAAGAAGAGAGGATGTCCCATTACTGGTGGATTTCTTTTCAAAGAAAATTTCTGAAGCACAAGGAACTCCAATAAAGAAGTTTTCGTTAAAAGCAATCAATCTTTTAAAAGAATATGATTGGACAGGAAATATTCGTGAATTAAGAAATGTGGTTGAACGTTTAATAATTTTAGGGGAAAAAGAGGTTTCTGCAAATGACATTCAACTTTTTGCTAGTAAGTAAAATGTTGTTTTAAAGCCTAAAAAAAAGCCTACTAATTATAGTAGGCTTTTTTATTGAATGTATTTTATTATTGTAAATCAAAACGATCAAGATTCATCACTTTAGTCCAAGCAGTAGTAAAATCATTTACAAATTTTTCTTTGTTGTCATTTTGTGCATAAACTTCAGAAACTGCTCTTAATTCTGTATTTGAGCCAAAAATTAAATCTGCTCGAGTTCCTGCAAACTTCATGGCTCCAGTTTTACGATCTCGTCCAATAAATTCTTTATCTTCTGACGCAGTTGCATTCCATGTTACAGAAAAATCAAGAATATTTGTAAAGAAATCATTTGTTAAACTTCCAACATTATCAGTAAGAACGCCAAGTTTAGAACCATCATAATTTGCTCCTAAAACACGCAATCCTCCAACAAGTGCTGTCATTTCTGGAATACTTAGAGTTAGTAAGTTAGCGCGATCTACTAATAAGCCTTCGGCAGCCACATCCAATTTAGAGTTCATATAGTTTCTAAATCCATCTGCCAAAGGTTCTAAGTATCCAAACGATTCTAAATCTGTTTGCTCTTGTGTAGCATCACCTCTACCTTGAGAAAATGGAACAGTCATATTATGTCCAGCTTTTCTTACAGCTTCTTCAACTGCTGCGGTTCCTGCTAATACAATTAAATCTGCCATAGAAATAGTTTCCTTAAATTCACTTTGAATTTTTTCTAATACAGTTAAAACTTTATTTAATTCAGATGGGTTATTTACCTCCCAGCTTCTTTGTGGCTCTAGACGAATACGAGCACCATTTGCTCCGCCACGCATATCTGAACCTCTAAATGTAGAAGCCGAAGCCCAAGCCGTTTTAACCAATTCTGATATTGATAAACCTGATGCTAAAATCATTTTTTTAAGGGAAGAAATATCAGAGTTTGATAAATTATAACTAACTGCGGGAATTGGGTCTTGCCATAATAATTCCTCTTTCGGAACTTCAGGACCTAAATAACGGCTTATTGGTCCCATATCACGATGCGTTAATTTGTACCAAGCTCGAGCAAAAGCATCTTCAAAAGCTTTATGATCTTTATGAAAACGCTTAGATATTTCTAAATAAGTTGGATCCATTTTTAATGCTATATCTGCAGTCGACATCATTAAAGCTTGTTCGCTATTTGCGTCTCCGGCTTTTGGTGCCATTCTAGCTTTTGATGCTTTAGTTGGAGTCCATTGATGAGCTCCAGCTGGACTTTTAGTTAATTCCCAATCATAATTTAATAAAACATCAAAATATTCATCATCCCAACGTGTTGGACTTGGTGTCCAAGCACCTTCTAAACCACTAGTAATTGTATCATCTAAAACACCAGAACCGAAACTGTTTTTCCACCCAGTGCTCATTTCTTCAATTGACGCTCCATGAGGTTCAGTTCCAACATACTTATTTGGGTCAGCAGCGCCATGAGCTTTACCAAATGTATGTCCACCAGCAACTAAAGCCACAGTTTCCTCATCATTCATTGCCATACGACCAAACGTAATTTTTATATCATGTGCAGATTTTAAGGGATTTGGTTCTCCATTTGGACCTTCCGGGTTTACGTAGATTAATCCCATATGAACAGCTCCTAAATGACCTTCTAAGTCACCATCACTTGTGTCATATCGCTCATCATTACCTAACCATTGATTTTCAGAACCCCAATAAATATCTTCTTCTGGTTCCCAAACATCTGCCCGTCCACCAGCAAAACCAAATGTTTTGAATCCCATTGATTCTAGTGCACAATTTCCGGCAAGAATCATCAAATCTGCCCAAGAAATTTTATTTCCATATTTCTTTTTTATTGGCCATAATAATAAACGTGCTTTATCTAAATTACCATTATCTGGCCAACTGTTTAATGGTGCAAATCGTTGTGTTCCAGATCCTGCTCCTCCGCGCCCATCTCCAACGCGATAAGTTCCTGCACTATGCCAAGCCATACGAATCATAAATGGACCGTAATGTCCATAATCTGCTGGCCACCAATCTTGAGAATCTGTCATTAAATTAATAATATCTTGCTTTAGTTCATTGTAATTGACACTGTTAAAAGCTTTCGAATAATCAAAATCTTCACCCAATGGGTTAGATTTTGCTCCATTTTGGCGCAGAATATTTAATTTTAACTCATTTGGCCACCAATCTCTGTTAGAAGTTCCCCCTCCAGCTGTTTTTTTTTGTGTACCACTTTGAAATGGACATTTACTTATGTCTCCATTCTTATTATGCTCCATTTTTCTAGTTTTAAAATTAGTATAACCCAAATTTACGATAAAAATATTGATGATTTTTATCTATATTTTTTATTTGATCATAACTTAAATTTATCAAAAACATGCATAAATGCTTGATAATATATGTTTTGTGATTTTTGTAGGATGATGAGGATTGTAATTAAATTATCTACATAAGAAAATCTTATTTTAAAATAAGTAAAAAAATTTATCTCAGTTTTTTATTAGTTTAAACTAGAATATATTTGCGGCTTAAAATTATTAATCAATAATAAATAACAGAAAAAATGGCAACTTTAGTTGGAAAAAAATTCCCAGATTTAAATGTAGACGCAATGAATGATATGGGAGATACATTTAAATTAAATGTTTTAAAAGAAGCAAAAAATAAAGGAAAAAAAGTATTATTGTTTTGGTATCCAAAGGATTTTACATTTGTATGTCCTACAGAATTACACGCATTTGAAGCAGCTTTAGCTGAGTTTGAAGAAAGAAATACAATTGTAATTGGTGCATCTTGTGATACTCCAGAAGTTCATTTTGCTTGGTTAAGTACTTCTAAAGACAATGGAGGAATTGAAGGTGTTTCTTATTCTTTGTTAGCAGATAGCAATAGAAACTTATCTTCAATTTTAGGAATCTTAGATATTACGAATGAGACATTTGATGAAGCCTCACAAACTATTCAGGTAGAAGGAGATAATGTAACTTATAGAGCAACTTATTTAATTGATGAAGAAGGAACTGTTTTTCATGAAGGAATCAATCATATGCCAGTAGGCAGAAATGTAAATGAGTTTTTACGTTTAATTGATGCTTATGCACATGTGCAATCTCATGGAGAAGTATGTCCTGCAAACTGGGAAGAAGGTAAAGATGCAATGTCTCCTAATGCAAAAGGAACAGCAGCATATTTAGCTTCTCATTAAATAATTAGTTATTATTAGAAAGCATAACAATCTTAAATTAGAAAATAGATTAGTTCGTTTTACTTATAATATCACAAAATTAAAAAAAAAATGGTACAAGAATTAAGTCAAGATAATTTAGCAGAAATAGTTTCTGATAATCAAAAGGTAGTCGTACAATTTTCTGCATCATGGTGCGGAAACTGCCGTATAATGAAGCCAAAATTTAAAAAATTATCTTCAGAAAATGAAGACGTTGCTTTTGTGATCGTCGATGCAGAAAAATTTCCTGAAAGTAGAAAATTAGCAGATGTTAGTAATTTGCCAACTTTTGCAACTTTTGTTGATGGTAAATTTTTAAATCAAACACAAACGAACAAGTTTGATGTTTTAAAAGATTTAGTAAACCAAGTTATTTAATTATGAAATTACCTGTAATAAAACACTTAACCAGTTTTATTGAAGAAAACGACCAAGATTACGTTTTAGAAACAATAGAAACCTTAGAAGCTTTAACTGAAGTTCCGTCTTTAAAGGATGAAGAATTAGATGTTATTGGAGAATTGATTTCTAATATGTATGGTGCTTTAGAAGTTCATAAAATGATTAAAGAAGGTACTCAGAAAAAAGAAGCATTAAATACTTTTATGAAACGTGTATTGGGTTCTATTGATCAATAGTTCTGATTTTTAATATAAAAATTAAATCCTGAGTGAAAACTCGGGATTTTTTTCAATTAATTGTAATTCAGAAGTTTCTTATTCATAAAATTTAATAAAATAAAACACTATTTTTTATTTTAATCATGGGTTAATTGCTTTATAATTTTCTTATGTTTTGGAAATTTTTTTGAAAGTTCTTTGCAACTGGGAAGTACAAAATCTCTGAAGTCAAAACCCGGCGAAACTGTGCATCCGGTGAAAGAAAAAGAATTTTTTTCTAAAACTTCAGCAGCAAAATAATACCTAGCAGGCACTGTGAATTGTAAGACTTCACCATTTAGAAAATCATTTCCAATCAATACAGCAGCATATGCTCCGTTTGGTGAAATCATGTGTAATCTTAAAGTCGTTCCGGTATAAAAATGCCAAATTTCATCTTGATTTATCTTATGAAAAGCAGAGAATTTATCAGAGGTTAGTAAAAAATAAATACTCGTACAATAATTTCTGTTTCCATCAAATTCATTTCCTAGATGTTTTGATTGAATTTCACCGTTACTTCTATAAGTCTCCTTAAAGTAGCCACCTTCGGGATGCTCGATTAAATTAAAATGACTAATAATTTTTGCAACTTTCATTCCGTATTTTTATTTTCGTTTACTTTTTTAATAATCGCTTTTAAACGCTCTTTTGTAAGTTGTTTTTCTAGCTTTACTTTGTTGATTTTTTGATTCATCAACTTTGTATGTTTAGCTTTGTTAACCGTATTTTTTGCTTTCCCTTTTTTAGGCATTTAGATAGAATTATGAAACGAATTTAAGGAATTTTATTTCTAAAAACTGGGTTAAGTGTTTATAAAATTTGTGAAAAAATTATCATTTTAATCGATAAAAGCCATCTCAAAACTAATAGAAAACCCATGTTTTTTTTTATCTTTAAAGAATAATTAGAATGAACATGGATTTAGAAAAATATGAAGTCACAAGTGCCATAAATATAAAAGATTTTTCTACAAAGGAAGTAATAGAAGATTCGAAAAAGGAACTTAAAAAAGTAAGAAAAAAAATAAGTACGTTGCAAGATAGGATGTATGCAGAAGGAAAATATAGCATACTTATTTGCCTACAAGGAATGGATACATCTGGAAAAGATAGCTTGATTAGAGAGGTTTTTAAAGATGTAAATGCACGTGGAGTGGAAGTTCATAGCTTCAAAGTTCCAACAGAATTAGAATTAAAACATGATTTCTTATGGCGTCACTATTTAGCACTTCCTTCAAAAGGCAAAATAGGAGTTTTTAACAGAACCCATTATGAAAATGTGTTGGTTACAAGAGTCCATCCTGAATATATTTTTGGCGAAAACATCCCAGGCGTAAGAAGTTTAAGCGATTTGAATGATGAATTTTATCATGATAGAATGGATAGAATTAACAATTTTGAAAATCATCTTGCTAAAAGTGGAACAATTATTTTAAAGTTCTTTTTAAATTTATCTAAAGATGAACAAAAAAATAGATTATTAAGAAGGTTAAATTTGCCAGAAAAGAATTGGAAGTTCTCGACAGGAGATTTAAAAGAACGCAAACTATGGGATAAATATCAGTATTGTTATGAAGATTTATTAAACAGAACCTCCAAACAAAATGCTCCTTGGTTTGTAATTCCGGCAGATGATAAACCAACAGCAAGATTACTTTTAGCTGAAATTTTATTAAAAAATTTAAAAAAATATAACTTTAAAGAACCAACTTTACCGTTAAAAATTGTTGATCAAATAGATGATTTTAAAGCACAATTAAATAATAAATGAATTTAGACTTAAAAAAACCAATTGTATTTTTCGATTTAGAAACTACGGGTATTAATATTGCAAACGACAAAATTGTAGAAATTTCAATTTTAAAAGTTTTTCCAAATGGAAATAAAGAAAGTAAAACATGGTTGGTAAATCCAGAAATGGAAATTCCACAAGGTTCTATAGATGTGCACGGAATTACAAATGAAAAAGTAGCGACAGAACCTACTTTTAAAGAGTTAGCCTCCAAAGTAAATGAAATGATTGCAGGCTGTGATTTAGCAGGATTTAATTCAAACAGATTTGATATTCCTTTATTAGCAGAAGAATTAATGCGCGCAGGAATTGATTTTGATATGAAGAATAGAAAAGCAATTGATGTGCAAGTTATTTTTCATAAAAAAGAACAGCGAACTTTAAGCGCGGGATATCAATTTTATTGCGAAAAAGAATTAGAAGGTGCTCATGGAGCAGAGGCAGATACAAATGCTACTTATGAAATTTTGCTGGCTCAATTAACTAAATACAAGGATATAGGAAACACAGTTGATGCGTTAAGTGAATATTCAACGCATGGGAAAAGAGCGGATTTTGCAGGTTTTATTTTGATGAATGAAGAAGACCAAGAAATTTTTTCTTTTGGAAAATATAAAGGAAGAACAGTTGTTGAGGTGCTAAAAGAAAATCCTGGTTATAATAATTGGATTCAGAATGCAGATTTCCCTTTATACACCAAAAAAGTGTTGAGGGGAATTAAAGAAAGAATGTCTGCTCCAAAGAATAAAATGTCTGATGCAGAAAAATTAGAGGCCTTGCAACAAAAGTTTAATTTGAGGTAATATTTAATCACAGATTAGGGCCTTTACGCATATCAATTAATTTAGAATAAAATGTTTATAAAATATAAGAATTTACCAAGCAATTCTCGTGTTTGGATTTATCAGTCAGCCAGAGAGTTCACGAATAAAGAGGTTGACTTTATAGCTTTAAAATCAGAAGATTTTATTAATCAATGGACACGTCATGGAGATGATTTAAAAGGTTCATTTACCATAAAATACAGACAGTTTTTAATTTTAGCCGTAGATGAAAGTTTTAACAATATTTCTGGTTGCTCTATTGATAGTTCAGTTCGTTTTATACAAGAATTAGAGAAAGAATTACAATTAGATTTAATGAATAAAATGAATGTTACCTTCAAAAATAATGATACAATTAATTTAGTGAATTTGGCTGCTTTTCAGAAATTTGCAAAAGACGGAAAAATAGGTCAAGAAACCATTGTTTTCAATAATATGGTAAATACCAAGGAAGATTTTGAAAACAATTGGGAAGTTCCAGCAAAAAAAAGCTGGCATAAACGCTTTTTAATATAAATATTGAGTTAAAACAGAGTATGAAAAAAAGAGTACTGTTATTGTTTTTAATTGCATTTGTTTGCACATTACAATCACAAAGAATAGATCCTTTAAGAACTAGAGATTTTGAAGCTCAGGAAATTTGGGTAGACAGTATTATGAATAATATGTCAATTGATGAAAAAATTGGCCAGATGTTTATGGTGCAAGCTTATTCTAATTTAGATGAAGAGCATGCAATCTTTATTTCTGAATTGATTACGAAACATCATGTTGGTAATTTGATTTTTATGCAGGGAACTCCAGAAAAACAGGCTGTTTTAAATAATAGATATCAAGCGCTTTCTAAAGTTCCTTTAATGATTGGTTTTGATGGAGAATGGGGTTTAGATATGCGTTTAAAAAACACCTACAAGTTTCCTTGGAACATGACTTTGGGTGCAATCAAAAATGATTCTTTAGTAAAGGAATTTGGAGAACATTTAGGGAAACATTGTAAAAGGTTAGGAATTCATATCAATTTTGCACCGGTTGTAGATGTAAATGTAAATCCAGAAAATCCGATTATTGGCAATCGCTCTTTTGGAGAGAGTAAAGAGAATGTTACGCAAAAAGCAATTGCTTTTACCCATGGAATGCAAAAGTATGGAGTGATGGCAAATGCAAAACATTTTCCTGGTCATGGTGATACAGCAGCAGATTCTCATCACACATTACCACTTTTAAATTTTGACAAAGCACGTTTAGATTCTATTGAATTGTACCCTTACAGTAAAGTTTTTGACGCTGGTATTGGCAGTGTAATGACAGCACATTTAAATATACCAAGTTTAGAACCGAATGGAACATTACCTACATCACTTTCAAAAAATGTAGTTACAAATCTATTGCAACAAGAGTTGGGTTTTAATGGGCTGATTATTACTGATGGTTTAAATATGAAAGGGGCTACAAATTATGCGACATCAGCAGAAATTAATTTATCAGCAATTCAAGCAGGTAATGATTTGCTTTTAATTCCGCAAAATGTGCCTGCGAGTATAAGAATTATAAAACAAGCTCTTGCGCTTAAAACGCTATCAGAAGAGAGAATCAATAAATCTGTTCGTAAGATCTTGAAAGCAAAATATTGGATGGGTTTAAATAATTATAAACCTATAGAAATTTCAGGCTTGCAGGAAGATTTAAACACTATTGAAGATGAATTGCTTCATAGAAAATTGTTGAAAAATGCAATTACTTTGATAAAAGATTCAGATCAAAATATTCCTCTAGGAAACTTAGAATATAAGAAGATTGCTTATGTGAAATTAGGGGATGATTCTGGAGATCATTTCGTAAATATGTTAAAAAATTACACGAAAGTGGAAGTGATAAGTGATAACAATTTAGATGGATTATTAACAAAATTGAAATCCTATAATCAAGTAATTATTGGTTTTCATAAATCAAACAAGCATCCTTGGAAGAGCTATAGATTTAAAAATAAAGAATTAGTTTGGTTACAAGAAATTGCAAGAAACAAAAAAGTTATTCTAGATGTATTTGCAAGTCCTTACAGTCTGTTACAAGTAAAAACATTTGTCAATATAGAAGCTATAATCGTATCGTATCAAAACAGTAAATTAGCACAAGAACTTTCTGCACAAATGATTTTTGGAGCTTTTAAAGCTCAAGGAAAATTACCTGTTTCTATAGGTGAAGAATTTAAAGTAGGTCATGGTTTACAATCTTATAGTTTAAGTAGATTGGAATATACAATTCCAGAAGAAGCTCAAGTATCCTCAAAAAAATTAGCCTTAATAGATAAATTAGCTGATACTATTTTAGAAGAAAAAATGGCTCCAGGTTTTCAGGTTTTAGTTGCAAGAAAAGGTAAAGTTATTTTTCAAAAAAGTTACGGATATCATACTGCAAATGAAGTTAGAAAAGTTAGAAATTCGGATATGTATGATCTTGCATCTCTTACTAAAATTTTAGCTTCTTTACCATTGATAATGAAAGCTGAAGAAGAACAAAAAATAAGGCTATCTGCCAGTCTACAAGATATTTTACCAAGTTTTAAAAACAGCAACAAAGGGGCAGTTTCGGTAAAGGAAATCCTTTCTCATTATGGAAGATTAAAGGCTTGGATTCCTTTTTACAAAGGTGCTCAAGACAGTTTTTCAGGTAAAAATTCATCTAAATTTTATAGAAAAAAAAGAAACTCAAAGTTTAATATAGAGGTTGCTGAAAATTTATATATCAGTAAATTTTATAAAGATAGTATTTATAAGTATATAAGAGAAGCAGATCAGAGAGAGAAAAACGGCTATAAATATAGTGATTTAGGGTATTATTTATTCAAGGAAGCGCTAGAAAACACTTACCATAAACCATTAAATAAATTAGTTAATCAAAAATTTTACAATTCTTTGGGAGCAAATAGAATGACCTATTTACCTCTTGCTAAGTTTAATAAATCGGAGATTGTACCTTCAGAAAAGGACGATTATTTTCGAAATCAATTACTACATGGTCATGTGCATGATATGGGGGCGGCAATGTTAGGCGGAGTAGGGGGGCATGCGGGTTTGTTTGCTAATGCAAATGATGTCGCAAAAATTATGCAAATGTACTTGCAGAAAGGGTTTTATGGTGGAAGGCGATATTTAAAACCAGAAACTATAGGTAAATTTAATACACGTTATTTTTCGGAGAAAAAAGTACGCAGAGGTTTAGGTTTTGATAAACCTCAATTAAACCCGAAAGTAAAAGCAACTTGTGGTTGTGTCTCTGATGAAAGTTTTGGTCATTCGGGATTTACAGGTACTTATACTTGGGCAGATCCTAAAAGCGAAATTGTTTATGTTTTTCTATCGAACAGGGTATATCCTCACATGAACAATACAGGTTTAATTAAAACGAACATGCGTACTAAAATTCAACAAGTCATTCAAGATGCGATAATAGATTAGAAGCTGCTTCCTATTTATTAGCAGCTCTTTTTAGATCGTCTTTTTTTTTTGTCAAAACTATGATTGGCGTATTTTTAGAATTAAATTGCTGCATAAGATTCTTTAAGAGCCATTTTTATTTAAGTGTTTTCTGTATTTGTTTCTGAAAATTTTGAGTAAACAAAGACTATGACTATGGAAGTGAATAAGTAACAAGTAGCAATTTTCCAATCAAAAAATAGATATATAATCCAAGTTTGTAAAACATAAAAAAAAGGAAAAGCAAACAAGCTAAATGTGAATCTAAAAGTATCTATAAACTCAATTTCATCAATTTTTTTAGAAGCTTTTCTCCAAATAAAAAAAGGGATTAAACTATTTAAAATAATGATATAATACAAAGGTTGTAAGAAGTTTACATGTTTCTTTTTTTGTTTTGGATAATTTCCAGATTCAATAATTTTATTAATTGAATCAACATTTGTAAAATCAACATTTAAGCTGTTTAACTTGGCCAAAATTGAGCAGTATTTTTCATCATCAGGAATATGAACACTTAATTTTTTTAGTTGCTTGCTAACCTCATCTTTTAAATTATTGATGGAAGAAGTCATTTCATTTGATTTATAAAATGTTTTAACTGCAATAGGTTTGCCAAAAACAATAGCTACCTTTGAGGGATAAAAAGAAGTATTTTGATAGGTAAGTCCAACTGGAATTACGCTTATTTTTAAATCAGGATATTTATCTAAAGCACCAAAAACAATCCTTGTAAATCCTTTACTTAAATTTCTAATAGTTCTTTTTCTATTATGACTTGCTTCAGGATAAATCAGTAAAGTTTCTCCTCTTTTAAAAATCTCAAAACAGTTTTCAAAAACTTCTTTATTTTTTGCCATTTGACTCGATCCATCTCTAATTCTGTAAATGGGTATTAAGTTTAAACTTTCCAAAAACTTCTTAATAAAGGGCTTTTTAAAAGCCGCAGCTCTGACTAAATAATGACTTTCTCTTCGACAATTTGTAGTTACGATTAAAGGATCTATTAATCCATTAGGATGATTTGCGCAAAACAAAATAGCTCCTTTTTTAGGAATATTTTTTTCACCAGAAACCAATATTCTTTTGCTGTAAAAGAACAAACCTATTTTTACTAAAAATCTAAATAAGTTGTACCAAGTTTTTTGTATCATCTTAATTATATATTCTTTTTTCTTCCCCAAAAAGTAGCCAACGCCATTCCTGAAAACACATCCCAAATTCCCCAAAAAGCAGCTAGTAAAGCCATTCCTCCTAAACCATCGAAAAATCCGAAAATTAAAAGCAATCCTAAACCTCCATTCTGAATGCCTGTTTCCATAGAAATTGTTTTACAATCCTGTTGTTTTAATCCAAAACTTTTGGCTGTATAAAAACCAAGAATAAAAGCAAAAATATTATGAAAGATAACCAAGAACATCACATGGTGAATGTAGCTTACAAACACATCTAAGTTTTGAGAAAAAGCTACAAAAATAAGCACAATGAAAACAGTCATAGAAAGAGGTTTTAATATTTTTTCTATTTTAATTGCTATTTCTGAATGGTAATGTTTAATAACCATTCCTAGAATTAATGGAATTCCTAAAATCAAAGAAACTAGTTTGAGTAGGTCTACCCAATTTAATTCAACTGTTTTTAAAATTTCATTTGTAGGCTCGTACATACTGCCCCAAAATTGTAAATTAAAAGGAGTCATAAAAATACAAATCAATGTTGCGAAAGCTGTTAAACTAACAGAGAGGGCGGCATTACCTCCCGCCATTTTACTAAAAAAATTTGATACATTTCCTCCGGGACAAGCCGCAATCATCATCATTCCTAATGCAAAACTTGGATGAGGTTCTATAATTAAAATTGCAAAAAAAGTGACTGCTGGTAATAAAATAAATTGTGATAGCACGCCTACAAAAACTATTTTCGGATTTTTAAAAAGACGACTAAAATCATCAATTCGAATACCTAAAGCAACACCAAACATAATGACTGCAATTGCAATATTTAATATCCATAAACCCTCTGAATCGAAGTTTATTTTAATGTCATCAATATTAATTGTTGTATCCGTTAGTAAAAACATATTTTTATTTTCTATAGGCACCAAGTTGCATGTTTTTTTGAGAGACTTTAAGGGTAAGTTATTTAAAGATATTCTCTAATTTAAAAAAGCATATGAAATAATATTTACACCCATTTTCAATGCTTTTTCGCGTAATTCTTTTGGGTTATTGTGTATTATTTCATCTTCCCAACCATCACTTAAATCTGTTTCGTAATCGTAAAAAACAACTAATCTTCCTTCATAAAACAACCCAAAACCTTGTGCAGGCTTTTTATCATGTTCATGTATTTTTGGCATTCCTTCAGGGAATTTAAAAGTCTGATTATAAATTGCGTGATTACTAGGAATCTCTTTAAAATCTAACTTAGGGAATACTTTTTTGAGCTCTCTCCGTATAAATTTGTCTAAACCATAATTGTCAGAAATGTGCAAAAATCCTCCAGAAATTAAATAGTTTTTTAAATTAATTGCTTCTTCATCAGAAAAGAAAACATTTCCATGACCAGTCATAAATATTAGTGGAAAATTATAAAGATCTTCACTGCCAATAGTTACAGATTGTGGATTTTTAGAAATAGTAGTTTTAATAGTTTTATTTGTAAACTCCACTAAATTAGGAATTGCTGTAGGGTTAGCATACCAATCTCCGCCACCATTATATTTTAAGACAGCAACATCTTGTGCATAGGTCGATAAAGAGATTAAAAGAATAAGTAGTGTTATAAACTGCTTCATAGATTATTCAATAAATGAATTTAAAGCAAGATACTAAAAATGATGTTACTGATTTATAAAAGATACATTTTGTACAGCAACCAAAGCAGCCGTCTCAGTGCGTAATCTACTTTCCCCTAAAGAAATAGGAATCATGTTTTTTGTTAAACATTTTTTTATTTCTTCGGATGAAAAATCACCTTCAGGACCAATTAAAATAGTGATTTTTTCTACCGGATTTAAAACAGTATTCAGTAATTTTTTATGGTCATCTTCACAATGCGCAATGCATACTTTTCCATCAAAATCTTGAAGGATAAACTCATTAAACTTTATCGGAGGATTTAATTTTGGAATTGTAAATTTTAGTGATTGTTTCATAGCAGATTGAATAATCTTCTTGTAACGCTCAATTTTTATAATCCTTCTTTCTGAATTATGACAAATAATCGGCGTAATTTCATCAATACCAATTTCTGTTGCTTTTTCTAAAAACCATTCCATTCGGTCATTTAATTTCGTAGGAGCGATTGCTATGTGAACATAGTAATTCCACGGTTTTGGTCTCTCTTTTGAAGAAACAATTTCTGCAATACATTTCTTATCACTCGCAAAACTAATTTTAGCATCAAATAGAAAACCTTTTCCGTTTGTGATTTTTAAGACATCATTTTCTTTTTTGCGTAAAACACGCACAATATGTTTACTTTCAATTTTATCAAAAGTAACTTGAGTAGTTTTAGAAGAAATTTCAGAATTATAAAATAGTTGCATTTTTTTTATTTTTCAGATTTTCAAATTTATTATTATCAACTCACAATTGAATTACAGAATCCTCTTTTTATAGGTTCGCCGTCGTTTATGTGTTATTGGAGCAAATTTTTCCCATAATTTATTGATAGCTTCATTGTCTTCTAATTCAGGAGTTCTTATACAATTATTGATTCCCAATGGCCCAAATGTTTTTGTGTATTGATCAAAAATTATGGCGTGTACACCTTTATTTTGATAATCTGGATGCACTCCAATTAAATAAAAAGTAACATCTTTTGAATATTTTCTTGCTTTTAATAAATGAAATAAACCAAAAGGAAATAACTTGCCTTTTGCCTTTTGCAGAGCTTCAGAAAATGAAGGCATAACAATAGCGAAAGCCACCAGCTTATTCTGCTCATTGACCACAAATTTTATATATTCTGGATTTATAAAAGAAATATATTTCTTTTTAAAAAAAGCAATCTGACTTTCAGAAATGGGCACAAAAGTTGATAATTTAGAGTAAGCTGCACTAAAAACTTCAAACATTTCATCTACATAGGGCATAATCTCTTTTGTTTTTGTAAAGTCTAATGCCGTAAGTTTAAACCGTGTTTTGATAATGTTACTTATTCTATTAAAATAAGCACTATCTACGTTTTTGAACTTGAATTTATTCTCTAAATATTCTTTTTCTTTTACAAAACCTAATTGTTCTAAGTGGTCTTTATAATAAGGATGATTATACCAAGTAATCATCGTTCCCAAATGATCAAAACCTTCAGTTAAAACTCCAGTTTTGTCAAGATTATTAAAACCTACTGGCCCTTCAATATACTCAAGATTATTTTTAACCCCAATTTTTTTGACTCTATTTATTAGTGCTTTTGTAACTTCTATATCATCTATGGTATCAAACCATCCAAAACGCATTTTTTTAATTTGTTGCTTTTCAACTTCAAACCAATTAATAATCGCAACAATTCTACCAACAATTTTCTTATTTCTGATGGCTACAAAAAATTGAGCTTCGGCATTTTCAAACACAGGGTTTTTTTCTGAGTCAAAATTATCAACTTCGTCTTTTATAATTGGAGGTACCCAGTATTTGTTATCTTTATACAGTGAAAAAGGAAAAATGACAAACTCTTTCATTTCCTTTTTTGTAGTAATTTTTTTAAGTGTAATCATGAAACAAAAGTAGTATTTCTAGTGGTCATCTTTTTTTACTTCTTTTTCTAATTCTTTAATTTCTCTTTCAAGCTTTTCAATTTCGGTTTCTTCTTTCCTCTTTTTCTTGCCAAATAGTCCAAATAAACCTCTTTTTTTGTTTTTAGTGATTTTTTTTGTTCTAGTTCTGCTAGGCCTTTTTCTTATTGTTTTTGTATTTTTCTTCCTTTCAAGAAAGCTAAAAATCCTTCTAAAAAAACTTTTTTGATTATTATATTTTGTTTTCGGAGTACCTTTTAGAGTTAAATTAGATTCTTGTAAATCAACAAATGAATCTTTATGTTTATTTATTCTGTAAGAAATACCTAAACTACCATATGTCCCCTCAGCTTTACCTTCAAAAAGTATTCTTACAGAAGTATTTATTTGAAAATCTCTATTAATCAAATAGGCTAAACCAGCAGCTAGATTTGTGTTGTTTTGATATTTTTGTAATACTGTTTGGTTTTCAAAAAAGCCAGACCATTTGTCACTAAAATTTTGTGTAGCCGTAATTATATATGAAAATTCGGAGAAATCAGTCCCAATTTTGTCGTAGTATAAATTAGTAATAATATTAAAATCATTACTCAAATTATTTTGTAATAAGATTCCTATTTTAGGCGACATATTTCCTGTTTTATATATGTCGTTTACCATATCTGTATTTACTCCTGCATAAATTGCTACAGAGGGAATTAACCTATTTCGATCAAAGGCATGTCTTTTTTTCCAGCTTCTAACTTCTTTACTTTTATCTTTATACTCTTTTTGAAAAACTAAATATTTTGCACCTATAGTAATTTTTTGAAATCCTGTTGAAAAATAAGAAGAAGTAAAAATGTTTTTAAATGCAATTTTATCTCTTTGATAACTCACCTGAGCATTTAGTTCTAATTTTTCGGATAAGAGACTAGTTCTAAAAAGCATATCAAATCCAAAAGATTGTGGAATAGAAAAAGTAGGCTCTATAGATGTATTTCTTAAAAATAAATTACCTTCAAATTGATAAATGCCTCTTCCAACACTATAAGGACTCTCAGAGAAACCAGGTTTGTTAGAATTTATAACATCCGTATATTGACTGTAAGCAGACGAATAACCAAGTAGAAAGAATAAACAAGAAAGTTTCAGTAGATGGTTTTTCATTAGCCCAAAAAAGCGTTTAAATTTAAAATTGATTTGTGAAACAAACATAGAACAAAATTGCTGTTCTTAAAAGCATTGAGTACTTTTTTACTTTTGTTAAAATTTTATAGTTTGTTAACGCTGCAATTGTTGTCAAATTGTTATTTTTGATTGATTTTTAAAATTATTGAAATTGAAAACATTATTTATTATTCTTCTAGTTTATTTAGGCTTTAAGTATTTAATACGGTTGTTTGGTCCTTTTTTAGTAAAAAAAGCAGCAGAGACTATAAAGAAAAAGACCGAGCAACAATATAATAGTCAGCAGCCTAAAAGTACTGTTAAGGAAGGCGAAACAACTATAGATAAAGCACCAAAAAGCAACCAACAAGGTAAAAATTCTGTTGGAGAATATGTGGATTTTGAAGAAATAGATTAATCTTTAAGCGGTGTTTACTGTAAATTCTAGGTACTTTTTTAATTGAATGCAATCAAATTTAATTTTTAAATCTAACTTCGTAAAGTGAAATCAAAAAAACTTCTACCTTATATTATTGCAATTGCAATTTTTATTTTTGCCTCTTTAATTTATTTTTATCCTGTTTTAAAAGGACAAAAAATAGCCCAATCAGATATTACTCAGTTTCGAGGAATGGTTAAGGAAATTAACAATTTTAGAGCTGATAAAAATACAGAACCTTATTGGACAGGAGCTTCTTTTTCAGGGATGCCAGCCTATCAAATAAGTGCATATTATCCCAATGATTTCGTTAGATTAATAGACAGAACTTTACGTTTTTTACCAAGACCAGCAGATTATACTTTTCTTTATTTTTTAAGTTTTTTCGTATTGATGTTGGCTTTGAAAATTGAATGGAGATTGGCAATTTTAGGGGCACTTTCCTTTGGTTTTTCTACCTATTTAATAATCATATTTGGGGCAGGACACAATGCAAAAGCGCATGCAATTGCATATATGCCATTAGTCCTAGCCGGAGTTTTATGGGTTTTTCAAAAACGGTATATTCTTGGCTTTTTAGTTACAGGTTTTGGGCTGGCTTTAGAAATTTATACAAATCATCCTCAGATGACTTACTATCTTGGGTTTTGTTTATTAATTTTAGGAGTTGTTGAATTTATAAACGCTATCAAAGAAAAGTTACTTCCAGTTTTTATAAAACAAAGTGTTGTAATTATTGCTGCAGTTTTATTAGGAATTGGAGCAAATTCTTCACGCTTAATGGCAATGAAAGAATATGGGGATTATAGTACAAGAGGAAAATCCGAACTAACCATAACTCCTGATGGTAGTGAAAAAGAAGCTGCTGTTGGATTAGATAGAGCCTACATTACGGAGTATAGTTATGCCAAATTAGAAACTTTTAATTTATTTATTCCAAGATTTATGGGTGGAGGAACTGTTGAGAAACTAGAAAACAGTTCAGAGTTATATAAAGTTATTGAAACAAAACTAGGAAAAAAAGGAGCAGATTATTTTACCGATCAAGCGCTTACATATTGGGGGGATCAAACAATTGTTGAGGCTCCTGCTTATATTGGTGCTGTTATTTTCTTTCTTTTTTTCTTAGGTTTATTTTTGGTGAAAGGAAGGTTAAAACAATGGTTATTAGCCGCAACAGTATTTTCTGTTTTATTAAGTTGGGGTAGAAATTTTGAAGGATTAACTAATTTTTTTATAGACTACGTGCCTTTGTATAATAAGTTTAGAGCGGTTTCTTCAATACAAGTTATTGCAGAATTGTGTGTGCCAATTTTAGGTGTTCTCGCTTTAAAAGAATTTTTCTCCTTAAAAATTTCATCCGAAGAAAAAATTAAAGCACTAAAAAAATCACTTTACGCTTTTGGAGGATTAATTATCATTGGTTTTTTATTAGCACATAGTTTTTCAACTTTTGAAGGAATTAGAGATACTACGTACTTAAATATTGAAAAAGAATATAATATTATTGGGGTTTTAGATGCCGTAATTGCGGATAGAAAAGCGATGTTATTATTTGATGTTTTACGTTCTTTATTTTTAATGCTGTTAACCGCTGGTGTTTTATGGATGTTTCTAAAAAGTAAATTAAAACAAGGAATTGCTATTTTAATAATTGCTGTTTTTGTTTTGTTTGATTTAGTTTCTGTCGACAAAAAATATGTAAATAAAGATGATTTTAAATCATCAAGAAAAATAGAAAAACCTTTTATTGCTTCAAATGCTGATAAATTAATATTGCAAGATAAAACTCATTTTAGAGTAGGTAACTTTTCAGTAAACCCAATGAATGACGGAAGCACCTCTTATTTTCATCAATCTATTGGGGGCTATCATGCGGCAAAAATGATGCGTTATCAAGAATTGTTTGAATATCAAATTGCAAAAAATAATATGCAGGTATTAAACATGTTAAATACGAAGTATTTTATTGTAGATAATGATAAAGGTGAGAAACAAGCACAACAAAATCTGGATGCAAACGGAAATGCATGGTTTGTAAAAAATGTGAAGGTTGTAAATTCTGCTAATAGTGAACTACAAATTTTAGATTCTTTAAATACTAAAATGAGTGCTGTTATAGATAAAAGTAAACTATTAGACAATGTTAATTTTAATTTTGAAAAAGATTCAACTGCGACGATTAAATTGATAAATTATGATGTTACAGAATTAACCTACCGAACCAAAACTGAAAAAGAGCAGTTTGTGGTTTTTTCTGAAATTTATTATAAGGATGGCTGGAACGCCTATATTGATGGAAAATTGACAAACCATTTTAGAGTAAATTATGTTTTACGTGGAATGAAAATTCCTGCTGGAGAACATGAGATAGAATATAAATTCGAGCCAAAAGTAATACAACAAGGAGGCATGATTTCGTTATTTTCCTATATCTCTATAATTTTAGTTTTTGTAGTTTGGTTTTTTTACGGAAAAAAAAACAAGGGGGGTGAATTAATCTAGGTTAAGACCTTTTATAAACTCAGATGGCGTATTTCCTTTATACTTTTTAAAAGCTCTTGCAAATGCCGAGGCATTCGTATAACCAATTTCTGCGGCAAGGGACTTAATTGTATAGTTTCTATATTTACGATTTGTAGTCAATTTTTTAATAATATATTCTATTCTTAATTCAGTAATATATCGTTTAAAAGATTGATTAAATTCTTTATTAATGATGTAGGATAAATAAGAAGTATTAGTATTTAAATTTTTGGCCAGAACGTTTATACTGAAATCCGGGTCTAAAAAATCTGTGGTTTTTTTAAGTTCATTTATCCCTTTTAAAAGGGTGCTCTCTAATTTTTGATTAATGTTATATTCTTTTTTTTGAACGTATAGTTTACTTTGAAGTTCAGTTTTAACATCTATTAATGTTTGTGATATTTTTATATTTCTTTTAAATAATAAATAGACTATTAATATGACCAATAAAATAACTAAAAATGTAATTATTGATAGGTTTTTTGTCTTGGTTTTTTGCTTTTTTAGAATTAATTTATTTAACTCTTGGGCATTCTGATAGTCATATAAATAACAAGAGTTATTAGCCTCGTTTTTGTTTTTATTTAAAACTTTTAATTCTGCTATGGTTATTTCAGAATATTTATAGGCACTATCTATTTCTTTGTTGTTATAATATTGGTTTGCTAAAATATCATGGATAGAAATCGCTCTTTTTTTAATTTTTGGTTTTTTTGTGTAATTTTTTAAAAACTGTTTACTATAATAAAGTGTAGAGTCGTTATTTTTAAGTTGATAAAAACAAATTGCTTTTAATGAATTGATAGTTTGCGTTGTTTTAAATAGAGCACTATTTGCAGTATATTTTTGAATTAAATTTAAAGCATCTTTAAACCTTTTTTTAGAAATTAAAACTTCAACTTCTCTTAATTGATATAAGGTTTCTGAATCTTTATGTGGTGGATTAAATTTTTTAACGACTTCAAAAGCTCTTTTAAAATAGACGCTTGCAGAATCTAAATCACTACTTGTTTCGTGTTTACTAGACTTTAAATAAGATTCTCCAATGGTATTTAATATTGATGAAAGATTTAGTTTTAAATAGTAATCTCTCTCATTTAAATCTGAATAAATACTTATGTGCTTCGGAAGTATTTCTTTTAATATCTGCCTGGCTTCTTCGTAAAGACCTAAAATTGATTTAATAATTGCTAAATTATATTCGGTTGAAAGCAAATTAGTTGTATAATAATAGTCTTTTTTCGCTAAGCTTTTAACAATCTTCTCTCTTTCTACTAAAACTTCAAAAGCATCTTGAAATTTGTTCTGGTTTTTATAAATCCAAAAAAGTCTATTTAAAGCTGTAATTTTATTTTTTTTGAAACAAAGTTCATTCCTATTATTTGAATTTTCTAAAACATATAATGTTTTCTCCTTTGCTAATTTTAACTTACTCTTTTGATAAAGAGCTTTCGCTTCCATGTTAAAAGCACTGTAAAAATTACATAAGTTTTTAGATTTTTTTAATTTTTTTGAATAATAAATTAAACTATCACTATTAGTATCCGTAAACTCTACAATTTTTTTTAGGTAGAAGCTGTCTTTCTCCGAGTTCTGTGCGGAAATAAGACCGGTAAATAAAAAAACTACAAGTTTTAAAAAAACCTTCTTTTTTATCATGAAAAATTTAAATATTAAATACTGTATATACAATGATAGGGAACTTCACTTGAAATCGAAAAGAAATGAGTGCTTATATTCAATATTCGTTTTTTTTTAACCCTTTAAAAAGTGTGCTTTTTATAAAAAGCCCCATATTATCTTAGCTGTTAACCTCAAATAACAATATATTTGTTTGAATTAGGGATCATTGCTTGAAGCATAGAAGAAGAGATATTAGTTTGTCTCTTCTTTTTTGCGTTTTAATTTTGTGGATATATCTTTATTTCTCTTCGATTTCCTTAAATTTACTTTTTATTTAAATCAGATTCTTGCAAATAAATAGTTCAAATACAGTCTTTAGAAAAAAACAATTACTACTTCAAAATAGTTTTAAAAGTTCCCCTTTTTTTTTAATACAGAAAGAAGAAATATGAGAATTGGAATGATTTTAGACGCTCCTTTTCCTCCAGATCCAAGAGTCGAAAATGAAGCAGTTTCATTAATAAAAGCTGGTCATCAAGTTTTTCTTTTTTGTTTAAAATACAGTAATGAAAAAACTTCAGAAGTAATCAATGAAATTCAGGTTAGAAGATACAATTCTAATAAATTAGAATACAAACTTTCGGCGCTGGCATATACAGTTCCTTGTTATACTTCGTTGATGTCTTGGAAAATTGAGCAATTTATAAAAGACACTAAGGTTGAATCCTTGCATATTCATGACATTAGAATTGCACAAGCAGTTTTTAATGTCAATAAAAAATACAATTTACCCATTATTTTAGATCTACACGATAATATGCCTGAAGTAATGAAATTGTATCCTCATCTTCAAAAATTTCCTGGTAAATACATTATTTCGCCTAAAAAGTGGAAACAGAAAGAAGAAGAATTTATTTTAAAAGCGAATAAAGTAATTGCAGTTTCACCAGAATTTTTGGAAACTCTAATCGCTAGATTACCTGTAAAAAAAGATAAATTTGTTTTAGTGCCAAATACTATTCGAAAAGCTTTTTTTGAAGATTATAAAGTGGATTTAAATATTACTAAAAGATATAAAAATAAGTTTGTTATTTTGTATTTGGGAGATACGAACATAAGAAGAGGCTTGGAGACGGCGATAAGTTCTGTAGAAAAATTAAAGTATAAGATACCGAATTTAAAATTGGTAATTGTTGGAAAGAACACAACCGATACAATTTTGAAGCAACAAGTCAAAGATTTAGAAATAGCCGAGTTTGTTGATTTTGAAGGCTGGAAAAACGTTAGTTTATTTCAGTCTTACATTCTTTCTAGTGCCATTTGTATTTCTCCTTTACACAGAAATTTACAACATGATGTAGCTTATGCGAACAAAATTTTTCAGTACATGAGCTTTGCAAAACCATTATTAGTTAGTGATGCCATTGCACAAAAACGATTGGTCGAAAAAACGAAATCAGGCTTAGTGCATCAAGAAAAAAATGCAGAAGATTTTACGGATAAAGTTTTGAAATTATTTGACGATGAAACTTTAAGAAATGAGTTGGGAGAAAATGGAAAATTTTTTATTGAAAATGAATTTTCTTGGGAGCAAACATCAAAAAAACTCATACATTTATATGATAATCTTTTAAATTGAAAGTATTAATAATTACATATTATTGGCCTCCTGCAGGTGGTTCTGGCGTTCAGCGTTGGTTAAAGTTTGTAAAGTATTTACAAAAATTTGATATTGAACCAATTATATACACAGTTGATAATGCAAATTATCCAAAAGAAGATATTTCTTTAATTCATGAAATTCCAAAAAATATAAAAGTTCTGAAACAACCAATTTTGGAGCCAACGGATTTGTTGTTTTGGAAGAAAAAAGAGACTCAAAAAAAGGATGTGTCTAATGCTGTAAAGAATGGTTTTTTATCATTTGTTAGAGGTAACTTCTTTATTCCAGATCCTAAAGTATTCTGGGTAAATTCTTCGGTTAAATATTTACACGAATTTTTGAAATCAAATAAAATTGATGTTGTAATTTCTACAGGTCCGCCTCATAGCATGCATTTAATTGCAAAAAAAATACATCAAAAAAATAAAATAAAATGGATTGCAGATTTTAGAGACCCTTGGAGTGATTTGTATTATAACAAAGATTTTAATCAATTACCATTTGCAAAAAACAAAAATATAAAGCTAGAAACTTCTGTTTTAGAAAATGCGGATTGTATTTTAACCGTGAGTAATTCTTTAAAAAAACAGTTTTCTAAAAAAGCAAAAAGGGTGGAAGTGATTACGAATGGTTTTGATGATGAAGTTTTAACTGAAAATTTAATAGCATTAAACACTAAATTTACAATTTCTTATATTGGTTTGTTACCAAAACAGAGCAATCCTAAAATACTATTTAAAGTATTGGAAATTTTATGTTTAGAAAATTCAGACTTTAAAAAGGATTTACAAATTAATTTTATTGGTGATATTACTGATGCTGTTAAAATTGAAATAGGGATTCATAATTTATCGAAGAATACGCAATTTATTGGGTATGTTTCTCATCAAAAGGCAATTGAATATCAAAAAACATCACAAGTTTTGTTATTGTTAATTCCTAATATTGAGAATTCTAAAGGAATTTTAACGGGTAAATTATTTGAATATCTGACGGCGAAAAGACCTATTTTAGCAATTGGTCCAGAAAATGGAGATTTATCCGAAATATTAAAAAGCACAAATGCAGGGGTTATTGTAGATTTTAATAATGAAGTAAAATTAAAATTAGAAATTAGTAAATTGTATCATCAATACAAACAAGGAAAGTTAAAAGTGAATTCTAAAAATATTGAACAATTTCATAGAAAAGTATTGACTAAAAAATTATCAGAAATTATAAAAAAAATATAAATAAATAATGGGAATTGTTTTAAAACAATCTTTTAAAAATACAATAATTATATATTTAGCTTTTTTAATTGGAGGTGTAAATACAATTATATTTTATCCTGAGTTTTTAGGATCAAAATTTTATGGTTTAGTTGTTTATTTATTATCTACTTCAAATATCATTATGCCTTTTTTAGCTTTTGGAGTCCATTTTACAATGGTAAAGTTTTTTTCATCTTATGAAACAAAAGAACAAAAAGATAGGTTTTTATCATCATTAATATTCTTACCACTACTAATAGCATTACCTCTTGGTTTTCTTTGGGATTATTTCCACCAATTAATAATGAACAGAGTTACAGAAGGAAATAAAAATATAGAAAGTTATACTTTTTCTATATATATCATTAGTGTGTGTTGCGCATATTTTGAGTTTTTCTATTCTTGGACAAAAGTGCAACTAAATACTGTTTTTGGCAATGTTTTAAAAGAACTTTGGAATAGAGTGGTAGTGATGATTTTATTACTTTTTGTCTTTTTAGAATGGATAACAAAAATTGAATTTATTTATTATTTAACTTACGCTTACATTCTAAGAACAATTGTAATGATGTTTTATGCATTTAAAGTGTATATGCCTAAATTTCATTTGAAGTTACCAGATAATTTTTCTGAGATTATTAAATATTCTGCTTACATAATTTTAGCTGGAAGTGCAGGTGCTATTTTATTAGATATAGATAAAAATATGATACCTAATAAAGATACTATAGAAAAAGTAGCATATTACACAGTTGCTGTTTTTATGGGTTCTTTTATTGAGGCTCCAAGCAGAGCAATGACACAAATTTTACAACCTTTAACCTCTAAATCTTTAAATGATTCTGATATTGGTGAAGTAGAAAATTTATACAAAAAAAGTTCTATTAATTTATTTTTAGTTGGAGGATTGTTTTTTTTACTAGTAAATTGTGGAGTACATGAATTATTTAAATTAATGCCAGAAAAAGGATACGCAGGTGGGGAGTTAGTTGTGTTAATGATTTCTATAGCAAAATTATACACTATGTTTTTAGGCAATAATGGTGCAATAATTGGGAATTCAAAATTTTATAGAATTACTTTACCCTTGGGTATTGGTATGGCATTGTCTGTTTATTTTATGAATAAACTTTTTTACTTTAAATTAGATTTCGGGACTGATGGTCTAGCATTGGCGACTTTAATAACCATTTTGTTTTTTAATACTGTAAAATTGTTTTTTGTAAAAAGTAAGTTCTTAATTACTCCTTTTACAGATAAGTCTTGGAAGATGTTTGTTATAATTTTAGTTCTATTTTGTTCTTTTTATTTTTGGAATTTTTCCGTACCAAAAGTAGAAATTTTTAATAGAGATATTTCTCCCATATTTAATCTCATTTTGAAAAGTATTTTAATTACAGTTTTGTATTTGTTTATTGTGATTAAGTTTTCTATCTCTAATCAAATTAATAGTATTGTAAGAAGATATATTAAATTATAGATAACAATCTATAAAATCTGTCAGCATATGAAATAGTAATGCCAACGCAATAACTCTTGTTTTCTTAAAAAAAAGTCCAGTAAAATATATTCCACAAGCAAAATAGGTATGTAATGGATGAAAATTAATGCTGCATCTGTTTTCTTGAAAAATAGGATTTGCTATTAAGTGATCTAAATCTACGAGCATAGATGACAAGAAAATTAAATAAATTATTTTCCAGTTTTGTTTAAAAAATAAAAAAGATATGAGCAGTGGTACTAAGAAATGAAGCGAATAATGGACTATGAATTTTGACATAAAAAAAAGGTTTATCGCAAAATAAACCTTTTTTTTTATGATAAAAGAAATGGGGGAGAATCTTTTTACTAATCAAAATTAATGATTAAAAGACAAAATAACGTTTACATATGTTAAGCGATTTTATATAGAATAAATACTTTTTCTAATTCTACTTAGTTGAACGGCTGTAATGTTTAGGTAAGAAGCTATGTTATATTGGGTGATAATTTCTTCAATATTTGGTATTTCTCTTTTAAGTTTTAAATATCTCTCTGTAGCGTTTAACACTGAAAGATCATAAATTTTAGACTCCATTTTTAGAAAAATAAATTCCAAGACTTCACTATGCAGGCCAGCTATAGCGATATCTTTTCTTGCAAGCTCTTTAAAGCTTTTATAATTAAATTTATAAAACACACAATCAGTTAAGCAGTCATACGAAAGTTCACTTGGTTTGTTAGAGATTAAGGATGCTAAAGGGCCTGTTGTTCTATATGGAGTGAATATACTTCTTATATGTTCTTTACCTTTGTCATCAACAAAATAAGACTTTACTATACCAGATTTTATAATATAACTATCAGTTGCAATTTTCCCAGCTTTTGCTATAGTATCTTTTTTCTCATAGCTTACAATATTTATTAGTTTAGAAAATGCTTCAAAACTACTCTCTGGAATTGGAGTGAAATTAGGATTTGAAAAGAAGTTTTTTAAAAATTCCATAATCTATTATTTTTATATGTTTTAATAATTTTTATCATAAATAACTACAGGTATTAGGTCCTTCCATAAATAATAGGTCTAAAATAGAGAGATTGGGAATAAATCCATGTTTCTCATCAAACATTTGAATGTAATTATGTTTCATGTTTTTCAAATGATTTTTTTTTTCTGCAAGATATCTAAAATCTCTTTCGGTCTCTTCAACTCTGTATTCTTCACTTTTAGAAAAACTAGTCTCTAGTTGCAAAGCGTCATCAATAAATAGAAAGGTGTCAATATTTACATCTTGAAGATATTTATATTTTTTTTCAAATATAGGAGCAATGTCATCTTCAAAAAACTCAAAAAAAGGAGAGCTTCGATACGCTATTTTTAAAGACTTAAAATGATGGTCTTGCCAAGGAAAATCGTTTTCAATTAAAGTGTCTTTTGTTTTTTTTCTTCCGTCTTTAATTTGATGTTTTACTGGAATACTTAATAATTGTTTTCCATTAGAATTATGAATGTAACAGCGGTTTCTGTAGCTTTGTTTTTGAAAATTATCATCCATTTCGAAAACAATATTTTCAGATTTTATAACTTCTGAATATTGAGAAATAGGAGAGAAGTACGTAGGAATAAACAAAGACATGCTACTTATTTTTTAGACGTTTTTTTCTTTCCTTTATAAAAACTATAACCAATATAAAGTGCAATTAAAGCAAAAACAAAATATCGATAAGAAATAGGTTCTCCATCTCCACCAACGGTAGTAAACATTCTATTCCATCTTATAGATTTTAATTTAGCAGTAAAACTTGGCGCATTAGCGTCCCAACTAAACCAAATCATAACTGGTTTTCCTAAAACATGATCAAAAGGTACATAACCCCAGTAGCGCGCATCTAAAGAATTGTGTCGATTATCTCCAATCAAATAAAAATAATCTTGTTTAAACGTATAAGAATCTGTTTTTTCTCCGTTGATAAAAATATCCTCACCATTAATAACTAAATCATTGGATTCATAATTTTTGATAATTTGTTTGTAAAAAGGAATTGATTCTGAGTCTAGTTTTACAGTTGCTCCCTTTTTAGGAATGTAAATGGGCCCAAAATTATCTTGACTCCAGCCTAATTTTTTTACATGAGGAAAAATAGCATTGTCAGGAGAATGGTTTATCTTTTTTACAGAAACAGTAAGAGGGTATTTTTCGAGTCTAATAACTTCTTCTTCAGTTAAATTAATGTTTATTTTATGATCAACATTAATCATTTTTAACCTTTGAGCAAATTGCGGATTTACACCTCCAGCTACTTCAGTGTATAAAGAGTCTTCGCCAATTTTTGATAAGTTTCCATTCTTTTTAATAGCTTCCTGAACTTTATCATTATTCCAATATTCTGATAAAATTTTATAAACTCCTGTTTTTTCTTTGTTCAATAAAAATTTAGGATAGGTGCTTTGACTGATAGGCTGTTTGCACTCAAACGTGTAATAAAACTGTAGTTTAGCTCTGTAAGGTAATTCGTTCTTTTTACCATTGATGAAGAAATAACCATTTCTCATTTCTAGAGAATCACCGGCAATACCCACTGAGCGTTTTACATAGTTCGTTTTTTTATCAACTGGTTTGTATGTGAATTTACCAGAAGTATCTCCCCACATTGTTGCCAAAGAATCTGCAGGCCAATTAAAACAAACAATATCATTATTTTTAATTTTTTGTAAACCAGGTAAACGGGTATAAGGCAATTGTGGTTTCTTAAGATAGGATGCTGTGCCTGTAAAAGGTAAAGAATCATGAACCATGGGTGCAGCAATTACAGTTGATGGAACTCGAGCACCATAATGAAACTTACTTACAAAAAGATAATCACCAACTAATAAAGATTTTTCTAAAGAGGATGTTGGTATCGTAAACGGCTGCATAAAATAGGTGTGTACCAATGTGGCAGCAATAATTGCAAAGGCAATAGAGCTAACCCATTCACCCAATTCAGAGCGTGGTTTTATACTTCTTTCAGCATTGTATTCGGCATCTGTGTTATAATTAATGTAAAAAATATACAAGCCTAAAGTTGCAATTACTAAAAATGACTCTAATTTTTTGTAGAAGCCAAAAGTTCTAATAGTTTCTATCCAAATAACTGGAAACATTAACAAATTTACAACAGGAACAAATAGTAAAATAACCCACCATTTTGGACGATTGATAATTTGCATTAAAACAATTCCATTATAAACAGGAACAGCGGCTTCCCAAGCCTTTCTGCCTGCTTTCACATAGAGTTTCCAAGTTCCTAAAAAATGAATTACTTGAACAACTAAAAAAAAGATAAACCATTGTGTAAATGTCATAATGTTATTTTTAAATTCCTTCGGAAAGGATGAAATTCTAATGTTTTATAAGGCGCAAAATAGCTAAAATGTTACAGTTTTTAACGGATGTTTAACACATCTTTCATCGAAAAGACTCCGGTTTTGTTAGAAATCCATTCAGCTGCAATAACAGCGCCTAGAGCAAACCCTTTTCTACTATGGGCTGTGTGTTTAATTTCGATAGTATCAACTTCAGAATTATACCATACAGTGTGTGTTCCCGGAACTTTCGGGGTTCTCTTAGCTACAATTGCAATGTTTTCTTCGGATGTCTTTTCTCCTAATTCCCAATTATTTTTAGAAGTATTTTGTATAATTCCCTCAGCCAAAGTAATTGCCGTACCACTTGGAGCGTCTAATTTTTTGGTATGATGAATTTCTTCCATAGAAATACTATAGCCTTCTATGGTTTTCATCATTTTTGCTAGTTGTTTGTTTAGTTCAAAAAATATGTTCACACCTAAACTATAGTTAGAAGCATAAATAAATGCACCATTTTTTTCTTTACACAATGTAATTGCCTCATCATATTTTTCTAACCATCCTGTAGTACCAGAAATGACAGGTACATTGTGGTTTAAACAGTTTGTAATATTATTAAAAGCTGAAGTAGGGATGCTAAAATCGATAGCAACATCAGCTAAAGTAATATCAATTTTATCATCAACATCCTTTCTAATTACTATTTCATGACCTCTTGAGACTGCTATTTTTTCAATCTCTTTACCCATTCTTCCATAACCTAAAAGTGCAATTTTCATTTTAAAAATTATATTTAATTGTTAATCCAACTGTTGGTGTTTCTATATTGATTGGATCCATTATAAGTGCAGGTTTAAATGATAAATTATCATCTGTATTAAATTGAATCAAATGCGCATTTACACTAGCTTCAACAATTTGTAGTACATATAAAATAACCCCAGTTAATAAAGACATATCTCTATTTTCTCTAAGTTGTTTTTGAGCAGTCTCTAAAGTTTCCAGAGATACTGGGGTAGAGCCATCATCCAAAGTAAACTCATCTTGTAAACCATTTTTTCTTAATTTATAGGCCCTTCTATAGCGTTTGTATTCGCTATTATTTAATTGATAATAATACGTGGGTATCGCTAAAGCACCCCAAACAATAGGAGCTTTCCAATATTTTCTATTATAAATTTGTCCCATACCTGGAAAAATTGCAGAATAAAAAGCTGCTTTCGAAGGAGATAAAGGATTATAAATTCCTTGTGATGTTTTAAGTTTATTCTTGATTTTTACGTTAGTAGAATCTTTTTGCGCAAAAAGACTCGCAGAAAACAATGCGACAAAAAGAATACATATGATTTTTTTAAAAAACACTTATTTTAGTAAGTTTTTTATGCGGTTGAAATCTTCTTCTGAATGAAAAGGAATTGAAATTTTTCCTTTACCATTATTACTCACAATAATGTCTATTTTATGGCCAAAATATGCACTAATATCTTTCACACTATTTTTTATATAATTGGGAGTTGGCTTCTTCTTTGGTTTTGTAGTTTTAACAGATTTTAAGGATTTTACTAAATCTTCTGTTTGTCTTACAGATAATTTTTCTCGTAAAATTTTTTCATAAATAGCCAATTGATCTTCCGTATTTTCAACATTAATCATTGCTCTTCCATGCCCCATAGAAATAAAACCGTCTCTCATTCCTGTTTGTAAAATAGGGTCTAATTTTAATAACCTTAAGTAGTTTGCTACAGTAGAACGTTTTTTACCAACTCTTGTACTTAATTCTTCTTGTGTTAATTGAATCTCATCAATTAAACGTTGATAAGAAAGTGCTACTTCAATTGGATCTAAATTTTTACGCTGAATGTTTTCAACCAAAGCCATTTCTAGCATTTCCTGGTCGTTGGCAAGCCTTATATATGCCGGAATTGTTTTACTGCCGATTTGTTTTGATGCCCTATATCTTCGTTCTCCAGAGACCAGTTGAAATTTGTTTCCTGCTAATTTTCTTACTGTAATTGGTTGAATTACACCTAATTCTTTAATGGAATTTGCTAATTCAAGCAACGCTTCTTCATCAAAATAAGTTCTTGGTTGAAAAGGATTTACATCTATTAAATCAAGTTCAATTTCTATAATACTACCTACAACTTTTTCTGCATTTTTATCTGATGCAGAATTCATATTTGGTGTTTCTTGTAGTAAGGCAGATAAACCTCTTCCTAAAGCTTGTTTCTTGGTTGCTTTTGCCATTTAAGAATGCTTTTTTATTAATTCCTGTGCTAAATTTAGATAGTTTACTGCTCCTTTACTAGTTGCATCATAAGCAATTATGCTTTCTCCATAACTTGGTGCTTCACCTAAACGCGTGTTTCTTCTAATAATTGTATCAAAAACCATGCTAGAAAAATGTTTTCTAACTTCATCTACAACTTGATTAGATAAGCGTAAACGGGAATCAAACATCGTTAAAAGTAATCCCTCAATATCTAAATCAGGATTATGAATGTTCTGTATACTTTTTATTGTGTTTAATAATTTACCCAAACCTTCTAATGCAAAATATTCACATTGAATAGGAATGATTACAGAGTCTGCAGCGACAAAAGAATTTAATGTTATTAAACCTAACGATGGAGCACAATCTATTATAATGTAATCATAATCATTTTTAATTTCAGCCAACGATTTTTTCAACATGTATTCCCGTTCTAGCTTGTCTACCAATTCAATTTCTATGGCTACTAAATCTATATGTGCAGGAATAATATCTAAATTAGGAGAAGTTGTGTTTACAATAGCTTCTTTTGCAGAAATTGTATGCTCTAAAACTTGATAAGTACCAAATTCTACAGAATCCACATCAATACCTAATCCAGAAGATGCATTTGCTTGAGGATCGGCATCAATTAACAGTACTTTTTTTTCTAAAACACCTAAAGAAGCAGCTAAATTTATACTAGTCGTAGTTTTACCTACACCACCTTTTTGATTTGCTATAGCAATTATTTTTCCCATTTAAGAATGTATATTTCTAAATAGTAAAATTACAATTTATTCTCTGTTATGAAAGTTAAAGATGTTAACAAAAAGATAATTGTTTAAAATGATGATATATAGTTTTTTAGTTTGTGTTTGTTGTTTTTTTTAAACAATTTTAATTGATAAAACTATCCTCTTTTTTTGAGATCTCTTAGTGGTGGTTTAAGATGTTTTTTCAGGTATGTTTTTAAGAATTTCTATTAGAAATTTCCAAAACTTTTGAGTTGATGAAATTTGAGCTCTTTCATCTGGAGAATGCGCTCCTTTGATATTTGGACCAAAAGAGACCATATCCATATTAGGATAGTTCTGTCCTAAAATCCCGCATTCTAAGCCTGCATGGCAAGCTGCAACATTTGGATTTTCATTAAACAGGTCTTTATAAATAGTAGTAACTGTTTTTAATATTTCTGAATTTATGTTAGGCAACCAACCAGGATAAGTGCCAGAAAAATCAACATCAAAACCTGCCAATTCAAAACAAGCTCTTAAAGAATTTGATAAGTCCCATTTATTTGTTTCTGACGAAGAGCGCGTTAAACAGCCAATTTTAATAGCACCATCTTTTACTATTATTCGTGCAATATTATTCGACGTTTCTACTAAGCCAACAACATCAGGGCTCATTCTGTATACACCATTTAAACCTGCATAAACTGCTTTCGTAAAACCTTCTTGAACACCTAATTCCATTACTTTTTTAGTTAATGTAATTTCTTGTATATCAATTAATAAGTTTTTTTCTAGTGTTGAAAACTCCTCTTTTATATTGTTAATAAGTTGCTCAGTTTCAAACAAAAAAGGTTCTTTAGAGATTGTGTCTACAACCACAGTTGCAAAACTTTCTCTAGGAATTGCATTTCGTAAACTCCCGCCATTAATTTCAGAAATACGTAAACCAAAATTTGAAAAACCATCAAATAAAATACGATTCATAATTTTGTTGGCATTTCCTAAACCTTTAATTATGTCCATTCCTGAATGGCCTCCATTTAAACCCTTTACAGTAATAGAAAAAGCTGTTGTATTTTCTGGAATATCCTCTTCTGCATACCTTCTGGTTGCAGTAACGTCAACTCCACCAGCACAACCTATTCCAATTTCATCATCTTCTTCAGTATCTAAATTTAACAAGATCTCTCCTTTTAAAACGCCCCCTTCAAGACCCATTGCTCCAGTCATTCCAGTTTCTTCATCAATTGTAAATAGAGCTTCTATGGTTGGGTGAGAAATTTCTGATGATGATAAAACTGCCATAATTGCAGCAACTCCTAGACCGTTATCTGCACCTAAAGTGGTGCCTTTTGCTTTTATCCAGTCACCATCAACAAACATCTTAATTCCCTCTTTGTCAAAATCGAAAACAGTATCTGAGTTTTTTTGATGCACCATGTCTATATGACCTTGCATTACCACTGTTTTCCTTTTTTCCATTCCTGAAGTTGCAGGCTTTTTAATGATGACATTCCCTACTATATCAACAAACGTTTCAAGATTTAAGTTGTTACCAAAATCGACCATAAATTGGATGACTCTTTCTTCTTTTTTTGAAGGACGAGGGACAGCGTTTAAATCTGCAAAATGATTCCAAACTGACTTTGGCTCTTGGTTTCTTATATCTTGATTCATGATGAAATATCTTAAAAATTTGTCTTCAAAAGTACAGTTTTTATAGACCAAAAAAAAACCTTCTTACAAAAGAAGGCTTTTTAAATTTTAATGAAGGATTAATTGATTTCTATAACAACATCAGTAACGTTTTTACGTACTTTTTTCAAGTCTTTCATATAATCATCTTGAGCTCTAAAACCAACAGGTAAAACTAAAGTAGACGTTAAATTATGTTTATCTAATTTTAGAATTTCATTATATTTTTCAGGAAGAAAACCTTCCATAGGGCAAGAGTCTATTTTTTCTAAAGCACAAACTGTTAGTAAATTTCCTAAAGCAATATAAGCTTGATTTTTATTCCAAAGAAATAATTCTTCTTGCGTCTTTTTCTCAATTTCTGCAGTTAAAAACTCTTGAAAAGGATTGATAACTGTATCTGGAGAATTTCTTATTTCCTTAACTAAATTAAAATACTTTTTAACTTCTTCAGAAGTATATTTTTCAGGAATACAAATTACTAAAAGATGAGAAGCATCTACAACTTGAGATTGGTTCCAAGAATGTGCAACCAATTCTTTTTGTATCGTCTTATTATCAATAATAACTAATTTTAAAGGCTGCAAACCATAGGAGGTTGCTGTCAAATTAAAAGCGTCTTTTAAGGTATTTATTTGTTTTTTTGTAAGTGATTTCTTATCATCAAATTTTTTAACGGCATAACGCCATTTTAAACTTTCTATTGCATTCATTTTCTTATTTTAGATTGCAAAAATAGTTTAATAATTAAAACTATTTTCTCTCATTCCATTAGTAAAATTTATAAGGGAATAAATTTTTTTGTAAATTGAAGCAAAAAAAAATGAAAGAGGAATTTTTGTACTATATCTGGCAGTATAAACTATTTTCTAAAAAAGATTTATGTACAACAGAAAATCAACAAATAACTATTGTAATGTCAGGAATTCAGAACAAAAACGCTGGACCTGATTTTTTAAATTCTCAATTAAAGATTGATAATCAGCTTTGGGCTGGTAATGTTGAAATGCATGTAAAATCTTCAGATTGGTATTTACATAAACATGAAGAAGATGTTAATTTTGATGGAGTAATTTTACATGTTGTATGGGAGCATGATGCTGTTGTTTTTATGAGAGACAATAAACCTTTACCAACTTTAGAGTTAAAGAGTTTCGTTGGCAACAATTTATTGTTAAACTATAAAAGCCTTATTTGTCGCCAACAGAGTTGGATTTTATGTGAAAATCAAATTGAAAATGTAGATAAATTTTTAATTGATAATTGGTTAGAGCGTTTGTATTTTGAGCGCTTAGAGCAAAAATCAATTTTTATTAAAGAATTATTGCAGCAAACAAATGATGATTTTGAAGCAGTTTTATTTCAATTAATTGCTAAAAATTTTGGATTAAAAGTTAATGGAGATTCTTTTTTACAATTGGCGAAATCTATTGATTTTTCTATACTTAGAAAAGTTAGTTTTGATGAACAAAAATTAACTGCTCTGTTTTTTGGGCAAGCAGGTTTTTTAGAAAAAGAAGTAGAAGATAGTTATCATCAGGAATTAAAAGCAGAGTATGAATATTTAAAGTATAAATACAATCTTCAACCACTTTTTAATAAGCAGTTTCAGTTTTTTAGAATGCGTCCTCATAATTTTCCAACTATTAGAATTGCACAATTAGCATCATTGTTTTTTACGCATCAAAATTTATTCTCTAAATTGATGAGCATTACCCAGAAAGAGGAGCTTTATAAGCTGTTTTCTTTTTCAATTCAGGAGTTTTGGAAAACTCATTTCACTTTTGAAAGTGTATCCAAAAAATCACAAAAAAAACTATCTAAATCATTTGTAGATCTGATTTTAATAAACACGATTATCCCGTTAAAATTTGTTTATTCACAGAGTAGAGGAGAAGTCGTTGAAGAATCAATTATACAATTGATACAACAAGGTTCATCAGAAAAAAATAGTATTATCTCTAAATTTTCAGAGCTTAAAGTGAAATCAAAAAATGCTTTAGAAAGTCAGGCTCTCATAGAACTTAAAAACAACTATTGCACAAAGAAACGTTGTTTACAATGTGCAATAGGAAGTAGTTTGTTGAAGAAAAAATAGGTTCAAATTTCTATTCTATTGATTATTAATTAGCTAAGAAATATTTATGTTGAAATGACAACAAATATTATTTTGGATTTAAAATATTTTTAATTTCAGCCAAACAATCTCTATAGTGATATTTTGTAATTCTATTAACTCGTCTGTTCTGTGCAATTGTTAGTTGAAAATATAAAACCTGAAACTCACCTCTAATTATAGAGCTAATGTCAGAATTTTTTCCTTCTTTTGAATTCAATAACATAGCCATTCTAGCAATCAATGATTTTTGTAAATTACGTCTAAAAACAGCTACATTTTTGATGTAATTTGCTTCTGAGAAAATACCTGTTCTTAAATCTCGAACCATTTCTAAGGCACCGTAAGTATCAGGGTGTATAATTTCAGTATCAATCATTCTTTCTAATCTGGACGAACTTAAAAGAGAATACAATTGTCTGTTTTGCAAACGAAGCATTCTAGCGGAATAACCGCTTTCATCAATATTGGATAATATCGTTTTGTCAAGTAACCAATTTTGTGTTTTAAAAGCATTTTCTTGCAGCCAAACCATAGATTTTTTTTGCTTTTCTTTAGTTACAGAATTGTAAATTGCACCATTCTGAGCAGGTTTTTTATTATATTCATAAACACCTCCAATATTTCCTGCTACATGACCTACATATTTGCTCCAAACACTTAAAAGTTCTCCATATAGCTCTGATAAGTCTTCATAATTATTTGTTTGGTTTGAAGTCCAGTTTTCTAAATTTTTAGCAACAATTTTTAGGTTTTTTATTCCATAAGTAGATGCTTGCACTTGATTATTTCCGATACCTTCAGTTTGAGAAGAAGGATCAAAGCGTTGATTACCAAATCTGTATATTGGATTATTTGCTTTGCTATCAATCCATTTATCAAGAGTTTTAATTTCTTGTTCTGAAGATTTTATATTCGGAATTTTTCGATACCCCCAATTAATAGAGTAGTGGTCATAAGGGCCTAATTGACGAATGAACCTGATATTTTCATCGCCCGGTTGTGCAATATAATTGAATCTTGCGTAATCCATGATAGATGCTGCAATTCCGAATTCCTGGGTAAATTTTCCAGAGCGTAAAGAATCTATGGGATACGCATAACTTGCAGCCATGTTGTGCGGTAAACCTAAGGCATGTCCAACTTCGTGAGAAATTACCATTCGCATCATTTCTCCAATTTTTTCTGCAGGTGTTTCTAGCGTTCTTGCGGAAGGATTTGCAGCTCCAGTTTCTAATAAATATCTGTTTCTGTATGAACGTAAATGATTGTGATACCAAATAATATCGCTCTCAATTATTTCGCCTGTTCTTGGGTCAGATACACTTGGTCCTGTTGCATTTCTTGTCGTACTGGCTACATATCTTATTGATGAATAGCGAATATCTTCCATGCTAAATTCTGGATCTTCCTCTATTGTAGGAGGGTATTTTGCCATAATCGCATTTTTAAAACCAGCTGTTTCAAAAACCTTTTGCCAATCATCTACACCTTGTTTGATATATTTTTTTAACTTATCTGGAGTTGCAGGATCTAAATAATATACAATCGGTTTTTTAGGTTCAACCAATTCTCCGCGATTGTATGCATTGATATCTTTAGGCTCCAATCGCCATCGTTTTATATATCTTTTGCTATCTGCTTTTAAAGCTTCAGAACTATAATCTACGTTTTCAATAGAAAAATAACCAACTCTCTTGTCGTAAACTCTTCCCATCATTTTATTTTTTGGTAATAAAATCATAGATTGATTTATACGTAAAGTAATTGTATTTGTTTTGACATTACTGGGCGGTGCATCTGCATCAAATGTAAAATCTTGAACTACTTCTATATTCTTTGGATAACTTTTTATAGTATTTATAAAACTCCTAGAAGCATCTAGTCTTTTTACTTTGTATCGTTTTCTGTAACTAGCAGGGAGTGCTGTAATTGCTTTTACATCCGTAGAAAATAATTTTGTGACATCCACTAAAATTGCGGTAGAATCTATATTTTGAGTTTTAACATCAAATGCATAAATTATAGGTTCTAAATTGTTGGCAATGACCGATTTGTATATTGGTAATGAATCATTTGCAACGGCATTGTATGATTTTACTTTTAAAAGCACTTTGTTTTTAAATTGTTCCCAAACGATAACTTGAGTATTAATTTTTGATCCTGCATTCACATATCCGCCTCCTAATCCCGAAGGAAGTTCTTTGATTCTTGTAACTAATAACATTTCTTTTCCTAAAAATGATTTAGGAATTTCATAGATAAATTTATTTGAGGTTTCGTGAACTTTAAAAAGTCCTTCATCACTTTTTGTTTTGGACGTTACAAAATCTGAATATTTTGGAACTTTATTTTTTTTGGGAACTGGTGCTGTTTGTTCTATTTTTTTATCTTTTGATTTTTTTCTTTGTGCTTCAATTTGATTTGGTAACATGAAAGCTAAAATCAATAAAAAGTGCAGTATGATTTTTTTCATTTGTCGGAATTTGTTTTCAACTTCTAAAATAAGAAAAAGGAATCCTATTAAGCTTATGGATTGTGTTAAAAAATAAAAGCTCAAACGATTTGTTTGAGCTTTTTGAATTTTAATAAAAAAGATCTTTTAATACAAACTCTTGAATTTATAAGGGTTTTCTTCGTGCATAATATCATAAATCTTTTCAAAAACATCTTCAGCAGATGGTTTCGAGAAATAATCGCCATCTGTTCCGTAAGCCGTTCTATGCTCTTTGGCTGTTAATGTTGCAGGTTTGCTATCTAAATATTGATAACCATTTTGGTTTTCTAAAATTTCTTGCAAGATATAAGCAGAAGCTCCTCCGGGAACGTCCTCATCAATTACTAATAATTTATTCGTTTTAGCAACACTTTTTACACAATCGTGTGCTAAATCAAAAGGCAATAAACTTTGCGCATCAATAACTTCGATATCAATACCAACCTGATTTAAATCTATGGCAGCTTCTAACACAATTCTTAAGGTAGATCCATAAGAAACTATTGTCATATCAGTTCCTTCTTTTACCGTTTCTACAACTCCAATAGCAGTTTTAAAATCTCCTAAATTTAATGGTAATTCTTCTTTTAAACGATAACCATTTAAACACTCTATGACCAAAGCAGGGTCATCACCTTCGAGCAAAGCATTATAAAATCCAGCAGCTTTTGTCATATTTCTAGGAACTAAAATATGAATACCTCTTAAGTTATGTATTATGCCACCCATAGGCGAACCTGCATGCCAAATTCCTTCTAATCTATGTCCTCTGGTTCTAATTATTAAGGGTGCTTTTTGTCTGCCGAAAGTTCTATAACGTAATGTGGCTAAATCATCACTCATAATTTGAAGAGCATACAACAAGTAATCTAAATACTGAATTTCGGCAATAGGTCTTAAGCCTCTCATAGCTAGCCCTATTCCTTGGCCAATAATTGTAGCTTCTCTAATGCCAGTGTCAGAAATTCTGATTTCTCCATACTTTTCCTGAAGCCCTTCTAAGCCTTGATTTACGTCACCAATAAAACCTGCGTCTTCACCAAAAATTACAACATCATCATGTTTTCGCAGAATAGCATCAAAATTATCTCTCATAATAATTCTTGCATCTACCAGGTTTTTTTCTGGGGAATATATTGGTTTTTTTTCTTCAATATTCGAGGTACCTAATTCAGTTTCACTTGTTAAATGGGTAGAGTATTTTTGATGCGCATTTTCAAAAGAGGATTTTATGAAATTTTGTAATACAATTTTTTCTGCAAAATGTTCATCTTTTAAATAGCGCAAACATTTTCTTAAAGTTGATAAAATATCTTTTCTTGTAGGTTCTAAAACCGTTAGTAAGTCATTTTTATATTTGTTTATAAAAGCACTATTTTTACTCTTATTGGCAGTATTTTCTATTATTTCGGCAGCATCAGAAAGTTCTGCTTTTATCTCACTTTGATATGCATTCCAAGCATTTCTTTTTGCACTTGTAACCTCCTTTTTTGCTTCTTTTTCAATGATAATTAATTCTTCTTCGGAATCTACAAAGCGTAAAATTTCACCAGTTTCTGTTTCCAATTCAAATTCTAAAATCCATTTTCGCATTTTTGTAATACAATCATGCTCCATTTCCCATTCTAATCTCTCCTTACTTTTATAGCGTTCATGAGACCCAGATGTAGAATGACCTTGTGGCTGAGTTAATTCTTTTACATGAATTAGAACTGGAACATGTTCTTCTCTTGCAATTTTTCCTGCTTTTTGGTAGGTGTCAACTAATTGAACGTAGTCCCATCCGTTAAGAACAAAGATCTCGAAACCATCTTTATCATGTTCTCTCTGAAAACCTTTTAATATTTCAGAAATACTTTCTTTTGTTGTTTGGTATTTAGCGTGCACAGAGATTCCATATTCATCATCCCAAACACTCATTACCATCGGGACCTGCAAAACTCCTGCAGCATTTATACTTTCAAAGAATAAGCCTTCACTCGTACTTGCGTTTCCTATGGTGCCCCAAGCAACTTCATTTCCGTGAATAGAAAAATTATTTTTATGTTGTATGCTTTTTTCGTTTCTATAAATTTTTGAAGCTTGTGCTAAACCTAATAATCGAGGCATTTGCCCGGCAGTAGGAGAAATGTCTGAGCTAGAGTTATATTGTTTCGTTAAGTCCTTCCAACTTCCATTTTCATGCAAACTATGGGTAGTAAAATGGCCTCCCATTTGTCTTCCAGCAGACATAGGATCTGCTTTAATATCTGGATGTGCATACAAGCCTGCGAAAAATTGTTGGGCAGTTAACTTACCAATAGCCATCATAAAAGTTTGATCTCTATAGTAGCCAGATCGAAAATCGCCAAGTTTAAAAGCTTTTGCCATCGCTAACTGCGGAACTTCTTTTCCATCGCCAAAAATTCCGAATTTTGCTTTACCAGTTAACACTTCTCTTCTACCTAATAAACTACACTCTCTGCTAATTTTAGCAATTCTGTAATCATTTAAAACTTCTGTTTTAAAATCCTCAAAAGAAAGTTTTTGTTTATTTTGTATTTGTGTTTCTTGCAGCATTTTCATCGATTTTTAACTTCGTGCAAAGGTAGTTTTTTTTAGTTGATATTTAATAAATTAATAATATTTTACGAATATGGTAAATAAGTTGTATTTTCAACAGATATTTATGAGTATAATTTAATAAAAAAGAGATATTGTTTTCACAACATCTATTTTTGATTAAACTTTACTTTTTTTTGATAAATAGATTAGATTGCTCTAATGGAATTTTATGGTTGTCATTTCTCTGTTTTGTCTTATGAAATTTCGAACTTTGAGAAAATAATTTAATTCTCTAAAAATTTTCAATGGGTATTTTATAATAAATTAGTTGGTAGGTGAATCATTTAAGATGTAAGAGTAGGAGTTAGAAAAATGGGTAAAGGCATTTTTTTTTGAAGATTACAAAAGTCCTCTTCTAAAGAAATTGTAAATAGAATTTATATCTGCAGTTAACGTAAATCTAATTTTTTGAGGATATCTTTTTTGAGAAATTTCCCATCCGTTATTTGAGTATAAAGGAAAATATACTTCCAATATGTTGTGAACAAAATTAAAGCGAATTCCGTTATTGTATCCAAAATAAAGAGGATTATTTTTATTTTTTAAAAAAGCAACATCATTGTAAAGTTCAATCCATCGCCATAAACCAAAACTAGAATTGAAAGCAAACATATATTGATTTGCGAATCTTGTAGGTAATACAGATTTGAATCCACCTTCAGCAATAATATATTGCTGACTGAAGAAACCAGAGTCTTCTGATCGTCCAAAATAATTGAGCTGAAATAAATAATCATTAGCTCTGTCCAATCCAAAACTAAAATAATTTCCTGCTGTTTTATTACTTAAAAAAGCACCTGCAAAAAATCGAAAATCTAATTGTGTGTCTGAGGTAGATAGAGACCTAAACCTTAAATCAACTGCAGCTTTAGAAAATTTCTCAGCCACTTCTACACTAAAATTATACCTGAATTCTTTTATAATATCGGGATTTATGTAATTATAACTAAGGCTAAAAACACCATAATTATCTTGATCTGTTCTAACGTCTGTGGCAGCTATTTCTTTATTAATATGAACTAACTTGGCACTTATAGATTGTGTAGTTGCATCTCTTAAAGATTTTCTTTTAAAAATAATATTCGCAAAAGGGACAAGAGATGAATAAGATAAGTTTGGGGCATAATCTAAGGTTTGTCCAAATACCCCATACATGATTTTGTAGATTTTAGTTTCTTCTATATATTGGTTAAATAAAACAGAAAATTCACCAATTACAGAATTACTTTTGGTGGCGTAAGAAGGTGCAAATTTAAACTCAAGATTTCTTTTTATTAAAGGTTTATTGTGAAGTTTAGTGCCTAATATAAGGCCATTATAAAAGTTGTAACTAATTTCTGGTTGATAAAATAGTTGACTATAATACGGGTCTTGTATATCTTTTATAAAAGTAAATTTCAAAGGTTTATTAAAAATTTTATTTTCTAAACTTTCCCAATTGTCGAGTGTATTTAACTCAGGATAAATATTTTCATAATTTAAAGAAATCCTGTTAAAATCTTCTTTAGGTATCTTAACAGTTTTAGAATTTTTAATATTTGTAAACCATTTTTTATATTTAATTTCTTTGTCTTTTAGAGCATATAATAAAACAGGAGTAGTTATGTTTCTTTTATTTTTTATGGTTATTTCTATGCTGTCTTCGCTTACTATTATATGATCAATAGTGTGATCAATTTTTTTATTCGTTTTAATATAATCATTAAAAAACCAATCAATTTTTTTATTTGTTTTTGAAGATATTATTTTTCGAAAATCTGAACTAGAAATTATTTTTGTTTGATTTTTTTGATAAAACTCTTTAATGCTGCTGTTTAAAATACTATCACCTAAAAAACCTTTTAAATATCTAAAACCTAATCCAGCTTTGTACTTATTCGCTATCTTCCTATTAAAATTGGATAAAGAGTCTGCTGATGTTACCAATGCTTGATCTAAAAACCTTCTTGATATAAACTGATAAACTAAAGGATATTTATCATTAAAATCTTGTTTTGAAATATGAAAACTTTTTAGAAACCATCTGTTGGATAAATTACCCAATAATTTTGTGTTAGGGTAAAATTCTTGAATATATTCTAGCATTAAATAGTTTTGTAAACCATCTAAAAACCAATAATCTTTTCTCTTGTTTAAAAGTAATGTGTTTTCTATATATTTTTTAGTTAACGCTTTAAACATGGTGACGTCCCATTTAAAAGTATCCGAAAATGGACGTAAAAAATTTGGCAATTGACTTAAGCCATAAACAGGATCTTTACTTTGTGTAATTTTATCTACATAAATTTCTTTATGAGGATATTTTCCTAAATATTTTTCAATAAAACGTAATTCTCTATTTAATATGTCTGTAGTTGTGTTATAGTCAATATCATCATTAGAAACATCTGTATATACTGTAGTTTTGGAAGTTTTGAAAGTTTTTAACTGCTTGGATTTATTAATTCCTAATATGATGTCAGTTTTATTTTTTCCGACTAAATAGTAATTTTTAAAATTATTTTTTTCCGATTTATATTGATATAAATTACTTTCTAAAACATATTCTTTTGGAATGTTAATTTCCATCGTAAAATCTGTTCCATTTTCATATAAATCATCAATGTTTAAATTACTCATTAATTGCCAACCATTTTTGTAAACAGCAGGAGTTATATACCAGAAACGCAAATGATAACCTTCTTTGGTTTTTCCATAATTTGTGAATTTTGCATTTGGTATTTTTACAAGATAAGTAATAGATATTTTTACTTTTCCATTAGGTTTTAGAGGTTTTATAAGAGGAATTTTTAAGATGTCTGCTTTATCTTTAATTTCTATAAAATCATTATTTCCGTAGTTTACAGTAAGGTTCTTTATAGTAGTTTTTCCTAAATTTTTTTCAGCAGAAAAATATAAGTTCTTCTTAAAGTCTTTAATAAAACGTTTTGATAAAGGTGTTTTTCTATCTCTAAAACTATTGGCCCAATTATGAAGATAAATATTCGTTAAAGTAGAGTCGGATATATTAAAGAAAACAATTTCTTGTTGTATCATTAATTCATCTTTATCTGAATCTAAAGTTGCTTTTATAGCAATAGAATTTTGTTGTGCAAAGCAAAACACAGTTATGAAAAAACAAAAAACAAATATGTTTACAGAATTTTTCAAATTTCAATTGATAATAAGAGTTAGGGTATAAGTAATAAGTTCCTTTTTTAAAACTTATTCGTATTTGTTTTCATTTACCGTTTACTCAGAATTTTAATTTAAGGGGTTTCAATTCGATTTTTTAATTTTAGTTTGTTCAATTTTTTTCTTTTGAACAAACTAAAAAAGAGAAATAAATTTCTTGAAAAAATAGATTAGAAGTTTGGTTTTAATAAATATTTTGAATAGAATTTATTTAAATGAGCTACAGCTTCTTCTGCAGTATCTACAATTCTAAATAATTTTAAATCTTCTTCGCTAATATTTCCTTGAGCTATTAATGTTTTTTTTATCCATTCTAATAAACCACTCCAAAATTCTGTGCCTACTAAAACAATTGGAAACCTACCAATTTTTTTAGTTTGAATCAAAGTAATTGCTTCAAAAAGTTCGTCTAAAGTACCAAAACCTCCAGGCATTACAATAAAACCTTGTGAGTATTTTACAAACATAACTTTACGAACAAAGAAATAATCAAATTCTAAGTTTTTATCCCGATCAATCCAAGGGTTATCATGTTGTTCAAAGGGTAATTCAATATTTAATCCAACGGAAACACCTTTACCTCTATGAGCTCCTTTGTTTCCTGCCTCCATAATTCCTGGTCCACCTCCAGTAATTACACCATAGCCATTTTGAGTAAGTTGAAAAGCAATTTCTTCTGCCAGTTTATAATATTCATGATCTTCTTGAGTTCTTGCTGATCCAAAAACAGAAACGCAAGGCCCAATTTTACTTAATTTTTCATAACCATCTACAAATTCAGCCATAACTTTAAAGATACCCCAAGCGTCTTTTGTTTTTATTTCGTTCCAAGTTTTGTGTTGTAGTTTTTCTTTTATTTTTCTTTCGTCATTTGTCATAATCAGTATGTTTTTAAATTCAGTTTCTTTGCTGTAAAAAAAGCAGTTAGCTAAAATAGTTCTTTTTTAAGAAATTGAGCGGTATAACTTTTTTTATGTTTTGCAACTTGTTCCGGAGTTCCTGTGCATAGAATTGTACCACCATTTTTACCTCCTTCTAAACCAACGTCTATAATAAAATCTGCTAATTTTATAACATCTAAATTGTGTTCAATGATTAAGATAGTATTTCCTTTGTTCGCGAGCTTGTTTAATACTTCCATTAATACTCTAATGTCTTCAAAATGCAGACCAGTCGTAGGTTCATCTAGAATATAGAACGTATTTCCAGTATCTCTTTTAGATAATTCTGAGGCTAGTTTTATTCTTTGGGCTTCACCTCCAGATAGGGTTGTAGATTGTTGACCTAGGGTAATATATCCTAGTCCAACATCTTTAATAGTCTTTACTTTCCTGTGGATTTTAGGTATGTTTTCAAAAAAGTCTGTGGCTTCTTCAATAGTCATATTTAATACATCAGAAATAGATTTTCCTTTATAACGAATCTCTAAAGTTTCTCTGTTAAAGCGTTTTCCTTGACAGGTTTCGCACTCTACTTGAACGTCTGGTAGAAAGTTCATTTCTATAACTCTAACGCCTCCTCCTTGGCAAGTTTCGCATCTTCCGCCTTTTACATTAAAAGAGAACCTTCCTGGTTTATAACCGCGAATTGCAGCTTCAGGAGTTTTTGCAAATAAACTTCTAACTTCACTAAAAGTTCCCGTATAGGTAGCAGGGTTTGATCTTGGAGTTCTACCTATTGGAGATTGATCGATGTCAATAACTTTATCCACATGTTCCAATCCTTCAATCTTCTTATAAGGCATTGGTTTTTTTACGCCTCTATAAATGTGGGCGTTTAAAATAGGGTATAAGGTTTCATTTATTAAAGTAGATTTTCCACTTCCAGAAACACCTGTAACACAAATCATTTTTCCTAAAGGAAATTCTACGGAAACATTTTTTAAATTGTTTCCAGTTGCTCCTCTTAGCTTGATAGATTTTCCATTTCCTTCTCTACGTTTTTGAGGAACAGCAATCACTTTTCTTCCAGTTAAATAATCTGCAGTTAGTGTGTTTTGTTTTTTTAAATCTTCAAAAGTTCCTTCGCTTACGATTTCTCCTCCATGTCTCCCGGCTCCAGGACCAATATCAAAAACAAAGTCTGCGTGTTCAATCATGTCCTTATCATGCTCTACAACCAAAACAGAATTACCAATATCACGCAGTTTCAACAAAGAATCGATTAATTTTTGATTATCACGTTGGTGCAGACCAATACTTGGTTCATCTAAAATATAAAGCACTCCGACCAATTGCGATCCAATTTGAGTTGCTAAACGTATTCTTTGAGCTTCTCCACCAGAAAGGGATTTTGAAGTTCTATCTAATGTTAAGTAATCTAAACCAACATCTAATAAAAATTGAATTCTGGTTTTTATTTCTTTTATAATCTCTGATGCAATTGCAAGTTGTTTTTTAGATAAATCGTTGTTTATAGTTGCAAACCAAGAAGCCAATTCTTTTACATCCATTTGTGCTAAATCACTAATGTTTTTATTTGTAATTTTAAAATGAAGTGCTTCTTTTTTTAACCTTTTTCCTTGACAAGTAGAACAAGAAACCTCATCCATAAAGCCTTTTGCCCAGCGTTTAATAGAAGTGCTTTCTGCACTTTTATATTGAGAGGTAATGAAGGCAATAATCCCTTCAAAATCGATTTTGTAGTTTCTAGTAACTCCAACGGTTTTAGATTCAATTTCAAAAGATTCATTTCCACCATTTAAAATAACATCCAATGCTTCTTTTGGAATGTCTTTTATGGCATCTGATAGCTTAAATTTATAACGTTCAGAAATGTTTTGAAGTTGTTTAAAAATCCAACTACTTTTTTGTTCTCCTAAAGGAATAATTCCACCATTTTGTATGGAAACAGCAGTATCAGGAATCACTTTCTTAAGGTTAATTTCATTTGTAATTCCTAAACCATTACAAGTGTTGCATGCCCCTTTTGGAGAGTTGAAAGAAAATGTGTTTGGTTCAGGATTTGGATACGCAATTCCTGTTGTTGGGCACATTAACTCTCTACTAAAATAACGTGGTTTATTGTCATCAATATCAATAACCATCATTATGTTATTCCCCGAATAAAGGGCTGTTTTAATAGTTTCTTCTAAGCGTTTTTCTGAAGATTTATTAATTAAAATTCTATCAATGACAACTTCAATATCATGCGTTTTATATCGGTCTAAACGCATTCCTTTTTCTATTTCTTTGATTTCTCCATCTACTCGAACTCGTAAAAATCCTTGTTTAGAAATCTGCTCAAAAAGTTCACGATAATGCCCTTTTCTAGATTTAATTAAAGGCGCTAAAACAGCAATTTTTTTATTATCAAAATCTTTTAAAATAAGTTTTCTAATTTGTTCATCAGAATAACTCACCATCTTTTGTCCACTATTGTAGGAGTAAGCATCTGAAGCCCTCGCAAATAGCAATCTTAAAAAGTCATAAATTTCTGTGATAGTACCAACCGTTGATCGCGGACTTTTGTTAGTTGTTTTTTGTTCTATTGAAATTACTGGAGAAAGACCATCAATTTTGTCAACATCGGGTCTTTCTAATCCTCCTAAAAACTGACGTGCATAAGCAGAAAAAGTCTCAATATAGCGTCTTTGTCCTTCCGCATATATCGTGTCAAAAGCTAAAGAAGATTTTCCGCTTCCACTTAAACCAGTAATGACTACTAGTTTTTCACGAGGGATTTTTACATCAATATTTTTAAGATTATGAACTCGCGCACCATAAACTTCTATGTATTCTTGGTTTTTCAAAAAAAAATGTTTTTGCAAAAACGCAAAGTTAATCATTAGTAATTACTTTTGATTGAAAAGTGTACAACAAATAAATAGTTTATAGTATCTTGCAACTAAAAGATTTTATACATGAATTTTATACATGCTGTGCGTCATTTTTTTGAAAGACATGGTTTTGGAGTTTTCTCAAGATTTGCGGATAAACTAGGTATGCGTGCAAAAAATGTTCGCATATTTTTCATTTATATCTCTTTTGTTACGGTTGGTCTGTCTTTTGGCTTGTATTTAACTTTGGCTTTTTTATTTCGCTTAAAAGATATGATTTATACAAAAAGAAGTTCGGTTTTTGATTTGTAGTTTATGAAGGTATTAGATTCCAAAATACATAAAATACTAGTTTTGGTTGCGTCAATTATGACAATTGGAACAATGGGTTATATGTTGCTTTCTAATTACTCATTTATAGATGCAATATATATGACAGTGATTACTGTGACAACTGTTGGTTTTGGCGAGTTAAAACCATTTTCTCCAGAGGAGAAAGTCTTTACAATTTTTTTGATTTTAACAAGTATTACAGTTTTTGGTTACGCGGTTTCTACGTTCTCGGAATATTTAGTGAGTGGGAGATTTTTTAAACAATTTAAACACAGAAAAGTGGAAAAACAAATTAAAAGTTTAAGGGGACACACCATCGTTTGTGGTTTTGGAAGAAATGGAAAACAAGCAATTTTGAAGTTAAATAACTATAACAAGAAATTGGTGGTTGTAGAAAGAGATAGAGAAATGATATCTGAGTTAGATAATGAAGGTGTTTTATATATTCAGGGAGATGCAACTTTAGATGAAACTTTATTAAAAGCAGGTATCAACACTGCTGCGAACTTAATTACAGCTTTGCCCTCTGATGCTGATAATTTATTCGTTGTTCTCACAGCAAATCAATTAAATAAGAACTGTAAAATAATTAGCAGAGCTTCTAATGAATCTTCATATAGCAAATTAAAAATTGAGGGCGCAAGTAATGTAATTATGCCAGATAAATTAGGTGGTGATCATATGGCATCTTTAGTGGTGACCCCAGATGTTATAGAGTTTGTAGATCGGCTGACGATTGAGGGTGAAACTACTGCTAATTTAGAGGAAATAGCGGTAGATGATTTACCGAAAAAGTATTTGAATAAAACGATCTTAGATTTGGATTTAAGAAAGGAAACAGGCTGCACAGTAATTGGAATAAGGAATCCGGATAAAGATTATATCATTAATCCAGAAGCAGAAACAGAACTAATATCAGGTTCGAGTTTAATTGTTTTAGGGAGGCCAGAACAGATTATTAAACTAAGAGAATTTTTTTAATAATTGTTCATTGGATACTTCACGAGTATTCCTGCATTAGAGTAATCTACTCTAAAAAAGAATAAAGCATTGTTCTTTGGTTACAAGAAATCAGAATAGTTGATGATCAATTTAGAATTTCTATAGATGTTTTAGTCTATGGATTGTTTACCTTCAATGGATAAAAAGAAAAAAGATATTTTTTATATTTCATGTAATGAAAAGTTAAGGTTTTTTTGAAATTATATAATAAGTTACAGAAGGCTTTCATTTATAACAAAAACTTGATTAAATCAATTTCAGTGCTTTATTTAAAAGAAATTGAAATGGTACTTGTGGAAAATGGGTTTGATTTATTCAAAACGAATAAAGAGTAATAATTTTATCCAAAGTCATTTAAAGAAGTTTTAGAAAAATTCAAAGAAACCTTGTTATAAAATACTTTTAACGCTCAAAAGTTGTTGAAAGAGCATTTTTTTAAGATATTGCGCCTAAATAAATAAAAACTAATCAAAATATATTATGAATAAAAAACTTCTTTCGTTGTTATTTCTAGCAACACCTTTTTTAACATTCGCACAAGAAAAGGGATTAGATCAAAAGATTGATGAAGCCTTTGGAAATGCAACAGGATGGTTTGTAGATATTATTTTTTATCAAATTCCCTTTACGGATACAGTGAGTATATATTGGGTTTTGTTCCCTTTAATTTTAGGAGCTACTTATTTTACATTTTATTTTAATTTTATCAATTTTAAAGGTTTTATAACTTCCATTAATATTGTTAGAGGGAAACATGATGATTTAGAAGGAAGAGAAGATCATAACGTAGAAATAGAAAAATCTAAATTTACAGATGAAGAAGATAATCCAGATACCATAAGAATTGAAGGTCATGTGGGTGAGGTTTCTCACTTTCAAGCATTAACGGCAGCATTATCTGCCACTGTAGGTTTAGGTAATATTGCGGGTGTTGCAATTGCCGTGTCCATTGGTGGTGCAGGTGCTACTTTTTGGATGATTATTGCTGGTTTTTTGGGTATGGCTTCAAAGTTCGTAGAATGTACTTTAGGTGTAAAATATAGAGATATTGATTCTGATGGAACTGTTTACGGTGGTCCAATGTACTATTTAACAAAAGGGTTGAAAAATAAAACACTAGGAAAAATATTAGCGGCTTTATTTGCAATCTTCGTAATTGGTGGTTCTTTTGGAGGTGGAAACATGTTTCAAGTAAATCAAACCTTTCAATTAGTTGAGAATATCACAACTCCGGCTGGAGGTGTATCATTTTTGCATGGTAAAGGATGGTTATTCGGTTTAATAATGGCTGTTCTAGTGGGTATTGTTATTATTGGAGGAATAAAAAAAATAGCAAAAGTAACTGACAAAATTGTTCCTTTTATGGTGGCAATTTATGTAGCAGCCTCACTTTTTGTGATTTTCGCAAATTATGATATGATAGGGGATGCTTTCTCTCAAATATTTAATGGTGCGTTTAGTCCGGAAGGAATTGCTGGTGGTGCGGTTGGAGTTTTAGTTCAAGGATTTAGAAGAGCAGCTTTTTCAAATGAAGCTGGTATTGGTTCTGCATCGATAGCGCATTCAGCTGTAAAAACAAAATATGCGGCGAGTGAAGGTATGGTTGCTTTATTAGAGCCTTTTATAGATACGGTTGTAGTCTGCACAATGACAGCGTTGGTATTGATTATTACAGGTAATGTGAATGCTGAAAACGCTTCATTAAATGATGCGCAAGCAATTTTGTTAACTTCTGGTGCATTTGAATCTGCAATATCTTGGTTTCCTTACGTGTTAACAGTTGCCGTGGTCTTATTCGCTTTTAGTTCTATGATTTCTTGGTCTTATTATGGTTTTCAAGGTTGGGTGTACCTATTTGGTAGATCTAAAAAAATGGAATATACATACAAAGTAATTTTCTGTATATTCGTGGTAATTGGTGCCGCAGCAAGTTTAGGTTCTGTTATTGGATTCTCAGATGCAATGGTTTTTGCAATGATGGTTCCAAACATGATAGGTCTAATTATTCTTGCTCCAAAAGTAAAAGTAGAATTAGTAAGGTATATGGATGCTATAAAAGCGAGCAAAGCATAAATTTTTTATGAAGATATTTAAATCCCATTTCTGGTATAACAAAAACCAAAGAAATGGGATTTTTCTTCTGATATTGTTAATATTGCTGCTTCAACTGTTTATTTATGTGGATGCTTTTTCTTCAGATGAAATTACGGATGTAAATCAACCAGAATTACTAGCTTTTCAAATTCAAATAGATAGTTTAAAAGCTATTGAAATTGAAAAGAGAAAACCTAAAATTTATCCTTTTAATCCGAATTATATAACAGATTATAAAGGAGCTAAATTGGGAATGTCTTTGCAACAGATTGATAGATTGCTGGCGTTTAGAAAAACAAATAAATTTATCAACTCAGAAAAAGAATTTCAACAAGTAACTAAAGTCTCTGATTCTTTATTAAATAAAATTTCACCATATTTCAAATTTCCTAATTGGGTTTTAAAAGGAGGACGTCAAAGCTCGAACGGCAGTTTCATTTCAGACGAAGTAAAAAATTCTGATATAAAGAAAGTTTTATCAACTATAGATATAAACAAAGCAACAGCCGAAGATTTTAAAACTATTAGCGGAATTGGATCGGTGTTTTCAGAGCGAATTATTAAGTATCGTTCTAAATTACAAGGATTTTCTTTTGAAAGTCAAATTGATGAAGTTTGGGGTTTAGATAAAGAGGTTGCGGCGAAAGTCGTGTCAATTTTCAAAATTATAGAAAAGCCAATTATCAAAAAAGTAAATGTAAATGCAGTCACTTTCAAGGAATTGCTGAGAAATCCCTACGTAGATTTCGAGTTATGTAAAAAAATATTTAGTTATAGAGATGAAGTTGCAGAGCTTCAAGACATTTCAGAATTAAAAAATATCAAAGATTTTCCTTTGGATAAGTATGATAGAATAGTCTTATATTTGATCGCTAAATAAACAACTCAAACATTGACTAAATGAACAGTATGTATTTTACTGAAGAACACGAAGCTTTTCGTGTAAGCTTTAAAGATTTTCTACAAAAAGAAGTGGTTCCTCATATAGATAAATGGGAAAAAAATGGTTCTATAGAGCGTTTCATTTGGAAGAAATTTGGTGAAATGGGTTATTTTGGTTTGTCAACTCCTGAGGAGTATGGAGGAATGGATCTAGATCTTTTTTATACCGTAATCTTTTTAGAAGAATTACAGAAAATAAATTCTGGTGGATTTGCCGCAGCAATTTGGGCACACGAATATTTGGCTATGACCCACCTTAATAAAGAGGGTGACGATTTTATTAAAAAAAAGTATCTAGTACCTAGTGTTGAAGGAGATATGATTGGTTGTTTGTGTATCACCGAGCCTTTTGGTGGTTCTGATGTTGCGGGCATGCGTTCTTCGGCAATCAAGCAAGGGGATAAATATATATTAAACGGATCAAAAACGTTTATTACAAATGGTGTGTATTCAGATTATTTAATTGTTGCAGCGAAAACAGATCCTTCAGATAAATACAAAGGAATTAGCATTTTTGTTGTGGATAGAAATACGAAGGGTATCTCTGCTACCAAGTTAAATAAATTAGGTTGGCATGCATCCGACACTGGAGAAATTGCTTTTGATAATGTAGAGATTCCTGTAGAAAATTTAATGGGAGAAGAAGGGAAAGGTTTTCCTTATATAATGCAGCACTTTGCTTTAGAGCGTTTAATAATGGGTGTAAATGCACATGCAAGAGCAGAATTTGCTGTCGATTATGCTATAAGGTACATGCAAGAAAGAATCGCTTTTGGTAAATCCTTAGACAAATTTCAGGTTTTAAGACACAAAATTGCAGAAATGGCAAGTAAAGTCGATATGTGTAGAGAGTATAATTATTCAATTGCAAAACGTTTAAATAACGGGCAATATGTTGTAAAAGAGGCAAGTATGTCGAAGTTGCTATCTACAAAAATGGCGGATGAAGTAATCTATGATGCCCTTCAATTACTAGGAGGTTATGGGTATATGGAAGATTATCCAATGGCACGTTTATTAAGAGATAGTAGGTTAGGACCAATAGGAGGAGGAACCTCAGAAATCTTAAAAGAGATTATTGCGAAAATGATTATTGATAAGAAAGAATATAAGCCAGTTACATAGATTTCGAAGTTTTTTTTTAAAAAAATAATTTTTTGAATCGGTGAAAAGATAATTACTGAGAAGCAAGTAGAACTATCTAGCTTTGGTTTTTTTAAATATTTTTTCAAGTAGATTTTTTAAGGCCTCAATACACATTGCCCTTTTTTTGGTAAAAATAAAAAAAAAAGTATCTCATTGCAATCGTTATTACGAATGACTACTTATAAAATAATTGACGTTTACTAATTGTCAATTCATAATTTGTAATTACATTTGCAGTCCAAAAAATAAAATAATAGTTTTTTTATAAAAAAACTATATAAAATATAAAGATACGATGAAGGGAGGTGCCAACATATGTTAATTATACCAATAAAAGAAGGAGAGAATATCGATAGAGCTTTAAAACGCTATAAGAGAAAATTCGATAGAACCAAGACAATGAAGAACTTGCGTAACAGAAAAAATTTTACGAAGCCATCTGTAGCGAATAGAGCTCAAAGAATTAAAGCCTCTTACGTTCAACGTTTAAGAACGCAAGAAGAAGTAGGTTAGAAGTAACTTATTTTAAATAAAACAAATCTCGTATTGATTTTTTAATACGAGATTTTTTTTGTGCTATTTTTTGTAGCTTTACTATCAATTTAAAAACTTAAAATTGATAGATTCATTTTTAGATTACGTATTGCTAGAAAAAAAGTATTCTAAACATACTGTAACTGCTTACAAAAATGATTTAATTTCTTTTAGAGATTTTTTAGTTTCAGAATATCATCAAGAAGAATTATTAGCAGTCCATTACAACCAAGTAAGGAGTTGGATTGTTTTCTTGGTTGATGATAAAATATCAAATAGAACTATTAATAGAAAGGTAAGCTCTTTAAAATCATTTTATAGATTTCTACAGAAAACGAAACAGCTAGAAGTTAATCCGTTAGCTAAGCACAGAGCTTTAAAAGTTGCGAAAAAAGTACAAGTTCCTTTTTCTTCAAAGGAAATCAATTTAGTAATAAATGCCATTGATGAAGAACATGATTTTACAGCGGTAAGAAATAAATTAATTGTAGAGTTATTTTATTCCACAGGAATAAGAAGGGCAGAACTAATCCATATAAAAGAAAAAGATATTAACTTTTCTGACGGGGTTATTAAAGTTTTAGGAAAAAGAAACAAGGAACGTTTTGTGCCTCTTTTGCAATCCGTTATAGAAACACTAAGAAAATATTTAGAATTAAAAAAAGATATTTCTAAGGAATTAGAATTTCTTTTTATTACCGAGAAAGGAAATAAAATTTATGAAACTCTTGTCTACAGAGTTATAAATTCATACTTTAGTAAAGTGTCTTCTAAAGTAAAAAAAAGCCCTCATATTCTTAGGCACTCTTTTGCTACTCATTTATTAAACGAAGGTGCAGATTTAAATTCGGTTAAAGAATTGCTAGGGCATTCCTCTTTAGCTTCAACTCAAGTCTACACTCATAATAGTTTAGACGAAATAAAAAAAGTTTATAACCAAGCTCACCCTAGGGGCAATAAAAAAGAATGATTTATGAAAGTATTCACACAATCAGTTAACTTTAATGCAGACAGTGAATTAATTAAGTTTGTGCAAAAGAAGGTAGAATCGTTGGTAAAATTCCATGATAAGATAGTAGATGCAGAAGTTTTTTTAAAAGTTCAAAATAAAAGTGATAAAGAAAATAAGATAACAGAAGTGAAAATAAATATTCCAGGGAACGAATTAATAGTAAAAAGAGAAACAAAAACCTTTGAAGAAGGCGTCAATGCTGCTGTTGATAATTTGAAAAGACAATTAAAACGGTCTAAAGAAAAACATAGAGATTCTTTGATTTCTTAAAACAGAAAAAAAAAGAAAAAATAATTACAAAAAGTTTTAGAATATAAAAAAACTTTATACATTTGCAATCCGTTAGAAATAGCGGGTTGTTTTTTTACAACAAAAAGCCGATGTAGCTCAGCTGGCTAGAGCAGCTGATTTGTAATCAGCAGGTCGTGGGTTCGAGTCCCTCCATCGGCTCATAGTAGTAAAAATAAAGTTCATTAAAATAGTAAATTTAAAGGGGAGATACTCAAGCGGCCAACGAGGACGGACTGTAACTCCGTTGACTACGTCTTCGCAGGTTCGAATCCTGCTCTCCCCACAAATTTGCATATTGCGAAAGTAGCTCAGTTGGTAGAGCGTCAGCCTTCCAAGCTGAATGTCGCCGGTTCGAACCCGGTCTTTCGCTCTAATTAAATCCAACAAAGCCGGTGTAGCTCAGTTGGTAGAGCGCATCCTTGGTAGGGATGAGGTCATGGGTTCAAATCCCATCATTGGCTCATTTAATACGTATTATTAGGTACTAAATATAATTAAACTAAGAATTAAAATTAATAATCATGGCAAAAGCAAATTTTGACCGTTCGAAGCCACACTTAAACATTGGTACAATCGGACACGTAGATCACGGTAAGACTACATTAACTGCGGCTATCACTAAGGTATTAGCTGATGCAGGATTCTCTGAGGCTAGATCTTTTGATCAGATTGATAATGCTCCAGAAGAAAAAGAAAGAGGTATTACAATCAACACATCTCATGTAGAGTATCAAACAGCAAATCGTCACTATGCACACGTTGACTGTCCAGGTCACGCGGATTATGTGAAGAATATGGTTACTGGTGCTGCTCAAATGGACGGTGCAATATTAGTTGTTGCTGCTACAGATGGTCCAATGCCACAAACTCGTGAGCACATCTTATTAGGACGTCAGGTTGGTATTCCTCGTATGGTTGTATTCATGAATAAAGTGGATATGGTTGATGATGAAGAGTTAATCGAATTGGTAGATATGGAAGTAAGAGAATTACTTTCTTTTTACGAGTACGATGGTGACAACGGTCCTGTAATCGCTGGATCTGCATTAGGTGCATTGAATGGTGAGCAAAAATGGGTTGATTCTGTATTGGAGTTAATGGAAGCTGTTGATGCTTGGATCGAAGAGCCTTTAAGAGAAATTGATAAAGATTTCTTAATGCCGGTTGAAGATGTATTCTCTATTACTGGTCGTGGAACTGTTGCTACAGGTCGTATCGAAACTGGTATTGCGAACACAGGTGATGTTGTAGATATCATCGGTATGGGAGCTGAGAAGATGACTTCTACTATTACTGGTATTGAAATGTTCCGTCAAATCTTGGATAGAGGTGAGGCAGGAGATAATGCAGGTATTTTGTTAAGAGGTATTGCAAAAGAAGATATTAAAAGAGGTATGGTAATCTGTAAGCCAGGTTCTGTAACGCCACATGCTAAGTTTAAAGCGGAGGTTTATGTTCTTAAGAAAGAAGAAGGTGGACGTCATACTCCATTCCATAACAACTATCGTCCACAGTTCTATGTAAGAACAACCGATGTAACAGGTACTATTAATTTACCTTCAGGTGTTGAAATGGTAATGCCAGGAGATAACTTAACAATTACTGTAGATTTAATCCAAGCAATTGCATTAAATGTTGGTTTACGTTTTGCGATTCGTGAAGGTGGTAGAACAGTTGGAGCTGGTCAGGTAACTGAATTATTAGACTAATATATTTGTTAGTTTATTAATCAATAAATAATAAGGGTGTTCCGTTTTTAACGGGACGCCTTTATCAATGAATAAGAAACGGGCGTAGTTCAGCGGTAGAGCACTGGTCTCCAAAACCAGCTGTCGGGAGTTCGAATCTCTCCGCCCGTGCAATAAAACATAAAAGTAAAATGAAGTTTATACAATATATCAAAGATTCTTTTGACGAATTAAATAATCACATGACGTGGATATCTAAAGAGGATGCTCAAAAAACAACGGTAACTGTAGCTGTTTTTACAATTGTATTCGCATTAGCAGTCGCGGGTATAGATTATGTTTTTCAAACCGGATTAGATAACTTTTTTGGAATGTTTAAATCTAATTAATTATGGCAGCTGATTCAGTAATGAAATGGTATGTTGTAAGAGCCATTGGGGGACAAGAAAATAAAGTAAAAGCATACATAGAAACAGAAATATCCAGAGTCGGTTTATCAGACTATGTAAGCCAAGTAATTGTACCAACTGAAAAGGTTGTTCAGATTCGAAACGGAAAAAAAGTTAACAGAGAAAGAGTTTACTTTCCAGGTTATATTATGGTTGAAGCGAATCTTTCAGGAGAAGTTCCGCACGTAATAAAAGGTATTACTGGAGTTATTGGTTTCTTGGGAGAAACGAAAGGTGGTGAACCTGTTCCAATGAGAAAATCTGAGGTAAATAGAATGTTAGGTAAAGTTGATGAGCTTTCTGTTCAAGATGAAAATATTGCAATTCCTTTTAATATTGGAGAAACAGTAAAAGTTGTGGATGGTCCTTTTAATGGATTTGATGGAACTATAGAGAAAGTAAATGAAGAAAAGCGTAAACTTGAAGTAATGGTAAAAATCTTCGGAAGAAAAACACCGTTAGAATTAAGTTATATGCAAGTAGAAAAGATATAATTGTTACACAAGTATATATATTTATTCCGATTTGTTTTTAGCTTCCAAATTAAAGCAAATCATTAAACATTTTTAAAATGGCAAAAGAAGTTAGTAAAGTAGTTAAGTTACAAGTAAGGGGAGGCGCAGCGAATCCATCGCCGCCGGTTGGACCCGCTTTAGGAGCTGCTGGTGTTAACATAATGGAGTTTTGTAAACAGTTTAATGCAAGAACGCAAGACAAACAAGGTAAAGTATTACCTGTTGTTATTACTGTTTTCAAAGATAAATCATTTGATTTTCTTGTAAAGACTCCACCTGCAGCAGTTCAGTTACTAGAAGCGGCCAAAATTAAAAAGGGTTCAGGAGAACCAAACAGAAAGAAAGTAGCATCGGTTACTTGGGATCAAATTAGAGTAATTGCAGAAGACAAAATGGTAGATTTAAATGCCTTTGAAGCTTCTTCAGCAATGCGTATGATTGCAGGTACAGCACGTTCTATGGGATTAACAGTAAAAGGTGATGCACCAGCATAAGCTTTATAAAAAGTAGTAAAATGGCAAAATTAACAAAAAAGCAAAAAGAAGCTTACGCAAAGGTGGATAGCTCTAAATCTTATGATTTAGCAGCAGCTTCAGCGCTAGTCAAAGACATTACGAATGTAAAGTTTGATGCATCAGTAGATTTAGCGATACGATTAGGAGTAGATCCTCGTAAAGCAAATCAAATGGTTCGTGGAGTTGTAACATTACCTCATGGAACTGGTAAAGATGTAAAAGTATTAGCATTGGTAACTCCAGATAAGGAAGCAGAGGCTACAGCAGCAGGTGCAGATTATGTTGGATTAGATGAATACCTTCAAAAGATTAAAGGGGGATGGACAGATGTGGACGTTATCATTACGATGCCAAGTGTAATGGGTAAATTAGGCCCTTTAGGAAGAGTTTTAGGCCCAAGAGGTTTAATGCCAAATCCTAAGACAGGTACAGTAACGATGGATGTAGCAAAAGCTGTTCAAGATGTTAAAGCTGGTAAAATAGACTTTAAGGTTGATAAAACTGGTATTGTACATGCAGCAATTGGAAAAGTATCTTTTGATGCTAAGAAAATTGAGGAAAATGCAAACGAGTTAATACAAACAATTATTAAATTGAAACCAACAACAGCAAAAGGAACGTATGTAAAAAGCGTTTTTATGTCTAGTACTATGAGTCCTAGTATCGCGGTTGAGGTGAAAGCTGTTTAATACGTTAAAACTTATAATCATGACGAGAGAAGAGAAATCACAAGTAATACAGGATTTAACAGCAGTATTAGCAGACACAAATACGTTATATCTAGCAGATATATCGGGGTTAGATGCACAAGCAACCTCTAATTTACGTAGAGCTTGTTTTAAGGCAAATGTTCAATTATCAGTCGTTAAAAATACATTACTTGCAAAAGCAATGGAAGCTTCAGATAAGGAATTTGGGGATTTACCATCAGTATTAAAAGGTAATACATCAATGATGATTTCTGAAGCAGCAAATGCTCCAGCAAAATTAATCAAAGAATTCAGAAAGAAAACTAAAGATAGACCTATTTTAAAGGGTGCATTTGCAGAAGAATCTGTTTACATTGGTGATGATCAATTAGACGCTTTAGTAGATATTAAATCTAGAGAAGAATTAATTGGAGACATCATTGGATTATTACAATCACCAGCTAAAAATGTTATTTCAGCATTACAATCAGGTGGTCAAACACTTTCAGGTCTTATTAAAACATTATCTGAAAAATAATTACGCGCACAAATAAACTATAATAAACAAAATTTTTAAAACAATTAAAATGGCAGATTTAAAAGATTTCGCAGAGCAATTAGTTAACTTATCAGTAAAAGAGGTTAATGAATTAGCTACTATCTTAAAAGATGAGTATGGTATTGAGCCAGCAGCAGCAGCAGTAGCAGTAGCAGGCCCAGCAGCAGCAGGTGAAGAAGCAGAAGAGCAAACTGAATTTGATGTTATCTTAACAGCAGCAGGTGGTTCTAAGTTAGCAGTAGTAAAATTAGTTAAGGAATTAACTGGTTTAGGTTTGAAAGAAGCTAAAGGTATCGTAGATAGTGCTCCTGCAGCAGTAAAAGAAGGTGTAACTAAAGATGAGGCTGAAGGTCTTAAGAAATCTTTAGAAGAAGCTGGAGCTGAGGTAGAGCTTAAGTAAGCTTATACTCCCGATTTCGAGATTTTCGAAACGGGAAAACAAATTTAGGTTTAGGTACTAAAAACAATGGTTTTTAGGCCTAAACCATTTTGTGTATATATTCGTTTTTTATTTTAATTTAGATTTTAATCAAAAAAATACTCTCTTTTGGCAACGAAAAACACAACTGAAAGAATCAATTTCGCTACTTCTCAAATGATTAAAGAATATCCAGATTTCTTGGATATTCAGGTAAAATCTTTCCAAGATTTTTTCCAACTTCAAACTAAGGCAGAAGAAAGAGGTGAAGAAGGTTTGTACAAAACCTTCATGGATAACTTTCCAATTACAGATACAAGAAACCAATTTGTATTAGAATTTTTAGACTACTTTGTAGATCCACCAAGATATTCAATCCAAGAATGTATTGAAAGAGGACTTACACACAGTGTGCCTTTAAAAGCGCGTCTAAAATTGTATTGTACAGACCCGGAACATGAAGATTTCGAAACTATTGTTCAGGATGTGTACCTCGGTACAATTCCGTACATGACAAATTCTGGTACCTTTGTAATTAATGGTGCAGAGCGTGTGGTAGTTTCTCAATTACACAGGTCTCCTGGTGTATTCTTTGGGCAATCTTTCCATGCGAACGGTACAAAATTATATTCAGCAAGGGTAATACCTTTTAAAGGATCTTGGATAGAATTTGCTACCGATATCAATCAAGTAATGTATGCTTATATTGATAGAAAGAAAAAATTACCAGTAACAACATTATTCAGAGCCATAGGTTTTGAAAGAGATAAAGATATTTTAGAGATTTTTGACCTTGCAGAGGAAATCAAAGTTTCTAAAGCTGGATTAAAAAAAGTATTAGGTCGCAAATTAGCTGCTAGAGTTTTAAAAACTTGGCATGAAGATTTTGTAGATGAAGATACTGGAGAAGTTGTGTCTATCGAAAGAAATGAAATCATTTTTGATCGTGATACAATTTTAGAAAAAGAACATATTGATGAAATAATAGAAGCTGGTGCTAAAACCGTTTTACTTCATAAAGAAGACAACGATATGGCAGACTACGCTATTATTCACAATACATTACAAAAAGATCCTACAAATTCAGAAAAAGAAGCAGTAGAGCATATTTATAGACAATTACGTAACGCAGAACCGCCAGATGAGGAGACTGCAAGAGGTATTATAGATAAATTATTCTTTTCTGAACAACGATATAATTTAGGTGAAGTTGGTCGTTTTAGAATGAACACGAAACTTCAGTTAAATGAGCCAATAGATCAAAAGGTTTTAACGAAATTAGATATTATTACGATTATAAAGTATCTAATTGAATTGATCAACTCTAAAGCAGAAGTTGATGATATTGATCACTTATCTAACAGACGTGTAAGAACTGTTGGAGAGCAGTTAGCAGGTCAATTTGGAGTTGGTTTAGCTCGTATGGCTAGAACTATTCGTGAGCGTATGAACGTGCGTGATAACGAGGTGTTTACACCTATCGATTTGATTAATGCAAAAACATTATCCTCAGTAATTAACTCATTCTTTGGTACGAACCAGTTATCTCAATTTATGGACCAAACAAATCCATTGGCAGAGATTACGCACAAGCGTAGATTGTCTGCACTTGGACCTGGAGGTTTATCAAGAGAACGAGCAGGTTTTGAGGTGCGTGATGTTCATTATACACACTATGGTCGTTTATGTCCAATTGAAACTCCTGAGGGACCGAATATTGGTTTAATTTCTTCACTTGCTGTTTTTGCAAAAGTGAATAATTTAGGATTCATTGAAACTCCATATAGAAAAGTTGAGAATGGATCAGTAAAAGGAGAAGAGCCAATCTATTTAAGTGCTGAAGAAGAAGAAGGTATGAAAATTGCCCAATCAAATTTAGATTTAAAAGAAGATGGAACGATCGTTTTAGATCGAGTTATTGCTCGTGAAGAAGGAGATTTTCCGGTTGTAAATCCAGGTGATATAAATTATATGGATGTTGCTCCAAATCAGATTGCATCTATTTCTGCATCGTTAATTCCGTTCTTGGAGCATGATGATGCAAACCGTGCACTGATGGGGTCTAACATGATGCGTCAAGCAGTTCCGTTATTGCGTCCTCAAGCACCAATTGTTGGTACAGGACTAGAGCGCAGAGTTGCTAAAGATTCACGTATTTTAATTAATGCTGAAAGAGCAGGAGTTGTTGAATATGTTGATGCAAACAGAATTACGATTAAGTATGATAGAACAGATGAAGAAAGACTAGTAAGTTTTGACTCTGACGAAGTTTCTTACAACTTAATTAAATTCAGGAAAACGAATCAAGGAACTTCGATTAACCTAAAGCCTATTGTAGAAAAAGGTGATAGAGTTTCAGAAGGTGAAGTTCTTTGTGAAGGTTATGCTACACAAAAAGGGGAATTAGCTTTAGGAGTAAATATGAAAGTAGCCTTTATGCCTTGGAAAGGGTATAATTTTGAGGATGCAATTGTAATTTCTGAAAAAGTTGTTCGTGAAGATATATTTACATCTATACATATTGATGAGTATTCTTTGGATGTTAGAGATACAAAATTAGGAACTGAAGAGTTAACTAATGATATTCCTAACGTTTCTGAAGAAGCTACAAAAGATTTGGATGAAAATGGAATGATTAGAATTGGAGCAGAAGTAAATCCTGGCGATATCTTAATAGGTAAGATTACACCAAAAGGAGAATCTGATCCAACTCCAGAAGAAAAATTATTACGTGCTATTTTTGGTGATAAAGCAGGGGATGTAAAAGATGCCTCATTAAAAGCTTCACCATCATTAAGAGGTGTAGTAATTGATAAAAAATTATTTAAAAGAGCTGTAAAAGATAAAAATAAGAGATTAAGAGATAAAGAAGCTGTTGCTACTTTAGAATCTTCTTTTGTTTCTAAATTTGAAAGTTTAAAAGACGAGTTAATTGAAAAATTATTCACTTTAATTAGTGGAAAAACATCACAAGGAGTTTACAACGATTTAGGAGAAGAAGTTTTACCAAAAGGTAAAAAATACACTCTTAAAATGTTAAATTCTGTAGATGATTATCTTCATTTAACAGGCTCTTGGACAACAGATAAAGAATTAAATGCTTTAGTAGGTGAGTTAGTTCACAACTACAAAATTAAAGTAAATGATTTACAAGGTTCTTTACGTCGTCAAAAGTTTACAATCTCTGTGGGTGACGAATTGCCAGCAGGTATTTTAAAGCTTGCTAAGATTTATATCGCTAAAAAACGTAAGTTAAAAGTAGGTGATAAGATGGCAGGGCGTCATGGTAATAAGGGTATTATTGCTCGTATTGTTAGAGCAGAAGATATGCCTTTCTTAGAAGACGGAACTCCAGTAGATATCGTTTTAAATCCGTTAGGTGTGCCTTCTCGTATGAATATTGGTCAGATTTATGAAACTGTTCTTGGTTGGGCAGGTCAAAAATTAGGAACTAAATATGCAACACCAATTTTTGATGGAGCATCTTTAGATCAAATCAATGAGATTACGGATGAGGCAGATGTTCCAAGATTTGGACATACTTATTTATATGATGGAGGAACTGGAAAACGTTTCGATCAACCGGCAACAGTTGGTATCATTTATATGATTAAGTTAGGACACATGATTGAGGATAAAATGCATGCACGTTCTATTGGACCTTATTCATTAATAACTCAACAGCCATTAGGTGGTAAAGCACAATTTGGAGGTCAGCGTTTCGGAGAGATGGAAGTTTGGGCACTTGAAGCATATGGTGCATCAAGTATCTTAAGAGAAATTTTAACTGTAAAATCTGATGATGTTATGGGTAGAGCTAAAACGTATGAAGCAATCGTAAAAGGTGAAACAATGCCAGAACCAGGTTTACCTGAATCTTTCAATGTTTTAATGCATGAACTGAAAGGTTTAGGCTTAGACGTTAGATTAGAAGAATAACAAAGATTGATGTTAGAAGTAGGTTTTGAATCTGCTTCTAACAATCATTTATTTATAAGTCTCATTGAGGCCATTTTTACAATTTTAATTCGAATCCATCAACATGGCAAGAAAACAAGAGAAGTACACTGTAAAAAAGTTTAATAAAATCTCAATTGGTTTATCATCACCAGAAGCTATTTTAGAAATTTCTAAAGGTGAAGTTTTAAAACCAGAAACAATAAATTATCGTACGCATAAACCAGAAAGAGATGGTTTATTTTGCGAGCGTATTTTTGGTCCTGTAAAGGATTATGAATGTGCTTGTGGAAAGTACAAAAGAATACGTTACAAAGGTATCGTTTGTGATAGATGTGGTGTAGAAGTTACTGAAAAGAAAGTACGTAGAGATAGAGTTGGTCACATTAATTTAGTGGTACCGGTAGCTCATATTTGGTACTTTAGATCATTACCTAACAAAATGGGATACCTTTTAGGTTTGCCATCTAAAAAGTTAGATATGATTATTTACTACGAGAGATACGTAGTTATTCAGCCAGGTATTGCAAAAAATATCGAAGGAGAGCCATTACAAAAAATGGATTTCTTAACGGAAGAGGAATATTTAGATATCGCTGACGAGTTACCTCAAGAAAACCAATATTTAGACGATACCGACCCTAACAAGTTTATCGCTAAAATGGGAGCAGAGTGTTTAATTGATTTATTAGCACGTATCGATTTAGATGGGTTGTCTTTTGAGTTAAGACACAAAGCAAACACAGAAACTTCTAAACAACGTAAAACAGAAGCACTAAAACGTTTAAATGTTGTAGAAGCATTTAGAGATTCTCAAAAAAATAGAGAAAATAAGCCAGAATGGATGATTATGAAGGCTGTACCTGTAATTCCACCCGAATTACGTCCTTTAGTTCCATTAGATGGAGGTCGTTTTGCAACTTCAGATTTAAATGATTTATATAGAAGAGTTATTATTAGAAACAATCGTTTAAAAAGATTAGTTGAAATAAAAGCTCCAGAAGTTATTTTACGTAATGAAAAACGTATGTTACAAGAATCTGTGGATTCATTATTTGATAACACACGAAAATCATCAGCAGTAAAAACAGAATCTAATAGACCTTTAAAATCACTTTCAGATTCATTAAAAGGTAAACAAGGTCGTTTCCGTCAGAATCTATTAGGAAAACGTGTTGATTATTCTGCTCGTTCTGTAATTGTTGTAGGACCAGAATTAAGACTTTCTGAATGTGGTATCCCAAAAGATATGGCAGCTGAACTTTACAAGCCTTTTGTAATTAGAAAATTAATTGAAAGAGGAATTGTAAAAACAGTAAAATCTGCAAAGAAAATAATAGATAGAAAGGAACCAGTTGTTTGGGATATCTTAGAAAATGTAATTAAAGGACATCCAGTTTTATTAAATAGGGCTCCGACATTACACAGACTAGGTATACAAGCTTTTCAACCAAAATTAATCGAAGGAAAAGCTATACAGCTGCATCCGCTTGCATGTTCTGCATTTAATGCGGATTTTGATGGGGATCAAATGGCTGTTCACTTACCACTAGGACCAGAGGCTATTTTAGAGGCACAAATATTAATGTTAGCCTCTCACAATATCTTAAACCCTGCAAATGGTGCACCAGTTACTGTACCTTCTCAGGATATGGTACTTGGTTTGTATTATATGACCAAAGAAAGAATTTCTACTCCAGAAGTTAAAATTAAAGGAGAAGGTTTAACTTTCTATTCACCAGAAGAAGTTATGATTGCTTTTAACGAAGAAATGGTAGACTTAAATGCTGGTATTAAAGTAAGAACTTATGATGTTGACGAAAATGGTGAACAAGTTAGAAAAATTATAAAAACTACAGTTGGTAGAGTTTTATTTAATGAAAAAGTTCCTGCGGCAGCTGGTTATATTAATGAGGTTTTAACTAAGAAAAATTTGCGTGGTATTATTGGTGGTATTTTAAAAGCTACAGATATTCCTACCACAGGTGAGTTCTTAGATGAAATAAAGAACATGGGATATAAATTCGCTTTTCAAGGTGGTTTATCATTCTCATTAGGGGATATTATTATTCCGAAAGAAAAACAATCTATGATTGACACTGCTAATAAAGAAGTAGAGATGATTGTAGGGAATTATAATATGGGTATGCTAACGCAGAAAGAGCGTTATAATCAGGTAATTGATGTTTGGGGTTCTACCAACAATAGATTAACTGAATTATCCATGAAAAATTTACGTGAAGATCAACAAGGTTTCAACTCAGTATACATGATGCTTGATTCTGGTGCAAGGGGTTCTAAAGAACAAATTCGTCAGTTAACAGGTATGCGTGGTTTAATGGCAAAACCTAAAAAATCTACAGCTGGTGGTGGAGAAATTATTGAGAATCCAATTCTTTCTAACTTTAAGGAAGGATTATCAATTCTTGAATACTTTATTTCTACACACGGTGCACGTAAAGGTTTAGCAGATACAGCTTTAAAGACGGCAGATGCCGGTTATTTAACACGTAGATTGGTGGATGTTTCTCAAGATGTTATCATTAATGAAGAGGATTGTGGAACATTAAGAGGCTTAGAAGTTAGTCCATTAAAGAAAAATGATGAAATTGTAGAATCTTTATCAGATAGGATTGAAGGACGTATATCATTACAAGATGTATTCGTGCCAGGTTCTGAAGAATTATTAATAGGAGCAGGAGAATCTATTTCTATTGCAATTGCTGATAAAATCCAAGCAACAGGTATTGATAAGGTACTAGTAAGATCTGCTTTAACCTGTGAATCTACGAAAGGTATTTGTGCAAAATGTTATGGTCAGAGTTTATCGACTCGTAATAAAGTACAAATTGGTGAGGCAGTTGGTGTAATTGCAGCACAATCAATTGGTGAACCAGGTACACAGTTAACATTACGTACTTTCCACGTTGGTGGAGTTGCAGGGAATATTTCTGAAGAAAATAAATTAATTGCTAAGTTTGAAGGTAAAGTTTCTATTGATGATTTACGCACGGTTGTTGGTAAAGACAATGAGGGTAAAGAAGTTGATATAGTAATATCAAGAACTGCTGAGATTAAAATTATTGATAAGAAATCAGGAATTACTCAAAGTACAAATATTCTTCCTTACGGTTCGATCATTTATGATAAAGATCGTAAGTCTATTAAAAAAGGAGATGTTATTGTTCAATGGGATCCATTTAATGGTGTAATTGTTTCTGAATTTGGAGGAAAAGTGAAGTTTGACAATTTAGAGCAAGGAATTAATTTCTCTGTAGAAGTTGATGAGCAAACAGGTTTCCAAGAAAAAGTAATTACAGATTCTAAGAATAAAAAAATCATCGCTTCTTTAATTATAGAAGATGAAGATGGAAACGCGTTAAGATCTTACAGTTTACCTGTGGGAGCTCATTTAATGGTAAATGATGGAGATAAAGTTGAATCTGGTCATACATTAGTGAAAATTCCTAGAAAATCAGGAAAAGCAGGTGATATTACAGGAGGTTTACCACGTGTAACAGAATTATTTGAAGCACGTAACCCTTCTAATCCTTCTGTGGTTTCAGAGATTGATGGTGTTGTTTCTTTCGGGAAAATTAAGCGTGGAAATAGAGAAATTATTGTTGAATCTAAAACGGGAGATATTAGTAAGTATTTAGTAAAACTTTCTAATCAAATTTTAGTTCAAGAGAATGACTTTATTAAAGCAGGTATGCCTTTATCAGATGGGGCAACGACTCCTTCAGATATTTTAAGAATTAAAGGACCATCGGCAGTGCAAGAATACTTAGTAAATGAAATACAAGAAGTATATCGTTTGCAAGGTGTAAAAATTAACGACAAACATTTCGAAGTTGTTGTGCGTCAAATGATGCGTAAAGTTAAAATTATTGATTCTGGAGATACTTTATTCTTAGAGAATCAATTAATTCATAAAATTGACTTTATCAAAGATAATGACGCAATTTACGGAATGAAAGTTGTTGAAGATGCTGGAGATTCTGCAAACTTAACTGCAGGGCAAATTATTTCTGCTCGTCAATTAAGAGATGAAAATTCTTTATTAAGAAGAAATGATCACAACTTAGTATCTGCAAGAGATGCTAAACCGGCAACGGCAGAACAAGTTTTACAAGGTATAACAAGAGCATCACTTCAAACTAAATCGTTTATTTCTGCAGCTTCCTTCCAGGAAACTACAAAAGTATTAAACGAGGCTGCTGTAAGTGGTAAGATCGATACTTTAGAAGGCTTGAAGGAAAATGTAATCGTTGGTAAGAAAATTCCAGCAGGTACAGGTATGAGAGCTTATGACAAAGTTCTTGTGGGTCCTAAAGACGAAATAGAACAAAGTTTCTAGATAAACAACGTGTAGGCGTTTAAGAGTTATAAAGTTGAATTGTTTACTGTAATTAAAATTGCAATATTCAATTCAACTTTTTTTTTTGGACAAGCAAAATACACATTTCAATAATTAAACAATATAAAGTATGGAAGAAAATAAAAACAAAGACGGACAAATTAATATTGAATTAGATCAAGAAATTGCGGAAGGAACCTATTCTAACCTTGCAATCATAAATCATTCGATGTCAGAATTTATTGTTGATTTCATCAATATAATGCCAGGTGTTCCAAAGGCAAAAGTTAAATCGAGAATCATACTAACTCCTCAGCATGCAAAAAGGTTAACGAAGGCGCTTGCAGACAACGTTAGAAAGTTTGAACAAGCTCATGGAGAAATTAAAGATTATGAGAAACCTCCAATTCCAATGAATTTTGGACCATCAGGGCAGGCTTAAATAAAATTAAAATTAATCTATAATTTAGAGAGTAGTTAGAGTAAAAATTTTATCCTAACTACTTTTTTTATGAACTATATTGATCTTTGTATTTGTCTTTTCTTATTTTTTAAAACATCGTAATATAAAAAATCTAAAATTTCAGGAGTACATTCATACATTGGTTTACCAGACCAACTATGATCGCCTTTCTTAATGGTGTATAAGTAAAAAGATTGTCCTAATATTTTTAATTTATGTGCGATGGCTTTGGACCCAAAAAGAATGAGATATCCGGGATTATTTTTTTTACAATAATGATGAGAATCAATGTCATAAGGAACTAATTGATCATCAGTTCCATGAAATAGTTGTGTGGGTATGGCCTTTTCTTTAGTGATAGTATCTAGAGAGATAATTGCACCCGCCATACTTATTAATCCTGCAAACTTAAAGTCTTCTGGAAGTATTTTTGTTCCATGAACATATGCTAGGTTTAACACAGCTTCTGCACCGGCGCTTGTTCCAATCAGAATTATTTTATTTATATCAATCTTAAATCTTCTCTTTTTGCTGAGTATGTATTTTATAGCATAGCTTATGTCTTCAGAGGTAGCATTAAAAGCTTTTATTTTATCTTCAGACTTTGTGTCGCAATTAAAACCAAGGTTTTTGCGGGTTAAGCGATAAGATATAGAGGCAACAGCATAACCACGTGCAGCCATATTATTTGCAAAATTCACAGTATTTTTATCATTTCTTTTTCCTCCAGAAAAACCTCCTCCATGAACATAAAGTAGCAAAGGAAGTGCTCCTTTTACTTTTTTTGGTTTGTAAAAATCTAGTTTCAATTTTTTTTCACCTTTATTTTTCTGGTAGGTATACGTTCTTTTAGAAACAGCAGACACTTTATCTAAATATAGCGTTTGTGAAAAACTTAAGGTTGTAATGGCTAAAAACAAAAAAGAAATAAAAAATTTCATATACTACACATGTCGTAAAAGTTACTATTAACCTTTCATTTTATAAAATAAACGTCTTAGATGGGCGTACAAAAATTTATTTGACCTAACATAATAGAAAGAAATAAAACAAACAGTAATTAGGAATAGAAGTGCACCAAAAATAGCTTGCCAAGGTGTTAGTGTTTTACCAATTAACGTATTTAACCCAATACCCGTAAAACTTCCGTAAATAATAATAAAATGGATAATGTAAATAGATAATGTTTTTTGTCCGATTTTTAAAATTAATGGAAATTTCAAGAATTTTTCAAATCCATAGAAAAAAGAAAAGTAAATCAGTACATTTCCAAATCTTGTAAATAAGTAATTATAGCTTGCTGAGTCAAGGAATAATTGAATGTTTGTTAGTTTATATAGTATACTTAATAAAAAAGATGAATATAAAATTAGTACAGCACCAACAGTAAAAAAAGAAGCAATTATTATTTTTTTAAAATGAGGTTTGTTTAAATTCTTATGAAATAAAGTGGCTAAAAAAGCACCAAATAGCACATAACCAAGCCAAGGTATAATCGTAAATACAGAGCCATTACTTTTTGAAACATAATTATTAAAAAGAATAGGGATATGATCAAAACTTAAGCCACGATATAAGGGTTCCGAAAGAAAAATAAGGAAACCTAAAATGAATGATACTATCGAAAATACAATTATTTTTCTAGCGCATAAAAGGTAGATAAGGATAATTAAAATTAGACTTAAACCAATACATTGTAAAACATCTACAACCAAAAAGTAGGTGTTAAAATGACCGTGCATCCAAGATAGAAAAGGAATTCTTAATAAATAACCAATACCAATTAGAAAAAAACCTCTGATAATACCTTTTTTAATCCTTAACTTTTCTATTCCTTTTTCTTTGGCCTTTAATAATAAGTAGGTAAAAATTAAGCCTGAAATAGTAAAAAAAGTAGGAGCTGTGATCCCTCTAAAATACAACCAGATAGAAAAAGTATTTGAGTTTAAGTTTCTATAAGATTCAGATAAAAGGGTATCTATAAAGTGACCTTGTAACATCATTAAAATTGCAAAAGCACGAATAATATCAATAAAATATAGCCGATTAGTGGTCATAACAACTTTATTTTAAGAGGAAATATTAAAATATACAAATCTTAATTTAAATATTTTTTTAATTTAAATTTATTTGCTTCCTATTTAATTCTTGTTCGATGATTTCGCCTAACAGTGGATATAGAAAATCGTACTTGTTTTTATGATGTTAATCGTCGTTATCCTAAAGATCTGTTGCAGCAATATCAGAAAAAAATAGAAATTTTAAAATTAAAATTTAAATCTTCCTTGTTTTATTTAGCAACCAAAAATCAGCTAAAACCAAAGCTGTCATAGCTTCTATAATGGGAACAGCTCTTGGTACTACACAAGGATCATGTCTTCCTTTGCCGGTAATCTCTGCAATTTCATTTTCCGAGTTAATCGTTTGCTGAGAACTCATAATAGTAGCAACAGGTTTAAAGGCTACCCTAAAGTAAATATCCATTCCATTGCTAATTCCACCTTGTATTCCACCGGATAAATTAGATTGCGTTGAACCATCAGCATTAAATATATCATTATGTTCAGAACCTTTCATTTTTGCACCACAAAATCCGCTACCAAATTCAAACCCTTTTACAGCATTTATAGATAACATAGCGCTACCTAATTGCGCATGTAATTTCTGAAAAATAGGCTCTCCTAAACCGACAGGTACATTTTGAGCAACACAGGTAATTGTGCCTCCAATGGTGTCTCCTGCCTTTCTAATTTCTTTAATTCTGTTAATCATTTTCTCAGCAGAAGCTTCATCAGGACAGCGTACTATATTACTTTCAGTTTTCGAAAAATCTAAATCCTGATAAGGTTTGTCTAGAAAAATATCACCTACAGAAGAGGTAAAGGCATTAATATGCATACTAGCAATTAATTGTTTCGCTAAAGCACCAGCAACCACCCAATTGGCAGTTTCACGAGCAGAGCTTCTTCCACCGCCTCTATAATCTCTGTTACCAAATTTTTTGTCGTATGTGTAATCTGCATGAGAAGGTCTATAAATATTGGTATTGTGATTGTAATCTTTTGATTTTTGATTTGTATTTTTTATTATAAAACCAATAGAGGTTCCGGTTGTTTTACCTTCAAAGATTCCAGAAAGAAATTCAACGGAATCAGGTTCTTTACGTTGCGTAACGATTTTAGATTGGCCTGGCTTACGTCTATTTAACTCGTTTTGAATTGCATCAAAGTCAAGTTCTAGTCCAGCAGGGAAACCATCTATGATGCCACCAATAGCAGTTCCATGAGATTCTCCATACGTAGTTACTTTTAATAAATTTCCAAAAGAATTAAACGACATCGTTAAAAATTAAAATTATGATAGCAAATATAGCAAACTAAGAGAGAAGTAATTTAGATTTATACTGTTTTGTAATGATTTCTAAAAACTATATTTTAATTAGAATGCTTGATTATTAGTTGTCTATGAATTGTAATGAATGATATTCAAAAAAGTTGAAAAATAATCTGTTTTTTGTTTCAGAAAATGAAAAAGCTTTCTATATTTGCATCCGCATTCAGAGAATATCTGATGAGACTTCTGGAGAAATGGCAGAGCGGTCGAATGCGGTAGTCTTGAAAACTATTGACTGTAACAGGTCCGGGGGTTCGAATCCCTCTTTCTCCGCAAATTGATTTTTAATCAACAACAAAACCCTTTAAAACTCATGTTTTAAAGGGTTTTTGCTTTTCTACAAAACCCATAAAATTCATTAAATTGTATAAAAAAGGTGTCCTATTCGGTGTCACTTGCAATTTGCTAAAATAAGTGACACCAAATTTTTCGCTAGCCTTTCGTTATCAGAGGATACAAGGAAGCAAAAACAATCTAAAATTAGTTCAATAAATAGACATCCTAAAAACCGAGATCATCGACTTTCAAAAGGAATTTATGCACGCAAAAGTTCCCATCTCAACAAAAATTTTTAAAAGCAAAGTGTTGCGCGAAGATATAAACCGTAGAATGTTACTTCCAATATTCGAAAATCATTATAATAGAATTGAGGAATTAATAGGAAAAGAAATCGGTGCAGGATCTTATAGAAAAAAACCAGCGGCAAAAATTGGAAAGCCAATAGTAACAAATGGCACTAAAAATTCAACGCTGATAAATTGGAAGAAAGGTATGGAAATCAAGTAAGATCAAGAATGAGAGAACTATTTAATTTAATTATGTTCGATAAAAATTTGAGAGATAAAAGAGTATGACAAACAATTTATTGCCCTCACAAATAAGATAACCTCTTATATATTTTTTAGTAAGCAACTTTTCATTTATTTTTGTTAAGATGATTAATTAACTAGTAATAGTTTATTAGCATAGATATGTTTTACAAATTGATTTTAACTAAAGCTTAAAGATAGTTTAGCTTTCTTAAAAAAAAAACAGTCGCTTAATTAATGATTTCAAAAAAAGTATGTTGTTAAAAAAAATTGAATTTTCACTTATTTTTCAGATACTTCTTTTAGGTTGTTTAATCTCCTCTCTTGAAGTTTCATCGCAAGAATATGGTCTTAATTTTAAAGGTCAAAGTTATCTTTTAGATGAAAGAACAGGTTTAGAAATTTCTCCAAATGAGTATGTAAAAGTTAAAAATGAATTTGAAGTTTCCTTTGGTTTAAAATTAGATTTTAAACAAAAAGGAAATGGGTTTGGATATGTTTTTAGAATTATAAGTAAAGAAAATAAGAATATAGACTTACTCCTTTCAGGTTTCCAAACTAAAAGTTTAATTTTGGTGGTCGGAGATACCCAAACCACTTTACCTATTGATTTATCTATTATTAATAAAAACGATTGGTTTGACATTAAAATCAAATTCTTTTTAAATAAAAATGAAATTCAATTTTCAGCATCTAATAGTAAGCCTGTTTTTAAAACAATGGCGTTGAATAAGCAAGAATCCTTTAAACTCTTTTTTGGAGCAAATAACTATAAAGAATTTTCGAGTTCAGATGTTCCAGAAATGAATATTAGAGATCTTAAATTAACTAAAAACGGCAGTTTGTTTTCTCATTTTCCATTAAATCAATGTGGAGGTAATACCACTTCTGATGTTTTAAAAAACACACAAGCCATTTTAAAAAATCCAAATTGGATTTTATGCAGACATCAAAATTGGAATTTGAATTTTTCTTCTATAACAGAAGGAGTGCAATTGGTAGCTTCAAATGAAGAAAAAGGAATCATTTATCTCTTAAACGAAACCTCTGTCTTAACTTATAGTACCCAAGACAATACTATTAAAAGAACGCCGTACAAAAACGGTAAAATAGATTTAACATTAGCCCATAGAGCAATTTATAATACAAACGATAATCAAATTTATATTTACGCTGCAGATAAAGAGCTTTATTCCTATTTAAATTTAGAAACAGGAAAGTGGAATAATCTAGAAACTTTTTCAAAAAAAACAGGTAAATTAATTTTTCAAAAACACAATAATGTGTTTAACCCGTCAGATAATTCAATTTATATGTTGGGAGGTTACGGACAATACAAATACAATAATATTGTAAGAAAACTAAACTTAACAGACAGCACTTGGACTAATTTACCTACTAATGATAGTATTTTTAAACCAAGATATTTAGCAGGAAGCGCCATCTTTAAGGACTCTATTTATATTTTAGGAGGTTATGGAAGTGCATCAGGAAGTCAGGTAACAAATCCTCATAGCTATTCAAGTTTAATTGCGTTTTCCATTAAAAGCAAAAGGTTTAAACATAAATTTAATATTATTAATCCTTTTAGTAATGATATGATTGTTGCCAACAAGATGTGGATTAATCCTGACAATAGAGATTATTTTGCACTTGTTTCAGATAAAATTAAATATGAAGGATATTTAAAACTTTTAAAAGGAAATTTAGACAATAATAGCACTACAATAGTGGGCGATTCTATCCCTTTTAAGTTTTTAGATATTAAATCTGTGGCTAATTTGTATTATATGCCTAATCAGAAAAAATTAGTAGCGTATAATTCCTTTTTAAATAAAGAGAATAAAAACGAGTTTAGCATAAATTCAATAGATTTTCCAGCAATTAAAATGCCAGTTAAAACCGCTAAAAGTACTAATTATTGGTACTGGATATTTGGGGGAGTAACCATTATAGGACTAATTGTTTTATATGTTGTAAAGCGTAAAAAGAAAAAACAGTCAGTAGCAGTAATTAAAGAGAAAAAAGTTGTTGTTCTTGATGCAGGGAGAAAAGAGATAGAAAATATTGATATTGAGGAAAAAGATCTCGATTTTAAACCAATAGAAAGAGAATATAAATATCAAATCATATTTTTTGGTGGTTTTCAGGTAATTAACAGAAACCAAGAGGACATTACAGGTAAATTTTCGCCCTTATTAAAAGAATTATTTTTATTAATATGGATGTATACTTTTAAGAATAACAAAGGTATATCATCATCAAAGTTAATAGAAATTCTATGGTATGATAAGCCTACAAGAAGTGCGCAAAACAATAGGTCTGTGAACATTACTAAGCTAAAAAACTTAATAAAAGAACTTGGAGATTGTACAATAGATAAAGAAACTGGGTATTGGAAAATAAATCATAATTACAAAGCGTTAAAAACAGATTATTACGAGGTTATTCAGATAACCAAAAACAAAAAGACTATAAATAGAGATCGAATAGACCATTTGATTAAAATTACTCAAAAAGGACCATTTTTATCGAATTTAAATTACGAATGGCTAGACTCATTTAAACAAGATGTTGCCGATGCTATAATCGAAACCTTAATTAATTTTGCTGAAAGTTTTGACTTTAAAACCGATCCAGATTTTATACTTCATTTATGTGATTGTATTTTTAATTTTGATTCTATTAACGAAGAAGCTGTTGTTTTTAAATGTAAAGCGTATAACTACAAAGGCAATCATAGTTTAGCAGAAAGCACCTTTAAGAAGTTTCAAAAAGAATACAAACTATTGTATGCCCAAGATTTCAAATATTCGTTTCAGGAAATCTTAGAAAATAAAAATAAGTAAGCCATTTTTTTTAATTTTCAAGAATACTTAAATTTTTACACCTATTTATTGCGATTAATGTTTTATTAATCCAAAATTAAACACTTAAATATATTTTGCTTTCATAACTATTTTTATGAAAGCCTTCTCTATTTCTTTTTTAATGGTTGTTTTTATAACAACCGCTCTTTGTTCTCAATCTAAACACGCTAAAACTAGTAATTATTTAAGCTATAAAGGTTTAGTAATGGCAGGTTATCAAGGTTGGTTTAGAGCGCCAAAAGATGGCTCTAAAAGAGGTTGGGGGCATTATGGTAGAGGTAATAAATTCGATTTTGAAAACAATACAATAGACTTTTGGCCTGATGTTTCAGAATACAAAAAAACATACAAAACCGTTTTTAAATATGATAATGAAACGAATGCAGAGGTATTTAGCTCTGTAGATAAAAGCACAACAGATCTTCATTTTAAATGGATGAAAGAATATGGTGTAGATGGCGTATTTATGCAGCGCTTTTTTGGGGTTACAAGAAACCATACAAACACCAACAAACCCCAAGACATTATATTAAGAAACGCCTTAAAAGCGTCCAAAGAAAATAACAGAGCCATTGCTGTTATGTATGATCTATCTGGCTTAAAAGAGACTGGTGAGGATTGTTCTTCTATCATAGAAGATTGGAAAATGTTGGTAGATGAATTAAAAGTAACCAACCAAGGAGAAAGCCAGAATTACTTATACCATAATGGTAAGCCATTAGTCGCTATTTGGGGTGTTGGTTTTCCAGACAGACCCTATGATACACGTAAAATAGGTATCAATCGTTTAATAGATTTCTTAAAAAACGACCCAGTTTATGGGGGTTGCTCAATTATGTTAGGTGTACCAACATATTTTAGAGATTTAGATAAAGATTGTTTACCAGATCCTTATTTACATACAGTTATAGCATCTGCAGATATTGTTTTACCTTGGATGGTACAACGCTTTACGCCTTTGGTGCATAAAGTTGGCGACCATTTAAGAGATCATATTATTGCAGATTTAAAATGGACCAAAAAGAGAAACCTAGATTATGTACCCGTAATTACACCTGGTTTTAGTTGGCGAAACCTTTCTTTAAACAAACCCCATTTGGCAAGATATACCGCTTATGGAGCCATACCAAGATTAGGGGGTAGGTTTTATTGGGATCAAATGGCGAATGCAATTTTAGCAGGTTCAGAAATGATTTATGTGGCCATGTTCGATGAAATTGATGAGGGTACAGCCATTATGAAAGTATCAGATACCCCACCAAATAGCGATAAAGCACATTTTGTAAACAATGATGGTATGCCTTCAGATCATTATTTATGGTTAACAGGTTTAGGCGCAAAAATGTTACGAGGAGAAATGCCTTTACAACTAGAGTTACCAGAAAGAAAAGTAAATAATCGAAAATAACTACGTAAGCATAAAATACTAAGATAAATGCAAATAAATGAACTTTTTTTTACTAATAATACTATTAATTAAGGATTAATTAATTAAATATTAATATGTGTTTCGCTTATTTGTAAAGAAATTCAAATAACCCTAATTAATTAAATTTTTTATATCATGAAAAAAAATACATTTTTAACAATTTGCCTCTCATTATTTTTAGTGGGTGGTCTGTTTGCACAACAAACAGTTTATGTTTCTACAAATGGTGCAGGTGCTTTAAATGGTACAAGTGAAGCTGACGCTTATGACGATTTTGTAACAGCTCTAGCAGATATTGACACAGCAGGAGATATTCTTAGAGTAATTGGAGATATGAATGTTAGTGCAGTGAGTTTAAATCTTAAAACAGAGCAATTCACAATTGAGGGTGATGCAGCTGGTTCTACTCTTACAGGTGTAGATGCAGCTGTAAGAATGTTTACAATTAATGGTGGTACAGGTCATAATATTACATTTAAAAATTTAATTTTTACTGGAGCAACAAATTCAACTGGAGGTGGTGGAGGAGGTGTATTATTCAGTAATCAAACATCAACTTTAACTTTTGATAATTGTGTTTTTAATGGTAATTCAGTAACAAGCGTTAATGGAGGTGGTGCAATTTTTTTAGGAAATGCAGCAACTTTAACTGCAACAGGGTGTACTTTTTATGAAAATTCTTCTACTAGTTTAACCGGTAAGGGAGGAGCAATAGCTTTTGTTGGAACTGGAGTTTCAACTATAACAAACTGTACTTTTTTTGAAAATACTATTACCAGAAATAGTAATGACTATGGTGCTGCAATAAGAATTGAAGGAAAAAGTGTTACTATAACAAATAGCTTATTTTATAATAACAAAGTTAATGCAGGTGCTGGTGGAGTTGCAGATGTTGGTGCTTCTGCCGCTGGTACACAAAAATTTATAAATTCTTTAGGTCAATTGGTAAATGCCAATATGGATGAGGTAACAAACTCTGTAGTGTTAAAAAAAGGTTCAACTACAAGTTCAGATGCAGCAGACCTTGATGGTTCTAATTTAGTTTGGAATGAAACCTTAAATAAGGTAACATTTTCTGCACCAAATGCAATAGCAGATTTAACTATAGTAGGAAAAACACCTATAAATTTTGGTTCGGATGGAAATGATGTAGGTGCTTGGGAAGGTTCAGCCATTAATATCTTTTTAGGTGGTACACCAGGTGCCGTTGAAGGTTGGGCTAACGATGCCAATTGGTCTAAAGGTAGTCAGCCAGAAGCAACAGATAATGTGGCTATTCTTACAGGGAGAAACTGTAATTTACCTATATCTACAACAGTAAATGATATAAAAGTAACAAGTCTTTTAAGAATTTCAAGTAACCAAGGGTTAGTGGTAAATGGAGATGCTATTGTAACAGGGACAGTAAGATACTCCAGAGCATTAACAAATAATGCTGATAATACAAAAGCATGGCATTTAGTTGCTTCTCCTGTTGTTGATGAGGTTTTTGATACTAGTTATTTAACTATTAATGATATTGCCGTAGGTACAAATTCTAATAGAGGAATTGCTACTTATAATACAGGAGATAATAGCTGGTCTTATTATACAGGGGTAGATATTACAGCAACTTCAGGTCAAGGATATTCTATGAAAATTACACCTGATGAAATTGAAAGTGCAGGTGGAGAATATGCTGATGGAATTGTAGTATTTGAAGGAACGCTTAATGATACAGATTTTACCACACCGGCTTTAGCAGCAGGCTTTAATTTATTAGGTAACCCATATACTTCTTTTGTAAATAGTGGTGTTTTTTTAGGTGATGCAGCAAACAGCGCTACGGGTATGGATAAAACACAAATGTGGGTTTGGAATTCAAGCACAGAAAATTATGATGTTAAAACAGTTGGAGAAGCTTTTGTTTTAGCACCTGCTCAAGGGTTTTTTGTAAATTCTACGAACACAGCTGCTGTTACCTTTTCAAAAACAAACCAAGCAACAACTGGTGGGGCATTTCAAAAAACAGCTAGAACTGAGATTAAATTATTAATGAATACCAGCACTAATGAGCGTTTTGCAAAAATTTATTTAACAGATACTGCAACAAAAGGTTTTGATAGTGGTTGGGAAGGAGAAGTATTTGGAGGTATTGCTAATAAAGTAGATGTATTTACAGAATTAGTATCAGACAATCAAGGTAAAAACTATCAAGTACAATCGTTACCAATCTCAGAAATGGAGTCTATGGTAATTCCGGTAGGTGTTATTGCAGAAGCAGGTAAAGAACTTACTTTTTCTTTAGAGCAAACTAATTTTCCTACAGATGTAAAAGTATATTTAGAAGACAGATTAGCAAATACTTATAATGAACTAACAAATAGCAAAACTTTTAAAGTTACATTATCTGAAGCTTTAAATGATGTTGGTCGTTTTTACTTACATGCATCTAAAAGTTCTTTAAGTTTAGATGATAATGCAGTGTCAGAAAACATTAGTATGTATAAATCTAATGCAACTACTTTAAAGGTGGTTGGTTTACCTAATGGAACATCAAACATCAAACTATTTAACATACTAGGAAAACAAGTTCTAAATACATCTTTTACAGCAAATGGTGTAAAAGAAATTACTTTACCAAAATTAGCTATAGGAGTTTACATAGTGCAATTAGAAACAGAAACTAGTAAATTGAACAAGAAAATTGTAATAGAATAAGCAACTAACTTTTTAAAATAAGACAACCATGAATAAAAATATAGACACAAAACAGCAGCAAGAAGAAATTAACAGAAAAGAGGCACTTAAAAAAATAGGAAACTATGGTAAGTATGCTGCCTTAACAGCTTTAGGAACTTATATGATATTAAACCCTCAAAAAGCTCAGGCAACAAGTCCTACAGCACTTGGTGAAGGATTCTAATAAAATAATAACACATAGCCTCATGTTTTTTCATGAGGCTATGTGTTATTATTCTCAAAAAAAGGAATAATGGTTAATTAATAATTAATTAATCTTAATTGTCTATTTTTAATAATTAATCTAACTTAAATAATCAAAATATGAAAAAAATTACTTTATTAACTCTTTTATTTATTGCTTTTACTGGTTTTACATTAATCGCGCAAACTACCGTTTATGTTTCAGCAACAGGTGCTGGTAGCTCAGATGGTACAAGTCAATCAGATGCATTTGGCAACTTTGGGGTTGCCATGTCTAATATAACCTCTGAAGGTGATAAACTTATAATTATAGGAGCAATTACGCCAGATGGCGCTAATCTAACCTCTAAGAATTTTGCATTTACTATAGAAGGTTTGGATGCTAGCTCAACTTTAGCTGGAAACGGTGGTACAGGCAGACTCTTTACAATAAATGGAGCAACGTCGGCAAATGTAACCTTTAAGAATCTTACTTTTCAAAACAACACTACCACACTTGCTGGAGGTGGTGTCTTTTTTAATAACAACGCAGGAGCTACAGCTACCTTTGAGAACTGTACCTTTACTGGAAATTCTGTAACTAACGCCGCAGGTGGTGGAGTTATATTAGCCTCCAACGGAAATTTGAACATCGCAGATTGTGTTTTCGAAAACAATACATCATCAGATAAAGGAGGGGCTATTGTCGCTGGAAATTCTGTAAATGTAACCATCTCTGGATCTCTTTTTAACGGGAACTCAGCAACTAAAGGTGGTGCAATTGCTGTAACAGGCAATGGTGTAGATTTCGTTTTGAACACTAGTACTTTTGTGAATAATTCCGTATCAAGTAATGGTGGAGGAGCGATGTACTTTGGAGGTACAAGTGCCAACAGTAGTATTACTAATACGACTGTTTTTAATAATACTGTAAATTTTACCTCATTAAATCAATCTACAGGCGGTGGAATACGAATAGAAGGCGCTAGACCTTTTACAATTTCAAATTCTCTAATTTATGGTAACTATGTAAGCTTTGGGAACGAAACAAATTTTTCGGATATCGGAGGGCCTCCAACAGTAGAATTGACATTAAACCACTCAATAACTAAAAATATAGAACCCTCTTTAGTTGCAGTAGGTGATGGAGGAAATGATGTGTTTTCAACATCTATAACTGATGCAAATCTTACATCTTCTAATCTAACATTTAATCCAACTACTGGTAAAGTAGAATATGATGCTGTAAGTTATACGGAAGATAGCCCTATTGATTTTGGATCTGATGGTAATGACGTTGGTGCTTGGGATTCTGGTTTAACCTTATCTTTAGATAAAGAAGATTTTTTAGCAACTAAACTTTCTGTTTATTATAATGGTTCATCTAAAAATTTAGAGGTTTTACATAGTATTGCAGAACCAATTTCTTTAGAGGTATATACTATTTTAGGAGCTAAGGTATTGTCTTTGAGTAATGTAAGTGCTAAACAATTGATAAATGCAAACCATTTAAATACAGGAATTTATATTTTAGTGGGTAAAACTTCAGAAAAGTTTTTCTCTAAAAAATTCTTAATCAATTAAAATAATAAAAATTTAAATTTTAGGAATTAAAAAAAGGGGTTTATGGAAGCCCCTTTTTTTAGTAACACTAAGTTTTCTTAATTGCTATTTAAGATGAAAACAATCCAATTAATATCCAAGAAAGCTATGTTTATGGCGTTTTCTATTGTCCTTTTTATTTATCAACAAGAAATAAAGGCACAAACAGAAGATTCTCAGACTTCAATTATTGGTAAAGTATTATGTGGTTATCAAGGTTGGTTTAATACCCAAGGAGATGGTTCAAACCGTGGTTGGAATCATTACAAGGGATCAAATGGTCTATTTGAGCCCGGCACAGCAACGATTGACTTTTGGCCAGATATGAGTGAAGCAGATGCAGATGAAAAATATAATACATCCTTTACTAAAAATGATGAGTCTGTTGCAACAGTTTTTTCTTCTACGAATGCAAAGACAGTCAAACGTCATTTTGAATGGATGAATGATTATGGAATTGATGGTGTATTCTTTCAACAATTTGCTACAAATTTAAAGTTAACTTCATCAAATGCCTATATCAATGATAAAAAGGTGTTGGACAATATTATTACCTCAGCAAAAGACAATAACAATAGATTGGTGAGTGTTATGTTCGATATATCTCGTGCAAATATATCTGTTGAAAATGCACCAGGAACCATGGTAGAGGATATTAAAGCTTACTGGCGACTACTCGTAGATGAACATGGGCTAAATGACAACACCAACAAACACTTAGTAACCTATAAGCAAAAGCCTATAGTTGCCATTTGGGGAGTAGGTTTTAGTCGTGAGGATAAGTACACATTAGATGATGTGCAAGACTTGATAGATTATTTTAAAGATGACCCAACTTATGGAGGATTTTCTGTTTTATTGGGCGTTCCTAGAAGTTGGAGAACCTTAAATAATGATGCTGTTAACGATACTCAACTGCATGAAGTTATCAAATCTGCAGACATTGTGCATCCTTGGACGGTAGGAAGATATACCAATTTAACTTCAGCAGACGCCCATAAAAATATTATTGCAGCAGATAAAGCGTGGTGTGATACCGAAAACTTACTATACATGCCTGTAGTTTTTCCTGGGTTTAGCTGGCAAAATTTAAAAAAAGATCAAATAAACGCAACACAATCAACTGATACTCCGCCAGATTTAAATAGCATTCCGCGTTTAAAAGGTGATTTTTTGTGGAGACAATTTTATAATGCCATAGATGAAGGAGCAGAAACCCTTTACGTTGCTATGTTTGATGAGATGGATGAAGGAACTTGTATTTTTAAAGTAGATAATAATCCTCCATCTAGCAATTTAACTCAATTTACAAATTACGAAGGCTTACCAAGTGATTATTATTTATGGTTAACAGGTGAAGCAGGTAAAAAATTAAGAGACCCATTAACCTTATCACTTACCAAACCAGCATATTTATATACATATTATGTGTCTGCAAATGGAGATGGGTCAGACGGATTAACAGAAGCAACAGCTTTTACAACTATAAACGAAGCTGTTACTGCAGCAGCTGATAATGATAATACTACTATTATTATAGTAGGAGCACTTAACCATACTGGAACAGTAGGGATTTCTACATCATTATCATTTAAGGGGCAATCAGTTGCTATAGTTACCGCTACAGACACAGCAATAATGTTTGATATTACTGCTGGGGGTCTTACTGTTTCTTTTGAAGGTATTACATTTCAAAATGCTGATACTAGTTCAGGCGGAGCTGTTATCAATTTAACAACAGATTCAGATTTAACAATTACTAACTGTGTTTTTAAAAATAATACAAGTTCTGGAGATGGAGGTGCTATTTTAGCAAGTGGTATTGGAAACATTACAGTTTCTGGTGCTCTTTTTGATGGAAACTCTGGTGCAACAGGTGGTGCAGTTGCCATAACTACAAGTAATAGACAATTAGTTTTGAGCAACAGTACTTTTGTCAATAATACATCAACAATTTCTGGAGCTGCTTTGTATTTAGGAGGTACTAATACTAATAGCAGTATCACAAATACTACTATTTTTAATAATAGTGTATCCTCGAGTACTTTAAATCAATCTAAAGGTGGTGGCATACGATTAGAAGGTAATAGACCTTTTACAATTAAAAATTCTTTGATCTATGGTAACTTTGTATTTGATGGAAATGGAACAGGAACAGATTTTTCAGATATCGGTGTGCCTACGAATGTGCAAGTGACGTTAGAAAATTCAATTACTCAAAGTATAAAACCAGCTTTGGATTCTGCTCATGAAGATATATTTACTACATCAATAATTGATGCAGATCTATCATTATCAAATTTAGAATTTCAAATAAGTGGTGATAATATTAACAAAGTAACTTTTATTGCACCAAATACATTAACAGATCACACACCCATTGATTTTGGAGATAACTTGAGTGATATAGGCGCTTGGGATTCTAACATAAATATATTTAAAGGAACAACAAGTAACTTATGGAGTAATACATCAAACTGGTCAAATGGCGGTTTGCCAATAAGCACAGACTATGTTGCAATATTACTTGGTGCAGAAGCAATCTTAGATACGGATGCTACTTTTGTAGATTTAAAAGTAAAAGATAATTTAAAAATAAATGATGGTAAGAGTCTAATTATAACTGGAACTGTTACCGGAGATACTGGTAAAATATTCTACACTAGAAATTTAAGTTACATAGAAGGTAGTCAAGAAGGCTGGCACTTAATGTCTTCACCAGTTTCAGGTGAAACTTATAACAATGCTTATGCAACTAGTGAAAGTTTGGCAACAAGTACTTCTAACCTATTTAGGGGTCTTGGAAAATATGTAACCGATACAAATACATGGGAATATCTTAAAAAGGATGATACAAATGCAGGTGATTTTATTTCAGGTTATGGGTACTCTATGAAAAGATCTGTTGCGGGACCAGTTGTATTTAATGGAAACTTAAATACCAATGATGCTGGTATTGATGCAGCAATATATAATACTGGAGATGGATTTAACTTATTAGGAAATCCATACACTTCTTTTATAAATATTGAAACATTTTTAAGCGACAACGTAAAATTGGCTCAAGATCAAATTTGGGTTTGGGATCAAACAATAGGTTCTGGAGGAAATTACATAGCTAAAGTTAAGAATATGGCTTTTAAAATTGCACCAGGACAAGGCTTTTTTGTAAAAGTCGAATTACTATTACCAAGTCCGGGTTTATATTTTAAAAATGCTACTATCGCAACTGTAAATTTTGCAGAAAGTAACCAGTCGTCTGCAGCAGTAGACACTTTTCTAAAAAATACTAGGGCTGAAGTAAAATTATCTCTGACTGATGGTCAAAAAGTTCGTATTGCTGAATTGTATTATTTAGACAATGTAACCACAGGTTTTGATAGTGGATGGGAAGGTGAAGTTTTTAGTGGTGTTGCAAGTACTTTAAGTGTATTTACAGATTTAGTAGCAGACAGTCAAGGTAAAAAATACCAAGTACAATCATTACCAATCTCAGAAATGGAGTCTATAGTAATTCCGGTAGGTGTTATTGCAGAAGCTGGTAAAGAACTTACTTTTTCTATAGAGCAAACTAATTTCCCTACGGATGTAAAAGTATATTTAGAAGATAGAGTAGCAAAGACTTTTAATGAACTAACAGATAGCAAAACTTTTAAAGTTACTTTATCAGAAGCTTTAAATGATGTTGGTAGATTTTATATGCACGCTTCAAAAAGTGCTTTGAATATAGACGATAATATAGTCTTAGAAAACATTAGTATGTATAAGTCTAATGCAACTACTTTAAAGTTAGTAGGCTTGCCTAATGGAACCGCTACAATTAAATTATTTGACACTCTTGGTAAACAAGTTTTAAATACATCTTTTAAATCAGCTGGTGTAAAAGAAATTACAGTACCAAAATTAGCTACAGGGGTTTACATAGTGCACTTAGAAACAGAAACGAGTAAACTAAACAAGAAAATTATATTTGAATAAATTTACATTAAAAATGGCATTAAAAAATATACTTATTCTTTTATTATTTATTGGGGGCTCTTTATTTGGACAAACCCAAAAACCAAATATTGTTTTTATAATGACTGATGATCAAAGTTCAATTCCTTTGAGAAGCAGTGATAATCAAAATCAGTCAAGACCATTTGGTTTTAATGGAGATTCTAAAGTGCATACACCTATCATTGATGGTTTAGCTAGCAATGGTATAGTTTTTAACAATGCATTTGTTTCATCCTCTATTTGTAGTCCAAGCAGATATAGTATTTTAACAGGAAAATATGCTGGAAGATCTGAAGGCACAAGCTTTATAAATAATTTTCCCTTAGGTAATTTGAGTAGAATTGCTAATAATATTGAATTAGAAGAAAACAAAACAAACGTACCCAAACAGCTGCAAAATGCAGGTTATAAAACGGCATTTATTGGTAAATCTCATATCATAGATCATAATGTCTTAGCGAGTTATACCGAAGGTAATAATGGTTTTATGGCTTATTCAAAAACAGCAGACCCTTACGCATCTTCAGTTTCTGATGCTATGAAATTTAATCATGATAAATGGTCAGATCGCATGAAAGAATTTGGCTTTGATGTGGTAGATGCTTTTTATGCTGCCAATTTAAGAGAGCTTAAAAACGATGCTTTAAATGTGCATAATGTTGAGTATAAGAACAAAGCAGTATTAGATTTTATAGATAATGCTGGAGATGATCCTTTTTTTGTGTATTATAGTGAAACCATTCCGCATGGACCTTCACCTTATTGGATAAAAAATGACAAATATTATGCAGGCTTAGATGCCGATGTAAATATTACTTCTCAAGGTATTTTAACTCAAGATTATTCCTATTTACCAACAAGAGATCAAATTATAAATGAAATTAACGGAATTGCTGGCAAAGATTCAAGGCATGCTTGGTTGCGATGGTTTGATCATGCAGTAGGCGCTGTTGTGAATAAACTCGAAGAAAAAGGGAAATTAGATAATACGTTAATTATTATCACCTCAGATCATGGAGATTTTAACAAAGGAAAATCTACAAATTATGAAGGAGGAATTAAAGTTCCGTTAATGATGTATTGGAAAAATGGCATATCAACTACTGGAACATATGATGAGTTGGTTCAAAATATAGATTTTGCGGCTACTTTTTTAGATATAGCAGGGGTGAATATTTCTAATTCTGAAATAGATGGTAAAAGCTTAAAAGAAGTAATTACGAACAATTCAAAAGCACCAGTGCATGACCACCTCTTTTTTGAGTTGGGATATTCAAGAGCCATACGGACAAAAGATTGGAAATACGTAACAGTGCGTTATCCTGATGGCATCAATACAAAAATTGCAAATGGAGAAACTTTTAATGGTATAAATGGTACTCAAGTCCCCTTACCCTATTATATTCCTAATGTTTCTTTAGGTGGTTTAGCGGCTGCTCAATATCCTTTATACAATATAAAAGATCAATTATTCGATTTAAAAAACGATCCTTATGAAACTACTAATCTTTTTAATACACAACCTCAAAAATCTACAGAATTAAGAAATATATTAAGAACAGAATTGCTTAGTTTTCCCAACAGACCCTATCAAGAATTCACAGATACCAATGTAGATTTGTCGGTTAGTACAGAAAATACTTCAATTTTGGGCAAGGTTTTGGCAGGTTATCAAGGTTGGTTTAATACACCAACAGATGGCTCAAATCGTGGCTGGCAGCATTATAAAACTGCAAGTGGTGCCTTTGAGCCAGGACAAGTAACTGTAGATTTTTGGCCAGACATGAGTGAAGCAGATGCAGATGAAAAATATGCAACACCTTTTACGCACAAAGATGGATCTCAAGCTAATGTGTTTTCTTCAACCAATACAAAAACCGTAAATCGTCATTTTAAATGGATGAATGATTATGACATTGATGGTGTTTTCTTTCAACAATTTGCTTCCAATTTAAGGTCTAATAACCCAAAAGGTAGGGCCAATGCTCTTGTTGTATTTGACAATATTATAGCCGGAGCAAAAGCAAATAACAATAGATTAGTTAGTATTATGTATGATTTATCTGGATCCAATGCAACAGGAACCATGATAAATGATATTAAACAACATTGGCAAGAAATGGCTAACAAACACGGGGTTAATGATAACACAAAAGAGTATGTATTAACCTACCAACAAAAACCTGTGGTAGCAATCTGGGGTGTTGGTTTTAATAGAACGGATAATTACGATTTAGACGATATAGAAGAATTGATCAACTATTTTAAAAACGATGGTTGTGCAGTTTTATTAGGCGTTCCAAGAAATTGGAGAACTCCAGGACAAGGAGATGCCATTAATAACCCTCAGCTGCTTAACGTCATAAAATCAGCAGACATTGTACATCCTTGGACGCCTGGAAGGTATAGTAATATTAGTGGTATTGATAGTCATAAGAGTATTATAATTGCGGATAAAGCATGGTGTGATGCAGAAAACTTATTATATATGCCTGTAGTTTTTCCAGGTTTTAGTTGGCAGAATTTAAAGAAAAGTCAAGGAGAAATTTCTAGCCTTAACAGTATACCAAGATTAAAAGGAGATTTTCTATGGCGTCAATTTTATAATGCTATAGATGCTGGTTCACAGACAGTTTATGTAGCAATGTTTGATGAAATGGACGAAGGTACCTGTATCTTTAAAGTAGATAATAATCCACCTTCATCAGCAGAAAGTCAATTTACAAATTATGAAGGCTTACCAAACGATTATTATTTATGGCTTACAGGTAAAGCAGGCGAAGCTTTAAGAGGTGAAATTAATCTGACTTCAAACCAACCTTCTTATCCTAATTTACCAGATATAACAAATTATTATGTGGAAGAATTTGGAGATGACACCAATACAGGAACAAGTCTAGGAACGGCCGTTTCAACTGTTAAAAAAGCTTACAATCTTGCAAAAGAAGGAAGTACAATTAATATCTCTGGAGCTGTAATACAGAATTCTAAAATTTCAGTTCAAAAAAGCATGAATTTTATGGGCACAGATAATGCCATAATTTCACCAGATGCAAATAAACAAGATACAGACCGATTATTTCATATTAGCAAACCAAATCTTAATGTTTCTTTTTCAGATATTACCTTTAAAGGAAACAAGGAATCATCAATTAATGGTGGAGCAATAAATATGAATACGAACTCTAATTTAACTTTTACCAATAGCATATTTGATGATAATTCTACAGGAGGCGTAGATAAAGCTGGTGGAGGTCTATTTTTTAGTGAAGGAAATGTAACGATTACAAACTCAATTTTCAAAAATAATTTAGCTAGAGGAAATGGTGGTGCAATTAGTGGTTCTGGAGACGGAACTTTAACCATAACTAATTCTTTATTTATAAATAATACAGCAGCAAATATTAACAAAATTGATGGAAATGGAGATAGAGCCAATGGTGGTGCAATAAATATTTTTGGAGATGGCAGAAAAGTAATAATGTCTAAAAATACATTTTATAATAACCAAGCAACTTTTCAAGGCGGAGGTTTATATTTTGGTGGTTTAAATGCTACCAGTAATTTAGAAAATATAACTGTTTTTGGTAACAAAGTAATCTTAACATCTGCAGAAGCAGGAAAAGCTGGTGGAATTAGAATTGAAGGAAATAGAAATTTCGAGATTAAAAACTCCTTGATTTATGACAATCTTTTAGGGGATACCATGAACCCAGAATCTGATATAAATATTGCTTCCGTAGTCCAATTAAACTTTATAAATTCATTGTCTGGTGTTTCTAAAGGTTTTGGACCAGATGACATGTATAGCTCCTCTAAAATAAAAGCAGCTTTAACTTCTTCTAATTTACATTTTAATGAAACATCTGGAAAAGTAGAATATGATATTGCACCAAATGGAGATAATACTCCTGTAGATTTTGGAACTGATGGAAATGATGCGGGTGCTTGGGACTCAATGTTTGTCTTGTCACTTGACGATAACCAAGTTCCAAATGAGAAATTTAGCATTTATTATGATAAAACTGTAAAAAATATACAGATCATAACATCATTCACGTCATTGATGAAGGTTACAATTTACAATATAAATGGAAGTCAAGTAGTACTCAAAAACCAAATGGATGCAAAAGATGAAATTGATATTTCATATTTAGAAAGTGGAGTTTATATCCTAAAAGCGAATATCGAAGGGAAATATTTTTCACGAAAGTTTATTCTTTATTAATAATAAATAAGGTAGTTATGTTTAAAAAAAGTAGTGTTGTTTATTTATTTTTATTTTTAAGTTTAGTTTTTAATGCGCAAGAAACTATAAAAGTAGAGGGTTTAATAGTTGATAAGGACAAATACCCAGTACCTTATGCTGCCGTTAGTATTTTATCGAAATCTATTGGAACCGCAAGTAATGATGATGGTGGTTTTGTTTTAAAATTAATTCAAGATAATCTTAAGGATTCCATTACAGTTTCTGCATTAGGTTTTAAAACTTTTACAATTAAAGTAGAAGATTTTATAGGACTTGACGAAAAAATAATTACCCTTGTTGAAGATGTAGTTTCCTTAGATGAAATTACGTTAGTAGATTATAAATCTTATGTAAAAGATGCACTTAAAAATCTAAAAAATACAACTCAAAGAAAAGGACATCAACTAAATATTTTATACAGAAGGTTTTCGAATGAAAATGGTACTTCAAGGTTTTTAGTAGAGCATTACTTAAAAGTGTATGATAGAGGTCCAACTTCTAGCGAATTTGAGGAGATAGAAGTTGCAGAGTCCAGAAAATCGAATGATTATAGATTTGCAAAAAAGAAACAAAAGTTTCATGCTGCTGTAATGATTGCAAAACAAAACCCGCTAAGAAAAGGAATTTATAGAAATGATTATAAATGGGAAGTTATAGATGATACCTCTTATGATGGTGAAGATGTTATTGTTGTTGAAGGTAAGCAAAAAGAAAATCCAAAGAAATGGATAAAACTATACATTGGTATTGACACAAAGGGAATATACAAATTAGAAAATTACAATCTAAAAGCTGTTTATATTTATAAAAAAAATAAAGAAGGAAAATTAGTTTTAAGTTATCATAATAGGGAATATGTTTTTAATGAAAAAGTGACTCCATACATGAAAAAACTCTTAAAATTGAAAAGTAATATGATCAAATTATCATATCGACATGAGGCTATAGTATTAGGTGTTGAGAATAATGGGAAAAAAATAAGAGTTCGTGATAATATTATTAAAGGAAAAGATATAGGCGATTATAACATCGAATACAATTCAGACTTTTGGAAAAATATTAACCTACCACCCGACTCTAAATTTTATAAACGAAGTGCGAAACAGCTTGAGGAATTATTTGGCATTCCATTAGAAAACCAATTTAAATTAATAAAGTATTAAAACGCAATCTAAGTTGCTTTACTGTTTTTAAGGATTTCTTAAATTATTTTATTTTTTTTGAGTTAATGCCAAGAAGTTAAGAAAATATTAATCCTTAATTAATGAAATATACTTCATTTGTTTAAATAAGTCAGTATTTATATTCACCCAATAAATTAAATCTATCGAAATTAAAATTATGGAGAAATTAAAACTAAGTTTAATACTTCTTTTTTTTCCTTTGATTATTTTTTCTCAAAAAAATATCATTAAAGGAAAAATAACAGATAAGACAGGAGAACCTCTTTTAGGTGTTTCTATATTACTAAAAGATAGTCAAATAGGGACCACTTCAGACTTAGATGGTAATTATAGTATTAATACAAAAGAAAAGACTGAAGGAGTATTGATTTTTAACTATTTAGGATTTGCAGTTAAAAATGTCAACTTTACAAAAAACACAAAAGATCTTACTGTCGTATTAATAGAATCTGCTGAGCAATTGGAAGAAATAGTGGTGACAGCTCTTGGTATTAAAAGAGATAAAAAATCATTGTCTTACTCCACTCAGGGAGTTAATACGGAAGACATGACGGAGGCTAGATCTTCTAATTTCTTAAATGCTTTATCAGGTAAGGCAGCTGGTGTGCAAATCACAAATTCATCGACTCCAACAGGTTCAACGAGAGTAATTATTAGAGGCTTAACTTCTATAACAGGTAACAATCAGCCTTTATACATTTTAGACGGTGTCCCTTTAGATAGTTCATCGGGTGATGCAGGTGTTTCTGTTTGGGATGAAGGAGATGATATTGACTTAGGAAGCCCAATATCTGGTATTAATCCAGATGATATTGATTCTATTCAAATTTTAAAAGGTGCAAACGCATCTGCGCTATATGGTTCTAGAGCTTCTAATGGTGTAGTAATTATTACAACTAAAAAAGCTAAAAAGGGTACTAGTAAAATAAATGTAAATGTCAATTCTAACCTATCTATTGTTTCAAACAGAGAATATCCAAATTATCAATATTCTTATGGTGCAGGTAATGGTGGACGATTGGTACAAAATACGGGACAACTAGATCCCACAACTGGATTGCCAATGGTTGGTTCCTACAATAGAGCTTATGGAGCACCTTTTTTAGGGCAGCAGGTACTAGATTATAATGGTACTGTTGGTACTTATGCTCCAGATATAAATAATGTAAAAGATTTATATCAGACTGGTGTTGTAAATACCAACACATTTTCAATTAGCAGAGCAACAGATAAAAATACATTAAGGTTTTCTTATGGTAAGACAATTGGAGATCATGTAATTAAAAGAATGGAAGAAATTAACAGAGATAATATTGCTCTGCGCATGTCACAAAATATTACAGATAAGTTAACGGCTAATGTTAGTTTTATATATACGCATCAAAAAGTAAATAACAGAATGTATCAAAATGGGAGTAATAGAAACCCAGCCAATAACTACATGTATATGTTACCAAATATGTCTCAATCTAATTTACTTCCTTATATAAATGAGAATAATGAAGCTTTCCAATATGAGGGAGATTTTAATAACCCTTATTGGAATATATTTGAAAATAGTAATCAAGATATTACCAATAGAGTTGTAGCTAATATAACTTTAAATTGGACAATATTAAAAGGGCTAAAACTTAAAACTAGAATTAATGGTGCAATAAATAATGTAGATAGACAAGAGTTCAATAACAAAGGAGCCGATTATGACCCCAATGGTTTATATAGAGAAGTAAATATTTCAAGAGAAAATTGGAATTATGAAGCAATCTTAAATTATACAAAGAAATTTAACGATTTGTCATTAGTTTCTTTAATAGGCGTAAATCGATTTGATGTAAGAACAGACGGAAATAGGTTAACTGCTATTTCGTTAGTTGAGAGAGATATTATGAGTTTATCAAATGGTGATGAATTTGCACCTGAAATTTTTATTAATAATAATAAAAGAATAAACTCAGTATATGGTTCCGTTTCTTTAGGATACCAAAAAACATATTTTTTAGATTTCACAGCAAGAAATGATTGGGCCTCAACTTTACCAGCAAGTAATAATTCTTACTTCTATCCTTCCGTAGGTGGTACAATATTATTTTCAGAATTTATTCCTAGAAATGATATTTTAACTTTCGGGAAAATTAGAGCTTCCTATGCACAAGTTGGTAACGATACCGGTTTTAATCAAATTAGAAATAGCTATGTCCAAGGAGGTAATTACAATAATACAGATTGGGTAGCATTAGAAAGAATAAGAAAAAATTTAGAGTTAAAACCAGAATTAACTTCATCAACAGAATTTGGTATTGAAGCAAAGTTTTTCAATAATAGAATTTCTTTTGATGGTACTTATTATAAATCATCTACAAACAATCAAATTATAAATGTTTCAACTACGCCAACATCTGGTTTTGTAGGGAAATTTTTGAATGCAGGAGAGATTCAAAATGAAGGAATGGAATTATTTTTATCTGCTAAACTATTTGACAAAAAGTTTAAATGGTCAACAGATATTAACTGGTCTAAAAACGAATCATTTGTAGCCTCACTTTTTGATGGTGTAGAAAGCAGATTAGTAAGAAGCTGGTTTAATGTAGGTGTATTTGCAGAGGTAGGGGAGCCTTTTGGTAATATTAGAGGAAATTCTCAACTAGTTGACCCAGAAACGGGTACACCATTGGTGTTAGCTAATGGAAGGGCAGCTTGGGAGTCTAATCAATTATTAGGAAATGCACAACCAGATTGGATAGGGAGTATACGAAACTCATTTTCTTACAAAGGCTTCAGTTTAAATTTTTTAGTTGATGTTAAAATGGGAGGAGATTTATACTCCGGAACAATGGCCAAAACCTATAATCATGGTGTGCACGCTGGCACTCTAGAAGGAAGAGAAGAGTGGTTATTATCAACATTAATACTAGGAGAGAATAATAACGAAAGGCAAGGAAGGGGTTTATTTGGAAATAACTATGCGGATTCCGATAGGCCAAAAGGTAGAATTTATGAAAATTCAGCTTTAGGAGTGCAAGATGCTGATGGAAACTGGGCCGCAGAAAGAGACGCTAATGGAGAAATTATTTACACACAAAGGTGGTTAAATCCACAAGTATATGGTTTTGATGGTCTTCAAGATCAAAGAAGGTTTGTCTATGATGCTTCTTATGTAAAATTGAGAGAAGTTACTTTTGGTTACAACATACCACATAGATTAATTAAAAAAATAAAAATAAAGAATGCTAAAATTTCTGTTGTTGGTAGAAATTTATGGACTATTTATAGGAATACACCACAAGGAATAGACCCGGAATCAGGTACAACATCTGGTAATGGGCAGGGTATAGAATATGGTTCTTTCTTGCCTACAAGAACTTTTGGTGTTAATGTAAAACTAGTATTTTAACTAAAAAAATAAAGAAAATGAGATTTTTAACCAAATTATTATTGTTTACTTTTTTGTTAACAATATTAGATTCATGCACAAACAAATTTGAAGAAATTAATACAAATCCAGATGCAATTTCAGTAGCCTCACCTGAAGAACTTTTTGCAGGCACTGTAAAAAAAGGATTAGATTTAATTGGTGGTACTTTGAACGACCAAATGTTTAATACGTATGCTAGTTATTATGGTGGTAAAGGAGGCCAATTTAATAGATACTTTTATACAGAATCGGGGCTAGATAATTTTTGGAGGCAGTTTTATGTAGATGTTTTGAAAAATAATCAAGATATTATTGATAATTATAGTAACGACCTAAGCTATACGAATAGAGTGTATATATCAAAAATATGGAAAAGTTATGTGTATTCAGTCTTAGTGTCAACTTTTGGAGCTGTTCCTTATGAAGATGCCTCTAAAGGTATGCTGGCAAATAGATATTCATCTGAAGAATTTATTTATACTGATATTTTAAATGTTTTAAAAGAAGCTGGAGAAAATATGGATCCCAATGGAGATGCACTCTTGCAGGACCCAGTTTTTAATGGAGATAATACAAAATGGATAAAGTTTGCAAATTCACTTCGCTTAAAGATTGCTTTAAGAATTTCTGAAGGTTTCCCTGCTTTGGCTCAGCAACATGGTTCTGAAGCTATGGCAAATGAAAACAATCTTTTAAGCGAAAATTTAGATAATGTAGCTCTAAAGTGGGGTCTAGAAGAAGAAAATTGGTCGTTTAATTATCGGAGATATATATTTATAACTGCAAATCAAGATGTAGTTCCCTATATTAATCTAAATTATTTATTAAACTTAAAAACATACAGAGACCCAAGATTAGTAGCGTTAATTGAACCATCTTTAAGTCCTTTAACTATTAGGGATGAGGTGTTTAAGTCTGGTTCTATAACAGAAAAAATTATTGTAGAATATGAGCTACCATATTTTGGAAGACCTCTTGGAGGTAATGCTACTGTAGATGGATGGGATTTAAATGGGAATGACAACATTCTTAACGGAGTTGAAACTAGAAGATATAGCAGGCCTAAAGTAGATGTGTTTATGGCTCAAGATATGAGCTATAATCTTATTACGTATGCAGAATTAAATTTTATAAAAGCAGAAGCTCAACTAAAAGGCTGGGGAGGCTCTAAAACAGCAGAACAATATTATTATGATGGTATTGATGCTTCTTTTCAACAGTATGGAGTTACAGGAGAAAATGAGTACAAAAACAGAGATGGCATCAAATGGGGGACTTCAAGCACTGGTGATAGACATTTATTCGGTGTGGTAAACAGCGGTATTTCTGCGAACTCTTTAGATAAAATTACAAGACAACGTTGGCTAGCTAGTTTTAATCAAGGTCATGATATATGGTGTATGCAGAAAAGAACAAGACTGCTGCCTCTTATCGATCAATTTGCACCAGATGGAGCACTTGGATTAGATTATGCGTCCTTACCAGAAAGAATGGCATATCCACCATTTTCAGAAAGTGTATTAAATAACGATGGTTTTCAAGAAGCCGTTTCCAACTTATCGCAAGGTAATTCATTATATAGTGAACTTAAAATTAACAAACCATATACACCAACAAAATGGGAAACAATTATCCCTGAATTTAATCAAGAATTTGCAAATAATTTTTATGGAGACTCAGAGGATGATTTAATTGCCGCTGGAATAACCTATACAATACTATAAATATATTATGAAAAATATAAAAAAAATATTACTACTAATAATCTTAATGATATCTTTTTCATGTACTGAAGATAATATTGCAATAGAAGATTCTTTTTTAAATTATGACATCCCTATTGTATCTGTAACTTCAGACTATATTGTTGGAGCACAGTATAGTAGGTTTATTAGAAGAAGTACAGTCCCTGAGGAACCTACTATTGGTGTTTATAATCCTAATGTATCAGATCCTGCTGTCTATGAAGAACATGTAAAACAGGCACAAATAGCAGGTATAGATTTTTTTATCTTTCAATTTAGATCTGCAAATAATCAAAATCAAAACAATCAAGACACTACGTTTATTAATGAACTACAAGCGGCACCAAATGCAGGAGATGTAAATTTTGCACTATCCTATAATTTTGGGAACATGGGGTTAAATAACAATAATAGAATTGAATCAAAAGGTCTTGTTCAAAGGTTTATTGATGATTTTAAATTGATGACACCATTTTTTGATCAAACTAATTATATGAAAGTTGATGGGAAAAATGTGGTGTATCTTTTAAATAGCCACAATTTACATTCTGATGATAATGCAGCTCTATATCAGCAAATGAGGGCAGAGTTAACTGATCTTGGTGTTGAGCTATATTTAATTGGTATGCAAAATGAATGGACACCAACTTTAAGATATGATTTTAGGTTTGTAAACGGAGTTGACGCCGTTACACATGCAACCTATGCTGCAGTGAATAAGAATTTGTATGATAGAATAATTAATTTTCACAAATTCATGGATCAAGCATGGTTGTATCATAAAGAAACTTTTGAAAAATATAATATTGAATACATTCCTACAATATCTCCATCTATAAATTTAAAAATAATAAATGGAGGAAGTAATATTAATGTGTTTGATAAGGATGCGCCTTGGTTTAGAGCAAATTGCAACGTAGCAAGAAGAGCCGCTGGAACTAACAAGATTGTCTTAGTTGATTCTTTTAACGATTGGAATAGAGGAACACAACTTGAATCTGCAACTTCTTACGGAGAACAATATCTTCAAATATTAAGAGAAGAGTTTAAGACAAATTAATTCATTTTTATATGAAAATCAAATCAATCTCATTTTTATCAATGCTAACGCTTTTCTTTTTTAATAGTTGTAAAAGCAATATTGAAAATATAAAGATTGATAATAAAACTAACGTTAAAATAAACAATTCTATAGAAGGTAAAATTTTAGCAGGTTATCAAGGTTGGTTTAATGCAGAAGGTGATGGCGCTAATTTAAATTGGAAACATTATGCTAACAACAAACAATTTAATCCCGGGAATACTTCTGTAGATTTTTGGCCAGATGTAAGCGAACTAGATAAAGATGAACTTTTTAAAACAGAATTTGTTTATAAAGATGGTGAACCTGCCTATGTATTTAGTTCTGCAAATGCAAAAACGGTAAATCGTCATTTTAAATGGATGAATGATTACGGAATTGATGGCGTTTTTGCACAGCGATTTGTTGTAGGCTTAACTAGAGGTCAAGAAAGAATAGATAATTACAATACTGTTTTTGATAACTGTTTTAAGGCTGCAAAAAATAATGATAGGGTATTAAGTTTAATGTACGATTTGTCTGGTACGACCAAAGATAATGTTGTAGAAACTACCAAAGAAGATTGGAAACAATTGGTTAGACGATATAAATTAAACGACCCAACAAACCCAAATGTTTTAACCTATAAAGGAAAAGCGGTGGTATCTATTTGGGGTGTTGGCTTTAATAATAGAAAATACACTTTAGAGAATATTAAAGAGCTCATTAATTTCTTTAAAAATGATCCGAGATATGGCAATTGTGCAGTGCTTTTAGGTGTTCCAACTGGTTGGAGAGCATTAGAGAGAGATGCTGTCAGTGATCCTAAATTACACGAAGTTATTAAGTTGGCAGATATTGTGCACCCTTGGACTCCAGGCCGGTACAACGATTTACAATCTGCAGACCAACACAAAGAAAATTATACCATACAAGACCAAAAATGGTGTACTGAAAACGGAGTAATGTATATGCCTGTTGTTTTTCCTGGTTTCAGTTGGTATAACATGAAAAATGGTAAAGATAAATTTAATAAAATACCACGTTTAAAAGGAGCTTTTTTATGGAGACAATTTTACAATGCAATTTCTTCGGATGTAAAAGCAATTTACGTGGCTATGTTTGATGAAATAGATGAAGGCACGAGTATTTTTAAAATAGATAACAATCCTCCTGTTGGAGAAAGTAAGTTTTTAACTTATGAAGGTTTGCCATCAGATTATTATTTATGGCAAACAGGACAAGCAGCAAAAATGTTGCGTAAAGAAATCATTTTAACAAAAAAACAGCCAATTTATCCAACGAAATAAAAATCCATTAATTGATGAATTTAGTATTTAATAAACAACTTATTAATTGTATACAATTTCTAGTAATTTCTTTTTTCTTTTTTTCTTGTAGTAATTCAGAAAACAGAATATCAGAAAATCTTGACAATGTAAAATATGTAGACCCACAAATTGGTGGTGTTGCTCCTTTTTTACAACCAACAAGAACACGTATACATTTGCCAAATTCTATGGTACGCATGTATCCTGAAAGAAAAGATTATAGAGATGATCAAATTACTTCATTTCCACTTACTACGAGAAAGCATAGGTCAGATTTACTTTTTAATATTATGCCAGTTTCTGGGAATGTTAACGAGACTAAAAAACCAATTTCAGCATGGGATCAAGATTTAGAAATTGCGCATCCACATTACTACTCAACTTGGTTAGAAGATTATGATATTACTACAGAATTTACGCCTTCTGCACAAGCAGGTATTTTTAGATTCAGTTATCAAAATAAAAATACAAGAAAGTTATATTTAAGAGATTTATCTGGTGATGATTGGCAATTAAATGATGATGGTTCTCTAACAGGAACAGAATCTTTTGAGGGTATGCAAGCTTATGTATACGCCATTATAAACCAAAAAGGAACTTTCAGTTCGACAAAATTTGTTGACGATAAAGTAAACTCATGGATTACTTTTAATGATACTACTAACGTTAAGCCAGTCCAGTTTAAATACGGTTTATCATTTATAAGTATAGCACAAGCAAAGAAAAATTTAGAGAGGGAAATACCAGATTTTAATTTTGAAACTGTAAAAGAAAAAGCGCACAAAAGATGGTCTGAAGTACTGAATCAAATTGAAGTTGAAGGAGGAACAGAAGCTTACAGAAGAACATTTTACACAGCTTTATATCGCTCTTACGAAAGAATGATAAATATTACTGAGGATGGTACATATTATAGTAATTATGATAAAAAAATTCACGAAGGCGAACAAGATTTTTATGCCGATGATTGGGTTTGGGATACGTTTTTAGCATTACATCCTTTACGTTATATTTTACAACCAGAAATGGAATCAGATATGATGGCTTCTTATGTAAGAATGTATGAACAATCTGGTTGGTTGCCTCAATTTCCTCAAATTCATGGCGATGCACCACCAATGAATGGTTTTCATTCTACCATCATGTTATTAGATGCGCATAGAAAAGGAGTTAAAAATTTTGATGCAGAAGTAGCTTTTGAAGCGATGAAAAAAAACGCATTAGAAGGCACAATGATTCCTTGGAAAATGGGCGCAGTTGCTCCATTGGACAAATTGGCTTTAAGATTGGGTTATTTTCCAGGATTAAATCCAGGAGAAAAGGAAACTGAACCAAGAGTGCACGGTTTTGAAAAAAGACAATCTGTTGCAGTAACTTTAGCTCAAGGTTATGATGATTGGGCTTTGGCGCAATTTGCAAAAGAATTAGGTAAAGAAGACGATTATAAATATTTTTCTAAAACTGCAGAGAATTACAAAAATTTATACTGGAAAGAAAAAGGATTTTTTATGCCTAAAGATGCCAAAGGAAATTGGATTGATATCGATCCAAAATTTGATGGCGGTATGGGAGGTCGGGATTATTATGACGAAAATAATGGTTGGACTTATTTATGGAATCCGCAACAAGATATTTTAGGATTGCAAGAATTAATGGGCGGAAGAAAAACGTTTGAAGCACGTTTAGATCAAATGTTTAGAGAAGATTTAGGAAGAAGCACGTATGCTTTAAATGCACGGTTTCCCGATTTTACAGGTATTGTTGGTCAATATTCTATGGGAAATGAACCAAGTTTTCATATTCCATATTTATATAATTTTACAGATTCACCTTGGAAAACTCAAAAGAGAATAAGAATGTTATTAAACACTTGGTTTAAAGACAATATTTTTGGTATTCCAGGAGATGAAGATGGTGGAGGAATGTCTGCATTTGTCGTCTTTTCTGCTATGGGTTTTTACCCTGTTACTCCTGGAATTCCAGTATATACTATTGGAAGCCCATTATTTTCTAAAATCAGTATTAATTTACCAAATGGCAATAAGTTTACCATAAACGCACCAAATTGTAATGAAACCAATAAATACATACAGTCTGCAACTTTAAACGGAAAAGAACTAAAAGGTCCTTGGTTTACACATGATGATCTTATCAATGGAGCTACAATTACCCTAGAAATGGGGAAATATCCAAATAAAAATTGGGGTACAGATCAATCTCTCATTCCAAACAATTTTAAAAATTAACAACAGATTACCTATGAAAAATATAAAAAATTACTTTTTACTGCTATTACTTACTTTGATAGGTATTTTCTCTTTTGGTAAAATCACAAAAACAACAACTAAAAAAGTTGTTGATAATACAAAATATGTGAACACATTTATAGGTACAGGTGGTCATGGACATACGTTTCCAGGAGCTACTACACCTTATGGAATGGTGCAATTAAGTCCGGATACAAGAACTTTAGGTTGGGACGCTTGTGGAGGATATCATCATACAGATTCTTCAATTTTAGGATTTTCTCACACACATTTAAGTGGAACAGGAATTAGTGATTTAGGTGATTTTTTATTTATGCCTTTTTCAGGTGAAGCGAAAGTAATTCCAGGAACTTCAGAAGATCCGGATGCAGGATATCGTTCTAGATTTAGTCATGAAGATGAAGTTTCTTCTCCAGGATTTTATTCGGTTTTATTAAAGGATTACGATATTAAAGCTGAACTTACGGCTACTAAAAGAGCGGGTTTTCATAAATATAAGTTCCGTAAAGAAGGGAAATCGGGAATCATTATAGATTTATCCCATACTATTTACCCAGATCATAAACCAAATCACCAATTTCAATTGATTTCTGATACTGAAATTTCTGGTTATAAAGGTTCTGGTGGTTGGGCTGTAACTCAAGATATTTTCTTTAAAGCAAAATTTAATAAACCTTTTACAGTTACTTTTTACGAAAATGGTAAAAAAATTGAGGCCTTACCAAATAGAATGTCTAAAAAATTATTGGCTGTATTAACATTTAATACCAAAGCTGGCGAAGAAGTTTTAGCAAAAGTGGGTATTTCTTCTGTAGATTATGAAGGTGCTAGTAAAAATTTAGAAGCAGAAATTAACCATTGGGATTTTGATAAAGTTAAAAATGAAGCTCATGAAACTTGGAAAAAGGAATTATCAAAAATTAATGTAAAGGGAGGTACGGAAGATGAGAAAACAATTTTTTATACAGGACTATATCACACTTCTATAAGTCCAAATACATTTTCTGATGTAGATTTCAGATATAGGGGAATGGATAGAAAAATTCATCAATCTAATGAAGAAAAAATTTATACAGTGTTCTCTTTGTGGGATACTTTTAGAGCATATAATCCTTTAAAGACAATTACTGACCCTGATAAAACTAACGAATTTATAAATACACTTTTAACAAAATACGATCAAGGTGGTATTTTACCAATGTGGGAATTACAAGGGAATTACACCGGTTGTATGATTGGTTATCATTCTGTGCCAGTAATTGTAGACGCCTATAATAAAGGAATTAGAGGTTATGATGTGAAGAAAGCCTATGAAGCAGTCGTTCACGCATCAAAGTATGATACTACAGATATATTTTTTCCATCAAAACAAGTAAAAAACATTTTGATGCCGAAAGGTAAGCTCTATAATGAGACAATGGATTTTATTCCTGCTGATTTAGAAAATGAATCCGTATCTAAAGCCTTAGAATATGCTTATAATGATTGGTGTATTGCACAAATGGCAAAAGATTTAGGCAAAACAGATGATTACAATCATTTTATGAAACGCTCTAAAAAATACACACAATATTACGATACCAAATCAGGCTTTATGAGAGGGAAAAATCAAGATGGAAAATGGCGTGAGCCTTTTGATCCTCGTTTTTCTAAACATAGAAAAGATGATTATACTGAAGGAAATGCTTATCAATGGTCTTGGTTTGTACCTCATGATGTTGAAGGTTTGGTAGATTTAGTTGGCGGAAAAGAGACGTTTATTAAAAACTTAGATGTTTTATTTTCTACAAGTTCAGAATTAACTGGAGATGATGTTTCTGGAGATATTTCAGGTTTAATTGGTCAATATGCGCACGGAAATGAGCCAAGTCATCATATTGCACATATGTATAATTTTGTGGGTCAACCTTGGAAAACACAAGAAGTTACAGACAAAATTATGAACGAGTTGTATTTTAATAACCCAAATGGATTGGCAGGTAATGAAGATTGTGGACAAATGTCTGCTTGGTACGTATTAAATGCGATGGGTTTCTATTCTTTTAGCCCAGGAAATACGACATATTCTATTGGTCGTCCAATTTTTGATGAAGTAGAAATCAATTTACCAACAGGCAAGAAATTTGTGATTAAAGCAAAAAATAATAGTCGGGACAATAAATACATTCAAACAACTAAATTGAATGGAAAAAAATTAGATACTCCATTTTTTACACACGAGCAGTTAATTGCTGGAGGAAAAATGGAATTTAAAATGGGTAATTTACCTAAATAATTAAAGAGTAACATCAACTAAACTTACAATGAAAGATTTAAAAAAAATACCTGTAGTACCTAAAAAGAATTTAATTTCTTTTATTCTTGTTACCTCATTATTTGCATTATGGGGCTTTGCGAACGCAGTTACAGATCCAATGGTTCAGGCTTTTAAAAAAGTATTAGAATTATCTAATTCTGAAGCAGCTTGGGTACAAATGGCATTTTATGGTGGGTATTTTTGTATGGCTTTGCCAGCAGCAATGTTTATGCGTAAATATTCTTATAAAGTAGGTATTTTAATTGGTTTAGCTCTATATGCAACAGGAGCATTATTATTTTATCCTGCAGCGCAATCAGAAAGCTTTATGTTCTTTTGTTTGGGTCTATATGTATTAACATTTGGTTTGGCTTTTCTAGAAACAGCAGCAAATCCTTATGCATTAGCAATGGGAGCAAAAGAAACAGCTACACAGCGTTTAAATTTAGCACAAGCCTTTAATCCTGTTGGATTAATTGCTGGATTATTTGTAGCCCAACAATTTGTTTTAAAGAACTTACAGTCTGATGATATTGTTGATTTTAGTGCGCTTGAAGAAGCTTCTAAAACCCTTATTAGAACTACTGATTTATTGGTAATTAGAGATCCTTATGTAGTATTAGGATTATTTATTACAGTAGTTTTTGTGATTTTTTTAGTTAGTAAAATGCCGCAATCTAAAGCCGAGGGTGAAATGCCAAAAATTGGTGAAACTTTTGCGACTTTAGGTAAAAACTCTAAATATACATCTGGAGTATTGGCTCAAGTTTTATATGTTGGTGGGCAAATAATGTGTTGGACTTATATTTATCAATATGCAGAAGGCATAGGTATGGATAGTGTTACAGCAGGTTATTATCAAATGGCTGCCTTTGTTTTATTTACGTTTGGTAGAGCTATTGGAACATATTTATTACGTTTTATTAGTTCAGGAAAATTACTAATGTATTTTGCTGTTTTAGCAATGGTTTTTTCCTTAGGAACTATTTTTATTCAAGGTATTATTGGTCTATATTGTTTAGTGGGTATCTCTTTCTTTATGTCTTTAATGTTTCCAACCATTTATGGTATTGCTCTAGGAGGTTTGTCAGAAGAGCAATCTAAAGTAGGTTCTGCAGGTTTGGTTATGGCAATTGTTGGAGGTGCATTAATGCCAAAACTGCAAGGAATTATTATTGATGCTGGTGGAAATGGTGTTGCAGACACTTCGATTATGGGAGTTTCAGAAGTAAACTTTTCATTTATATTACCATTACTATGTTTCACTTTTATAGCTTGGTATGGTTTTAGAGTATTTAAAAAGTATGAATCTAGTAGCTCATAATGATATAAAAAACAAGTATGCAAAGAAGTATAAAACTGTATTTGATAATTATAGTTTCTAGTTTTAGTAACTCAATAATTTTTTCACAATCAAAAAAACCAAATGTCATTGTATTTATTGCAGATGATTTTGGTTACGGTTCAACCAATATTTATGGTGCGCAAGAAGCATTAATAAAAACGCCAAACGTAAATAAATTAGCCAAAGAAGGCGTAAAATTTACAAATGCATATACAACAGGTTCTGTATGCACTCCTACTAGATATGCATTAATGACCGGTCAATATTCTTGGAGAACAAAACTTAAAAAAGGGGTTGTTAATATGAACGACCCAGCCTTAATTGATGTGAAAAGAAAAACATTACCAAAATATATGCAATCTTTAGGTTATAAGACAGCAATGGTTGGTAAATGGCATCTAGGTTTTAAAGAAAAAAAGTTCAATAATTTATTAGGAGATATTTATCCTGCTCCAACAGATTATGGGTTGGATTATAGTTTTGCATTGCCTAATAATTTAGATGATGGACATAAAGTTTACATTGAAAATAACAAGATTTATGGATTGCGTTCTGATAAAATTTCTCCTTACGGAAAATCATTTTATGGAAAACAATACAAAGGATATGATGCCCCACAAAGAGTTACTGAGCAAGTAACAGATGATTTAACAAATAAATCTATAGAGTGGATGAAAAGTTTGGATAAAGACCAGCCATTCTTTTTATACTATGCAGCAGCTGCAGTTCATCATCCCATTGTCCCTAGTCCGCAAATGCGAGGTAAAAGTAACGCAGGTGCTTATGGAGATTTTATTCAAGATATAGACCGTTCTTTAGGAGATTTAATTTCATTTTTAGAAGAAAGAGGTATTAGAGAAAACACCATTATCATTTTTGCGAGCGATAATGGAGGAGATATTCCTAGAAAGAAAAATCTTGTAATGCCAGAAAATTTTGCCATTAATAAAGGCTTACAAATTAATGGAGATTATAAAGGAGATAAACATACCATTTGGGATGGAGGTTTTAGAATTCCGTTTATTGTAAATCATCTAAATAAAATAAAAGAAAATAAAATTTCTGAGACAACAGTCTCAACTGTTGATATTTATGGGTTTCTGGCAGATTATGTTGGTAATGATAAGGGGTTAGATTTAGAAGATGCACCGGATAGTTATAGCTTTAAAAAGGCCGTTTTAAAACCAGATCAATTTTATGAACGACCACCATTAGTGCATAGAGATGCGCAAGGTAGAAAAGCAATTCGTTTTGAAGGTTGGAAATTCATTGAAGAAAAAAATAAAGACACAAAGAAAAAGATGAATGCCGAAATGCTTTTTAGCTTAACTAAAGATAAAAAGGAATCTACAAATCTTGCTAAAACAGAAAAAGCAGTTGTTAATAAAGCAAAAAACTATTTATCTAAAATTATAGAAAAGTCATCCAAAGAAATTTGGAAAAATAATTAAAATGAAAAATAAAATAATATTACTAATTGTTGGTTTTTTATTGTTGATGTTTAACTGCAAGTCTAAAAACGAACTTGTAAATCAAACTCAAACCAAGAAGAAACCAAATGTGTTGTTGTTATTTTCAGACCAACATAATAAGAAAGTAATGGGTTTTGAAAATCATCCAGATGCAATCACCCCAAATTTAGACAAATTAGCTGGTGAATCTGCTGTTTTTGATAGAGCATATGCAACAAGGGGTATTTGTGTACCTTCAAGAATGTCTTTAATGACCGGTTTATATCCAAGAACTATGGGCTTAATGGATAATAAAGAAAAAACTACAATCACAAGAGATGCTGTTTCACTAGCAAGTATTTTTAAGTTTAATGATTATAACACTTACAGTTTTGGTAAAAGACATTTAGTTGGTGGTGGAGACAAAGGTTGGGATGTGAAAAAAGAGGTACACGCAGAAGAAGGCGATAATGGAAACTATTTAAGCTGGATTACAAAACAAGGCTATCAAAGTGAATTTTCTTATGATTGGGCTGCAGAATTTGGGAAAGGTCCCAAAGGAAGTAACGATGCGAACGCCAAAATACCTATTGCTGATTTAGGAACAAGAATTTCTAAATTATCTTTTGGTTATACAATGGAAGCATACACAGCCTCAGAAACCATAAAAATGATTAATAAACAAAAAAATAGTGACAAGCCATTCTTTTGTTTTTCATCTTTTTACAGGCCACATCAGCCATATACTCCTTTAAAAAAATTCAGAGATTTATATAATGTTTCTGAATGGGGGGAAGGAACCAAATTAAAAAGCGGTATAAAAATACCAGCAAGTTTTTATCAACCAACTAAAGATTTACCCCCATTGTTACAATTTCAAAGAAATGGAGGTAATAAAGTTTGGAATATGGATAAAGCCTTTAAAGATGAGCAAATCTGGAGAGATTTTATAGGCGGTTATTACGCTTTAGTTACAGAAGTAGATCATTATGTTGGTGAAATATTAGAAGCTTTAGACAAAGCAAATATGAAAGAAGAAACCATTATTATTTACACTACAGATCATGGAGATTTTGTAGGTAATCATGGTATGGTGGAAAAAGCTGCTGCTGGGCATAATGTATATGAAGATATTTTAAATATTCCTTTAATTATAAGAATCCCTGAAAAAACAACCAATGGAAAACATACTGCAGAGTTAGTTACTCTAGTAGATATTATACCAACTTTAGTAGACGTTTTAGATTTAAAAGTACCAGTCTTAAAACATAATTTTGAAGGCCAGTCCCTTGCTAAGCTTTTGATAGAAAACAAACCTTTAAATAGAGATTATATAGTTTCAGAAAGTTGGTTTCAAGCAACCGTAATTGGTAAAGACTCAAAATTAGGTATTATGGTAGAAAATAAAGTAAAACCTAGACAAGATTACAGAGAATATGGAGACATGTATTTTGATAGAAATACAGATCCTTTAGAAATAAAAAATGGAATTAAGGAAGAAAAAAATCAAGCGTCTATATTAAAACTTCGTAACTATTATGAAGAATTTAATAAAAAAATACCTGGGATTGGTAAACAAGAAACCGTACAAAATAAAATAAAAAAATAATGAATACATCAAATTTTAAAATCATATTTTTTGCTCTTTTATTAATGATAATTAATACTATTAAAACACGAGCCCAAAACACAAAAAAGCCAAACATCATCTTCATTATGACAGATGATCAAAGTGCTGTTGTTCCTTTAGATTCAGAAAAGAGAATTCAATCGCGTCCTTTTAGATTTAATGGGGATAAAGAAGTGCACACACCCATTATAGATGACTTGGCAAAGAACGGTATGATTTTTAACAGCGCATATGTATCAAGTTCTGTATGTGTGCCAAGTAGATACACAATGCTAACGGGACGTTATGCAGGAAGATCTGAAGGCCCTGCTTTTATGAGAATGCATCCTAAAGGAACGATGACAAGAGTAGAAAATAATACGGAAATAGAAAAAGACAAACCAAACTTACCAAGACTTTTACAAGAAGTGGGGTACAAAACAGGTTTTGTTGGTAAAAGTCATATTGTAGAACATAACATCGTTAACAATAAAAAAAATTGGACAAAAAATGGCTTTCAAACCTATGCAAAAAATGCAGATCCAAATGACCCAGCAGTTTCTAAAAAAATGTATGAGAACCATCAAAAATGGACAGAAGTAATTAAAGAATATGGTTTTGATTATGCAAACGGAGTTTATGCAGGAAATTTAAGAGAACAATATAATGATTCATTAAATGTTCATAATATAGAGTGGAAAAATAAGGCTGCTTTAGAATTCATCGATGAAAACAAAAAAGATCCTTTCTTTTTATATTATAGCGAAACGGTTCCTCATGGTCCAGCTCCATATAATATGAAAAATGGAAAATATTTTAGAGGTTTAGATTCAAATCCAAAATTTACGGGAGAAGGTCTAGTAGATGCAGATTATTCCTATTTACCCACTAGAGAAGAAATCAAAGAAGAAGTCAAAAACCTCGATAAAAAAGTAGCACATGCTTGGTTGCGTTGGTTTGATCACGCAGTTGGTGCCGTGGTAGATAAACTAAAAGCAGAAGGAATTTATGAAAATACTATTATTATAATTACTTCAGATCATGGGAACTACAACGGAGGAAAAACGAGCTTGTATGAAAGTGGAACAAAAGTTCCTTTGATGATGCATTGGCCAAATGGAATTAAACCAAACCAAGAGTATAACGAGTTAGTTCAAAATATTGATTTTACGCCTACTTTTTTAAATCTAGCAGGGATAAAATTAAAGACTGTAAAATCAAAATTAGACGGTGTTAGTTTAAAAAAAGTATTAAAAGGAACTAAAAAACCAGTGCATGATTATTTATTTTTTGAGATGGGTTACGCAAGAAGTGTGATGACTAAAGATTGGAAATACATTTCTGTGAGATATGATAAACAAAAACAGAATAGAATCAATAGAGGTCTAACATTTAAAGGATGGAAAGGTGCAGAACTTCAATACCCCTATTACACCAGAAATGGTCATTTGGGAAATATTGCATCAAAAAGCAGTGCTTTTTATTTTGATGCTGATCAAGTATTTGATTTAGTTAAGGATCCACGTGAAACGGAAAATGTTTTTAAAGACAACAAAGAAAAAGCAGAAGAACTTAAAAAGCTATTGACAAAAAGCTTAATGTTATTTCCTAATAGACCTTACGCAGAGTTTGTAAAGTAATATGGACAATGCTATAAAATCAATACTAGTAATTTTTACGTGCTGTTTTATTTTAAAGAGTGCTGCTCAAAAAACAATAGATACAATAGCGACAAAAGCAAGTGGATATGATATTCCCATTCGAATAAAACTACCAAAAAAGACTACAGGCAAAAATCCTGTGTATTTCTTTGTGCATGGAGGTGGATGGAATGGAGGCACTGCAACTCGTGTTCCGCCAGCAAGATTGCACACAGATGCTAATTATCTAGCTGATCAATTAGGTGTTATTTATGTAGGATTAGGGTATAGATGCAAAGGAAACAACGCAACATTTGCAGATGCTATAAAAGACTTAAAAGCATCTGTTCAATGGTTTTTTGATAATGCAGATACATACAATGCGGACTTAACAAGAATTGGGTTTGGAGGAGCATCAGCAGGTTCAACATTGGCAGCTATGATGGCTCAAAAATATAAAAATTGTAAACTATTTGTTGGTGCAGAAGGCATGTATAATTTAGTAGATCATGATGCTAAAAAATCTCTTTTTCCCAGTCAAAAAGGAAGAGCATTATATGGATTAGCGACGGAAAAAGAAAGTAAAAAAGCATCTAGCTTTTATAATTTAAGAGAAGGTCCCCCAACCTCTTTATTGTTAAATGGAAAAGAAGATGTCTTATGTCATTATTCACAAACAGAAAAATTTGCTGAACAAATCAAGAAAAAAGGAGGCAAAGTAAAAGCTGTTTTGTACGATAAAATTAATCACACTTGTTTAAGTGCATCCTACCCTGAAGTACTAAAAAATAGTGTTTTAGAAATTGCCAAATTGTTTATTGAAGAATTTCAACTAGAAAACACAAATATGAATCAAATAGAAGTCCTTTTAGATAAAAGGCTTCAAGGACAGTATACCAAAGAAAATATTAAGGAAAAAGAGATTTTAGGCACTTGGAAATTTAAGAATATTATCATCACTTTAAATGAAAATGGACAAGGTTATTATTTAAATTCTAAAAATAATAGCACAAAAATATTCACATATACTTTAGAAAAAGATTCGATAACTTTCAAGGTTAATGGCAAAACTAAAATGTTTTATATGCGCAAAAACAATAGAATTCTCTACGAATATGTTATTGCAAATACTAGAGCTAAACATAGACGTTTTAATTATATGAAAGTTAAAAAATAAAAGCATCTATTAAAAATCATTCATGAAATATTTTTTATATACCTTATTAATAATTTTAACTTTCGGTTGTAAAACACAAGACACTGCTAAAAAGAAGATTGCTTTAAATAGTCAGAAAAAGAATTTATTGTTTATTATAGTAGATCAACAAAGATATGATGCATTGAGTTATGCAGGCAATACTATTTTAAAAACTCCAAATTTAGACAGATTAGCAAAACAAGGAGCATATTTTAAAAATGCGTACACTCCTGTTGCTGTTTGTGGACCTGCGAGATCTTCAATCTTAACTGGAACAACAATAAATACACACCAAGTAACAACAAATGATAAAACCTACGATTATAACGATACCCCAGTAATGACCATGAAAACCTTTGATGAGATTCTGACAGAAAAAGGATATCATGCAGAATATTATGGAAAATGGCATGTGTTAACTTCGCATTCAGAGGTCTATAAAAATCCAAAAAAGTATGCTGAAAATGGGAAATATATATTTGAACCCCAAGGTCAAAGACATTTGTATCTTGATTATTTAAACGACGTATTTCCCAAAGTGAAACCTCAAAAAGGAGAGCTTTTAGATCGATTTACTAATAGACCATACACTCCAGATCCCATAGATATAGATTATGGAAAAACTTACGATGACGTTAAAAAAGAAGTAAAACACCGTCATTCTCAGCCAAATTATCATGGTAAATCGAGCATCCCAAAAGAACATACGATAACTGCATATTATGCGAATAAAACCATTGATGCAATCAAGAGGTTAAAAAATAAATCTTTCAGCATAACGACCTCTTTTCACTTTCCGCATGCACCCATGATTCCATCCGAACCTTATTATAGCATGTACGATCCTGATAAGATGCCTATTCCCTCTAGTATTAAAGATAATATGCAAAACTCCCCTTATATTAATGCAAATGGTAGAAATAAGTTGACTGTTTTTGCAGATGAGGAAAAAATAAAATATATGATTTCTAATTATTATGGTTTAATTACTGAGTTAGATGATTGGATTGGAAAAATAATGAAGACCCTTGAAGATGAAAGTATTGCAGAAAATACTATGGTGATTTTTACAAGCGATCATGGAGAGATGTTAGGAGCGCACGGAATGCGCGAAAAAAATGTATTTTATGAAGAATCTTCTCACATCCCATTAATGATTAAAATGCCCACTGAAATTAAAAAAGAAACTACAGTGAATGGTTATGTCTCTAATGTAGATTTATTTGCCACTATCCTGGATTATTTAAACATTGGAAATTATAAATCCGATGGCGAAAGTTTACGTGATTTAATAGAACAAAAACAAACGAATCATGGGAACTATGTGGTGACCGAATGGGATTATAGAGGACCTATTCAACCAAATTATATGATTGTTAAAGACGGATGGAAACTAATGATTCCATACACAGAAGATTCAAAAATATTAAATGTTTTATATAATTTGAATGATGATTCTCAGGAGATGAATAACTTATTAGGGAATAACCCTGACAGAAGAAAATATAATGAGAAAGTAGAAGAATTAAGGATCAATTTACTAGAATGGTTGAAAAAAAATAACTCTAAACATTACGATGGTGTGTCAAAACGAAAATTAATTTAATTCCTTCAAAATGAAATTATACCCTTTACAATTTACACCACTTTACAAATACAGAATTTGGGGTGGAGAAAAATTAAAAACTGAATTAAATAAACAATATACAGAAGAAAATATTGGAGAATCTTGGGAAATTTCTGATGTTTCTGGCGATGAAACTGTTGTAGCGGAAGGTGCTCTAAAAGGACAATCTTTAAGGGATTTAATTAAAGAATTTAAGGGCGACTTTGTTGGAAATGCTGTATATGAAAAATTTGGAGAAGAATTTCCACTATTAATTAAGTTTATAGATGCAAAAACACCATTATCTATTCAGGTGCATCCAAGTAATGAAGTGGCTAAAGAACGTCATAATTCATTTGGGAAAAATGAAATGTGGTATGTAATGCAAGCGGATAAAGATGCAGAATTGATTGTTGGTTTTGATGAAGAAATAAACACTGATGATTATAAAACACATTTAGAAAACAATACCATTTTAAATGTAATGCATCATGAAAATGTGCAAAAGGGCGATACTTTTTATATTCCTACAGGTCGGGTACATGCTATTGGAGCAGGTGTTTTGTTAGCAGAAATACAGCAAACATCAAATATTACATACCGTATTTACGATTATGATAGAGTAGATTCTAAAACAGGTGCAAAAAGAGAATTGCATAACGAATTGGCAATTGATGTCATAGATTATAAAGTGCACAAGAATTACAAAACGGATTATTCTATAGAAAAGAATGTGTCCAATACATTGGTGCATTCACCTTATTTTAGAACTAATATTTTAGACATCAATTCAACAGTAGAAAAAGATTATTCTGTCATAGATTCGTTTATTATTTACATGTGTGTAGAAGGTACAGTTAATGTTATTTCTGAAGGAGAAACCTACACCATAAATAATGGTGAAACGCTTCTATTACCAGCTAGTTTAAAAAAAATCACTTTACAATCAGAAAGCGCAAGGGTATTAGAAGTTTATTATTAATAAATAGCGCTTAGTTAATTCAATATTAATAGTAAATTAATGTGAACCTCTTTTATTTGAATAAAATTATAAATTAAACAACATGAAAAAAATAATTGTATTACTTCTTCTTTTGACGGTGTCAGTAGCTCAGGCTCAAAAAAATCAAAAAGCAGTTGCGTTAGCAGAAAAACTATCGAAAGTAATGGAGTTTGATGAAGATCAAAATGCAAAGCTTCTAGAATTAATTCTGGATAGAAACAACAAGAAAAGAGCTTTGAGAAAAGAATACGCAGATGATAAAGATACCTTTAAAGTAAAAGCTAAAGAAGTAGAAAAAGCATATAACAAAGATTTAAGAGTGTTAGCAGGTATCGAAAAGTTTAAGCTTTTAGTTGTCTATAGAAAAGCAAAAAGAGCAGCAAATAATTAAATTATTTAATAGGTTGTAATCCTTAATTAATTGTTTATTAATCAATAATTAAGCCATTGATGTTTTATTTGTTAGCAGAACAGATTATAATAAAAATGGTTAAAAATTATTTAATAGCACTCCTATCGGTTTTAAGTTTTACAACTTCTTTAGCTCAAGAAACTGATGACAACACCAAATACATAGATCCAACCATTGGTAATGTTTCCCGCTTTCTAGTGCCAACATATCCAACCATTCATTTACCCAATCAAATGCTGAGAATGTTTCCTGTAAAACAGGATTATATTTCAGACATGGTGCAAGCATTTCCTTTTCAAGTTCCCGCACACAGACGACAAGGAATTCTACAAATGAAAACTACTTTAGGAGATATGAAAAACAGTTCCTGGAATAAAGGAATGGCTATTGATCACGATTTAGAAATAATACATCCTTGGTTATATTCAACGTATTTAATAGAAGATGATATTAAAGTTAGCTTTACCCCTTCTAAAAAATCGGCGATTTATAAGGTTGAATTTCCAGAGGGGAAACAAAAAAACTTTTTAATAAAAGGCACGAAAGATATGCAGTTTTCTGAAGGTAAAAATTCATTTACCATTCAAGAAAAAAGAAGCAAACCAACCAGAGGGGAACACGCTGTTATAAATACTGTAACCATTTATGTATATGGTAAGGTCGTAGATGAGAATAACAAACCTATTGAAAACATCAACTATACATTTAACACTCACAAACTACAAATTACTGCAACAAAAAACACACCCACAACCTTGCTCATAAAATATGCGATTTCTTATGTGAGTGCGGCACAAGCGAAAGAAAACTTCAATAAAGAAATTAAAAACAAATCGTTTGAGGATGTATATAAAGAAGGTAAAAAAGCTTGGGATACGGTAACGAATCAAATTCAAGTTGAGGGTGGAACAACGGCTCAAAAAAGAACGTTCTACACATCGCTATACAGAACGTATGAACGCATGGTGGATGTAAATGAATATGGACACTATTATAGTGGTTATGATAAACAAGTGCATAAAAGTAATCGTCCTTTTTATGCAGATGATTGGGTATGGGACACCTATTTAGCACAACATCCGTTACGAACTATTTTAAACCCAGCCTTAGAAAACGAAATGCTGAACTCGTACACTTTAATGTATGAACAAAGTGGTTGGATGCCAACATTTCCTCAAGTATATGGAAATCATTTGTGTATGAACGCCTACCATTCTTCTGCTATTTTTATTGATGGCTACAGAAAAGGGTTGAAAAACTATGATGTAGAAAAAGCATATGAAGGCATCAAAAAAAACTTATTGGAAGGCACATTTATTCCTTGGAGGCAAGGAAATCCGAGAGGTGCTTTAGATGATTTCTATCACGAAAATGGCTATTTTCCATCACTTAAAAAAGGAGAACAAGAAACAATTGTAAATGTAGATGGTTTTGAAAAAAGACAACCTGTTGCTGTAACTTTAGGAGTTAGTTATGATTTTTGGGCAGTGTCCGAATTTGCAAAAGAATTAGGAAACACAGACGATTATTCAAAACTGTCCCCAAAAGGAAACGATTATAAAAATCTATGGCATTCAGAAAAAAGGTTGTTTATGCCAAAAGATGCAGAAGGAAATTGGGTAAATATCAATCCAAAGCTAGATGGTGGAAAAGGCTATAGAGAGTACTATGATGAAAATAATGGGTGGACCTTTGCTTGGTCTGTACAGCATGATATAGCAGGACTCACCAGTTTGTTAGGCGGTAAACAGGCTGCTCAAAACAGATTAGATCAGTTATTCAGAGAAAGTTTGGGCATTAGAAAAAGTGACTTTTTTGTCAATGGTTCTAATTCTACAGGGATGGTAGGTCAGTTTTCTATGGGCAATGAACCCTCATTTCATATTCCATATTTATATAACTATTTTGGCGCGCCTTGGAAAACCCAAAAACGTACACGCTTCTTGTTAGACGTTTGGTTTAAAGACAACATTTTCGGAATACCAGGAGATGAAGATGGTGGCGGCATGACTGCTTTTGTGGTATTCACTTCTATGGGTATCTATCCAGTAACACCAGGCTTACCATATTATAACATCACAAGTCCAATTTTCGAAAAAACAGCTATCAAACTTCAAAATGGAAATACGTTTACGGTTGTGGCGGAAGGTTCTAGCAAGAGAAAAAAATACATTCAGAAAGCATTTATTAACGGGAAAGAGATTTTCTCGCCATTTATTTCACATCAGCAAATTATGGATGGCGCCACTTTAAAATTAGACTTGGGTGAGTTACCAAACAAAGAATGGGGTAAAAATGCAGTAATACCAAAATAAAAAAACAAACAAACTAAATGAAAATAATTAGTAATAAACTTACAGTATACATTGTGTTTTCTTTTTTTATACTACAAATTAATTCCATAAAAGCACAAGAAAAATTACCGTATCAAAATTCAAAGTTAAAAATAGAAGAACGAATTAATGATTTGTTGCCTAGAATGACTTTAGAAGAAAAAGTTAATTATGTCACAGGAGGTGTTTTAAGCAATAATCAAGAATCTATTAATGGCATTGAAAGATTATCAATTCCTGATTTTGTAATTGCACACGGTCCTTTTGGTATGAAAATGAGGAGAAGAAATAGAAATGGAGGCATCACTTTAGATGCAGGCACTTATTTCCCTGTTTCTATTGCGATGGCTGCAACTTGGGATGTAGATAAAGTAAAGGAAATCACTTCTACTATTGGTAAAGAAATGAATGCTGTAGGCGCAATGTCTAATGCAGGACCTGCAATGAATATTATTAGAGACCCAAGAACAGGTAGAAGTTTTGAGTATTTTACAGAAGATCCATTTTTAAACGGACAAATAGCAGCGGCTTACACAAAAGGAATTCAAAGCGAAAAAATTGCAGCAATACTGAAACACTATATCGTTAACAATCAAGAATTAAATAGACACAAAGTAGATGTTCAGGTTAGTGAAAGAGCGTTAAGAGAAATTTATTTTCCAGGTTTTGAAACTGCCATAAAAGATGCTGATGCCAAAGTTATTATGGGCGCTTATAATAAAGTAAATGGCGTGCATAGTTGCGAAAACGATTTTACTTTAAATCAAGTTTTAAGAAAAGAATGGGGTTTTAGTGGTTTTGTACTTTCAGATTGGTCTGGAACACAATCTACTGTTGCTTCTGCAAATAATGGTTTAGATGTAGAAATGCCAAGACCTAGATGGTATGGAGATAAATTATTAAAAGCTGTAAACGATAATAAAGTAAGCGAAGATGTGCTTAACACAATGGTTGAAAATGTGTTGCGCGTTGTTTTTTGGAGTGGTGCTTTTGACCAAGGCCCAATGTATGATAAAAATATTGTGCGTTCTAAATCACATTTAGAAATGGCAAGAACAGCTTCTTCTGATGCTATGGTTTTACTTAAAAACGAAAATAATACACTGCCTTTTAATCTTAATGATATTAAAAATATTGCTGTAATTGGCCCAAATGGAAATTATGGTGAGCATTTTAATAATGATAAATATGATATTGGTTTATTTCAAGGAGGTGGAAGTGCAAGAATAGCATCAAAACAAGGAAGTATAATTACTCCATTTTTAGGGATTAAAAATAATGTAGGTAAAGATGTTAAAGTTAGCTATGAACCCGGTTGTTACGCGGAATCTGGTTATGGTTTAATACCAACCAAATATCTTTCAGTAGATAATAAAGAAGGTATTGAGTCTTCATATTATAATAATGTTGGTTTTAAAGGTGCGCCTTTTAAAAAAGAAGTAAACAAAAAATTAGCTTATAATTGGGGAAGAAGATTAGAAATTCCTGAAGCTGGTACTGCTAAGAATAATGATAAATATAAGTTTTCTGTAGCATTTAGATCAACATTAAAAGTACCAGCTACAAGAGGTTATTCTTTTGAAGTTAGAAATGAAGCTGGTAGCGCAAAGATTTTTATTGATGGAAAATTGATTGCAGAAAATAAAAAAGGAAGCAGAATTGATTGGAATAATACAGGTAAAATTAAATTAGAAAAAGGAAAAGAATATGAACTAGAAGTAAAGTACGCTAGTTTTGGTGGCCGTATTTCAAATTTAAGAATTGGTTGGGATTATGAAAATATTCAATACCTAGAAAAAGCAAAAATAGCAGCCAAAAATGCTGATGCTGTTGTTTTAACAGTTGGGTTAAGTGCTAAAGTTGGCGAAACAGAAGCTGGAGATAGAAGAACATTAGCCTTGCCAGAAGCCCAAAAAAATTTAATCAACGAAATATCAAAAATAAACAAAAATCTTGCTGTAGTTTTAGTTGCAGGAAGCGCTGTAACTATGAATAGTTGGTTAGATAATGTGCCTGCTATTTTAGATGTTTGGTATCCAGGAGAACAAGGTGGAAACGCTATTTTTGATGTTATTTTTGGCAAAGTAAATCCTTCTGGAAAACTGCCAATAACATTCCCGAAATCGTATAGCCAATACCCTGATAATTTTTATTCTTATGATAGTAAAATAGAATATAAAGAAGATATTTATGTAGGTTATAGATATTTTGATAAATATAAAAAAGAGGTTTTATTTCCTTTCGGACACGGTTTAAGTTATACAGATTTTAAATATTCAAAATTAAAAGTTAGTACCAAAAAGAACATAACCAACGTCTGTGTAAAAATAGAAAATATTGGAAACTCTGATGGTGCAGATGTTATTCAACTTTATGTTAGAGATTTAAAATCTTCAGTGGATAGACCTATAAAAGAATTAAAAGCTTTTAAGAAAATACATCTTAAAAAAGGAGAGAAAAAGACAATAGAATTTAAACTTACAGAAAGAGCTTTTGCTTTTTGGAATAGCGTTTCTAAAGATTGGAAATTAGAGCCTGGAGAATTTGAAATATTAATTGGTAAGTCTAGCAGAGATATTATTTTAAAGAAAATAATTAATGTTAAGAGATAAAGAGATGCGTATGTTAACAAAAATAATGATGGTTATTTTTTTATTCATCATAACTAATTCCATAAAAGCACAAGAAAAATTACCGTATCAAAATTCAGAGTTAAAAATAGAAGAACGAATTAACGATTTGTTGCCTAGAATGACTTTAGAAGAAAAAGTTGAATTAGTAACAGGAGATAAAATTCCTGCAAAAGGTGTTATTGGCTCAGAAGGGATAAAGCGTTTAAACATTCCTGGGTTTAAAATAGAACATGGTCCTTATGCTTTTAAAGGTTGGTTTGGACCAAATGAAGCTAAAGAAATGGGAACGTATTTTCCTGTTTCCATTGCACAAGCGAGTACTTGGGATAGACCTTTAATACAAGAAATAAACGCTGCAATGGCATCAGAAATGAAAGCTTCTGGCGGACAAGCAAATGCAGGGCCAGCAATGAATATTATAAGAGATCCAAGAGGAGGCAGGAGTTTCGAATATTTTACAGAAGATCCTTTTTTAAACGGAGAAGTTGCCAAAGCGTACACTTTAGGTTTACAAAGCCAAAAAGTAATGGCAAATTTGAAACATTATGTTTGTAATAATCAAGAATTTAATAGACACAAACTAAATATTATTGTAAACGAGCGCACTTTGCGTGAAATATATTTACCAGGGTTTAAAAAAGCAATACAAGAAGGTGGTGCTTGGAGTGTTATGGGTGCATACAATAAGGTAAATGATATTTACAGTTGCGAAAACCCTTTTTTATTAAATAAAATATTACGAGAAGATTGGGGTTTTAAAGGGTTTGTTTTATCCGATTGGTCTGGTACACATTCTACAGCTAATTCTGCAAATGCAGGCTTAGATATGGAAATGCCAAGAGAACGCTGGTATGGTAAAAAGTTAATAAAAGCTATAAAAAATGGAGAAGTAACAGAACAAACTATTAATAAAATGACGGGTAATTTGTTAAGAGGTATGTTTTGGTCCGGTGCTTTTGATACAAAACCATCTTTAGATAAATCCATCTTACACAATAAAAAACATTTAAAAATAGCCAGAGAAGCATCAGCAAAAAGTATGGTTTTATTAAAAAATGATGCTCAGGTACTACCATTTAATGCTGATAAAATTAAAAAAATAGCAGTAATTGGTCCTAATGGTAATTATGGTATTCATTATAACAATGGCCAATATAATCCGCATTTATTACAGGGTGGAGGAAGTGCTTTTGTAGAAGTTAAAGAGCATTTAATGATAACGCCTTTTCAAGGAATTAAAAACAACGTAGAAAAAGATGTTAAGGTCACTTATTCTCCAGGAAGTTATGCAGAATCTGGTTGTGGAATTATACCTGTTAAGTATATTAAAACACCAAATGGTAAACCTGGGTTATTAGCAACCTACTTTAATAATAATTCTAAAAACCGTAAAGAAGTTAAAAGAGAAATTGATTTGGTTGTATCTAAAGTTTGGACCAAAGAATTAGATATCCCAGAAGCTGGAAATGAAAAAGATGATTTATCTAGATTCTCTGCACAATGGTCTGGGATTTTAACAGCTCCAGCAACTAGAAATTATACTTTTAGTGTTAGAAACTCTGCTGGTAGTGCAAAACTATTTATAAATGATAAATTAATTGCTTCCAATAAAAACGGAAATTGGTTAGATTGGAATGGTATGGGTTCTATTGAATTAGAAGCTGGAAATCAATACAAAATTAGAGCAGAATATGCAAAAATTGGTCCTCGTGCAGATTTTCGTTTAGGTTGGGATTTTGAAAATGTAGCTTGGTTAGAACAAGCAAAAAAGATAGCAAATGAAGCAGATGCTGTTATTTTAACAGTAGGTCTTTCTGGTCATATGGGAGAAAGAGAAGCTGGAGATAGAAATCATTTAAGATTATTTCCAGCTCAAGAAAACTTAATTAACGAAATTGCTAAAATTAATAAAAATACGGTAGTTACAATTATTGCAGGGGGTGCAATAGATATGAGAAATTGGTTGCCAAATGTATCTTCAGTTTTAATGGCCTGGTATCCTGGGGAACAAGGAGGTAATGGATTGGCAGATGTATTGTTTGGTAAAGTAAACCCAAGTGCTAAACTTACCATAACATTTCCTAAATCGTTAGAACAATATCCAAAAGATTTTCATTCTAGAGGAGACAGAAACGAATATAAAGAAGGGCTTTATGTAGGTTATCGTTATTTTGATAAATTTAAAAAAGAAACTTTATTTCCATTTGGTCACGGCTTAAGTTATACCAATTTTAAATATTCTAAACTAAAAGTAGGTAAAAAGAAAAGCAGCACAAAAGTTTCCGTAAATATAGAAAACACAGGTTTATTTGATGGTGCAGATGTAGTTCAACTTTATGTTAGAGATATAGAATCTTCTGTGGATAGACCTTTAAAAGAGTTAAAAGAATTTAAGAAAACATATCTTAAGAAAGGGGAGAAAAAAACAATCGAATTTAATCTTACAAAGAGTGCTTTTGCCTTTTGGGATAGCGTTTCTAAAGATTGGAAATTAGAATCTGGAGAATTTGAAATATTAATTGGTAAGTCGAGTGAAAACATCGCATTAAAGAAAGTAATCAAACTTTAAATAAAAGAATTAATTATGAAAAAATATAGTATAATATTAGTTTTATTGATGTCTTTTTTTAGCTGTAAAACAGTGAAAAAAGAAACCATTTCTCAAAAGCCAAACATTCTTTTTATAATGACGGATGACCACGCGTTGGCTGCCATTAGTGCTTACAAAGGGTTTTTAGCAGAAGTGGCGCCCACTCCAAATATTGATAGAATAGCAAATGATGGTATGCGTTTTAATAATATGTTTTGTACCAATTCTATTTGCGGGCCTTCAAGAGCATCGATCTTAACAGGGAAATATGCGCACGTCAATGGATTTTTTAAAAATGAAGGTGGTGGCGATTTTAATGGCGCACAACAAACGTTTCCAAAGCTATTGCAAAAAGCGGGTTATGAAACTGCTGTAATTGGCAAATGGCATTTAGGAACCGCACCAACGGGTTTCGATTACTATAAAGTACTGTTTAATAAAGAAGGACAAGGTTCTTATTTTGATCCTGTTTTTGAAATGGCAAATGATAGTATTGTTGAGGAGAAAGGAAAATTTTCTACAACCGTTATTAAAGACGATGCTATTAATTGGTTGAAAAACAGAAAAGACGATACAAAACCTTTTATGTTGATGTATCAATTTAAAGCACCACACAGACCTTGGGATCCAGGACCTGGTTATGAAAATTATTTAAGTGATGTTACTTTGCCTTATCCTGAAACTTTTAATGATGATTATAAAGGCAGAAAAGCCGCTAAAGATTCTTGGATGCGAATTGATGGGCATATGAATAGAAAGGATGTGAAAATTAAACCACCATCAGGATTAACGGAGGAAGAATTAATTGCTTGGAACAAATACGGAAATAACGATGGAGAATTCTGGACTCCTAATCCAAAAATGACAGATCAAGAACGTAAAAACTGGAAATACCAGCGTTATGTAAAAGATTATTTACGGGTTGTAAAAGGCGTTGATGATGCAATTGGTGAGATGTTAAATCATTTAGAAGTAAGTGGTTTAGCAGAAAACACAATCATTGTATATACTTCAGATCAAGGGTTTTATTTAGGTGAACACGGATGGTTTGACAAGCGTTTTATGTACGAAGAATCAATGCACATGCCTTTATTGATAAAATATCCTAAAAAAATAAAAGCAGGAAGTGTCAACAACGATTTAATTTTAAATGTTGATTATGCGCCTACCCTGTTAAGTTTAGCGGGCGTCGAAACTCCAAATGATATGCAAGGAAAAAGCTTTGTCCCTGTGTTAGAAAACACCACAACGGCCCCTTTTAGAGACGCAGTGTATTACCATTATTACGAGTATCCTTATTGGCATAATGTGCAGCCGCATTATGGCATTAGAACAGACAGGTATAAATTAATACATTACTATTATGATATGGATGAATGGGAATTATTCGATTTAGAAAAAGATCCTAATGAGACCAATAACATCTACGACACTAAAGAAAACAGTGCGTTGATTGCAACTTTAAAAACCCGATTAGCATCGCTTAAAAAAGAAAATAAAATGGATTTGTCTGATGAAGAATTAAAAGAAATGACAGACATCAGAATTAAAAGACGTTACAGAGTTGAGCCAGCAAATTAAGTTTATGAAAAGAATAATTCTCTTACTATAGTTAACAAGTTCGCAATTATTTTGGGCTTCATTAAAAGGCGCTTCTTTTTGGTTGGAACCGTCTGAAGAACCTTATCATTTAAATGGTGGTATTATTTTAAGAAATAATGTATCTCTAATTGGTGTTCACGGACCAACTTCTAGAGGAACAAAACATTCAATAAAGAATCAACCGGTTGGAAGTGTCTTTAAAATTACAGATCAAAATAATGTATTTATTACTGTAGAATCTGTAACACAGATAAAAAGTTAACCGTTTCTGTAATAGGAGGTAGATTTAGAAATTATATGAGCGATTCTCCAATTTTTATTGAAAATAAAAAAGCGGTTGTTCAGTTTTCTGCTTTTTTTGATAAAATGAAAACGTGTATTATGAAATTATAAAACCTTCCAACTAAAATTATTTAGAAAGCGGATAAAAATCTTCCTCCATTTTTATCGTATTTACAAGTGAATTTGGTTTTTTAAAAATTCTGATGGAAGCACCCCAAACATATCTTTTTTTCTGATACATTTTTGTTAAAATAGCTTTCATCGTTTCAAAAGGGATAATTTTAATAGCTCTTTTTATTGGAAACCAAGCTATATCTGTACATCCTGGGGGAATTTTTAATTTACCTGATTTGTATTTTGCACTGTAATAATTAAATAATATTGGGTATGTACCTTTATTATAATAAAAAGTAAATAAACCACGTAAACGTAAATCTTTGAACTTTATACCCAATTCATCTGCCATAAAACCTGTAAATTCAGAAATAGTTCTAGGATCAACATATTTTTTTCCAGCTAACTCCCAAATGCCATTGTACTTTACTAATAAAACTTCATTTTTTTTATTGGTTACACATAACTTAAAGTACGAAAAATTATTTTTTTGGGCAGGGAGGTAATAAGAGTTTAAAATAACAAGAAAAAATGAAAACAATATTTTGTTTAAAATACTAATATTAAGTTTTTTGAAAATCATATTTCGCAATTTAATTAATAAAATAACAACTTTTATTACACGTGTAATATATTCATTATATTTGATAATCAAATCATAAACTGATGAAAAAAAGTATGTATGCAAGTTTGCTAATTCTTTTGATTGTTTTCAATCATCTAACAGCATATTCACAAAATAAATTAACCGATAAAGTAAATGTATTTATTGGTACAGGCGGTCACGGACATACTTTTCCACATGCAATGGTTCCTTTTGGTGCAGTTGCCGTAGGTCCAGATTGGGAAACCCAAGGGTGGGATGCTGCCGGTGGTTATCATTATGATGCAAAAAATATTTTAGGTTTTAGTCAAGTACATTTAAGTGGTACAGGCTTAATAGAAGGTGGTGATTTACTCCTAATGCCAACAGTAGGAAAGATAAAAGTAGACCCAGGAACTCATGAAAACCCCGATGCTGGTTATCGTTCACGCTTTTCTCATACGGATGAAAAAGCAACTCCTGGTTATTATCAAGTTCGTTTGTTAGATGATAATATCAACGCAGAAATGACAGCTACAGAACGTGTAGGTTTTCATAAATACACCTTTCCGAAATCTGACAAATCACATGTTTTATTAGATTTGGTGCACCATATAAAAGGCGGAGGAAGTGGCGTAAAACAGGCTTATATTCAAATTAAAGATACGCAAACGGTTACTGGTTATAGAGTAACAAGTTCAGTTTGGGCAGCAAATAGACAATTGTATTTTGCTATCAAATTTTCAAAACCATTTATATCTAATGTAATATATGATCCTAGAGGATTGGTTTTTAATAAAAAGAAAAAATTCCTTTGGGATATGGTAGATTATTCTGCTCCAAAAATTAAAACATTTTTCAATTTTAAGACTGAAGAGAATGAAGAAATAATGGTAAAAATTGCAATTTCTTCTGTATCAATGAAAAATGCTTTAGAGAATTTAGAAACTGAAATTCCTCATTGGAATTTTACCAAAATTAAAAAAGAAGCTAGTCAAAAATGGGAGCAACAACTCCATAAAATAGTGGTAAAAGCAACGCCAGATATAGAAGCTAAATTTTATGCTGCTTTGTATCATAATAACATACATCCTACTATAAACCATGATGTAAATGGAGAATATAGGGGTATGGATCAAGAGGTTCATAAAACCAAAGATTTTACACATTACACCATGTTTTCTTTGTGGGATACTTTTAGAGCAGCACACCCACTTTTTACAATTATTCATCCAGAAAGAACAAAAGACATTGTGAGTACAATGCTTAATTTTCAAAAAGAAAATCCACGTAAAATGTTGCCTATGTGGTCTATGTATCAAAACGAAAATACGTGTATGATTGGCTTACATGCATTACCTGTTATTGCTGATGCCTATTCTAAAGGATTGATAAAAGAGGATGCAAAAGATTTACTAAAATCAATGGTAATAAGCGCCAATCAACCCGGAATAGATAGTACAGCACACAGAAATATTTATCCATCTTATTATGGACAACAACACTATCTTAAAAAAGGATACCATCCAAATGATTTGGTAAGAACAGGCGTTTCTGTAACATTAGAACACGCTTATGATGATTGGGCTGTAGCTTTATTTTCTGATAAATTAGGTGATAAAAAAACCACAGATACTTTTTTGAAAAGAGCACAATCCTTTAACAATGTTTGGGATGCTAATTCTAAATTTTTTCGGGCAAAACTCAATAATGAAAAATTTATAGAACCTTTTAATCCAAGAGCGTATCACAGAGAAGATTTTCATGATAGAGATTATACAGAAGGAAATGCGTGGCAATATTTATGGTTTGTGCCCCACGATGTATACGGTTTAGCAGATTTATTAGGAGGCAAAAAAGCGATGAGTAAAAAGTTAGACAAACTTTTTACTTTACCAGAACAAGATTCTAAAGTTGGTGATGTTTCTGGTTTTATTGGCGATTATGCTCACGGAAATGAACCTTGTCATCACGTAGCGTATTTGTATAATTATGTTGGACAATCTCATAAAACACAAAAACTAATTCATCAAATAGATAAAGAGTTTTATAAAGCTGCACCAGATGGATATATTGGTAATGAAGATGCTGGCCAAATGTCTGCTTGGTATGTGTTTAGTGCTTTAGGCTTTTATCCTGTAAATCCTGCTGGTGGAATTTATGTATTTGGTTCTCCTCTGGTTGAAGAAGCAACTTTAAATTTAGAAAATGGCAAAATATTTAGTGTAAGAGTAAAAAATTATGGAGATAAAAATATCTATATTAAATCTGTACAGTTAAATGGACAACCATATAACGAGGTATGGGTTAAACATGAAGATATTGTTAGAGGTGGGATATTAGAATTTACAATGTGTGCTAAACCTACAAAATGGGGTAAAAAATCAAAACCTGTGCCTTATGCAAACGGTAAAGTAAATTAATTTTTTTGTTAATGAAGAATTTTAAACTAATTATATTTTTATTGCTTATTGTAGAAATATCTGCTCAAGGAATTATTGAAAATTCGAGTGGTGATTTGGAATTAGATGAGATTCGAAAAGAAATAACTTCTAATATTACACAAAGAAAAACCTTTAAATTAAGAGCTATAAAAATGAAGTTATGGGCTGCTATGTTGCAACAACAAGGCATTCCTTTAAAAGAGTATGTTGCTATTGATAATAGGTTAAACAAAGTAACAAGATGGAATAATCTTTGGAGTGGAAATAAACCACAACAATTTTCAGACAAGCAAATGCAAAAAGTTTGTTTAATTATTGATGCTGGTTATGCTATTTTAGAAAAATATCAAGTGATTGCTAATACTCGAAAATCAACAGATTTTACCAGTAATCTAAATCTTTTAAACTACAACAAACAAAAAGAAATTCCTTGGACATCATACAAAGGAAATGAGGGTTTATCTGGTTATACAGGTGCTTTTGGACCAACAAAAGGTGAGAAAGCTTGGAAATTCCCTATTGGTTTAGCTTGGGAATCAAAACCAGCTATAGAAGGAAGTCGTGTGTATATTTCATCACCAGGAATTAGAACCAAGTTGTATTGTTTAGATTTAAATACAGGAAAAACAATTTGGAAAACCCAACAAGAAATAGAAATTATGGGTGATCAATTATACCACGCTCCTAATAACCAGTCAAGTCCAGTTATTTTAGAAAATTATATTATGTATAGAGAAATGGGTGCAAGAGGGAACAAAGGCCCAACAAAAGACGTGGTTTTGGTTGATAAAAAAACAGGGAAAATTACTAAAGAAATTGAAGTTGGTCATGTAGATTATAGAGCTGGTCATGCTCCTTTTACTGCTAATAATGATGTAGTTGTTTACCCTTTTGGTGTGCAAGATATTCATACAACACCCCCTTTAACACAAGCTTTTGACAGGATGATCGCCAAGAATATAAAAACAGGTCAAAAGTTATATGAAATGTATATTGGTTACACGTTTTCAGAACCTCATTTAGATAAAGAAAATTGGGCATATCAAGGAACTGTAGAAGGGTATTTATATGCTTGGAAAGCTGATGAAAGATTGCACAATAGGCCCAAGCCTAATTGGATGTTTAGAGCAGAAGGAGCTATAAATGATAAAGTAATTACCAGTGGAAACTTTGTTTTGTTTGGGGCAAATGATGGTGTTTTTTACTGCCTTAATAAAAGAACTGGTAAATTAATTTGGAAGCATAAAGTAGATATAATTGAAACTAACGCTTTCAGGCATTTTTCTGCACCTTATGTTGCAAACGGAAAAGTAGCTGTAGGTAGTGCAGACAAACATTTCTATGTTTTTGATATTAAAACTGGTAAAGTTTTAATCAATAAAAAGGCAGATGATTGGATTCGTTCAGCTCCAGTTGCATCAGAAAATAAATTCTTTTTTGCTACAATGAAAGGTACTTTATATGGTGTAGAATTTCATAAAAACAAATCCAAAGAATTGTTTAAAATACAAATTAGTCATCATCCTATTTTTGCTGATTTAAGCATAAAAGATGATAAAATTGTCATTAATGATTCTGATTTATACACGCATTGTTACAATACAAAAGGTGATAAAATTTGGAAAATTAGCACCATAGATAGTTTTGTAAAAGATAATACAAGAATATTTTCTGATCAAATTGCAGGAGGTGCATATTACCAATCTAAACCAACAGCCGCAGATGATATGGTTTTTGTAGGTTCTCCCTCAAGGTTTATTTATGCTTTAGATGCTAAAACAGGAAAAGAAATTTGGAAACATGAAATTGGAGCATCTATTTCTGGAGCACCAACTTATTATCAAGGTAAAATTTATGTAGGTCAACAAGGAGGTGAAGATGATTTTTACTGCTTGGATGCAAAAACAGGTAAACTCATTTGGAAACAAAATGTAGATTGGGTTTGGGGTTCTGCTACTTGTTCTGATAATATGGTTTATATCCCAGGAATAGATGGTTATGCCTGGGCTTTAGATTCAAATACTGGAGCTATGATTTGGAAAAAACCATTTTCACGTTCAGTTTGTAGTGAACCAGCAGTAGAAGGAAATATCGTTATTTTTGGAAGTTGGGACGATTATTTAAAAGCGTTTAATAAAAAAACTGGAGAATTACTTTGGAAATATAATGGAGGAGGTACAGATTCTGGTGTAGCTGTCATAAAAGATGGCAAAGTGTATTTAAAAAATAAATGCCTCGATTTAAAAACCGGGAAATTGATTTGGGAGTTTAAAGATGGTAATAACATTTTTAATATTACACCAGCTGTTCACGATGGAAAAGTGTATATGTCTTGTTGGCATGGTCTGGGTTTAGGTGGCGTTTGTATAGAAGCAGTTGTGTATTGTATAGATGCAAAAACTGGTGATTTGAATTGGACACAATTAGGTGCAGGATTAAGCAGTCCTGTTATTGGTGAAAAAGGTAATGTATATTTCTCAAATATTGCAGACCCATATTTTTACTGTGTTGACAGTGAAGGGAATTTTGATGGCACAACCAACATAAAATGGAAATATAAAATGGGTAATAAGGTAGAAGAATCTGCACCAGCTTTATATAAAGGAAGAGCATATATTATGTCTTCTGATGGATATTTACATGCTATTAAATAAAAAATAACAACGACCATAAACAGCTAACTATTTTTCTAATGGTTGAAGCATTTTAATGATTTGTAATGTTTCCTGAACTATTTGTTTTAGTTTATCAAAATCTTTGTTTTGGATAATGTCCTTTGAAATCAGTTTAGACCCCACACCTACACAAGTAACACCAGCATCAAACCATCCTTTTAGATTTTCCTTTGTTGTTGACACGCCACCTGTTGGCATAATATTGGTCCAAGGTTGAGGACCTTTAATAGCTTTTATGAAGTTTGGCCCATAAGTATCTCCCGGGAATAATTTTACTATCTCACAACCCAATTCTTCTGCATGGGCTATTTCTGTTAATGAGCCACAACCTGCAGACCATAATACTTTTCGGCGGTTACAAACAATGGCAATATCCTCTCGTAATACGGGGGTTACAATAAAATTAGCACCCAATGACATATATAAAGATGCTGCTGCCGCATCGGTTATAGAGCCAACACCTAATATCATTCCTGGTAATTCCTTTATTACATATTTGGTAAGTTCTCCAAAGACCTCATGAGCAAAATCTCCTCGTGCTGTAAATTCCAATAACCTGGCTCCTCCATCGTAGCAAGCTTTTAAAATGTTCTTACTTAATTCTATATCTTTATGAAAAAATAATGGGACTAACCCTGTACTTTTCATCACTTGTGCTACTTCTATTCGTGTGTATTCTGCCATTGTATTTTGTTTATCGTGCTACGCGTCCAGAGGCATCACCTTCCATTAATTTTTCTACTTCTTCAATCGTTACTAAGTTGGCATCTCCTTTAATGGTATGCTTTAAACAAGAGGCTGCTACTGCAAAATCAAGTGCATTTTGGTTATCTTCTGGATATTTAAGTAATCCATATATTAAACCTCCCATAAAAGAATCTCCTCCTCCAACTCTATCCACAATATCTGTAATTTGATATTGGCGAGTATAGAACATTTTTTTTCCATCGTATAAAACACCAGCCCAAGTATTATGAGATGCAGAAATAGAACCTCTTAATGTTGTAATTACTTTTTTTGCGCTTGGGAATTTTTTTATCATTTGCTTACAAACAGATAAAAATGCTTCTGCTTTAATATCATGTCCATGTTTGTGCACATCTAACCCTTCTGGATGAATACCAAAATGCTTTTCTGCATCCTCTTCATTTCCTAAAATGATATCGCAATAAGATGTAATTTCTGTCATTATTTTTTCTCTATGTGCATCACCACAATACTTCCAAAGTTTAGCTCTATAATTTAAATCTGTAGAAATTGTAATTCCTTTTGCGCTTGCAATTATAACGGCTTCTAAACAAACATCTGCAGCTCCTTGAGATATCGCAGGTGTAATTCCTGTCCAATGAAACCATTCTACACCATCAAAAACTGCATCCCAATCGATCATTCCTGATTCTATTTCAGCAATAGCAGAATGTGCTCTGTCATATACCACCTTAGATCCTCTAGACACAGCACCTTTCTCTAAAAAATATATTCCGAGGCGATTGCCACCCCAAATAATTTTATCAACCCCAACGCCTCTTTTACGCATTTCCATCATTGCACTTTCACCGATATCATTTTTCGGTAAACGTGTTACAAAATCTACATCTACTCCATAGTTTGCTAGTGAAACTGCTACATTAGACTCTCCTCCTCCGTATATGACATCAAAACTTGACGCTTGCGAAAATCTTAAAAATCCTTGAGGAGCTAAGCGCAACATGATTTCCCCAAATGTTACTACTTTTTTCATATTAAAAATAATTAGATTTTAAATTTATAAATTAAATAATCTTGTTAAAACATTGATATTTCTGGAATATAACTTACCAACATTAAAATAATTATTATTATCATCAGACTCGAACCTTTAACATGGCAAAACCAACATAAAGTGTAAATATATAATGGTTAATAAGGTAGAAAAATCTACACTAGATTTATGTAAAGGAAGCGCATGTATTATGTCTTCTGATGGATATTTACATGCAATTAAATAAAAAATAAATTGCTTATTCTACAGCGTGCACATATCCATCACCAGCAAGCGCAAACACTTTATCTCTATAAATACAAAGGGTAGATTCTTCAATACGAGTTCCCATTTTATAATTCCATAATAATTTTCCTGTTTCTTGATCTAAACAGTACAAATACGGATAGTTTCCAGAACCAATATACAGTCGTCCATTAGCTAAAGCAGGTGCAGATAAACCTCCTCCATCAGGAAATGTCCAATTTACTTTGGCTGTTTTTGCATATACGCTATACACTTTTGAGGTTAAAGGAACTCCTTTTAAACCAATACCAACTCTTGCTGTAAAAAAGCCTTTTCCGTTATGAAAAGCCGGGCTTGCATTAAAATTTGTATACTTTCCTTTATCACTTTCATTTGTGTTTCCTTCAGTTAAAATTTCACCAGTTTTAGAGTTAAAACTCATAAAAATATTACTGTGATGAGGCAAATAAATTTTACCGTCTTGAGAGATAAGGGTACCAGAATCTAAACCAACACCATTGGCTTTCCATATAATTTTTCCAGTTTTTTTATTGAAGGCGTATAAAGATCTACTCCAAGATCCAAAATAGACAATATCCCCATCAATAGCAGGTTCTGCAGGAACTGATTTTGCAGTTGGGTACATCCAAACAATATGGCCGGTTTTCCCGTCTAAACAAACTGCATAACCATTAACTGTGGGCACGTAAACTAAGCCGTCATCTACTGTTGCAGAACCCCAAACCCATCCACCTGGAACAGTTTGCTTCCAAACCACTTCGCCAGTTTCTGCATCTAAACAATAGAAGAAGCGTTCTCCTCCTTGTTGACCGACATATACTTTTCCGTCCATAATTGCAGGCCCAACTGAAATGGCTCCTCCCATTTCAAATTTCCATTTTTCTTTGCCTGTATCAGCATCAACAGCATATAAAAAACCAGCAGGATTTCCAAAAAATAATTTATTATTTGCTGCTGTAGGTTTAGATTGATAATAGGTGCCACCAGAAAGTACATCCGTAAAAATACGTTCTCCTTCGTTGTTCCAATAAGCTGATAAAATGCTGTGTTTCCAAATTACTTTTCCGTCTAAATTCAAGCAAAACGTTAATAAATTACTGTCGTTTAAAACAATTTTATCTTCAGAAATTGTTAAATCTGCAAAAATAGGATGCGTGCTAATTTGCTTGCACCAAACTTGTTTTCCGTTTTTCTTATACTTGTAAATATTTCCTTGTACATCAGCGAAATAAATGTGCTTTTTAGTAGCAACTGGTTTTGCTCTTATCCAATCTTTTGTTTCTTTTTTCCAAAGAATATCACCTGTATTTACATCAATTGCGTATGCATTTTTATTTGCAGAACCTATGAATAAAACGCCATTATCAATTAACGGATTTGTAAAATGTTTACGCGCTCTTTTTTCAATTTTGTTTACTTTTTTAGACCAAAGTAATTTTCCATCAACTTCATTTAAACAATAGATAACACCATCATTTGCGCCAAAATACACTTTTCCATCGTCCAATAATACTTTTGTATTTATAGCACCTTCAGCTTTAAAATTCCAAGCAATTAATTTTTTTTCATTGGTTGCTTGTTCGTTGTTAAAGTTTTTTTGACCCGAAACACCAGGCTTTAAGTTTAAAGCGTATAAATAACCTTCAGTAGTGCCTTGAAAAACTTGATATTTAGACAAAACAGGTTCTGCAAGTGCATCAATATCACCTACATTAAAATCCCACATTTGTTTTTTATTATTTTTATCTTTACAAATTAATCTATTAAAATTTTGACAAACAGGCGGATATTGGTAAATATCTGAAACTCCAAAAGGATAAACCACATAATCGTCATTACTTGCAACAGGTGCATTTTGCGTTCTATAATCTACATGACCTGCATAAGATTTTGAGATGGTTTTACCTGTGTTTTTATCAATATACACTAGGTTTTTTGCTTGTCCTTTATTTCCTCCGTGACTATTTACCTCACGTAAAATTATTTTATCACCTTGAATTACAGGTGTTGACATCATTGCAGGATATTTGTAAATACCAAACAAAGGATGCTCTTGTGTTGATTTCCAAAGAATTTTCCCTGTTTTTAAACTTAGCTTAAAACACGTAGTGTACATTCCTGGTGAAGTTACATAAACACTACCATTTTCAATAACTGGACGCACATACCAACCCAAACCTACGGGGAATTTCCAAGCAGTTCTTCCATATTTTGGACCTGGTGCCTCTGAATATCCATTGTTGTGTTTGTTGGATTGAAACATGGGCCATTCAGCATCCATATTTCCACCTTTTGGAAATCCTTTTCCATCACTTTCAAAAGGTTTAAAAATTGAACCATTTTTTAAATACTCATTGTGAATCTCTTCTAATTTTGCAAAACCTGCATCAATTAAAACAGTCATTTTTTGAGTTGCTTCTATTTTTTCTTTTCCTTTTTTTCTATTTACTTGGTTTTCTAGCTGATAATATTTTTTATCAATATCATAAAATGAACGTAAATCTGCACCTAAATGTTGCAATGTTCCTACCCACATATACATCAAAACAGAATGTTCTCTAAAATTTTCTTTGGTTGTTGAATTGATAACAATTTCTTTACGAACTCTATCTATATCTTCACTTCCACTTGTGGTAAATGAGTTTTGAGCATCTATAACAAAAGTTTGTGTTAAAAATAAGACTGTAAAAAATAGTTTTGAGGTTTTCATATATGTGCTTATTTTTTTTCTGTACTTTCTCTAAAAATAATCTTACCTTCTATTAATGTGTTTTCTGTAATGGGTTTATTATTAATAAGAAGTAGTAAATTTTCTAAAGCTTTTTCTGCAGCTTTTTTTAAATTCAATTTCACAGTGGTTAAGGGAGGGTTTAAGAGGCTTGAAATTTTTACATGTCCAAAACCACTAACAGCAATATCATCTGGAATTTTCAAATCAAATTTTTCACAAGCATTGTAAACTCCTATCGCAATAGAATCATTAGCGCAAATAACTACCTCTGGTAAATTGTTGTAGTTTTCAAGAAAAGTAGTAAAATCTTTTTCTGCATTAGTTTTATCTAATTTTGTAACTAGACACCATTCTTCAGGAACAGAAATATGAGCTTCTTTTACTGCTTTATTAAAACCATTTAATCGTTGCTCACTGATACTGATTTCTTGATTTCCGCTGATAAACATCAGCTTTGTAAACCCTTTATTAATAATCTCTTTTGCAAGCTGATATGATAAATTCTCATCATCAAAAAATACACCAATAGCATTTTTTAAAGAAACAGGTTTTCGATCTAAATATATAAAAGATTTGTTATGCTTATTTAATAATTTATGTACTTTGTGTTTTTGAGAAGTAGCTACAGAATCAATGATAATTCCATCAACATTCATAGAAAGTAAAGATTTTACATTATCCAATTCAGCCTCTTCATTTTCAAATGATACCATTAATATAATGTTGTAACCAACTTTTTTAGCATTACTGTATAATTCTTCTATTATTGTAGAAAAGAAAGAATGATTTATTTTTGGCACAATTACTCCAATAGTATTTGTTTTTTTTGTGGATAAACTTCTACCTACAATATTGGGTATATAGCCTAATTCGTCTGCAACTTTCTTTACTTTTTCTCTTGTGCTTAGAGCAATATCAGGATGATTTTGTAGAGCTTTGGTTACAGTAACTCTAGAAATATTAAGTAAATCTGCTATATATTTTTGATTTATTTTCACGGAACAATTTAATATGATTTTTGGCTAAGCTACAAAATATATTACACGTGTAATATATTTTAATTACATTTGATAAATATTTAAAAAAAAATGAGCGAATACAAACTACCAAATAAACCATTTGAGTACCAAAACTTCATAAATGGTGAATATATAAATTCATTAAGTAATGAAATTTTTGAGAGAAAAAGTCCTGCTCACGGAAATTTAATAGGAACTTATCAATTAAGTAATAAACAAGACACAGAACAAGCTATTTCTGTTGCCAAAAAAGCTTTTAAAAGCAATTATTGGTCAGATATGTCAGGTTCAGGTCGTGAAAAAATAATCAGAAAAGCAGCTTCGATTATAAAAGAAAGAGCTCACGAATTAGCTTTAATAGAAACTTTAGAATCAGGAAAACCGATTAGTCAGTCATTAAATGAAATGGAATGGGCAGCAGGTATTTGGGGTTATGCCGCAACTTTAGCAAGACATATAGCTGGAGATGTAAATACAAATCTTGGAAAAGATATGACAGTGATGTTGCAAAAAGTACCAATTGGTGTAGTTGCTATGATAACACCTTGGAATTTTCCTTTGCTAATTATTTCTCAAAAACTACCAATTGCACTGGCTGCAGGTTGCACCGCTGTTATAAAACCATCAGAAATGACTCCTGGAACAACATTGTTATTGGGAGGTATTTTAAAGGAAGCAGGTTTGCCAGATGGTGTTGTAAATATTCTTGCTGGTTATGGTGATCCAGTTGGAATGACGCTTTCTGAAAGCAATAATGTAGATATGATCACTTTTACAGGAAGTACAGATGTTGGAAAACATATTATGAGAGCTGCATCTGGGAATCTTAAAAAAGTAGCCCTAGAATTGGGTGGAAAAAACCCTCAAATTATTTTTCCTGACGCAAATATAGACGCGCTTATAGATGCTGTTGTATTTGGTGTTTATTTTAATATGGGAGAATGTTGTAATAGTGGAAGTAGAATTATTATTCATGAAGATGTTGTTGAAGAATTTCAAGAAAAAGTAGTAGCGCATTCTAAAAAAGTAAAACTGGGCGATCCCTTAGATCCAAGTGTGAAATTTGGGGCAATCATCAACAAAATGCAACTAGATAAAATTAAAAAGTATGTAGATTCTGGAACTGCTCAAGGAGCAAAACTATTGTTGGGAGGAAATCAAATAACCATAAATAATGGCAATTATTTTGAACCAACAATATTTACGAATGTAAAACCGGAAATGGAAATTGCTTGCGAAGAAATTTTTGGACCAGTACTTTCTATACTAACTTTTAAAACAAGAAAAGAAGCCATAGAAATTGCAAATAGTACACAGTTTGGGTTGTCTGCTGGTGTCTGGACAAAAGATCTAGATACTGCAATAATTATGACTAGAGAGATTGATGCAGGTACAGTTTGGGTTAATAATTGGATGTCTGGTAATCCTGAAATTCCTTTTGGAGGTTTTAAACAAAGTGGAATTGGTAGAGAGTTAGGTCCAGGTGCTATTGATGAATTTATGGAAACTAAATCAGTAATGATTAAAACAGAAGTTTCTAACGGAAGCTGGGTTTAAAAAGGGAAGTAAATGAGAAATAAAAAGTTTCAAATTGTAAGTGCAGAAGAGGCTGTATCTTATATTAAAGATAATGATACGGTGGTTTTTGGTGGTGCAGGTGCTGGTCATGCAGTTCCTGATAAAGTGATGGAACATTTAGGAAAACGTTTTGTAGAGACAAATTCACCTAAAAACTTAAAAACCATTCATCCCTGTGGTATTGGCGATAATGATACAAGAGGATTAAACCATATTGCTTTTGAAGGTTTAATAGATACAAATATTGGCGGTTTTTGGGGAAATGCACCAAAAATGTCTGCTTTAGCAAAAGAAAATAAGATAAAAGGCTATAATTTACCTCAAGGAGTATTAAGTCACTTAATGAGAGCTTCTGCTTCAAAAAAACCAGGTGTTATTACAAAAGTTGGCTTAAAAACATTTGTAGATCCTAATGAAGAAGGCGGTAAAATTAATGCGATTACAACAGAAAATTTTGTTTCTCACTTAATGATAAAAGGTTCAGATTATCTTTTTTATCCTTCAGTAAATGTAGATGTTGCCATTATTAGAGGCACTTCTATTGACAGTGAAGGTAATTTAACTATGGAAGAGGAGGTAGGTTCTTTTTCAATGCTATCAATTGCGCAAGCAGCAAAAGTAAATGGCGGAATTGTAATTGTGCAAGTGAAGAACATCAACACTAATAATTGTATTCCAGGTACTATAAAAGTGCCTGGAGTATTTATCGACTATGTGGTGCAAGACAAAACGCAAGGAATGACTTTTATTTCTGCTTTTGATAAAGCTTTAGTGGATAGAAAAGAACAATATACCTCTGATGATTTAAATTTAACAGGTTTAAAGCGCATTATTATGCGTAGAGCTTCTCTAGAATTAAAAGAAAATATGTTTGTTAATTTGGGTTACGGTATGTCTGATGGCGTTCCAATTGTAGCCCAAGAAGAAGGCATTGCAGATAAATTAATCTTTATGATAGAGCAAGGTTCTACAGGTGGTATACCAACATCAGGATTAAATTTTGGCGCGATGTATAATCCAACAGCTATTTTAGATGATGGTTATCAGTTTGATTTTTTTCAAGGTGGCGGTTTGGATATTGCTTATTTAGGATTTGCTCAAATAGATCAATTTGGCAATGTGAATTCTAGCAGATTTGGAAACATTTTAACAGGTTGTGGAGGTTTTATTGATATTTCACAGAACGCTAAAAAGGTTGTTTTCTGTGGGTCGTTTGCTGTAAAATCGCAACAAGAAATTACACCAAATGGATTAGAAATAAGCAATTCTGGTAAGTTTACTAAATTTATAAATAAAGTAGAACAAATTACTTTTTCTAGTGAATATGCTTTAGAAAATAATCAAGAAGTGTTGTATATAACGGAAAGAGCCGTTTTTCAATTAACAAAAGAAGGATTATTTCTGAAAGAAATTGCACCAGGAGTAGATTTACAAAAAGACATTTTAGAGATGATGGACTTTGAGCCTATCATGAATAAACCACTTTCTTATTTTGATTCCAACATCTTCAAACATTGCAAACTAGAATTATGACAAGAAAAAGTAGTAGTATGACAGATTTAATTTTATCATCCTTACACAATGGCGTTTTTACAATTACGTTAAACTATCCAACAAAAATGAATTGTATGGGTTTTGAAATGTTAGAAGGATTGAATGATGCTGTTAATTTTGCAAGAAAAAGTGATGACGTTAAAGTAATCGTAATTACAGGTGCTGGCGAAAAAGCGTTTTCGTCGGGTGCAAATATTAAAGAATTCAAAGCTTTAAAAGGCATTGAAATTACACGTTGGATAGAATTTGGAAATGGTATTAATAACAATATTGAAACGATTAGCAAACCAACAATAGCTTATATTAATGGCTATGCAATGGGTGGAGGGTTAGAATTGGCTTTGGCTTGCGATTTTAGATTGGCATCTAAAAATGCCATTTTAAGTACTCCAGAAGTTTCTAATGGATGGCTTCCTGGTTGGGGAGGAATGACGAGAATTAGACGTTTGGTTGGAGAAGCAAATGCAAAAAGAATAATTCTTCTTTCAGAAAAAATTGATGCAAATTCAGCACTACAAATAGGATTAATTACAAAAATTTCTACAAAAGAAGAACTGCATATTTTCACAAATAATTTGCTAGAAATAAAACCTCAAGTGTATGCGATGGCAAAATCTGCATTAATGGATGCTACCAGAACTACTTATGGATCTGATATAAATTTTGATGTATTAGCGGTAAAAATTTCTTCCTAATAAAAACCAAAGAATAACAGAATTTATGATACTAAGTGATATAAATATTCAAGATTTAAAAAAACCTTTAGATACTTTTTGGAAGCTAGCGACTGAAAAAGCGTTGCTGTTACAAAAAGAATATGATACAAACCAAGGTTCTCCTGTTTTTACGGTACATGGAAAATATACAACAAGAGGTTGGACAGAATGGACGCAAGGTTTTCAGTATGGAATTACATTATTAATTGCAGAAGCAACTTCAAATAAAGAGTTATTAAAAATCGGAAAAGAAAACACTTTTAATAATATGGCACATCATTTAAGTCATTTTGGTGTACACGATCATGGTTTTAATAATTTAAGTACCTATGGAAACCTGCTACGTATGGCAAATCAAAATTTGTTTGATGCCAGCAAAGAAGAAAAAGAGTACTATAAACTGGCATTAAGTATGTCCGCTTCTGTGCAGGCTAAAAGATGGACAAACACAAAAGAGGGTGGTTTTATCTATTCTTTTAATGGACCACATTCCTTGTTTATAGATACCATTCGTACTGCAAGAATAGTTCTTGCGGGTCATAAATTAAAACATCGTTCGCTAGATGAAAACGATACAAAAATAGATCTTTTACAACGTGCAATTGAACACGCCTTAACAACGGCAAAATATGCTGTTTTTTATGGAGAAGGTAGAGATATTTATGATGAATGGGGGCGTGTTGCACACGAATCTATTTTTAATACAAATGATGGTAAGTATCGTTGTCCAAATTCACAACAAGGTTTTTCTGGTTTTACAACTTGGACTAGAGGTTTGGCTTGGGCAATGGTAGGTTTTTCTGAATTTTTAGAATTTTTAGAAAGCGAGAAACTTTCTTTTGAAGGTCTTGAAGATGTAAAAGCAACACTTTTAAAAGCCGCAAAAGCAACTTGCGATTTTTATATAAAATATACTTCATCAAACGGAATTCCTTATTGGGATACTGGCGCGCCAAACATCAATAAACTAGGAAACTATAGCGAAAGAGAAGCAGAGATTAATAACTCTTATGAACCGATAGATAGTTCTGCAGCAGCAATTGGGGCTCAAGGACTTTTAAGACTTTCTCATCTTTTAAAAGAAACAGAAGCAAAAGCTTCAAAAAAGTATATGCAAGCAGGTTTAGGAGTCTTACAAACTTTATTGTCTGATGATTATTTGGCAACAGAACCAACACATCAAGGTATCCTAAAACATTCTGTTTATCATTGGCCAAATGGATGGGATAATGTACCTAAAGGAAGTAAAGTTCCACAAAACGAATCTAGTATGTGGGGAGATTATCATTTGGTAGAACTCTGCTTTTTAGCAAAAAAAATATCCGAAGATAAATACTATACGTTCTTTGATATGATTCATTAATTTAAAATCAAGAGTTATGTTTCATTTTTTACACATAACCATAGATACTTTATATTGTAGTACTTAAATTACTTTATTAAGTAATAAAGGTTAATGTTTTATTAGTGCTTTATTAATGAGGACTCTTATTATTGTGTTACTAAAAATAGAAGATGCAAAGACGAAATTTTATTAAAAGAACTGCGGTACTATCTGCTGCTGCATTTATATCTCCAAGAATATTCGCAACCGCAAATAGTTACAATACTAAAAAAGAAATTTTTAAAGGATTTATAGTTTCCGATTCGCATTTTGGTTGGGCACATAAAATGCAACCCACCATTGAAGAGCAAGCAGCAGCTGTAAAAAATATTTTGAATAAATTTCCAGATTTAGATATTTTTTTAGATACTGGGGATGCTCATCATAACGATCATCATAACAATGCAAACCCACACAAAGCCCGAAAAGATTGGGTAGATATTATACAAGGTGGCTGTGGCCAACTTCCTTTTTATTACGTAATTGGGAATCACGAATTACGCTCAAATGAAGATGATGATCCAGAAATGCGTTCAAATATTATGGGGAGTAATACCTGCAGACCCTATTATAGTTTTGATATGCAAGGCATTCATTTTATCTCTTTCCCACAACTGATTAGAGCTACCTATATTACAGAAGAAGCTTGGGATTGGTTGGATTTAGATTTGGCAATAAACAAAGACAAAACCATTGTAATGTTATCTCACAATAATATTATTGGCACAACAATAGGAAATGAAAATGGGTATAGAGGTGTAATGGATAGTGATAAAATGGTCGATATTTTTAAGAAAAATAAAAATATTATTGCTTGGATGCACGGACATAATCATAATTTTGAAGTCATAAATAGAGATGATATGTTATTCGTTTCTAATGGAAGAATTGGTGGTTTTGATCCTAGTAGAGGTAAATATGGTATAGGAGGTGTTTATTTTGAAATCACAAAAGAGATGCTAACTGTAAAATGTTATTCCGCAGAAAAAGATATGTTTTTAGATTCTTTTGATGTGTCTTTAAGTCAAACACTTGATGTAAAAACTACATTTGATAACAAAGCAGATTTCGCTTACAGTTATGGAGTTGGTGGAGCAGTAAATGGCGAACGTATTCCTGCATATCATCATCACTTTGGTGAAAATACCAAATCAGAATTATTTTTAACAGGTTGTGAAAATGCGGTTATTAACGATGATCACGCAATGACAAAATACACAGAACGAAAAGCGTATCATGGATTAGATAAAATTTTGTTTGCTGCAAAAGTGAATCACGGAAATGCTGGTTTTGAATATGCAAATCCAGGAATTCGTTTAAAAGCAAATGATAACTGGTGGACTACCTTAACAATGCCATCAGATAATTATGATAAATATTCATATTATAGATGTCCATTGGGTCAAAAGTACAAAGCGAGTATCGACTTAGATGTAAAAGGAATCAAAGGCACACAGCGTTTATGGTTTCGTTTGCATATTTATGATCTAAATGGACGAAAATTAAGAATTGTACAGTCAGATCAAATCATTTTAGGTGATGGAAGACAACAATTCGATTGTTTATTAGATGTGCCAAACTTGCCAGAATTTGATACGATTTATAGCAATCCAGAAAGCGATAATTTAGTAAACATCGCTGTAGAAGCTTCTTTTACTGGGATGAATACAGATGTAGATATTATCTATCTAAAATTAGAACAAGAACATACTTCTTTAAATACATTAGATGCTGGTGTAATTATTGATACAAAAAGCTACCAAACCTTTGGTGTTTTGGCAAAAGGGGATATTAAAAAGATTGATTTAGAGAAACCTTTAGAAACAAGAAGTGTCAATCAAATTTCAACATCAGGAAACAAAAGAGTTACCTATTTAGTTCGTCATTCAAATATGAAATGGCAAGTCAGAAATGCCACAGTAACGTATTTAGATAATCATATTAAAATAGGCAAAATAAGAAACCATATTTCGGATAAATTAGAGATTATTATCTCTCCACTTCAAAAAAATATAGGCCCTTATTTACATAGAGTTCGCTATGCAGAAAACATCAAATTAGTGCCTTATCAATCAAAAAACAGATCAATAAAAGCCACTATAGAAAATGTATTTCAAAATGCAGAAGTAGATTTTTATCTTACTAAAAAGCCAAAAGTGGTTGCAGGTGTTACCAGTTGGATTTATAAAGACAATATAGTCACCGCAAAAATATCAAAACCCACAACTGTTCTTGTTACGTTTTAAAAATTAGATTATGACTAAAACAAAAAATAATTTCAAATCATTACTTGTTGTAAGTACACTTGCTGCCATTTTTTTCGCATCCTGTAATACTCAAGGACAAACAACAAACTCAAAAGACAAGACTTTTTTAGTAGATTATGTAAATCCTTTAATGGGTACAGATTCTAAAAAAAGTATGTCTAATGGAAACACGTATCCTGCAATAGCTAAACCTTGGGGAATGAACTTTTGGACACCAATGACTGCAGAAATGGGAAATGGTTGGGCTTATAATTATGATGATGATAAAATTAGAGGAATCAAACAAACACATCAGCCAAGTCCTTGGTTAAATGATTATGCTGCATTTTCTTTTATGGCAGTTACAGGTGAATTAAAGTATCAAGAAGATGAAAGAGCTTCTTGGTTTTCGCACAAGGCAGAAACTGTTACACCTTATCATTATAGTGTTTATTTAGCAGAATATGATGTTACTGCAGAAGTTGCTCCAACTTCTAGAGCAGTACATTTTAAATTTACCTTTCCAGAGGCAGATTCTTCATACATTATGTTAGATGCTTTTTTCAAAGGTTCTATGGTTAAAATTTTACCGAAAGAGCGTAAAATTATTGGCTATTGCAGAAACAATAGAGGCGGTGTGCCAGAGAATTTTCATAATTATTTTGTAGCAGAATTTGATAAAGATTTTGAAATGACCCACACTTGGAAAGACAATTGGATACTTCAAAAAAACAACTTAAATAGCGAAGGAAAACACGTTGGAGCAATCATTGGTTTTAAAACCAAAAAAGGAGAAGTTGTAAACGTAAAAGTAGCATCGTCTTTTATAAGTCTAGAGCAAGCAAAAATAAATTTAGATAGAGAAATTGGAAAAGATTCTTTTGATGAAACAAAAGAGAAAGCAAAAAATGCTTGGGAAGAGGAGTTGAGTAGAATTAAAATTGAAGATGATAATATTAATAACATCAAAACTTTTTATTCTTGTTTATACAGAGTCTTACTATTTCCAAGAACATTTTATGAGTTTGATGCAGACAATAAAATGATGCATTACAGTCCATACAATGGAAAAGTTGTACCTGGTTATATGTTTACAGACAATGGTTTTTGGGACACCTTTAGGGCTGTTTTTCCATTTTTTAATATGATGTATCCAGAGCAGAATAATAAAATTATGGAAGGTTTGGCAAACACCTATAAAGAATCTGGGTGGTTACCAGAATGGGCAAGTCCTGGACATAGAGCTGTTATGATTGGTTCTAATTCTGCACCTATTATTGCAGACGCTTATTTAAAAGGAAACATTAAAAATGAAAAAACTGCAGAAATTTTATTTGAAGCCATTCTTAAAAACGCAACTGTAGAAGAAGGAAGACCAGTAAGGTCTGTAGGCAGAGAAGGGTTACATTATTACAATACTTTAGGCTATGTACCTTTTGATGTAAATATTAGAGAAAATGCTGCCAAAACATTAGAATATGCTTATGCCGATTTTACGATTGGGCAAATGGCAGAAAAAATGGGAAAAGATGCTATTGCAAAAAAGTATTATGAGCAATCGCATCGTTATAAAAATGTATTTGATCCATTAACAAATTTAATGCGTGGTAAAAATGAAGATGGTACTTTTCAAAGTCCTTTTGATCCTTTAAAATGGGGTGGTGCTTTTACAGAAGGAAATAGTTTACATTATACTTGGTCTGTTTTTCAAGATATAGATGGATTGATTAATTTAATGGGCGGAAAAGAAAATTTCATCAAACAATTAGATGGTGTTTTTACAATGCCACCAAAATATGATGCATCCTATTACGGAAAGGTAATTCACGAAATTAGAGAAATGGAGGTTGCAAATATGGGCAATTATGCACACGGAAATCAACCCATACAACATATGATTTACCTCTATAATTATGCAGGTGTTCCATTCAAAGCCCAAGATAAAATCAGAAAAGTTTTAACCAAACTATACACACCAACTCCAGATGGTTATTGTGGTGATGAAGATAATGGACAAACTTCTGCTTGGTACGTTTTTAGTGCTTTAGGTTTTTATTCTGTAACTCCTGCAACTGATGAATTTATTATAGGAAGTCCCTTGTTTAAAAAAGCAACATTACATTTAAGAAACGGAAATACCTTTATAATTGAAGCAAAAAACAATTCAAAAAATAACTTTTATATTCAGTCTGCAAGTTTAAATAATTCTGATTACCAAAACAGTTTTATTAAATGTAGCGACATTCAAAAAGGAGGTTTTTTAGAATTTGAGGTATCTAATACTCCAAATAAAAGTTGGGGAAGTAAAAAGCAAAACGCTCCTTTTTCTTTGAGTCTAAAAAAATACAAATAGGTATCAATAAATACTTTTTAAATAAAGTAAAATTTAAATTCAAGTAATAATTAATAAAAAGTGATATGTTTCATTTTAGTCCATTTGTTTTATCATCTAATTCTAGATCCGCTTTAGTTCTTTTTAGTTTTTTATCGACTCTTTTTTTGAACCCTTTAAATGCCCAAGATAGGTTACTCTCTAAAGACTCTTTTAGTATTTCAAAACCACAATTTACTAAAGTAGGTAAAGGTCTATGTAAAGTGCAAGATGGCGTTCTTGCAACACGTGACTCCTATGCTTCTATTGGGAGCGCGGAATGGGAAAATTATACGATTAGTTTTGAGGCAAGAACCCCAAAAACTGAAGAACAAGTACAAATATGGTTTGGTTTTAGAGAACAAGGAAGAAACAACCGTTATTTAGTTGGTTTTAAAGGAGGGTTTCAAAATGATATTGAAATAGCTCGCATGGGGCTTATGGGGGATGATCGATTTTTGGGAATTAGAAACTTAGATTTTAACCCAACTTTAGGGGTGTGGTATGCTTTTAAAATAGAAGTATGTAAAAATCGTTTTAGAGTTTTTATAAATAATGAAAACACTCCAAGAATTGATGTAATTGATGATAAAGGAGATATTTTAACTAAAGGAAAAGTAGTGCTTGGTGGTGCTTGGATAAAGAATGAATTTAGAAATTTGGAAGTTACAAGGCTTTCAGATACTTACATGGATCCTATTAAGTCTAAAGAATACTCTTACTATTTAACCCCTAAGCAGAAAGTTGAAAAGCGAATAAAAGAAAGAAAACAATATAAAAAAGTAAAAATTTCTCATATAAACCCAATACGAACAACAATTTCTTTAGATGGCAATTGGTTGTTTAAACCAGATCATGAGTTAATAAATAGAGAACAAGCAATTGACGCTAATTCATCTGATGACGATTGGCATATTTTGGAAGTGCCAAATTTTTGGAACCCTTCTCGTATATGGTTACATGGTGAAACTTTTATGGATGAAGAACACCAAAAAGGGGCTTCTGATACTTATTTTCAAAAAGAAACTGACCGTTGTGAAAACTACACTTTCGATTATAAAAAAACAAATATTGGATGGTATAGGCAATGGGTTGATTTGCCAGATTCATTGAATGATAAAAATATAGAACTAAATTTTGATGCTGTTTCAAAAATGGCAGAGGTTTATGTTAATGGCAAACTTGCGGGAAACAACAAAGGCATGTTTGGCGAAATTAAATTAGATATTACTAAATTCCTTAAACCAGGTAGTAATTTAATTGCCGTTAAGGTAATGAAGGATTATACTAAAGATATTAAAAATGCTAATGAAATTGCTACAATAGCCGTTACTGTAGAGGTAACAAACCAAATGCTAAAAGATATACCTCACGGTTTTTTCCGTGATGAACCCGTAGGTATTTGGCAACCAGTGAAGTTAATAATTACAAATCCTGTAAAGATTGTAGATACTTATATTAAACCAAATTTGACTGGAGCACGTTTTGAAATACAACTAAGAAATACAAGTAAATTAAAAAAGATATTTAATTTAAATACGTCTATAAAAGAAAAGGGGACAGATGATATTTTAATTGAAAGGGAATCAATAAAAAAAATCATACTAAAAGAGGGTGAGTATAAAACAGTCACTTTTGAAATTAATAATCTAAATCCCAAATTATGGTCTCCTGAAACCCCTAATTTATATAGTTTTAATTTTAATTTAAAAGAATCCAAAACTAATAAATTATTAGATTCAGAAACAATTCAATCTGGATTTAGAACATTTGAAACTAAAGGAGACTATTTCTATTTGAATGGAAAACAATATTGGCTACGAGGTGCGAATCATACGCCCCATGCGCTAGGTATTAATGATGCAGATTTGGCAAACAAAACGCTTCAAATGTATCATGATGGAAATATTGCAGTAACTAGAAGTCATACAATACCATATAGCGAAGTTTGGCTAAAAGCAGCAGACGAACAAGGGGTAGGAATAAGTTATGAAGGCACTTGGCCTTGGCTTATGATAGGGATTGGAGAAGAATCCATACCTAAAAAGGAACTATTGAATATTTGGTCTAATGAATGGATTCGATTAATGAAAAAATATCGAAATCACCCATCTTTATTATATTGGACAATTAATAATGAAATGAACTTTACTCACAAAAAAGATAAATTATCTAAAATGGAACAGAAAATGCAAATTGTATCTGATGTGGTAAAGCAAATGCGTATTGCAGACCCAACTCGTCCAATATCTTTTGATTCAGGGTATACTAGAAAAGCAGTTAAGAATAACCCTAACGAGAACTTTTTTCAAAAATACGATGATGGAGATATTGATGATGGTCATAATTATCAAGGATGGTATAATACCTCAGTATTTGATGTATTTGACAAAAAACAACTTCTAAACAGAAAAACGAATGGACGCCCTTTAATTTCGCAAGAATGGTCTTCGGGATATCCAAATACGGAAACTGGACACCATACACGTTCTTATTTATGGCAACATCAAAATACACAAACCCATATAGGAAATCAAGCGTATCCTTTTGGAAACCCTTCCTACAGTTTAGAAAATAATGCTTTTTTAACTTCAGAATTAGTAGAAGCTGTTAGAAGAACGCATGATAAATTAGCTGGTATGCATAATTTCTCAAGCATCACATGGTTTCAGAATGTGTATGATGCAGAAAAAGTGAAACCATATCCAACGTATTACAGGATGAAAAACTCCTTAAACCCAATATTGGTCAGTGCTGAATTATGGGGTAGACATTATTTTACTGGAGATAAATTACCTACACGTTTTTGTATCGTTAATGATAAATTAAATGGAGAAGATTTAGAGGCATCTATTTTAGAATGGGAGATCACTTACGAAGATAATAGAATTGTTTCTTCTGGAGAATATTCTATTCCTAAAATTGCTCACTATTCACGTAAATGGTTAACTCCAAATATAATTTTGCCTGAAAATTTTTCAGGAAATAGATTAGATGGTAAACTAAAACTGTATTTAAAACAAAATAGAAAAGTTGTTGCTAAAAATGAATATAATCTTCTCATAGCAAAAAAATCTTGGGTAAAACCTTTACATAATTCTAAAAAAATTATTGTCGTAGATTTTGATAATAATACAATACCTGTTTTAGATATGTTGAATTATAAATATAAAAAAGTAAATAACTTAAAGGAGGCCTTCAGCAAAAAAGCAGATATTTATATTGTCTCTGGTTTATCTGAAGTTAAAGAATTTGATGCTAAAAAAGCTAAATTAATTTTAGACAATGTAAATAAAGGAGCAAAAGTACTATTATTAAAAACTGGTGAAAAAGCTACTGCTATTTTTCCAAAGCATATTACTAAATACCTTAACAAAAAGATGGAAACAGCTCATATAGATATAACAGAATCAAAAGTTTTTAAAGATTTAGAATATTTTGACTTACGTTATTTTTCAAATCTCAAAGCAGAAAAACCATTAGTTTACTCCGGTCTATATCAAATTAATGAGAGTAAGTCAAATATAGTATGCATAGCATCTGGATGTCAACACAGATATGCCAGAGGCCAGGATAGAAGAAAAGAAATGTTAACTATGAAAGGGTTTCCGATAATCTCTATTACAAATAAAGGAAAAGCAGTATTTTCGGAAATGATGACTAATAAAGGTTTGTACGATCCTGTTGCTGCAAAATTAATAATCAATTTAATTTCAGAAACATTAGAATAATAATATCAATCTTGCATTTATAAAATGGAAAATTTGCTATTTTCTTTGAGTAGAACAAAATAGAATTATATCACAGTATTAAATTGATTATAAATGAAAGCTAAAAAAATATTTTTTTTAATGATTAGTATACTTTTTTTAGGATGCTTTTCATCGAAGTCACAGGTTGGTAATCCCGAAAAAACAAAGAAAAACCAGAAGCCAAACGTTATTTTTATTTTAACAGATGATCAAGGCTCTATTGATGTAAATTCTTATGGAGTAAAAGATTTGGTAACTCCGAATATGAATTACATTATAGAAAACGGAGTCAGTTTTACTCAATTTTACGCCTCGCCTGTTTGTTCGCCTTCAAGAGCTGCTTTATTAACGGGTAAAACTCCTCAAAGAGCAGGTTTATCAGGAAATGCTGTGCCAAATTCAAAAGTAAAAAAAGGACTTCCTGGTACAGAATACACTATGGCAGAAATGTTTAAAGATGCAGGTTATGCTACAGCTCATATTGGAAAATGGCATTTAGGCGATGCTCCAGAAATGACTCCAAATGCTCAAGGGTTCGACCATTCTTTTGGTCATATGGTGGGCTGTATAGATAATTACTCGCATTTCTTTTATTGGAGTGGACCTAACAGGCACGATTTATTCAGAAACGGAAAAGAAGTCTATTATGATGGACAATTTTTTCCTGACTTAATGGTCAACGAAGCTTCTAATTTTATTGAAGAAAATAAAAAGAATCCTTTCTTTATGTATTTTGCTGTGAATATGCCGCATTATCCATATCAAGGCGATGCAAAATGGCTAGACTATTATAATGATAAAGGAGTTTCATATCCCCGAAATTTATATGCTGCATTTATTTCAACTTTAGACGAAAGAATTGGTGCACTACTTAAAAAACTCGATGAATTAGGGATCAAAGACAATACTATTATTGTTTTTCAATCTGACAATGGTCATTCAACAGAACAACGTGCGCATTTTGGCGGAGGAAACGCTGGGCCTTATAGAGGTGCAAAATCGAGTTTGTTTGAAGGGGGCATTCGAGTTCCTGCAGCCATCACTTGGCCAAATAACATTCAAAAAGGAGCCATTAGAAATCAGTTTGGAGTAAATTCAGATTGGATGCCAACTCTAGCAGAATTATGTGGAATTAAACTTGATCAACAAGATTTGGATGGTAAAAGTTTAGTTGACATCATCAATAATGAAAAAGAAAAAACTCGGCATACAGAGGGCTATTGTTGGCAATATCAAGATATGTGGGTGGCACGCAAGGGAAATTGGAAATTGTTAGGGAACCCAAGAGATACCAGTCAGAAAACATATAAATTAAAGGAAAAAAGATTCTTGGTAAACCTTGATGATGATATTGGTGAAACTATAAATATGGCTAAAAAACACCCCAATAAAGTTATTGAATTAGAACAACAGTATAGAAATTGGTTAAAAAAAAATAAAAACTAAAGTAAAAATGAAAAATCTATCATCTACACTATTACTATCACTTATTTTAATTGGATGTTCTAGTGCTAAACCAAAACCCGTACAAGAAACGAAACAACCTAACATTCTTTTTATCATGTCTGATGACCATACGAAGCAAGCTTGGGGAATCTACGGTGGGGTTTTAAAAGACCATGTACAAAATAGAAACATAGAAAGGTTAGCGAACGAAGGAGTTGTTTTAGAAAATTGTTTGGTTTCAAATTCAATTTGCACGCCAAGTAGAGCTACCATACTGACAGGACAATATAGCCATAGAAATGGTATTACAACATTAGGAAAAGGGTTAAGTCCTACGTATAATAATATTGCTAAAGAAATGGGTAAAGGAGGTTATCAAACCTCTATAATTGGTAAATGGCATCTAAAACAAGAACCAAGTGGTTTTGATTATTATTGTGTCTTGCCAGGTCAAGGCTTGTATAATAATCCGATTATGAAAACCAAAGAAAATTGGAAAGACTATAATAAAGGAGGAAAAATATACGAAGGTTTTAGTGCTGATATCATTGCAGATAAAACAATAAATTGGATTGAAAATAGAGATAAATCAAAACCATTCATGTCTTTTTGCCATTTTAAAGCGACACATGAACCCTATGATTATCCAGAACGTTTCTCACATCTATATCGTAATGAAACAATTCCAGAACCTACCTCTTTGTATGATAAGGGACCCAATACTACAGGACGTTCACTAATTGGTCAGTCTATAGATAGTTTAGGAAATCGATATGTTTTTTCAACAAATAATCCTGATAAAAGGTCAGATTATATGCAATACCCAGAATTGCCTTTTTCTATTGATGGATTAAGTAAAAAAGAAGCAAGAAGTAAAGTATATCAAAAATTTGTAAAAGATTTTATGCGATGCGGTGCGGCAATTGATGATAATATAGGTAAGCTTTTAGATTATTTAGAAGCGTCTGGTTTAGACGAAAACACGATCGTTATTTATACAGCAGATCAAGGATATTTTTTAGGAGAGCATGGTTGGTTTGATAAAAGATTGATTTATGAAGAATCCATTCATATGCCATTTGTAATTCGTTACCCCAAAGAAATTCCCGCAGGAAAACGCAATAAAGATATTATAGAAAATGTAGATTTCTCTGCATTATTTGCAGATTATGCGGGGATAAAATATCCAGAAAATATGCAAGGTAAAAGTTTTAGAGAAAATTTAAAAGGCAACACTTCTAAAGATTGGAGACAATACGGGTATTACCGATATTGGCAACATCAAAAAGACAGACCAGGTCATTTTGGAATTCGTGGGAAGCGTTATAAATTAGCTTTTTACTATGGAAAAGGGTTTAAAAATAATCATAAACAAGCAGATGAAAATACGAAATTTTGGGATTTTTACGATTTACAAAAAGATCCTAATGAACTCCATAACGCCTATAAAGATTCAACATATCAAAAGGTTATAACAAAATTAAAAAAAGAACTTCTCAAACAGAGAGCGCTTTTAGGCGATACAGATAAAGATTCTAAAAAAATACAAAATAGTATCAAGACGTATTGGGATAGTAAATCTTAAAAAAGAGTATTCAATAATTTAGTAAAGATCAATGATTCTATTGTAAATAGTATTGTTTTTAAGGGTGTTGTGTTTCGATACTTAAAAAGATAGGAAATTTTTGAGCTACCTAAATTCATGAGTTTTTTTGGAATATTACTCGCGATATAAGAATCTTGACCAATAAATACTTTATTGTGTGGCATTAAAGAAATCAATAATTAGTAAATAAAAAATGTATAATAATGAGAGTTGGAAAAAAGATAATATTTTTTTATGCTGTGTTATCTTTTCAAATGATAGCAAATTGTCAAAAAACACAAGTCACTCAAAAACCTAATATTCTACTCATTTGTGTGGATGACCTTCGCCCGGAATTGAAGAGTTTTGGAGCAGACTATATTAGCTCGCCAAACATTGATCATTTGGCAACAGAAGGAATTAAATTTCAGAAGCATTTTGCAAATGCTCCTAGTTGTGGACCATCTCGATATACTTTATTAACAGGGCAGTATGGAACAGCAGGAAATAATGCACTTTTTCTTCGGGCAAATAAAATAAAAGAGGGCACAAAAATAATAAATCAAAGTATGCCGGAGTGGTTTAAAACACATGGTTATACAACGGTTTCAGTTGGGAAAGTATCTCATCATCCTGGAGGGAGAGGTGGTAAGGATTGGAATGATAGCACAAAAATAGAGATGCCAAATACATGGGATAGACATCTTATGCCGGTTGCGGAATGGGAGCATCCACGGGGCATTATGCACGGATTGGCTAACGGAGAGATTCGCTTAAAATCAAGTGATATGAACGTTTTTCAAACAGTAAAGGGAACTGATAATATATATCCAGATGGGGCAATTACAGAGGAGGCATTGAAACAATTAAAAGAACTCACTACAATTAATAAAAATCCATTTTTTCTTGCCGTAGGAATTATCAAACCACACCTGCCTTTTGGTGCGCCAAAATCTTATTTTGATCAATATGAAGGTGTTCAACTTCCTTCAATAGAACACCCTGGAAAACCAGAAGGGAGGAGCACATGGCATGGTTCTGGTGAATTTAAGCAATATAATCGTTGGGGTAAAAACGCGAATACAGATACCGTTTTTGCGGATGAAGTGCGTCGTCATTATGCAGCTTGTGTTAGTTATGCGGATGCTCAAGTGGGGAAAATTCTCGCAGAATTAAAACGTACTGGAGCGGATGAAAATACCATCGTTGTCATTTGGGGTGACCATGGTTGGCATTTGGGAGAACACGCAATTTGGGGGAAACATAGTTTGTTCGAGGAATCGTTACATTCACCTTTAATAATTCACTATCCTCGTATGAAACACAAAGGCGCTAACACAGATGCGATCGTGGAAACCTTGGATATTTTTCCGACATTATGTGATTTAACAGGAATTGAAATTCCTAAGTATGCCCAAGGGGTATCACTGAAAGGAATATTAGTAGATCCAGAAATACCTGGTCACACGGCTTTAGCATATAAAAAAGGGGCTTCAACAATAAGAACTTCAACGCATAGGATGATACTTCATCAGGACGGATTTGTAGAATTGTATGATCATACTACTGCAGAAAAGGAAACAAAAAATGTAGCTGTAAAATACCCAAAATTAGTTGAGGAATTAAAGAATGCTTTAAATACTAGATTAAATTAATTAAATAACAACATATGATTTTAGCAACTAGATGTATCTTTATAGTAGTATTCGTTTTAAGTAGCATGCTAACGAATGCTCAAACAAAAATAATTGCGCATCGCGGATTTTCAGGAATAGCTCCCGAGAACACGCTTATTGCTTTTCAAAAGGCGATTGAATGTAAAGCGGATTATTTCGAGTTGGATGTTCATAGAACCAAGAATGATTCTATTGTTGTTATTCATAATTCATCTATAGATAAGACGAGCTCCAATGGTTTTAAAGGAGAAATTGCCGAAATGAATTATAGTGATTTAACTGCTGTTAAAGTAGGTTACAGTGCTAAATTTGGTGATAAATATGAAAATGAAAAGATTCCAACTTTAAGAGAAGCCCTTGCGTTGGCAAAAGGAAAGATTAAGGTCTGCATTGAAATAAAGGTTTATGGAACAGAGAAAGAGGTTCTTAAAATTGTAAATGACCTTGGAGTAAAAGAGGATGTAATCATATTTTCTTTTAAGTACCCCGTATTAGCCAAAATAAGACAACTGGATAAGAATATTCCAATCCTTTGGCTCATAAATAAAGCAGATAAAATGACCCTAGAGTATGCTAAAATTATTGAATTGAATGCTATTGGAGTTGGACCAGAAACTACTGTTACAAAAGAATATCTAAACTTTGCGCACGAAAACGATCTTGAGGTGTGGAAATGGACAGTAAATAAGAAAGATGAAATGCAACGATTAATTGATCTTGGATTAGATGGATTAATTACTGATTTCCCAGATAAAGTCTTAAAAAAAACAAAGCAAAACTCAAAATAAACGCAACTAAATAAGGCGTTTATTCAAAACGTTGTTAAAGCCATCAATAGCAATGTTTAAAAAAAGAGATGGTATTTGTAGTTTTTCTAACTTGCTAACAATTAATTTTGTTTCTACTAAAAAGATAGGAATTAGGATGATCGCCGTTGGTTTCATTTCTAACAAAGAAAGGAAGAAATCATTTTCGTGTATTACTTTTCCTCCATTTTTAAAATCATTTCTTTTATTTAAATTCAGTTTAAAGGTAATGTCAAATTCAGGTGGTACTTTGATCATCCGTAATTATAAAAACAATGTTTGGTTTATTATTTCGTGAAATGAAAGATTGAATGCAAAATAAAAAACAGGGTTTTAAAAAAAACCTGTTTTTTATTTTTAAGTGTTTCCTGTAAAATTATATTTCTTAATTAATCAAGAATTTTTTAGAGAAAAATTTAGTAGGTGTTTTACCTACTAATATATAAATGCCAGTTTGTAATGAATTCGCATTTACTCTTTGATTTTTAGCTACATCTTTTAAGGTTAAAATTTTAACTCCTAAAATATTATATATTTCAATGGATACTGGTTCTGTTATTGTATGTTGTAATTCTAAAATTTTTGACGATTTGTTATAATAAACAGAAAGTTTAGTTGCTAAAAAATCTTCTTTATCTAAAGATAAGGTTAAGCCAGAATCCCAAGCACCAACGTCATTACCATCAGATCCAAAATCAATAGGGCTATGTTCCGTATAACTTACAGCATCATATTCTACTTTGCCAGTAGTTGGATTAAATGTTAGATTAGAAGATGCAAGATCTGCTGGAGTACCTGTACCTCCTTTGATTCCTGTTATAGAACCAGTACCTTCATCTTGATTATCTATATTAGTACTAATCCATTGTGCTATAGAAGTCTCAAAAGTTTGTGTTCCATTAGAACCTGCACCCCAATCTGATGGAGCATTTTGATCATTATTCAATTTATTATCATAAAATAAGCTATTTGAAACAGTAGTATTACCGTTATCTGTTCTTATTGTTCCATAATCTTGGTTAGTAGTGCCGGTTGTATTTTGATAAAATGTACAATTTGTTATACTATTTGTACTATTAGCCCCTGCAATATATAAAGCAGCACCACCAACGGCACCAGCATCACCAGTTGTTTCATTATCATAAAAAGTAGAACCTGTTATGGTGAAATTTGCTGAATTAGCATACAAAGCTCCTCCTTTTGTAGCTGCTGAATTACTTTTAAAAAGTGAATTTGTTATTTTAATTGTACCTGATTGCCCAAAAATAGCACCTGCTTCTTCTATCGAAGTATTACTTTCAAATGAGCTGTCTATTATATTCAAATTTCCATTGGCAAAAAATATGGCACCACCACCAGCTCCATTAGATACAGAATTACCCGTTATAATGCAATTATTAAAAGTGGCTTTAGCCCCAGCATTGTTATTAAAAAACACACTACCACCTGCAAGCGATGTATCATGACCTGAAAACGTAAGATTTTTAAAAGTAACATCTGCCGACGTTGCTCCATTTATTGTAAAGAGTCTGTCTGTACCACCATTTCCATCTATAACTGAGTTAGCATCCAAACCTTCTATAGTAAATGCAAAATTCTTAGAGGTTAGATTAGCGCCATCTGGTGCAATGGTTCCTATAATTATAAGTTTATCACCTTCAGAGGTTATATTAGACATGGCAACGCCAAAGTTGTCTAATGCATTTGATTCACTTGTGCCATCCATACTACCAGCACCTGTTGCAGAAACATAAACTATATTTTGTGTAGTTATTTGGTAATCATTGGTTTGTATTGTATTAGACGCTGGAGAAGTCCCTATTGTGTTTGTGGATTTTAACCTGTAAAAATAGTTTTCTTGTTGTAAATCTGTATCTGTATAAGTTTCTGTATTTGCAGGAAGTGTTGCAATTGTCTGAAAGATAACACCATCTGATGAGCGTTCTAAAATATAGCTATCTTCTTCAATAGATACATCATGCCATGTAAGTTCTAAATACTTTTCTGTATCTGTAAACATATAATCATTTGGAAATAACTTTCCTGGTGTATCTGGCAATACACCATGTGAAGTTCTATCTTCAAATTGAGCGGTATATAAAGATTGTATTCTTAAATTCTCTCCAGTTCCCTCAATATAACCTACTGGATGCCTAAAAGGGGCCTCTCCATTAACAGTGGCATCACAACCAATAGCATAGTTTTGACCAATAGGTGGTTTTTGAATTGCTATTTGATTAGAAGGTGCACTAATATTCCAAGCCACGCCGTTCGTTAAAGTCCAACCATGCCCTGTTCCATAGCTCCCTCTATTGTGTAACCCTAAAATACCAGTTGCATTGGTGTTTGTCCAAGAAATATTATCCCAAAGTATTCCTTGACTCCAACGTCTATGGGACTCAGATCTGGTGTAATCTCCAGAAGATGAACAATTGGTAAACACAATTCCATTAACATCACTCGCTCCATTAGCAACAAATGTATGCCTACCGTTAGATGCTGTACAATTTTCAAAAAGAATATTGTTACAGAAGTCAGTTACTTCGAAATTGTATCTCCATCCCCCAGAAATTGGCCCATGCATATCTAGGACATTGGTATCAATTACAGAACAACGTGTGGCTTCATCAAATTTAACGCCTTGGTCGCTCACTCTTAAAATGGTGACGCCTTGGACCCAAGAATTATCTACCCCAATCATATGAATACCTATTTTGACATGATCTCTGCCTGTTACTCCTGATGATTCTACAAATATTCGTAAGTTTTCAACACCACATTCTTTTAATTGACTATTACCATTATATGTGTACACGTAGGATTGAGACAATGACCGATCTAATGTATCGTAAATAGGCGTTGCTACCTGAATTTTGTTACCATCAATACTCGTAATATGTCTATTGAAAACTAAATTTATTGTATTAGGCTCCCACGGGGCGTCCGAAGCAACACCACCATTATCAACTGCTGCTAACCACGCTGCTGTACTAGGATGTTTTATGATAATATTATCACCAACATTATAAACTGATGCATCTGCAACTTCAATAGTTCTGCTTCCAGCTGGAATATAAGGGCTCACAATATCTTGCCTAGTTCCTGCAACTTGCCCTCCAAAACCACTTTTGTTATTCGTGCCAATTCTAATTAGTGTTCTTTCGTCTGGAACGTTCCCTACGCCTCTAATAATTGTATTTGTTGTTGCATTTTCACCATCTCCAGAACCACGTAGTACAACGCCGCTTCTATTTATGATGAGTTCACCACTAACAAGATATTCTCCTGGTAATAATAACAAGGCTCCTCTATGTCCATTTGTGTTTAGTGCTAATGCTTCTACTTCGTCAATGGCAGCTTGGATATGTGCTGTGTTATCTCCAGCGACAGGACTTATTTCTTTAACAACTGCTACAGTTGGTAATGCTTCTTCACCATTTTTATAACCTACATAACTATAATCAGGAATGTGATTTCCATCTTCATCAGATACGTAAACTAACTGATTTGAATTGTTATAGAAAAGGATAGATGGCTCATATTGCGCCTGAATAGAGTTTGATACAAAAATTAGGAAGTAAATTGTAGCAATATTTAAATAAGTGTTTATTTTCATAATTTATATTCTTTTTTGTAATATTAATACAAAAGAAAACGTATTCATTAATTTAAAATTAATATTTACTTAATATGTAATATTTTAAATATAAATTTATTTTAAAAAATTGATATAGCATCACATAAAGAAAAGTTTTCAAAGATTAGATTTGGGAATTTATTCGGCTAATGTAGTTTGTGATTTTTTATAAAGAAGATAAAGTTTAGCAGAATTTACAATCCTCATCCTGTAATTACCCCGCACCTTAGGCCATGAATTTTTGGATACCAATGACCTCATAAAATATTCTTCAAATCCTCATGTAAATGTTACTTTTTTAATCATAAGTTCATTATTATTTGATACTGCTGTCTTATATAGTTCTATGCATATAATTCTAAATAAAACTTTAGGGATTTTCGCAAGGCTTTACTTTTCAAGACTAATTTACTCAAAAAGAAACTCTGTTATAAAAATATTTTAAAAGAGTTATGTGGTAAAGATAGCTTGATGAAGAAATAATATTTTAGGGTAAACCTAAATTAAAGGAGATGATTTTCGTAAAATGAGCATACCTCTAGAATGTCAAAACCAAAAAGTAGTCTATGCAATAAAACAATTATAATTTTAATTTAGTATTTTTTTAATTGTGTGTTATTTTTAAAGGAATTATAAAGTACCTATAAGCGACTATTTAAGCCTATTTTTTTTGACAACTGCAGCCACTAAAAAAGGCCTCTATGACGTGGGTCATAGCTTTGGTGAATAGGCTTTATTACTTTTGAAACAGAAGTTATATGGCAACAACGCTGGAAATTTTTATAAACTATGAAACAAAGTCAAAAAGCAGGGATTGTAGGAGGTTTGATGGCCCTCAGTTTTTTTGCGTATAATCTGTATGTTGCGCTTGGCATCAGCAGGGGGGTTGACTTTTCTAAATCGTTATACCCCGAGGTATTCATAGCGATTGGAATTCAAATTCCGCTGCTCGCACCCGCACTTGTTTTGATCTTCGTAAAGCACTTTGAGAAAAGTGCTGCTTGGATATTTTGGTCATATCCCGTTGTTATGGGAGTAGGATTGCTAAATACACTGTTAGCCAAAGATCCCATTACTGCCGGACTTCCAATGGTGTTATTCGTTTTACCTTTTTGCATTATTCATGCGATATCAGTATGGGGCTTAAAAATAAATCTTAAAAGCGAGGAGCAAGATACATGTAATACTAAAATAAAATGAAAAAATCGATCCAGCTATTTCATTGGTTACCTCGAATTATTTGCATACTCGCTATTCTTTTTGTGAGTGTATTCGCAGCAGATGCTTTTTCACCCAAACTAACCATCTGGCAACAATTTAGTGCCTTTGTCATCCATCTCATTCCATCATTTCTTTTAATTGTCTTTCTTATCATTGCATGGAAATGGGAATATATTGGCGGTATACTCTTTCTTCTTATTGGTCTGGGGTTCAGCCCAATTGTTTTTCTACACAACTATAAAATGAACGACTCCATTTTAATGAGCCTTGTTGTTATAATGACTATCACAATGCCATTTGTTATAGTGGGGGTTCTTTTTATAGTGAGTCATTTTCTTAAAAAAAAGAAGCTTCCTAAAAAACCAATTAACAAATAGTAGAAAAGTAAACCAGCCGATACACATTTTACAATTAAGTACTCTTAGTAAGCTGCTTGCGGAAACCCGCCATTTTAACTGCGGTTTACCACAAGCGATTACTTCATTAAAAACGATCTTTGGTGCATACCTTAAAAAGTAAGTATTACAAGTACCGAACTCAACAGAAAATATTTGAAAACGAAAGATGTATAGAAATTGGAAGATGACCAATATCATAAAATAAATGCAGTATAGTTTTTACTTTTGAAAGACAAACTAAAAAAATTAATAACTATGAAAACAAAAAGATCTCCTCACAAAAGTGGTTAAAATATTTATTACTATGATATTGCTTGGCAGAATTGTCTTGTCTAAGTATGTCTAATACTCAACTTAACATAAGGTTTGTGCATAGTTTTTCGGAGCTAAAAAAGCAATCAAGCACAATAAATATAACTATAAGCATAGATCTTGCCTAGCGTTATTTATTTAAATCTGATTTGTTGATTTCTACATTTTTTTTACAGAAAAAATGTGCGGAATGAAAAGAAATGCTTGAATGAATATAATATAACTATTAATATTTTTGGAATAATACATGAACGAAGCCAGCATAAGTATGAATAAATATGATTTTTCTTTTACTGTGTCTTTCCTTCGATTAAATGAGATGATACTTGTAGCGAAAGCGTACCTCGAAAACAGACCTATCGATTTTGTAAATGAATTAGGCATCGTTAAATCTTCAGCCGGTAAAAGGTTATTACTAGAGTTTGAAAAGCGAATTTCAAAGTTAACAATACAGCAATTAAAACTTTTAGCAAATGGTGATTTAACAACACAAAAGCAAATCGCTTATTTATCAGCATGCAAGACTTATGGTTTTATCCGAGATTTTGCTGTAGCTGTTTTAAGAGAGAAATACTTGGTGTTCGATGATCAAATAAGTGAGAGCGATTTCATAAGTTTTTATAGACGAACGAATGATTTACATCCTGAGATGGATGAGTTTACAGAGCAAACGATTAAAAAAATACGCCAGGTAACCTTTAAAATATTAGAGCAAGCAGGCTTAATTGATGCAGTTCGCAACAGCCTTATTATTCCACAAATTATGGATGATACTATAGCTAAGTCCATCATAAATGATAATCCTGAATGGCTGAAGGTTTTTTTAATAAGTGATATCGATATTAATAACTGGACAAATAAATGGAAAACATAGCTTCAAAATTTGAGTATAAATATGTAATAAAGGTATCTACTGAAAGCTTTTTAAATAAGCACTTGGAGGGGAGTTTTCTTTTTTTATTGCACTCTACAAAACCTGTCTAAAGAATCAACAAGCCTATCGAATGGGTAAGACGAAAATCATATATTTCATTTATTATGTAATCATTTTAAAGTTATGAGAATTGATATTCCAGTAAAAGACAAACAAAAAAAATCGCTACCTAGTTATCGATTAGCTCCACCAAAATAGAAAATTTAAAATAACCCAAACTTCAAAAAAAAAAGGCTTTTATAGCAAATGTTTCTATAAACTATGAAAAACTATTGCGCACGTTTTTTGGTTAGATATGAGTATCACTTAATCCAACAATTGGTTGGTTTGGGCTACAAATCTGTTAAAGTAATGGATGGCAATGCTTTCGTTTCTAATTTAAAAATACAACTAGAAACCTTTTATAAAGCTAGCTATATTGATAAATAGTTTGATGGGATTCTCAACCATTTATCCAAAGGCAATCTTTTTGAAAAAGCAAAAACGTTAAGAGACCGTTTTAGTTTTAACAAAGAAAACTAGGAAATAACTTATGTGCGTTTTTTCGATTCCGAAAATTAGAACAATAACTTATTTTAAGTGACCAACTAAGTCAAGTTAGAAGGAAGTTTTAAAAACAGATATAATGCTATTTTACTGGTCAATGGATTGCCACTGGTTCAAATAGAATTCGAATGCAGAGGTATTGAAATTAAGGAAGCTTTTAATCAAATGATTCGTGATCAATTGGATTTATTTTGGAGCAACCAAGGCTTGTTTCAATATGTGCAACTTTTTGTTAATAGCAATGATTGTATCTTTTTTTGTTTAGTTATAGAAGTTCACACCCTGCTAAAAATCCCATAGTTATTTTTAGCAGGGTGTGAACTTTCAATTACGGAAAGCCTTGGTAAGCAATCTTTATTCAGTATCAATAATAATTTTCATAGCTTTTTCTTTAGCACCATTTAAAAATACTTGATACGCATGTTCCAATTCTGAAAGAGGGAAATGATGTGTAATCATTTTCTTTAAATCTAAATGATTCGTAGCCGCGGCTTTTAATAGCATGGGCGTTGTATTGGTGTTTACAAGTCCGGTAGTGATGGTAAGATTTTTAATCCATAATTTTTCAATATTAAAATCTACCTTTTTGCCATGTACACCTATATTTGCGATGTGTGCCCCTGGTTTTACAATTTTCTGACAAATATTCCAAGTTGCGGGAAGTCCAACAGCTTCTATAGCCACATCAACCCCTTCAGTGCCCACTATTTCTATAGTGGCTTTTGCCACGTTAGTAGTTCCAGAATTAATGGTATGAGTAGCACCTAATTCTTTGGCTAATTGCAGTCTGTTGTCATCTAAATCAATCATAATTATTTTAGAAGGCGAGTAGAACTGCGCTGTTAAAAGTGCAGACATTCCAACCGGACCTGCACCAACGATTGCAATTTCATCGCCGGGTTTTACATTTCCATATAGCACACCTATTTCATGACCAGTAGGCAGTATATCACTTAACAAAACCGCTATTTCATCATCAATGTTTTCAGGAATGCTATGCAAGCTGTTATCGGCATGAGGAATTCTTACATACTCTGCTTGAACGCCATCTATCATATAGCCTAAAATCCAGCCTCCGTCTTTACAATGGGCATACATTTGTTTCTTACAATATTCACAAGAACCACAAGAGGTAATGCACGAAATTAGCACCTTGTCTCCCTTTTTAAACTGAGAAACACTTCCTCCAATTTCTTCGATAATACCTACACCTTCATGACCTAAAATTCGGCCACTTTCTATTTCGGGGTTTTTGCCTTTGTAGATTCCTAAATCAGTACCACAAATGGTTGTTTTTAAAACTTTTATAATAACATCTGTTGGTTTGATGATTGTTGGTTTTGGTCTTTCTTCAAGAGCGATATTATGATCGCCGTAATAAACTAATGCTTTCATTTTTTTCTTCTTTTTGGTTTATAATTATATTGAACTGGTCTTATCAAGAAAAGTGTGCTATTTTATCGATATTTATTTTTGGATAAAAGGAGGTGACACGATTTATAACTTTTTGTATTAGGTATATGATGCTTTAAATTAAAGATAAATGGTATGAACATGATAACAAATGATCTGGGTCATGTATTGGGTTTTATGGCAATAAGCCATAATTTTAGTGCACACGCAAAGTGCAATTGTTTAGTGCGCATTATAATTACGTGATTTCATTTTTACAGGGGATGCTGCGCTTATTTTACATTTATAGCGCTATTTTTTTGAGGATAAACGATACATGTCGCGAGTTGTGCTCATAAAAATAAAGTATCTTTAGCTTTTAAAATATGTACACCCATGATGCGCGCGTTTCTACAACCTATACTACTTCTTTTTGTGTTTTTTATAGCCTGTAAAAAGGAATCAAAATCCACAAGTACCCAGCAAACCGAAACTCCGAAAGGCATGGTTTGGGTAGTCGGAAAAACATTTTTACAAGGTGCAAAGGCGTCAGATGCCTTTGCGATGCCAAGAGAAAAGCCTGGGCATAAAGTTACTGTGGATGGATTTTTTATAGATAGTACCGAAGTAACAAATGCACAATTTAAAATTTTTGTTGCAGCTACAGCATATGTAACCATTGCTGAACGAGCTATAGACTGGGAAGAATTAAAAAAACAATTACCGCAAGGCACGCCTAAACCACATGATTCTATTTTACAACCTGGTAGTTTAATCTTTAACAAAAATGTAAATGCGGTGGTAAACATGAATAATTACCAACAGTGGTGGACCTGGAAAATTGGTGCAAACTGGCAACATCCAGAAGGGCCAGCATCTTCCATTGAAGGCAAGGATGCTTTTCCGGTTATACACATTGCTTATGAAGATGCGTTGGCATATTGCAAATGGGCAAAAAGGAGGCTGCCAACGGAAGCAGAATGGGAATCTGCAGCACAAGGAAATAATGCATCAACCATTTTTACATGGGGCAATGATCCAGCAATATTAACTGCAAATGCTAACACTTGGCAAGGCACTTTTCCGGTGAAGAATGAAAGCACAGACGGTTTTGAGTTGATTGCTGCTGTAAAATCATATCCGCCAAATAGTATTGGTTTACACGATATGTTGGGTAATGTTTGGGAAATTACGAGTGATTTATTTAATGTGAACCATTACCAAGAGTTAGATTTATCTGAAGAAATAAGAAATCCAACAGGAGCAAAAACATCTTACAGTCCCAGCAATCCGTATCAAGTAGAGCATGTTATAAAAGGCGGATCTTTTTTATGTCATGTATCCTACTGTGCAAGTTTTAGGATTTCTGCTAAAATGGGCGTAAGTATCGATTCAGGCTCTGATCATGTCGGGTTTAGAACTGTTGCCACACCAGCGATGCTCTTGGAAAAGTAATTCTAATTACTTTTAAGAATATAAATTTGGACTTTAATTTTTTATGAAGTTATAGCTACTATTGTTTTAAGGTAAATCGCTCTTCGATTGTTCGAGTATCCGCACCGTAAAATGTTACATCGATTTTGATGTTCCATTGCTTATCTGAAATTTTCTGTCCACTAATGCTTCCTGTGGGATCTACATTTTTTGACACATCCATAGGGAAATAACAGAAGCAATCTTTTGAAAATACGAGTTTCATGGTGGCTAGTTCGGTATTCGAATATGAAAATTCATTTAAATCTTCATCAATTTCAAATCGTATGGTTTCTCCATACTCGTCATCAGCAATTTGTGCGTCATCTTCAGCATTAAAGCGATATTCAAAGACTAAATTTTCTCCGGATGCTACCGTTCCAAATTTCATATAACTGTCTTCAGAGGTGTTAATGATTAAATCACTTTTGTTCGTATAGGAATATGCGTATTTATCTCCATCAATTTCCTCATCACTGCAGGAGAGCATGCATATAGTAACTATCAATAATGTAAATATATTTTTCATTTTATATTTTTTTTAAGTGTTAGAACGATTTCTAATGGTGATTTTTATAATGTGAATTGATAAATAATTCTATCGGTCTACTTGGGTTAAATATCCAGAAAGAGCGTTGTTTAAGTATGCCCAAACTTACTAAAAATTTATAAATTTTAAACGAAATGATTGTTTTAGCGCTCGCAAGCCAAGATAAACGATTTTAAAAAAAAACTATTTACTAACTTTTATTTGCGTGTGCCTATTTTTTATTTCTAAAAATAGGTCATCATACCGTATAGAAATTGCTGTAGAACATTTTTTTGTCTCAAATATTCTGATTACTAGTTGTATATGATTAAATAGAAAAAATAATAATCTCAAAATTAATTCAAGCCCAATTTTTTAACAACTTTTATTTTATATTAGTAGGCTAAAAAACATAATAATCTGAATTTTTATAGGGGAAGAAATGCTAAAAATATTTTATACGATTACAGCTTTTCAGCTCTTATTTTTTGGACTTGTTGTGATTACTTCAAAAAGCAAAAAGCAATTTCATTATTGGATGTCTGCATTTTTATTTATTCAGTCTGTTGTTTTTATTTTGACTGTTTCTCGCTGGCACTATCAGATTATTCCGGATAGCCATTTTTTTAGATTATTAAAGGTTTTATTTGAATATTCTTTAAGTCCAGTATTTTATTTCTTTGTTGTTAAAGCCACCCAACAAGATATTGCATTCAAACCAAAAAAGATTCTTTTGGCTATTCCTTTTTTCATAGGGCTCATTTTTCTGTATTTACCTGAATCTTTATGGGGTGCCTATTGGTTGGAATTTCATACGTTCCTTACCTTTAATTTTTATTGTCAGGCAATTCTTTTTTATTCATTGGCTTTACACAGTTATAAAAGTTATGAAGTGAGCATGAAAGATTATTTAACTCAAGACTATTTTCAGAGGTTAAAATTATTGAGATTAGTTCTTATCTCATTTATCATCATATTAATTCTGGGATTTATTAGTAATGTTATTAGAATACAATTAAATTTTGATGCTGCGGCTACGGCGATTAACTTTGGGATTGAAACGGTAATGTTATTTTTAATTAACGCCTTTTTGTTTATTGGCGTTAAACTTCCTTAGGAAATAATAGATATTTCTTTAGAGGACAATAAAGACACCAATGATGCGACTGAAAATAATAAATATAAGAACTCTAAGTTATCCTTAGCAGATAAAAAAAAGATTATCGAAAAGCTGCAACATAAGGTAATAGAAAACAAATACTATTTAACACCCAACCTAACGATTAAAAAACTAGCCCAAGAGCTCAATGTTCAGTCAAAACATCTTTCACAGGTTATTAATGAGAATTTTGATCAAAATTTCTGTGATTATATTAATTCTTGTAGAATTAATGCTGCAATAGACCAACTAAAAGATCCACAACAACAGCAGAAAACAATACTTGAAATTTGCTATACCATCGGTTTTAATTCAAAATCTGCATTTAATGATGTTTTTAAAAAACAAACGGGACGAACTCCAACAGCCTATCGAAAATCATTTCAGCACAAACAATGATTTCATGGTAACCAAAATAAAGATCACAAATATTTTTTTTCAATGAAAAAATAGTCCTGAATCCTATCTTTGGACGATTCGTGCTATCCAAACCTTTAGTTTTGTAAAAAAAAAACGTTCTCGACACAATAGAGATGTTACCTCTTAAATATCAATACTATTTCTATGAATTTCACTTTAAAATTTCAACTTATGAAAAAAATAATAATCGGTTTATTAATGCTTCTGCTTTTCGCAATAACGATATCATGTGATAATGATACTGCTTCAAATGAATCAGAAGAGGTTACAACAGTATATGAAGGTTGGACCTTGGAATGGAGTGATGAGTTTAATGCTACGGAAATAAATACGAATAATTGGACGTATGAACTTGGTGACGGAACGGATTATGGTTTGCCAGTCGGTTGGGGGAATAATGAAAAACAAATTTACTTACAGCGGTCTGAAAATGTAAGTATCGTTAAGGATGGGGAAGTATCAGCTCTGGCTATTACAGCATTGGAGGATGCTACTGGTGGCTATACTTCAGCAAAACTTACTACACAAAATCTTTTTAGTGCACGTTTTGGGCGTGTCGAAGTAAGAGCCAAAATGCCGAAAGGTCAAGGTTTACTTCCTGCCATTTGGATGCTAGGAGATAATAAAGACCAGATTAGCTGGCCAGGATGTGGCGAAATAGATATTGCTGAAGTAGTAGGTAATGAACCTTCAAAATTTTATTCAACGCTTCATTATACCAGTGCTGAAAATAAGCATGCAGAAAAGCAGGGTTCTACTGTTTTGCCAGATGGCGATTTTAGTGATGCATACCATATTTTTACACTAGACTGGACACCTGAGTCAGTAACATTTAGTTTAGATGGTCAAAAACGGTATATGTTTTTGATAGAAAACGATATGAAAGAATTTCTTAGAAGTGCTTATTTAATTTTAAATGTTGCTGTAGGAGGGAACTGGCCAGGTGAGACTGATGAGACAACCCTATTTCCTCAAACAATGTATACCGATTATATTAGAGTATATTCTAAGGACGGCTTTCAAGCACCAGAGGCGCCTGTATTAGATATTGAAGAGGAAACTGTTGGGCAAATAATTGAAGTTGGCATTGCGGATAATGCGATTCAAGATACATTTACCAGTCTTGGAGGTTTATCGGTGATTGCTTATGGACCTGGGGCACCAGACATATCATCTTCTGCAACCGCAATTAATGGCGATAAAAGTTTAGTATATGATTTTTCCGGTGGTGATTGGGGTGGTGCTTATCTTCTCTTGGATACTCCCACTGATATCAGTGCTTTCAATCAAATTAAATTTTCGTTGAATAAACCAGATACTTTCGTAAATGCTGAGATAAAATTGGAAGCAGGTGCAACAAATGCTCTTGTATTTTTAAAAGATTATTCTGGGATTGAACTTACGAATGGTTTTGTAGAATATACTATTCCATTAGCAGATTTTGTTGGCTTGGAACTAAGTGGATTAACAGTGCCATTTTCTATATGGAATCCTCAGGATGCTAACGATGCTTTTGTGGAAATAACAGTGCTGATAGATAACATCTACTTTGCGATGTAACGAATGCAATGCGCATGATTGTATCAGGTAAATTTGTTAATTTTATAAAGTATGAGCTTATTAGAATTATAGATAGGGTGTCTAATTAGGACACCCTATTTTAATTAGTAAACGCAAATTTTCACTATTTTTTATCTTCCAATATAGAGTTCTGAATTTTGATTTTTTTATAATGATTTTATAGAATTTTTTTGTTGTAGAAAACAAAATCTATCCATTGAATCAGTTGTTTGAACTTATTGAATCATAAAAAATGAATACTTTAAAAATTAGTAAGAATAGAAATATAATATTTTAAGAGCTACAACTCTGTTTAATTTTTAAAGATTATAATCTTATTTTCTTTTTTTTGTCAATAATGAAATAAATGGTTTTGCTGTAATTCCATGTAAAACAACACTCAGAAAAACGGTGCACATCATCGTTAAAATGATGGTTCCTTCATGCGGCAATTCTAGATCTAATATCATAACTGCAAATACAATACTTGCCAATCCTCTTGGTCCAAACCATCCTGAAAATAATTTTTCGGAAGGACTAAAACCAGATTTAAATAACACCAAAAATACGGGTACCATTCTTACAAAAGTCAAACTTAAAATAGCATAGAAAACAACTTCTATGGAAAAATCATAGATATATTCACTAACAAATGCTGAACCAAAAATAATCCAAGTGATCATACCTAAAGTATCGCCTAAACCTTCTGCAGCTTCCACCAATTCTTCATTTTTATTCATATGCATGGCGCCATAGAGTAAGCCTCCCGAAAAACAAGCGATAAAACCGCTTCCACCAGCCCATTGGGCTAAGGCGAAACAAGTAAACGATAGCCCTAAAATTATAACGGCTTTTCTAGGTCCATTTATCCAGTTTTTTGAGGTGCTATAGGTAATTAATTTTGCTCCTACAAAAGTAATTAGACCACCAATAAGAACACCATAACCAATTTGCTTTAAAAATAAACTTAAACTAAACTCAAAATCAATACTTCCTCTAGTTGATGAAGAAAATAGTGCCATAAACAATAGCAATATAGGTACACAAATTCCATCGTTCAATCCACTTTCTACATTTAAAGATTCTCTAATTTTTGAAGGAACTTTAGGATTGGTTGCTACAGATTTTCCTAAAGCTGCGTCTGTTGGGGCGAGTGCAGTGGCTAAAATTGCCAATTCAATCCACCCAAAACCATCAAAAATTGCAACACCTGCCAAATAGCCAAATAAGATGGTTATGGGCAGCCCTATCAATAATAATTTCGAAGGAATTTTAATGTTCTTTTTTAAAACACTGATGTTTGCATTAGAGGCATCTGTAAATAAGACAAGAGCAAGTGCTAATTCAGCAAGTGTCATATAACTTTCATATTCTATCTGAATATCAAAAACATTCAAAAACAAGGGGCCAATTGCAATGCCAAAAATCAAATATAATAAAGGGCCATTAATAGCTGTTTTTTCAATTTTTTCAGCAAATAAATTATAAATTAATACGAATGAAGCCAATAACGCTATATGGATGTACATAATTGTAAGTTTAAGTATTTTTTTTGATTATTGGATTTGTCTATGACTTCAAAAATAAGGATATAAAATTTATTTTTTTATTTTCATAAAAGTGAACTTAGTCTACTTTATTTTTTGATTCCTTTTCTTTTTGTTCAATTTCCATATTTCTTGCCTTTGATAAAGCGCTTGCAATTAATCCGGTAGGTACTGTAATAATGGCCAAACTTAAAAGTAATATTGCAAAAGTAAATATTCTGCCACCAATTGTTATGGGATATACATCGCCATAACCAACTGTTGTTATGGTTATAATTGCCCACCATAAGCTATGAAAAACGGATGCAAATTCAATGGGCTGAACTGCATGCTCAAAATAGTAAATTCCTGTAGCCGACAAGAAAAGAAAGATACTGGTGATAATATAAAATAATGTTATTTCAGGTTTAATAATTTTAATTGCAATTGCAAACGTTTTTAGAGATTCATCATATCTTGAAATTTTTAAAACACGCGTAAGACGAAATACACGAAGTGCCCTAATTGCTCTCAAATCGAATTGTCTTGCAAATAAAAATGGAAGAATGGCTAAAAGGTCTACGATGCCAAAAAAACTAAAAATATATTTTAGTCTTTTGTCTGAAACATATATTCTCAAAAAATATTCGATTGCAAATATGGAATAGAATAAAATATCCACATAATTTATAATATTCTGCCATAGGGGCGTTAAGTTCGGCAAAGTTCCCAGAGAGAATATTATTATGGAAAAAACAATTAAAACCTGAATTGTTATATCGAAAATAGGACTGAGTTTTCGATCATTTCCTTCTATAATTTGTTTTATTTTCTCTTTGGTACTTACATTCAGATTATAGGCTAGATTTGCGGTTTCTTTCAGTATTTTTTTTTGCTTTTTCATGGCTAATTTCTTGTACTCATTTTTGGGGTTCATTTTTATTTTAGAGCGTAATCATCAATAATATTTCGAATTCCTTGTTGATAGGAAGTTACTTTAAAATCTGGAAATCGATTCTTAAACTTAGAGGAATCAAATATATTGTCAATAGCATAACGAGGTAGTAATTCTTCTGTTTCTTTGATGTCTTTATTAAAAAATGAAGCTAGTTTTAATACTAATGAATTTAATACTTTATATGGTATGGTGCGGTCTAATTGGATGGAGATTTCCGCTAATATTCCTTTGTATGTGAGTCGATTATCATCGCAAGGAAGATGCCAAGTTTGACCATACGTATCTGGAGTATTTCCAATCAATGCCATTGCCCTACTAGCATCAGATGTGTAAATTAAAGTTCTTACGACCGTATCTTTTAGGAATATTTTTGGTTTTTTATATGCTTTTAGCTTTTCGAAAATAAGCGTATTTGTAATCCCTTTCGTTTTTCCTGGGCCGTAAAACTCAGGAGCTCTGCAAATGACAGCATGTAGTTTTTTTTCTTTAATGGCTTTCAATAAGATTTTAGCAGTCATTCTTTTAGCTTTCCCTTTCTTTCCTTTCGATTTTAAATGGGTGCTTTCTGTTTGAAGTATGCTATCTTGAGGGTATGCATAGGTATTATCAAAGTACACTAGTTTACAATTATGGGCAATACAACCTGCTATGACATTTTGCATAATTTTAGGCCAATCTTGCAGCCAAACTTCCGATCTATAAGGAAGTCCAGCGGTTATGTATGCAATTTCAGCGTTTTCTAATGCCTTATGGACATCTTCGTATTTGAGTAAATCGCCTGTGGATAAGATGTCTTCGGCATGCACTTTTTTAGGATTTCGACCAACTAACTTTATGTCATTCGTATAATTCGCTCTTAATTCTTTTGCCAATTCTTCTCCTATGATTCCGTTCGCTCCTAGAATTACCTGCATATTATTTTTTTTCAAATGACGCCTAACATGATTCGTTTTTAGAGTGCGCTAAATCTAAATTACTAAAAGAAAATGAGTCCGAGGAAAAATCGAAAGGTTTTTCGAGGATATACATTGCTATTTATTCATTTTAAATTTTATGTTAGCTCGTTTATATGGATTTTTCGTAGGCCTCTTTTATCCATTTTTTTAATTCTTCGTTGATGTCCATCAATTCTGATATTCTTACGCGATGTGTGCACATTGTTCCAAAAGGACCAGAGTTTTCGAGCCTTTCTGTAGTAGGTTTCTCTTTTAACTTTAGACCTAAATCAATTCTTGTTTTAGTTGCTGGTTTGATCAAAATAAATTGTCGCTTCCGAAGGACACTTACACTTCCTTTTTTGGGTGTTATCGTTACATCATTCCCTAATGATTCGATATAGGTGATCAGTGCCATGTATATCGGTAATAAATTTTCTTTCCCCAAGTACTGATTTTTAAGAAGGTCTCGGGTAGCATTATCTTTTTCTTTGGAGAGTGTTACAATCGTATTTGCGAATCCGTGTGTAACTTCATGCGTTGTTTTTAAGTAATTGACGCCTTCTGAATGTTTTTTAAAAGCTTTTTCTTTTAAGATTATTTTCCATTCCTCTAATAATTTTCCCGTTTTTTCGGGCATATTTTCAATCATTGTTTTGAGTGCTTTCTCCATAGGAATACTATTTTAGTTTTTAACCTGTTACACACAGTCTTTGCTGAAGGAACTTAGTGGTTTTTTTTGTGAAGGATTTTCGAATAAAAACAAACACATTAAAATACGACTACCTTTTTTCGAAACTAATTTAGTGATTTTTTAAGTACGTTGCAGCCAAAACGCTTTCTAATTTTTAGAAGGTAGATTCCATCTATAACCAAAACTCAAGATCCCTTTTGACTCAAATGACAAAATGGTTTCGTACTTAAGTGGATTCAATTCAACTGCTGCAATCCAATATCCTTTTTTTCCGGCAGGAAAACTCGATTGCAGGTAAAGATTGAATGGGAAAGGTCTTATCCCAACAATCACTTTCGTATTATTAAACTTTTTACCAATTCCTATTTTACCCGTTACCAATGTTGGAAGTGCAAAACCTGCTTCATATTCAAAAATAGTATTATTTTCATTTATAAATGTTTTACCCCAAAGCACCGAGGTACCTGGCATAGGGAAATTCACATCAGAAATAAAGGCAACTCCAAAATTCCACTCAAAGAAAGAATGCACTGTTTTTCCATTAGATAATTCTTGCGCCTTACTATTTTTTAAGAAAAAAAATGATAAAAGAAAACATAAAAGTAGTTTTTTCATGATCTATTTTTTAGAGAGTAAAAGTAAAGATTTTTTATGTTGATTTCAGGTTTATTTCTACGTTCTTAGTTATTCATTTTTTAGGAATTTAGTGATTTTAAAATAATTTTGGCTATTGCAGTTCGATTTCGAAATTTTTAATCATTTAAATTTGTAGAGGTTTTGGTTTATTAAAATACTTTGGGTAATACCATTATTCCTTAGTTATAAACCTCAACTTCACAATATCAATTTTGGGCAACGAAGCCTAACACATGTGTCAACAAATAAACGGGTCTTTCTTTAAGAAGATGATAAAATTTAGAATACCTAGGTAGATGTTGTTATTACTAAAATTGTTTTTTTATTTTTACAGATGGATTTATTTAACTCAGAAATCATTACAAATATTTTACCGTTCGACGGTATTACAAATTATCATGGAATAATTTTAGATAAGGAAAAATGTACTTTTTACTATAATCAATTACTGAAAACCATTCAATTTAAGAATGATGAAGCAATGCTATTTGGCAAAAAAATCATTACCAAACGAAAAGTGGCTTGGTATGGCGCATCAGAATTCTCTTATACGTATTCTAAAGTGACAAAAACGGCTACTATTTTTACAAAAGAACTGCTCGAGTTGAAAGCAATAGTGGAAAAAGAAAGTGGTGAAACCTATAATTCTTGTTTGTTAAATTTATACCATTCTGGGGAAGAGGGTATGGCCTATCACGCTGATGGAGAAAAAATGTTAAAGAAAAATGGCGCAATAGCCTCTTTGTCTTTGGGCGCTGAGCGTAAATTTTCTTTTAAACATAAAGCGAATAAGCAGCGTATAGATGTAATTTTAGAAAATGGAAGTTTATTGGTGATGAAAAAAGGAACTCAAACAAATTGGCTTCATAGATTACCGCCAACAAAAAAAGTAAACTCACCCAGAATTAATTTAACTTTTAGAACTATAGAATTATAATCTTATACTTACTTTTACCGAAAATATTTTTCATTGGAAAACACAAACCAACAATCCATAAACCTAAATAAATATATAAGTTCTTCAGGTGTTTGCTCTCGTAGAGAAGCTGAAAAATTTATAAATGAGGGTAGGGTTACGATCAATGGAAAACCAACTCAATTAGGAAATAGAGTCGCTAAAAACGATGTTGTAAAATTAGATGGGCGATTGGTAGTGCCCAAAAACAGCACCCTATATATTGCTTTAAATAAACCTATTGGTATCGTCTCCACGACAGACGAAAGAGAACCCAATAACATTGTAAAGCATGTAAATTACCCAGAAAGATTATTTCCAATTGGTCGTTTAGACAAACCTTCGGAAGGTTTAATTTTTTTAACAAACGACGGGGATATTGTCAACAAAATTTTGAGGGCTGGAAACAATCATGAGAAAGAATATTTTGTTACTGTAAATAAATCGATTACAGACGATTTTTTGGTAGGCATGGGAAATGGAATTCCGATTTTAGGAACAGTTACTAAAAAATGTTTTGTAGAAAAAGTAAGTGATAAAATCTTTAAAATTATTTTAACACAAGGTTTAAATCGACAAATTCGTAGAATGTGCGAATATTTAGACTATGAAGTGACCAAGCTAAAGCGAACCAGAATTATGAATGTTGATCTCGGCTATTTACAAGCTGGAGATTGGCGAGAATTAACGGACGAGGAGATGAAAGAAATCAATAAAATGATTTCTAGCTCTTCAAAAACGGAAGAAGCATCTTTAGTTAAGGAGAAACCAAAACAAGCAAAACCGAAAAGAAATAAAGCACCTGCAAAAACCGATTTCAACAAAAAAAGTGCCTCATTTAGAAAATCGTCAGCAAAAAGTAAAAGAAACACTGGCAGTTTTTCTTCGAAAAAGAAAAGGTATTAATTTTTTGGATGTTCTTTTCTTCTAATGATAATCAGGATTAAGATTAGGCTTTTTACCTCAATATTTTTTTTTAAATCCTCAATCAATTATTTACAAGACCATGTTAAAACTTCACTAGGAAACAAAGGTAATATTGAGATAAGTGATAAATTCAAAAGATTTAGAATTTTAGAAGTCAGGAAAAAAAAATAGATCTAAAAAGAAACGAACAGTAATTTAAAGACTTTATTTTTTTTGGAACACACTGTTGCCGAAATTGTATATGTGCATAGTCCTTTTTTCAGAGAGCAAATAGCTGTTTTTTGTGGTGGTGTATAAATGATAAACACGCAGCTAGAGACTAAAAAATCCTATTAGTTTTCTCATTAATCTTGTGAGATGATTGATGAAAAATATCATCGAAATAAAGAAAATCGTTAAAATCAATAAATCTTTGAAAGATTCAAGTTCATCTATTGCAATTAAGTACTTTCCCGATTGATATGTTACAATTGAGGTTATAATAAAAAGAATAATTTGTTGTATTGTGCTTTTGAACATAACCATAAGATTTAAAAGTTCATAAAAGAAATGATTCAATATAGTTATTCACTTAAATGTACTATTCTTTATAAATATCACAAGTTATTTTTAAAAATATCTTTATTTCAGGTCAAAAACAATTATGTTAAGCTAAAAAACATTTTCCTACCTTTAGAGGGCATGAAATAAATGAAAGAGGTAATAATGAAAAGCCTTTTATTTTTTTTGCATGGCCGGTGGTATTAATGGTAATTTCAATTATTAATTTTGTAGAAATTAAATACCAGTTGTTATTATAAAATATCTACTCTTATTTTTTTCCAAACCTTCACCAATAATAGACCTGAAACAGCAGCTAAAATAGATGTGACCATAGCAATTTTATATGCTCCGTAAATCCAGTATCCGGTTGTAAAAAGACAACTATAAATTAATACACATCCTAAAAGCATTGCTAATATGCCAGAAGGAACACTCCATGGATTTTCTTTTTCTTTCAGTATAATATTTTCTTTTAATGCTTCCTGAATAATTTTTGACCATCCCGGTCCACCAGGTTGGGTTTTCTCATAAAAAGATTGTAAAACTTTTGCTTTTTCGGGTTTCGTTATAAAAGTAACAAGCAGCCAAACTACGGTTGTTATGAATACAACCATTGGAAATTTTGCCCAATTTGGCATCATACCTTCATTGCCAAAAAGAGCAGTACTAATGGCTTCTGAAGAAAATAATAATGAAACAATTCCAGAAACAATCATTGCAGAAATTTCACTCCAAGCATTAATACGCCACCAAAACCATCTTAAAATAAAGATAAGTCCTGTTCCTGCACCGAACATGATAATGATGTCAAAAAGTTGTTTTGCATTTTGAAGATACAAAGCAAATAGTGCGCTAAAAATCATTAATGCTATGGTTGAAATTCTACCCACTAAAACCAATTCTTTTTCTGAAGCATTTTTTTTAATTTGTTGCTTATAAAAATCATTTACCATATAGGATGAACCCCAGTTTAAATGTGTAGAAATTGTAGACATATAGGCTGCAATTAAGGAGGCTAATACCAATCCTAAAAGGCCACTAGGTAACTTTGTTAACATTGCAGAGTACGCTAAATCATGACCTAATTTATCTTGAGGGATATTCGGGAAAGCTTCTCGGATGCTGGCTACATCCGGAAAAATAATTAAGGAGGCCAAAGCCACTAAAATCCATGGCCAAGGACGCAAAGCATAATGCATAATATTGAAGAAAAAAGTAGCCCCAATTGCATGGTTTTCATCCTTTGCCGCTAACATTCTTTGGGCAATATATCCTCCGCCACCAGGCTCTGCACCTGGATACCAAGAGCTCCACCATTGCACCGCTAAAGGAATAATCAAAAGGGTAATAATGGCTTCAGTATTATTAAAATCTGGTAAAATTGATAATTTGTTCACAACATTTTCATGCGTAATTAAAGCTTGTATTCCTCCAATTTCTGGCAGGTTTACTAAGTAAATCGCGGCACCAATAGCACCTGCCATCGCAACAAAAAATAATATAAAATCTGTATAAATAACACCTTTAAAACCACCTAAAGCGCTAAAAATAACAGTAACAGAACCTGCGTATACAATGGTTTCCCAGGGTTGTAAACCTAGCATGATACTACCGATTTTTATAGCTGCTAACGTAACACCCGCCATGGCAAAAACATTGAATAATAAGCCCAAGTATAGGGCTCTAAAGACTCTTAAAAATTTTGCTGGTTTTCCGCCATAACGCAATTCATAAAATTCAATATCTGTATTTACATTTGATTTTCTCCATAATTTTGCATAAACAAAAACAGTTAGTAAACCTGTAATTAAAAAAGCCCACCACATCCAGTTTGCAGAAACACCATCTTTTCTTACAATATCTGTTACAAAATTTGGCGTGTCTGTGGAGAAAGTTGTGGCAACCATAGAAATACCTAACAACCACCAAGGCATAGTTCTTCCTGAAAGGAAAAACTCAGTTGAGTTTTTTCCTGATTTTTTGGATACATAGACTCCTATTGATAATGTAATTGCAAAAAAAGTGAAAATTAACACATAATCTAAAGTACTTAATGTTATCATGAAAAGCTATTTCGTTCTTGTTTAGTAGTATTGCAATATATATATTTAAAATTTACCAGTTTAACTTATTTGGAAAATGCTTTTTTAGATATTCTTTTAAAATGACAATATCCTCTTTTGAAGTTAAATCTGGCACATGTTCAGAAATAGGAATCCCTTGCACCGCTTTAGCATTTTCTTTTGCCATATTTAAAATAGCTGTTGGTAATTCTTTTTCTTTTCTTGTTGCGTGCGTTGGGCAGTTCTTTAAATAAGGATAAATCATGTTTCCATCCAATTTAAAAATATTCATACTCACTCTTATTTTACCAAAGTCATCTTTGCTCGTGTTGGCAGTTTCTAAGGATGGTTTTTCAATAATATTTTTAAGATAATTTTCAGTATCCAGATTAACAATGGCAAAACTTAAAATTTTTTCTAATGAGAATTCTAATGCATCTCTGTCGTAGCTTATAAATGCATTTAAAGTGCTCGTTTCACTTAACTTTTTGAATGCTTTTTCTGAATAAAAATTATCACTATTACACACTGTAAATTGTTGAGTTTGTAATTCAGGAAACTGTTCAACTGCCTGAAAAACAGCGTCTGCAGTACCCAAAGGTTTCGTCCTGTTTTCTGGAATGTATTGTATGGCATAAGAAATGGTTAAATTCTTAAAATTATTTTGGGTACTACGTACTCCATAAAATTCTTTGAATAAACTATTTTTTTCATTGATAACAAGGTAGATGTTTTTATAACCTGCTTTTTTTGCATTGTATAAAAGGTAATCCATTAAAGGCCTGCCTTCATGACCGACACGAATTAAACTTTTACTTTTAATATTTGCTTCCTCTTCCTCTTCTTTACTCACTTTGTCTGAAGTTGCAGGTTTTTTCATTCTAGAAGACATTCCGCCAGCCAGAATAATTAAGTTATCATGCATATTTTATTTCAATAAATTTATTTCTGAGACATTAGCACCTTTAGCAACCGCAACGCAATAGGCATCTTTAGCGCCGGCATTTAAAATTGCTTTTATAATTTGTGCTTCTTTATTTTTGGGAGATATCACTGCAATACTACCTCCACCTCCAGAGCCTACAATTTTAGCTCCTAAGGCACCTGCATTTAAAGCAGCATCAATCATCGTATCAATTTTAGGAACTGTAATTTTTAAAAGATTTTTTAAATAATGATGATGTCGATTCATTAAGTCACCAATTTCGTGCAGGTCTAGAACTTCTTTTTTGAACTCTAAAAGTGCTTTTTTTGTAATGTTAAAATTACCAATAGCAGCCTCTAAATAAGGTTTTAAATCATCTGTTAAAAATGAAAGATACATTTCTAAATCTTCAACTTTGGATTCTTCAATTTTAAATTCTGGAATCCTTTTTTGTACCTCAGTGATCGCTTTCCAAGCCTTTTCTTTCACTCTTTTTAGCAACCCTATAGTTTCCTTTGGAACGCCAGATTCTGCCAAAATTAATCCTGATAAAGGAGCTTGTAAAACTTCATAAGAAAAATCATTGCCAGTTTCTAAATAAATGATATTTCCAATGCCAATACTAAATTGATCCATTTTTCCTCCAGGATTATGAAATTCTAAAACTTCTGATTCAAAAGTTAATTGGCCTACCGATTCTGGAGTCAATAATTCATTGGGGCCGAAGGCTTTTAGTAAAAATTGAACCCAAGTAACTACTAAAGCAGAAGAACTAGAAACACCTGCATTGATCGGAATACTGCTTGTAATCTCAATTTCATAACCAGTATTAGGAATGCAATGATAGCGCTGCAGAACTTTAAGGGCCGACATAAAAAAGTCTTCTTTCTCTAAATTTAGTGCCTTCTCACTTATAGGAATGATTCTTGTTTGGTTGATATCGGGCAAATTAATAATGAAATTATTTGAATTGTTTTCTCGAGCTTTTAACGTAATATGTCTATTAATTGCACAAGCAATAATTGGTAAACCTAAATAGTCTTGATGGTCTCCAAACAAACAAGTTCTTCCTGGCGCTATAGATATAATTTCTCTCAAAAGTTATTTGTTTTTTTCTACAAATTTATCATCAGCAAAATAAATTCCTTTTTTCTCCCATCTGTTTTGAAGATTCTTTAGAGCTGTTTTAAAAGTTTTAAAATTTTTATTTTCGTTTTTTGTCCAGCCAATTTCTGCATATGCAGCTATTCTTGGAAAAACTCTAAAATGCATCTCACCATTTGTCGGAATCCATTCTCCCCACATTTGGGCACCTAAACCAATAATTTTGTCATGGTATTTTGTGTCTAGTTTTTTGGGAATCGGATTAAAAGAGTAGGCTTTAGACAGCGGTAAGTCTATATATTTATAATCTAAGTAGGTGTAGGAGTGGAGCGAGTTTACAATTTCATATCCATTACTTGCAGCAGTTGTAATTAGATCAATATCGCCTTTCCAAAAATGAACAATACTCTCTTTTGCTAACGTTTGAGTCGTTTTGGTATCTTCTTTATTTTGGTAATAATGCAAATTGTGTCCCATAATTTCATTCCATCCCATCATCCTTCGACCTTTCTTTTGTAAGTATTTAGATATGTTATTCGTAAAATAAACTTGCAAATCAGCAGGCGTTTTCAATTCTTTTTCTTTCATGTATTTTCTTACAGAAAGTGAAGATTTCCAATGATTGTATTTTACTTCATCTCCGCCTATATGAATCACTTTGGATGGAAAAAGACCCATCACTTCATCTAAAACATCCGTTAAAAATTTTGATACTCTTGGATTTGTTACATCATACACATCTTTACCCACTCCAAATTTAATAGGAACTTCTATCTCTTTCTGGGAAGTTCCTAACCAAGAATAAGAAGCAATTGCAGCTGAGGAATGGCCTGGCATTTCTATTTCTGGAACTATCGTAATATGTCTTTCTTTTGCATATTGTATGAGCTCTTTAATCTGTTCTTGGGTATAAAAACCTTCATGTGGTTCTGCCGATTGTATGGGACTTTCCCACATTAAAGCGCCAACCTGTGTACTTTTTCTTTTAGAACCAACTTCAGTAAGTTTTGGATATTTTTTTATTTCTATTCTCCAACCTTGATCATCGACTAAATGCCAATGAAAAACATTCATCTTTAAAAAAGCCATTTCATCTAGCAGTATTTTTACTTGTTGCATTCCTTTAAAATACCGTGCTTCATCCAACATAAAAGCTCTCCATTTAAATCTCGGGGCATCTTTAATTGTAACTTCTTTTAGATTTATTAATTTTTCATATTTAGAAAAATAAGAACTGGAAGAACAATATTGCATTAAACTTTGAACCGCATAAAACCAACCTTTATCATCTAAAGCACAAATCGTAATTCCATCTTCAGAAACCGACAATTCATAAGCTTCATCGGCTAAGTTATTATTCGTTTTAAAATAAATCGATTTTTTTTTAAAACTGTGAAATTCAGCAGCTTTTAGTTGTAAATTAAAATTTTCTTTAAAGTATTTTTGTAATATTTTCGCTGATTTTTCACTTTCTTTTAGGCTGATAATGAGCGTGTTTTCATCAATAACAAAAGTATTTTTGCCAAAAGAAAACTCTTGAGGTTTCGGAATAATATTGATGTCTTGCGAATTTGTCGTCAAAATATGAATAAAAAGAAAAGAAATAAATGTAAAGAGAATTTTACCTTTCATGTTTATCAAAATTTTATTTTTTAAAAATAGGGGTTTTTTATCAATTCATTTTTAAAAATGATAAATGATATTTTATCCCAAAATTGACAAAGGGGTTGCTTAAATTTCCGCCTTTTGCTTTTACAAAACCTGCAGCAGTTCTAAAACTGAGTGTATTATTAAGTTTGTAGCTGAGACCAGCACTTGGTTTTACAATGAAACCTTCACCAGTACTAATGTCTCCGCCTCCGGCTGCTCCTCCTAAAATTTGCCCAAAAAAGATAACTTTATCTTTTAATAGAGGATTTGTTCTAGTGCCTAAACCAACAATTCCTTCTGCATAAGCTCCTGCATTTCCAAAGTTTGCAAAAGAAGTTTGACCCGTAACATAGATGTTCTTATTCAAGTTTAAATTTATTTGTAAAGAAATTTGGTGTAAGTTTTCTGTTGGGTTCCCATCTCTTTTCGCATTAAAATAAAGGTCTTGTTTGGTAATCACTTCTATACCTTTAAATTTTCCTTTAGAGAAAGATTTTTCTTCAGATATAATTCCATTTCTATCAATATAATATTTTAACCCAACTCCAAAAGATGACGTGTAAAAATGTGAATCTGGAGACATTACGAAACCTTTATTTATAGATAGAAAAGTATTCTTGAAAAGTTTTTGTTCTAAAGAAATGTCAGGATACATTAAAAAACCACCTTTCGTGCCTACACCGCCGCCCCCGCCGGCACCTACGCCGAATTTTGCTAGTATATTTGTTCGGTTTTTATTAAATGAAAAGTGATATCCACCACCTAAAAATACGTCCATGTAGCCTGCTTTTATTCCATCAAAGGCACCATCCACTTTTAAGAAACTAAACCAGTTTTTAGAAAAGTATGTAGCCAATTCAAAACCAGCAAGTCGAATGGTTGCTCTATTAAATTTTTGAACATTAATATTTGTATCATCACCCTCAATTTTTAAATTATTTAAATGAAGCATTAAAGAAGTTCTTTTTGAGTTTACGTTCCAACTAGATCGTTCTAACATTTCAAAATTGAATTCATTTCCTGAAGCCTCATAATTAGAAAATGAATATCCTAGAGGAATTTCAAGTCCTACATTTAATTGATGTCCATTTATATTTCCACCATCAAAAAAGTCAACATAACTCCACCCAGAATTGATAGAAAAATGCTTGAAATTGTATCCTAAATTAAAGTGAGGTAGTATAAATGCTCCTCCACCATCAGGGGCGCCAGCGCCACCTCCACCACCAAAATGAAATCCTGCGTCCATATAAAAAACATCTGATACATATTTTTTAATTCCGGCATTAACACCCAACGTAAAAAAGCCTCCTTTGTTACCAGAAACGGCTCCGTAAATACCTAAGCCTGCGTAAGACCAATCATTTAACATTAGATTGTAATGAATTCCTGTAAAACCCATATTTGGGTCATCTTTAGGCAAATCAAGAGAGAGAAAATCTAGTTTTGCAAATGCTTTTTGACTCTTTTTTTTAGGCACTATTTCATTTTGTGCATCAAGTAATTGACCAGATAACACAAGTGCAAATACAAATAAAATCTTTTTCATAGTTTAAAATTATTTTTTTTTGATAGTAATGATTACTGTTTTTGAAGCAGGAGTATTACTAATATCTGCTTTACTTTTTAAAGGAACTAACACATTCGCCTCAGGAAAATAGGTTGCTGTACAGTGTTTTGGTATACTATATGGAATTGCCAGAAAACCTTTTGCTTCTCTTACTTCATTGTTAAAATGACTAGTTAAATCAACCAAATCTAGTTTTTGTAAACCCAAAATTTTCATATCATCAACATTCATAAAAACAACTCTTCTTTCATTTAAAACACCTCTGTATCTGTCATTTAATCCATAAATTGTGGTGTTGTATTGATCATGAGTTCGTATTGTCATCATCATAAATTGATTGTTTTCTAATTTGATTTCAGAGGGTTTATTAATGCTAAAGTTTGCTTTTCCTGTAGTTGTTGTTTTAAAGTTATTATCTCTTGCATTGTTTGGTAAATAGAACCCACCTTTAATTCTTACGCGTTTATTAAAGTTTTTAAAACCAGGAATTGTAGCTTCAATCTTATTACGAATTAAATCGTAGTTATTAGTTAAATCTATCCAATTTGTGGTTGAATTCTTTAAAGTAACATTAGCCAAATTTGCTACAATGGCAGTTTCACTCATTAATTCTTTAGAACAGGGTTTTAGGTGTCCTTTAGATTGATGCACAACACCCATTGAATTTTCTACAGAAACAAATTGTGCTCCAGAAGTTTGATAATCTTTTTCTGAACGTCCTAAACAAGGTAAAATCAGTGCTTTTTTACCCGTGATTAAATGACTTCGATTTAATTTTGTAGATACTTGAACTGTTAAGTTACAGTTGCGCAAAGCATCTGCGGTAAATGTGGTATCTGGAGTTGCAGAAATAAAATTTCCTCCCATTCCAAAAAATACTTTTGCCTTTTTTTGAGACATCGCTTCAATTGCTTCAACAACATCAAAACCATATTTTCTGGGAGCTTTAAACTTAAATTCTTTTTCTAAACTGTCTAAAAAAGAAGCTTTCGGTCTTTCCCAAATCCCCATAGTTCTGTCTCCTTGAACATTTGAATGTCCACGAACAGGACAAGTTCCTGCACCTTTCTTTCCGATACTTCCTTTTAAAAGTAGAATATTTACAACTTCACGAATATTATCAACGGCATTTTTATGCTGTGTTAAACCCATAGCCCAACAAATAATCACTTTATCATTATTGATAATGAGCGATGCAGCTTCTTTTATTTTTTCTATGGATAGCCCAGTTTGTGGTATTAAATAATCAATCGAATAGGTGTCTAAATCTTTTAGTAAATCATCAATGCCAGCTGTTTTTTCTTGGATAAATTGATGATTAAATACAGAATTTGGTTCAGCATCTTCTTTTTCTTTCATCAATTTTAAGATGATTTTTAATAAAGCAACATCACCATTTATTTTTACTTGTAGAAATAAATCTGTTAAATCTTGCCCCTTTCCAAACCATTTTAGAGGGTTTTGTGGATCTTTATAATTCATTAAACCCACTTCTGGAAGTGGATTAATAGTCATGATTTTTCCGCCTCTTTTTTTCGTTTCGCTTAAAGCAGTTAACATTCTTGGATGGTTTGTTCCAGGGTTTTGCCCAATTACAATTACCAAATCTGCATGATTAAAGTCATCTAGCGTAACAGATCCTTTTCCAATTCCTAAAGTTTCAGAAAGCGCAGCTCCACTCGATTCATGACACATATTAGAGCAATCTGGTAAATTATTAGTTCCGAATTGCCGTACAAAAAGTTGATACAAAAATGCGGCTTCATTACTTGTTCTTCCAGAGGTATAAAAAATAGCTTCATCAGGAGAGTTTAACGTATTTAATTCTTCAGCAATTAAATGAAAGGCTTTACTCCAAGAAATTTCTTCATAATTATTTTTTCCTTCTGGGAGATACATTGGATGTGTAATTCGTCCGCTTTTTCCGATTTCATAATCTGATAATTCAGATAATTCTTGTATCGAATTTGTAGCAAAGAATAACGGAGTAACTTTATTTTTAGTTGCTTCTTCAGCGACTGCTTTTGCACCATTTTCGCAATATTCAGCTAAAAAAGCTCTTTTCTCATCAGGATCTGGCCATGCACAACCGGGGCAGTCAAATCCATTTTTTTGATTTAAATTTTTTAATAAACTAATGCCTTTTACGATGCCAACCTCACTCTTTACGTGCGTTAATGCAGATAAAATTGCTTTAATACCCACAGATGTTTCAGGAACTTTTGTTAATTGAATTCCCGTTAATTTTTCTGGTGGTTGTTCTTTAGGGTTTTTAGACATGATGACCGATTTATGTTTTAACAAAGGATGGGTTTGAGTAAATAGTCATTTTTTGCTCCCTAGTAAACCCGATTAAACAGATTCCAAACTCTTTGGCAAAGTCAACGGCTAAGGAAGAACAAGCTGAAACCGCAACAATTATTGGTATTTTTGCGATGAATGCTTTTGAAACAATTTCGTAAGAAACGCGTCCACTTACAAAAAGGTAATGTGCCTGTTTTAAATAGTCTTTAATCAATAAATCTCCAATGACTTTATCAACGGCATTATGTCTTCCAATATCTTCTTTAATCGTTAAGAATTCTTGTTTTTTATTAAAAATAGAAGCAGCATGACTACCTCCAGAATTTTTAAAAGTATTTTGAAGACGATTCATTGTTATAAACATTTCATGTAAAATCTCACTTGAAAATGAATTAATTTGAACTAATTTTTCTCCTTCAACTTTTATGTCTTTGAGCTCTTTTTTACCACAAATTCCGCAAGAAGAAACTGATAATAAAGTTCTTTTATTGAGGTAACCTTTTCCTAATAAATCTTTTGAAATCGTAACGTTTATGATAGAAGTAATGCCACTATTTTCTTTGTCAATTTGAAAAGTTAAAGTTTTTTTACTCTTATAAATATCTTCCGCAAATAGCAAACCTCTTATTAATTCTTTATCATTATCAGGTGTCCTCATGACAACCGTGTATGGTTCATTATTAATATTTATTTGCAATGGAGCTTCTAAAACCAAAACATCTTGAGTAGACATCTGTGTGTTTTGATTAATTTTTATTGCCTGATATGTAATCGTTTGCATGAATGGAAAGTTACGCTTTCTATACAAACTTAATGAAAAAAATAGTTGTTAAAAAACAAAATTGCTGAATGTCTATTTGGGACTTCTTTTTTGAGGTCTTAAGCGTAAAAGAATTATGTTTTTTTGTTCTGCACGCCATCCAGTTTTTTTACAACAAATAACCACTAATTTATTGTTTTTAAGCGTGGTGAAAAATAAATAAGAATTACCACCATCTTTAATTTTTGTTTCTTTCCTAATTTGATTAACAGTTTTCGGGAAGTTTCTTATCGTAATATTCGCTTGGTCATCGGATAGAAAATTTTTGATTTTCTTTTTATGATATGGAATAACATTTTCAACTTTAAAAACTCTTCCAGGGAAATCAATTATTTCGTTTGATGTGTATAGATGTGAATGTTGATGTACTTTAAATACATTTAATTGTTTTGATACTTGATGAAATGCGCCAGATTTTAAAATGGCTGCATTCGGTTCATATAAATAGGAGAGTGGTGCCGAATAATTTGAAGTTACGGTTTCTTTTAATTTAAAATCAAATCTTTGAAAGTCTTCTTTTCGAATGTTGATTGTCTTTATTTGAATCTCTTCTTTGTAGTTTTTTTCTAATAAAAAAAGTACTTCTTTCACTTCGTTTTGCAGAGCAATTATATGCACCTCTTTTACAAAATTTAATTCTGAGATAACACTCGAAATATCTAATATTGGGGAGTTTTTTAATAGAATTTGTGCTGTTTTTGTGAATAAAAAATCAATATTTTCTGGTACATTCGGTAGACAATCTTTTAGTAAAAAAACTTTTCCCTTCACCTCATTTCTTCTTGAAGGGTCTATATAAATGCAATCAAAAGTTGTGTCTGTATTTTTTAAAAAAGTTATGCCATCATCACAAACTGTCTGAATGTTTTTTATGTTTAATTGTTGATAATTGTGTTTTACAATTGTTGATAGGTCTTCGTTAATTTCACAGTGAATTACCTTTTTAAATTGCTTAGAAAAATAGCAACAATCAACTCCAAAACCACCAGTAATATCAATGATGGCATTTCCAGAAATAAATTTTGATTTGTAATCTGCAGTAATTTCTGATGATGTTTGTTCAATGCTGAGTTTTGGCGGATAGTAAATATTTTTAGCAGAAAACCAAGTTGGTAACTTTTGTTCAGATTTTTGTTTTGCAATAATCTGATTTGCCAATTCTTGTATAGAAATCAAATCAAAAGGGCTCCCTTTTAAAATCAGTTTAGTGATGTTAGATTTTAAATTGTTAGCAATAAATTGCTGAACTTTCGGATGTAATATGGCAGTATTCAAAGATTTTCTAAATATCTTTTGTGATAGATTTTACAATTTTATTATCTGACAAAAACTCTTTTAAAATCACTTTTAAGGCCGTGTATAAGGGAATAGCAGTAATCATTCCAACGACTCCAAAAAGTAATCCACCGATAATAATAATTAAAAATATTTCTAAAGGATGGGATTTTGTTGTTTTTGAAAAAATAAGTGGTTGACTCACAAAATTATCAATGAATTGAGCAATTAAATACCAAAACATAATCCATAATGAGGTCGATAATATTTGGGTTTGAAAATCTAATCCAATATTACTTGTCATTGATAAAACAAACATAATAACAGCACCAATCATTGGACCGACGTAGGGAATTAGGTTTAATAACGCACACAAAAAGGCAATAACTACGCCATTCTGAATATCAAAAGACAATAATATAATTGTGTACAACACAAATAAAATTGTAATTTGAAATAGTAATCCAATAAAATATCTTGAAAGTAAATCATTAATGGTTTCTAGAGACTTTGAAAACCTTCCTTCTGTTTCATTGGGTATAATTGTCATTACACCTTTTTTTAGTAATTGGCTATCTTTCATAAAAAAGAAAGAGATAAATAAAACAGAGAATAAACCAACACTTAAAGATCCAACAGCACCTAATACAGAATTTAATAAATTAGGAATTTCTTTAAATTGAGACATAAAATCAACCTCCTTTAATTCACTTAGAACATCAATTCCTTTTGACGAAAAATAAGCTGTAGTTTGACTAAATATTTGTTGAACATTTTGCTGTAGTTTATCGACTTCTAGCAAGGATAAACTTTTTCCTTGTTCTGCAACTAAAGGTATAAACATAACAATTAAACCTGTTAAAAGGCCTAACATTAAAGCCATTGTAAATATTACAGCGATGGTATTTGGGAATTTTAGTTTTCTTCTTAAAAAAAGAATAATGGGTCTTGCAATTAAAGATAAAATTCCTGCAATAATTATGTAAACGATTACAGATTGAATTATGTACAGAAAGTAAACAAATAGTAAAATTCCTAAAACAATTCCTATGGCTCTTAAAATTCCGTTTGCGATGGTTCTTGAATTCATTATTTATAGGCTTTTACGTCTCCCATACTTAATTTGTTTCCACTAGAAAATGCATGATTTGTAGGCAATAAAGTGCCACTTTCTGTAAGCTTCCAATCTTCCCAAGTCGCTGAGATTCCATTCAATTTCATACTTGGCACAAACATTTTAAAACTGTTAGGAACATAATTAGTATCTAAAACCCAAAGATAAGAATCTCCAGGGGTTGTTCCTCCAGTTGTATATTTTACTAAAAGAGCCTCTTGGGTATCTACTTTTTGAATACTCCTAATAATTCCGTTTTCGAATAGTTTATGCGGTGCAACTAGCCAAAAAGAATCGTTATTAAAAATATCCCAAGCTTTTTTTACAAGCGAGGAGTCCGCAATTTCTTGTTTTTTATTATGGAAATAAACAGCACTATTTTCTCTATTTCTTGTATGTAAATTTACGCGAATAGTATCCCAAGTAACTTCTGCTATATTTTTTTCTTTATCCCATTTAAAATGTCTTCTACCTCCAAAACTCCATTCTAGATATCGTGTTTTTCTATATGCTTCGTGATGGATAGCTTTTAGAATTTTAGAAGCAAGTTGATCTGCTTTTGGATTATATGCTTTTACATCTCCCAGATTTAACTTCATTCCAAATAAAGAAAGTTCATGTTTTGTGGGTAGTTTTATGCCTGCTGAAGTATTTTTCCATTCAGACCATGTTGCAGAAACACCACCCATAGGAATTATGGAAGTCCACATTTTAAATGATGTTGGAAAATAGTTTTCGTTTAAAATCCAGAGGTAAGAATCTCCTGGAGTTGATCCCCCTGAGGTATAGGTGATTAAAAGAGCATCTTTATCATTATACTTTACAATACGTCTTTCCGTACCAGCATCAAAAATTTTATAGGGTGCAACCAACCAAAAAGAATCATTATTAAAAAAATCACTTGCTTTTTTTAATAATTCTTGATTTTCTACTTTTTCATTATCAATAAAAATTTTAGATTCGGAAGGCTTACTGGTGTGTAAAATGACCTTATTTTTATCCCAAGAAACTTCAACAATGTTTTCTTGTTTGTGCCATTTATAAAAGTGTTTTCCTCTAAAACTCCATTCTAAAGTTTCCGATTGTAAAAAGGCATCATTGTTTAATGCATTCAACATTCTAATGGCTAAAGCATCTGCTTCTTTTCCTTTTTCTCCTTTAGGTAAAGGTTCGTGGTTTACGAAATAATAAATTCCGAGTGCTATAACTAATAGCAGTAAAAGAATTCCAATAAATTTAAAAAGCTTCTTCATTTTTTTACATTAAAAAATCTGAAGCTAAAATATCATTTTTTAAATGAAGAAACTATTTGTTCTACTCATAATAATCTAATATGTGTTTTTATGACCTCCGTTTTTATATTATTCTCGAATTTAAGTTTTTAAAAATCTGGAAAAATAGTTGTAAATTTTTTAGGATTTTCTTTGGTGATAGAAATTGTATCTTTTGTAAAAGGATGTATAAAATCTAGTGCAGATGCATGTAAATACAAACCTCTTCCGTTTAAAACAAGTCCTTCCTTAAAATATTCTTTGTCTCCTAAAATCGGATTTCCAATGGAAGATAAATGTTTTCTAAGCTGATGTTTTCTGCCAGTCTTTGGGCTAAGTTTCACCAAATTTAAAAAAGTGAAGCGTTTAGAAACTACCGTTCGCAAAACATCAAATTGCGTTAATGCTATTTTTTCATCAATATGAAAATTCATTTCACCATTTTCTTCCATTTTCCCAATCGTAATTGCAAAATATGTTTTTTGAATTTCGTTATTTTTAAATAATGCACTTAGTGCATTTATGGATGAACTTGTTTTTCCAATTAATAAAAGCCCACTTGTTGGATAATCTAATCTGTGAATTGGTTGCGGTCTTACAGCATCGAGTTGATTGCTTTTTTTTAAGTTTTGAGTTAATCCATTTGCTATGGTTACAAACTTATTTCCACTAACTAAAATACCTGCAGGTTTGTAAATAATGGCTAAATAATCATCTTCAAATAAAACTTCTAAATTTAGCTGTAATCTCTCAAAAATTGGTGAATTTTCAGCTTCAAAAAGCTCAATTTTTTCCCCGCCAGAAATATATTTTGAGGTTGTTGCTAAAACTCCATCAATAAAAATAAACTCTTTTTTAATAGCCTTTTTAATACCCGATTTTGTGGGAATAGTTTTAAAAACACCAACTCCATATTCTTGAAAACGAATCGGTTTTTCTTGTTTAATTGCATAATGAGTTTCCGCTAATTGCATTATTTAGCAAATAACTGACTCATATCCTTAAAAGCTTTAAACTCTAGTGCATTTTTTTCGGGATCAGTAAAAAACATTGTTGCTTGTTCTCCTACCTTTCCCTCAAAACGAATGCAAGGTGCTATTTCAAATTTTGTATTTTTAGCTTTTAATTGATTTGCTAAAGAATGCCAGTCTTCCCAAGTTAAAACGACTCCAAAATGCGGTACAGGAACATCGTGTCCATCAACAGGATTGGAAATTCTCTCTGGGTTAAATCCATCTTTCTGATGAATAACTAATTGATGTCCAAAGAAATTAAAATCTACCCAATGTTCAGAACTTCTACCTTCTTCACAGTTTAAAATATCTCTGTAAAACGTTCTACACTTTTCTAAATCTTGCACTGGAATTGCTAAATGGAATGGTTGTATCATTAGTTTAATTTAAAATGTTTTTACCATATTTATTTAAAAGTGAGTTTATTTGACTTTGTTTAATTATAAATTGATAATCTCCTAACTCATCAAGTGCTCTTTCTGCGTGATTGGAACATCTTTCTGAAGTTAAAACTATTGTTTTGTCTATAATTTTAAAGTCGATAAATTCTAAGGAATTAAAAGGCAAACTGTTCAAACAATTTTTATAAAGTTCTATTGTTTGGTTTAATCTATTTTTATCCTGCTTTGAAACAACTTCGTTGTTGATTTTTAATATATAGCTTTCTATTTCTTTTCTTTTTTCGCTTGAAATTAAAAGGAGTAATTCTTTTTTACCTTTTTTACTAAAAATGGAATCTAAATAAATCCGATGACCATTTGATAAATCATAATTATAAGTAGTTGAGAAAAATTCGCAATATGCACCACAGCCATCTGCATTTAGAGTAACGGAATACATTTTTTTATTAAGTGTGTTTATACTGTACGTTAAATCAGAAAGTATAGGAATAGAATTTTCTTTTGTTCCCCAAACGTTTTCAAAAATACTTTTGTGCTCTTTATTGATGTCTATATCAAGAAAATCTTTAAAAATTTCAGAATTTATTTTTTTAGTTATATGTAAAGGTTTACCTACTAATAAAGGAAAATCATATTTTAATTTTGGAGAATTTGGTTTTGTTTCCTCAATTTTTTTTACACTAAAATTTTCATCAGAACTACAACTGAAAAATATTAGAATTAAGAGTAAGTTTAAAATGTTTTTAATCATAGTTTCTATTTATAAAACCTAAAAACCAACAGCCGTGTCATCTCCGCGTTTATCTGCTCCACCCTCTAATTTTCCTTCTGGCAATATCAAAATAGCAGAAACTTTACCAATAATTTTAGAAGAAGTTTCGTCAATTAAATAATTAAGGTTTTTTAACTCCGCAATTACTTCTTTATTAAAACTATTAGGTTCCATTTTAATAACATCTGGTAACCATTGATGATGAAATCTTGCAGCATTTACAGCCTGCTGCATTCCCATTTTATATTCATGCACGTTTAGAATAGTCTGTAAAACAGATGTGATAATTGTTGATCCTCCAGGAGTTCCTACAACCATAAAAAGTTTTCCGTTTTTTTCTACGATTGTTGGTGTCATAGAACTTAACATTCTTTTTTCTGGAACAATTTCATTGGCTTTTGCACCAATTAAACCAAACATATTTGGCACACCAGGTTTGCTAGAAAAATCGTCCATTTCATTATTAAAGAAGAAACCTAATTCAGACGAATATAATTTGGAACCATAAGCGCCATTTAAAGTTGTTGTTACGGAAACCGCATTTCCAAATTGATCTACAATAGAGTAATGTGTGGTTTCATCACTTTCAATAATTTCGACATTACCATGAGAAACTTCAGAAGATTTAGTAGCTTTTTCAAAAGAAAAATTAGCCATTCTTTTTTCAGAGTATTCTTTAGAAATTAATTTTTGTTGCGGAATTGTTACAAAATCAGGATCACCTAAAAAGTAACTTCTGTCTGCATAAGCGCGTCTTTCTGCTTCTGTAATTACTTGAATTGACTTTGCACTATTATGCCCAAATTCATCCAAGTTAAAAGGCTCAATCGCTGTCATAATTTGAGCTAAACAAATACCTCCACTAGAAGGAGGAGACATAGAAATTACTTTTAAATCGTCATACTTAAAAGTAACGGGAGTTCTCCATTTGGCTTCATATTTAGATAAATCTTCTAAGGTTATAATTCCTCCGTTTTCTTGAATAAATTTCACCAAACGTTTTGCAGTTTCACCATTATAAAACTCCTCTTTTCCGTTCTGTTGTATTCTAGTTAAAGTTTCTGCTAAAGCAGGATATTTTATTGTGTCATTTTCTTGCCATTTTTCACTAAAAATAATAGAATCTTTATTCGCTTTTAAAAATAATGGTTGAAAGTATTTAATTCTTTTTTCTTGCTTTTTGGTAACGATTACACCGCGTTTTGCTAATTCAATTACTGGTTTTAGTATTTCTTCAATAGAAAGTGTTCCAAATTTTTTATGTGTTGCAAAAACTCCTGCAATTGTTCCAGGAACACCTACAGCCATTGCTCCAAGTGTACTTTTTCCTTTAATTACATTTTCTTTTGCATCCAAATACATGTTTTTGGTTGCAGCTAAAGGTGCTTTTTCTCTATAATCTAAGGCTCCAATTTCTCCGTCATTTTTTCTATAGACCATAAAACCACCACCACCAAGATTTCCTGCAAAAGGATATGCAACCGCTAAAGCTAATTCTGTACCAACCATTGCATCAAAAGCGTTTCCTCCTTTTTTTAAGATATCCGAACCAATTTTAGAAGCTTCTTCTCTGGCGGCAACAACCATGGCTTTTTGAGTTACCAATCCTGTTGTTTTTTCCTTATTTATTGCTGTTTCACAGTTTATAAGTAATAAAGATAGTGCGATAAGTAAACTGATTTTTCTCATAATTCTAATTGATTTCTTGAAGTTTTTGTACCGTAAAATTTTGTAAATCTTTAAAGAAAATGGTAAAGTCATTTTCAAATTCTTGATGTAAAATAGTTAAATCTTCGATGGCTAAATTCATTTGAGATTTTCCTTTTGTTCTGGTATTCATTCCGTTTAAAACACGTTCTATACCATCTTTAAATTGATAATTGAAAAGGATGTTATACTGAATCATGTATTTAATGAAATTCTGAGATTTTAAAGGCAATTCAGGTGAAATTTCATAGAAAAATTTATTAATGGAGTCTGTGTAAATATCTAATGGGATTACTGAATAATCTGCCCAGTTTTTTGCTAGAAAATAATCATAAAAAATATCTATAATTACACCATCGTAGTGCCTGTAGCGCTCGTGTAATCGTCTTTTACTTTTTCTAACAACTTCATGAGCGTCTGTAAATGTATCTATTTCTCTGTGCAAAAAAACACCTTGCTGAATTTCTTCCGAAAATCCATCGTAATTATTACCTTTAATATGATCTGCAATAAAATTTCCAATCATAATATTGGTATTGTTTTCCGATAAGTAGAGATGCGCTAGAAAATTCATTCGTTAAAAGTAAACAAAAAACAATAAGAGAGTAAAAAAAATATAAACTCTTTATTTCCTTTTAGAGACCAAAAGTTCTTCTAAACCAATTTTTTCTGGACGATAAGAATTTACAATATGATCACTTGGGTAGCCAAAAGAAAGGCCACAAACTAATTCATATCCTTTTGGCACATTGAAATGTTTATCTACTGGTTCTCTCCATAAATTTAAAGCTCCTTGTGCGCAAGTCCCTAAACCTTTACTCGTGGCGGATAACATTAAGTTTTGCATAAATAAACCTGCATCAACTAATGAAGTATACCCCATTTTTGGGTCTACAAAAATCCAAATACCAACAGGAGCATCAAAAAAAGTAAAGTTACGCGCCAAACTAGCAGCTCTTGCTTTTTTATCCTCTCTTTTTATACCAAGTACTTTATACAAACCAAAACCAGTTTTTACTCTTCTTTCTTGAAAAATTTCTGGATATTTACCTTGTATGGTCTTATACACTTTATTCACATTCAGTTTATATTTATGGGCAGTGTAAATTTTGCTGAATATGTTTAGTTTTCTTAATTTTTGGCCAGTATTGTACTTAAAAGTAAGATCTTCTCCTATTTTTTTTAGTATATCACCTTTTGCAACAACAACTTTAAAAGGTTGTGTATTGGAGCTTGAGGGAGCCTCTAAAGCTTCTTTTAGAACTTGATTGATAATTTCATCAGAAACGGGTGTGTTTTTAAAATCTCTAATACTTCTTCTGTTTTTATTTGTTTCCTCGAAAGTCACTGGCTAAAAGTTTAATTATTGTTAAAAGTAACTAAAAAACCACAACTAAAAAGTTGTGGTTTAGAGTATTAAATATGTTTTTTATTTTAATTATTTAACATTACAGGCATTACCAACATAGTAACTTTTTCCCCTTCATCTGTGCCGTCAATAGGTGTCAAGATTCCTGCTCTGTTTGGCAATGACATTTCAATTAAAACATCATTAGAACTTAAGTTGTTTAGCATTTCACTTAAAAAACGTGAGTTAAAACCAATTTGCATGTCATCTCCTTGGTAGTCGCAGCTCAATCGCTCATCCGCTTTGTTAGAAAAATCTAAATCTTCCGCAGAAATATTTAATTCTGTTCCTGCCATTTTTAATCGAATTTGGTGTGTAGTCTTACTAGAGAATATAGAAACACGTCTTACAGAGTTTAAAAAAGAAGCTCTATCAACTGTTAATTTATTTGGATTTTCTTTAGGAATTACAGCTTCGTAATTAGGATATTTCCCATCAATTAAACGACAAACTAAAACCACGTTATCAAAAGTGAATTTTGCATTTGCGTCATTATATTCAATTGTAACTTCGCTATCAGAACCACCTAAAATTCCTTTTAATAAATTTAAAGGTTTCTTTGGCATAATAAATTCTGCTGTCTGATCTGCAGTAACATCCGTTCTCGTGTATTTCACTAATTTATGAGCATCCGTAGCAACGAAGGTTAAGCTTTGTGAACTAAATTGAAAGAAAACACCACTCATTACCGGGCGTAAATCATCATTTCCTGCAGCAAATATTGTTTTAGAAATTGCCGTACCTAAAATATTTGCAGGAACCACTGTTTTACTTGGTGAAGGTAATGAAACTGCTTTAGGGAATTCATCTCCGCTAAAATAAGCCATATCATACTTCCCTTGATCAGAACTAATTTCAATCGTATTATCACCTTCTGTTTTAAATGTTAAAGGTTGGTCTGGAAAGGTCTTTAAAGTATCTAATAACAAACGTGCAGAAACCGCAATAGAAGCAGAACTATCACTTTCTACATCGACTACAGAACTCATTGTTGTTTCCAAATCTGATGCAGAAACTTTTAATTGATTTTCAGATAACTCAAACAAAAAGTTATCTAAAATTGGTAATGTGTTGTTGCTATTTATAACGCCTCCTAAAACTTGTAATTGTTTTAATAATTGAGAACTGGATACAATAAATTTCATGTAATATTTTTTCTTAATGTGTTCTACAAATATATTCTAAAAAAGTGACTTTAAAAATTATTTTATTAACAGGTTATGAGCATTTTGTTGATGATTTTAGAAATGTTATATTTATGTTAATTCATTCATTTTTATGGATAAAAAACTACATTTGTTTTCACGACTAATTTTAAAATATGAAGAAATTTTTACTTTCGATACTAGGTTTTTTATTAATTTCTGTTTCACTATTTGCTCAAAGTCCCCAAAAATTAACATCAAATAAGATTTTTGAGAAAATTCAAAAACTCAATTTTTTAGGAACTGCGTTATATATTGCTGCACACCCAGATGATGAAAATACACGATTAATTGCTTATTTAGCAAATAGTGTAAAAGCGAGAACAGGTTATTTGTCTTTAACTAGAGGAGATGGAGGACAAAATTTAATTGGTCCAGAAATTAGAGAATTGTTAGGTGTCATTAGAACTCAAGAATTGCTTGCAGCAAGAAGAATCGACGGTGGAGAGCAGTTTTTTACAAGAGCTAATGATTTTGGGTATTCTAAACATCCAGATGAAACACTAAAGATTTGGGATAAAGAAAAGGTTTTGAGTGACGTTGTTTGGGCAATTAGAACGTTTAAACCAGACGTAATTATCAATCGTTTTAATCATGAAACTCCTGGAACGACTCACGGTCATCATACAAGTTCTGCGATGTTAAGTGTAGAAGCTTTTGATTTGGCCAATGATAGCACTCAATACTCAGCACAATTAAAACATAGTAGTTTATGGAAGCCAAAACGTTTGTTTTTCAATACGTCTTCTTGGTTTTACAGAGATAAAAAAGCGTTTAAAATCGCTTCTAAAGATTTTATAAAATTTGACATTGGTGTATATTATCCTTTAAAGGGTTTGTCTAATAATGAGTTAGCTTCTATGGCAAGTAGCCAGCATTTGTGCCAAGGTTTTGGCAGGATTACCACAAGAGGAGAACAATCTGAATTTTTAAAATTTTTAAAAGGAGATACTTTAAAAGATAAAAAAGATATTTTTTCAGGAATTAATACCACTTGGAATCGCATTAAAGGCGGTGGAGAGATTGGAGCTATATTATATGAGGTTGAAGAAAAATTTGATTTTGTAAATCCGTCTAAACACATTCCAAAATTGTTGGAAGCTTTTCAAAAAATTCAACTTTTAGAGGATTCCCATTGGAGAAAAATTAAAGAAAAACAAATCAAAGAAATTATTGAAGCATCTGCAGGGCTTTATTTAGAAGCTTCAGCAAACGCTTCTAGCGGAGCACCAAATTCAAAAATAGACGTCAATTTTGAAGTATTAAATAGGAGTGAAGCTTTTATCATTTTATCCTCAATCAAATCTAAAATTGATGAAAAGTCAATTGTAAAAGAGGTGAACTTATCTAATAATAAAAAAATAAATTTTAAAGAGACGATTACTTTAAATACAAATCAATACTCTGATCCTTATTGGTTACGAGAATCTTCTTCTTTAGGAACTTATACAGTTAATAATCAAATATTAATTGGTAGTCCAGAAACACTAAGGCCAGCAAAAATGGATTTTAATTTGGTTATAGAAGGAATTCCGATTACCATCACTAAAAATGTAGTGAGAAGATATGCTGAACGTGATAAAGGTGAAATTTATGAGCCTTTTGAAATGATGCCTTTAGTTACCACAAAACTAAAAGACAAAGTACTTATTTTTTCCGATGAAACTGTAAAAAAAATAAGTGTTGTGGTAAAAGCGGGAGCGAATTTTACTTCTGGCAAAGTAAGCCTTCAAGTTCCAGAAAATTGGCAAATATCACCTAAAGAAATTGTATTTAATATTGCTCAGAAATATGATCAAGAGACAGTTGATTTTTTGGTCACACCGCCAAGTAATGAATCTGTTGGAAAATTAAAAGTAGTTGCCATTGCAGACGGAAAAGAGTATTCAAAAGAATTAATAGAAATAAATTACAATCATATTCCTAAACAATCTGTGCTATTAAACTCTGAAGCGAAAGTAGTTCGTTTAAATATTGAAAAAGTAGGTAATGAAATAGGTTATATTAAAGGTGCAGGTGATGCTGTTCCAGAAAGTTTGCGTCAAATTGGATATACCGTTGTTGAGATAAAACCATCAGAAATTAATGCAGAAAATTTAAAAAAATATGATGCAATTGTTTTAGGGATTAGAGCTTATAACGTTGTGAAAGAATTAAAATTTAAGCAAAAATTCCTATTAGATTATGTGAAAAAAGGGGGTAATATGATCGTGCAATATAACACCAATAGAAGAGTGAACGTAGACCCTCCGTATCCATTGAAACTTTCCAGAGATAGAGTTACAGATGAATTTTCTGAAGTGACTATTTTAGATGAAACGCATGAATTGTTGAACTTTCCAAATAAAATTACAGCGGAAGATTTTAAAGGTTGGGTGCAAGAACGTGGTTTGTACTTTCCTAATGCTTGGGATGAAAATTTTACAGCTATTTTATCTATGTATGATAAAGGAGAGTTGCCAAAAAACGGAAGTTTATTAATTGCAAAATATGGTGAGGGAAATTATATTTATACAGGTTTAAGTTTCTTTAGAGAATTGCCAGCAGGCGTTTCTGGTGCATATAAATTATTTGCAAATATGTTGTCTGTTGGGAAAAAGAAATAGTTTTAATTAGCGACTTTATATTCTTATTTTTTGGACTATTATGAAAGATAATAAGTAGTAATAATCTATTAGAAGTAATTATAGACTTTAGCTTTAGTAGCGGTGTTAAAAATAAACAGTAATTTATAAGCAAACAATTCAGTTAATATATATTCTTAATTTATGAATCAAGAAAAATACACCTGGAAAAAAGAATATTCATTCGTTCTAATAGCGAATGTAATTTACGTGATCATTTTCTATTTCATTTCAAATTATTTCACATCATAAGCTATGGGAATTTCAAACAAGTTGCATTATATAGATTGGATTATTTTGTCGGTTACACTCGTTTTTATTGTTGCTTATGGAACCTATATTACAAGAAAAAATGCGAATGTACAAGACTATATAAAAGGAGGGAATGACTCTAAGTGGTGGACTATCGGTTTGTCTGTAATGGCAACTCAAGCGAGTGCAATTACGTTTTTATCAACTCCAGGACAAGCATTTCACAGTGGCATGGGGTTTGTTCAATTTTACTTTGGTTTGCCGATTGCTATGATTATTATATGCGTTGTTTTTATTCCTATTTATCACAAGTTAAAAGTATATACAGCATATGAATTTTTAGAAGGTAGGTTCGATTTAAAAACAAGAAGTTTAGCCGCAATTTTATTCTTAATTCAGCGCGGCCTGGCTGCAGGAATAACCATTTTTGCGCCTGCAATTATTTTAAGTGCAGTTTTAGGTTGGGATTTATTGACTTTAAATATTATCATTGGATTTCTAGTAATTATATATACTGTTTCTGGCGGGACTAAAGCCGTAAATGTGACGCAAAAACAGCAAATGATTATCATTTTTACAGGAATGTTAATTGCGTTTTTCATGATTATGAGTCAACTTCCTGCAAATATTACCTTCAAAAATGCATTAGAAATTGCTGGAGCGAGCAATAAAATGGAAGTGTTAGATTTTTCTTTTGATTTAAGTAATAGATATACAGTTTGGACAGGTGTTTTAGGAGGGACCTTTTTAATGCTTTCCTATTTTGGAACAGATCAAAGTCAAGTTCAACGTTATTTGTCAGGTAAATCTGTTAGAGAAAGTCAATTAGGTTTAATTTTCAATGGATTGTTAAAAGTGCCAATGCAATTCTTTATTTTGTTAATTGGAGTTATGGTTTTTGTGTTTTATCAGTTTAACCCTTCACCATTAAACTTTAACCCTGGTGCTAATGAAGCAATTGAAAAATCTATTTATGTTGAAGAGTACCAGCAATTAAAGCAGGAGCACATCAATATTGAAAATAATAAAAAAGCACTTTTTGCTGATGGTTTTCAAATTGAAGAAAAAGAACAAATTCAAGATTTAAATACGAGAGATTTAGCCTTAAAAGCAAAATCAAAAGTAATTATTGATAAAATTGATAAAGAAAATACACTGGATAAAATAGAGTCAAATGATAAAGATTACGTTTTTATTCACTTTATATTAAACAATCTGCCAAGGGGGTTAATTGGGCTTTTATTGGCGGTAATTTTGTCGGCAGCAATGTCTTCCACTGCATCAGAACTAAATGCTTTGGCCAGCACTACGGCCATGGATCTATATAAGCGAAATATAAAAGAAGAAAAGAGCGATGAGCATTTTGTAAAAGCATCTAAATGGTTCACATTAGCTTGGGGTATTATTGCCATTTCTGTTGCTTGTGTGGCAAATTTATTTGATAACTTAATTCAATTGGTAAATATTATTGGTTCTATTTTTTATGGAAATGTTTTAGGTATTTTTTTATTGGCATTTTTCTTCAAAAAAGTAAACGGAAATTCGGTTTTTAAATCTGCTGTAATAACTCAAATCCTAATTTGTTCAATTTATTATTTTGGAATTTATAAATTAGAGTCACAGGATTTAGAACCTGTCGTTAGTTATTTATGGTTAAATTTTATAGGTTGCATTTTAGTCTTATTTTTTTCATTGGCATTTGTTTTTAAATCGATTAACAGACAAAGTAAAATTACTTTAATAGTTACATCTCTAGTAATTTTTAAAATTACATATGATATTTTAAATGATGTGTCTTTAAATATAATTCACGTACTTTCTTTAATCGTTTTATTTTTCTTTCTAGGTTTTTTCAGTATTGATAAAACAATATTGAATGAAAAATAACAATATTAAATGGGGAATTATTGGCTTAGGCAAAATTGCACATAAATTCGCCACAGATTTAGCGTCTACAGAAAATGTAACGTTAGTTGCAGTAGCTTCAAGAAGTCAGCAAAATGCAGAGGAATTTGCAGAAAAATATCAAGTAAAAAAAGCATTTAATTCTTATTTAGATTTGGCAAAAGATCCAACAATTGATGCTGTTTATATTGCCACTCCACACAGTTTTCATAAAGAACATACGATACTTTGTTTGCAAAACAAAAAGGCAGTTTTATGCGAAAAACCATTTGCTATGAATTTGCGAGAAGTAGAAGAAATGATTGCTATTGCCAAACACAATAATGTACTGTTAATGGAGGCTCTGTGGACTTTCTTTTTGCCTCATTTTAGGTATGTTTTAGACATCGTTAAAAATAAAAAGTTCGGAAACTTAAAGAATTTAGAAGCAGATTTTGGCTTCTACACTCCTTACAATACAGAAAGTAGATTGTTTAAAAAAGAGGTCGGCGGAGGTAGTTTGTTAGATATCGGAATTTATCCAATTTTTGCAGCATTATCTACTTTGGGAAAACCAAAAAAGATAGAAGCGGCAGCTACTTTTTTTAAAAACGGGGTAGATTCAAGTTGCTCAGTAGTATTTGATTATGGTAGTGCGAAAGCACATTTAAAAAGTACATTATTAGAAGAAACACCCACTGAAGCTGTTTTTACTTTTGAAGATGCCATTCTAAAATTAAACACTCGTTTTCATGAAACACCTTATGTAACTATTTATAAAAACGACAAAGAAGAATTTCTTGATTTTAAATATAAAACTATTGGTTATAGTTTTGAAGCGGAACATTTTAGCCAACTAATAAGAGAAGAAAAAAAAGAAAGTAATATCATGACTTTTGAGTTTTCTAAAGACTTAATAGCTACTTTAGATCAGGTTAGAGAAATTATTGGTTTGGAGTATTAGAATAAAAGGGAGAATATATAAGGATCTAATCTCCTGAAATGGTTTGCTTTTCTAGTGTTGTTAGCGAACTTTATTTTTGAGTCAAAAATAATGAAAAGTCACGATGTTATAAACTAAAAAAATCTCAAGTGTCAACTTGAGATTTTAAATATTTAAAAGTAAAGAAAACAATTTTACATTGCTCCCCACTCTTTAAGAGATTCAGTATTCATTTTTATATATGCATCATTTTTGGACGCCTTAGCACCTTCTAAAGATTTTTTAGCAGTCGCAATTGCTTTATCTTTATCACCCATTTTTGCATAAATTAAAGACTGTTGCCTTAGTTGCCAAAAGCCAGGTTTCTCAATCATAGACATGGCTTTTTCCATCCATTCATTAGCTTTTTCAATATCTTTATCTTGCTGGCTATAATAGATTGCAGCATTATAATAATCTCCAGATTTAGGAGATGCAGCCATCACAGCATCAATAGTTTCAGAAACCAGTTGATCAGTAGGAACTTCAAGTTTAATTCCAACATATGTTTTTTCCCAAATAAGTCCAATTACGACAGATGTACTTGTTACGTCATCGAAAGAAATAGTGAATGACTCAATATTCATCGGCATAGACTCAACTTTTACGGTAGTTTTTGCAGCTATTTTATTATCGTCCCAATCTCTTGGAACACCGCTTTTATCCGAATCAGAATAAAACATTACTTCCCAAGTATCTTTGTTTGGTACAGAATACAATCCGTAAGAGCCCGCTTTTAATGTTTGTCCATCTATGGTTACATCAGAACTAAAAGTTACTTTTGTGTTTGCATTTGCACCAGTTCTCCATGTTTTTCCGTAACTAACTAGATCACCAAAAATAGTTCTTCCTTTTACTCCAGGTCTGGAATATTCTATGTCAATATCTGTCAATCCTACCCTTTGAGATACCTTACCTAGAGGACTAGGAGCAGGTGTTGTTATTTTTAATTCAACAACAGGTTCGGTAACTGTTTTTACAACTGCTTGTTCATTTTCTTTACAACTAGTAAGAGAAAGCACTAGTGCGAAAATAAAGATATTTAAAATTTTAAAAATTGGTTTATTCATGATTAGTTTAAATTTTTCATAAAGTTACAAATTCAAAAAATGACAATTGTTAACAAAACCTTAAAATAAGGGTTTGTATCTTTGTGCTTTATTTAAAATAATGAAGAAATATATATCAGAATTTATTGGAACCTTCTCTATGATTTTCTGTGGAACGGGAGCAATGACAGTCAATGAAGTTACGGGAGGTAATGTTACACATGTAGGAATTGCAATTACTTGGGGATTAATAGTTATGGCGATGATTTATGCTTTTGGAGAAACTTCTGGAGCCCATTTTAATCCTGCTGTGACAATCGCTTTTGCTTATGCAAAAAAGTTCTCTTGGAAAGAAGTTCCCCAATATATAAGTGCTCAAGTTTTGGGTGCTTTTGCAGCCAGTTTAATTCTATGGTTTCTGTTTCCTGCGAGTGAAATTTTAGGAGCCACTATTCCAACTGTAGATGTTTGGCGTGCTTTTGTGCTAGAATTATTATTAACCTTTTTCTTAATGGTTGTAATCATAAATGTTTCCACCGGAAGTAAAGAAATTGGTGTAGTTGCTGGTATCGCGATTGGAGCAGTTGTTTTGTTAGAAGCCATGTTTGCAGGTCCAATTACAAACGCTTCAATGAATCCTGCACGTTCTATAGCTCCAGCAATTGTTTCGGGTCATTTAGAGCATCTGTGGATGTATATTGTAGCTCCAATTCTAGGAGCTTTGTTAGCAGTAGTTTCTTGTAAATTAGTAAAAGATGAAAACTGTTGCGATGAGAAATGTTAGTATTTTAGGTTGTGGTTGGTTAGGTAAATCATTAGCAATCTACTTGTTAGATGAAGGATATTCCTTAAAAGGATCTACGACAAGGGAAGAGAAGTTAGAACTTTTGCAAGTCAATAATATTGAACCTTTTATTATAGATATTAGTTCTTTTGAAGAATTTGACGACTTTTTACAGTCAGATATTTTGATTATTGCGATTACCTCTAAAGATATAGATGGGTTTGAAAATCTAATTGCTCAAATTGAAAATTCTAGCATTCAAAAAGTAATTTTTATAAGTTCTACTTCAGTCTATGCCAGGTTAAATAAAGTAATGACTGAAGAAGATGAAGTTTTAAAAACACCTCTAACAGCAATTGAAAATCTATTTAGAGAGAATACTTTTTTTGAAACTACTATCATCCGTTTTGCAGGTTTATTTGGTGATGAAAGACATCCATCAAATTGGTTTAAGAACGGACGTAAAATTCCACAGCCAAAGGGATTTGTGAATATGATTCATAAAGAAGATTGTATCGAAATTATTCATGAAATCATTGCTCAAAATTGTTGGAATGAAATCTTTAATGCCTGCTCTAATCATCATCCAACCAGAAGAGAGTTTTATATAATGGCAAAATTGAGTGCTGATTTTGAGGTTCCTGAATTTGAAGAAAATGAATGCTATGAATGGAAAATTATAAGCTCTAAGAAAGTTCAAAAAGTTCTAGGCTACAAATTTGTTCATGACGATTTATTAAACATTTAGTATTATCACTTCAATTAATAAGAATAATACGTAATTATTTAGTGTATTTTTTTCTTCTTAAATAATTAAAAACGAATCCGAATACAAACAAAACAATTAGTGGAAGAATTACATTTAAAAATTGCCATAAAGTTCGCTCTTTAAAAGCTTTTTGTTTGTCTAGAATTTTGATTTTTAATGTTTTGTTTCTGAGTTGGAGTAAGCCAATATCATCTAATAAATAATCAATGGTATTTAAAAGAAAATCTTTATTTCCAAATTCTTGATTGGTCCACTTATCTCTGTTTAGATCAAAAGGTTGAATTTTTGATTCATCATCTTTTAAAATTTGATTTTTTCCAACATCACCATCAGAAATTACCACCATTTTATTTTGGATTGCATTTTTTTTATAAAGAGGAGTCTCAAAAGGTTTTATACGATTCTTATAGGCTGAATTAAAATCACCTTCCAGCAAGACAGCAAATAGTTGATTCCCGTCATTATAATCAGTTTCTACAACTTTATCAGCAATAGATTGTAATTCAATAAAATTAGGAGTACCTATTTTTTTAGTTAATAAAGAACTCACCAATAAAGGTGTTTTTTTAATGTTATTTTTTAGAGTATCTATCTGATTTGCAAATCGTAATCTAACAGGAACAATATTTTTTGTAATTGCATGGTCTGGGTTCCCTCTAACTAAAGGATGATAAAACCAATCTAAATTTTGAAATTGTGTTTGATTGCCAATTTTACCTGTAGCTAAGGAAATTTTGGCGGCATATAGATCTTTAATTAAAGATGTATTTATTCTTACTCCATATGAAAATAGTAGATCTGTTAGATTTAAATCTCTCGGATATGCTAACATTTTACCATTTGCAAATAGACTATCTTGATCTGCCTGCACATTGTCTAACATCCACAATGTTTTTCCACCATTTGCGATAAACTGATCTAAAGTAAATTTTTCTTGTGCAGTAAATTTTTGAGTAGGTTTCGCAATAATTGCTAGATTAAAAGATGTTAAATCTTTTAGAGTTTGTTGTGGATTTGTGGCTACAGAATCCAATGTAAACTTTGCTAATCTGTATTTTTTTACAACTTCACTTAATAAATTATATTGATACATGTCCTGTAATTCGCCATTGCCGGTAATAACGGCCACTCTTTTCTGCTTTTTTTGCGTGATGGAGTGCATCGCATTCGAAAAACTATATTCTAAATTTTCAATAGCTTTTTGCAATTGCTCATCTTGCGAGGCAACAATTGTATTCGGTAATAAAGAGACGAGCGTTGATTTTTTTTCAAAAGAAATTTCTGCCCATGGGAAAATAATTGCTTCAGATAACTTTCCAGCTTCTTCTACAGTTAATTTACTTGGCAGCATACCGCGTTTAATTAATTCTTCGCGTTGTTCATCTGGAGCTTCAAAATTGATTTTTATGTTTGTGTTTTCGGCAGATAGCTCCTCTAAATATTGACGCGTTTCTACTTGTAATCTTTTAAATTCTGAAGGAAAGTCACCCTCTAGATATACAGTAATATAGAGTCTTTTGTTAATTTTAGAAAGAACTGAGTTTGTGGTTTCGGATAAGGTGTAACGTTTGTCTTGGGTTAAGTCGAAACGTTTATAGAATGATTGATTAATGAAGTTCAAAACAATCAAACAAAGCATTAGAAATACGCTATTTTTAACATTTTTATTCATCATCTAATTTAGTTTTAGTTATGAATAAAAAGAAAAGAGTAACACTAACAAAATAGAGGATGTCTCTTGTGTCAATCACACCTCTAGAAATACTTTTATAGTGTTCTTTAATTCCTAGTTTTTGAATGGTTAGACTATTATTTTCGAATGAATCAGCCACCGCGTCAAAACCATTAAAAAGAAAAAATGTGATAAAAACACCAAGAATAAACGCTACAATCTGATTTTTTGATAAGGTGGATGTAAACAAGCCAATTGCTGTGTAAGTCGATGCTAAAAATAGTAAACCAATATAAGCACCAATTGTACTGCCAAAATCAATATTTCCAATGGGGTTTCCCAATTTGTAAACGGAATAAATATAGATAAAAGTTGGAATAACGGCGATGACTAACAAAAGCATAGATGCTGTAAATTTTCCTAAAACAATTTGCCAATTAGATAGTGGTTTTGTCTTTAAAAGTTCAATGGTTCCTGTGTTAAATTCATCAGCAAAACTTTTCATGGTTATTGCTGGGATTAAAAAAAGAAAAAGCCAAGGAGCTAAATAAAAAAAAGGAGTTACATCAGCAAAACCAGCATTTAATATATTAAAATCGTCATTAAAAATAAATAAGAACAAGCCATTAATCAACAAGAAAACACCAATAACTAAATACGCAATTGGAGATGCAAAAAACGAATTGAATTCTTTTTTTAAAATGGTTTTCAATGTATAAATGTTTATGCGTTTATTGTTTTAAAATACCTTTATTATTTAAAGCTAGATTAGAAATAAGATTAATAAAAGCTCTTGATTCAGAGAGATTATTAAGTTTTTCTCTATCAATAAATTCATTAATTTCTTTATTAGTTCTTAATCCAAAGATAGCTGTCGCATTCTCTAAATTCAATTTTCTTAAAGTTAGTCTTTCTGTTTCTAAAACCGGAAATAACGTAAAATTAAAGTTCATATGATATTTTAAACTTATTTGTTATCTAAACTCCAAGCTTCTGGCTTATCATTAAAAAATGTTTTGGTTGTTGCCCATACATTTTTAAAAAGATCAGAATTTCTATAATCTTCTAAATTTTGTTCTTTTTCCCAGTGAGAATAGGTGAAAAATATTTCTGGGTTTGTTTTATCTTGGTATAATTGCAACAATTTACATCCTTCAGAATTTTTTATGAATTCTTTCTTTGATTCAAATATTTCTTCAAATTTTTTAATATGTTTTGAGTGAAAACTCATTTTAACAATTCTAACAAACATAGGGCTATAATAAAGACGTGTATTCTGGTTTAGTTTCTGTAAAAAAATCAATGATTATTGGATCTCTATAACTTAACCCTAATAAAGTTGAGGCGCCACCAACTGTGTTTAAATTACTTCTGTAAACAGCAATTTCTAGAAAGCCAGCAGAATTAAAAATTGCTAATTTATTTCCATCAAATTGTCTAGAATCTTTGGAGTTAATTCCAGTGATTTCATTGTATTTATTAAAGATCTTTGTAAAAGAATAACGAGAAGCATTTACTTTATAATTACGCCCTTTCCCAATATCATTAAACATTTTTTTACTGATGTTTGTAATTACATTTCCATAATTATCAATGTATAAAACACCTGCAATAATTTGTGTTTGTTTTTGATTTACTTTCGGTTGAATTTCAATTAATTTTTTAAATTCAAATGTTTCCTTACCAATCACAGTTAAATTTCCTCCACGTGCAATAAAACAAGCAACTTTCACAAAAACATCTAAAACAGGAAAACTGCTTTCAATTCTATCGTGAATATTGATTTCTACAATTTTTGTAGGTTGAATTTCTGAGGCAATCATTGATATAATTCCATTGTCTGGACAGACAAAGAAATGGTTGTCTAATTCAATAGCAATATGTTTATTATCTATACTCAACTCAGAATCTACACCTACAATGTGTATTGTACCTTCAGGAAAACTTTTGTAAGAATTTTTTAAAATATAGGCCGTCTCTGTAATGTTGAAAGGCGATATGTGGTGTGTAATATCTACAATTTTAGCATCAGCAAGCTCAGAATATATAGCACCTTTTACAGCCCCAACAAAGTGGTCTTTCGTTCCGAAATCTGTAGTTAATGTAATAAAAGACATTAATTTTTTGCTGTTAATTAATTGTGTAAAAGTTATTCATTAATTTAAGCAAATCTAATCATTTTAGAAAATTTATTAGCTATTTTTAGTTGAAATATAAATGTAATCAATTAATAAAAAATAATCATTTGAACGAACGCAATATAGAACTTACAGAAATTAGTCCTAAAGAATTTTTTGGAGCGCAAAACAGCACTATAGAACAATTAAAAAAATACTTCCCAAAAATTAAAATAGTTGCCCGAGGCTCTAAATTAAAAATTTATGGAGATCCAGATGTTTTAGATGAATTCGAAATTCGTTTTGAGCGTTTAATAAAGTATTTTAATAGATATAACAAGCTGGATGAGAATAGTATTGAACGTATTTTAACATCAACTGGAAATGAAGAGAAAACAACTGCAGCAATAAAGGCAAAGGATGTTTTAGTGCATGGTGTTAGTGGAAAGTTGATTAAACCACAAACTGAAAACCAGCGTAAAATGGTCGCTTTAATGGCTAAAAATGATATGTTGTTCGCTGTGGGGCCTGCCGGAACAGGTAAAACATATACAGCAGTTGCTTTAGCCGTAAAGGCCTTAAAAGAAAAAGAAGTAAGAAGAATTATTTTAACAAGACCTGCGGTTGAATCTGGTGAGAATTTAGGTTTTCTTCCGGGAGATTTAAAAGAAAAATTAGATCCTTACATGCAACCGTTATATGATGCATTAAGAGATATGATTCCGTATGAAAAATTAGATTCGCATTTAGAAAAAGGAATCATTCAAATTGCACCTTTGGCATTTATGAGGGGAAGAACTTTAGACAATGCATTTGTAATTTTAGACGAAGCTCAAAATACGACCCACAATCAAATGAAAATGTTTTTAACAAGAATGGGTAAAAGTGCAAAGTTCATAATTACTGGAGATCCAGGGCAGATAGATTTGCCAAGAAAACAAATTTCTGGATTAAAAGAGTCTTTATTAGCATTAAAGGATATTACCGGAATTGCTCAAGTGTACCTTGATGATAAAGATGTTGTAAGACACAGATTAGTTAAGAGAATTATTTCAGCATATAAAAGTATAGAAACAGAATGATTAAGATAAAAGAAAGTGAATTAGGCTTGCAAGATTATTTCTATATTGGTTGTTTGTACCTCATTATTTTAGGGATTGTGAGTCATGCCATTTTCTATGGGATTTTTGGAGTATCCTATTTAAATTATACAACTATTTTAGATGCGTTAATTTCACCTATAAGCTTGTTAACTAATAATTGGAAAATTTCTATATTTCTAGTTTTAATGTTTTGGTTGATGCATATGTATTTTACAAAATGGATGTTTAAATTTTATGCATATTTAAGAGTTAAAAAGTGATAACAGCAAGTCCAATAGCAGAGAATTTAAAACAAATAAAAGTCTTAGAAAAGAAGAAATAATAATCTATAAAAAAGACTATTTTTGCCAGAATAACAACACAACAAAAAATGAATACAATCAACGAAACTAATTTCAATTTTCCCAATCAAAAATCTGTGTATAAGGGAAAAGTAAGAGAAGTTTATAACATTAATGATGAACTTTTAGTAATGATTGCCTCTGACCGACTTTCAGCTTTTGATGTTGTGTTACCGCGTCAAATACCATTTAAAGGTCAAATTTTAAATCAGATAGCGACTAAAATGATGAATGATACTGTTGATATTGTTCCTAACTGGTTGCTAGCAAATCCTGATGAAAATGTTGCTGTAGGTCATTTATGTGAACCTTTTAAAGTTGAAATGGTAATTCGTGGATATTTATCGGGTCATGCAGCTCGTGAGTATACAGTAGGTAAAAGAGTTTTATGTGGCGTAGAAATGCCAGATGGATTAAAAGAAAATGATAAATTTCCTAATCCAATTATTACTCCATCAACAAAAGCTGAGAATGGTGAGCATGACGAGGATATTTCTAGGGAAGATATTTTAGCTAATAAAATTGTTTCTGAAGAAGATTATCTCGTTTTAGAAGATTACACAAGAAAGTTGTTTCAAAGAGGAACAGAAATTGCGGCAAAAAGAGGACTGATTTTAGTAGACACAAAATACGAATTTGGTAAAACTAAAGAAGGTAAAATTGTTTTGATTGATGAAATTCATACTCCAGATTCTTCACGTTATTTTTATGCTGACGGATATGAGGAAAGACAGCACAAAGGTGAAAATCAAAAGCAATTATCTAAAGAATTTGTACGTCAATGGTTGATCGAAAATGGTTTTCAAGGAAAAGAAAATCAGCAAATTCCAGCAATGTCAGAGGCTAAAATTTCAGAAATCTCTAACAGATATATAGAGCTGTATGAACAAATTACAGGAGAAAAATTTGTGAAAGCAAGTACCGAAGATGTATTAGCTAGAATTGAAAAAAATATTATTGATTTTCTTGCTTAATGAAGGCGGTAACCATAAAACAACTTAAAGACGAATTAACTCACAAATCAGCTAGTGAGTTAAAAGAGTTATGTTTGCACTTATCGAGATTTAAAAAGGAAAACAAAGAATTACTTACCTATTTATTGTTCGAGTCTCATGATGAAGATGCATACATACAATCTATAAAGGATCAAATGGATGTTCAGTTTTCTGAGATAAATACAAATAGTTTTTTTTACATCAGAAAAAGTGCTCGTAAAATTTTATCCCTCACAAAAAAGTTTATCAGATATTCTAAAAAGAAAGAAACAGAAACTGAATTATTATTGTATTTCTGTAAAAAATTAAGGGACTTTAAACCTTCAATAGAAAGAAGTCAGCGTTTGCAAAATGTTTTTGATTCACAAGTAAGATTAATCAAAAAAGCTATAGAAAAATTGCATGAAGACTTACAATATGATTATCAATTAGAATTAAATGATTTGTTAAATAATGAATAAAGAAAGACCGAAATTACCAGATTTAATAAATGCTCAAACAACTAAAGTAGAGGCTTTTCAAAATTCAATTATCCGACCCGTAATTAAAATGCAACATCATTTAATAATTGCATTTTTTAAACAGTATCTTCAGAAAAGAAAAATAGATATTTCTTCGTTATCAGAAGAAAAGAAAAAATTGAAAATCAAATCTATTTTTGAAAAAGATATAAATTTTAAGAATTTAATTTTAGGTATTATTATCGGTCATTTTTCAGTGGAAGAGTATCTTTCTTACACTCAGAATTTAACAGAATTTAATAGAAGAGTGATACAAATTATAATACAAAGACTTCAAGATAGCCTTTCAGAAATATAAAACTTATCGGTTATTACTGAAAGTAGTAATCACAAAACTCTTATTTACTCTTTTCAGCTAACAACTTTTTTTGATACTTTCCTTGAACAACGTCAACAATGACTAAAATTGCAAGTACAAAATAGAAAGTTGTTTTACTCATTGGTACAATTTCGTTACCAAAAAGTTTAATATGTGCTAAATGGCCGCCTTCTGTAACAAGCATAATTCCAACAATAAAAAGGATAAATAGCCCTAGAACTTCATACATTCTGTTTTTTGCTAAGAAAGTTGATATTCTATCCGCCAAGAGTAACATTAACAATCCACTAATTACAATTGCAATTGCCATTACAATAAAAGCAGTGGTAGCACTTTCTATTTCGCTCGTAAGACCAATTGCCGCTAAAATTGAATCAAAAGAAAAAACCAAATTCATTAAAACAATACTTGTAATAACTGCGTTCGAAGATTTTTTTCGGTTTAAGTCGCCTCCAACTTCGTGATCTAAATCTATTGCGCTAATCATATGCCAAATTTCTTTAATAGCTGTGTAAATAATAAATCCACCACCGATTAAGACGATGATGCTATGACCATTAAAAGCAAATTTCACAACATCTTTTATTCCTCCTGATAAAAAAGAAAAAGGTTCTTGAAAAAAATCAATGATAGAAACCAACACAAATAAGAGAACAATTCTTAATACAATTGCTATTAAGATTCCTGTTTTTCTCACTTTTTTTTGATTCGCTGTTGGTGCTTTTTTTGACTCTAAAGAAATATAAAGTAAGTTGTCAAAGCCAAGAACTGCTTGTAATAAGATCAACATTATTAAAGTAAAAATAACTTCTAACATGATTTTTTTTTAGGATTAATTAATTCAATTTTTTAGGATTTTCAAATATATTTAAAGAAATTAAATGATACCATACTTCTTACAAGAAATATTTCCAAAGTATTCTAATACTAACAAAAGCAATTAAAATAGCTGTGGCCTTTTTTAATTGAATAGGAGTAAAAAATTTATTACTCATTCTACTACCAATTTGTCCTCCAATAAAAACAGTTATTAATAATATTGAAGTTAGATTCCAGTCGATTTCAAAATTTGGATTAGAATACTGGCCTAACAAACCAGCAATAGAGTTTACCAAGATAAAAACACTTGCCGTTGCTGCTATTTTTTTAGGAGTATCCCAATTTGTGAGATGTAAAAGAGGAGCTAGAAATATACCACCTCCAATACCTACCATTCCAGAAATGAATCCAATAACACCTCCAAAACTAGCATTTTTTATGGGTTTTGGATTTATATTTTTTTTATCCGAAGAAATAATTTGTTTAGAGATCCACATGGTAATTGCAGCAAATAAAAGAGTAAGTCCTAATAAAATGAAAAAGAATTCTTCACTTATCTTTATTTTTCCGCTTATATAAGCAAAAGGAATACTTAAAAAGACTAGAGGAATTATTTTTTTCCAATTCAATTTTTTTTCGTGATGGAACAAGAGTACATTCCCTAAAACAACAATGATGTTGCATAATAATGCTGTTGCTCTAATTTGAGTAAAAACGATTCCGCTTAAAGCCAAAATAGCTAAGTAGCTAGATCCGCCTCCAAAGCCGACTGATGAATACAATATGGCGACAGCAAAGAATAACATAATGATATGCCAGTATTGCATAAAGGTTTCAAAAATCAAAAAAAGTTGTTTATGTTTAAGTTTGCTACTAAAAAACCTTTTGTTTAATTGTGATATAAAAAAGGCAGAATTAGATAGATAAATGTATACAATTTTATTTAAATTGCTGAAAATAAAAACCAATGATGAATAATAATATTTCAGAAAATAAAAAAAAGTACTGGAAAAAAAATTTAAAATATGTATCAATACTACTTAGTATTTGGTTTTTGGTCTCTTTTGTTTTTGGTATTCTCTTATTCGATGAGCTAAATATGATTCGATTAGGTGGTTTTAAACTTGGTTTTTGGTTTGCACAACAAGGCGCTATTTATGTTTTTGTAATACTCATTTTTGTTTATATAAAATTGATGAATAAGTTGGATAAAAAATTTGGGTACAATAATTAATTTATAATAAAAAATATAATGAGCATTCAAGTTTGGACATGGATTTTAGTAGGAATTACATTTGCATTATACATAGGAATTGCAATTTGGACCAGAGCAGGATCAACAAAAGAATTTTATGTGGCTGGAGGTGGTGTTTCTCCTTTAGCAAATGGATTAGCGACTGCAGCAGATTGGATGTCCGCAGCATCTTTCATTTCAATGGCAGGTCTTATTTCGTTTAACGGCTATGACGGTTCTGTATATCTAATGGGTTGGACAGGAGGTTATGTTTTACTAGCGCTATTGTTAGCACCATATTTAAGAAAATTTGGAAAATTTACAGTCCCAGATTTTATTGGAGATCGGTATTATTCTAACGTAGCAAGAAGTGTAGCTGTATTTTGTGCGCTTTTAGTTTCATTTACTTATGTAGCTGGTCAAATGCGTGGAGTAGGTTTAGTATTCTCTCGTTTTTTAGAAGTTGATATCAATACAGGTGTAATTATTGGGATGATAATTGTTCTTTTTTATGCTGTTTTAGGAGGAATGAAAGGAATTACATATACACAAGTTGCACAATATTGTGTGTTGATTTTTGCTTTTATGGTGCCTGCAATTTTTATTTCAATTCAAATGACAGGTAACCCAATACCTCAATTAGGTTTTGGAGGAATGGATGAAGGTGGTGTTTACCTTTTAGATAAGTTAGATGGTTTACACAAAGAATTAGGTTTTGCAGAATATACATCAGGAAGTAAATCAACGTTAGATGTTTTTTTTATTACAGGTGCACTAATGGTTGGTACTGCAGGGTTGCCACACGTAATTGTTCGTTTTTTTACAGTAAAAAGAGTTGCAGATGCAAGAAAATCTGCAGGTTGGGCATTATTGTTTATAGCCATTTTATACACAACAGCACCAGCAATAGCTGTTTTTTCAAGAACAAATTTAATTGAAACTGTAAGTAATAAAGAATATGCAACCTTACCTGATTGGTTTGGTAATTGGGAAAAAACAGGACTCATAAAGTTTGATGACAAGAATAACGATGGGTTAGTTCAGTATTTAGCAGATACTAAAAAGAATGAACTAATAGTTGATAAAGATATTATGGTTTTAGCAAACCCAGAAATTGCACAATTACCAAATTGGGTAATTGCTTTAGTTGCAGCAGGAGGTTTAGCAGCTGCTTTATCTACTGCAGCTGGGTTGTTATTAGTTATTTCATCATCAGTTTCTCACGATTTAATTAAGAAAATGATAAATCCAGACATTTCTGAAAAAGGAGAATTAGTAGCAGCAAGGTTATCAGCAGTCGTTGCAGTATGTGTGGCTGGTTATTTTGGTATAAATCCACCAGATTTTGTTGCAGCAACAGTAGCTTTGGCTTTTGGTTTGGCAGCAGCATCCTTTTTTCCAGCAATCGTTTTAGGTATTTTTAGTAAAAGAATGAATAAAGAAGGTGCAATTTCAGGAATGTTAGTAGGTATTTTATTAATGCTTTTTTATATGATGAAATTCAAATTCGATTGGTTTGGTGGTGGAGGTAAAGCAGATTGGTGGTTTGGAATTTCACCAGAAGGATTTGGTACAGTGGCCATGATTACTAATTTTATTATTTCTCTTATTGTTTCTAGGTTTACACCAGAACCACCAAGTAAGGTTAGAGAAATTGTCGAAAACATAAGGATCCCAAGTGGGGTAAATGAAGCACAACATCACTAAAAAGATTTAAAGTTTTGCTTTTTGTTGGTAAAATAACGTTATCAGTAGAATAAATAATAGATGAAGATTTAGTTTTAAGACATTAGAGCTTTAAATAAAGTATAAAAAATGAGTAATTATCACATTAAGCATCTAGAGGAATATTATCAAGTTTATAGAAAATCAATTCGTGAACCAGAAAAGTTTTGGGAAGAAGTAGCAGAAGAACACTTTTTATGGCGAAAAAAATGGGACAAAATTTTAGATTGGGATTTTTCTAAACCAGAAATTAAATGGTTTCAAGGCGCTCAACTAAACATCACAGAAAATTGTATTGATAGGCATTTATCAACAAGAGGAGGTAAAACAGCTATTTTATTTGAGCCAAATGATGTTAAAGAAGCAGCGGAACACATTACTTATAGACAACTGCATCAAAGAGTAAATCAATTTGCAAATGTTTTAAAAGAAAACGGAGTAAAAAAAGGAGACAGAATTTGTATTTATGTTCCTATGATTCCAGAATTAGCAATAGCAACATTAGCTTGTGCTAGAATTGGAGCTATACATTCTGTTGTCTTTGCAGGGTTTTCATCAGTGGCATTATCCACTAGAATTAATGATTCTGACTGTAAAATGGTAATTACTTCAGATGGTTCTTACAGGGGGGCAAAAACAATTGATTTAAAAGGAATTGTGGATGAAGCTCTAAAAAGTTGTTCGGGAGTTGAAACTGTTTTGGTGGCAAAAAGAATAAATTCTGATATTAATATGAAAGAAGGACGTGACAAATGGTTACAACCTTTATTAGATAAAGCATCAGATATATGTGAAGCAGAAATTATGGATGCAGAAGATCCATTATTTATTTTGTATACTTCAGGTTCTACAGGAACTCCAAAAGGAATGGTGCACACAACCGCTGGATATATGGTGTATACAGCATATACTTTTAAAAATGCATTTCAATACAAAGAAAATGATGTCTATTGGTGCACTGCAGATATTGGATGGATTACTGGACATTCTTACATTGTTTATGGCCCTTTGGCAAACGGAGCAACCACTGTTATGTTTGAGGGAGTGCCAAGTTATCCAGATTTTGGACGCTTTTGGGAAATTGTAGAGAAGCATAAAGTAAACCAATTTTACACTGCGCCAACAGCAATTAGAGCATTGGCAAAACAAGGAACAGAATTGGTAAATAAATATGACTTATCAACTTTAAAAGTTTTAGGGTCTGTAGGTGAACCCATAAATGAAGAAGCATGGCATTGGTATAATGATAATGTAGGAAAAAAGAAAAGTCCGATTATTGATACCTGGTGGCAAACAGAAACCGGAGGTATGATGATCACACCTATTCCCTATGTAACGCCAACAAAACCGACATATGCAACGTTGCCTTTTATTGGGATTCAGCCAGCAATAATGGATGAAAAAGGAAAAGAATTAAAAGGAAATCAGGTGGAAGGAAGGTTGTGTATTAAATTTCCCTGGCCGAGTATTGCCAGAACCATTTGGGGAAATCATAAACGATATAAAGAAACTTATTTTTCTGCTTTTGATAACATGTATTTTACTGGTGATGGGGCTTTAAGAGATGAAGTGGGTTATTACAGAATTACCGGTAGAGTAGATGATGTAATTATTGTTTCTGGACATAATCTAGGAACAGCACCTATTGAAGATGCAATTAACGAGCACCCTGCAGTTGCCGAATCTGCTATTGTAGGTTTTCCGCACGATATTAAAGGAAGTGCATTATATGGCTATGTAATTCTTAAAGATACAGGAGAAGGCAGAAATCAGGATAATCTTCGAAAAGAAATTAATCAAATCATTACAGAACACATCGGACCGATTGCGAAATTGGATAAAATTCAGTTTTCAGAAGGATTGCCAAAGACACGTTCAGGAAAAATTATGAGACGTATTTTACGTAAAATCGCGTGTAATGAAATGGATAATTTGGGGGATGTATCTACCTTATTAAACCCTGAAGTTGTGCAAAGTATTATCGATAATAGACTTTAGTTTTTTTAATTTTTCCTAAAAAAGAAGCGCAGTATTGAGTGGTTCTGAATTTTTGAGATTAAGTAGATATGATTGTTAAAAGTAAAATAGTTTTAAGTAAAAAGTTAGTTTTGAAAAGGCAGATCATAAAGTTAAGAATGAAAAATAATTATTGCTTAATACTACTTTTTTTAGGCCTCTCTTTTTCTTGTTCAAAAGAGATGAAAGATGCGAGTACCCGTTTTAGTCTTTTAAGTTCTTCCGATACAAATATTGATTTTAAAAATGTAGTGAAGGAAAATGCAAACTTTAATTTTTTGAATTACACTTATATCTATAACGGTGCTGGAGTGGCAGTAGCAGATATTAATAATGACGGCTTGGAAGATTTATTTTTTACTTCTAATCAAGGATTAAATAAGTTATATCTAAATCAGGGAGATTTGGAGTTTAAAGATATTACTCAAAAAGCAAAAATTGCAGACCAAACAGGATGGACTACAGGTGTGACTGCAATAGATATTAACAATGATGGTTGGTTAGATTTTTATGTTTGTAAATCAGGATCTATAAACAGCCACTCAAAAAGAAGAAATAAGCTATTTATCAATCAAAAAAACAACACTTTCAAGGAACAAGCCAAAGCTTATGGCCTGGATCATTTCGGGTTTTCTACTCAAGCCTATTTTTTTGATTTTGATAATGACGATGATTTGGATATGTATCTTGTAAATCATCGTAAAGATTTTTCAATTAAAGAAGCTAAAGAGCCCTTTAATTCAGATCAATTATTTAGAAATGATGGTGCTACTTTTAAAAATATCACAAAAAAAGCAGGGATTTTAAATAAAGGATGGGGTTTAAGTGCTTCCATTGGGGATTTTAATAATGATGATTTGTTAGACGTTTATGTTGCGAATGATTTTTTTGACCCTGATTATTTATATATAAATCAAGGTAATGGAACTTTTAAAGACGAGGCATTAAAATATTTTAACCACATTTCTACCAACAGCATGGGGTCTGATTTTGCTGATATTAACAACGATTTAAAACCAGATTTAATTGTTTTAGATATGATGGCGGAAGACCATATTAGAAGCAAAGAAAATATGGCAACGATGAGTATTTCTAATTTTCATAATTTAGTAAAAAAAGGTTATCATTATCAATATATGTCTAACGTGTTACAGTTAAATAATGGTGACAATACATATAGTGAAATAGGACAGCTTGCCGGAATTTCGAAAACAGATTGGAGTTGGGCGCCATTAATAGCGGATTTTGATAATGATGGTTTTAAAGATGTATTTGTGACTAATGGAATTCAAAATGATTTAACAAATCAAGATTTTAGAAATCAAATGAAAACCAATGTTAGAAACCGTAAAAGAGTTTCTCTAGATGCTGCTAAAAAAATAATTACTTCAGAGAAATTAAGTAATTATATCTTTAAAAATAATCAAGACCTAACGTTTAAAAATACCACTAAAAGTTGGGGCTTAGATGCTAAAATAAATTCTAATGGAGCAGCATATGCAGATTTAGATAATGATGGTGATTTAGATTTAATTATAAATAATCAAGGAGAAAAAGCATCTATTTATAAAAACAACACAAAAAATAACTATATCATTTTTAAGCTTAAAGGACCAACAACTAATCCTTTTGGTATTGGAGCAGAAATCACTGTTTTTTCAGAAAACTTGCAACAAACTAAAAAACAATTTTTGAGTAGAGGTTTTCAATCTTCAGTAAGTGCTCAGCTGCATTTTGGATTAGGGAATAAAACTAAAGTAGATAGTGTATTTATTGATTGGGGAAATAATACTACTGAAAAATTAAAAAATGTAGAAGTTAATCAAACTGTAATCTTTAACATTGAGGGTGCTACGAATTTTGTTAAAAAGGATGCCATGAACTCAAGATTATTTAAACGAATAATTCCAACTGATATTGGTATCAATTATAAGCAAAAAGAAAATATTTATGATGATTTTAAATTACAGTTATTATTACCACAAAAACAATCTGAAAAAAGTTCAGCGCTTGCAGTTGGAGATATCAATAATGATGGTTTAGATGATTTCTTTGTTGGAAATGCTAAAGGTGAAAAAGGAGCTATATATTGTCAAAGTAAAGATGGAAAATTTATAGAAACAAATCAAAAATTATTTGAGTTAGATAAAGATTTTGAAGATACAAATGCGAAATTTTTAGATGTAGATAGCGATAATGATTTAGATTTATATGTAACTTCTGGAGGATATGATGTTAAAGAAAATAGTCCACTTTTACAAGATAGATTATATCTTAATAATGGAAAGGGAAAATTCACAAAAACAAAACTTCCAAAGATAACTTCAAACTCTAAAGCGATTGCATTTTCAGATTTTGATAAAGATGGTGATATTGATATTTTTATTGGAAATAATGCGAAGCATGGCCAATATCCTTTATCGGAAAACTCCTATTTTTTAGAAAATGAAAAAGGAAAATATAGCAATAATATTGAGGGTAAATTTGACAGTATTTCTGATTTAAGGATGATAAACGATGCTATTTTTTCAGACTTTGATCTCGACGGAGATGAAGATTTAATTGTTGTAGGGGAGTGGATGTCCATTACTTTTTTTGAGAATAAAAACAATCAATTTTATAAAAAACATATAGATGGTGTCACCAATATTAGTGGATGGTATCAATCGATAACACCTACTGATATTGATGCTGACGGTGATACAGATTATATTATTGGAAATTGGGGAAATAATAATAAATTTCATCCAAATAAGCAAAAACCATTGCATATTTATGCTGGTTATTTTGACGAGAATACTAGTTTTGATATTGCTTTAAGCAAAGTTTCAAAAACAGGAGATTTACTTCCCGTTCGTGGTAAAGAATGTTCTACGGAGCAAACGCCTTTTTTAAATCAGAAAATTAAAACATTTAAGGAATTTGCAGCAGCTAACATGTTTGAGATTTATGGCTCTGAAAAATTAGAAAATGCACATCATTTTATAGCGCAAGACTTTTCTTCGTTCATTTTAAAAAATAATAGAGGAGGTATGTTTGAAATTAAAAAACTGCCAAATGAAGCGCAATTTTCACCTACTTTAGGTGCTTCAATTATAGATATAAATAATGATGGATATCTAGATGTTTTTGGCATCGGTAATGTGTATGAATCAGAAGTAGAAACCATAAGATATGATGCCTCAAAGGGATATGTTTTATTGGGGGACCGAAAAGGAGGTTTTACTTTTTGCAATGATTCTAGTTATTTTAATAATATGGAGGCAAAAGCAATAGAAAAAATTAGCATTAATGGTGATTGGCATTTTATCATTTTAAATAAAAATGCTGAGCTAACTATTTTAAAAGTTAATTAAACAAAGGTATTCTTATATCCATCTTTTTGTTATTATGTCATGTTATCTAATATGGCATATAAATTGACAATAAGGAATCAATCATACTCTAAAAATAATATTATTAATGCAGCATCTTAACGATACAAAACAAGATAAAAATAAACCCAAAATTTCCATTCTAAAAGCTTTTAAAACGATCATTTGGCCAAAACGAAAGTTGGTTTTTATAGGATTAATATTAATAGTTTTAAGTCGATTGTCTAGTTTGGTATTGCCATGGAAAAGTAAGGCGCTATTGGATGAGGTGATTCCAAATAAAGATTATGACCAATTATATCAATTGTTATTTATTGTTGGACTGGCAATTTTAGTGCAATCAATCACTTCTTTTTTATTAACCAGAATTTTAAGTGTACAAGCACAGTTTTTAATATCAGAATTAAGAGCTCAAGTTCAAAAAAAAGTATTGTCTTTACCAATCAGTTTTTTTGATAACACAAAATCTGGTGCATTAGTCTCTAGAATTATGAGCGATGTAGAAGGTGTCCGAAATTTAATAGGAACAGGCTTGGTTCAATTAGTTGGTGGGACTATTACAGCCGTAATTTCAATGATTTTATTGATTCGTATTAGTCCTTCAATGACATTTTTTGTGTTAGTTCCTGTTGCTATTTTTGGAGTTGTAGCTTTAAAAGCATTTAAATATATACGGCCTATTTTTAGAAACAGAGGTGTAATTAATGCAGATGTCAAAGGGAGATTAACCGAAACCCTTTCTGGAGTTCGAGTTATTAAAGCTTTTAATGCAGAAGAACAAGAAAATATGGTTTTTGAAAAAGGGGTAGATAAATTATTTCAAAATGTAAAGAAGAGCTTAACGGCAACTGCTTTAATGACTAGTTCTTCTACTTTTTTATTAGGACTTGCTTCTACAGGAATTATGGGTATTGGTGGTTATAAAATTATGACGGGTGAATTAACAGTAGGAGATTTTCTATCCTTTACATTATTACTTGGTTTTATGATTGCGCCCATAGTTCAAATGAGTAATATTGGAAGTCAGTTAACGGAGGCGCTTGCAGGTTTAGATCGAACAGAAGAGCTTATGAATATGAATGCAGAAGAAGACGATGCGGGAAGAACAATTATTTTAGAGGATGTCAAAGGAGAAATTATTTTTGATGATGTATCTTTTTCTTATGAAGCAGGAAAAGAAGTACTGAACAATATCAATTTTAAAGTCCCTTCAGGATCTGTAACGGCTTTAGTTGGTAGTTCAGGTTCTGGTAAATCTACGATCGCTGGTTTGTCAGCTACGTTTTTAAACCCGAAATCAGGTAAAATTACAATTGATAATCAAGACATGTCCAAAGTAAAATTATCTAGTTATCGTAAACATTTAGGCGTTGTTTTACAAGACGAATTTTTATTTGAGGGCACTATCCAAGAAAATATTTTATTTCCTAGACCTAATGCAACTGAAAAAGAACTACAAAATGCAGTAAAAGCAGCTTATGTGAATGAATTCACAGATCGTTTTGAGAATGGATTAGATACCTTAATCGGAGAAAGAGGTGTTAAACTCTCTGGTGGTCAACGTCAAAGATTAGCCATTGCAAGAGCAATTTTAGCAGATCCGAAAATTATAATTTTGGATGAAGCAACCTCTAGTTTAGATACCGAAAGTGAATCTTTAATTCAGAAAAGTTTATCGGAATTAGTAAAAGATAGAAGTACTATTGTAATTGCGCACAGATTAAGTACTATTAAACAAGCAGATCAGATTTTAGTTATTGAAGCCGGAAGTATTGCAGAGAGAGGTACGCATGATGATTTGATAAAGGCGAAAGGAAGATATTTCGATTTATATACGTACCAGGCTAAAATTTAAATATTTAGATGTACTATTTTTATAAATATTTAGAAAAAAACAATTTTAGAACTATTTGGAATCAATACACTTAAGCATATGAAAAAAGCACTTTTATTATTAATTGCAACTATTATTTTTTCTTGTAAAACTGAATCTAAAAGAGACAATAAAGTTGATGTTACTCTTGAAGTTAAAAGTGAGGTTTTTCCAATGGAATTAGGAAAAGTCTTCCAGAAACACGGAGGTATTAATATTTGGAGGAAAGCACAAATATTATCTTTTAATAAGGGAAAGGAAATTCATACTGCAGATTTACGTTCAAGAAAAACAGTAATTAATACACCAAAATATTCTTTAGGTTTTGATGGAATGGAAGTTTGGTTAAGTGAAGACAAAAAAGGTATATTCAAAGGAAATCCAGCCTTCTACTACAATTTATATTTTTATTTTTATGCAATGCCTTTTGTGTTGGCAGATGATGGAATTATTTATGAAAAAGTGGATGATTTAGTTTTTAAAGGGGTAAAGTATCCTGGATATAAAATTTCATACAAAGAGAATATAGGAACTTCTCCTGATGATAATTATATAGTGTATTACAACTCTGAAACCTATCAAATGGAATGGCTAGCATATACAGTTACTTTTAGCTCTAAAAAGCCAAATGATTTATTCCATATGATTAGATATAATAAATGGGAAGTTGTAAGCGGATTGGTTTTTCCAAAAGAAATTACATGGTATAAAATGGATGAAAGCGGCTTGCCGACTGAACCTGAAAAGCCAGCAACAAAATTCACGCTGCCACTTCTAAGTCAAGGTAAAATAGGAGCCTCTTTTTTTGAGAAACCAATAAAATAGTTCGGAGTTTTCAGTGGCAGTATAAGGTGGGGAAATTAAGTTGATTCCAAATGTGTATTAATTTTATCATACACAGAACGATAATAATCATGAAACTTTGGCAGCAAAACGTTTTCTAGGCTTTTTGTTTGATTTAATACGTTCAAATCCCACAATTCTAAACCATCAACTTCTTCTTTTTGCATCGTTAAAGTCGAAATATTAACCTTTAATTCGGTTATAAATACATGATGATGCTCATTGTCTTGGATTCCATTTTCATGAGAAACTTGATGAATTCTAGTACCTATTTTGATGAGGTCTTTTTCTCCTATTTCTATCCCAATTTCTTCAAAAACTTCTCTTTTTGCACCTTCTACAATATCTTCACCAGCTCCAATGTGTCCAGCAACGGAAATATCCCAAATTCCGGGAAACACCTTCTTTGTAAGCGCTCTTTTTTGAAGTAATATTTTTCTATCCGAGGTAAAAAACCAAATATGAGCTGTTGCATGAAACCAGCCGTTTTTATGGGCTTCAGATTTTAATGCTGTTTTTCCTGTTGATTTTCCGTTAGGTGTTAAAATATCAATTAATTCATCCATTGCAAAAGAAAACATCATTTCGATAAAAAAAAAGACCAATTGATTTTTATCGAAATGATAAGATTTTATTATTCAAAATAAGAAAAAGTTTCTCCGTTTTTGATGTTTAATAAGGTTTCATAAATCATTTTAATTACATTTTCTACATCATTCCTATGCACCATTTCTACTGTGGTATGCATGTATCTTAAGGGTAAAGAAATTAATGCAGAGGCAACACCACCATTACTGTAAGCAAAAGCATCTGTATCTGTTCCTGTTGCTCTTGAAAGAGCTGAACGTTGAAAAGGAATCTTATTCGCTACAGCGGTTTCTGTAATTAAATCACGTAATTTCTGTTGCACAGCCGGCGCATAAGCAATAACTGGGCCTTTACCCATTTCTAAAAGACCTTCTTTATTCTTGTCGATCATAGGTGTAGTCGTGTCATGCGTTACATCTGTTACAATTGCTACATTTGGTTGAATAGTTTGTGTAATCATTTCTGCACCGCGTAGACCAATTTCTTCCTGCACAGAATTGGTAATGTACAATCCGAAAGGTAATTCTTTTTTGTTTTCTTTTAATAGACGAGCAACTTCGGCAATCATAAAGCCACCCATTCTGTTGTCCAAAGCTCTACAAACAAATTTATCTCCATTTAAAATATGAAATTCATCTGGATAAGTGATAACACATCCTACATGTATGCCTAAATCTTCAACCTCTTTTTTTGTGGTGCAGCCTGTATCTATAAAAATATTGTCAGGTTTTGGAGCCTCTTCTTTTCCTTTATCTCTTGTGTGAATTGCAGGCCAACCAAAAACACCTTTTACAATGCCGTTTTTAGTGTGAATGTTTACAATTTTACTTGGTGCAATTTGATGATCTGAACCTCCATTTCTAATCACATAAATTAAACCATTATCAGAAATATAATTTACATACCAAGAGATCTCATCTGCATGACCTTCGATTACAACTTTGTATTTTGCATCAGGATTTATTACACCAACTGCAGAGCCGTACGTATCTGTAATGAAAGTATCCACATAAGGCTTAAGATACTCCATCCAAATTTTTTGACTTTCCCATTCATAGCCTGTAGGAGCCGCATTGTTTAGATATTTTTCTAAAAATGTAAGTGAGCTTTTATTTAAAATTGTTTCTTTTGCCATTTTTATAATTTTATTAAAATGTTGTTAAATAGACGCGCATTATTGTTATATGACATACTAATTGTCATGTTAAATCATGTGTAAAAGTAAAACGTTTTTTCTACTATTCTCAAAAAATTATCATAAAAAGTGTAACAAATTTTAGAACTTTTATACTTATCAATGAAACTTATGGAAAAACTAAAAATATTTAAAATTAAAATCAATTTTGGTTATTTTATGACTTGTCCTCCTTTTCACTTTAAATTTGAAATGGGGTATTAGTTTCCAGAATTCATAGATAGATTTTTAAATTATTTAAGGCAGTATCAGGTGGTTTACTGAATGCTTATAAAAATAATATTAGAAATGTAATTATCAAAAATGTATTCGATTTATAAGATTATGATAATATAAATATTACTTTTGGACATAAAGTAGGACAATTAGATACATAAGGTTTAAAGGCATAAAATTTAGAGAGCAACTATAATAAAACAAAAAAAATGAAGCTAGTAATAGAAAATTTAACGAAGACGTATAAGAATGGTGTAAAAGCTATTGATAATTTAAGTATTGAAATAGGAACAGGAATGTTTGGTTTGTTAGGGCCAAATGGTGCTGGAAAATCATCATTAATGAGAACAATTGCAACGTTGCAAAGTCCAGATTCTGGTTCAATTACTTTTGGAAATATCAATGTATTGGAAGATAATATGTCTTTGCGTAAAGTGTTGGGATATTTACCACAGTCTTTTGGTGTTTATCCTAAAATGTCTGCGGAAGATTTGTTAGATTATTTTGCAACTTTAAAAGGAATTGCAAACAAAAGTGAAAGAAAGGCAATTGTAAAAAAGGTTTTAGAAATTACAAATTTATATGATGTAAGACGTAAACATGTTGCCGGGTATTCTGGCGGAATGAAACAACGTTTTGGAATCGCTCAGTTACTTTTAAATAATCCAAAATTAATTATTGTAGATGAACCAACAGCAGGTTTAGACCCGGCTGAAAGACATCGTTTTTTAAATGTTTTACGCGAAGTTGGCACAAATTGCACCGTTATTTTCTCTACTCATATTGTTGAAGATGTAAAAGAATTGTGCAATGAAATGGCAATTTTAAACGGAGGAAAAATTCTAAATCATACAACTCCGCAAGAAGCTACGAAGGAAATTGATGGAACCATTTGGACAAAAATTATCAATAGAGAGGATTTAGAAGAGAATGAAGAAAAGTTTGATATTTTATCTTCGAACTACAACCAAGACAATACATTAAATATTAGAGTGCATGCTGCAGAAAAACCTTCAGAAGAATTTATAGCGGTAAAACCACAATTAGATGATGTTTATTTTATTGCATTAAAGCAAGATGAACCGGAGTTAGTTTAACGTTTTGAAAAAATAATAATTTTAAAAATTAAATTCTCTAACTACATAATTATGTTTTCAACTATTTTCAAACAAGAATTAAAATATTGGTTTAATAGACCTGCTTTTTACATATATTTATCCATCTTTTTGTGCTTGTCTTTCTTTTTATCAGCAGCTACTGCTGGTTTATTCGATTCAATAACTGCAACTACTGGTTCATCAAGAATTGTAAACTCTCCAATCGGTGTTAATGGTTTATTAAATGCGTTAACGGTTTTTATCTTTTTCCTTTTCCCATCTATTATAGGAGTTTCTATATATAGAGATTATAAAAGTGAAATGCATACCATTTTGTATTCCTATCCTTTTACAAAATCTAATTACCTATTTGCAAAGTTTTTTAGCGGTATCGTTGTGGTTTCTTTAATTGTTTTATCAATTTCTTTAGGAATGATAATTGGATTTAGATTTCCTGGAACAAACCCTGAAATTGTTGGTTCATTTCAAATCGTAACCTATTTAAAAGCCTATTTAATATTTATTTTACCAAATATTTTATTGTTTGGCGCCATTGTTTTTGCTGTGGTAACTTTTTCTAGAAATATTGCTGCAGGTTTTATAACTATTATTGTTTTGTTATTCATTCAAGGTGTGGTAGAAAGTATACTTTCTGAGCCAGAACAAAGAGGTTTATTAGCTATTTTAGATCCTTTCGGTTCTGGAGCTGTAAATTATTACACAAAATATTGGACGCCTTCAGAACAGAATGAATTACAACTGCCTATTAAAGAAATGATTATATACAATCGTTTACTGTGGTTAGCAGTTGCTACTTTAATCTTTGGATTGGTTTATCGATTTTTTACATTTAGTCAAAATGCCATCTCTTTTTCATTTAAAAAATCAAAAGGTGAGAGAATGACCAAGACAAATTTTAGTGGAATTACAAGAATTGTTTTGCCTAAAGTTGTTTATGATCATTCATTTTTTCAAAATTTTAAAACGATGTGGAAGTTATCTAATATCGATTTTAAATACATTGTAAAAAGTTGGCCGTTTATATCCATTGTTCTAGTTGGTTTAGTTTTAATGTTAGTTGGCTTGTCTGAAATAGGAAATATTTTTGGGACTGCAACTTTACCAGTTACTTGGAAAATGTTGAACATTGCAGGCGTTTTTTCGGTTTCTATAAATATTTGTACTTTTTTATACGCTGGTATGCTTGTAAATAGAGCTAAGATCGCAAGAGTAAATCATTTAGTAGATGCCACCGCAATTCCAAATTGGACTTTATTATTTTCTAAAGTAATTGCTTTAGTAAAAATGCAAATTGTTCTTTTGGCAGTAATTTTGATTGCAGGTGTTTTATTCCAATTGTATAATGGCTATTATAATTTTGAGTTTGGGCATTATTTACAAGAATTATTTCTACTAAGTATTTTAGGGTATGTAGTCTGGGCTTTCCTATCAATTTTTATTCAGACTTTAATTGGTAATCCATATTTAGGATTGTTTATTTTATTGGTAATTTCTATCGGTATGCCATTTTTGTCATTGGCAGGTGTAGAGCAATCTATTTTTAAATATAATCAGGGGCCTGGATTTAGTTATTCCGATATGAACGGTTACGGAATTTTAACGCCATTTCTAGTATATAAAGTCTATTGGATTCTTTGTGGTTTAGTACTTCTAGTAATGTCTGCCTTATTTTGGGTTCGAGGAATACCCGCTTCCTTTGCAGAAAGATTATCGTTAGCAAAGTCAAGGTTTAAAGGTGGTTATGCTGTTAGTTTAGTGGTTTTTTTAGTTGCTTTTTTCAGTTTAGGATTTTCTATTTATCAAGAAACCGGTTCTAAAGGAAAAAGAACTTCTTCGAAAGAAGCAGAATTAAGAAGAGTAGAGTGGGAGAAGAAATATAAAAGATTTGAAAATTACGAACAACCAAGAGTCATTGCAGTTAATACAACTATGGATATTTTTCCAAAAGAAAGATTATTTAAGGCGTCTGCAAAAATCCAAATGGTAAATAAAACGGCGAATGCGATAGATAGTGTTTTCTTAAATCATAATTCATTAAAAAGTACATTTGAATTTAGTAAGCCAAATAAATTAGTTTCAAAGGATACTATACATAACTTTGATATTTATTACTTTGAAAACAAAATAATGCCTGGAGATACTTTAGAATTGGCAGTAACTGTAAAAAGTAATAAAAATACATCTTATAGAGGAAGATCTCCAGTTAGAGGAAATGGTACCTTTATCAATAATTCTTCTTTATTTCCTACGCTAGGCTATTCAGCACAAGGAGAATTAAGAGACGATAAAACGCGTAAAAAGTATGATTTATCTAAAAATGATTTACGTCCTCATCCGTCAGATTCAGCAGCTTTAGGTGATACTTATATTTCCAAAGATTCAGATTGGATTAATTTTGAAGCAACAGTTTCAACTTCAATAGATCAAATTGCAATTGCTCCAGGATATCTGCAAAAAGAGTGGATAGAAAATGATAGAAAATATTTTCATTACAAGATGGATAGTAAAATCCTAAACTTCTATGCCTTTAATTCTGGTAGATATGAAGTGAAAAAAGAAATGTTTAAAGGAATTAGTTTAGAAATTTACTACCACAAACCACATACTTTCAATTTAGATAGAATGATGAAAGGTATGAAGGCATCCTTAAATTATAATTCAGAAAACTTTAGTCCTTATCAATTTAGACAAGCAAGAATTATTGAGTTTCCAAGAACAGGAGGAACGTTTGCACAAGCTTTTGCAAATACAATGCCTTTCTCTGAAGGAATTGGCTTTATTGCAGATGTAGATGATGAAGATGATGATGGAGTTGATTATCCTTTTGCAGTTACTGCTCACGAAGTTGCACATCAATGGTGGGCGCATCAAGTAATAGGAGCAGATGTTTTAGGGGCTACAATGTTGTCTGAAAGTATGTCTGAATATGTGTCTTTAAAAGTGTTAGAGCATGAACATGGAAAAGCAAAAATGAGAACTTTTTTAAAGGAAGCTCTAGATGGATACTTATTACAAAGAACTTTAGAACGTAAACGTGAAAAACCGTTAATGTATAATGATGGTCAAGGCTATATACATTATCAAAAAGGGTCTATGGTTTTATATGCTTTGAGCGATTATATTGGAGAAGAAAAAATGAATGGAGCAATTAAGAAATTTATTAATAAAGTGAAATTTCAAGAACCTCCTTATACAACTTCTATTGAATTCGTAAACCATTTAAAGGAGGCTACTCCAGACTCTTTACAATATGTAATTAAAGATATGTTCGAAACCATTACTTTGTATAAAAACAGAATAACAGATTCTAAAGTAACTGAATTGGAAAACGGAACTTATCAAGTTGATATAGAGTTTGAAGTTGCTAAATATAGAAATAATGAAAAAGGAAAACGTTATTATGGAGAAAAAGTAGGGGACACTTTATCTTATAAAACAGATAAAATGAAAAAGCCAATTTTATCTGTTCCTTTAGCAGATTATATAGATGTTGGTATTTTTACAGAAGAAGAAGTTCAAGGAAAAATGAAAGAAAAAGTACTTTATTTGAAGAAACATAAAATTACAGCAATCAATAATAAGTTAACAATTATTGTTGAAGAAAAACCAATGGAAGTTGGCGTAGATCCTTACAATAAATTGATTGATACACAATCTGATGATAATCGAAGAAAATTCTAGATGGATGACGAAACAAAGGAAGACAACAATTGCCTCCGTTGCTTTTTTAACAGTGGTTGTATTACATATATTAGGGCTGCTATTTAGTCAGAAAATAGCTTTTTTAAGCAAGCCTTTTTTGATTACAACTTTAGTAATTATTTATTTAGTAGCTGTCGAAAAACCAAATTTTTGGTATGTTTCAGCCTTGTTTTTTTCTTTTTGGGGAGATGTTTTGTTGCTTTTTAAAAATCAGTTTTTTATATATGGATTAGCTTCTTTTTTATTGGCTCATATATTGTACATCAAAATAACAGTTTCATTTATCAAGAAGGTTAACTTCCAAAAGATTTTGGTGGCTTGTTTGCCTTTTGTAGTTTTTTTGTTTTCTTTTTTATTTGTGATAATGGATAATCTTGGAGAAATGAAAGTTCCTGTCATTATTTACGGAATTGTAATTTCTTCTTTTGGAGCAGTTTCTTTTTTGAATTATACACAAGAAAAGAATACGGCAAGCTTATGGCTTTTTCTAGGAACTATTATTTTTATCATTTCTGATAGTTTAATTGCTCTTCATAAATTTTATGAGCCAAAACAATTCTATTCAATAACTATAATGCTGACTTATATAGTTGCGCAATATCTAATTTGTAAGGCCATAATTGCTATAACTTCAGAACAGGATTAAAGAAATAATTTAATTATTAAAAGTAGAATTATAACAAGCTTATTAAAATAATAAATGAAATGAAAAATGGACTTTTAGTATTAATAGCTGCAGTTTTATTTCTCTCTTGTGGAAACCAGAAACAAGTCGAATTATATTTTTTGGATGAATATGTTTTGTCAGATTCTATCAGATTTAAAAACACTCTTATTGGCGGCTTATCAGGGTTAGACTATGCAAATAATCAATATTATTTTGTGGTTGACGACGCTAGGAACCCCAGAGTTCTATCAGGAGATATTACTATTTCTAATTATGAAATAAAATCAATAGGCTTTAAAAATATCATTTTTTTAAATGATACCGCAACTAAATTTTACAGTGAAAATGCTTTAGATCTAGAATCTATTTTTTTTGATGAACAAACAAATGAAATTAATTTAGTAAGTGAGGGCGCTATTCGGAAAAATAAACTTCCTTCAGTTTTTAAAATTGATGAAAATGGAGCTTTTTTAGAAAGTTTTCCATTACCAAAGAACCTATCAGATTTAAAAGTGATAAAACATAATGCTGCTTTTGAAGGCTCTTCAAAGAGTATTGATCATAAAGGATTTTGGACGGCTTTTGAAGCACCTCTAAAAGATGATGGTGCAGAGCCAACTTTTACAAAAACATCATCACCAATCAGAATTACGTATTTTGATAAAAAGTCTAAAAAAGCCACAAAACAATATGCTTATCAGTTAGAGCATATTACAAAACCATCAAAAGGAGACATCAATTTAAATGGTGTAACCGCAATTTTAGAGTACAAAAAAAATCACTTTTTTGTTATTGAAAGAACGTATCAGAATGGTTATGGAAGTTATGGGAATATTATTAGAATATTTGAAGCTATTATTGATGAAAAAACAACAAATATTTTAGAAATTGATGCATTAAAAACAACAAAATTTAGACCTCTTAAAAAAAGATTAATTTTTAATTTTGAAGATGTAAAGGAGAATTTAACATCTGGAATTATAGATAATATAGAAGGTCTTACTCTAGGTCCAAAATTGCCAAATGGAAATCAATCTTTAGTTTTGGTTGCTGATGATAATTTTCAAAGTTTTGGTAAGCAATTAAATCAATTTATTTTGTTAGAGTTACAAATAAATAAATAATAGTATTTTAGCTAACTTAAAAGTTACATTTTGCTGAATTTCACTAGATATAAAAGATATTTTTTAAATAATCAGTTTCAGAAGATTCTCATAGAAAAAGAGAGTAACAGAGTTGTTTCACAAAAAGAAATAAAGACTGTTGGAATTTTAACGACGGATGAAATTTCTAATTGGGTAAATGTTAAAGAAGAGGTAGAAAAATTACTGAATCTTACAAATGCTAAAATCTATAGTTTTAGGTCACATAAAAAACATCATGAAGTTTCCTATGAGCACTTTTCTGAAAAAGATTTTAGTTGGAATGGAAATATCAATCAACCAAATCTCAAGAGTTTTATAGATGAACCTTTTGATTTGTTAATAGGTTATTTTAATAAGAAAAACCTCTATTTAGAGAATGCAGTTTTACAATCTAAAGCTACTTTTAAAGTAGGCATTTCTAAAGTAAATCAGAAATTATATGATATTGAAATTGCAGAAGTTCCAATTAAAACAGATAAGTTTCTTTTAGAGCTAAAGAAATACTTGAGAATATTGAAAAAAATAAAAAATTAAACTTCAAACGTAAAGTTGTGTTTTCCTGTTAAGAATTTATTATTTCATTTTAATATCAACTTGAATAGCGTAAATTTACCCTTGTAAAAAATAAAAATAATGCAAAGATTTATTGGCACAGGTGTTGCTTTAGTTACCCCATTTAAAGACGATTTGACTTTAGATATTGAGGCGCTTATTAATTTAGTAAATTTCAATATTGAAAACGGAATAGATTATTTAGTGATTAATGGCACAACTGCTGAAAGTGCTACAATTTCTGGTGAAGAAAAGGATCAAATTATAGACGTTATTATAAAAACAAATAACAACCGTTTGCCTTTAGTTCTGGGTGTTGGTGGTAATAATACTTTACAGGTTGTAAAAGAATTACAAACAAGAGATTTCTCGGGAATAGATGGTATTCTTTCTGTTGCTCCATATTACAGTAAGCCAACGCAAGAAGGTTTTTATCAGCATTACAAAGCACTCGCAAGTGCAACAGATTTACCTATAATTTTATACAATGTTCCTGGTAGAACAGCAAAAAATATGGAGCCATTAACTACCCTGCGATTAGCGAACGATTTTGCTAATATTGTAGCTGTAAAAGAGGCAGGAAACAACCAGCAGCAATACAATACTTTATTGAAAGAAAAACCATCAGATTTTTTAATTATTTCTGGAGATGATGATTTGGCTTTAGGAGTGGCTTTAGCAGGTGGCTCAGGAGTTATTTCTGTAATTGGACAAGCTTTTCCAAAAGAGTTTTCGACGATGATTAACCATGGTTTACAAGGAAATAATAAAGAAGGATATGAAATTCATTTTAAAATGATGGATATTGTGGATTTTATCTTTGAAGAAAATAATCCTGCAGGAATTAAAACAGTACTACAAGAATTAAATATTTGTTTAAATAATGTCCGTTTACCATTAGTAAAAGCCAGTTCAGAATTACAGACTAAAATAGCAAACTACATAAAAAATAGTAAGCTTCCTATTTTAAATTGAAGGGAATTACCGTTATAGTATTTGTTTTAAATTGATGAAAATTGTATATTTGATTACACTTAAATGATTTTAAAGCCATTTATTATGTTAAAACCTTTAATAGAAGAAGTATTAAATAAACAAATTATTGTTGAGGCTCAATCATCTCAAATATACCTGGCAATGGCTTCTTGGTCAGAAGTATTAGGTCTTGAAGGGGTTGCTAAATTCATGTATTCACATTCTGATGAAGAGCGAGCTCATATGTTAAAAATTGTAAAGTTCATTAACGAAAGAGGAGGACATGCAATAGTTCCTCCATTAGACTCCCCACCAACTCAGTTTGGTACCATTAAAGAAATGTTTCAAGATTTGTACAAACATGAAGTAAAAGTATCTGCTTCAATAAACGATTTGATAGAAGTTTGTTTGCTTGAAAAGGATTACGCAACACATAGTTTTATGCAATGGTACGTTACTGAACAAATAGAAGAAGAGGCTATGGCAAAAAATATTCTTGATAAAATACATTTGATTGGTGATGATAAAGGAGGATTATATTTATTTGATAATGATATAAAGCTTCTGGTTAACCAACAGGTAAATTAATGTTAACAAACTTTTAGTATCATTTTATATGTAGATTAATCTTTTTTATTGGTAATTGCAGCGTGTAATTTTCAGTGTAAAAAATCGTTTTATTTATCCATAATTAATTAGTAGTTTTGCCCGATGCAAAAAATTAAAAATTTAGCGTGTTTATTGGTGTTTAGTCTTTTGTTATTTTCTTGTGGAGAATATCAGAAAGTTTTAAACAAAGGAAGTATTGAAGACCAATACAAAATGGCCGTAAAAATGTACGAAAGCAAAAAGTACAGTAAAGCGTTGCGTCTTTTTGAAAAAGTGAAACCTGCCTATCGAGGGAAACCTCAGATGGAACGACTTCAGTTTATGATTTCACAATCTGATTTCAACGAAAAAAACTATAGTAATGCAGGTTATTATTTTGATCGTTTTACAAAAAATTATCCTAAAAGTTCCAAAAAAGAGGAGGCTGCATTTATGTCTGCGTATAGTTATAAATTAGCATCACCAGTTTTTAGTAAAGATCCCACAGATACCAATAAGGCATTAGAAGCTTTCCAAAGTTTTATTAACACGTATCCAAATTCATCAAAAATTGATGAGGCAAATCAGCATTATAAAGAAATACGCTACAAATTACAGCGTAAGTATTTCGAAATTGCAAAAACTTATTACACTACCGCAGATTATGATATGAGAAATTATAAAGCTGCGATACGAGCTTTTGATAACCTATTATCAGATTACTTAGGTTCAGAGTTTAAAGAAGAAGCTTTGTATTATAGATTAAAAGCGGCGCATGATTTTGTTTTGAAAAGCACAGATAGAAGAAAAATAGATCGTATTAAAGATGTTATTGAAGCTTACGAAAAGTTGAAAAGAAACTATCCAGAATCAAAATTCATGGAAGAATCTAATGAAATGTTTGCAACTTTATTAACAGAGCAAAAAAGAGTAAATAGTATTTTTGTTAAAATAGAAAAATTGGCAAAAGAAAAGGAAGAAGAGAATTCAAAAGAGAAATTATAAATTATGGATTATAAAGATACAGAAGCAGCTACAAGTACAATTACTTATAACAGAAATGAGATTGAAGCTCCTACAGAAAATATTTACAAAGCTATCTCTATTATTGCTAAAAGAGCAACGCAAATTAATTCTGATGTAAAGAAGGAATTAGTAGATAAATTGGATGAGTTTGCAACTTATAATGATAGTTTAGAAGAAGTTTTTGAAAACAAAGAACAGATAGAGGTTTCTAAATTTTATGAACGTTTACCAAAACCAACTGCAATGGCTGTTGAAGAATGGTTGCATGATAAAGTATACTTCAGGACTCCAGACAGCGAATAATGTCTGTTTTAAGTGGTAAAAAGATTCTTTTAGGCATTACAGCTGGAATTGCCGCTTACAAAACGGCTAGTTTAGTCCGTTTGTTTATAAAATTGGGCGCAGATGTTAAAGTAATAATGACACCTGCGTCTAAAGATTTTATAACACCTCTTACACTTTCTACACTTTCTAAAAACCCTGTTCATTCAGCTTTTTTTGATAAAAAAGATGAAAATGAACTATGGAATAATCATGTTGACTTAGGTCTTTGGGCAGATTATTTTTTAATCGCTCCTGCAACGGCAAATACACTTTCTAAAATGGCAAATGGAACTTGCGACAATTTATTGTTAGCAACATATCTATCCTCAAAATGCCCAGTATATTTCGCACCAGCAATGGATTTAGATATGTATTTACACCCTTCTACAAAAGAGAGTTTAAATAAATTACAAGGATTTGGTAATACTATAATTCCGGTTGCTTCTGGCGAGTTAGCAAGCGGTTTAGTAGGTGAAGGAAGAATGGCTGAGCCAGAAGATATTCTAGCTTTTATTGAAAATGATTTACTTTCTGCGCTTCCACTTCGTGGAAAAAAAGTATTGATAACTGCTGGTCCAACTTTTGAAGCAATCGATCCTGTACGTTTTATCGGGAACCATTCTTCAGGGAAGATGGGGTTTGCAATCGCACTTGCAGCTGCCAATTTAGGAGCAAAAGTTATTTTAATTTCTGGTCCAAGTAATCAAGAAATAGAACATTCTTTTATAACAAGGATTGATGTCGTTTCTGCTGATGATATGTACAAAGCTGCGCATCAATATTTTAATGATGTTGACGTTGCTATATTATCTGCAGCTGTTGCAGATTATAAACCAAAAAATATTGTAAATCAGAAAATAAAAAAGGTAGATTCTACGTTAAATTTAGAGTTAACAGCTACAAAAGATATTTTAGCGTCATTAGGTGAAATTAAGAAGCATCAGTTTTTAGTAGGTTTTGCATTAGAGACCAATAACGAAATTGAATATGCAAAAGGCAAGATTCAGCGTAAGAATTTAGATGCAATTATTTTAAACTCTTTACAAGATAAAGGTGCTGGTTTTGCTACGAACACAAATAAAATCACTATTATTGATAAAAATTTGAATGTAAAACCATTCGAATTAAAATCGAAAGCTGCTGTTGCTAAAGATATAATTAATGAAATTATTTTAAGAATCGGTAGTGAAGATCATTACAAATAAGTCAATTAACCTATTTGAAAGTTTTGTATTTTGATTCTAAATGTCTAAACACCAAAAAATATAACATGCGTAAACTTATTTTTCTTTTTGCCTTATTTTTGATGAGTGTTCATATCAATTCGCAAGAGTTAAATTGTTTGGTCAATGTAAATTACGAACAAATAGGAGGTTCCAATAGACAAGTTTTTACAACGTTACAAAATTCTTTAACGGAGTTTATCAATCAAACAGAATGGACGAATAGAACTGTAAAACCTGAGGAAAGAGTTGATTGTGCTATGACTATTATTATAACTGCTAGAGAGAATAATACATTTACAGCCACGTTGCAAGTTCAATCTACAAGACCCGTTTTTGGTTCTACTTATACGAGTCCTATTTTAAATTTAAAAGACAACGATTTCTCTTTTAAATATAATGAGTTTGATCCTTTAATTTATAACAAAAACTCTTTTGATAGCAATTTAATTTCTACGATAGTTTTTTATGTATATACAATTTTAGGTGTTGATGCAGACACGTTTTCTAAATTCGGTGGAGAAACCGAATTAAAAGAAGCACAAAATGTAATGTTACAGGCTCAACAAAGTGGTTTATCTTCTTGGCAGAATGTGGTAGGTAAACAAAATCGTTTTTTATTGATAGACAATTTGTTGTCTTCAAAATTAAAAGTATTCAGAAATACTTTGTATGATTATCATATAAAAGGGTTGGATAATTTTGCAAGTAATAAAGAGTTTGGAAAGCAAGCTTTAGAAGATAGTGTTTTGAAAATTCAAAATATTTTTAATAAAACTGTTGGGAATTACTTAATTAGAGTCTTTTTTGATGCAAAAGCAGATGAAGTTGTAAGCATTTATTCTGATGGCCCTAAAACAAGTAATGCTTCACGTTTAACAGCTGCGCTTAGAAAAATTTCTCCAAATAATAATTCTAAGTGGAGAAAGATTGAATAGCATTTTTCTTTATTTTTTTTGAATTTAATTCACTAATTTTAAAGTCTAAATTCAGCGAATTTGTTAACCTCTATATCTATACATAACTACGCATTAATCAATCAATTATCTATCGATTTTTCTAATGGTCTTTCTATTATTACTGGAGAAACTGGTGCAGGTAAATCTATACTTTTGGGGGCTTTAGGTTTGGTTTTAGGAAATAGAGCAGATTTATCTTCTTTAAAAGACACTTCTAAAAAATGTATAGTAGAAGCAAAAGTTGCGATTGCTAATTATGATTTAAAAGATTTTTTTGAAAAGGTAGATTTAGATTACGAGGATACCACTATTTTAAGAAGAGAGATTTTACCCTCAGGAAAATCCCGCGCTTTTGTAAATGATACCCCAGTTACTTTATCCGTTTTAAATCAATTACGTTCAAAGTTAATTGATGTGCATTCTCAGCATCAAACTATGCAATTGTCAGATGCTAGTTTTCAATTCATGGTTTTAGATGGTTTGTCCAAAAATTCAAAAAAAGTTGCTTCTTATAAAAGAGGAGTGCAGCAATTACATCAACATAAAAAGGAGTTAGAGGAGCTTGAGAGTAATCAAAGAACAATCAATTTACAATACGATTATAATCTTCATTTATTAAAGGAGTTAAAGGATGCTAACTTGCGAGTTGATGAACAGAAGAACTTAGAAGAGAAGCTAGGAAAATTAAATAATATAGAAGATATTAAACTCAATCTATCCGAAGCTTTGAATCTTTCTGTAAATGAGGAAGTTGGAATACAAAATTTACTAAATATCTTAGAAAATAGGGTGTCTAAAATTGCACCTTTTTCTAAAGAGTATCAGGACTTATCAGAAAGAATTACCAGTGTAAAAATAGAGATTGATGATATTATTTCTGAATTAGAAACTGCTAATGAAAACGTTGAATTTAATCCAAATGAAGCAGAAGAAATCAATGACAGATTGCAGTTGATTTATAATTTACAAAAGAAACATTACGTAAATTCTAACGAGGAATTAGTAATTATTTTAGAGGATTTATTAGAGAAAGTAAGTCAAGTGGAGAGTGCAGATGAAGACATCAATCAAAAGAAAAAAGAAATTCACAATGTTTCCGAAAAATTGGATGTAATTGGACTAAAGATCTCTAATGCTAGAAAAAAAGTAATTCCGAATTTAAAAAAGGAATTAGAGAGTTTATTATCAGATTTAGGAATGAAAAATGCTCGTTTTTCTATCAATATAAAATCAACCTCTCATTATTTTTCAAACGGAAAAGATGAATTAGAATTCTTTTTTTCGGCGAACAAAGGGGGTAATTTCGGGGAACTTAAAAAAGTGGCTTCTGGTGGAGAATTGTCAAGAATTATGCTGGCTGTAAAGAGAGTGCTCTCAGAAAACACACAATTACCCACCATTATTTTTGATGAAATTGACACAGGCGTTTCTGGTGAGATTTCTAACAAAATTGCTGCAATTATGCTGCAAATGAGCAAGCACATGCAAGTTATTTCTATTACACATTTACCACAAGTTGCAGCGAAAGGAGACAATCATTACAAGGTTTATAAAGAAGAAATTAACAATGTCACTACTACCAATTTAAGACAATTAACTGCTGAAGAAAGAATTGTAGAAATAGCGGAGATGTTAAGTGGAAAAGAGATTTCTGAAACTGCAATTACACACGCGAAAGAGTTATTAAATTAAGATTATATTTGCAGCGAAATAACAATCAACTAAATACTAAATATTAACAATTTATAAGTATGTCATATAATTTATTAAAAGGAAAAAGAGGTATTATTTTTGGAGCTTTAAACGAGCAATCCATTGCTTGGAAGGTAGCAGAAAGAGCGCATGAAGAAGGTGCTACATTTGTATTAACAAACGCACCAATAGCCTTAAGAATGGGAGAGTTAAATGCTTTAGCAGAAAAAACAGGTTCTCAAGTTGTCGGGGCAGATGCAACTTCTATGGAAGATTTAACAAATTTGGTTGAAAAATCGATGGAAATTTTAGATGGTAAAATTGACTTCGTTTTACACTCAATTGGTATGTCTGTAAATGTTCGTAAAGGAAAACATTACACCAATCCTAAATACGATTTTACCACAAAAGGCTGGGATATTTCTGCAGTTTCTTTTCATAAAGTAATGAATGTTTTATATAACAAAAACGCCATGAGTGAGTGGGGTTCAATTGTTGCCTTAACATATATGGCTGCACAAAGAGTGTTTCCAGATTATAATGATATGGCAGATAATAAAGCCTATTTAGAAAGTATTGCGCGTAGTTTTGGATATTTCTTCGGTAGAGATTATAAGGTGCGTGTAAATACAATTTCACAATCTCCAACACCCACTACAGCAGGAAGTGGTGTGAAAGGTTTTGATGGCTTTATTGAATATGCTGAAAAAATGAGTCCGTTAGGAAATGCTACAGCTTTAGAATGCGCAGATTACACGATTACTATGTTTTCAGATTTAACCAAGAAAGTAACATTACAGAATTTATTTCATGATGGAGGATTTTCTAATATGGGAGTAAGTGATCCAGTTATGGATAAATTTGTTGGGGAAGAATAAAACTTAAATTTTATTTTTTCAAACTATATCCTGCTTTTTACTACATCTACTTTAAGAAAAATATAGAAGGTTAAGAATATCATCGGGTATTCTAATGGTTTCAATCTGAGCTAAGCTTATTTGGTAGCTTATCGAGAATAAAAAAACAAGCACATTTTTTAAATAATGATTATAAAATGCAAATCAATTTAGATTTGCATTTTTTGTTTAATTTAGCTAAAATTTATTCTTCATGTTAGGATTAAGAACTACGATCTTTAAAGTATCTAATTTGCAAAAAGCAAAAATGTGGTATTCAAAAGTATTTGAGTCTAAGCCTTACTTTGAAAATCAATTTTATATTGGTTTTAATATAAAAGGATATGAATTAGGTTTGCTTTTAGAAGAAAACCAATCAGAGAAATCTGATAATATTTTATGTTATTGGGGAGTCGATAATATTGAAGAGAAATTTTTATTTTTTTTAAATTGTGGGGCTCTTGAGCACGAAAAACCAAATAATGTTGGTGGAGAAATAATGGTAGCTTCTATTAAAGACCCTTGGAATAATGTAATAGGAATCATTTATAATCCAGAATTTAAATTGCCTGAATAATTGATATTATCTTTCTCCATAATAATCCCAGTTTTCAATCGTCCACAAGAAATAGACGAGTTACTAGAAAGTCTAACTAAACAAGATTTCTCTGGTGATTTTGAAGTTTTAATTATTGAAGATGGTTCTGCTCAAAAAAGTGACATTATTGTTGAGGAATATAAAAATCAACTTGATTTAAAATATTTTTGTAAAGAAAATACTGGAGCAGGAGCGAGTCGTAATTTTGGAATGCAACAAGCATCAGGAAATTATTTCATTATTTTGGATTCAGATGTTATTGTTCCTCCACAATATCTATCAGAAGTAAAAAAAACCTTAAAAATAAATTTTACAGACGCTTACGGCGGTCCAGATGCCGCACACAAAAGTTTTACTTCATTGCAGAAGGCAATTAATTATTCTATGACTTCTTTCTTAACAACGGGTGGAATTCGTGGAAAAAGATCTACTATTACAAAGTTTCAACCAAGAAGTTTTAACCTAGGCATGTCTAAAAAAGCTTTTGAAAAAACTCAAGGTTTTTCTAAAATGAAAAATGGAGAAGATATAGATTTAACTTTTCGACTTTGGCAATTAGGTTTTGAAACACAACTCATAGAAAAAGCATTTGTATATCATAAAAGAAGAAGTACAATAAAGCAATTTTTTAAACAAACTTTTGGTTTTGGAACGGCAAGACCAAAACTAAATAAAATGTATCCAGAAACTGCAAAACTAACTTATTGGTTTCCTAGTTTATTTCTAATTGGATTAGATGCAAGTGTTTTTTTAGCAATTTTTGGGTATTACTTTTTAGTGAAAACTTATTCGGTTTATTTCTTAATTTTACTATTTGATTCCTTTTTTAAAAATGGATTAAAGGTTGCGATATTGTGTATAATAACTTCTTTTACACAATTTCTAGGCTATGGCTTAGGTTTTTTAGAATCCCAGTTTTTTAATAAAAAGTAATTTTTTTGTACTAAATATTATAGCTATTTAACTCTTAATTGATAATCAGTTCGAAATTACTCAAATATAGGTATATCATTCTGTTGGATACAGCAGTCTTTACTATTTGTTTAGGGATTTTTTTCTATAGGAAGCAAAGTGTTATGAATAGAATTCAATGTTTTTATTCGTAAATCATTTAAAGAGTTTTCTTTAGTTATAAATTTTATAACCTTATTCTGATTCGGAATTAAATCAAAGAAATTATCAGAAAAATGACCTTTTCCTTTTGAGAATAAAAACATATCTTTTTGTAGGACATCACTTGTTAATATAATTGAAAAACCATTTTTTGTTTTCGAAACCACTTTTTTAATAATGCCTTTTGGTAAGTTTAAATCTTTGGGTTTCGTAAAGAAAAACACTGATTGTTGATTATTAAATTCAGTAATTAAAACGGAAGATTCACTCTTAATACTTTCTAAAGAAAAATTAAAATATGGTTTGCTACTATTTTCTAAAACTTGAATTTCTTTAGAATCTTTCCAAATCTCTTTTCCATAAAAATCAATTAAGGTTACTTTTAAATTTCCTTGAATTGGATTAAAAGTATCATTTATAACAAAAGTTTTTACCTTATTTTTTTCAATAGTTGAAGAGATTAAGAGATTTTTAAAAGCATTTTTTGCTTTATATTGTAAGGCTTTCCATTGTCCGAAATAATCGATACTAGACCAGGAAATTGCAGGCCAACAATCATTTAACTGCCAATATAAACTTCCCATATTAGTTGGTTTTGCTCTTCTGTGCGCTTCAATTCCCATGACAATTCCTTTAGCTTGTAATAGCTGACTTACATAAACGTAATCTTCTTCATTTTTGGAGATCTTATAATTACGGTTCATGTACTCTTCGATTAATTGAAAACCTTTTGCATGTTTTTGATGCAATTTTATTGCATCCGTTTTTAAGTTTATTGTATCATTTTGATTGATGTAATTGATAGTTTCAAAGCTTGGAAACGATTGAAACCCAAATTCACTCATAAATCTTGGCACATTCTTTTCAAAATGTTCAAAAGGATAGCCATCATGCCAAACCCACCAATCATGCGCATCACCTTCCATTTGATATTTCGGATTTCCTCTACCATATTTTGGTGAAGTTTCCCAATAATTAGTTTCGCTTAATTTCGCGACAGATTTAGGTAAAATAGTATCAAAGACGGCTAAGTAATCATTCCATATTTCTTCTTTTTCTTTCTTCGTTCTTTTGGCTTGCCATCCCCAACGTCTCCAACCTTCAGCATTCTCGTTATTTCCGCACCACAAAGCAATTGAAGTATGATTTCGTAATCTTTTAATTTGCTGTTCCGCTTCTTCTTTAACATTTGCTAAAAACTCAATACTTCCTGGATACATCGCGCAAGCAAACATGAAATCTTGCCAAACTAAAATTCCTTTTTCATCACAGATATCATAAAAAATATCATTTTCATAAATTCCACCTCCCCAAACTCGCAACATATTCATGTTAGATTCAACTACATCAGATAATAATTTTTCATAATGTTGATTGGTAACTTTATTCTGAAAACTGTTTTGTGGAATATAATTTGCACCCTTCATGAAGACAGGTTTTCCATTCAATTCAAAATAGAAAGATTCACCTATAGTATCTTTTTTAGCGATTAATTTTATCTTTCTAATCCCTTTTTTAACAGATTTTTCATCTTTTATTTTGCCATCAGAAATCAATTGAAAATTGAAATTATACAAATATGGATTTCCCAAATTGTGTGTCCACCATAATTTGGGGTTTATGATTTCAATGGGAACCTTATAGGTATGTTTTCCTTTTTTTAGAGAGATATTTGACGAAATTATTTCCTTGTTAATTTTTGTGAATAGTTGTATGTTCCTGTCATCCTTGCTTTCTATAATGATTTCAACCGATAAAAGTGCTTTATCCTTGTCAATTTCTTTTTGTCTGATGTAAATATTTTCAAATTTTAAATCATCCCAAGCTTTTAAAGTTATGGGTTTCCAAATGCCTAAAGTGTTTAGTTTTGGTCCCCAGTCCCAACCATATTGAAACTGTGCTTTTCTGGTATAAATTCTTTTTCCTTCAGGTAATTTATATTTTGAATTTAGTTTTGCGGGGTTTTCAATACTACCTGTATTCTCAAATACTATTTTTAATTCATTTGATTTATACATTGGTATATCTTTTAATGATATCGTATATCTTTTAAATGCGTTGTCTGTATTTAATTGATAATTTCCATTAATGTAAATCTTTGCATAAGTATCTAATCCTTCAAAATTGAGTTCAATATTTTTTTTGTTTAAAATTTCTTCAGACAATGAAAAATTGGTTTTATACTCCCAATCCTTTTTAGAAACCCATTGTACCTTTTCTTCATTGGTTTTTATAAATGGATCTTCAATAACTTTATGAGAAAGTAAATCTGTAAATATATTTCCAGGAACAGAAGCAGATTTCCAATCTAAAGTATTAATTCCCTTAAATTGCCAATTTGTATTTAATTCTATTTTTAAGGGTAAATCTTTTTCTAGAGTACTGCATCCAAAAAGAGCAAGTATTAAAAAGCCAACAAATATCCTACGCATTTTTAATCTCATATAAAATTTTTAGAATAGTTTCTACATCTGAAACAGTTTGTTTTGTGTTATCAAAAAACACGTTTGAATTCGATATTTCTTTAGAAGCAGAAGTATGAACTTCCTTAAACCCACTGTCTTTAAATAAATTAATATTTTCGATGCTAATTCCACTTCCAGGAAGAATAATCAATTTGTTTTTTGCTAATTGTTGAAGTTCTATTAATAACTCAATTCCTTTTTCAGCATTAGGTTGCAAACCAGAGGTTAAAATTCTATCTACACCTAAATCAATTAATTGTTTTAAAGATTCTTTTGGATTTGTAACACAGTCAAAGGCTCTGTGAAATGTAAAAGTCAAAGGCTTAGAAAGTTCAATCAATTCTCTTGTTCGTTCAATGTCTATGTTATTATTTGCATGCAGGACACCAGAAACTATTCCAGCACAACCTCGGTCTTTGCATTGAAGAATGTTTTCTTTCATGATTTCAAATTCGGCATTAGAATAGTTAAAGTCTCCACTTCTAGGACGTATTAAAACCTGAACTGGTATACTTAAACTGTGCATCACTTTTTTAAGCAAACCGTGAGAAGGTGTAATGCCGCCAATAGGCAATTCACTGCACAATTCTATTCTGTGTACTCCAGCTTTTTGAGCGTTCATAGCAGATTGATAGGAGTTGGCACAGATTTCTAAAATCATAGTTATTCGATTATGAGTTCATCAATAAACAACCATGCTTTATGACCCGCACCTTGTTGACCTTCTGGAATGATACCGTAGTTTTTTATAATGATTTCTATTCTTGTAACAGAAATAGATGTTGTTGCAAAAGAATAATTGACTAATAATTTGTCTTTTTCCTCTATTTTACGAATATCATTTATTGTTTTTCCGTCTTCAAGTTGAAAACTAAACCCTATCTCCTTGGGTGCATAAATCCATTGTCCGTTACCATTGTAAAATCGTGTTGAGATGGTATTGATGTTTGTTGGACTGTCAAATTCTATGGTAATCTCAATATCCTCTCCAGAAAAACCTAGCCATTCTTTATCTCCATAACGTTTATTGTTGCCAGAAATACCGTTTATTAGGGCTTTTTTACCGCCAGTATTATAGGCTGGGTGCGGTTCTTTATCAATTGATATTTTGGCACCCACACCTTTGTGTAGATTAATTTTTTGATTAAAAATATCTCCTAAAGCAGTGTTTTTTGAATCAAGAAGTACTGCTTTAATAGTCATAGATGAATCTACAGGAATTGGATTTGAATATAATTTCGAAGGAGCTGATTCATCTATTGAGTAATATATGGGATAAGTTGAAGAAATAGTGCTCAATTCGTAACTTAAACGGCCAGCTTTATTTTTTAAGTCACCTTTTACAGCATAAATAGGATTAGCGTAATTTACGTCTAGTTGGTCTAATCTTTTTTGATACTGAGCTAGTCTACTAATGAAATCTATATAATTTTTATTTTCAGGTGAAGACCATACCACTTCACTTAGTGCAACGACTCTGGGAAATGCCATGTATTCTAACTGTTTTTCAGTTTGCATATATTCTGTCCAAACATTTCCTTGTGCACCTTGTACATACCTAGATTCATCTTTTGTTAACTCCTCTGGTATTGGATTAAAATGATATACTTTTTCTAAGGGAAGAAAACCACCAATAGCTAAAGGTTCGTTTTCATTGTCTGATTGGTAATGATCAAAATAACAGTGAGAGCTAGGTGTTAAAATAACATCATGGCCTTCTTTGGCCGCCTGAATAGCTCCGCTGGTTCCTCGCCAAGACATTACGGTTGCATTAGGTGCCAAACCACCTTCTAAAATTTCATCCCAACCAATAATTTGTTTTCCTTTGGAATTGATATATTTTTCCATTCTCGCAATAAAATAACTTTGTAAACCATACTCGTTTTTTAACTTTTTTTCTTTTATGATTTTTTGACAATGAGCACATTTTTTCCAATTTGTTTTTGGAGCTTCATCCCCCCCAATATGAATATATTTTCCGGGAAATAATGCTACAACTTCGTCTATCACATCTTCTAGAAACTTAAAAGTACTTTCTTTTGGGCAATATACTTCATCAAAAACACCCCATTTGGTGGCCACTTCTACCTGTTCTCCAGTACAGCCTAATGCTGGGTAGGCCGCAATAGCAGCTTGAGAATGACCGGGCATTTCAATTTCAGGAATAATGGTTACCTGCCTTGTTTGAGCATAGGCAACCACCTCTTTAATTTGTTCTTGAGTATAAAATCCACCATACTTTTCTCCGTCAAATTGATGAGGCTGCTCATTATAATGCCCCACTAAAGTTTCATTTCTATATGCAGCTATTTCTTGAAGTTTTGGATATTTTTTTATTTCTATTCTCCATCCTTGGTCTTCGGTTAAATGCCAATGAAAAGTATTCATCTTTAGTCTAGCAATTAAATCAATATACTTTTTGATAAAATCAATAGAAAAAAAATGTCGTCCAACATCTAAGTGCATTCCGCGATATTTAAATTGAGGTTCGTCTCTAAGTTCTAAACAAGGAATGGCAATAGCTAGATTATTAGATTTAATAGGCAGTAATTGCAGTAAACTTTGCACTGCATAGAAAGCTCCTTTAGAGTTTTTTGATACAATTAAAATATTATTTTCTTGAATTTTTAATTTATATCCTTCCTCATTAGTTATAGCATCATCAATATTAAAAACGATTTCTTTTGCCTCTTTATGTGGAGCAAAAGATAATTGATAATTCTCCTCTATATAAAGTTTAAAATAGTTTGAAACTTCACTTAATTTAACATCTGAAATAAAACGAATATCTTCATCTAAGATAAAAACTCCTTTGTTTATTTGTTGGAATAGTGGTTTTGGTATAATCCCAATTTCCACTATTTGATTATCCTCTTGGGTACAGCTAAAAAAAAGAGGAATAATTAAAAACAGTAAATAATATGAATGTTTCATTTTTAGTATCTTCGAATCATAAAAATAAGAATCTCAGACCAATGAAGTTTAAATACTTTCTATTATTTTTTTTTACCATGGTTTTTTTATCATGTAAAAACAAAGAAATAATCAATGTGGCAGTAAAAACAGCTCCTTTAATCTCTTATGTAAACCCGTTTATTGGCACTGGTGGTCACGGACATACATATCCTGGAGCAACTATGCCCTTTGGAATGATGCAATTAAGTCCGGATACGCGCTTGGACGGTTGGGATGGATGTTCTGGGTATCATTATTCTGACAATGAAATCTATGGGTTCTCGCACACGCATTTGAGTGGAACTGGAGTTTCTGATTATGGAGATATTTTATTGATGCCAACAAATAAACTAGTTTTTAACAATGGTGCTGAAGGAGAAGAAGGCTATAAATCGAAATTTTCTCACAACAAAGAAACTGCTGAACCAGGTTTCTATAAAGTACATTTAGATGATACTAATATTGATGTTGAGTTAACAGTTTCTAAAAGAAGCGGAATTCATAAATACAACTTTCCTTCATCAGAGAATCAATTTGTGATTTTAGATTTATTGCATAGAGATAAGGTTTTAGATGCAAAAATCAATAGAGTTTCAGATACAGAACTTTCTGGTTATCGTTTTTCTGAAGCGTGGGCAACAGATCAACGTTTGTTTTTTTCAATAAAAACATCTCATTCTTTTTCTGACATTTTGCAATCACCAGCAAAACAAGGCATGACTGGAGCACAAAAGATAGCATTAAATTTTTTCAATCCAAAAAACGAACCGATAATTATTAAAATAGGAATTTCTGCAGTTGATATTGAAGGTGCAAAAAGGAATTTAAAAGGTGAAATAGGAAATCGAACCTTTGAACAAGTAAAAAAAACTGCACAAGATTTTTGGGAGAAACAATTAGAAAAAATTGTTATTGAAGATAAAAGTGATGATTATAAAACTAATTTTTATTCTTCAATGTATCACGTTTCTATTGCTCCAAATCTGTATCAAGATGTTGATGGAAGATATAGAGGAATGGATATGAAAATCCACGAAGCCAAGGATTTCGACTATTATACAGTTTTCTCACTATGGGATACTTACAGAGCTGCGCATCCTTTATATACAATTATTGAACAAGAAAAAACAAACGATTTTATAAATACTTTTTTAGCAAAATATGATGAAGGAGGAATCATGCCGATTTGGGACTTAGCTGCAAATTATACTGGTTGTATGATTGGATATCATGCAGTTCCAGTAATTGCAGATGCATATCTTAAAGGAATTCGTAATTATGATACAGATAAGGCTTTGGAAGCAATGAAACACTCTGCAACTCGTGATAAACTAGGATTACAATCGTATAAAGAATTCGGATTTATTCCTGTAGAGAAAGAATCAGAATCAGTTTCTAAAACATTAGAATATGCTTTTGACGATTGGACCATTGGTCAGATGGCAAAATCAATGGGTAAACAAGTAGATTTTGAAATCTACTCAGCACGCGGGCAATATTATAAAAATGTTTTTGATCCAACATCAAAATTTATGAGGGGCCGTTTTAGAAACAAATGGTTTGCACCTTTTGATCCTTATGAAGTAAATTTTAATTACACAGAAGCCAACTCATGGCAATATAGTTTTTATGTTCCACAAGATATTTCTGGATTCATGAATTTGCTTGGAGGAAAAAATGTGCTAGAAGAACAGTTGGATAAGCTCTTTGTTGCAAAGAATAAAACTTCAGGGCGTGAACAAGTAGATATCACAGGTTTAATAGGACAATATGCGCACGGAAACGAACCGAGCCACCATATGGCTTATTTGTATAACTTTGCAAATAAACCCTTCAAAACTCAGGAAAAAGTTCGTCAGATTTTAACAGAATTGTATACGAATACTCCCGATGGAATTTCAGGTAACGAAGATTGTGGACAAATGAGTGCATGGTATATTTTTTCTTCTTTAGGTTTTTATCCTGTTACTCCTGGTTCTAATCAATATATAATTGGTTCTCCTTTATTTGAAAAAGCGACTATTAATCTAGAAAACGGAAAATCATTTACAGTTGAAGCTAAAAATCAATCTTCAGAAAATAAATACATCAAATCTGCAACATTGAATGGTGATACTTATGAATATTCTTATATCAACCATCAAGATATTATGAATGGTGGAAATTTGGTTCTCGAAATGACAAACAAGCCAACGAAATGGGGCACCGAAGACCAGTTTATTCCTTCAACAAAAATTGATGAATATTTAATCGTTGCAGCTCCTTTTATAGCAAAAGGAGAAATTGCTTTTAAAGGGAGTACAGCGGTTACTCTGAAGTCAGTAGATAAAAAAGCAAAAATATTTTATTCCTTAAGTGATGAATTTACGGAATATTCTATCCCTTTTTTAATTTCAGATAAAGTAACTTTAAAAATATTTGCTCAAAAAAATGACAAAAAAAGTGCTATCATTGCTACTAATTTTCACAAAATAAACCCTAACATTAAAATTGATTTGAAAACTGATTATGCAAATCAGTATAATGCAGGTGGAAAAAATGCTTTAATTGATGGCATTTTTGGTGCAAAAGATTTTAGAACAGGAACTTGGCAAGGCTATTTTGATACAGATTTAAATGCAATTGTAGATTTAGGGAAAGAAACGTTAATACAGACTATAAAAGTATCATTTTTAAAAGATCAAAGAAGCTGGATTTTTCTTCCAAAAGAAGTAGAATTTTATACTTCTATTGATGGTTTAAATTTTGAGAAACATAGGAAATGGGAGTTTAAAATTCCAGAAAATACGGATGAGGTGAAAGTTGAAACCGTTCAAATATCAAAATTAGGTAAAGCTAGGTTTATAAAAGTAATTGCAAAAAAAATAGGCAAACTTCCAGAATGGCATTTAGGAGCGCAACATAAAGGTAAAAGTTGGTTATTTGTGGATGAAATTCAAATAAATTAATTCAAATGAAAAGAAGAAATTTTATTAAAAAAGCGTCAGCAACCGGATTAGGTTTGGTGACAGTTTCATCATCAATAATTAGTTGTGATGAAGAATCAGGTAAAAAAGAATTGTATGGAGCAACTTTAAAACCACAAAGACCAGTCGTCATTGCAACCTGGAATACTCCTTTGGCTGTGGAAACAGCAGCCAAAATTCTAGAGAATGGAGGTTCTGCTTTAGATGCGGTAGAGTATGGTTGTAGGATTGAAGAAGCGAATGAAAAAAACCAAACTGTTGGTAAAGGAGGTTTACCTGATAGAGATGGAGATGTAACATTAGACGCTTGTATTATGAATGATAAAGGCGATTATGGAGCAGTTTTAGGTGTGAAAAACATTACGCATGTTATTTCTTTGGCAAGAAAGGTAATGGAAGATACACCACATGTAATTTTAATTGGTGATGGAGCAGAAAAATTTGCTTATGAAAAAGGTTTTGAAAGAGAAAATCTATTAACTGAAAACTCCAAAAAAGCCTGGGAAAAGTGGAAAGAAAAATCAGAATATAAGCCTATTATTAATAAAGAAAATCATGATACAATTGGGATGTTGGCTATTGATAAGAAAGGAAATATTTCTGGTGCTTGCACAACGAGTGGATTGGCTTATAAAATGGCAGGTAGAGTTGGGGATTCTCCAATTATCGGAGGTGGATTGTTTGTAGATAATGAAATTGGAGGTGCATCTGCAACAGGATTAGGTGAAGAAGTTTTAAAAACTGTAGGTAGTTTTTTAATTGTAGAATTAATGAGGCAAGGAAAAACGCCTCAAGAAGCATGTGAAATAGCAATTGACAGAATTGTAAAAAAGCCAAATAGTAATTTCAATAATTTTCAAGTAGGTTATATTGCAGTAAATAAAAATGGAGAAACTGGCGCATATTCTATTCACGAATGGTTCAGTTATAATTTGTTCAAAGCAGGGAAAAACGTAAATATTAAATCAGATTATTTTAAAAAAGTATAAATTATGACGACAACATCAACGAATAAATCATACAAAAGTGCTTTTGTATTTTTAACGACTTTATTTTTCCTTTGGGGATTTATAACTGTATTAGTGGACAGTTTAGTGCCAAGATTAAAAGATGTTTTTGAGATGTCTTATGCAAAAACAGTTTTAGTTCAGTTTGCTTTTTTTGTTGCATTTTTTGTTTTCTCTTTACCAGCTGGTTTTATGCTGTCAAAAATTGGTTACAAGAAGGGAATCGTTTTAGGCCTGTTAACAATGGCTTTAGGTTGTTTATTATTTTATCCAGCAGCAGAATATAGGACCTTTTCAGTTTTTTTAATTGGTTATTTTACACTTGCTGGTGGAATTACAATTTTACAAGTGGCTGCCAACCCTTATGTTGCTTTGTTAGGTAGTGAAGATGGCGCGAGTAGTAGATTAAATTTATCGCAAGCCTTCAATTCTTTAGGTGCTACAATTGCGCCCGTAGTTGGAGCTTTATTCTTATTAAGTGATTCAGTAAAAACATCCGAAGAAATTAATCTTCTGAATGAAATTGGTAAAACGAAGTATTATGTGAATGAAGCAGCAACTGTGCAAACTCCATTTATATTCATTGCTTCTTTCATATCGATTTTAGCTGCTGTTTTTGCCTTTATAAAATTACCTAAAGTGATGCAAGATACTCCAAAAGGAGGGTACTTTACCTTATTAAAAAATAAAATGATGATGTTAGGTGCATTAGGAATCTTCGTTTATGTTGGTGCAGAAGTTGCTATTGGTAGTTTTTTGGTGAACTATTTCTCTGATATGAATTTAGCAACGATCGTTTCTCAAAATGAAACCATGATGTATATCGCGAATACGATTGCAAGTACTTTTAATAAAACATTCACAGATTCTGACCCTAAATCGCTATTAGGTATTTTTGTAATTTTCTATTGGGGAGGAGCAATGATTGGTCGTTTTGTTGGTGCCTATTTGACAAGAATAATGGCTCCAGGAAAAGTATTATCAATTTTTGCAAGTCTAGCAATTGCTATGATTTTAATTTCAATTAATACGACAGGTTTGGTTTCTATGTGGTCTATTTTAGCTGTTGGATTATTTAATTCCATTATGTTTCCAACCATTTTCACATTGTCTTTAGAAGGCTTAGGAGATTTAAAAGCACAAGCTTCTGGTTTGTTGTGTATGGCAATTGTTGGCGGTGCAATTATTCCATTTGCTTTTGGTAGTTTGATAGATGGTTTTGGTTTTAAAACTGCATTTATTTTAACGATTCTTTGTTATGGATATATTTTGTTTTACGGACGATTTAAGAATAAGAGCACTTCGTTAAAAACCTAAAACTTATAGACTTTATTATTGAGTAGCGATATAAATAAATCATTGAACTTGTTATCGATTGCTTATAATTTTGGATACTAACTTTAATATCTATATATTTCACATTATTTTATCTCAATTATCGTAAGAGAACTATTTTTTATTAATAACCTTTATGCTTAATTTGATTATGAAAAACATAATAAAGTTTTTAACTATTTCTGCAATACTACTGTTCGTAAATAAATCTATTGCACAAAACGGATTAGAAACTCAATTTAATATTGGAATACCTGCAAATATCGCCGCTAAAGAAATATCCAATTACACCATGTCTTTAGACTTAGCTTATTTATTTACAAAAGGACTAGGGAATCCAAGTAAAAATAGTGAAGGAGAAATTATTAAGATGAATAATAATCCAATTCATTCTAAAACTGTGCAGTATGGAATTTCTGCAGGTTATTTACATGCATTTAATGCTGAAAACATGGAAGATTTAAAGTTAATACCGATAGCAGCAGCTTTACGTATGTACTTTTTTAATATAGTATCTATAGGAGGTGCTTTTGGCTATGCGGTTGGATTAGACTCAGAAGTTTCAGATGGTGGAGGATATATGGAAGCTTCTCTTGGTTTTGGCTCACCCAAAAGGGCATTACTATTTACAGTTAAAGGAGTTAATTTAGAAGGTGGACCTAAGTTTGAATTATTTACAGCTAATCTTGGGATAAGATTTCAGTTTTAATCTTTGCAGCTATTCTTACTTTTAATTACCCTGAATTAATCTCAGGGACTTCAAGATGATATCAAACAATTTATGCAACTATGGTTAAACTTGTTTATGAACTTTTAGAATTGTTATAATTTTTTATAAAATGGTTTTAATGCTCATGGAAAAGGTTAGTTTCGTTCTGATGTCTTCTAATCAGGTTTAGAGAAACTAGCTTTTTTAATAGAAAATGAATAAGTAAAAAGACCTGTGTTAAATGAAAAAAAACCGAAGCAACATTGCTTCGGTTTTTAATTGTATCCATTAGTGTTTTTTATTTCTTCTTTTTTTGCGCAGCTTGCTGCTCTTGTGCTTGTTTCATGGCAGAATCAATTTTTTGACGAAATTTACTTTTTGCTTTTTCAGGACGTTTTTTGTTTTCCTCTATTTGCGCGTGAATTTTATCTTCATCTATGACGTAGTGCTTAATTACTAACATAATTGCAATTGTTAACAAGTTAGAAATAAAGTAATACAAACTTAAAGAACTTGCATAGTTGTTAAAGAAAAACAACATCATAATAGGAGAGAAGTAAATCATGTACTTCATCATTTTACCCATATCTGGCATTCCTTCTTGTGCTGGTGCTTGCATGTTTGCTTGCTGACTCTGATTCATTTTCATATAGAAAAAGATGGCAATCGAAGCTAGAATTGGAAATAAACTCACATGATCTCCATAAAATGGAATTGAAAAAGGAAGCTGGAATACTGTATCGTATGAAGATAAATCTGGAGCCCATAAAAAACTTTCTTGTCTCAAAGATAAGTTTGTTGGAAAGAACTTAAATAAGGCAAAAAATACAGGCATTTGTAATACTGCAGGTATACAACCCGACAACATACTAACTCCCGCTTTCCTTTGAATGGCCATGGTTTCTTGCTGACGCTTCATGGCGTTTTCTTTTCCTGGGTATTTCGCATTTAAAGCAGTTAATTCAGGTCTTATGACTTTCATTTTTGCGCTTGATAAATACGATTTATAAACTAAAGGAGACATAAAAATACGAACGACAATGGTCATTAATATAATAATTAAACCAAAATTCCCCATAAAGCCTTGCAAGAAATTAAATACAGGGTAGAATAAGTTTCTGTTTAAGAAACCAAAAATTCCCCAACCTAAATCTGCTATTTCGTCTAACTTGGTTCCTGCGAACTCTTCTCCACTTAATAGATTATAATCACTTGGTCCATAAAACCATTTCATGTTATAATTTAACTCACCAGCTGTTAAAACTAAAGGTGTTTTTAATTCGAATTTTTTAGTGAAAACGGTATCAATTTTTTCGTCTTTCACTAAGTCAGTAGCACTAATTGTAGCACTGTTAAACGGAGTGTCCGTTAATAAATTACTCGTGAAGAAATGTTGCTTGTAAGCAACCCAAGCCAAATCATTTACATTGTCCTCTATATCAGCCTTGAAGTAATCAACATCATTTTCTGACTTGTAGTAGTATTCTGTATACATCGTATTTTCTGTACGAATACTTTTTTCGTGTCTGTAGCCAGTTAAAGACCAATCTAAATTAATCGAATTTGAAGAATTAATAATAGAACTTAAACCTTGAGATCGGACAGAAAAATCAACCAGATATGTTTTAGGCTTTACTTCATATCTGTATTCTAAAAACTGATTATCAGAAACTTTTAGTTTCATAGACAAAACAGAGTTATCCCCATTTTTCGATAAACTTGGTGCAAAAAATAAATCTTTTGTATTCAGAATTCTGTTATCTGTGGTTCCAAAATTGATGTTAAAAGATGCGTTATTATCCTTTATCATATATAACGGAAGCGAATCATGTGTTTTATAATTTTTAATTAAAGCCTCAATAATTTGTCCACCTCTATTATCAATGGTCAATTTCACCAATTCATTTTCTATTACAGAATTTCCATCAGAACCATTAATAGCGCTTAAAGCAAAAGCACCTAATCTGTTTTTGGCTGCTAGTTGTTGCAAAGAATCGTTAACGATGGCTGGTGTAATATCGGTAAATGCATTTTTAGTGCTACTGTTATTTGATGAATCTGTTACTTGTTCTATAGTTGTACTTTTTGGTTCAACTTCAGGGGCATTTGTATAAAAATACCAAAGCATAATTCCTCCAAGAAGAATCATTCCTATAAAAGAATTAAGATCGAATTTTTTTTGTTCCATGGGTTAGTTAAGTGTCAATTTGTCATTTTATCAAGAAATACTAAGTATAAAAAGGAGACAAATGTAGTTAAAAAGCAGATTTAATATCGTTTTTACTGCTCTAAATTTAATACTTGTTAATAGTTCAAGAAGCATTCCTTCTTTTACTGAACATAATTTTATTGAAGGAATTATTTTTTAGATTGTTTAAGAGCAGCTTTTATAAAATTCACAAATAAAGGATGAGGTTTTAAAACCGTACTTTTATATTCCGGATGATATTGCACACCTACAAACCAAGGATGACTTGGAATCTCAATAACTTCTACCAACCCAGTTTTTGGATTTATACCAGCAGCCTTCATTCCCTTAAGTTCAATTTGTGCTAAATAGTCATTATTAAATTCATAACGATGTCTGTGGCGCTCGCTAATCATTTCGGATTGATAGGCTTTGTATGTTTTTGACTCTTTAACAAGTTTACAATCCCAAGCACCTAAACGCATAGTTCCGCCTTTTTCAGTAACACTTTCTTGGCTTTCCATTAAATTAATAACAGGGTTTAAACAATCACTTTTCATTTCTGTAGAAAAAGCATCTCTTAGTCCTAAAACGTTTTTAGCAAACTCAATTACCGCCATTTGCATTCCTAAACAGATACCGAAGAAAGGAATATTATTTTCTCTCGCATACTGAACGGCTTTAATTTTACCATCAATTCCTCTATCTCCAAATCCAGGAGCCACTAAAATTCCATTAACGCCTTTCAGTTTTTTCTCGTAATTACTAGGAGTTAAACTTTCAGAATGAATCCATCTAACATTTACTTTGGTTTCATGAGATGAACCAGCGTGTATAAAAGCTTCTGTAATAGATTTGTAAGAGTCTTGTAACTCAATATATTTTCCAATCAATGCAATTTCAACTTCAGAAGTAGGATTTTTATGCTTCTGTAGAAAATTATTCCAAGTTATTAATTTAGGTTCTTGTTTTGACGTTAAGTTCAATTTCTTTAAAACGACAGTATCTAAACCTTCATCTAACATTAAATTAGGCACATCGTAAATGGTCTCTGCATCTATAGATTGTATCACATCTTCTTGCTTCACATTACAAAATAATGCTAATTTTCTTTTGATATCATCAGAAATTTGATGTTCTGTTCTACAGACTAAAATATCTGGACTTACACCACTTTGCATTAACATTTTAACAGAGTGTTGTGTAGGTTTTGTTTTTAACTCACCAGCAGCAGCTAAATAAGGTACTAGTGTTAAATGAATGACAATCGCATTCTCATTACCTTTCTCCCAAAGTAATTGTCTTACAGACTCAACATAAGGTAAAGATTCAATATCACCAACAGTTCCACCAATTTCTGTAATTACAATATCGTAATCTCCAGTTTCACCTAAAATTTGAATTCTATGTTTTATTTCGTCGGTAATATGAGGAATAACCTGAACTGTTTTTCCTAAAAATTCACCTTTTCTTTCCTTATTTATGACAGATTGATAAATTTTACCCGTAGTAACATTATTTGCTTGGCTTGTAGGAATATTTAAAAAACGCTCATAATGACCTAAATCTAAATCAGTTTCAGCACCATCGTCAGTTACATAACATTCCCCGTGTTCATAAGGGTTTAATGTGCCTGGATCGATGTTAATATATGGATCTAATTTTTGAATGGTTACGGAAAAGCCTCTTTCTTGGAGCAATTTAGCTAAAGAAGCTGCAATTATCCCTTTTCCAAGTGATGAAGTTACGCCTCCTGTGACAAAAACGTATTTAGTAGTACTCATGGTTAATTTAGGTTTGGGCAAAAGTACTAACTCTTGTATTTATCACAAATAAAAAAGGATAAAAACATTAAAAAAAATACTAGATTATATTTTCGAAAAAAATATTTTAATTTTTTTTGAAATACTGTTTGTCAAAAATAAAAACAGTTGTATATTTGCCCACGCTTTTAATGAGGTAAGCTTGTAAAGCAAAAAATAATATAGAAGACAATTAAAAATACATAATAATGCCAAAAAGAACGTATCAACCATCAAAGAGAAAGAGAAGAAACAAACATGGTTTCATGGAAAGAATGGCTTCTGCTAATGGTAGAAAAGTATTAGCTCGAAGAAGAGCAAAAGGAAGAAAAAAAGTTTCTGTTTCTTCTGAAACTAGACATAAAAAATAAATGATTAACAATTGTTAATATATAAGGTGTTACTTTTTTAAGTAACACCTTTTTTTATACCCAAGCACTAGCTATTTTTGTAAAATTAAACAACACAACAACTTACAATGCCAAAAAGAAAAGACCTTAATTCCATACTCATTATTGGATCTGGACCGATTGTTATTGGTCAGGCCTGCGAATTCGATTATTCGGGATCACAATCTTTACGATCTTTGCGTGAAGACGGAATAGAGACTATTTTAATTAACTCTAATCCTGCAACAATTATGACTGACCCTTCTATGGCAGATCATATTTATCTGCTACCGTTAACAACAAAATCAATTATTCAAATTTTAAAAGAGCATCCACAGATTGATGCAGTTTTGCCAACGATGGGTGGTCAAACAGCATTAAATTTATGTATTGAAGCTGATGATAAAGGAATTTGGGAAGATTTTGGAGTAAAATTAATTGGTGTAGATATTGATGCTATTAATGTTACTGAGGATAGAGAACAGTTTAGAGAGTTAATGTTGAAAATTGATGTGCCAATGGCGCCTCAAGCAACAGCAACATCATTCTTAAAAGGAAAAGAAATTGCACAAGAATTCGGTTTTCCATTAGTAATTCGATCTTCATATACCTTAGGAGGAGCAGGGGCATCTATTGTTTATAAGCCGGAAGATTTTGATGAGCTATTAAGCCGAGGTTTAGAAGCATCACCTATTCATGAAGTGATGATTGATAAAGCCATGATGGGATGGAAAGAATATGAGCTAGAGTTATTACGAGATAGAAATGATAATGTAGTAATTATTTGTTCTATTGAAAATATGGATCCAATGGGAATTCATACAGGAGATTCTATTACAGTCGCTCCAGCAATGACACTGTCTGATAAAACTTTTCAGAAAATGCGTGATATGGCCATTCATATGATGCGCTCTATTGGTGATTTTGAAGGAGGTTGTAATGTTCAGTTTGCAGTTTCTCCTGACGAAAAAGAAGATATTATTGCCATCGAAATTAATCCACGTGTTTCGCGTTCATCCGCCTTAGCGAGTAAAGCTACCGGTTATCCGATTGCAAAAGTTGCCACAAAATTAGCTATTGGATATTCTTTAGATGAACTAGAAAACGGAATTACAAAATCTACATCCGCTTTATTCGAGCCAACTTTAGATTATGTAATTGTAAAAATTCCGCGATGGAATTTTGATAAATTCGAAGGTTCAGACAGAACTTTAGGATTACAAATGAAATCTGTTGGTGAGGTAATGGGAATTGGACGTTCTTTTCAAGAAGCATTACATAAAGCAACTCAATCTTTAGAAATAAAAAGAAATGGTTTAGGTGCAGACGGAAAAGGCTACACAGATTATAACCAAATTATAGATAAATTAACAAACGCAAGTTGGGATCGTGTCTTTGCGATTTATGATGCTATAGCTATTGGAATTCCTTTGAGTAAGATTTATGATATCACAAAAATTGATATGTGGTATTTAAAACAGTATGAAGAGTTGTTTCAATTGCAAAAAGAAATTTCTACACATACAATTGAGACTATAGAAAGAGATTTATTATTAGAGGCTAAACAGAAAGGTTATGGAGATAGGCAAATAGCTCATATGTTGAGTTGTTTGGAAAGTCAGGTTTACGCAAAAAGAGATGCTTTAAAGATACAGCGTGTTTTTAAATTAGTAGATACATGTGCTGCTGAATTTAAAGCAAAAACCCCGTATTATTACTCAACTTTTGAAAATGAAATTGAAACTGTTGATGGCGAAATTATTATTGCAAACGAAAGTATTGTAACAGACAAGAAGAAAATAATAGTTTTAGGTTCTGGTCCAAATAGAATTGGACAAGGAATTGAGTTCGATTACTGTTGTGTTCATGGAGTTTTAGCAGCTGCAGAATGTGGTTATGAAACAATTATGATTAATTGCAATCCTGAAACGGTTTCTACAGATTTTGATACTGCTGATAAATTATACTTTGAGCCTGTTTTTTGGGAACATATTTATGATATTATTCGTCATGAAAAGCCAGAAGGAGTTATTGTTCAGTTGGGTGGGCAAACTGCATTGAAGTTAGCTGAAAAATTAACTAAATACGGTATTAAAATTATAGGTACTTCTTTTGAAGCATTAGATTTAGCAGAAGATAGAGGTAGTTTTTCTACATTGTTAAAAAATAATAATATTCCGTATCCAGAATTCGGAATTGCAGAAACTGCGGATGAAGCTTTGGTTTTAGCCGATGAGTTGGATTTTCCGATTTTAGTAAGGCCTTCATATGTTTTAGGGGGTCAAGGAATGAAAATTGTAATCAACAAAGAAGAGTTAGTTGAGCATGTTGTAGATTTATTAGGCAGAATGCCTGGTAATAAATTATTGTTAGATCATTATCTAGATGGCGCAATTGAAGCTGAAGCAGATGCAATTTGTGATGCTGATGGAAATGTTTACATTATCGGAATTATGGAACATATAGAACCTTGTGGGATTCATTCAGGAGATTCTAATGCAACCTTGCCTGCTTTTAATTTAGGTGAGTTTGTAATGCAGCAAATTAAAGATCATACATATACAATTGCGAGAGAATTAAAGACTGTCGGATTGATCAATGTTCAGTTTGCTATCAAACATGATGTTGTTTATATTATAGAAGCAAATCCTAGAGCTTCTAGAACCGTGCCTTTTATAGCAAAAGCCTATAAAGAACCGTACGTAAATTATGCAACGAAAGTAATGTTGGGCCACAATAAAGTGACTGATTTCGATTTTAATCCACAATTGGATGGATATGCAATTAAACAACCAGTTTTCTCATTTAACAAGTTTCCGAATGTGAATAAGAAACTAGGACCAGAAATGAAATCTACAGGTGAAAGTATTTTATTTATCGATAGTTTAAAAGACGATGAATTTTACAACTTATACTCTAGACGTAAAATGTATTTGAGTAAATAAAACTCAATTTTCATATCAAAAAAAAGCGCCCTCTGGGTGCTTTTTTTTGATATGAAAATATAGCGTATAAAATTTTTTTCTTAAAAAATTTTATGGATGAAGAACTATTTTATCAATTTTTTTTAAAAAAATATATGAAGGAATTTTTTCTTAACAATAAATTCAGCAAGAACTATTTAAAAGTTCGTGATTATTAATTGTTCACATAGGTATTAATGTGAATAATTTTAAATTTTAGTAGTAGTAAAATAATTATATTTTTTTCTTTCTAGTTTGCAAAACAAAAGTTGCATTAAATCCGAAGTGAAAATTACCATCTTTTGCATTGAAATTGTTTTTAGTTTGACTAATAAAAGCGTCTTCTGCAAAACTTCTTGCATTTGTAATTTGAAATTGCAATAATAAATGACTTAATTCCCAATTAACACCAACCATAAAAGCATTATAAGTATCAATTGTTTTTAAAGGATTTACCACATAAAAATATTCTGAGACAATAGAAGCATGGCTACCAATTTTATGTCTTCCCCCAAAACCAGCGGCAAACTGATTATTTGGACTTTCGGTTAAAGAGCTAGTTTGTTTGTGAATAAAAGTAGGTGTAATTTGGAAAGAAAACTTAGAATTAAACTTTCTTGCCATTAAAAGTTGACTTGTAAATGCATATTTATCTGAAGAATTAGTAATTGGTTGATATAAATTATCAACTATATTTTTTATGCTTCTATGAGAAAAGCCTTGTAATAAAGTGATGCTTATCAACCCTTTATTAGAATTTTTAATTTGCCTTAAAAGCTTATATTTTAGAAAGCCGTCTAAAACTTCATCATGATTGGTATACCCTAAACCAAAAGTGAAACTATCAGAAAAAGCATAATCTAAACCATAACGTGTACTAACAACATCAGCTAAAAAACGTTGTCCTTCAAAATTAGGAATGTTCCAATATCTATTGTAGATAGATATTTCTAAAGTGCCCTTTTTTCTTGTCTCTATTGAATGTCCTAAACCAATTCTTGTCGTTTTGAATGTGGCAATTTCGTAAATTGGCTTGTCTGGAAATTCTTTGTATAATTTGTCTAATAAACCTTGTCCGTTTATAGAAGAATTTAAAAAAACAAATACTATTGTAAGGAATTGAAATATTATTTTATTCTTCATAAGGCTGGTATTGAAATCTAAATTTTATAGAAATGGTTTTGGCAATATTACTGGATAAAATTGGCGGAATTTTAATTTGAAAATCATTTACTAAAATATCAAAATTTCCTGATAAAATATAATTGTTATCTATGCTTTCGATGGTGGTTTTAAGGTCTATTTCTTTTGTAATTCCATGTATAGTAATTTTTCCACGAATAATTTTTATTTGTTTTTTTTGGTTTTTTTTATCAAAATCAATAATTTTTCCAATAAAGTTTGCTTTTGGGTACATGTCTGATTCAATATAACTTTCGTTAAAATGTTCATACATTAAATCCTTTTTAAAAACAAAAGCACGCATCAACATACTTATGGCAAGTTCTTGTTTTTCAATGTCTAAGATACTTAAAACCTGATTATTTTTAGCTTCAATGTTTTCAACAGAAGTGTAGGAAAAAAAAGAAATTTGACCTTGTCTAGCAATAAATTGTTGGTGTTCTTGTCCAAAATCTACAAAATAAAAAAACAATAAAAATAGTGGAATTAATTTATTCATTTGGTATTAAATCTATTGAGCAATTTAATAAAATTACGTCTTTTAAAAAACCTTTACAAATTCCTTTTACACGTATTTTTTGATGCTTTTTTAGCTGTTTTATTTTTCTTTTTTGGTTTGGGTTTACATCGCAAATTACTCCAAAATTTTCAGTATTACTATTTAATATAATTGTATTTCTATTGTTTAAAAACATAATTTCTTTTATATGCCCAGTAACTTCTATAATTTTATCTGCATATAAGCTATCAGATCTTTCTTCATCTGCGATATATGCCTTTATTAGGTCTTTTGTCGAAATAGAGAATTCTGTATCATTATTATCTAGATTTTTTTCTGAAGATTTTAATAAAGGAAGAATGTATGCGTACGTATTAATAATAATTAATAGAATGAGGATTAGAAAAAAAAAATTGTTTTTACTTTTCATCTTTACTATCCAAAGAAAAGAAAAATTATCTTTTTTGTAGGTAAAAATCTTTGTAAAAAGGAAAAAAATAGGTTTCAAGAGGAAAAATTAATGACAGAAAGAAAAGAATATATAGTATATTTCAACTTTCTTAATAACTATGAAAAAAGACAAACTTTACTTTTTAACTTTTTTATCTATTGCAATCATCTTTTTAGTTGTGGCTTTAATTGCATCACAATATTTTATTAAAGTTAGCGCAAATCAATTAATTGAAGTACAAGTAGAGTCTAGTAAAAGAGAAGCTGGTGAGTTTGCAAAATTGATTGATTTTCAGTTGTCATCGGGATTAAAAAGGGAGGAAGTTGTTACTAATATTCAAGAAATTATAGAAAATTCTGATATAGATACCTGGTTTATTAGTGTGTTTAATTGGAGCGGAGAAGAGGTTTGTCACCCAGATAAAACGAAAGTGGGTGAGCAAGTGAATTCTAATGAAACATTATTATCCTCATTAAAAGAAAAGAATAATTCTGATGATTTGTTTGATTTGTTGATGGGTAAAAGTAATACGTCAACTTCAGAAATCATCCACATTTCTCCAATTAAAAACTCTGATTTAATTATTGCTGCAAATGTCAATATTAAAAGCATTTCACTGCAAATGAGTGCATTAAAATCCAACTTTTATCTCATTTTTTTAATTATGGGTATTCTAGTAATTATATTTTCTTTTATCGCGGTTAGAGTTATTGGTAGTGCTTATGAGAAACAATTAGAATTAAAAAATTCTTCATTAACATCAGAAGTAGTAAACCTTTCTAAATTAAATATAGATTTGGTTTCTTATAAAGAGAAAGTTGCAGTAATACCTGAGCAAAACACAATAGAAGAATCTTCAGAAAATGAAAAACAAAGAATTCTTACCTATATAAGAAATGAATTAGTGCCTATATCTATTAAAGACATCGCCTATATTTATACAGAGAACACAATTACCTACGTTGTTTGTTTTGATGATAAGAAATCAACCACAAATATGAGTTTGGATGATATGTATACTTATTTAAACCCTACTTTGTTTTTTAGAGCAAACAGACAATTTATTATTAGTATTAGAGCTATTGATAAAATTATAAGATATGGCAATAGCCAACTTAAAATATTGCTACAATCTAAAACATCCGAAGAGATTATAATCAGTAAAAACAAAGCTGCAGAATTTAAGCAGTGGTTAAATATATAGTTCTTTTTGGTGCAACTAAGTGAAGGGTTAAATTACTTTTCAAGGCTTTATTTTCCTTTTTAAATAATTTATTCCCCTTTTATAAAGGTTCATAGTTTGTATTTTTTTTTATTTTAGTTACTTTGGTAAAGAATTTAAAACTACTAATATGAAAAATAACCTAAAATTTTATAAAACGTTTTTATTAATAATATTAGTTGTGCTCATTTCTTCTTGCTTAACAAATGTTGATGAAGAAGAGGTTTTAGACCCTGATGCTCCAGACCTTTGCGCGGATATTACTTTTTCAGTGGATGTCAAAAAAATTATAGATAATAATTGTATTACGTGCCATAGTTCAGGAGGAGGACAATCACCAAACTTAGAGACATATAATGGTGTGAGTGCAAATGCAGACATAATAAAATCTGAAGTTGTCAGTAAAGAAATGCCAATTGGAGGTTCATTAACAAATGAGGAAATTGCAGCAATCAGTTGTTGGGTAGATGCAGGAGCTTTAAATAATTAATAGTTAGAAATGATGAATAGGGGAAAAATTATTATCGTAATCCTAATTTTTGCAATTCTCGGTGCGTTTGTTGGTTATAAAATATATAATAGACCACATATTGATGTTGCAGAAACATTAGCAGATATTAGTATTTCTGCCAATGAAATTTTATCTGAATTTGCTGCAGATGAAACAACGGCAAATACTAAATTTTTAGACAAAATTGTAGCCGTTAAGGGCGTGATTTTGGAGACTAGAATTGAAAAGGAGAAAGGAATCATTACCTTGAAAACCAATGATGATTTTGGCAGTATTTTATGTCATTTATCTGTAAAAGCAACAAAAAAAATGGATAAACTAAAAGTTGGGGAAATCGTTATTGTTAAAGGGATTTGTACAGGCTATTTAATGGATGTTATTTTAGTAAAGTCAGAAATTACAAATTAATTATAAAAGTCAGAAATTATGAAACTACTTTATACAATTTTGTGCTGCTCATTCTTTGTAGCAGTAACCAACAGTCAAGACCGATATTTAACAAAAAATGGTGCTATTAACTTTTATTCTAAAGCACCAATGGAAGATATCACAGCAGATAATAATCAAGTATTAAGTATTATTGATGCCTCAAAAGGTAAAATGGCAATTCAAATACTAATGAAATCATTCTTATTTGAAAAAGCGTTAATGCAAGAACACTTTAATGAGAATTATGTGGAGTCGGATACATATCCAAAAGCCACTTTTAAAGGGACTATTTTAAATTTTGATACTATTAATGCAACTGCAAGTAAGCAGCAAGTAAAAGGGATGTTAACCATTCATGGGGTTACTAAGGAAATTACAATTGATGCTAATTTCACAAAAACAGATGCATTGATTTTAGTAGATGGCAATTTTATTATTGAAGTTGATGATTTTAACATACAAATTCCCGCAGTAGTTGCTAAAAATATTGCTAAAAAAATAAAAGTGAGTTTCGACTTTAATCATAAACCTTACAAGAAGTAGACCAATCATTATGAAAAAATTATTCGCTATTTTTCTAATTTCGATAAGTATATCAGCATACAGTCAAGACGATTTGTTAGATATTTTAAATGAGGAAACTCCAGAAAATGTCACTGAAGATATTGTGACAGCAACGTTTAAAGGGACAAGAATTTTAAACGGACATTCCATACAAAACAGGAAGGATAAAGAGTTAGAATTTATAATTTCGCATAGATTTGGAGCCATTAATTTAGGATTCGATGAACTTTTTGGGTTAGATCAATCTAATATTCGTTTTGCATTAGAATATGGGGTAACTGATAATTTAACCATGGGTTTAGGAAGAAGTAGTTTTGAAAAAACTTTTGATTCTTTTTTTAAATATAGTTTGGTAAAACAAAGAAAAGGAGCAAATTATTTCCCTTTAGCTATCTCACTTTTTGGAAGTATTGCAGCAAAAACACAAGATGAACAATTTCCTCTGATAAAAAGAACTTTTTCTGAAAACCTATCCTATGTAGGTCAAGTTTTAATTGCAAGAAAGTTCAACTCCTCTTTTTCAATGCAATTAACACCAACGTTTATTCATAGAAATACGGTTAGAGTGGAAGAAGATCCACATAGCATTTTTGCATTGGGTTTTGGAAGTCGAATAAAACTGAGCAAACGAGTTTCATTGAATAGTGAATATTACCTTGCATTTGATGAATCTACATCTATAAATGCTAAAAATTCTTTGGCTTTTGGTGTAGATATTGAAACTGGAGGACATGTTTTTCAGTTAATTTTATCAAACGCAATTACCATGATCGAAAAAAGTTTTATTGCCGAAAACACTGGAGATTTCTTCGGAGGAGATATTCACTTTGGTTTCAATATTTCAAGAACCTTTTAATTTTTTAAATTTCATTTTGAAGAATGAATGATTGAGATTTTTTTTCATAATTTAAAATCCTTTATTTTTAAATTATGAAAAGTAAAAGTCTTTATGATCTATTCCTTTTCCAAAAGAGTGATTTTTGAATTACTATTTTTGAATAAATGTAAATATGTTTCAACTTTAAAAACTGAACTACTAAAACGAGAAGTTCTATTTCTACTTTCTTCTTGCCTTTTTATACTTCTTGCAAACCGTCTAATTTCGTCTTTTGTAGTTAAAATAATACCAGGGATTAAAGTACTTTTTCCATGATCATCTTTTGCAACCATCGTAAAATAAGAAGAATTACAATGCTTTTTTTCACCAGTTCTAATATTTTCAGATTCTACTCTTAAGCCTACAACCATTGAAGTTCTTCCTGAATAATTGATAGATGCTTTTAGGGTAACTAATTCACCCACTTCAATTGGGTGTAAAAAATCAACTTTATTTACAGAAGCTGTTACACAATAATTTCCAGAATGTTTGGAAGCGCATGCAAAGGCAATTTGATCCATTAAATTTAAAATATGACCTCCATGTATTTTTCCGCTAAAATTAGAATGTGATGGTAACATTAACTGTGTAATTATAACTTGAGATTCATTAATGTGCTTAAATTGCTTTTTTGTTTCAGACATACTTCAAAAATACAATTCTTTTTTTTTGGATGAGTTTAAAAATTTACTAGAAAGGAATAATTTTCAAGTAAAATTATTCCTTTTTAAAAGTCATTATTTCGCTTTTACCGTTATTTTATTGCAAGAAAGTATGGATGTTATTTTATTTGTTTTGAAATTGATAGATTATTTTATTAAATTCACAAAACTATTAAAAACTTATAAAATATTACCATTATGAAAACAACATTACTTTTATTTTTTACTTTTATTTCTTTTGGGCTGTCTGCTCAAACAACACACAATTTAGGTTGGTCATTCAATAGTGCTAATCAAGAAATCACCATTGATGTTGGTGATACTGTAGTTTGGACTTGGGAAGGCTCTGGAACTCATAATTTACTTAAATTAACTGGGCCAGAAACTGGATTTGGTATTGATGCGGTGAGATATGCTGCAGGGCATTCATATTCTTATACATTTACTACAGCAGGTGTTAATACTTACGAATGTGCTCCTCATCCTGCCAGTATGTTCGGTAAAGTAACAGTAACAGGAGCTACAGCTGGAATTAGTGATAGCCAATTATTAAATTTTAGTATGTATCCAAATCCAGTTTCAGATCAGTTAATTATTCAATTACCAACTGGTTCAGAAAAAGCGGAGGTTGGTGTTTTTGACTACACAGGAAGATTAGTGAAATCGAAAACGATCACATCAAATAATAATAGTATAAATGTTCAGAAATTATCAAATGGAATCTATATGATTAGAGTGTCTTCTAATGCTAAAATTGGAGCACAACAATTTATTAAAAATTAAATATTTTTTTACAAAATTAAAAAGCCGATTGTGAAAACAATCGGTTTTTTTTATGCCTTTTTTAAGTTAAGTTTGTAGTCAGATATTTTCCAAGCAAAAAAACATGAATTATATACTTTTTGATGGTAGTGTTAGAAATTCACTACTACCTTTTACTTATACCAAACCTGTAGCAGATATTCGTATTGGAATTTTAACCATTAGAGAAAAATGGGAAAAATATTTAAGCCTAACAACCACAACAGTAACAGAAGAATATTTAGAGGAAAAATATCCAATGGTGGAATTGGAACAGAATGTTTTAATAAATGCTTCCTTTTGTCCAACAAAAAGTTTGGTTGAAAAAGTGAAAAACTTATCAAAAAATGAGGCCATTTTTAAAGGTGAAGATGTCATTGCTTTTTTTACATCTGATTCTCAAGAAGAAGTAAATTTTGATGACTATACTCAAATTGAGTTTGATGAAGACATTCTTCAAATAAAAAATACTTGGGATATTTTTTCATTAAATGACAAAGCGATTCAAGAAGATTTTGAATTGATTACAGAAGGAAGAACTTCAGAGCCAATTCCGGCAGGTGTTCAATACATAAATAAAGAAAACATATTTATTGAAGAAGGAGCAAAGCTTACATTTGCTTTTTTAAATGCAACTGATGGACCGATTTACGTCGGTAAAGATGCAGAAATTATGGAAGGTTGTGTTGTACGAGGAGCTTTAGCAATGTGCGAACATTCTGTATTAAAATTAGGAACAAAAATTTATGGAGCTACCACTTTAGGACCTTATTGTAAAGTAGGAGGTGAGGTAAATAATTCAGTTCTAATGGGATATTCTAGCAAGGGGCATGATGGTTTTTTAGGGAATTCTGTTCTGGGAGAATGGTGTAATTTAGGCGCAGATACAAACAATTCGAATCTTAAAAATAATTATGCAGAAGTAAAATTATGGAATTATGAAACCGGCCGTTTTGCAAAAACAGGATTACAATTTTGTGGATTAATGATGGGTGATCATTCTAAATGTGGCATTAATACAATGTTCAATACAGGGACTGTAATAGGGGTTTCTGTCAATATTTTTGGCCCTGGATTTCCTAGAAATTTTGTACCATCTTTCAGTTGGGGAGGCGCGTCAGGGTTTACAGAGTATAAAACCAATAAAGTTTTTGAAGTTGCAGATGTTGTTATGAAACGAAGAAATTTAGTTTTTGATGCTATAGAGGAACGAATTTTAAAGCACGTTTTTGAGGAAACTAAACAGTATAGAAATTATTAAAAAGTATTTAAATTTTATTTACATAAAGTAACTTCAACATCTATACCGCTAAAAATAGCTACTCCAGTCAATTCTTCTACGAATTGATCATCTGTTAAATCATTAATACTAACACCCGGGTTTGCAGCTGCAATATCTAATTTAATGCCTTTCCTGTGGTGTCCCCAACCATGAGGAATGCTAATTACACTTTCGCAAATTTCATCATTTACATCTGCCGTAATTCTTACAGAACCAACTCTAGAAGTTATTTCTACTAAATCTCCGCTAGTAATGTTTCTTTTCATGGCATCATTTGGATGAATTATGAGATTACAAATATTAGACCCCTTCATTAAACTTTTACTATTATGCATCCAGCTATTATTACTTCTAAGGTTTCTTCTTCCTATTAAGCTTAAAGTATTTGATATGGTTTTTTTACTTTTTAATAATTTATTAATTTCGTGAATATAGATATCGGATAAAAGTCTAATTTTTTTATTTTCGAATAATAAAACATCTTCTATTCTAGGTTTTAAAGAACCTAAATCTATGCCATTAGGATGTTGTTTAAGTTTTTCTAAATCTAAATTATAACAGCCTTTTTTTAGGCCACTATCTAATAAATAGTTTAAAGTTAAATTTTTAAACATTCCTATTTGCTGAAGTGTTTGGTCTGTCTTTTTGTGCTTTTTTAGTAGTGAAATGGTTAATCTTTTAAAAATATCAAAATCATACAAAGCATCTTTAGATTTTGCTATAATGGGTTCGCTATATTTTGTAGTATTCCTTATGGCTAAATTGTTAAAAATATAATCATAATGTGAAACTTCTAATGCTGTTGCTGGAGGTAAAATATAGTCAGCATTTTTTGTGGTTTCATTTAAATAGATATCCACGGAAACCATAAAATCTAAACTATCGATAGCTTTTTCTAATTGTTTTCCATTAGGTGTCGATAAAACAGGATTACCACAAACCGTAATAAGTGCATTAATTTTAGATTCTTTTTTATTGAAAATTTCTTCAGCTAAAGTACTCACGGGCAATTCACCGTTAAATTCAGGTAATTTTCTAACGGTAGATTGCCATCTATTAAATTTTAAAACTGGTTTTTTGGTATTTACAACTCTAATTGCAGGTTTCGGGAACATTATGCCTCCAGGTGTATCAAAATTACCACTTAAAATGTTTAATATATTTATTGCCCAAATACTTAAAGACCCATATTCTACAGTACTTAAACCTAACCTTCCGTATATCGAAGCAGATTTCGCGTTGATAAAATCTTTAGTAATTAAAGATATTGTTTCATTTTTAATACCTGTTTTTGCTGCAACATAATCTAAATCTAAATTTTGTAACAAAGCTTTTAACACGCTTAATTCTTTGGTTGAAACATAGTTTTCTAGATGATTTAATGTAATCAGTTTCTCATCTAAAATTATTTTAATCATTGCTAATAATAGCCAAATATCTGATGCTGGTTTTATAAAATGATGTTCACTGGCTTTTTTTGCGGTTTCACTAAAACGAGGGTCAATAACTACTACTTTTCCTTTTAGCTTAATATCTTTTATTAATTTTCTTGCATTTGGTGCAGTCATCATACTTCCATTAGAAACCATTGGATTTCCGCCTAAAATTAGCCAATGATGCGTTCTGTGTAAATCTGGTACTGGTAATAAATTTGAATGCCCAAACATAGTTGCAGCTGCTAAATGATGTGCTAGTTGATCTGCAGAGGTTGCAGAAAATACATTTTTTGATTTTATAGTTTTGTAAAATAGAGGAGCACCAAGAATAGTTCCTAAATTATGTACTGAAGGATTTCCACTGTAGATTGCGATAGCATTTTTACCATGCTGTTCTTGAATTTGATGTAATTTTTCTGAAACCTCATTAATTGCTTGATCCCATGAAATTTCAATCCAATTTTTACCTACCTTTTTTAAGGGTTTCTTTAATCTATTAGGGTCTTCGTGAATATCTTTTAAACCTATGGCTTTTGGGCAAATATGACCTTTGCTAAATGGGTCTTTTTTATCACCAGATATTTTTTTAATTTTGTTTTTTTTAAGTATGATTTCTACACCACACATTGCTTCACAAAGATGACAAGTTCTATATTTTGTAATTTCAGACATACCCTAAATTTAAGGTAAATAAATCACAAAAAAAGACAGCCAAAATAAATTTATTTTAGCTGTCTTTTTTTTAAGAAAGAAATTCTATTAATTTCTTTCAATTACGTCACCAGAACCCACAGATTTACTATCCACATCTTTAGGGTTTCCTTTGTAATAAATATTTCCAGAACCCACTACTTTTGCTTTAATTTTAGTTTTAACGGTAGCTTTTATACTTCCAGATCCCGCAATATTTGCATTTAGAATATCAGTATTTAGTTCATAGGCCTCTATACTTCCAGATCCCGCAATTGAACATGTAAATTCATTAGATTTTCCAAATAATTTAATGTTTCCAGAACCACCAATTGATGATTTCATTTCATCAGTATCAACATGTAAAGTAATGTTTCCAGAGCCGCCTAAAGAAACTGCTAAATCCTGGTTTTTTATGATGCCTTGATTTGTGATGTTTCCAGAACCACCCAAAGAAATTTTGTCTAAACTTTCATAAGTAACCGTAATCGTTAACTTTTTGGTAGTTCTTACATTTATGTTTTTTTCATATTTTATTTTTAAAGTATTATTTTTTACTTCAGTTATTATGTGAGGGATAATGTTTTCTTCACCTTCAATAGTTATTTTACCTTCTTTTCCTTTTACAAGAATTATGTCAAAAGAACCACCAACAGAAAGCCCATCATAACCTGAAGTAGTTCTGTTTAAAGTAACAATATTTCCATTTCCTTTAATTTTTTTACTATTTCCCCACCAATCTTGTGCATTGATAGATACAGTAATTGTTAGGAGTAGTAATGTAAGTGTAGTTTTTTTAAACATAATTTATATTTTTAAGTTGTCTTGGTTTGTTAATTTTCTTTGATGGAAACGCCACCATATTGAGAGTTAATTTTTATACTAGAATCCGAATTTCCTTTTCCGAATTTTCCTTCATAATATTTTTTAGATGATTTAGAAATTTTTTTGTAAAATTCTATGTTGTCCTCATTTCTTTTAAAACTAGCATATTGTAAATTTAATTCAAAGTTGAACACCGCATCTTGGTCTACATTAATTCTAATGCCTGCGTATTCTCCATCAATATTTACGCTTTCAAAATCTTTTACCAAACGTTTTACAGAAATAGCGCCATAATCAGTGTCAACTTTTAAATTCTTTCTAATAGTTCCAAAACGCATACTAACGTAATCTGATTTTCCATTTACATTCAATGCTTCATCAATGGTAATTGAACCGTAATCAGCATTAAAATCAATATCCTCAATTTTTTCAAATTTTAAAGCAGAGTAATCTGCATTTACTTTTAAAGTTCCTGAATTTTCAATAGTAATTTTAGAGTAATCTAGATCAAGATTACCACTTTTCATAAAAACTACATTAGATGCTGAGCAATAATCTAAATTAATACTATTATTTTCTGCTGATAATTCACCGATAGAAATTTTCCCATAATCGCAGTTAATGTTTGCTGTTCCAGATAAATCACTTAAAAAAATACTACCATAATCATTATCTAAATCGGCATCATTGGTTTTAGGCATTTTTATTATGTAGTTGATTTGAAAATTTAAATTGTTATTTTTTTTCCAAAAAGACCACCTGTTTTTTTCTTTTTCAAATTTTGTAATTGCAGACACAAAATTAAGAGATGATTCAAACTCCACGTCAATACGTTCAAGCTTTTCTTTAACGCTATCTACATCATCTCCTTTTACGGTAATAGTAACTTCAATTTCTACTCGCTTTTTATCCCAAGTTGTAATGTTTAAATTTCCATAACTATTCTTAATATTGAGTTTAGCATCAGTACTTACTTTAAATTCTTTTTTAATTATTCTACTTTTTTCATGTTTTTTGTCATCAACATGGGCCGACGCAATTAACGGAATAAGCAAGAATAGAAGTACAGTTTTATAGATAGATTTCATTGTTTAAGGTTTTAGTATTTTTAATTTGCTCTATTCGGTTCAGTACATTTTCTAAAATTTCTAAACGTTTTTGATAGTTCTTTATCATCGCATTTATAATTAGTTTAGAGTTACTGCTATTATTTAATTCTGTCATAAAGCTTTTATAATCGTCTTCAAGTTCTTCTAATTGTTCTAAAGCTTCTTCAATAACTGATTCTGTCTCTAGGTTTCTGTTTTTTTCAATAGTTTTTAATTCTTGATGGATTGTAGAAACAAAATAGTTTTGAACTTCTTCCATTTTAGGTGATACATCTGCCAGATCTAACTGTTGTTTTTGATAATTGTTTCCCATCCAAAAGCCAAAAACTAAAACAACCGAAGCTGCTATGGATAACCATTTCCAAGTAGGTTTTTTATGATTTTGTGCAGGTTTGTTTAATCTTTTTTCAAAGCGCTTTTCATGCCCTAATTTTGGCTCATGAAAATCAAAATCATTTTCAGAAAAAAAATCATGTAATTTATCTTCCATACGCTTGAGTTTTTATGCTTTCTGTAAGTAATATTTGCTTCAATTTTTTCTTTGCTCTAGAAACGGTAGTTCTCACGTTCTCATTTGTATAATTTAAAATTTGTGCGATTTCTTCATAATCATAACCTTCAATTAAATTAAGGGTGAGTACTAATCTATAATTATCTTTTAAGCTTTGTAAGGTATTTAAAACATTTTTAGGATTTAAGCCTTTATAATCGATTACTTCATCTGTAATTTTATCATTGGTAATAACTTCCATTTTTACTTCTTGATACCGATTGTTTTTTTTTAACTGTGTTAAACTTTTATTAATCACAATTCGTTTTAACCAGGCACCGAAAGTTACTTCACCTTTAAATGTATGCAATTTTGTAAAAGCCGTTAAAAAAGCTTCTTGCATAATGTCTTCAGCTTCAAAATTATCTTTTAAAATTCTATGTGCAGTATTATACATTGCTTGATAGTAAGCTTTATATAAATCTAACTGCGCATTTTTATCCGATTTTTTGCAGCGTTTTATAAGGTTGGTTATATGTGGTTGACTAGTTTCCAATAAAACGTTTCTATATGAAAGACTAAACTGTTTATGCGTTGTGACAGTTTTGTGAAAATAAAAATAGTCTTTTTAAAGAGAAAGTGATTAATTCAATATTTTAAAGACTTTCCAGTATGGAGTTGACATTATTTTTATCTTCTATTTTAAGCAAACTCCATTGCAAGTCATAGCAAATTGTTTCTCCAATTTTTAATTTCTTTTCAGGACTCAAACATTCTAATTCGCTAAATAAATGATTTCCAAATATGGTTACAGAAGTTCCTCCATCTGGATATGAGTTTTTATCATCAAAATTAAATTTTTCTATAAATAAAGTTTTGTGTAAATACCCAGCAATCCAATTCTTAGAATCTGCACCTACTTTTTGAGGTAAATTGTCAGATGATTTTAATTTTAAAATAGCACTATTTAGGGCTGCGTTTATATGAGCATTATTCTTTGCATCTGGCCACTTAGGTATTAAAAAACCGTTTTCAAATATACTTTTTTTATTGATGGGTAAGTAGCTAGTATTCGGTGTTTTAATTTTAGATAAACTCCAAATAGTTAGTGGAATTTCTTCAATAACTTTATTTTTAGCAGCAGTTTTTTTTGTCAATTTTTGTTGAATTTTAACTTTTGTTCCATTTTCTGACATTGTAATAATTCTTTCTAATTGTATCCCTAGTAATTCACTCAAAGGACTCTTTAGAATAACGCCGTTTTTTAAGAAAGTAACCTCATAAGAACTCGCATTTAGAAATGGATCTGGTACGTGTCTGCTGCCAGTTAAAATATTAAAATATTCTTCAGAGCATGGTAAAACTCTATTGCCACCAAGATTTGGAGCTTGGTTCGTATTGTTTTCTTGAAAGTAATTTCCAGCATTAAATTTAATACCTTCAAGTTGCTCATTTTCATAAAACATATTTGTTCCGTCTAAGAAACCATAGTGCATAATTCTACCAATTTCTGGTACTACTAAAATTTTAATAGTTGAATTTGAAATTTCTATTGTTTCTTTCCAGCCTTTATATGATATATTCTTTATTTTTATCTTAGACATATCTTTTGTTTTAGTTGCAAAAATGATAAAAAAAAATGAAGTAATTAAATTCTATTTACCAATGGCACAACAATTGTCTTATTTAAATGAGATAATGAAGGGTTTAATTTTAAACAATTGGTTATCAATTAATTATAATTAAAATAGTGATATTGGTTTTTATTGATTCAATAAATCAATGTCACAATGACAGATATACAGAAAATGAGCAAAACAAAGATTATAAAGTTAGACAGTTTGTCGTTTCAAAACATCATGAACGAAGATGCTGAATTAATCCCATTAATGACGCCAGAAGATGAAGAAATCATCAATAAAGAGAGCGTTCCTGCAATGTTGCCAATTCTTCCGTTAAGAAATACCGTTCTATTTCCAGGAGTTGTAATTCCTATTACGGCCGGAAGGGATAAATCCATTCAATTAATTAAAGATGCCAATAAAGGTGATAAAATAATTGGAGTAGTAGCACAAAAAAATGAAGAAGAAGAAGACCCTGGTTTAAAAGATATACATACAACGGGTGTTGTGGCACAAATTTTACGTGTGTTAAAAATGCCTGATGGAAATACAACTGTTATCATTCAGGGAAAAAAACGTTTTGAAATTGATCAAATTATTCAGGATGAACCTTATTTAAAGGCAACTGTAAAAGAAGCTGTAGATGATAGAAGTATTGAAGACAAAAAAGAGTTCGATGCAATTATAGATTCTATTAAAGAACAAGCTTTAGAGGTTATTAAGGAAAACCCAATGTTACCTTCAGAAGCTTCATTCGCGATTAAAAATATTCAATCCAATTCGTTTTTAGTCAATTTTATTGCTTCTAACATGGATTTAAGTGTAATGCATAAACAAGTAATTTTAGAAAAAGACAATCTAAAAGAACGAGCTTTATTAACACTCAAAAACTTAAACAAAGAGCTACAGAAATTACAATTACGTAATGACATTCAATCTAAAACACGTGAAGATTTAGATCAACAACAACGTGAATATTATTTAAATCAGCAGTTAAAAACGATTCAAGAAGAATTAGGAGGCGTTTCTAATGATGAAGAATTGGAAGAAATGCGCAAGCAGGCCAAAAAGAAAAAGTGGACTAAAGAAGTAGGAGAGACCTTTGATAAAGAACTGGCTCGTTTGCGAAGAATGAATCCACAAGCTGCAGAATATGGTGTGCAAAGAAGCTATTTAGAATTATTATTAGAATTACCTTGGGGCATTTATTCTGAAGACAAATTCGATTTGAAGCATGCTACCAAAGTTTTAGATCGAGATCACTTTGGTTTAGAAAAAGTAAAAGAAAGAATTATAGAACACTTAGCTGTTTTAAAATTAAGAGGTGATATGAAATCACCTATTATCTGTTTATATGGCCCTCCAGGAGTTGGTAAAACTTCTTTGGGGAAATCTGTTGCGGAAGCTTTAGGGCGCAAATATGTTAGAATGTCTTTAGGTGGTTTACGTGATGAAGCAGAAATTAGAGGACATAGAAAAACTTATATTGGCGCAATGCCGGGTCGTTTAATTCAGAATTTAAAAAAATCAGGAACTTCAAACCCTGTTTTTGTGTTAGACGAAATAGATAAATTAGGTCAAAGTCACCAAGGCGATCCATCTTCAGCGATGCTAGAAGTATTAGATCCTGAGCAAAATGAGGCTTTTTATGACAATTATTTGGAAGTTGGTTATGATTTATCGAAAGTACTTTTTATTGCTACAGCAAATAATTTAGGTCAAATTCCTTGGGCTTTGCGTGATAGAATGGAAATTATAAATGTTTCTGGTTATACAATTGAGGAAAAAATAGAAATCGCCAAAAGACATTTATTACCAAAACAATTAAAAGAACACGGTTTAACAACTAAAGATATTAAGTTAGGAAAAAAACAAATTGAACAAATTGTTGAAGGTTACACGCGTGAGTCAGGAGTTCGTGGTTTAGAAAAGAAGATTGCAAAAGTGGTTCGTTTTGCAGCTAAATCTATCGCACTAGAGGAAGAATATGATATCGCTGTATCTTCAGAAAAAATAGAAGATATTTTAGGAACCCCAAGAAATAGAGATAAATTTGAAAATAATGATGTTGCTGGTGTAGTTACAGGTTTAGCATGGACGCAGGTTGGAGGTGATATTTTATTTATAGAATCTATTTTATCAAAAGGAAAAGGAACACTTTCTATTACAGGTAATTTAGGAACTGTAATGAAAGAATCGGCAACAATTGCATTACAATATATAAAATCCAATGCGGAAGAATTTGGTATTAAACCAGAAATTTTAGAAAAGTACAATGTCCATATTCACGTTCCTGAGGGAGCAACACCAAAAGATGGGCCTAGTGCAGGTATCACCATGTTAACCTCTTTAGTCTCCTCTTATACACAACGTAAAATTAAGAATAAATTAGCCATGACTGGCGAAATTACCTTGCGTGGAAAAGTATTACCTGTTGGCGGAATTAAAGAAAAAATATTAGCTGCTAAAAGAGCAAATATTAAGGAAATTATTTTGTGCAAGGACAATGAAAAAGATATTTTAGAAATAAAAGAGAGCTATTTAAAGGGCTTAACTTTTCATTATGTAACCGACATGAAAGAGGTCATAGAATTGGCGCTCACAAAACAAAAAGTAAAAAACGCTAAGAAATTAGTCTAAATTTAAAAGCCTCCTAATTGGAGGCTTTTTTTATTTTAATAAAAAAGTGTGGAAAATTTATTTAAAAAAATCTTTAGATTTTTCCCAGTAAACATCCATCTCAGTTAAGGTCAAGTCCGAAAGTTGTGTACCATCATCCTTGGCAGCTTGTTCTAAATATTGAAAACGATTTATAAATTTTTTGTTCGTTTTTTCTAGAGCATTTTCAGGATTTACGCCAATAAATCGAGCGTAATTAATCATGGAAAACAAGACATCTCCAAATTCTTTTTCAATGTCTTCTTTATTTTCCTTCTTTATTTCTTCATTTAGTTCAGAGAGTTCTTCTTGTACTTTTTCCCAAACTTGTTCTGGTTTTTCCCAATCAAATCCAACACCTGCAACTTTATCTTGTATTCTATTCGCTTTTACAATGGCGGGTAGACCTTTAGGAACGCCTTCTAAAACAGAGTTTTTACCTTCCTTTAGCTTTAATTGTTCCCAATTACGTTTTACATCTTCCTCATTCTCCACTTTTACATCCCCATAAATGTGAGGATGTCTATGAATTAATTTATCAGAAATAGAGTTAGCAACATCCCCAATATCAAAAGCATTTTTTTCACTTCCAATTTTTGCGTAAAAAACAATGTGCAAGAGAACATCTCCTAATTCTTTTTTAATTTCTTGCAAATCATTATCAAGAATAGCATCAGCCAATTCATACGTCTCTTCTATTGTTAAATGACGTAAACTTTCTAATGTTTGTTTTTTATCCCAAGGACACTTCTCACGAAGTTCGTCCATTATATCTAACAAACGATTAAAAGCTGCTAATTGATCTTTTCTTGTATTCAAAATGATAAAGTGATTATGCTTCTTCAGCTTTTTCTTCAGCAATCTCTTCTTTAATTGCAGAAAAGTCTAAACCAGCATTTACTAGTAAGTTAAACCACTGAATTACTTTTTTTATGTTAGAAGTGTATACTCTTTCATCATCATAATTTGGCAAAACTTCAGCAAAAAATGCCGCTAATTTTTTACCACTTTCTTTGTGAGAAATTGCTTCTGTACCTTCAGTTTTTTCAAACATAGATTTAAAGATTTCTAATAAAGGTACATCTTCTTCAAACGTATAAATTGCAATGTTTTCTAACAAACTTACATTTTGAGTTGAGTTAATTGCCAAACGTTTTTTGTCTGTCAAAGACTCAACGATAATTGAATTTTTAGATTGTGATATTACTTGAAATAAACCAGGTTTACCAGTAACCGAAATAATTTTACTAAATTCCATATGTATATTTTTTATGTCTTTGAAAGACTATTTACCTTTTTTTAAATTAGGAAAGCGCATTCTATAATCAGCATTAATTTTTCCTTTAGAAATATTTTCTAATTTCTTTTTGATTAATCTTTTTTTAAGTGTTGAAAGTTTGTCCGTAAATAATACTCCTTCAATATGATCAAATTCATGTTGAAAAACTCTAGCAGCCAATCCTTCTAAAACTTCTGTATGTGTTTTAAAATCTTCATCTTGATATTCTAAGGTTACTTTTGGCTGACGATATACATCTTGACGGACATCTGGTATACTTAAACAACCTTCATTAAATACCCATTCTTCACCTTCTTCTTTTAGAATTTTAGGATTGATAAAAACTCTATTAAACGTCTTTAAAACTTCCCTTTCTTTTTCATCTAAATCTTCATCTTCAGCAAAAGGAGAAGCATCAATTAAAAATAAACGAATTGATTTTCCAATTTGTGGAGCCGCCAAACCAACACCAGAAGCATTGTACATGGTTTCTTTCATATTGATAATTAATTCCTTTAGATTTGGATAATCTATGTCAATCTCGATGCCTGTTTTTCTAAGAACGGGATCTCCGTAAGCAACAATAGGTAAAATCATTTTTGTCTTTTTAATTACTGCAAAAATACAAAGTTTGTAACTTGAATAAAACTATTTATTATATAAAAATGACTGAAGAATGATCGTTGCGCTTATTTCATCAACTAAAGCTTTGTTTCTGCGCTGGTTTTTATTCAAACCACCATCAATCATTGTTTGAAAAGCCATTTTAGAAGTAAAACGTTCATCCACTCTTTGCACTGAGATTTGTGGTATTACTTTGGATAGTTTTTTTAGAAAAGGAAGGATTAAGGCTTCACTTTCACTATCAGAGTTATCCATTTGTTTTGGTTTTCCAACTAAAAAAAGCTCTACTTTTTCTTTAGAGGTATAGTCTTTTAAAAATAAAATTAATTCCTCAGTATTTACTGTCGTTAAACCAGAAGCAATAATTTGTAGTTCGTCTGTAACTGCAATTCCTGTTCTTTTTTTTCCAAAATCGATGGCTAAAATTCTTCCCAATCTGTATACTATTTATGCAAAAATATAGTTTATACTTTTAATAGTAATAATTAAAGAGAATATTATCAAGAAGTTCGTTGAAATTAGTTCTTGGATTTTAAACAAAGAAGAAATATATGTTTAAAAAATGTATATTCGCCTGAGATTTTACAGATAAATTTATATTTGCAAAAAGTAAAGTTTAAAATGAAAGAAATTAGAAAAATTATAGAATCAGCTTGGGAAAATCGTGATTTATTAAAAGAAGAAAAAACTATTAGTACAATTCGAAAAGTAGTTGATTTATTAGATAAAGGTGAATTAAGAGTTGCAGAGCCCATTGAAGATGGATGGCAAGTAAATGAATGGGTTAAAAAAGCAGTTGTTTTATATTTTCCAATTCAAAAAATGGAAACTTTAGAAGCTGGTATTTTTGAATATCATGATAAAATTCCTTTAAAAAGAAACTTTGCAGAAAGAGGAATTAGAGTGGTGCCAAATGCTGTTGCCAGACATGGTGCATATATTGCTTCGGGAACTATTTTAATGCCAAGTTATGTAAATATCGGTGCTTACGTGGATAAAGGAACGATGGTGGATACTTGGGCTACAGTTGGTTCTTGTGCACAAATTGGTAAAAATGTTCATTTATCTGGTGGCGTAGGAATTGGTGGTGTTTTAGAACCATTACAAGCTGCACCAGTAATTATTGAAGACGGCGCTTTTATAGGGTCTAGATGTATTGTTGTTGAGGGAGTGAGAGTAGAGAAAGAAGCTGTTTTAGGCGCAAATGTTGTGCTAACAATGAGTACTAAAATTATAGATGTTACTGGAGTTGAGCCTATAGAAATGAAAGGAAGAGTTCCAGCAAGATCGGTTGTAATTCCTGGAAGTTATACTAAGAAATTTGCAGCAGGAGAATACAATGTACCATGTGCATTAATTATTGGAAAAAGAAAAGAAAGTACCAACAAAAAAACTTCTTTAAACGAAGCATTGCGCGAATATGACGTTGCTGTTTAAGATTTGAAAAGGCTATGACAAAGATTACTGCTATTATCCCCACTTTAAATGAAGAAATTCATATTTCTAACGCTATAAAATCAGTGAGCTTTGCTGATGAGATTATTGTAATAGATTCTTTTAGTAAGGATAATACAGTAGCGCTGGCAGAAAAGCATAATGTGAAAATTATCAAACGTAAGTTTGATGATTTTTCTTCTCAAAAAAACTTTGCAATAGACCAGGCTAAATATCCTTGGATTTATATTTTAGACACGGATGAAAGAGTTACACCAGAAGTTGAAAATGAGATTCTGGAAGCCGTTAAAAACCCAAAAGATTTTGTTGGTTTCAATGTGCGAAGGACTTTTTTCTTTTGTGGAAGTAAAATTAATTACGGAGGTTGTCAAAGAGATAAAGTGATTCGTTTATTTTTAAAAGAACATTGCAAGTATTCTGGGGTTGTTCATGAAAGAATAGTTGCAAATGGAAAAGTAGGTTTTTTTAAAAATAAGATAGATCATTATTCTTACAAAAGCTATGATCATTATATTTCCAAAATGAATCATTATGGCCAATTAAGAGCTCAGCAATTTTTTGAAGAAGGACGAACAGTAAATCTATTTCATATTCTAATTAAACCACCTGCGCGGTTTTTTATTCATTATATTGTTAGGCTTGGGTTTTTAGATGGATTTCCTGGTTTTGTTTTTGCAAAAACGCAAGCATACGGAGTTTTAACAAAATACATAAAGCTTTGGTTGTTAAATAGAAATGCCACTAATGAGCGATAATTTTAAGCAAAATATTTCTATAATTATTGTAAACTATAAAAGTTGGAAGCCATTAGAGTTATGCCTAAAATCAATTACAGACATTTCTTTTCATAATTTGAATATTGAAACTATTGTTGTAGACAACTGTTCAAACGATAATTATTTTAGTGTTTTTCAATTAAAATTTCCAAGTGTTTCTTTTTCTCTAAATTCTGGTAATAATGGTTTTGCAAATGCTTGTAATTTGGGCGCTAAAAAAGCATCAGGAGAATTTTTGCTTTTTTTAAATCCTGATACGATTATAAACAAAATGGCCATTGAAAAAATGCATAATTATTTATTAGAAAATTCTAATATTGGTTTAGTTTCTTGTTTGCAAAAAAATAGTGATGGTTCTTATGAAAAAAGCTTTCGTTTTTTTCCTTCGTTTAAAACAATATTTGGTATTGTTAGAGCAATAAATGGGAAACAACTTCGTAAAAATATTATCAGAAAAAATAATATATTATTTCCAGATTGGGTTTCTGGAGCAGTTGTTTTAATTTCTATAAATTGGTTTGATAAAATACAGGGATGGAATGAAGATTATTGGATGTATTTTGAAGATGTAGATTTGTCTAAAAAAGTTGCTGATTTAGGAGGAGAGATTGCATTATTAGAAAATGTAGAAATTATACATAATCATGGTGGTTCTTCTAGAATTAATATTAAAACTGCTGCCATTACAAAAACAGAAGTATTAATATCAAAACATGTTTATATTTATAATCATTTTAAAGGATTCCAGTATTTTTTAATTCAATATTCTGTCATAACCACTGTTTTAATAAGTAAACTTATTTTGGGTATTTTTGGATTTGTATTTTTTTATAAACCAAAATTAAAACTAGAATCAAAAATATTAGTAAATTTAATAGAGTATTATTTAAAATCCATACTTAATAGAACTTGGCTAAGTTTTAGGTCAACTAATTTTAAATAAAAATTTTTATAATGAAAACAAAAAGTATAATAATTGATGTAGTTTTTACTTGGGTAGATGGTAAAGATGAAAAATATAGAGACAAGCTATTAAATTATATTCCTAAAGAAAAATCTAAAAATAATGAAGTTAGGGCTTTAAGTCAAGTACATGAAATTGAGTATGCAGTAAAATCAATTATAAAGCATGCTAAATTTGTTCGTAATATTTTTATAGTAACAGCAGATCAAACACCAGATTTTTTAAAAGATAAAGAAGAGGCTTCTAAAAAATATCCAAATGTATTTGTTATAAGTCACGATGTTATTTTTGAAGGTTATCATCAATATTTACCAACTTTTAGTTGTTTACCCATAGAATCTCTCTTATACAAAATACCTGAATTATCAGAACATTTTTTATATGCAAATGATGATTTCTTTTTGTTAAGAGAAGCAAAAATTTCTGATTTTTTTATCGATGGAAAACCTGTAATTAGAGGAGAATGGACTTCTTTTTATGAAGATATTTGGTATAAAAAAGTACAAAGTGGTTTTTATAATCTTATTAGAAAAGAAGATAAAATAAAGAAATGGGGATTTAAAAAAGGGCAACAAACGATTGCTAAAACTTTAGGTTTTAAAAAATATGTAAGATTAGACCATACTATTGCGCCTCTTAAAAAATCTACTTATGATAATTTTTATAAAAAATTTCCTGAATTATTAGATGTAAATATTAAGCACAAGTTTAGGCATCACGAGCAGTATACAAACCAGTCCTTAGCAAATCATTTAGAAATACAAAAGGACAATTATATTTTGAAAGAAGATTATCAATTAGTGTATTTTCAAAATTATAATAAACCTTTATGGTGGCTTAAAAATAGACTTAAAAAAGCTGAAAAAGATAAAAGTAAACTTTTCCTTTGTATGCAAGGATTAGATTTATGCCCCCAAGAAAAATTAATTTATATAAAAAATTGGCTTTCTAATAAATACGATTAATTCATCTACGTAAATAACACATCTAAAATATTACTTTTCTGTCTTTTTATTATTAAAATACAAATATTTAGTAGTATGATAATAAGCAGATAAAAGACTATCCATTTGCTTTGTAAGATTAGGTTTTTCAGTCTTTATATCTTTAATTCTATCATCTTCTAAACTGTAAAGACTAGCTTTCTTAGAAACGTTCGTTTTTTCATAATAATAACCATCTTTTATAACACCAACAGCTTTTTCTCCTTTACTTTGACTATGAACAAGTGCAGCAGTATTTATGTTAGTACTATCTAATAAATCTCTTCCTAAAGTGTAATTTGTGTAATCTATTTTCGCTAAACTTGTAGCTGTAGGAAAAATATCTACTAATTTTGCGTATTTGTCTATTTCTTGAGCTTTTGTATATTTTGGAGCATGAATAAAAAACGGAACATGATGTACTTGGATTCCTAAATCATCTTCATTATTTTCTAAAAAATTCAACTTTTTCATTCCCCCTCTATGATCACCAAAAAAGACAAAAATAGAATTTTCATAATAACCTGATTCTTTTGCCCTTTCTAAAAAGCGAGCAACATTAAAGTCTAAATAACGAATTCCATTCAGCTGTCCCAAAGATCTAAATCCCCCTTTAAGCAGAGTTTCTTCTTTAATTTCATTTTCTAAAATAGGTCTAAAACTTTCTTTATTATCAGGTATAGTGAAAGGCATATGATTTGTTGCTGTTTGAATATAAGCAACAAAAGGTTTTCCTTTTTCGTGCAATTTTTTTAACTTTTTATCAGACTCTTTAAATAAGTCGTAATCGTCAATACCCCAAACATCAGCTCTGTTGTTCTCTTCAAAACTTCCTTCTTCATAAATTTTTAAGTCTTTAATATTTGACTGAAAAACGCCTCTAATATTTGCCCAGTTTGCAGAGCCTCCCAAAAAATATAACTTTTCATAACCTTTGTATTGATCAAAAATAATTCGTTGGTCTATAATCATAGGGTTTCTTGAAGCTGTTTTTACATCTTCAATATCCGGTAAGCCAGTAATACTTGCAAAAACGCTACCTGCTGTTCCTGGTTTATGAACATAAAACTTAGAAAAACTTAGACTTTCTTTAATGATAGAATCCATTTTTGGTGAACTATTTAAGGGATTGCCATAGTAACTCATAGTTGCAGTTCCAGTAGATTCTAACATTACAAAAACAACATTAGGTTTTTCTTTGTAAGGCTCTTTAAAAATTATTTTTTTAGTGAAATTTATAGTATCTAAAGGTAGATTCAAATGTTTTGCAATTACTGGGTAATACAGCTTAAATTTCTCAATATCTGCACCTTCACTCCTAAAAGCAAAGCTATCAAAGAAATATAAAACAGGGTTTAAGGCAAACTGATTTACACTGTTTTTTTTAGAGAAAAAAGCTTCACTCCAGCGCAAGGGATAATACGTTATGCTATTATAAATACCAAAGGAAAAAAGCAGAATGGTTAAAATAAAAAATAATGCTTTTAGTTTTTTAATTATTTCTTGAGATGTTTTAGAAAATAAATCATACACAAACATGGTATATTTATATATGATAAAAGATAAAATGGATAATCCTAAAACACCTTTGTATACAGGATAACTTTCAAGCAATACCTGACTAGATATTTTAAAATTACTTAAAAAACGAAGAGAAGAAGCATCTAAGCGAATTGCTAAATATTCATAATACCCAAAATCGAAAAGGTAAAATAGCGTCAAAATTAAGTAGGCTAATACCAGATAAATAGCTGCTATTCTTTTGTAAACGCTATTTTTAAAAAAACGATAGTTGGAAATTAAAACGATTAAAGCTAAAGGGAAAAAAGTAAGAATAGCTAATTTTAAATCAAAACGTATACCTAACGAAATAGCTTTTTGTATTTCTTCAGTAGGAATATTTTCTAGATCCGCAAAAAATAGATAGAAAAAACCTCTAAAAAAAACGACAAAAACAAAAAGAGAAAAAACATTTGTAAAGATGTATTTTATATAATTTGGAATTTTTTGAAACATGGATTTTATTGAGTTACAAAGGTAATATTTTTAGAATTACTTTGAATAAACAAATTTTAAAAACAAAGATATTATCAGAAGCTTTAAGTCAATATGAGAGGGAGGACTAGCATAATTTCTTCTCAAATTATAGATTTTAGAGTTTTAGTTAAATTTTCAAAGAAACAAAACAACATTTTATTAAAATGATCAATTTAAAAAGAGAAGTTTCAATTTCTTTTTTATTACTCTTAAATTATTAGGAATCCTAAAAAGCTATTCTTTATAATTTAAAAAGTATCTCATGAGAAATAATAGATAATTATAATACCAAGGGATAATCCTTTTAATAAATAGTACAACCAATTTTGAAAGATGTGTATTATATAGTAAATTTGCTCCAAAATAAAATGAATACAAATCATCTAAAATTAGCTACAGATATAGGTGTAAAATATTCAGGTTTTAAGACCATAATTCATGCAAAAACAGTTGTTTAAAGAAGCAATTTCATCAGAAATATTTAGGGTAATATCAATAGCATCAAAACAAATAGAAATTGAGAGTTATGTAATTGGTGGTTTTGTGCGCGATTTTTTCCTAAAAAGAGGATCGGCAAAAGATATTGATATAGTAGCAATAGGCAGTGGAATTGATCTGGCTATAAAGGTTTCTCAATTACTACCCAACAAACCGAAAGTGCAAGTTTTTAAAACGTTTGGAACAGCAATGTTGCGTTTTAAAGATGTTGAAATTGAATTTGTTGGGGCAAGAAAGGAATCATATTCGGATGATAGTAGAAATCCAGATGTAACCGAAGGAACCTTGCAAGATGATCAAAATAGACGCGATTTTACAATCAATGCATTAGCGTTAAGTTTGAATGATGAGAATTTTGGCGAGTTATTAGATCCTTTTAATGGAATTAAAGATTTAGAAAATAAAATTATAAAAACTCCTCTAAATCCTGATATAACCTATTCTGATGATCCTTTAAGAATGATGCGCGCAATTCGTTTTGCAACACAGTTAAATTTTATAATTGAAGACGAATCCCTTTCATCAATAGGTGAAAATGCTACTAGACTTGAGATAATAACAAAAGAGAGAATTGTTGATGAATTGAATAAAATCATGTTATCAAAAAAACCATCAATTGGTTTTCTATTATTAGAAAAAACAGGTTTATTATCACAGATTCTTCCTGAATTAATTGCTTTGAAAGGAGTGGAAGAGGTTGAAGGTCAAAAACATAAAGATAATTTTTATCATACCTTAGAAGTTGTAGATAATATTGCTGAAAACACAAACGATGTTTGGTTAAGATGGGCAGCTTTATTGCATGATATAGGCAAAGCACCTACTAAAAAGTTTAGTAAAAAAGTGGGTTGGACCTTTCATGCGCATGAATTTGTTGGCTCTAAAATGGTTCATAAATTATTCAAACGTTTAAAAATGCCATTGAATAATAAGATGAAGTTTGTTCAGAAAATGGTATTGCTAAGTTCGCGTCCAATTGTATTAGCCTCAGAAGTTACAGATTCTGCTGTAAGACGTTTAGTTTTTGATGCAGGTGAAGATATTAATTCTTTAATGACACTTTGTGAAGCAGATATAACAACAAAAAATCCAAAGAAGTTTAAACGGTATCACCATAATTTTGAGCTAGTAAGAATTAAAATTAAAGAAGTAGAAGAGAGAGATAAAGTTAGAAATTTTCAACCACCAGTTACTGGAGAAGAAATTATGAAGGCTTTTGATTTAAAACCTTGCAGAGAAATTGGTCAAATAAAAGAAGCGATAAAAGAAGCCATTTTAGATGGTGAAATTCCAAATGAACATGAGGCTTCCTATAGTTTTATGATTGAAAAAGGAAAGCAGTTAGGGTTGTAATTAGCCTAAGCTTTGCATTGAAACCAATTTAAAGTACTCTCCTTGTATAGCGAGCAATTCTTCGTGTTTACCTTGTTCAACGATTTTACCCTTTTTGAGGACCAAAATTTTATCTGCTTTCTGAATTGTAGAAAGCCTATGAGCAATCACTAACGAGGTTCTGTTTTGCATCATTTTTTCTAAAGCAATTTGTACCAGTTGTTCTGATTCTGTATCTAGAGCAGAAGTAGCTTCGTCTAGAATCATAATCGGTGGATTCTTTAAAACTGCTCTAGCTATAGATAAACGTTGTTTTTGTCCTCCAGAAAGTGTGTTTCCACTATCACCAATATTGGTATTGTATTTTTCTGGTAAATTTTGAATAAATTCATCCGCATTTGCAATTTTAGCTGCTTCCATTATAGCTGTGTAAGAGGCATTCGGAGTTCCTAACTTAATATTATTCGCAATAGTATCATTAAATAAAATAGAATCTTGAGAAACAATTCCCATTAAAGCTCGTAAAGATGTTTTTGTAACATCTTTAATATTGCTGTTATCAATAAAAACATCTCCTTTATTAACATCATAAAAACGAGTAATTAAATTTGCTAAAGTAGATTTTCCACTTCCAGATTGACCAACTAAAGCAACAGTCTCTCCTTTGTTAATAGTTAAGGAAAAATTTTTCAAAACATATTGTTTCTTATATTTGAATGAGACGTTTTTAAACTCAATTTTACCTATAAAATCCTCTTTTATAATTGCATTGGGTATATCTTTAATGTCATTTTCAGTATTTAAAACAGTCATTATTCTTTCTGCAGAAGCTTCTCCTTTTTGAATATTGTAAAATGTGGTCGTTATTAGTTTAATAGGATTTAAAACGGTGTAAAATAATACGATGTAGCCAAAAAATTCATCTGGTTGTAAGGGACTTGTTTTAGATAAAACTTCTGTTCCACCATACCAAAGAATTGCAATAATAGTTGCAGAACCTAAAAACTCACTCATTGGTGAAGCTAATGTTTGACGGTGAAAAACGCTGGTCATTAATTTCCTAAAACTTAGTGTAGAGTTATTGAATTTACTTTCAATGACTCTCTCTGCATTAAAGCCTTTAATAATCCTTAATCCTGTTAATGTTTCTTCTATAAAGGATAAAAAATTACCAGTTTCTTTTTGAGCTTTTACAGAGTTTGCTTTTAGTTTTTTACTAATTGATGAAATTATAAAACCAGAAACAGGCAGTAAAACAAAAACAAAAAGTGTTAGTTTTACACTCATAAAAAGCATAATTGTTATTGATATAATAACAGTTAAAGGCTCTCTGATAATAACTTCTACGGATGTTAATATAGAGTTTTCTACTTCCTGCACATCTGAAGTCATACGTGCAATGATATCTCCTTTTCTCTTTTCTGAAAAATAGGAGATAGGTAGTTCTACAATTTTATTATATAATTTATCTCGTAAATCTTTTACAATTCCTGTTCTTAAAAAAGTAATTACATAGGAAGCTAAATATCTAAATAAGTTTTTTAGAAAAAAAAGTGATAAGGCGAGCAAACAGATGAAAATAAGTGTGTCAATTTCACCCGTATTTTCAATTTTTTGAGAAATTAAATGATAAAAACTTTCTTTTAAAAAGTCACCAATTTTTGTAATTCCTTCATAGGTTGGTTTATTGGTTATTTTTTTATCTGTACCAAAAAGTATTCCTAAGACAGGAATAAAAGCGAGAACAGATAAAACATTAAAAACAGCATAAAGAATATTAAATAAAATATTTAGAACAGTATATTTTCTATATTTCTTTTCATACTTTAAAATGTCTTTGAAATAAGCCATTAATTCAGTTTCATTTCTTTAATAATTCGTTGAATCTTTGCATCTAATTCAGCTTCAACTCCATCAGCATTTTTAGCTAGATCTAATTCAGTATTTACACTAAAATAGAACTTTATTTTTGGTTCCGTACCACTTGGTCTTGCTGCAATTCTTGTTCCTGATTCTGTTTGATAAATGAGCACATTAGATTTTGGTAAATTAATGTTTGTTACGTCACCAGTAATTAAGTTTTTTCTCGTGGATGCTTGGTAATCAGAAAGAGATTCTACTTTTTCTCCATCAATTTCCGTTAATGGATTATTACGCATATCACTTAACATTTGCTGAATTTCTGCAGCACCATCCATTCCTTTTTTGGTGATAGCTATTAAGTGTTCTTTATAAAATTTATGATGTACATAAATATTAAGTAGTTCTTCGTAAAAAGAACTTCCATTTTGTTTTGCATACGCAGCTATTTCACAAGCTAAAAGAGTGGCAGTAACGGCATCTTTGTCTCTTACGAAGCCACCAACCATATATCCAAAACTCTCTTCTCCACCCCCTATAAAATCTAATTCAGGAAAATCTTTAACCATTTTTGCAATCCATTTAAAACCTGTTAAACCAACTTTGGTTTCAACATTATAACTGGAGGCAAGATCATTTACCAATTCAGTAGAAACGATCGTAGATCCAATAAATTGTTTACCATTAATTTTCCCTTCTTCTTTCCATTTTTTTAACAAGAACTGCGTCATAACAACCATTGTCTGGTTACCATTCATTAATTTTATATTTCCATCAGTATCTCGCACAGCAACACCTAATCTATCACAATCTGGGTCTGTTCCAATAACAATATCAGCACCAATTTTATTCGCTAAATCTGTCGCCATTTTTAAAGCCTCAGGTTCTTCTGGATTTGGTGATTTTACAGTTGGGAAATCACCGTTTGGCACTCTCTGCTCTTCAACAATATGAACGTCTGAGTAACCAGCTTTTGCTAATGCATCTGGCACGGAAACAATGGAAGTTCCATGTAAAGAAGTAAAAACAATTTTTAAGTTTTTTCTATCAATTTTATTAGACAAAGATCCATTTTTTACAGATTCTTCAATAAAAACAGCATCAACTTCTTTTCCAATAACTTCAATTAAATTTTCGTTGGCATGAAAATTGATTTCAGAAAAATCTAATGAGTTTACTTTACCAATAATTCCACCATCATGAGGAGGCACAATTTGCCCACCATCTGCCCAATATACTTTGTAGCCATTATATTCTGGCGGGTTGTGAGAGGCTGTTAAAACGATACCAGCATCACAATTTAAATGACGAACTGCAAAAGATAATTCAGGAGTTGCTCGCAAATCTTCAAAAAGAAAAACTTTAATGTTGTTCGCAGATAAAACATCGGCAACAATTTTCGCAAACTTCTTACTATTATGTCTGCAATCGTAAGCGATAACAACACTTAGTTGTTCTTTTTTTATATTTTCTATCAGGTAATTAGACAAACCTTGGGTTGCTCTCCCTAAAGTATACTTATTAATTCTATTGGTTCCGGCGCCCATAACTCCTCGCATTCCGCCAGTACCAAATTCCATATCTTTATAGAACCTGTCTGCTAAATCATCAGGGTTATTGTTAATTAATTCTTGAATTTCTGTTTGGGTTTCAGCATCAAAAGTAGAGTTTAGCCATTGTTTTGCTTTGTCTAAGATGTCTTGCATAGGTTTAAAATTAAGTAGGTTAATTGAAACACAAATATACTATTTAGAAATTGAGTTTTTCTTTAATAGTATAGTGTTTTTCAGTGCTTTTTGCTTTTATTATGAGTTCTCCAATAAAACCAGCTAAAAATAATAAAGTCCCTAAAATCATGGAAGTTAGTGCAATATAAAACCAAGGATTGTTAGTAATTAAAATAGTTTTAATACCATTATAGACTTTATACAGCTTGTAAATACCAATATAAAATGCAGATGTTGTTCCAAAAAGAAACATGAATGTACCCCAAAGACCAAAAAAGTGCATTGGTCTTTTTCCAAATCTGGATAAAAATGAAATGGTAATCAGGTCTAAAAAACCATTTACAAAACGATCCATACCAAATTTTGTTACTCCGTATTTTCTCGCCTGGTGCTGAATAATTTTTTCACCTATTTTTGTAAAACCTTCATTTTTAGCCAAAACAGGAATGTATCTATGCATTTCTCCACTAACTTTAATTGCTTTTATAACTTCGTTTTTGTAAGCTTTTAATCCGCAATTAAAATCGTGTAATTTTAATCCTGAAGTTTTTCTAGCTGCGGCATTAAATAATCTTGAAGGAATATTTTTGGTAATAACATTGTCATATCGTTTCTTTTTCCAGCCAGAAATTAAATCGAAATTTTCATCTACAATTAAATTGTATAATTCAGGAATTTCTTCAGGATTATCTTGTAAATCAGCATCCATAGTAATTACAACGTTTCCTTTTGCTAGTTCAAAACCTGCATCTAAAGCTTGCGATTTTCCATAGTTTTTTTGAAAACGAATTCCTTTTACTGCTTTATTTTTTTCTGATAATTGCTCAATAACTTCCCAAGAGTTATCTGTACTGCCATCATCAATAAAAATAATTTCATACAAATAACGATTGGATTGCATAACCTTTGCAATCCAATCGTGTAATTCTTGTAAAGATTCGTCTTCGTTTAGAAGCGGAATTACTAAAGAAATTTCCATGTAATATTTTTTAAAGAGGTAAAGTTACTAGTTTTAACTTTATACTTTTTTTAATAAGTCTCTTCTTCTGATTTCTTCATAATTGCAGAAATAATTGCAGAAAAAATAAATCCAATAAAAGCAGAAGCGGCTAGCATGATTGCAGAAGAAATTGCAGGTGTTTGAAATTTTTCTGTCATTGCCATAGATGCATCAATTTGTTCTTCAGATAAGCCTGCGTCAACCCAAGCTTGCCTCTGGAATTCTAAAGCTTGTTGTTGAAAATCTGGTTCTATAAAATTCATAAAAAGCAAAATATATACAACAGTGATCAGCGCACTTATCATAGTGATTCCCATACCAATTTTAACACCCTGACCCCATGAAATAAAACCGTTACTATTTTGTTTATAAGCATTAATTCCCATTACAATTAGAACAATCATAGCGACTGCACCAACGATACTGTTAATCCAATTTAATTCTAATAAACTTCCTGTTGCATATAAGGCTAGGTGAGAAATAACACTTATTATACCTAGATAAAGACCGTTATTCAAAATGATACTTTTACTGCTTACTTGATTTTCCATACTTTTTTAAAATTAGTTAGTGATACAAATATATTAATTTCATCTAGTTTAGACCTTAACTTTACCAAAAGTTAAAAAATAGACAAAAAAGACAAAACATCTAATTAGTACTCAGCATGTTAAAAATGTTACTTAAAATTTACTATTTTTTTTATAGATAAAATAAAAATGTGTTGTAAATTTGCAGCGGCAAGTCCTACACAACTAGCTCCCTTTGAATCCTCCAGGGCGGGAACGCAGCAAAGGTATTAGGTTGTAGCAGTGTGATGTAGGTAGCTTGCCATTTTTTGTTTCTTAAATTCACATCAGAATCGTATTAGATTCATATTTCAAAAATTCGCTTTCCTTTATTTCCTTTAAATTTATTTTTCGTTAATTCGTAATTTATAAGTAGAAGTTAATTTTATGTCTAAAGTTATATTAGTTACAGGTGCTTCATCAGGAATAGGAAATTCGATTGCATCTTTTTTGCAGGATAGAGGTTATAAAGTTTTTGGAACAAGTAGAAATCCTAAAAACGTAGAAAATTTTTCGTTTGAAATCATTGCTTTAGATGTTTTAAAAGTTGAAACGATTGAAAAGGCTGTTGCTCATATTATTAAAAAAGAAGGAAGATTAGATGTTTTAATCAACAATGCAGGAATGGGAATTACAGGTCCAATTGAAGACACTCCTACAAATGAAATTAGAGCAGTTTTTAATACCAATTTTTTTGGTGCTATTGATGTAATGAAAGCTGTTTTACCACAAATGAGAAAGCAGAAATACGGAATGATTTTAAATGTAACTTCAATTGCAGGTTATATGGGTTTGCCTTTTAGAGGTTTCTATTCTGCAACAAAAGGAGCTTTAGAAATTGTTACTGAGGCTGCAAGTATGGAAGTTAAAAACTTTGGAATAAAAGTGATTAATGTTGCTCCCGGAGATTTTGCCACCAATATTGCCGCAGGAAGATATCATACTCCTGTTTTTGAAAAATCTGCATACAAGCAAAAGTATCAAGCTAACTTAGATTTGATGGATTCTCATGTTGAAGGAGGTATGGATCCTCTAGAAATGGCCAAAACTGTTTATAAAATTATAAATACTAAGAACCCCAAAATACATTATAAAGTTGGTGGTTTTATGGAAAAATTTTCGATCGTTTTAAAGCGAATTTTATCAGATAGAATGTATGAAAAAATTTTAATGAATCACTACAAACTATAACGCTAGTTTTAGTTTTGAACAGAAATGTGGACTGCCTCAATTGGATGCAAATAAGTGTCTAATATTTCTACACTACATCCAGGTGAATTGAATTTAAATTTTATCCAACCATAATATTCCTTGTTGTCAAGGCCCATTTTTACAACATAGTAATTATCCAAGCTATTGTCAAAATATTTTTTGTAGGTTAAATTATTATGAAGAAAGAAATTAAAGTTTTGGTATGGATCATCAAATTCGTAAAAAACATCTAGTGCAACTTTTACACCATTGAAGTATTGATTTGTATTTTCGGATGTAAATGGTGGCTCAAAAATTACAGTATAAGGTTCTTGATTTTTTTTAGGAGATAAAATTTGGTTTTCATAATTATTTGTAGAAATTAATTTTATAGTGTGTTGGTTGAATTGTGGTTTGTTTCCGATATCTCTAATTTTTTCAGATATTATTTTAAAATCCACAATTCCGTCATTATTCATATCTATTTCAATAGGTAATTTACCTCCAAAGCAGTCATCAAAAAATATATAATTAGTATTTTCTATTTCTAAATTTTGTGCTGTGAATTCTAACCAAAACTTTCTGCTGTATACTTTTTTATCATGAGGATCTGTGAAGATTATGTTTCCTGTAAATTTTTTATCAAGTATCCATTCTCCTGTGTAAAATTCGGAAACGTTTATCTCAGTAATTGCAGAAACATCAACTTGTTTACCATCATAAAATTTAAAAGCACGTTTTATTTTTAAACAGCCATCTAACTTATTAAAAATAAAAGTAAATGTTTCTGTCTCACCATCATTACCAACCGACTGAGTATATTTAATTTTTACAACAGTTTCATTGTATGTGCCCTGCCAAAAAACAGGATTTGTTGCGTGCTGAATTACAACATTATCTTGTTCAGTAATTCCAATATTTGTATTGGAGCAATTATTAACTTCAGGTTCTTCTTGATCCTCAATTCCTGCTTTTGAGCTGCAAGAGAAAAGTAAGGTTGAAATTAAAATAATTAAGATGTGTCTTAGAAAAATCAAATATACTTTTTTGTAAAAATAAAGCTTTATTGCTCAGCTATTTGCAATAAATTGTTAAACATTTTTAAACTTTTTGTAAAAGAAATATAAAATAAAAATAGAAATATAGTTTTTTAAGTATTTTCATGGATAACTTTTATAAAACTTGCAGTTTAACGCCTAAAAATAAGAACCAAAGTTGTTATCTTTGTGCAAAATTAATTAAAAATTTTAAGAGATGAAATTTTTCATAGATACTGCAAATTTAGAGCAAATTAAAGAAGCACAAGCTTTAGGGATTTTAGATGGTGTAACCACAAATCCGTCTTTAATGGCCAAGGAAGGAATTACTGGAGAAGCAAACATTATTAACCATTACAAAGAAATCTGTGAATTGGTAGAGGGTGATGTTTCTGCGGAAGTAATTTCTACAGATTTTGATGGAATGGTAAAAGAAGGAGAGGCTTTAGCTGCATTAAATCCGCAAATTGTTGTGAAATTACCAATGATAAAAGATGGTGTAAAAGCATGTAAATATTTTTCTTCTAAAGGAATTAAAACGAACGTAACTTTAGTTTTTTCTGCTGGGCAAGCTTTATTGGCAGCGAAAGCAGGAGCAACTTATGTTTCTCCATTTATTGGACGTTTAGATGATATTTCTACAGATGGTTTAAACTTAATTGCAGAAATTCGTTTAATTTATGATAATTATGGCTTTGAAACTCAAATTTTGGCAGCTTCTGTGCGTCATACAATGCATATTATTGATTGCGCTAAATTAGGTTCGGATGTAATGACAGGGCCTTTAAGTGCAATTGAAGGGTTGTTAAGACACCCTTTAACAGATAGTGGGTTGGCTAAGTTTTTAGCAGATTATCAAAAAGGAAATTAATCAACACAGTTGGTTTTAGTATAAAATGTCATTTCGAGTTTTAAGTTCGGAATGACATTTTTTAAGATTAAAAAATGTATCCGAAAAAAGAACTCGCACAAATCGTAATTTCCGCTTGTTATCAATTTAAAATTGAGACAGTTGTAATTTCTCCAGGTTCACGCAATGCGCCTCTTACAATAGGTTTTTCTAATCATAAAGAAATAGAAACCTTAAGTGTTGTAGATGAACGATGTGCTGCTTTTTTTGCTCTAGGAATTGCCCAACAAACTCAAAAACCTGTTGCAATTTTATGTACTTCGGGTTCTGCGATGCTAAATTATTATCCTGCAATTGCAGAGGCATTTTACAGTAATATTCCGTTGGTAGTAATTTCTGCAGATAGACCAAAACATTTAATTGATATTGGCGATGGCCAAACAATCCGTCAGGAAAATGTTTTTGGAAACCATATTTTATTTTCAGCCAACTTAATTGAAAATCCTAAGTTTAAAACTCGAAATTCTCAATTAATTGGGGAAGCTTTACAAATATCAGTTTCGCAAAAAGGTCCCGTTCATATAAATGTTCCTTTTGATGAACCCTTGTACGAAACTGTAGATGTATTACAAAAATTTCATTTTCCTCATATTTCAATGAGTTCATTGGATAATTCTCATATTGATTACGAGAGTTTATCCAAAATTTGGAATGCAGCTGAAAAAAAAATGATTTTAGTGGGTGTGCATTATCCTGATACTGAATTACACAAGTTGATGGATTTTTATGCTGAAGATGAATCCGTTTTAATTTTAACAGAAACTACTTCTAATCTGCATAACGAAAAAGCTATTAATTCCATTGATCAACTTATCTTTTCATTAGATAAAAATCAGTTTAAAGAATTACAACCAGAAATCTTAATAACTTTTGGAGGAATGATAGTTTCGAAAAAAATCAAAAATTTTTTAAGAGATTATCAGCCAAAACATCATTGGAATATTGATGAGAAAAAAGCAATAAATACGTTCTTTTGCTTGTCAGAATTTATTCAGACAAAACCACTTGATTTCTTTTTTAATTTTCATAAGTATATATTAAAAAAGGGAAGTACGTATCAATCAAAATGGTTGACTATTCGTAATGAGAAAAGAGTAAAACATATTAGCTATTTGTCCAAAACAAAACATTCTGATTTTAAAGTATTTGAGCAAGCTTTAGAAAGTATTCCGAGCAATTGTCATTTACAAATAAGTAATAGTTCTATAATTAGATACGCACAATTATTTAGTGTCAAAGACACTATTAATGTTTTTTGTAATAGAGGAACGAGTGGTATTGATGGGAGCACTTCTACAGCAATTGGGGCTGCATTTTCTGAGAAAAATCAGACTATTTTTATTACTGGAGATCTCAGTTTTTTTTACGATAGTAATGCCCTTTGGAATAAAAACATTCCAAAGAGTTTTAGGATCATACTAATTAACAATTCTGGTGGTGGGATTTTTAAAATTATTCCAGGACCGAAAACCACTAATGCTTCTAAATATTTTGAAACTCCGCATTGTTTAACTGCAGAGTATTTGTGCAAAATGTATGAATTTGAGTATCAAAAAGCCTTTTCTACGGAGACAGTAAATGAGCAGCTAAATGGTTTTTATGAAGCATCAGAAAAACCAAAAATATTAGAAATTTTCACACCAAGTGAAGAAAATGATTTAATTTTAACAGCATATTTTAAATACATACAGTAATGGGTTTACAAGAGGATTTGCAAGAAGGAAAAGATAATTTACAAGAAGGAGAAAATAATTCGGAAGCGCAAGAGATGAATTTGCAAGAAGGAGAAAAAGTAAGCCTAATTATTGAGACTGAAACTGGTTTAGGTTATACTGTTTTAATCAATGAAGAATTTGATGGGTTACTTTTTAGAAGTGAAGTATTTCAAGATTTAGAGGAGAATATGGAAGTTACGGGTTACATAAAAAATATTCGTGAAGATGGTAAAATAGATGTTTCTCTAAGGCCACAAGGTTTTAGAAATGTTATTGATTCTGATGTAGATAAAGTACTTGCAAAACTGAAAGATAGTAGAGATGGTTTTATTTTAATTACAGACAAAAGTTCTCCAGATTCTATTCGTTTTCATATGAAAATGAGTAAAAAAGCTTTTAAAAAAGCTGTCGGAAATTTGTACAAACAAAAGCTAATCTTAATAAAAGAAGATAGGATAGAGTTGATTTAATTAAGTATTCAAAACCACTTTATCTGTTTTATTTTTAAAATAATTTCTAAAGTTAGTAGGTTTTTATAGCCCTCCTAATCTTAAAATATTTTCATAAAAAGCATCAGCATTCGGGTCTGATGGATCCATTTTTCCATAACCAATTTTGTAATGCTTTAAAGCTTTCTTATACATTTTTCCTGTTTCATAATATTTACCATGATAATAATTTCCTAAAGGAGAGGAAGGAAATAATTTTAAAATCATCATACCAAAATCAAGTAAACGATCTCCATTTTCTTTTTCAATGATAATATTTTCAATGGCATAAATATCTCTTTCTCTGATACCTAAATTGCTACCAAATAAAAACTCTATTTCTAAATATTTATTTTCTAGATAAGAAATTGCATCCAGGGGCGCTAATTCTTTAATGTTTTTTTCATATTCTTCTTTTGATATTCCTGAATAGACTTCGAAAACTTTTGTTAATGCTCGTGGTATTGCTTCACCTAATGCAGAAACTGAATTAGAGGTATTTATTACATCATTTATAACATTAAAATTTTTGATTTGTAAAAGGGATAAACCTTGTTGAACTTGATCTATTTTTTTCTGTTTAGTTGCAGGAAATGAATTGGAATTGCTGCTGTAGAAATAAAAAGTATTATCTTCTTTTCTAAATTTGAGTAGATTATAAGAAGCGAATTCTCTACCTATAAAATCAGAAAAGCTTGGGTTTATACAAATAAAAGAATTAATAAAAGCAGTGTTTTCTTGTAAAAAATGCGTAATTAAATTTGCAGAATATCCATGACCAACAAGACTTATAAACGGTGATGTTCTGAAATTACTTTCCATATAAAATAAAACTTCATCACGAACAAATTCGTAAAAATTATTTGCACTCAAAGTTAATTTTCCAGAATTAATATCAAAAGAAATATCCTTTCCTCTTGTTTCTTCCATAGAAAGGCCTACCACAATTTGTTTAGGTGCTTTGTCTTTTTTTGCAAATAAAATTGAATTACTTACATAAATATCGAATAAATCTTCTTCATCGAAAACAATGGCTAGAGGATAATTTTTAATACTATCTTTTTCATATCCTTCCGGAATAAAAATTCTGATATTTCTTGTTGCTTCTAAAATATCAGACTCTAAATTTTTTTGAATCGTTTTCTGAGAAAATCCCCAGAAACAAAAAAGAATAAATATTAATGTAAGTGATTTCTTAATCATAAGTTAGAATGTTTATTTTTGCAAGCAATTATCTTTTGTTCTGTGATAAGAACGCACAAAATACAAAAATATGATACAACCTGAATGGCAAACGGCCAAAGAATACGAAGATATTACCTATAAGAAATGCAATGGAGTTGCAAGAATAGCTTTTAATAGGCCAAATGTTAGAAATGCTTTTCGACCGAAAACTACAAAAGAATTGTATGATGCTTTTTATGACGCAGGCGAAGATATTAATATTGGCGTTGTTTTACTTTCCGCTGAAGGACCAAGTTCAAAGGATGGCGTATATTCTTTTTGTTCTGGTGGAGATCAAAAGGCACGAGGTCATCAAGGGTATGTTGGTGATGACGGATATCACCGTTTAAATATTTTGGAGGTACAACGTTTAATACGTTTTATGCCAAAAGCGGTAATCGCCGTAGTTCCTGGTTGGGCAGTTGGTGGTGGACATAGTTTGCATGTAGTTTGTGATTTAACTCTAGCAAGTAAAGAGCATGCTATTTTTAAGCAAACCGATGCAGATGTAACTTCTTTTGATGGTGGATATGGTTCTGCTTATTTGGCAAAAATGGTAGGACAGAAAAGAGCCAGAGAAATTTTCTTTTTAGGAAGAAATTATTCAGCGCAAGAGGCCTATGATATGGGAATGGTCAATGCTGTAATTCCTCATGACAAATTAGAAAGTACAGCCTATGAATGGGCGCAAGAAATTTTAGAGAAAAGTCCGACTTCTATAAAAATGTTAAAGTTCGCAATGAATTTAACGGATGATGGAATGGTTGGTCAGCAAGTTTTTGCTGGTGAAGCAACGCGTTTAGCGTATATGACAGATGAAGCAAAGGAAGGAAGGGATGCTTTTCTTGAAAAAAGAAAGCCGAATTTTCCTAAAAAATGGATACCATAGGTTTAATTCTATGCTGTTAGTATTCGTTTTGTTAGTCTAAGTGAAAATCAATAAAAAAATGAAATCACAAATAGTTACTTTTTTAATTAAATGTCCAGATCAAAAAGGATTGGTAGCAAAAATTACCAATTTTTTTTATGAAAAAGGATTCAATATTTTAAGTTGTCAGCAGTATGTAAATGCTATTGAAGATACATATTTTATGAGAGTTCGGTTGAATGCTGATGGAACCGATATATCTAAAGAAGAATTAGAAAATAGTTTCATAAAGCTAGCCGAACCTTTAAGTTTTAATTGGTCTGTAAATTATGGTGATAAAAAGCAAAATGTCGCAATTATGGTTTCTCATACGAGTCATAATTTATACGATTTGTTAGAGCGTTTTAAAGAAGGACGTTTAAATTGTAATGTAAAAATGATTATCAGTAATCATGAAAAGTTAAGAAATATTGCAGAAATGTTTAATGTTCCTTTCCATTATCTACCCATGACAAAAGAGACTAAATTACAACAAGAATCTCAAGTTATAGAATTATTAGATTCTAATGAAATTGATTTGGTAATTATGGCCAGATATATGCAGATTTTGTCATCAAATTTCATCAATCATTATCCAGAACGAATCATTAATATTCATCATTCTTTTTTACCTGCTTTTCAAGGAGCAAACCCTTACAAAAAGGCATATGATAGAGGAGTGAAATTAATTGGAGCAACCGCACATTATGCAACTGAAGATTTAGATGAAGGTCCAATTATTGAGCAAGATGTGAAGCCTGTAACACATGAAAGTACACCAACAACCTTAAAAAGAATTGGTGCAGATATAGAAAAATTAGTTTTAGCGAGGGCAGTAAAAAATCATTTAAATAATCAAATTATCGTTTCTGGCAATAGAGCTGTTGTTTTTCCGGAAGCAGGAGAATAAATAGCTGTCTTAATTTTTTCGGAGAGAAGATTACTTTAAAATGGGATCTTTTTTTGTTAAAAGAAAAGTATATGACTATAATTTGATCACAATTTAGATTTTTTAAAAGTTTAATTTAAAATAAGAGTTTTCCCTCTTTTTGGGAAATTAAAAGACGATTTTTTATGAAAATAATATGTATTGGGCGCAATTACGCAAAACATATCGAAGAATTAGCAAATGAAAGACCAGAGAATCCTGTAGTTTTTCTGAAGCCAGATTCTGCTATTTTACCTAGAAAGAATCCGTTTTTTATACCTCCTTTTTCTGATGATGTTCATTATGAAGTAGAGATTTTGATAAAAATTAATAAAGTAGGAAAGCATATCGATGCAAAATTTGCACATAAATATTATGATGAAATCGGACTTGGCATTGATTTCACGGCAAGAGATGTACAAGCAAAATGTAAAGAAAAAGGTTTGCCTTGGGAAAAAGCAAAAGCATTTGATGGAAGTGCCGTTATTGGTGAATTTTATCCGAAAGAACAATTTGATTTAGAGAATTTAAAATTTCAATTGTATAAGAATGATGAAATTGTTCAAGATGGAAATACTAGTGCGATGTTATGGAAAACTGATGAATTAATTTCTTATGTTTCTCAATATTTTACCTTGAAAAAAGGTGATGTTATTTTTACAGGAACTCCATCAGGAGTGGGTAAAGTGTTTGAGAACGATAATTTAAAAGGAGTGATAGCAGGAAAAGAGGCGTTTAAGATTAGAGTTAAATAATTCTAGGGTTTTTATTATTAATTTAATTGATATCTTTTTTTTCCTTTTTTTAGGTAAATACTTTGTTATTTAGTTGATTTCCAATTGCTTTGAAGCAGCTTGGATAAGTTTCTCATCATTGGGTTTTGCTCATTTATGGATTAAATTTTATTTGAATTAGAGAAAAAGTACGGAAAAAGAGATTAATAAAATAGAAGAATAGATGAACGCAGAAATTATAACAATTGGGGATGAGATTTTAATTGGCCAAATTGTCGATACAAATTCACAATGGATTGGTCAACAATTAAATAAAATCGGAGTTTCAGTATATCAAATAACTTCTATCCAAGATGATAAAGAACATATTCTAAATGCTTTAAAAGAAGCGCAAGAAAGAGTTGGTATTGTAATTATTACTGGAGGTTTAGGTCCAACAAAAGATGATATTACTAAAAAAACAATGGCAGAGTTCTTTAATGATGGTAAAGTTAAAGAATATCCAGAGGTTGTGGTACACATTCAAAAAATGTTTAAGAAGTATAACATACCCTATAAGAAAGTGCAGCAATATCAGGCGCAATTGCCTTCAAAAGCGACTTTATTAATGAATAATTTAGGCACGGCACCGGGTATGTGGTTTTATGAAAATAATACTGTTTTTGTATCACTTCCGGGTGTGCCTTATGAGATGAAAGGTTTGATTACGCATCAAGTTTTACCAAGAATTCAGAAAAAGTTCAAGCTACCTTTTATTATCCATAAGACAATTATGACATATGGTCAAGGAGAAAGTACGATTGCAGAAAGAATTGAAGATTTTGAAAATAATTTACCACCTGATATCAAGTTAGCATATTTACCCTCTTTTGGTAGAGTACGTTTAAGATTATCCGCCAAAGGCGAAAATAAAGAAGTTTTGGAAACAGCTCTAAATGCAAAGGTTAATGAGGTTTATCAATTAATTCCTGAAATTATAACAGGTTTAGACGATGATAGTTCTTTAGAAAAAAAAGTAGGCGAGTTGCTGAAGAAAAGTAACCAAACAATTGCTACTGCAGAAAGTTTAACGGGAGGTAAAATAGCAGCAACTTTAGTATCCGTTGCAGGGTCTTCTGCCTATTACAAAGGAAGTTTTGTAACGTATTCAGCAGAAACAAAAATTAAGCTGTTAGATGTCTCTGCAGAGACTATAAAAAAACATACAGTTGTTAGTGGGGAGGTAGCTTTAGAAATGGCAAGGGGCGTCAAAGAAAAATTACAAACAAATTACGCAATTGCCGTGACTGGTAATGCGGGTCCAACAACAGATCATAATGATAAAAGTGTAGGGTTGGTTTATATTGCTTTTGTGTCAGATGATAAAGAGATTGTGCAAGAATTTAATTTTGGTCAGCCAAGAGAAAAAGTAATCAATAGAACAGTAAGTAAAGCACTTGAAATTTTACAGAAAGAAATTCATTAAAAATTGTAAAATTATTTTGTTCAGAATTAGATTTATTTGTAGATTTGCACCTCGTTTAGAGATAACACTATAAATACTGTCGAAAAGATGTCTAGAGTTTGTGAATTAACAGGAAAAAAAGCAATGGTTGGGAACAATGTGTCTCACGCTTTAAATAGAACTAAGAGAAAGTTTGACGCTAATCTAATGACCAAGCGTTTTTACATTCCAGAAGAAGATAAATGGATTACTTTAAAAGTATCTGCATCAGCTTTAAAAAATATTAACAGAAAAGGTATTTCTGCAGTTATAAAAGAAGCGAGAGCTAACGGATTTTTAACTAAATAAGCTTAAGCGATTTAAAATTTTATACAGATGGCAAAAAAAGGAAATAGAGTTCAGGTAATTTTAGAATGTACAGAGCATAAAGCTTCAGGAGAAAGAGGTACTTCTAGATACATAACAACTAAGAATAAAAAGAACACTCCAGACAGAATGGAAATTAAAAAATTCAATTCTATCTTAAAGAAAATGACTGTTCACAAGGAAATTAAATAATTAAAATATCTAGAACTCAGAACAGAGCACATAGATTTAAAAAATATACACAATGGCAAAAAAAACAGTAGCATCGTTACAAACATCTTCAAAAAGATTAAGTAAAGCTATAAAAATGATTAAATCTCCAAAATCAGGAGCTTACACTTTTGTAGAATCAATCATGCAACCAGAAAAAGTAAATGACTTTTTAGCAAAAAAGTAATATTTACTGCATAAAATACTTAAAGCTACTTTCTAATTTAGAAAGTAGTTTTTTTTGTGCCTTATAATTCCGTATTTTTGGTTGTTACTTAGAAGGCTTGTTTCTTTATTAAACATTGTTAGGCGGAACTTGTTTTCATATTTCACCGTTTGATGCTAAAATAAGTTGAGCACAAAAAAAGTATATCGTTTCTATAGTGAACGCTGGCAGCTTTAATGACAATTTGACCAAACCAAACAAATGGCATGTTTTTTAGCATACTATTGCATAGAATAAAAATAAAAATGAGTTTTTTTAAAAAAATATTTTCAAAAGAAAAAAAAGAAACCTTAGACAAAGGATTAGAAAAGTCTAAAGAAAATTTCTTTGGTAAGTTAACAAAAGCGGTTGCAGGTAAATCTAAAGTAGATGATGATGTTTTAGATAACTTAGAAGAGATTCTTGTAGCATCTGATGTTGGTGTAGATACCACTCTTAAAATTATTAATAGAATAGAGGCAAGAGTTGCGAAAGATAAATATGTTGGTACAGATGAGCTCAATACAATTTTGCGCGAAGAAATAGCTGGGTTATTATCTAAAACAAATATTGGAAACGAAACTGAATTCACAATTCCAGAGCACAAAAAACCCTATGTGATAATGGTTGTTGGTGTAAATGGTGTTGGTAAAACAACCACTATTGGTAAGTTAGCCAGTCAGTTTAAGAAACAAGGTTTAAAAGTAGTTTTAGGAGCAGCAGATACTTTTAGAGCAGCGGCGATAGATCAATTACAAGTTTGGGCAGACAGAACAGATGTACCTATTGTACGCCAAGAAATGGGATCAGATCCAGCTTCTGTTGCTTTTGATACTTTAAAATCTGCAGTTACTCAAAATGCAGATGTTGTTATTATAGATACAGCAGGACGACTGCATAATAAAGTCAATTTAATGAACGAATTGACTAAAATTAAACGTGTAATGCAGAAAGTTGTAGAAGATGCGCCACATGAAGTTTTATTGGTTTTAGATGGTTCCACTGGTCAGAATGCTTTTGAGCAAGCAAAACAGTTTACATTAGCCACAGAGGTAACTTCTTTAGCAGTAACCAAATTAGATGGCACGGCAAAAGGTGGCGTCGTTATTGGTATTTCAGATCAATTTCAAATTCCTGTAAAATATATTGGAGTAGGAGAAGGAATGGATGATTTACAAGTGTTTAATAAATATGAGTTTGTTGATTCTTTTTTTAATTAAAAAAAAGTAGGAACAAATAATTAGGTATGTTCTTGAGTCGAATTTTTGTTAAACGTTAAGTTTAATTATTTAACTATTTTATTGTTTTATTCTGTAAATTAGACCACAAGTTAGGGTTTGGTTTTAAATATCTTGGTTTTGTTACTTCTTCCAACCATTTTTTTGTAATAAACTCACTTTCTTGAATTCGAGAGTCTACATGTTTAAATAAATCGTTATCTAGCCACATTGGCTGTATAGACCAGTTGACGTTAATGTAGGAGAATGCTTTTATTATATCTAGATTGTCGTTTAAGGTTTTAAGAAAAGGTATATACCATTCTTCCCATGCTTGTTTTGCTTGATTAGGATTTGTTAGAAAAGTATCTAAAAATTCCGGACCATCAAATAGAATAGGGGAGGCCTCTGCTATAAATACGGGTTTTTTGTGTTTTCTGGCAAATGCCAGCATTTCTTCGTCTGGGTTATTAAAATAGGAATAGCCACACCAATCAACTAAATGATCACCTGGATACCATTGTTCAAGAATTTCCTGTCCAGATTCTGTTCCTTTAGATTGCCAAACGAAAGCAACATTTTTCACTTTCATTTCTTCAAATTTAGAATGAATTCGTTTCCAAGAAGCTAAATATGCATCTTTATTATAGTCGTTCCAATCCCAACCATCAAATTCGTAACCAATTCTCAGAAAAACAGGTCTTTCTATTCCTTTAATCCATTCGCCAAGTTCTTTTATTAAATGATCATGTATTCCAATCGCTACCTTTTTTTCATGACCAACCAGAGATAATCCAATAGCAATCACACTATGCTTAAAATTGTTATCATCAATATAACTCTTTGCACAGCTATCTTCTGCGCCCCAATTGGCAATAGTTTTAATACCGTCATTACCTTTCTGTGTATATCCATAAGATTCTGTTCCTTTAGCAAAACTAGTATATAAAGTAATACCTGCAGGAACCTCAAAATGGTCACAATAGCCATCTGCGTAATTATCAAGACCTCCAATGGCCTTCATATCTTGACCAATGAAAAATAGACACTCTCCGTCTTTAGGCTCGAATTTAGCGATAACTGTTTTGTTTTTACTTGAGGTTTTTTTCATAATATTTTAACTCATGTGCAATTATAAATAAGCGCTAGGTTGCTCGAATTTTCTGTTTTTAAAAGACTTTATTACTTGTTTGATCTTATTTTATTGAATTCTGCAATCAAATAGCTAATTTAATTTTTTTAAGTCTAGAAAAAAATAAAATTTGGGCGTTAAAATAGGTAGTGTAAAAATTCATAATAAAAAATAAAATTTCAAAACCTTCAGATATGCATGATTTTTTAGAATATAGTTTTCAGTTTCATAAGGTTATTAATACTCGTTTTTCTTTTGCTCTTTTTTTAATATTTATTGGATTAGAAATTATCTACCAAATCATTATAAATTCTAATCGATAATTATTATTCAGGATTTGTTGTAATTTGGAAATACTAATATTGAACCTTTCTCAAAGTTCATAAATATTCAAGAGAGACTTCCACTGTGCGTTTCTTTTAATTCCTTCTTTTAATTGCTTTTTTTAGAAGTTGGCTATAGTTACAAGTGATTAACAAAAGTTAGAATGATGCCTAAAAACTATCAATAGAGAGAATGAGAGTATAACAAACGAGCATTTCTAGCTTCTTTTTAAATTTCATCGATTAAATTGAGTGCTCTCAACAAATGCTTAAAACTCATAGAAAATTCCTTCCTCAGGAATTAAAAATTTCTCATTTGAAATTTTATAGGTGCCCAATGCTATTTTTAGATCTTTCCCAGCTTCGCCTTGTCCTTCATCAGCCAAAGCAAATGTGCCAAAATGTGTGGCTACAGATTGTTTTGTCTTTAAGTCTATATGTATTTTTACGGCCTCATTCGGATTTGTATGAATTAGGGACATAAACCAATTGGGTTTATAAGCGCCAATTGGAATAATAGACAAGTCTAAACTCGGATTTTCATTTCCTATTTTCTTAAAAATATTTTCATCATACCCCGTATCCCCAGCAAAATAAATATTTTTAGATCCTTTAATTAAATACCCACACCAGAGTGTTTTATTTTGATCAAAAGCGCCTCTGCTAGAAAAATGCACTGCGGGTGTGCCTTTTATTTTTAGAGATTTAAATTCAATTTCTTCATCCCAATCAATTTCAATAACATTCTGAATGCCCAATCGTTTAAAAAAATGAGAGACTCCAAGCGGCACAATAAACTGAGGTGTATGTTCTTTTTGAAGGGCTAGAATGGTGTTTTTATCCAAATGATCATAATGATTATGGCTAATTAGCACAACATCTATGTTTGGTAAACTATTAAAAGTTACGCCAGGCGGTCTGTTTCTTTTAGGACCGGCCCATTGCACCGGACTGCATCTTTCAGACCAAATGGGGTCTGTTAGAATGTTTAGTGTATCTAACTGAATAAGAAAGGTACTGTGATTTATAAAAATTAATTTAATACTATCTGTATAATTATTCTCTATAGGGATGTCTCTAGAATACGTTTCGTATTCTTTAATCCATTTTGTAGGATTTCTAGTGCGCATAAATTTAAACAACTCTTTTGCACCATTTACTTGCCCTCCATTGATGTTTACAAACTTCTTGCCATTAAAATGATCTGAAACATCACCAGAATACCTCTTTTTAAAGATTCCGCAACTAACTAAAAGAACAATTATACTCAAGAAAAAAAGAAACCTGAACATACTTGAAATCGTTTTTTTTAATTTTTTTATTTTCATTCCTGTTTTTTAAGCGACAAACATCCAAGTTGATTTACAAATTTACAATAAAAAGTATTTTGTAAATTATTTTGCAGTCGCAATTTATTACTTTTATCTATTCATTGGATTAAAATCTGTCCTGCACTGCTAATAGTAATTTAGGAACCAGCGATTTTCGCTAAAAGTTAAAGTCTTTATTGTTAATGGATTCTTTATTTTCTCTTTATAATCATAGAAAAGCTTCATTATATTTTTCTTTATCAAAAAAAATCTCAAAACAAAATCCTATTATCAGTGCTAAAAAAACTAAAACAGCATCTCTTTCAGCGTCTTTCGATAAAATTTTATGGGTTATTCTATACACAAGCTTTTTTTTTAAGAAGTTGTATTTATTATCTTTTATAATATTTAAATTTATAATATTTTAATGAGATCTAAAAACCCCTTAAAAGTACTAATCTTAAGTATTTGCCATTTTTAAATAAATGTCGAAATTTTTACAATTGACTAAAAACAATCAATAGAAAGAATACCAATCATTTTAAAAGCACTATTTTTGCAACCATTTTAATAATTTATATTATTCGAATAATAATTTATAAAAATATACTGCCAAAAGCGATTTAGTGAAAGGCAAAAAGCTAAAATATGCGTACAAAAACCATCAAGAAAAATAAGATCAATGTTGTTACCTTAGGTTGCTCTAAAAATATTTACGATAGTGAAGTGTTAATGGGCCAGTTAAAAGCAAATGGTAAAAACGTTGTGCATGAAGATCCTGAAGATGATGGGAATATTGTAGTTATAAATACTTGTGGTTTTATAGGGAAAGCAAAAGAGGAATCTATTGATACTATTTTGCACTACGCAAACAGAAAGGAAGCAGGAGAAATTGATAAAGTTTTTGTTTCTGGATGTTTAAGTGAACGTTATAAACCAGATTTAGAAGACCAAATACCTAATGTAGATCAGTATTTCGGAACACATGATTTGCCAAATCTATTAAAAGTTTTAGAAGCAGATTATAAACACGAATTAATTGGAGAACGTTTAACAACAACCCCGAAACATTACGCATATTTAAAAATTGCAGAAGGTTGCGATAGACCTTGTTCGTTTTGTGCAATTCCTTTAATGAGAGGAAAACATGTATCTACGCCAATTGAAGATATTATTACTGAAGCAACAAAACTAGCAGAAAAAGGAATTAAAGAGGTAATGTTAATCGCACAAGATTTAACATATTATGGTTTAGATATTTACAAAAAAAGAGCATTAGCCCAATTATTAGAAGCTTTAGCAAAAGTAGACGGAATTGAGTGGATCCGTATGCATTATGCCTTTCCAACAGGGTTTCCTATGGATGTTTTAGACGTGATGAAACGTGAGCCAAAAGTTTGTAATTATTTAGATATTCCTCTACAGCACATTAATACAGAGTTGCTAAAATCTATGAAACGTGGAACAACGCACGAAAAAACAACTGCATTGATTCATAAATTTAGAGAAGCTGTGCCAGAAATGGCAATCAGAACTACTTTAATTGTTGGTTACCCTGGGGAAACAGAAGAAATGTTTCAAGAATTGAAAGACTGGGTTGAAGAAATGCGATTTGAACGTTTAGGTGCTTTTGAATATTCACATGAAGAAAATACGGGAGCATATGTTTTAGAAGATGATGTGCCTGCTGAAGTAAAGTTTAAAAGAGTAAATGAAATTATGGAAGTTCAATCTCAAATTTCTTGGGAATTGAATCAAGCTAAAATAGGAAAGACTTTTAAATGTTTGTTTGATAGAAAAGATGGCGAATATTTTTACGGAAGAACAGAATCTGATTCACCAGATGTAGATAATGATGTTTTGGTTGATGCTAAAGAGCATTACATAAAAATAGGGGAGTTTATAGATGTAAAAATTCATGAAGCTGGAGATTACGATTTGTATGGCACTCCGATGAAATAATAATAAGTTTTATAATTATAAAACACTTATTCTACAAAGAGAAACGAAATGTGAGTTGCTCATTCTTATCAATCATAATGATTTACCATTTCCGAGGTTAATCCTAAATAGTTATCAATTAATTGAATCAACTCTTTTGAGAGTTCTAATGTTTCATCTATAACTGCAACATTATTCATTAAAATTGAAATTTGTGTTCTAATAGCATTCATAAGAAGTAATTTAGATGCAGGTTTCTCTAGTAAATTATTGATGTATTTTGTGATATCTGAATCTTCTTCTAATATATATTGATTAGTAGTATTCATGTTTTTTTCATATGGTACTGCTTGAGAAAATTGATTATAAACATGATAAATTTCTGGGTAGAATACATTTATAATAGCAGTTTTTGTATTAGTATGATTTTCTTCAATATAAATGAAGTAATCAATAATATTTAGGCTTAATTCTTTTTCCTGAATTAAGTCAAATTTACCAGAAGAAACAAGCTCAGAATACGTGTTGTTTATATTTGGAAACGTAAAGGACCTCATTAAAAAATTTAGCTTTTTGTCTAAACTATCTACTTCTAAAAAAGTTTTGTTCGTTTTATATGCCTTCATAATTGATTGTCCAATTTCTATAGATTTAAGGCAATTATTTTTAATATATTTTATGCTACTTTTTTGATATTCTATATCCTCAACAATATTAATTAAGTACCAATTTTCTTTTTTCGTATTTTCTTTCTCTTGATTCCAATTATTAAATTGTAGTGCAAGCAAAATACCAACCATTACTAAAATAATTTCTCCAAAAGCATACATTAAATATTTTCTTAATCTATTCTTCGTAATGTGTTCTTGTCTAATTTTTCTGAATAAATGTATCATTAGTTCAATCTTAATTTTAAAGATACTAAAAAAACATAACGCATTAAAAACGAAAAGGATTTTGTGTTAGAAAAACACTATTAGGATATTAATCAATTAAAATCAAATGAAAAAAATTATATTTGTTGTGAAAAATAATGACAATGACATTAATAAAATCAATATCAGGAATTAGAGGAACAATTGGTGGTAAAACTGCGGATAATTTAACTCCTATAGATACTGTAAAATTTGCTTCAGCTTATGGAGCTTTTATAAAAAATAGAAATCCAAACAAAGAAAAAATCACTGTAGTAATTGGCAGAGATGCTCGTATTTCTGGTAAAATGGTTTCTAGTTTGGTGGCAAATACATTGGTAGGTATGGGCATTAACGTTATTGATTTAGGCTTATCTACAACACCAACAGTAGAGGTTGCCGTGCCTTTAGAAAAAGCAGATGGAGGTATTATTTTAACAGCTTCTCACAATCCAAAAGAATGGAATGCCTTAAAATTATTGAATGAGAAAGGTGAGTTTTTAAATGGTGCTGAAGGTGAAAAAATTTTAGAATTGGCAGAAAGTGAGGCCTTTACTTTTGCACAAGTTGATGACTTAGGAAATTATAAAAAAAATAAAAAATATTTAAAAAAGCATATTAAAGAAGTTTTAAAACTTGATTTAGTTGATGTAAAAGCTATTAAAAAAGCAAAATTTAAAGTTGTTGTTGATGGTGTGAATTCATCAGGAGGAATTTTTATACCCGCATTGCTAAAAAAATTAGGTGTAAAATGTGTTGAGTTATATTGTACACCAAACGGACAATTCCCTCACAATCCAGAACCTTTAAAAGAACATTTAACAGATATTTCGGAATTAGTAGTTAAAGAAAAAGCAGATTTCGGAATTGTCGTAGATCCAGATGTAGATAGATTAGCTTTGGTTTCTGAGGATGGTTCGATGTTTGGTGAAGAATATACTTTAGTTGCTTGTGCAGATTATGTTTTAGGACGTTTAGGTGGAGGAAATACAGTGTCCAATTTATCCTCTTCCAGAGCTTTAAGAGATGTTACTCAAAAACATGGAGGAACTTATACAGCAAGTGCTGTAGGTGAAGTAAATGTTGTTATTAAAATGAAGGAGACCAATACTGTAATTGGTGGCGAAGGAAATGGAGGGATCATTTATCCTGCTTCGCATTATGGACGTGATTCTTTAGTGGGAGTAGCTTTATTTTTATCACACTTAGCACATAAAAAAATATCTTGTAAAGAATTAAGAGATTCGTATCCTAGTTATTTTATGAGTAAAAATAAAATTCAATTAACACCAGAAATTAATGTTGATGAAATTTTAGAGACAATGGCTTCAACTTATAAAAACGAGGATGTTAATACCATTGATGGGGTAAAAATCGATTTTTCAGACGAATGGATTCATTTAAGAAAATCGAATACAGAGCCAATCATTAGAATTTATACAGAGGCAAAATCTCAAGATTCGGCAGATGCTTTAGCGGTTAGATTTATCAATGAAATTGAAGAAATTATTTAAAAATTAATTTTAAGTTTTGAAAACATATATTATAACTTTAGCAGTTCTTTTTTTAAGTATTTCTTCTTTATTAGGACAGCAAAATGATATAACACCTAAAAAAAAGAAAGTACTTAACAAAGGAAAGTTTTTTGTTTATTGGGGGTGGAATTGGGCAAGTTTTTCAAAGTCAGACATTCGATTTAAAGGCAATAATTATGATTTTACGTTACAAAGTGTGAAAGCGCACGATACACCATCAGCATTTACTTTCAAAAAGTATTTTGGAATATCAAACCTCACTAAACCACAAACAAACGCGAGAATAGGTTATTTTTTTAAAGAGAATTATACGATTTCAATAGGTGTAGATCATATGAAATATGTTGTTGATAATGATCAATTTGTCGATATAGATGGGAACATAAATATTGGAAATGTTAAATATGATGGAGTTTATACTGGTCAACAAATTCAATTAACAGAAGATTTTTTGAGATTAGAACATACAGATGGTTTAAATTATATTAACATGCAGTTATATCGTTTTGATGATATAAGTAGTTGGTTTGGTTTAGATTCTGACAGCTTTCAAATAAATGCAACGGAGGGTTTAGGTTTTGGTTTATTATTTCCAAAAACAGATACAACATTATTAGATATGGAAAGACATGATGATTATCATATTTCTGGATATGGATTGTCTGTAGGATTTGGATTAAATATAACCTTTTTGAAACACTTTTTTATTCAAGCAGATTTAAAAGGTGGATATATAAATATGTCAAATGTTAAAATTAGCACCAATCCTGCAGATAGCGCTTCTCAAGATTTTTTCTTCTTACAGAACAATATTTTAGTTGGTGGAAAATTTAGAATTTAATGAAAAATTTAGAGCAATATTTCGATCAATATCGTAAGAATATTATTGGTGTAAACCAAACATTTATGTCTCCATATGGATTGCAAAATCTTATCTATGCAGATTGGACTGCGAGTGGAAGATTGTATAGACCAATTGAGGAAAAAATATGTAATGAATTTGGACCTTTTGTAGCCAACACGCATACAGAAACTTCAACTTCTGGTGCAGCAATGACGCTCGCTTATCATGAAGCCAGAAATATTATAAAACGTCATGTAAATGCGAACTCTAATGATGTTTTGATAACAACCGGTTCTGGAATGACTGGTGTTGTGAATAAATTTCAACGAATATTAGGTTTAAAAGTTTCTGAAAGTTTAAAAGATTATACAACTGTACCAGAAGATTTAAAACCTATTGTTTTTATATCACATATGGAGCATCATTCTAATCAAACTTCTTGGTTAGAAACGATTGCAGATGTAGAAGTGGTTCCTTGTAATGAGGAAGGTTTACTGTGTCTAGATAGCTTTGAAAAATGCATCCAAACACATGAACATAGAAAAATTAAAATTGCTTCAATTACTTCCTGTTCTAATGTAACGGGTATAAAAACTCCCTTCCATAAAGTTGCTAAATTAATTCATCAATATAACGGATTGTGTTTTGTTGATTTTGCTTGCTGTGCGCCTTATGTAGGTATTAATATGCATCCAGAAATGGAGGATGAGCATTTAGATGCTATTTTCTTTTCACCTCATAAATTTTTAGGAGGCCCAGGAAGTGCTGGGGTATTAGTTTTTAATAAGAAATTATATAAAAATACAGTGCCAGATAATCCAGGAGGTGGCACTGTAAGTTATACAAATCCTTGGGGGCAACATGACTATTTTGACGATGTAGAAACAAGAGAGGATGGCGGAACACCAGCATTTTTGCAAACAATTAAGATTGCACTTTCAATTCAGTTGAAAGATAAAATGGGTGTTGAAAATATTCGAAGAAGAGAAGATGAAATTAATGAAACGATGTTTCATACTTTAGAAAGTTTATCTGGGGTGAAAATATTAGCTCCGAATCATAAAAAACGATTAAGTATTTTTTCATTCTATTTTGAAAAGTATCACTTTAACTTAGTCGTAAAATTATTGAATGATCGTTTTGGAATTCAGACTAGAGGTGGTTGTTCTTGTGCAGGAACGTATGGACATTTCTTATTAAATGTAGATCAAGTCACTTCAAATAGAATAAAGGATGAAATTTCACATGGTTGCAATACACAAAAACCAGGTTGGGTGCGTTTGTCTTTGCATCCAACAATAACAAATTCTGAACTAACTTTTATTTGTAAATCTCTGCAAGAATTATCATTAAATATAAAAGATTGGGCGAAGGATTATAGCTATGATTCTTTGAAGAATGATTATGTTCATAAATTTACAAAGCCCATAGAAAAAGAGTTAGTTACTTCTTGGTTTTCTGTTTAGAGGCTCTCATTTTTTGCCATTCATCAAAGCTGTTTCTGTGTTTAAACCTCTTATGAGACCATAAATAAAGTTCAGGTTGTTGTATGATGTTTCTTTCCGTTAAGCGCAAATATTTATCAGTTATTTGGTAATTATCAAACTCTTTCGGAGTCTCGGTTATTAATTGAAATTCGGTTTCATAATATCCTCTTTTTACTTTTCTAGTTACATAATTTATAACGACCAAATCAAACTTTTTAGCAAGCATTTCAGCTCCTGTATGGATAGGTACCTTGACACCAAAAAATGTGCTCCAATAAAACGTTTTATGAACTTGTGGAGATTGATCACTCAACAAAATATATAACCCCTGCGTTTTTTCTGCAAAATTCCGTTGCATTCCTTTTACGGTTTCACTTGTTTTATAACCTGATACACCAAATTTTTCTCTAGAGCTTCTTACTGCTTTTTCAAAGTAAGTATTACCCAATTTTGTGTATGCACCATTAACTTTTCCTTCTAAAACTAATGGTAAACTTATTGACCATTCCCAATTTGCTTGATGAGCAGCAACTAATGCAATACTTTTTCCTTGTTTTGTAAAGTCGTTTACCAATTCAGGATTTTTATAGGTATAACGTTTTAAAATTTCTTTTTCTGATATTGAGAAAGCTTTTACACTTTCCATAAATAAATCAGTAAAATGTTTAAAGAAATTTCTAGATATTTTTTTTCTTTCGGCTTCTGATTTCTCAGGAAAAGCTAATCTTAAGTTTTCTAAAACTACATTTTTCCGATACCTAAAAACGTAATAAATCAAAAAGAAAAAAATATCAGATTTTATATATAATATGCGCATTGGCAATCTCGAGAATAGCCAAATAAAAGGGTAAGTAAGTGCAAAAACTAGAAATTGCATAAGGTTAATTTTTATTGCAAATATCAGTATTTATATTTAATTAGAAATAGTTAAAACAAACAGATTTTATTATGTTTGTAGGATGTTACAAGGTTCGAACCCCATAGTTTTATTAATCATTATCGTCAACGTTTTATTTTCAATGAAAGGTTTTGATGATAATTCATTCTTAAATAAATATAAATTTCAAGTTGGTAGAGTTTTGGGGAATGAAAAAATTAGAATGTTAACTTCTGGATTTTTGCATGTAGATTGGATGCATCTTGGTTTTAACATGTATGCACTCTATGTTTTTGGGGGTTTTGTAGCAACTAATTCTGGGATAACTAGTTTTTTAATTATCTATTTTGGAAGTTTAATTGCTGGAAATTTATATACATTACAATACCATAAATATGAACATTATTATAGTGCCGTTGGTGCTTCTGGTGCTGTTTCAGGGATTGTATATTCATCTATATTAGTGTTTCCGGATATGCAATTATTATTGTTTTTTGCAATTCCTATTCCTGGATATATTTTTGGAGTTGGTTATTTGTTATATTCCATTTATGGAATGAAAAAACAGGTAGGAAATATTGGACATGCTGCTCATCTCGGAGGTGCTATGGGTGGTTTTATTTTAACTTTAATTCTGAAACCAGAACTGTTCTTTACAAATACGGTTTTTGTTATTTTCTTAGCAATTCCAATTATTTTATTATTACTATTTGGCGATAAGTTAAAGAGTTTGTAAAACAGAAAAACATTATATCCGATAATGTCTTTCCTATCAGCTAAATAGTAGGTTTATTTAGTTTGTGTTTGATACTGTTTATCAGCTCTTTTATTTCAAATATTAATAAATTTAGAGCAAAAAAAAACTCTATTATTTCTAATAAAGTCTTTTTGAGCGAAAGACCAGGTTCGAACTGGCGACATTCAGCTTGGAAGGCTGACGCTCTACCAACTGAGCTACTTTCGCGTGGTAAAGAGCTGCAAATATAAAATCATTTTTGAGTTCTACAATGTTTTTTTTGCAAATTATTAATAAAACTTTTTTATCTTTTCTACTCACTTTTAAAAAGTGAATTCCTTCTGTATCGTAACCTTAATCATATTAGAAGTTTATATAATTAATCAGAGATTAGCGCAAACTTATAAGAGTCATAAATTTTTAAATTTGCAACATTTTTAATATTACACCCTATTGGAAAGCCGGAAGTTATAGTATCTAGTAAGGTTTTTTATTAAAGTATTCTAGAAGGCACTATAAATTGACAGAAAAATAAAAGATTTCTGTAAAATAAAAAAGGACCCTCAAATATCGAGGGTCCCTGTTCTTTGTAAATGTGAAAAAGTTATTTTACATTCATTAATTCTACATCAAAAATTAAGGTTGCGTCTGGAGGAATTACTCCACCTGCACCTGCAGATCCATATGCTAAGTCAGAAGGGATTACAAAGCGAGCTTTATCACCAACTTGTAATAATTGAATTCCTTCATCCCAGCCAGCTATTACTTGTCCTACACCAACATTAAAATCAATTGGTTGTTTTCTTTTGTAAGAAGAATCGAAAACGGTACCGTCTAATAATTGACCTTTATAATGTACAGAAACTCCAGCTCCTTTGGTTGCTTGTTTTCCATCACCTTTTTGTAAAATTTGATAACGTAAACCACTTGCAGTTTCTGCGTAACCTTTAGCAACAGAATCTAATAATTCTTTTTGTTTTGCTTTTTCTTCTGCTTCTCTTTTCTCTCTAGAACCCTCAAAAGTTCTAAATGCTTCAACAGCATTGAAGTTTTCTGCTTCTGCACCAACTCTAATAATTTCGAGAGACATTACATCGCCTTGTTTTACTAAATCAACAACATCTTGTCCTTCGATTACAGAACCAAAAACTGTATGTTTATTGTCTAGCCAAGGAGTAGGAACGTGTGTAATATAAAATTGGCTTCCGTTTGTGCCAGGACCAGAATTGGCCATTGCAAGTTTTCCAGGAGCATCATGTTTTAAATCTGGATGGAATTCATCATCAAATTTATAACCAGGGTTTCCTGTTCCTGTTCCTTGAGGGCATCCTCCTTGAATCATAAAATCAGGAATTACTCTATGGAATTTTAATCCATCATAGTAGGGAGTTCCTTGTGGCGTGATAGTATTTTCTAAATTACCCTCGGCCAAAGCAACAAAGTTACCTACTGTTCCTGACGCTTTTTCATGTTCTAATTGTACTAAAATTTCACCTTTTGGAGTAGTGAATTTTGCATAGATTCCGTTGTTCATTCTTTCTTATTTAATCGATTTTATATTTTTAATATTCTGAAACAAGTTCAGACTAAATTATTTTTTTGCGTTTAACAATGATAAGCCATATGTTAAACCGATATTAATGTTTTTTGAATTAACATTACCAAAAGGAGCGAAAACTTGTCCTCCTGAAAAATGAAATGATAAATTATCATTCAGGTGATAGTTTATTCCTGTGGAAGGTTTAATAATTATTCCTTCACCTGTATCTACACCAGCCCCTCCTGCAACACCAGCTAAAGCTTCTGCAAAAAAAGAAAATCTATTATTTAAAAATTTATTAGATTTAATTCCGAAGCCAAATATGCCATGAGCATAACCACCAGATTTACCTTCATATGCAAAAGATGCTTCACCTAAAAAATAAATTATTTTGTTAATGTCATAAATTAATTTTATAGCAATTAGTTGGAGATTTATGGCTGGAGAATCTGTTTTAGCCATATTAAAATATGTTTGATTTTCAGCTTGAACTTTTATTCCTTGTGTTTTGATTACCTTAACTTTTTCATTAGAATAAGGGTCAGTAACACCACCACTTAATCCATAATGTTTAAAACTAAAACCAACTGTGTATGCTTCAAAAGTACCGCCAACAGCCCTATGATAACCACCGTGAAAACTAATTCCAAATTTTTTAGAAAATTTAATATCGAAACCAGCACTAGGATAAATTGTTAATCCATTTTCAGGATAAATTCTTCCACCTGCAGCTCCTATTCCCATTTTTGCAAAAAAGTTAATATATTTGGATTCCACAAAATTTTTACCTGCTCCAAAAAACACATCCATAAAACCAGCTCTTAATCCGCCATACATAGCATCTGCATGAGCATATAGAAAGGTGTTTTTATTGATGTATTTTTGATATTCGAAACCTAAAACGCTTAGGGTTTGTCTTAAAGGAATTGCTTCATTAAAATTATCAATTCCATCATTTCTCGACATTCCGATTGGAAAAAAATAATCAAAGGTTATTTGTTGGACATTTTTGACACCAGGATGTTGCCAAAATTTATCTTCATTCTCTTTGTTAACTGTATAGGTTTGCTGAGCACTTGCATATGAACTTGTTCTTACTGTGGTAGGAATCTCTATAAAGAAGGAAACATTATCTCCTTTTTGGATTCCTGTAAAAAAGTTTACATAACCATACTGAACTCCAAATGAAACACTTTTTGCATTGTATTTTAAACCGGCATTTGGGTACAAAAGCCCCCCTCCGTTTACTAAACTTCTAAATCCTCCACCACCACCAAAATGGAGATTTGCATCAAAATATAAATTTTTAAATATTGAAAAATTAATACCCAAATTAACACCTAATGTGAAGAGACCACCCTGATCTCCGTAGGCTGCTCCATGAAAGCCAGCGCCTGTGTATAGCCAGTCATTTAAAGGAAAATAATAATTTAATCCCCAAAATCCCATATTGGGGTCTAATGTGTAACCATTGCCATAAGTTATATTAGGTTGGTCTATTAAAATATAATTTAGTCTAATTCTATTATGAAGTTCTTTGCCTTTTAAATCATCTAATGTATAATCTTGTCCAAAACTAATTAGAGCCACAAAAACTAAAATTAAAAAAAGAATATTTTTCATGAACTTAATTTTTGAACTCGCTTGTAAAATGAAGTTTTACTGAAGGATATTTACTTTGCGTCATTTGAATTGTAAAAGCGGAATCAGCTAAAAAGACTAATTGACCTTGTTTATCCTTTGCTAAATAACGCTGTTTTACTCGTTTAAATTCTTTAAATTCTTCACTTTTTATATTTTCAGGTTCTACCCAACAAGCTTTGTGAACATTTAAATTTTCATAGGTACATTTTGCACCATATTCATGCTCTAATCGATATTGAATAACTTCATATTGCAAAGCACCAACTGTCCCAATTACTTTTCGTCCGTTCATTTCTAAAGTAAATAATTGAGCCACACCTTCGTCCATTAACTGATCTAAACCTTTATAAAGTTGTTTCGATTTCATTGGATCTGCGTTGTTTACATATCTAAAATGTTCTGGAGAAAAACTCGGAATTCCTTTAAAATTTAATTGTTCACCTTCTGTTAGAGTATCACCAATTTTAAAGTTTCCAGTATCGTGTATACCTACAATATCGCCAGGAAAAGATTCTTCTACAATTTCTTTTTTCTCAGCAAAAAATGCATTGGGACTAGAAAATTTTACTTTTTTACCATTCCTAACATGTAAATAAGGAGCATTTCTCTTAAAGGTGCCCGACACAATTTTTATAAAAGCTAATCTGTCTCTGTGTTTAGGGTCCATATTTGCATGTATTTTAAACACAAAACCAGTCATTTTTTCTTCTTTAGAATCTACTAAGCGTTCTTCCGCTTTTTTAGGCTGCGGAGAAGGTGCAATTTCAATAAATGCATCTAGTAATTCTTTCACCCCAAAGTTATTTAAAGCTGACCCAAAAAATACGGGTTGTAATTTTCCTTCTAAATATTCTTGCTGATTAAATGATGGATACACTTCATCGATTAATTCAATTTCTTCGCGTAAAGTTTCAGCTGCAGTTTCACCAACTATTTGATCTAATTCTGGGTTCGATAAATCATCAAATTGAACACCATCAGAAATAGTAGTTTTGTTATCACCAGAAAAAAGATTTAATTTCTTTTCCCAAATATTATAAATTCCTTTAAAATCATATCCCATTCCAATAGGAAAACTCATTGGAGTTACGCGTAAACCAAGTTTTTGTTCCACTTCGTCTAATAAATCAAAAGCATCTTTTCCTTCTCTATCTAGTTTATTTATAAAAACCAACATTGGTATGCTACGCATTCTACAAACTTCTACTAATTTTTCTGTTTGTGGCTCAACACCTTTTGCAACATCTATTACTACAATTACACTATCTACAGCGGTTAAGGTTCTAAAGGTGTCTTCAGCAAAATCTTTGTGCCCAGGAGTATCTAGTATGTTTATTTTTTTATCCTTATAAATAAATGCAAGTACAGAAGTAGCTACAGAAATTCCTCTCTGACGCTCAATCTCCATAAAATCGGAAGTTGCTCCTTTTTTTATTTTATTATTCTTTACTGCACCAGCTTCTTGTATAGCACCACCAAATAATAATAATTTTTCTGTTAAAGTAGTTTTACCAGCATCTGGGTGAGATATAATACCAAATGTTCTTCTACGTGCTATTTCTTTTAAAAAACTCATTTACAAAAATTGAGGTGCAAATATAGGTTTTATTCTATAATTTTTTTAGCTTATTACTTGATAATGAGAATAAGATTCATAAAAAAATGATCTATTAATTTATCTAATTTAGTCAAATACTTCAAGTAATATTTTTTAAAAAGTTTAAAATTTCACTAAAATAGAATTTTAGAAAATAGAATTTTAGATCGATTTTTTTGTGATAATCAGTTAATTACTTGTTCTTTTAGAATATATTAATTTAAAATTTCTATCCTCATATTTATATCTTCAATGGGCCATTCATCGACACCAACTTTTACTTTAGAGATTCTATCCATAACATCAAAACCAGAAATAACTTCGCCAAAAACAGTATGCTCATTGTCTAAATGATGAGCACCACTTCTTTTATGAACTATATAAAATTCAAAAGGGCTTGATAGCTTATTTGGGTTGTTTTCCCACTGTCTAGCAGCGGCTAATGCGCCATATTTGTGTTTTCTATGATTTCTGAATTCGGGTTGCATTAAATAATTCCCATATTTTCTTCGCTGTTTTTGAGTATACATATTATCAGAATTTCCACCCTGAATAACAAAATTTTTTGCTACCCTGTAAATAACCGTAGTGTTAAAATATTTAATTTTTGTAAGAAAAATGAAATTAGCTCTATGTATTGGAACATCTTTGTATAATAATAGTTTTATATTTCCGAATTTTGTTTTTATAAGTACTTTAGTTTCTTGATTTTGTTTTCCATATTCTAATAAAAAAGCTTCAGTATTGAATCTATTTAAACTATCCCAAGGTTTCGTAATTATATTTTCTTGTTTCTTTTTAAGGTCTTTTATCTGTTTAACTTCAAGAGTTTTTTCTTTTTTATTTTTCTCTTGATTGCATTGATAAAAGGGAATAATGATTAAGAAGAATACTATTTTATAGAAACTTTTCACTTTTGATATTGATTATTATAAAAATCAAATATAAATCATCAAAATAAAACAATAGATAAATCTGATGGTTTTATTACATTTTTAAGTTTTAAAACTATTTGATTGCATTATATTTGTAATCATGGAGGAACAAGTGATTTTAGTTGATAAAAACGACAATCAATTAGGTTTAATGCCTAAAATGGAAGCGCATGAAAAAGCTGTTTTGCATAGAGCTTTTTCAGTATTTATTTTTAATAAGAAAGGAGAATTAATGCTGCAACAAAGAGCTGCGCATAAATATCATTCACCGTTATTATGGACAAATACATGTTGCTCACATCAACGAAATGGTGAAACCAATTTAGAAGCAGGTAAAAGAAGATTACAAGAAGAAATGGGTTTTGTAACAAGTTTAAGTGAAGTTTTTTCATTTATATACAAAGCTCCTTTTGATAACGGTTTAACGGAGCATGAATTAGATCATGTGTTAATCGGTTATTTCGATAATAGACCAATAATCAATAAGGATGAAGCAGAAGATTACAAATGGATGTTGTTAGAGGATGTGAAATCTGACATAGAAAAAAAACCTTCAATTTATACTGAGTGGTTTAAAATAATTTTTAAAGAATCTTTTTCGAAGATTTCAAGTTATAACCTTGGAGATACTAGTTTTTAATTTAAAACAAAAAAATATATGCCTAAAGTAACTGTTCATAGAAAAGCACATTTTAATGCAGCGCACAGATTGTATAGAAAAGATTGGTCGGATGCTAAAAACTTTGAAATTTTTAACAAGTGCAGTAATCCTAACTTTCATGGTCATAATTATGAGCTCATAGTTTCTTTAACAGGAGAGATTGATAAAGAAACAGGATATGTGTATGATTTAGGAATTCTTAAAAATTTAATAAAGTCTGAGATAGAGGAGTGTTTTGATCATAAAAATTTAAATGTTGAAGTTGAAGAATTTCAAGATTTGAATCCTACAGCAGAAAATATTTGCGTAGTTACCTATCAGAAATTAAGAAAACACCTCCCTAATAATTTAGATTTAAAAATTACTTTATATGAAACGCCTAGAAACTTTGTTAGTTATACTGGAGAATAATTTAGGCTTATTTTTATGATTTTTGAATCGTTCTAATGAATATTGAAAGTAACTATAGTTATAGTAAGTAAACCCTTGGAAATTTAATTTATCTTTTAAATTTATTCCTTCTTTTTGTAAATCTTTAAAGAAAATTTCTTCAGCCGTTTGGAATTATTGTGTACTAAACCATTTTCCCAAAAATTTCATTTCCGAAGAATATAAAATAGAAACTTTAATTTTAGAATCAATACCTGCTAATAAGTTTAGTCTATTTTTTACATAATGAAAACTTTCTTGAGGTGTTCTCACATAGGCATGTATTAATAACCTATCGACATGATTACTTATATTTTGTACTTCTTTTTCTGTGAATTTCCCAATATAAGCCTCTATTTGTATTGGGTGATCGATTTCATTTGCGAGTTTTCTCATTATTTTTAAAGACTCAATATAGAATCTAAAAGAATTTTCACGATTACATTTTTGATAGCTATCTTTTAGATAACTTTTACAATAATAACCTTTGTTTGAAGAAGACTCCTCGTCCCAGTATTCATATTCTAAATTATAAATATCAATTTTTTCTTTAGAATTTTTCCTTGAGATATTATAGGGGTGAATAACATTAGTAAAAAAATCGCCACTTTCACCAGATGCACTTATTTTTTGAATTCCATATTCAACTTTTGCTTTAACAATAAAACTAGCTAGAACTCCATTTTTTGTCTCATCCCCTAATGGAAATCTTTTATTTATTTTATGTAAATCATAAAGAATTAAGGTATTGATTTCGTGATTTTTTACAAATTCTAATAATTCAGTTTCTAAATGATAAGATCCTAAAATATTATTAAAATTGTTGACATATAGTTCTCTTTCGGTGCTTAATGTGTAGGAAATGTTTAGCAAACAAATTGCTATTAGAACATATTTAATAAGTTTCATAATGTGGGGGGATATATATGTAGGGATATATATCTTCTCAAAGGTAATAGAGTACTTTATATAAAAACATGATATATATCATGTTTTTATATAAAGTACTCTATTACTAGGGTTTTATGATTTAAGAGTTCTTAAAAATTTAATAAATTCTGAGATAGAGGAGTGTTTTTATTATAAAAATTTAAATATTAAAGACTAAGAATTTAGAGGTTTGAATTCTACTGCAGAAAATATTTGTGTAGTTATCTATCAGAAATTAAGAAAACACTTCTCTAATAATTTAGATTTAAAAATAACTTTGAGTGAAACTCTGAAAACTTTATGAGCTACTGTGGAGAATAGTTTATTTTAGGCCTATTTCTCTGGTTTTTAAATCGCTTTAAAGAATATTGAAAGTAACTATAGTTATAGTAAGTAAACCCCTTAAAGTTTAATTTCTGCTCTAATTCTATTTCTTCTTTTTCTAATTCTTTAAAGAAAATTTCTTCAGCTGTTTTAAATGATTGTGTTTTAAACCATTTCCCCATAAAGTTCATTTCCGAAGAATATAAAATAGAAACTTTAATTTTAGAATCAATACCTGCTAATAAGTCTAGTCTATTTTTTACGTAATGAAAACTTTCTTGAGGTGTTTTAACATAGGCATGTATTAATAATCTATCTACATGGTCACTAACATTTTGCACTTCTTTTTCTGTGAATTTACCAATATAAGCCTCTACTTTCACTGGGTGGGCAATTTCATCGGCAAGTCTTCTCATAGTTATTAAGGATTCCACATAGAATTTAAAAGAATTTTCACGATTACATTTTTCATAGCTATCTTTTAAATAATTTTTACAATAATAACCATTGTTTGAAGAAGACTCCTCATCCCAGTATTCATATTCTAAATTGTAAATATCAAATTTTTCACTAGTTTTTGTTCTGGAAGTATTGTACGCGTGAATAGCATTTATAAAAAAATCGCTACTCTCGCCAGATGCACTTATTTTTTGAATTCCATACTCAACTTTTGCTTTAACAATAAAACTAGCTAGAACTCCATTTTTTGTTTCATCGCCTAATGGAAATCTTTTATTAATTTTATGCAAATCATAAAGAATTAAGGTATTGATTTCATGATTTTTTGCAAATTCTAATAATTCAGTTTCTAAATGATAGGTTCCTAAAATATTACTAAAATTGTCTACATATAATTCTCTTTCAGTGCTGAATGTGAAATAAATATTTAACAAACAGATTAAGATTATAAATTTCTTTAAAGTTTTCATAAATTTTGTGGAGGTTAAAAAAAGTGCTTAAATATACTCAATAATTATTAATTTATTTACAAATATGATAAAGTATCAAAATATCTTAAGTCTTAATGCTTAGTTTTATAGTAAAATTTAATCCTTTAGTTGTTCTAATGAATTTCGCTAAATTTTTTTTTAGTGTCTAGGCGAGAGGAGAACTTTTAATTTTTATTTTAATAGTAATAACTCATAAATCTTTGTCAATCTGTTTAGGTATGATAGCAAAACTATCTAAAATTGTGTTTGTAAAAAAGGAAGAAAATTGACTAGAAAGATCAATTCCGTTCATCATAAACTTGTTTCTAGCTTTTGAAATAAATTTAGCTAAAATGATTTTTTTTGAGAAAAGTGGAATGAAATAGGTAATTATCTATTTAACTAGAAGTACTTTTAATGTAAATCATTAAATTTGTCGGTAAAATAAATAACCGTGAAAATTAATCAACTCATAAAATTTCAACCCATATTAAAAGATAAAATTTGGGGAGGAGAAAAATTAGCAACTTTATTAAATAAGCAGTCAACAAGAGCAGATATTGGTGAGAGTTGGGAAATATCTGATGTGGAAGGAGATACTTCAATAGTTGTGAATGGTGAACTAAAAGGTCAAGATTTAAAACAGTTAATTTCTAAATTTAAAGCAGACTTAGTTGGAGGGAGAATTTATGATCATTTTGGAGAAAAATTCCCGCTTTTAATTAAGTTTATAGATGCAAAAGAAGCTTTAAGTATTCAATTACATCCTCACGACGATTTGGCAAAAAAACGTCACAACTCTTTTGGAAAAACAGAAATGTGGTATGTGATGCAAGCAGATGAAAAAGCTAATTTAATTGTAGGTTTTCAAAAAGAAGTTACTTCAAAAGAATATTTAGAACATTTAGAAAATAAAAAGTTACTTCATATTTTAAATGTTGATGAAGTTGAAAATGGTGATGTTTATTTTATTCCAACTGGAAGAGTGCATGCTATTGGTGCAGGAGTTTTGCTTGCAGAAATTCAGCAGACATCTGATATAACGTATAGAATTTATGACTGGGACAGACCCAACTCGGATGGGACTTTTAGAGATTTGCATACGGAAGAGGCTATAGATGCTATTGATTATTCTGCTCAAGATTCTTATAAAACAGTTTATTCTAAAGAACAAAATATATCTTCTGAAATTGTTTCGTGCCCTTATTTTACGACTAATGTTTTGCCAATAAACGGAGAAGTTTTTATCAACCACGAAGAAAAAGATAGCTTTGTAATTTATATGTGTGTAGCAGGCAGTGTTGAATTTAAGTATGAAGATCAGATAGAGAATTTAGAAATGGGAGAAACTATTTTAATTCCTAATTGTGTTAAAAATATTGTAATTTCATCCGAAGAAAAATCAGAACTTTTAGAAGTTTATATCAAATAGATTTATGAAAATTATTGCAATGATTCCTGCACGTTATAGCGCGTCTCGTTTTCCAGGAAAGTTAATGAAAGACTTAGGTGGAAAGCCAGTTATTTTAAGAACTTACGAAGCAGCGTTAAATACAAATTTATTTACTGATGTTTTTATAGTAACAGATTCTGATATTATTTTTGAAACCATAGAGAATGTGGGTGGAAAAGCAATTATGAGTAAAACTGTGCATGAATGTGGTTCTGATAGAATTGCAGAGGCTGTAGAAAATATTGAAGCAGATATTGTAATTAATGTTCAAGGAGACGAACCTTTTATCGATGCAATTTCTTTATCAAAATTGATTGCTGTTTTTAAACAAGACACTAAAAAAGAAATAGATTTAGCATCTTTAAAAGTCCAAATAACAAAAAAAGAAGATATAGAAAACCCTAATAATGTTAAGGTAATTACAGATATAAATAATTTAGCAATTTATTTTTCTCGAAGTATAATTCCTTACCATAGGGATAAAGACATATCAGTAAAATATTATAAGCATAAAGGAGTGTATGCTTTTAGAAAGCAAGCGTTAATCGACTTTTACAATACACCCATGACTCCTTTGGAAGCAGCTGAGAAAATTGAGGCTATTAGGTATCAGGAGATCGGTAAAAAAATTAAAATGGTGGAAACGGATGTTGAAGCTGTCGGTATAGATACTCCAGACGATTTAGAGAAGGCAATTGAATTTTTGAAATCAAAAAAATGAGGAAAATAAGTAACAAAATAAAGGTAATAGCTTTTGACGCAGATGATACTTTATGGGTAAATGAAACTTATTTTAGAGATGCAGAACACCAGTTTGCAAAGTTATTGTCAAAGTATGAAACCGAAAATAAAATTGACCAGGAGCTTTTTAGAATAGAAATAAAGAATCTAGGGCAGTATGGTTACGGTATTAAAGGTTTTATTTTATCGATGGTAGAATGCGCCTTAGAACTTTCTAATTATCAAGTTAAACAGAAAACAATTGAAGCTATTTTAACCATTGGGAAAGAAATGTTGGCAAAGCCTATAGAATTATTAGACGGAGTAGAAGAGGTGTTACACTCTTTACAAGGCAAATACAAGCTAATAGTTGCCACAAAGGGAGATTTGTTAGATCAAGAACGAAAGCTAGAAAAATCAAATTTATTAAAATATTTTCATCATATAGAGGTAATGAGTGATAAAAAAGAGAAAGATTATCAAAAATTAATTCAACATTTAGATATTCATGCATCAGAATTATTAATGATTGGGAATTCTTTGAAATCTGATGTGTTGCCGCTTGTAGCAATAGGTGCATCGGCATTTCATATTCCATTTCATACAACTTGGGCACACGAAGAGGTGTCTAAAGTTAGCCAATCTAAATTTAAATATGAAACAGTTTCAAATATTAAACAAGTATTGTCTTATTTGTAATAAATACACTACTTTTGCAACTTTAAAATAAATAAATTATGTCAAGTATAAAAAACTTAAAAAAAGATATTAATTACGTTTTAGGTGATGTTATAGAATATGCAATAGATGTTGCAGCTTTAAAAAACGAGCAGAAAAAAGGTGATGAAATTATTGATGAAGCTATTGGAACTTTCGATGCTTTAATTGCAGAGGTGAATGCAAAAAAAATTGAAAACAAAAAAGCTCATTTTAAATCTATAAATGCAGATTTAGAAGCAAAAGCAAAAGGTTTAGTTGAAAAGATTAATAGTTTATAATCTTAACAGTTTTAAACAAGATTTTATATCCAACATCAGTCAATGATGTTGGTTTTTTTATTTATATTCAAATTGCATACTAAAATTGATTATTTTACGTTCTTATTGTTAGATAATTTAATTTTTCTTAAAAATATGGCTAGAGCAATGTTTGAGTATACCAAAATAGTATTGCAAAAAGTGAGCTTTAATTCTGAATTGTTCTGCATAGAGTTAGAAAAGGCTTTAAAAAGGTTATTGCCTTTCGAAGTAGAAGAGTTAACAATTTGGATAAAACAGTACACTGCTAACAAACCAGAACTATATGTTTGTTTGAACTTAATAGAATAAAAAAGGGAGCTAATAAGCTCCCTTTTTTATTCTATTAAGTTTTTTTAATTTCCTTTTTTATGTCTATATCTATTCAGTAATTTTCTTCCAAACTCCATTTCAGCAAGTTCTAGCTGAATTATTTTTTTATAGGAAAGAATCTTTTTTATTTTAGTTATAAAATTTTCATGAAGTTCATAGATTTTCTTTTCAGTAGTCAATTTTAATGAAATTAGTCTTTCTGCATCATTTTCAGAAACGGCATTTATATTCTCATTTTCTTTGATAGCCTTTTTTATTTCTGACCGAAGTTTAAATTTTAATTCATGCTTCTTTTTATCATGAATATTGTAAACGGGCCAAAATTTTTGAGCTTCATCAGGAGTTAATTTTAACCGGTCTGTTAAATATGAAATTTTAAGCATCTTAATTTTATCTCTACTTCCTTTTCTAATTTGGGCAGAAAGAGAAAGAATACAAAAAAGGCTAATACATATAAAAGTGATTATATTTTTCATAAGCTATGTTTTTAATCTGAATAATGTTTAATTAATTTCATTTAATAAATCTTTATAATCAATGGAATTATTTAAGTAATCTTCAATAGTTTCATCTTTAATTGTTAAAAAGTAAAAATCATTTTCGTCTAAAAGATCATCTTCTAAAACTAAAGCAACCTCGCTGGTAGTGATAGTGTTAGAATCAAGCCAAAATTCAAAATCATCATTAGAAAGAGAATCTAAAGTAAGTGCTTTGTTTGTTTTAAAAACAAAAGAATTCAATCCAATAAATAAAATAATTGATGCTGCTGCTGCTATTGAACTAATTCTTAAAATTCGTTCTTTAAAAGAAATAACTTTTGTTTCTTTTTTTTCAGGTGAAACACTGGCTAAAATGGTATCTTCTAAATTATTGAAATAAGTTGCGGGTACCTCAAAATTATGTTCTTTTGAAAAGTTTTTTTCTAATAATTTTATAGCAATAGTTTCTTCTAAATTATTGAAATAGTCTGAAGGAACGGAGAATCCAGTTTTCTTTCCGTTTTTTTTAAGGATATATTCAACACTATTTTTAATTTCTTTACTCATTGTTATTTAGACCTTTAATTTAAAAAAAGGTTTAATTAGCTCTTGTTTGTATATATTTTTCAATTTTTTTTACTGCATGGAAGTAAGAGGCTTTTAAGGCCCCAACAGAAGTTTCTAAAATTTCTGATATTTCAGTATATTTTAATTCATCAAAATATTTCATATTGAAAACTAACTTTTGTTTTTCAGGCAAAGTTGCTATCGCTTTTTGTAGAATAAGTTGAATTTCATCACCAGTAAAAAGGTTATCATTCGTTAAAGTAGAGACTAATTCTTGTTGATAATCAGAAATATCTTCTTTACGTTCTTTTGCTCTTTTATTGATAAAAGTAATAGATTCGTTCGTTGCAATTCTGTATATCCAAGAATACAATTTACTTTGTTGGTTAAAAGTATCAATATTTCTGAAAATCTTAATAAAAGTGTTTTGTAAAACATCATCAGCGTCATCATGAGAAATCACAATTTTACGGATATGCCAATAAAGGCGTTTTTTGTAGAGGTAAATTAATTCTCTGAACGCTTTTTCTTTAGTTTTAACATTTTTTAATTCCGCTATTAAAAGAGTTTCTTTTGTCAACTAGATCGTTTGAAACTATAAGACCTTCAAATTTTAAAAAGGTTTAATTCTTATTTTTTTATTCGAGATCTCGAATATCCAAAAAGCCTTTTCTGCTTTATGGTTTCTGCAATTCCTTCAGGTAACATTTCTTCCCAACCATTTTCTCCGTTAATTATCATTTTTAAAACAGTTCGTGAAAAAATATCTAAAATGGTTTTATCAAAATCATCAATATTTACAAGTTTACCATTGTTTTTAAAGAATTTATATAATTCTTTCATTCTTGGATGAACTTTTAAGCTTTCACTGTTTATGTAATCTCCTGAAACAGTATCATGATAAGGATACATATATACTTTTAAATCTCTATTAAACAATTTTCCAAAAGCTTCTAGGATTCCTCCACTCAAATTTCTATAGTATTTTTCATCAAAAATTTGAATAAGATTCTGAGTTCCCATGGTTAAACCCATTCTTTCTTTAGTAAATTCGCTAAAATATTCTACTAATTTAAAATATTGTTGAAAGCTAGTTATCATAACATTTTGTCCCAAAGAGCATAATAATTCAGCTCTATCTAAAAAATCACGCTCGTTAATTTTACCTTCCGAGGTTAGGTTACTTAATGTAATTTCAAAAATAACTTGGGTTTTGCTTTCATCAACTTTTTTTTCTGCTAAAAATAGTTTTTTAGATTTTTCATACATATCCATGTTAACCTTTGTAACAGGTCTAAAACTACCACGTAAAGCCAAAATATTTTTCTTATATAGCACTTGAGCAGGTAATAAGTTGTTTCCATCTGGCCCAAACATTACCGCATTAGTCATGCCATTTTTAAGCAACTGTAAACTCATTAAACGGTTGTCTACATACATAAATCGTGGTCCAGAGAAATTAATCATATCAATTTCTAACTGATCATTACTCAAATTATCATAAAAAGACTTTACTAAATCTTTAGGGTTATCATTTAAATAAAAAGCACCAAAAATTAGGTTTACACCTAAGGCTCCTAATGTTTCTTGTTGCAATCTTGCATCAGTTTCTTTAAAACGCAAGTGTAAAATAATTTCATTATAGCCCTCTAAAGGGTCTAATTGAAAACGAATACCAACCCAACCATGACCTTTAAATTTTTTAGCAAAATCTATTGTAGTTACTGTATTTGCATAACTAAAAAATAATTTATCAGGATGTTTTTGTCGACTTAAACGGTCTTCCATTAAATCAATTTCATGACCTAGCATTCTTTCCAAACGGGGTTGCGTTACATATCGTTTGTCTTCTTCCATACCGTAAATAGCATCAGAAAAATCTTTATCATATGCACTCATGGCTTTCGCAATAGTTCCTGAAGCAGCACCAGATCTAAAGAAATTACGAGCAGTTTCTTGACCTGCTCCAATTTCTGCAAAAGTTCCGTAGATATCTGTGTTTAAGTTTATTCTTAAAGCTTTACTTTTAATAGTTGGTACACTGCTAATTTCTTGATCACCTCTTAAAGATATTGCCATAAATGGATGTTTTTAGTCTTAACAAATGTAATAAATAAGAGCACTATCAAACAATTTTTATCTTACTTTTGTTTTAATGGAAAATGATAAAAAACTCTTAAAGATAACTTTTTTAGGAACTGGAACATCACAAGGAATTCCAATGATAGCCAGTAATCATCCTGTTTGTTTGTCAGAAGATCCAAAAGATACTCGTTTGCGTTCTTCAATTTTAATTTCTTGGGATAAATTTTCTTATGTAATTGATTGTGGCCCAGATTTTAGGCAACAAATGTTACGTGAAAAAATACAATTAATTCATGGTGTATTTTTTACTCATGAACATGCAGACCATACGGCAGGCTTGGATGATTTGCGTCCTTTTTGTTATAAAATAGGAGATATGCCTATTTATTTAGATGAAAGAACATTGGAAAGTCTAGAGTTGCGTTTCCAATATATTTTTAGCAAAGAAAACAGATACCCAGGAGCCCCAAGTGTAACCTCTAATATAGTTGCGAATGCGCCTTTTTTTGTTGACGATTTAAAGATAACACCAATTGAGGTAATGCATGGTACTTTGCCTGTAACCGCCTACAGGTTTTTAGATTTTGCATACTTAACAGATATGAAATCAATAACAAAACAGGAAAAGGAAAAATTAAAAAATTTAGATGTTTTAGTGATAAATGCTCTAAGAATCGAGGAACATCCAACGCATCTTAATTTACAAGAAGCTTTCGAATTTATTAATGAAATTCAACCGAAAAGGACATATTTTACGCACATCAGTCATAAGCTAGGTTTTCATTCTGAGGTTTCCAAGAATTTACCGAAAAATGTTTTTTTGGCTTATGATGGCTTAAAAATTAGTGTATAGATTTTTCTAAGATATTTTTTAATGTATATTTTTTTGATATCAAAGGTTTAGAAGCTTTCGTTTCAAAAAAAAAAAAATAGTAATTAAGTATTCAATTCTAAAATTTATGGAAAAAAATATTGAACAAGTCAACGGGGTAGAAGTTAAGAAAGAACAACAGCAAAAAGTTGATAATAGAATTGCAGCAGTTAGAGATCTTATATTCGGTGAAAACATTCAACAATATGATACTGAGTTTGCAGATGTTTACGACAAGTTAAAAGCACTAGAGGATAAAGCTAATAAGAATTTAGCAGCATCAGTAACCATTCTTGAAAATAAATTAGCAGATTTTGAAAGCTTAGTGGATCATAAATTTCAGGATTTGAATGATGATTTAGACAAAAAAATCGCAGATTTAGAGGATGAAAAAGCGGACAGAAGAAAATTAGGACGAGCTCTAGGGAAAATCGCACAGATGCTTCAAGAATAGATGAAAAAAACGACTATAGATAATATAGACAATCGTTTTGAGTTGCTTAAGGAACTTCTTCTAGCTGATGATAGAAAAGACTTTAATGTTTTAAAAGAAGAATTTGTTGAACGTGAAAAGTTTAGAGTCAAAGTAGATCCTGTAATTGATGAAAAAATAGAAGATTTAAAAGAAAATTTTCCTGAATATTTTGGAGAAACTATTACAGAAACTATTAAAGTTCAAATTAAAGAATCTCAAGATGAAGTTGTAGAGGCGTTGTATCCGATTAGGGGTAAATTGGTCAAGAAATTTATTATTGCAGAGATTGCAAAACTTTCGGAAAGTATAAACGATACAATTAATAATAAGTTTTCGGTTAAACAAATTATAAAACGCCTATTCAAGGGGAATACAACCGATGCAGAAGATGTTTTGCAACAGGTTTTTGAACCAATTATAGAAGAAGTTTTTATTATTGAAAAAGATTCTGGTCTGCTCGTAGGAAACTATTCTAGAGGAAACATAGCAGATAAAGATATGGTTTCTGGCATGCTTACAGCCATTAAATCTTTTGTTGAAGATGCCTTTTCTAAAGAAGGACAAGATTTAGAGGATATTAAATTTGAAACCTTTCAATTATCCATTCAAAACTTTAAATCAATCTATATAGCTACTGCAACATCAGGAGTTATAAATAATGAGTTTAAAAATGAGTTATTGGATACTATTAATAATTTTGCTGAAATTATTTTACGAGACAGAAGTTATCTGTCCAATGAAGAGAAACTTAATAAAATAATCAAAAAAACATTTATCAAATCACTATGATTTGATACGTCTTCTATAAATGATTGCAAAAAAAGTATTGTTGGTTGGTAATTTTGGAGTTGGAAAAACTTCATTAATTAGAAGATACGTGCTCAACGAATTTTCTGAGGATTATATTAGTACAATTGGTGCTCGCGTTAGTACCAAAATTGTAAAAGTTAACAATCAAGAAATCAAGTTTTTAATTTGGGATGTTGCTGGGGTAAATGATAATGATATAATACCAAAAGCCTATTTTTTAGGCTCAAGCGCGGCTATGTATGTCTTTGATTTATCTCGATTAGAAACCTATAGTAATATAAAGAATCAAGTAGAAACTGTAAAACAACTTTCTGGCTTGAAAAACATAACAGTTGTTGGAAATAAAAAAGATTTGTTAGCATCTGGGGAAATTGAAAAGATAAAAAAAACAATTTCAATTTCTATAGATTTAATTACAAGTGCAAAAGATGATGAAAACGTAGAAGATGCATTTATAAAACTTGCAGAACAATCCCTAAATTAAATAATTTGATATCCTCAAAAATTGATTTTTTTTTTATCGAACTGACAGTAGATTCTAAAGGAGTTGTTCGTGCTTTAGTTGCAGGAAAGTTTGCACATTCAGAGTTTGTATTAAATCAATCTATATTTACAGCTTGCCCTTTTTTAGAGGGCACATTAGAAGGACTTGTAATTGATGAGCCATGCGTAATGGAAGGAATGGTAATCGTTTCTAATGGGGAAGAGTATAATGTGGATGTAGAGCTTTTTAATTTAGGTAGTGAGGTTTCTATTTTGATACATGATAGAACGAATGTATACAAATATGTAGAAAAACTTAATCAAAATAGAAACGATCTTTTTTTCTTAAAAAGACAACTTAATGAAAAAAATATTGAGCTAGAAAGATTAAGGAAAATTTCCGATCAAGCAAATGAAGAAAAATCACGTTTTTTAGCCATGATGAGTCATGAAATTAAAAATCCTTTAAACGTAATTCTTGGTTATACAGAGTTAGTAAATAAAGAAAACATCTCTAAAACGGTAAAAAAATATTTAAAGTATTTAACGATCTCTGGGAAAAACTTAAAAGTTATAGTGGATGATATTTTGGATTTATCAAGATTTGAAGCTGGTAAATTACAATTAAGTAAATCAGCCGTTAATTTAAATCATGTTGTAAATCAACTTATTAATGATTACGAGTATAGTCATGGAGATATAGATGTTAAATTGTTTTTTTTATGTTCTCCAAAGCTACCAAAATTTGTGATTGGAGATGATGTTAGGATATATCAAATTCTAACAAATTTAATTAACAACTCCATAAAATTCACTCAAAAAGGTTCTATTTCATTAAATGTAGATTTAACTTCTTTAGATGAAAATGATGTGATAATTTCCTTCAAAGTAACTGATACAGGAAGAGGAATGTCTGAAAAACAAATAACGACGGTTTTTGAAGAATATCAGTAAAATGAATTAGATGATAATCGAATTCATAAAGGAGTAGGTTTAGGATTAGCAATAGTAAAACGTTTGGTTTCTGCAATGAATGGAACCATTAGGGTAACTAGTAAAATTAATGTAGGAACAACTTTTTACATAGATATTCCTTTTCATATTGATGCATCGGTTATTGTTGAAGAGAATTCTAACGAACAGATTGTTGAAAATAATTATCTAAAAAACAGTAAAATTTTAGTTGCTGATGATAATTTTTTAAATAGAGAGATTGTAACTCATATCTTAACAAAATAGAAAGCTAATTTTACGATAGTGAAAGATGGGTTAGAAGCACTTAATTTAATGCAAAAAGAAACTTTTGATATGGTTCTTTTAGATATTAACATGCCAAATCTCTCTGGAGAAAGTTTGATGAGACAGAAAGAAGCATATAGAAAATCGAATTTAGAAACACCTATTTTAGCGCTAACAGCAAACCATACTGAAGAAGAAGTAGAAGGTTATTTAAAAATAGGATTCATAGATGTGATTCCTAAACCATTTACCAGTAAACAATTTGTCCAGATGTTGAATAAAAATCTTAAAGTCAAGTTTGGGTAACTAATTTTTTATAGAACCGGTTATATAAAGATCAGTCTTTCATTATAGAAATTTATTCAAAACGAGTCTAGTTTCTTGGGAGCTATTGCTGATATTTATTCCTAATCATTTAATCGATAGCCTCTCTTTTTAGCTCTACAATAATTTCATTTTTACGGTTAAAAATTTCATAAGGAGGATTGTATCCTAAAAAGAAAAATCGGTTTGTATAAGGTATTTCTTTGGCCTCCAGGGCTGATTTTAATTTTTGTTTATACTTTTCTATTTTTTCATCATTAGCCCAACCGCTAAAAGCAATGGCAGCGACCGTTTTTTTGGGCTCTTCCTGAAATTTTATCTCTGATTGGTCAGGTTTGGGAAGCGTTTCTTTTTTAAATTTCTTAGGAACCATAAACATCATAGTCATGGAGTCTTCCAAGGACATGGCAACCGGAGAAGTCATGGCTATTTTTTCGTTTTTTTCGTTACCCCCAAAAATATACCCTGCTAAAATGGAGAACCCTTTACTCGATTCGTCTCTGTATTTATTACCTGAAAGTTTTACGTAAGTAAATAAGCTTGCTTCATAGTTTCGTATTTCGAAGGCATCATATTTTTTAGTAACGTCATAAGAATAGGTTTCAATATTTTTTTGTCCATTAATAGCAAAGAGTTGGACGATGATAAATATGAGTAAAATTACTCCGAATATGGTTAGTAATATTTTCATTGTATAAAATTATATATAACTCTATTTTAGTTCTTAATGAACTGTAAATTTAGAGTAGGTTAATATTCTTCTTAAAGGCTTATCTCATTCCTTGTTTGGTCAAATTCAGAGTCTCAAGCTAATTTCTTGTTTTTAAATGTAAAAGTATCAATGAATACCTGTTTTTTATAAACGCTCTTCAATCCAAGATTTAAAGCTATAAAAGTTTTGTGGCGCAACTCCATGACCAACAGGGTATTCAGAATAGATGTTTTTTAAGCCTAAATTGTCTAAAAAAGGTTTGCTTTTTCTTGCCCAATCAACAGGTAAAACTTGATCTACAGTTCCGTGAGAGCAATAATAATTAGTTTTTATTTCTTTCGAAATAGAGGATGGCAATAACTCCATATTTACATAACCACTTAAAGCGATAATGTTTTGTACTTTATTTGGATAGAAAAAACTTAAGGAATAGCTTAAAATTGCTCCTTGACTAAAACCTAATAAGAAAGTTTTATCCGTATTCGTTTTGTATTTTTGTTTTATTTCGTCTATCAGAACAGCAATTTTATCTAAAGAAGTTTTGGCTTGTTTTAAATCAGAAAATTTACCATTTACATCATCAAAATTAATGGCATACCAAGCATAACTTCCCGCACCTAAATTATAAGGTGCTCGCACACTCACAATTAATAATTCATCAGGTAATTCTTCAGCAAAAGAAAATAAATCTTGCTCGTTGCTTCCATAACCATGCAATAAAATTAACAAAGGAGGATTTTGAATTTCAGTTTTTGGCTCTCTGACTATATATTGTAAGCTCATAAATAATAAATAATTTTATGTAAAAAGTTTAAATGTTTTTAAACCAGTTTTGAAATTGTTCTCCAATTACAGGCACCATTTTTTCTTCACCTTTAATGGCTCCAATTAGACCAATTACCCATAAAATAAAAAGAATAAAGCCAACAAAGGCTCCTGCAGTTGCTCCTAAAAATTCATAAATTACCCACCCATTTAAAACAGAGGCAATACTTAAACCAATCATTTGTCTGATATGAAAGCTAGTAAAAGAATTCTTTTTACTGGTATTCATAATAAAAGCAATAATTAGTCCTACAACCCAAAAATAACTTATAATTGCGGCTGTTTTTCCTTCGTTTACTATATGATTTTCCATGCCTATTTAATTTATAATAAGTTGATTGTTTGAGAAGATTCCATAAACTTTTCCTTTTAGCTTTTTATTGATAAAAGCACTATTCTTTGAATTTGATAAAATATCTGCTTTAGTAAAAATAGTTTCTACTTCAGGATTGAAAATTGAGATGTCTGCTATATTTCCTTCTTGGATAGAATGATTTCTAATGCCGAATATCTTTTTAGGTTTTGTTGTAAAGCAGCTTATAAAATCTTCTAATTCTAAAACTGAATTTACTGCTCCAAATGCAGATTCTAGTCCAATTAGACCATCTTTAGCCTCACTAAATTCTACTTTTTTATGCTCAATATCTATCGGGTTATGATCTGAAGTTATTATATCAATATCGCCAGATTTAACACCTTTTTGTAGTGATTTAATATCTTCTTTGGTTCTTAATGGTGGGTTTGTTTTAAAGTTGCTGTCAAAGCCATGTAATTCATTATCTGTTAGCACTAAATGATGAGCCGCAACGCTACAGGTTACTTGCAGGCCTTCCTTTTTTGCTTTCTTAATCAAGGCAACAGATTTAGCCGTTGAAATTGTTGGAATATGTAATTTTCCTCCTGTATATTCCAATAAAAATAAATCTCTCGCAATTTGAAGATGTTCTGCTAAAGCAGGAATTCCTTTTAGCCCTAATTTTGTACTATTAATACCTTCATTCGCTATTCCGTCTCCAGCAATCGCATTGTTTTTTGGAAAACTCAACACCAATCCATCAAAATTTTGCACATATAATAGTGCAATTTTCATGAGATTATCATTTTCAATGGGTTTGTTGTAATCTCCAAAAGCGATAGCTCCAGATTGTTGCATGTCATATAATTCAGCTATTTCTATACCTTTGCTTTCTTTTGTTAAAGCACCAATTGGATATAAGTTTGTAGCGGTATTAAAAGCCTTATGAATTAAATATTCAACATCAGACTTAGAGTCAATAACAGGGTTTGTATTCGCATTTAAAGCAATTGAAGTAAATCCACTTTTGGCGGCAACTTGCAAACCATTTTTTATAGTTTCTCTTTCTTCGAAACCAGGTTCTCCAAAAGAAACACTGGTATCAAACCAGCCACAAGATATATGTAAATTTTCTAACGCTAAAACCGTATAATGGTCTTTTTTTGGAATAGAATCTGCAATTTTTTCAAGCTTTCCTTCACTGATTAAAATATCCTTTTTTTGATTATGGTAAGGACTGTTAGCATCTATAATAGTTGCATTTTTAATAAGTGTAATCATGGTTTATAGAATTTTAAAATCAAAATTTCTAAAAGCAAAGATACAATTGCCAAGGCTAAAAACCATTTCCAAAGCCAATGAACTTCATTTTTTTCATTTAAATCTTTAAAAACATTAGCAATAGAAGCAGAAATATGAATGTTCCTGTTTTTTTCTTTTAATGAATTTAAATCCATAAAATTGAGTATACTTTCTTCTTTTGGTGTATTATAAGCTAAAATTTGTAAAGTATCTTTTTTCCTTTGAATATAATAAAAGCCTGCATTATTAGGTTGCTCTTTTGTTGTTATATTTACTTTGTTTTGAAATGTTTGTTGTTCTGGAATAAATGATGATTTTGAATTTGAGATATTTAAAACCTCATCTTTTTTTAATGATATTTCTATGTCCAAATAATTTTTATCTCCTAAATAATAATATAATTTTGAATGTTGAAAGCTTAATTTTCCAAAATTGTAAAAAACAGGTACAATTAAAGGTGAATTAAGGAAGTTACTATTATTTTTGTTCAGTGCACTTGAAAACAAGTAAATTCTGCTGTTAGCGTCTTTAATTTGACTTATAAAGGTTGAGTTGTTCTCGAAGGAAACAATTTTACTGCTATTTTTTGATGAAATAGGGTAATGGCTTTGTGTGGTTGGATATTGAAAATTACGAACTTTTTTAGAAAATACGTTTTTAAATAAAGGATGATTGAAATTAATATTTGTAATTTTTAACGTGTCAGAAATTTTAGGATTAATTTTTGAGCTAGCAATTTTTCCTAAAAAAATATTATAAGATTTAATTTCTGATTTAATATTTGGAATAATGATAAGATTGCCTCCTTTATTACAATAGTCTATAATGCTTTTTGATAAAATGTCTGAAATTTTTTCTAACTCATATAAAATGATTAATTGCTGTTTTTGAATGGAGTTATAATTAATATTTTGTAATGAAGATTGAGTGAAGTTAAATTCGTCTTTTGCGTAAATTTTTTTTAAAAAATTAGCTTCGTTACCAATGCTTAAAATGTTTATTTTGTTAGTGGAATTTAAATTGAAATAAAAGGTGTTGTCAAAAGTGAAAGTATCGTTAAAAGTGGTCTCAATTTTTCCCGAAAAATTAGATTGGTTTTGAATTGTAAAAGAGATGATTTTTGTATCATTTTTTTTAATAGAGTAGGACTGTTTGCTAATTAATATGTTGCTATTAAAAATAGCAATTGGAATATTTTTTTTAGCTTCTCCTTGATTTTTAACAACCACATTTACAATGAAATTATTTTTGTTGGTACTGTCGATAAAGACACTGTCTATAGAAACATTGTTTTTCTGAGCGCTTTGTAATTTTATAGCCGAAAATGATGGCGTTACATTTGTAAACTTTTTTTTGTAATTAGTCTGAAAATCAGATATTAATATATTTTTATATAAAGTGTTGGTTTTATTTTTTTGAATACTCTTTATTTTTAAGAAAATACTCACGAAATCTAATTTTGTTGATACATTTTTTACTTTAAGTAGTTCTTTTTTTAATGTTGAATACGTAATATCTTTGTATAAACGGTCATTAGTTTGTAAAGAATAGGTGTCTTTTTTTGAAGCATTTTCGATAATTTCTTGAGCTGATATTTGTAATAAATTACCTTTATCTCCTATTGAATTAGTGCTTAACGAGTTGTCTAAATAAATAAAAGTATGTTGATTTTTATTTACATGTTTGTTACTAAAATAGGGTTGTGAAAATGCAAAAAGTATCGCTGTAAATAATAGCATTCTAACACATAAAATTAGCCATTTTTTTAAGCGAGAACTTTTACGCGTTTCTCGAACTAATTTTTGTAAAAAAGCAACGTTTGTAAATGGTGTTTTTACAAACTTTTGCAACTGAAAAAGATGTACTAAAATGGGGATAATTAGTAGTGCTAAAAAGTAAAGAATTTCTGGATTTTTAAATTGCATCAAAAAATAAATTAATATTTAGCGGGTCCAATATTTCTTGAACTTTTTTTAATAAAAATACGTAAATCTTCGTTCGATTTTTCTAAATCTTCTTTCCGCAAATACATCATATGTCCACTTCTGTATCCTTTAAAACTCATTCTATTTTTCATTTTTCCACTAGGATCAATTTTTCCCATGGTATATTTTGCAACAGAGTATGTAGTTGCACCGTCATAATACCCAGATTGAACTAAAACTTGTAAGTATGGATTTTGAGCCATGGCTTTCCGTAAGTTTTCACGAGCATTTTCATTTTCAAAATCCCAGGGACGAACAGGGCCGAACATATTATATTTTACATCTGTTTTAAATTTTAAAATATTTTGTGTATAGTAGTTTATTGCAGGTGTAAAAGAATGCAACCAGGACGTTAATTCTGGACTATAATCAGGACTTGTTCCAATTTCTTGTCTATCAACTCCCAGATATCTGCTATCTAATCTTCCAATAGTTTTTCCATTCTTATCGCGTAAAAGTTCTTTCCAGAAGAAGCTCGGTATCATTTCTAAATTCTGCTGTAAAAGCACCTCTTTTTTAATTCCTGTAAATCGAGCCATTTTCTCAGCAACACGATTTCTTTCTGCGTTAGAAATGTTCCCTCCTTTTGATATTGCTGGAAGAAGTTCATTATAAGAAAAAAGTTCTGCCATTGGTAAAATTTCTTCTAAATCTTTTTGCTGTAGATCTTCAGGTAGCATTTTATGATACCAAGCAGTTGCTGTAAAGTATGGTAAATTCATAGAAATATCTTCTGAGGCACCAGATCTAATGATTTTATAATCCGCAGGAGAAACCATGATTACTCCGTTTAAATACATCCATTGTCTGCTCTGTAATTCGTTTGCTAGCTGCATAACACGAGTTCCTCCATAGCTTTCTCCAATAATATATTTAGGTGATAACCAACGATTATTTCGTGTCATGAAGGTTGTTAACCAATCTGCTAAATATTTTGCATCAGCATTCACACCAAAAAAGTATTTTTTATCTATTTTTTCTCCTTTTGCAATCACAGGTCGTGAATAACCGGTATTAACAGGGTTTATAAATACAATATCTGCTTCGTCTAAAACAGAATATGGGTTGTCCTTTATCCCATAAGGCTGTATTGGATTTCCTTCATCATCAATTTTTAAAATTTTAGGACCAGTATATGCAATATGCATCCAAACGGATGCAGATCCTGGACCTCCATTAAAAGACATTATAATCGGCCTTTTAGATTTATCTTTAATGTCAGTTCTTGAATAATAAGTATAATATAGAGAAGCAACAATTTTTCCATTACTATTCCAAACTGGTTGCATGCCTGTTATAGCTTTATAGGGAACTTTTTTACCTTTAATTGTAACTGAATTTAAAGTAACAATTGTTGTATCTAACGGAATTCTGTTATCTTGAGCATTGAAAGAAAAGCTAAGAAAAAAAAGAATAAAATAGGTATATATTTTCATTTTGTAAAAATTTTAGATAGACCAATTTATTACAAATAAAGCAATATTTAAAACAGTTGTTAATTTCTTATTAAAACTTTTCAAAAACCCCCAATCCAAATAAAGCAAAATCATACTTCACTGGATCATACTTGTCTAATTTTCGTAAGTTTTTGTCAAGTTCAGATAGTGCTTTCCAATCATTTTGTTTTCTTAAAAGCAGCTTTAATTTTCTTGCAACATTGCCAGAATGGACATCTAAAGGACAAGATAAATTCGCTGGTTTGTGCGTCTTCCAAATACCAAAATCTACACCTGCCTTATCCTCTCTAACCATCCATCTTAAAAACATGTTTATACGTTTTGCTGCAGAGTTTTTTAAAGGATCAGAAACATGTTTCTGTGTTCTTTGTTGATGGTCAATTTCAAAAAATACCCTTTTAAACTGATTGATTGCTGTTTGATAATTTGTTGATTTATCTTTAATCAAAAGTACGTTTTCCAATCCATCATGATTTTTGTAAATATGTTGCAGTGATTTTATGAATTGTTGAAAATCAATATAGTTAAATGTTCTGTGAACAAAGTTATGGAGTCTATCTAAATCTTTTTCTTGATGATTTAAAACAAAATCATAAGGAGAGTTGCCTAATAATTCCATCATTTTAAAGGCGTTTTTAATAATCATCTTTCTGTTTCCCCACGAAATGGTAGCTGTTAAAAAAGCAGCAATTTCAATATCTTCTTTTTTAGAAAATTGATGTGGAATTTGTATCGGGTCAGACTCAATAAATTTTGGGTTATTGTACAGAATAACTTTTTCATCTAAAAATTCTTTGAGTTCTTTTAGTGTCATCAAAAATTAAACAATTTTACCGTCTATCATGGTTAGTTTTCTATCTGTCATTTCTGCAAGTTCTTCATTATGAGTTACTAAAATGAAGGTTTGTCCAAATTTATCACGAAGTTTAAAAAATAGTTCATGCAAATTTTTAGCGGATTCACTATCTAAATTTCCACTAGGTTCATCAGCTAATATAACCGATGGATTGTTAATGAGTGCCCTTGCAACGGCAACTCTTTGTTGCTCACCTCCAGAAAGTTCATTTGGTTTATGATCAATTCTATGAGAAAGGCCTAAAAATTCTAACAATTCTTTTGCTCTTATTTCCGTTTCTTTTTTATTCTTTTTACCAATATAGGCAGGAATACAAACATTTTCTAAAGCGGTAAATTCTGGTAACAATTGATGAAATTGAAAAATAAAACCAATATGATTGTTTCTGAATTCTGATAATTCTTTATCCGAAATATTTTTTAGTGAAATATTATTTATAGATAATTCATAATCTTTTTCTTTTAAAGGTTTGTCTAACGTACCCAATATTTGCAATAAAGTTGTTTTTCCTGCTCCAGACGGACCAACAATAGCAACTATTTCTCCTCTTTTAATATGTAAATCAAGGCCTTTTAAAACTTGAATATCTCCAAAGTATTTATGGATGTTTTTACCTACAATCATAATTTTTATATCGAAATACGAATGTATAAAAAAACGGATATACTTTGCGAAGTAGATCCATTTTTATTGAAGATAGTGGACACTTATGAGTTAAAATACAGCTTTTAGTTTGTTATAATCTATAAAATAAACAAATCTTATAAAAACCGTGTGTCTTTGCAATTGTTCAAACAAATTGCCGAGGTTTTCAAAGAAATCTAAATTAGAATCTATATCGGAATTAAAAATTAAATCTAAATCTGATAAATTTTTGTGAGGGCTGTAACGTTCTCCAGCCTCCACTTCCATAAGTGGTTTGTTGATTATTACTTAATAGAATTTCGAAATCGTTTGGATTATGATTTAAAGTTTTACAGCTATTAACTGGTAATTAAATCTCGGAATAAATTTGAGTTTTCAAAACGGAAGTATTAGAAAATAATTAAAAAAATAGACGAAGACAACTGCGAGAAAAATGTAGTAATCTGTATATTATTTACATCAGATAATTTTATCAAAAAATTTGTAAACTTTCTTTTTTGAATTTGTATTTTTGTGCTCAGTTTAAACAAGAAACAAATGAACCTACACGAATATCAAGGAAAAGAAATATTAAATAGTTTTGGAGTTAGAATTCAAAGAGGAATTGTTGCTAGCACTCCTGCTGAAGCAGTTGCTGCAGCAAAAAAACTGACAGAAGACACAGGAACTGGTTGGCATGTTATAAAAGCTCAGGTTCATGCTGGTGGTAGAGGAAAAGGTGGTGGAGTAAAGTTGGCAAAAAACTTAGACCAAGTACTAAGTATTTCTGATGATATTTTGGGAATGATGTTGATTACCCCTCAAACTTCAGCTGAAGGAAAGTTGGTAAATCAAGTTTTAATTTGTGAAGACGTGTACTACCCTGGAGATGCAGAGCCAGATGAATATTATATGTCTGTACTTTTAAACAGAGCTACTGGTAAAAATATGATTATGTATTCTACAGAAGGTGGAATGGATATAGAAACTGTTGCAGAAGAAACGCCACATTTAATTTTTACAGAAGAAATAGATCCTTTATTAGGAATTATGCCATTTCAAGCACGTAAAGTTGCTTTTAATTTAGGACTTTCTGGAATGGCTTTTAAGGAAATGACAAAATTTGTGACAGCTTTATACACAGCGTATATTAAGTCTGACTCAGCTATGTTTGAAATAAACCCTGTTTTAAAAACTTCAGATTCTAAAATAATGGCTGTAGATGCTAAAGTTTCTTTGGATGAAAATGCATTATACCGTCATAAAGATTATGCAGCGATGCGTGATTTACGCGAGGAAAACCCAATTGAAGTAGAAGCAAAAGCTGCTGGTTTAAACTATGTAGATTTAGATGGAAATGTAGGTTGTATGGTAAATGGAGCTGGTTTGGCAATGGGAACCATGGATTTAATTAAGGAATCTGGTGGTGAACCTGCTAACTTTTTAGATGTTGGTGGTACTGCTGATGCGCAAAGAGTTGAAACTGCTTTTGGTATTATTTTAAAAGACCCTGCTGTAAAAGCAATTTTAGTAAATATATTTGGTGGAATTGTTCGTTGTGATAGAGTTGCACAAGGTGTTGTAGATGCATACAAAAGTATGGGAGACAAAATTAATGTGCCAATCATTTGCAGATTACAAGGTACAAATGCTAAAGAGGCAAAAGAATTAATTGACAATTCTGGAATGGAAATTATTTCGGCTACAGAATTTCAAGAAGCTGCAGACAAAGTGCAAGAAGTTTTAGAAGCTTCATAAAAGTTTCTTTTTATAATATATTTAAAGCTTCACAATTTTGTGAGGCTTTTTATTTTTAAATTGATTGAAGGTAAAAAGTTTAATATTGATATTTTTGATTTATATTGTGAAGCTCAAATAATGCATAAATCATGAAAAAAATTTTATTTTTATTGCTGTTTCCATTACAATTAATCGCGCAGGAAGTACCAAATTCAGTATTATTTTGGAATACTTTACAAGAACATTGTGGCAAGGCATATGAAGGAAAAATACTTGCAGGAGCTAAAGAAGGAGATGGTTTTACAGGAGAAAAATTAGTGATGCATGTTCGTTCTTGTCAAGAAAGAACTATCAGAATTCCTTTTTTTGTTGGTGATGATAAATCTAGAACCTGGGTTTTTACAATTAGTGAGGATAACTTAATTACTTTAAAACACGATCATAGACATAAAGATGGTTCTGAAGATAAGATAACACAATATGGTGGTTCTAATCCAAATACTGGTTTAGCAGATATTCAATTTTTTCCAGCAGATCAGGAAACATCTAGCTTAATTTCTTATGCTTCTAATAATGTTTGGTGGGTTACTCTAGATGAAACAAGTTTTACTTATAATTTAAGAAGAATAGGAACGGATAGGTTCTTTTCTGTAAAATTCGATTTAACAAAAGAAATTGAAACGCCCAGTGCTCCTTGGGGTGAAAAAAAGTACTAGTTATGTAGTACTTTTCTTCTATTATGAAAAAGCTAAATATGATGTTTTGCATTATTTCTGAATAAACTCTTTTTTATATTTCATATTTCAATAGCCGCAAAGCATTTATAACAACAAATAGGGTAGAACCTTCATGACCAACCACGGCCGGTCCGATTGCTATTGTTCCCATGATTGTCAAAGGAACTAAAAGAGCGACCATGCTTAAACTGATAATTAAGTTTTGCTTTATGATTAGTTTTGCTTTTCTACTAAGACCAATAGCAAATGGAAGATTATCTAGCTTATCGGCCATCAAAGCAATATCTGCTGTTTCTAAAGCAACATCTGAACCTGCAGCTCCCATAGCAATACCTACTGTACTTTTTGCCATGGCTGGAGCATCATTAACTCCATCTCCCACCATTGCGACACTACCTTCTCGCTTTTTTAGTTGTTCTATTGCTTTAACTTTATCTTCTGGGAGTAGATCACCCATTGGGTCGGTTATTCCTATATTTTTAGCGATTGCATCCGCTACTTTTTGATTATCTCCTGTGAGCATAATCATTCGTTTAATTCCCATTTTTTTTAAAGTGGATAGGGTTGTAATGGCTTCAGGACGCGCAATATCCATTACTGAAATAATGCCTAGGTAGGTGTCATCTTGATGAATAATCATAGAGGTATGTCCACCTGATTCGAGTTCCGACATTTTTAGGTTCATCTCTTGAGGGATTTTTTTCCCAGTTAACTCTTCAAAAAGTCTTCGATTCCCAATATGCACCAAACAGCCATTCCAATTTGCCTGAATGCCTCTTGCAATTAATGCTTTTAAATTTTCTGCCGCAGGAATATCGATATTTCCTAATTCTTTTTTTCCTCCCTCAACGATAGCCGTAGCCAAAGGATGGTCACTTAATGTCTCCACTGCAATGGCGACTTTTAATAAATGTGTTTTACTAATAGTTCCAAATGGAATCGCATGTGTTAGGGTAGGCCTGCCTTCTGTTAGCGTTCCAGTTTTGTCAAAAGCAATTGCACTTAATCTTCCTAACTCTTCTAGAGGTCTACCACCTTTAATTAATACCCCATGATGAGCAGCTTTTGCAATTCCTGCCAATACAGCACTTGGAGTCGAAATGGCTAATGCGCAAGGGGAAGCAGCAATTAATACAGACATGGCTCTGTAAAAACTCTGTTGAAAGGTTTCATCAATAACTAGGAAAGTGAATAATAAAAATATTACTAAAACTAAAACGGAAGGAACATAGTATTTTTCAAACTTATCGGTGAGGTGTTGTGTTGGTGACTTTTGTGTTTCGGCTTCTTTTACTAAAGTAATTAATCGAGAAAGGGTGCTATCCTTTGCTTGCTTCAAGACTTTAATTTCTAGTGCTCCGCTGCCATTCATTGTACCTGCAAAAACTCTGTGTTCTGGTAGTATTTTTTTTATATCTTCTTCATTTTTCCAATTGAGACAAGAGTATTTATCGACTGGCATACTTTCACCTGTTATAGATGCCTGATTGACGGGGCTTGATCCTTCTGCAACAACACCGTCCGCTCCGATTTTAGAATTAGGTTTGACAACAATAACATCGCCTATATTCAGATGCTCAACAGGCACTTCAATCAATCTACCATTGTATTTGACTAAAGCGACATTAGGAACTAAATCAGAAAGTGCTGTAATAGATTTTCTCGCTCGTTTCATGGCATAATGCTCCAAGGCATGGCCCAAACTAAATAAAAAAAGTAATAAAGCACTTTCACCCCACTTACCTAAAATTGAAGCCCCTATTGCCGCGAAAACCATTAGAAAATCTATTTGAAACTTTCTTCTCAGTAAACCTTTACCCGCAGTAATAAAGGTAAAAAAACCTCCGAAGACAGCTCCAATAATAAAAAGGGTGGTAGCCATATTATCAGAGATAGAGGTAAAAGAAAAAATAACCCCTAGAACCCAGCAGATTCCGCTTATAATTGAGAAATAAAGTTCCGTATTTTCTCCTAGAATATGGAGATAAGTGTTTGCACTATCTTTTTTGTACGGTTGCTCATTATCAGTTTTGACACTGACAATATTTAAACCTAGTTTTTTAACTGATTTAATAATGTCAGATTGACTTGTTTGATGAGCATTCCACTCCACTTGTATCACTCCTAAAGCTGAAATAGAAACATTATAAATTCCTCTTTTTTTTCTTAAAACTTGCTCAATACTGCTATATTCTTGTGCATGCTGATTTTTCTCTACTTCAATATTGAGTTTATACATGTTTAATTTATAGGTACTTTGAATATTTTCGAATTCCTTTTTTGGGCACAGGAGAAAGTTATCACTTATATAGCAGTATTTCAATGACTTTTATCAGTCGTTACTGAAATAAGTTCAATAGATCTAATAAAGCAATATTTTTGATCTTTTAGAAATAAAAAAAAATAGTTATAATTGCTCTCTCAAAACGGCAATTTCATCACGCAATTTTGCAGCCACAATAAAGTCTAATTCTTTCGCTGCAGCTTCCATATGCTTGCGTTTCTGTCTAATACGTTTCTCTATTTCTTCTTTTGGTAAGTACTGTAAATCTTGTTCAGCAGCAACTTGTTTTGCATTATCATAATGATAACTAGAAACTGCAGATTTAGATAAGGTGTCATCAATTTTTTTGTTAATCTGAGTAGGAGTGATGTTGTGTTTAGAATTATATGCTATTTGCTTTTCTCTTCTCCTGTCTGTTTCATCGATAGTTTTTTGCATGCTATTGGTCATTTTATCAGCATATAAAATTGCTAAACCATTGATGTTTCTCGCTGCTCTACCCACTGTTTGTGTTATAGATCTATGACTTCTTAGAAAACCTTCTTTATCAGCATCTAAAATAGCAACCAAAGATACTTCTGGTAAGTCTAAACCTTCTCTTAAAAGATTTACGCCAATTAAAACATCAAATAAACCTTTACGTAAATCTTGCATGATTTCCACACGCTCTAAAGTATCTACATCAGAATGAATGTATCTACATCGAATATCAACTCTAGCAAGATATTTTGTTAGTTCTTCTGCCATTCTTTTAGTTAAGGTTGTAACCAAAGTCCGTTCGTCTTTCTCAACACGAATCTGAATTTCTTCAATTAAATCATCGATTTGATTTAAACTTGGGCGAATTTCTATAATTGGATCTAATAAACCCGTTGGTCTAATTATTTGTTCTACAAATACGCCCTCTGTTTTCTGCAGTTCGTAATCTGCAGGAGTTGCGCTTACAAAAATGGTTTGATTTTGTATCGCTTCAAATTCATCAAATTTCAAAGGACGATTGTCCATAGCTGCAGGTAATCTAAATCCATATTCGACCAAGTTTTCTTTTCTACTTCTATCGCCTCCATACATGGCATGAGTTTGTGGAATAGTTACATGGCTTTCATCAATTACCATTAAGTAATCATCAGGAAAATAGTCTAACAAACAGAAAGGTCTTGTTCCAGGTTTACGACCATCTAAATAACGTGAGTAGTTTTCAATTCCTGAACAATATCCAAGTTCACGAATCATTTCAAGATCAAATTCTGTGCGTTCTTTTAGACGTTTTGCTTCTAAATGTTTGCCTATTTCCTTAAAATAATCAACTTGTTTCATCATATCTTCTTGGATTTGATGAATGGCATTTTGTAAAACATCAGGAGAAGTTACAAAGAGGTTTGCAGGATAAATAGTGAGTTCTTGAAAGCTTTCAATTATTGCGTTGCTCTCTAAATCAAAAGATTCTATTTCTTCAATTTCATCTCCAAAAAAGTGTATCCTATATCCATTATCACCATAAGAAGGATATATAGTTACCACATCACCTTTAACTTTAAAAGTTCCACTTTTAATGTCTACTTCTGTTCTAGAATATAAACTTTGAACAAGTTGGTGTAAAAATTTTGTACGTTCTATTTGCTGACCAACTTCAACAGGAATTACGTTTTTCTTAAATTCTGTAGGATTTCCAATTCCGTATAAACAAGAAACTGAGGCCACAACTAAAACATCTCGTCTACCAGAAAGTAGGGAAGAGGTGGTGCTTAAACGCAAACGCTCTATATCCTCATTAATAGATAAATCTTTTTCAATGTAGGTTCCTGTTACAGGAATGTATGCCTCTGGCTGATAATAGTCGTAATAAGAAACAAAATATTCTACAGCATTTTCAGGAAAAAATTGTTTAAACTCCGAATATAATTGAGCTGCTAATGTTTTATTATGAGCTAAAACTAACGTTGGTTTTTTGACTTCCTTTACAACATTAGCCACGGTAAAAGTTTTACCTGAACCAGTTACTCCTAATAAGGTTTGAAATTTTTCACCTCCAAGTATATTTTGTGCAAGTTCTTTAATCGCTTGGGGTTGATCTCCTGTTGGAGAAAATTCTGATATCAATTTAAATTCCATATGGTAAAAATACGGATACTTTGTAAAAAAGTATCCGTATTTATTTAAGATTTAAAAAGCAATATTTATTTTCTAATCAATGAAAAATTTCCTTTTTTGTTGATAGTTGGTTTTGTTTTATCTGCAGGGATTAAGGTAACGCTAAACCAATAATCATCAGAAGAAAGTGTTTTTCCGTTATATGTGCCGTCCCAACCTTGTTCATCAATTTGCAGTTGTGCAACTAGTTTTCCATACCTATTAAAAATATTAATACTACTATTAGGATAAAAAGTTTTATTAGCCCCTTTAACCAACCAATAATCGTTCTCTCCGTCAGAATTTGGTGTAAAGAATTTAGGAAATTGAATTACGGAAACTAATAACTTTGTGTCTGGAGAACAACCGTTTTTGTCATTGACAATAATTTCATAAATACCCCCTTCTAAGTTTTGGAAAATCGGTTCCTCTTGATATCCAGCAAAAGGAGTTCTCATATTGTCATCAGTATTTAGAATTGCAAACTGATAATCTCCCGGACCTAAATTGTTATTGATGGTGTCAATAGAGATTGATAAATTATTTTGACTACCAATATTATTAGATTCATCAACAATAGTAACAAAATTCATTTCTAAGGTTGCGATACTAGATTCGCTTATTGTAATAGTTTCCTCTCTTGTGCACAATGTTCCATTGGTTGAGGTTGCTGCTACTGTATAAGTTCCGCCAACTGTAACATTAACATTATCAGCTGTGCTTATTGTATCTCCATCTATATTTTTCCAAACATATGAATAGACATTCATTGCATTTTCTACCGCAATATTTAAAGGTAAATTATTTAAGCATAAAATTTGTGGAGTTGTTGCGGTGAAATCTGGTAAAGGATTAATAATAACATCAAAAGATGCATCATCATTTATGCACAAGGTTGCTTTATTTTGGATACGTACAAAAATCGTTTCTGTTGCATTTAAGTTCGTGTAAGGAGAATCTATAGCGCTATTGCCAGTTGAAGCGTCTGCAGGGTTGGCATGGAAGGTAACGATAAAATCATCCGGATCTTGAGAAGTTCCTAATATCTCTGTAATTTTCCCATCTAAATCAATAGTTTGAATAATTCCATTTGCATCATCACCATCCTCATTATTATCACATTCAGAAAGGTTAGAAATAATTTCACTGATTGGCTCTGGGTTTACAACGACAGTAAGTGTTGATTGATCAAAAACACATCCAGTATTATTGTTTACAATTCTGATTAATAAACTTTCCTCACTAATTTTTGAAGTTGCATTAATTGTTACTCTTGTAGGGTCAGAATCATAGCTATTTTTGTCTATTCCTGTTGACGATAAATCTTCTAAATCAGTCTGGTTTTTATGATAGGTGATTGTAAAATCATTAGGATTTTTAGTTCCTAAAATATCGACATCTCTGATTGAGATATTAATATTTTGGGCTAGACCATTTCTAACATCACCATCTTTTATTCCAAGATCACAGACGGCTAAAACAGGAATTGGATTAGTGATTATTGGTAAAGGATTGATAATGATGTCAAAACTAGTATGAGGATTTGCACAGCCTGATACTATATTTTGCATGTTTATAAAAATTGTTTGAGTCACAATATCACTCTCAGAGAACCCAGTAGGAACATCATTTGTAAATTGGGTAGGAGTATCTATGTAATCAGTACTATTTGTATCTCCAGAAAAAGCAGCAAGTGCAGTTTTATAAAAAGTTACCTCAAAGTCATTTTTATTTTGACCAGTTCCAAGAAAAAGTTCGTCAATTTTTTGATTTAAATCAATATTTCGGTTGCTTCCATTTGTATAATTTCCATCAATTTCACCAGTGTCACATTCTAAGATTGGGGAAAGAGTGCTATTACTTGCAATTGGAGTTGTATTTATTTGTAAATAAAATTCGCCTAAACCTTCACAATTATTGTTTATGGTACTTAATATTTTATAATAAATAGGAAACTGAATACCGCTAGCAATAGTAGTGATGTCAATTTTAGTGATATCATTTCTGTAATTAGTGATATCGATTTCATTTAAAGTGTTATTTCTATCATCAGCATTTTCATAGAAAAAAACTTCTGTGTTTATGGGAGGATCAATTCCAGTAATAATGGCATTTCTATCCAAATAAAAGTTCGTTATTTTGTCTGTATCAGAATTAGCAGCAGAATCATTTCCATCAGCATCTAAAAAATCGTCGCAGACAGAAGGTTGAATTTCATTGTAAGGATTATCTGGAGTTTTCCCCACATTTATTTTTAACTCTACGAGATTTCTAGGACAACCAAATTGTGACGTAACTCTGACAAAAACAGATTGTAAAGTATTTACTTGAACGGGGTATGAAGTTGTATTTGTAATTTGAGAAGTTGCAGTAGCATCTTCAAAATATTCAAAAGTAGCATTTGTCGTTTCAGAAATATTTATTTCAGCGTTGGTTAAATTCACTGTTGGATTATTGTCATTAGCACTTATACATTGCTCTAATTCAGGGTTGTTTTTTAAAACCGGCAAAGGATCTACAATTAAATCTAAAGTTTTGTTGGCATCGTAACAAGCTGTATTATCTTTGTTTTCAACTCGAATAAAAATTTGTTGAGAGTCGGTTACAGAATAAAAATTATTTTTATCGATTATAGTAGCAATATCATTTGTTTCTGCACCATTTTGAGTTGAATGATAACTAACAGGATATTGAATTCCATCTAAAGTTCCAAGAATTTCTGAATCTTTAGTGTTTAAAATAAATGTATTTATGATTCCATCTGTATCAAGACCACTTTCTAAGTTATCACAGATTCTATAAGGTTCTGGTTGAATAGCAACAGGTAAATCGGTAATGGCTAACGTAAATTCTGTAATAGCAAAACAAGCTTTAGGTGCATTTTTGTTTTGCACTCTGGCATAAATTATTTGTGAACTAAATGCCGTTGTGTTTGTGTATGGATTTGGTAAAGCATTATCTCCAGAATTTGCATCATCACTGTCTGAAAAATATAAAACATCAAATTTAGAGCTCTCTAATCCTGTTAAGATTTTATCTTTTAATTCACCGGCACTATCATCTTGTAAATCAAAAGAATTAAACCCATCTCTATCTGTGTCACAAAAAATAATATCATTTGGTTTTGTTGCAGTTGCTGCTTCAAAAACATCTACGGTAAAAGTCCCATTATATTCAGTATTGTTTCCACAATCGTCTTCTAAAGTTATTTTTAAGGCATAAACTCCTTTATCATTTTCAGTAATATTAGACAGTATTAATTTGTAATCTGGTCCAGAAGAAGGGATTTCTATAGTACTAGTTCCATTATCAAAAGTCCAAGTATATTTTATATTTTGTCCTGTAACATCAGCTGGAACTATGGTTTTATTCTGCCCTTCACAAAATTGTAAATCTTGATTATTTATGACATTATTTGTATCCTCATCTTTTATTTCAATGGGTAATAATAAAGAAGATATAAATGGAGGTAGACCTTGGGTAGAAAATTTACCTTTTAGGTCTATTGCATTTTTTTTAAATATAATATCAGCAGCATTGGCTGTAGGGTTTTCTATGACATCGAGAAAAGGAGCAAAACCATTGAAGTAAGCTTCAGGGATGGTGGCATAAATTTTTCCATCAGGGCCGAGTTGTAATGCCCCTCTAAAGCCACCCTCTGGATATTCAGCACTACCGCCAATTTGTTGATGAATTATTGCTTTAGAATTAGGAATGTTTGTTTCAGTTAAATCAAATTGAAAAAGTTTGTATGTTACAGCTGGTCTAAATAAAGTTCCTCTAAAACTAGATACTGTAGAAATATATAGTTTTTTAGAATCTATAGAAAATTCTATGCCATAGGCTTCACCATCATTGATTCCATTAATGACAAAAGTTTCATTATTAGTTACTTCTCCGGTTTGGTTATTGAAATCATATAAAATAGCAGAGTTTTGCCCATCGTCAGATTGATTGGCGATGGCTAATTTAGTGCCATCTGGTGATAACTTTAAATAACCCCTTCTTTGGGATGAGGTAGTAACGGAAGATATTACTGGGGTTGTTTGTAATCCACTTGCATCAATGAAGTAAGAATAAAATTGATTATTAACAACGGATACTACCCAATAAGTGCTGCAATCCTGTCCTTTTACGGCAGCAACTTTTTCTTCCCAATCATTAAATTTTCCGTCAGATAAATCTGTAGGTCCTTCTGTTATTTCTCCTATACCATTAGATAGATCTATGGTATAGACATTTAAACCTTTTCCATCTTCGGTAATATTTCCTACATTACTTGGACCGTCGTCTACTGTAAATAAATAATAAATTGATGTTGATTCTGGTTTTGGGATGATCATACCAGACTGTGTACTAGAAGGGTCTCCCTTTAAATCATTGGCTAAAGAACCGTCGGTATATTTCATTACCTCGTGGTTTTTATCGTAGACTGTTATTCCATCAGAATAAAATAATAAATTACCTTCTTTATCAGAAAATGTAGAGCAGCCTTCAAGCGTATTAATTTTCCCATCAGTAAGGGCTGTTGGAGGATTTGTACTAAAATCTAGACCTGCATTTTCTCCAAAATACCAAAAGTTAGCTTCTTTTTGAGAAAATGTATTTAATGTAAAAAAAATTAGGAATAGCGGTAAAAAATTCTTCATTTGACGTTGTTTCATTACTTAGAGTCAAATATATTTAAAAAGTATTATAAATCCCTCTTTTTTAACAATGCATAAGACAAGTAAATAAATATAAAAGTCCAAACAGCAACTATTGCTATGTTAGAAAACTCTACAGCATAACTTTTTGTAAAAGTTTCACCCATTGTATTTGCTGCAGATCTAACAGCATTTAAGTTAGAAAAAGGTTCTTTTATTAAATTAGACATTGCTTCAAGAGGTAGAAATTGCATAATAGAATCAACCTTATCTCCAGTTTGTTCAGTTCCTTTAAATTGCCAGTATAAATATCCTTTTAGCATATTTTCTCCAATTAACCAAACTAACATTGCACCAACAGCAAAAGCAGATCTCTTTACAAGTATTCCTAGAAATAATCCAAAAGAGAAAAAACCAACAAGTTTAATAAAAAAGGCCAATAGATATTCTAAACCTGATGTAATAATTGATAGTTCATTATAATCAGAATAAGATAATCCTAAGATTAGTGAAACTACAAATACAAAAATAGTGGATATTAAAGCAAAAGCAATTACAGCATAGAATTTGGATAAAATAAATTCTTTTTTACTTAAACCATCTATTAAATTCTGTTTTAATGTTTTAAAACTATACTCATTTGCCATCATAGAAACAATGACTAGTAATAAAAAGAATTTTAAAATAGCAGCTACATAGGTGTTAAAGTGCCAGATATATGGAAAATTAAAAATACCCATTTCTGCTAAATGAAACTTTATTGGGCCAATATCAAACTTTATTGCCGCAATTAATGCAATAGAGGTTAGTAATGTAAAATAGATAATGGATAATACTTTACTGGCAGTATTGTGTTTTAATTTATAAAATTCTATCGTAAGTAGTCTAAACATGACTTTATCTTTTAGTTGATTAGTTGTTGTTGGTTAAATCTAAAAATTGTTGCTCTAAACTTGGTTTACGTTTTACCAAATGAGACAGCACAAATCCTTTATCAAACAAGTATTTATTAATTTCTGTAGATGAAATGTCACTTTTTAAAGTGGCAATTAAGGTTTCAAGCTCTTTAGTAACTTTCCCAATAGCATTATGATTTTCTAATAATTTTATGAGCTCATATTCATTTTCATCAACCTTTAGCTCAAATAAACCATTAGAAGCAGTCATTTCATCAACGCTGCCACTATAAAGTTTTATACCATTTCTAATCACAACAACATGAGAACACACTTTTTCAACTTCATCTAAAAGGTGCGATGCTAATAAAATAGTTGTTCCGCTACTTGCAATTTCTGTTATAATTTGACGAATTTCATGAATCCCTTGCGGATCCAAACCATTTGTAGGCTCATCTAAAATTAAAATTTCTGGGTCATTTAACAATGCAGAAGCAATTGCCAAACGTTGTTTCATTCCTAAAGAGAATGTTCTAAACTTACTATCTCTTCTCTCAAAAAGGTTTACAACTTTTAATTTTTCATCAATTTTATCTGCTGATATTCCTTTAATTTTACAAATTAATCTCAGATTTTGAGCAGCTGTCATGTAAGGATAAAAGTTTGGGCGCTCAATAATGGCTCCAACTTTTTTTAATGCTTCATGGGTAGATAATTTTCCGTCAAACCAAGAAAATTCGCCAGAAGTTTTGTTTACAACATTTAAAATAATACCTAAGGTGGTAGATTTTCCACTTCCATTTGGACCTAGAATTCCATAAACATTTCCTTTTTGTATATCAAAAGAAAGATTGTTTACAGCATGAACTTGTCCAAATTTTTTATCGAGGTTTTTAAGTGATAATATAGTTTCCAATGAAATTGTTTTAGTCAGTTATAAGAAGTAAGACGACTAAGCTACAATTTTGTTACATAAGAAAGTTGAATTGTGCTCAGCTTTAATTGTTAAATTGAAAGAAAAAAAAGTTGAGTAAAAGAGCGTTAAACAATTAAGTAATTTCTGTTTCAACAATTTTATTAATATTCATTATAATCGAAATCATCGAAATGACCAAATTCATCATCAATATCTTCTTCATCACCAAATTCATTATTTAATTTTTCTGCAACAAATTCTTTTTCTGGTGCATCTTCAGGGATTTCGCCTATGGATAAAATGGTTTGGGGCAAATCTTCTCTTTCGTCTAATGAAATCTCTATAATATCTACATAAAAAGTCCACATATTTAAAAAATCATAAACATAAATTAGTTTACTATTTACTTCAGGTAAAGTTTCCTCTAAAATGCAGGTTTGCATTGAAATTTCTTCACCTGCTTCTGCCATGTTAAATAAAGGAATTTCTTCTCCTTGACTCCATTCATTATCGGTTTTGTAAAAAGAAGCCATTTCTTGACCTTTAAAACCAAAAGCTTTTGTGATGATGGTATGTAAATCTTTTAGATTAATACCGTCATCAACTAAAAGAGTTCTAATTACATCTTCTTTGGTATCTAATATAACACGAATTTTATACATAAAAATTGATCAAAATATTGGCGTAAAAGTACAATAAATTATATGTATTTTTACTATTTAAATTTCATGTTGATGGATAAAATAAAAACTTTAGAAACTTTAAACAATCTCAACAAAAATACGTTGATGCAAACTTTAGAAATTGAGTTTGTAGATGTTGGTAATGATTATGTTACAGCAAAAATGCCTGTAAATTTTAGGGTTCATCAACCTTATGGAATTTTGCATGGAGGTGCAACGGCTGCTTTAGCCGAAACAGTAGGTAGTTGTGCTTCTGCTCTTTTTATTGACACAAAAACAAAAATTGTTAAAGGAATTGAGCTAAGTATTAATCACTTAAAAAGTAAAAAGGAGGGAGTTGTTTTTGGTGTTGCAAGACCAATACATAAAGGGAGAACTACACATTTATGGGAAATTAAAATTGTTGATGAGGATGACAATCTAATTTCTATTTGTAAATTAACTAACATTGTTTTAGATAAAAAGTAGCTTGAATATTTTTGAAAAAATAACGAATTCCTATCATAAGAAAACCCCTTTTGTAGCTTATAGAAAACCTAATGAAGCGGTTATCTCTGGTTTTTTTATGGATAATGACTCCTTGTTTTTTGTAGATGATTTTTCTGAAAAAGGATTTGTATTTGCGCCTTTTGATAATCAACAAAAAGCAATTTTATTTCCAATAAATAACTCCGAATTTATTTCGGAAGATCTCTCTTTTGATGCAATTAAATTTAAAGAGAAGGATTTTTGTAATAATGATAGCTCTCAAGAACAACATATAAAATTAGTTGATAAAACGATTGAAGTAATCAGTAATAATGATTTAAAAAAAGTAGTTATTTCTAGAAAAGAAGACTTAGAAATAAGTGATTTCAATCTTATTAAAACCTATCAAAAATTACTGCAAACGTATCAGAATGCATTTGTATACGTTTGGTTTCATCCTAAAATAGGTTTGTGGCTTGGTGCAACTCCAGAAACGCTATTAAATATTGAGAATAACACTTTTAAAACCATGTCTTTGGCAGGGACTCAAGTTTATGAAAATACTAAAAATATCGTTTGGAAAAGTAAAGAATTAGAAGAGCAACAATTGGTTACCGATTTTATTGAAAGTCAATTAACAGGAATTTCATCAAACTTAAAAATTGATAAAAAAGAAACGATAAAAGCCGGTAGCCTATTACATTTAAGAACTAAAGTTACAGGAGAACTAAATGAGAACTCAACATTGAAAACGTTGATTAGAGCTTTGCATCCAACGCCTGCAGTTTGCGGTTTACCAAGGGGAAATGCTAAAAAGTTCATTTTAGCAAATGAGTTTTACAGTAGAAGTTTTTATACTGGTTTTTTGGGTGAATTAAATTTACAAAAGAATAAAATTGAAACTGAAAATTCTTCTTTGTTTGTGAATTTAAGATGTATGAATATTCTTGATGATAATGTTTCACTTTTTGTTGGTGGAGGCATTACAAAAGATAGTAATCCAAAAAATGAATGGGAAGAAACTGTGTCAAAGAGTAAAGTAATGAAACGTGTTTTATAGAAAAAATCGTAAACACCTTAGCTCACGATTTTTTCAATGTAAATTGAATTTGAATTGAAATAGTTTATTTGAATGAAGATATTTTTACTAATAATTCAAATATAATGTTCTAAGATCTTTAGATATCATCAAAAGAAACATCCGTAAAACTGTCTGTTGAAGTTGTTTCTTCTGTAGAGGTTTCTTCTTTCTTATAATCTTTTTGATGACGCTCGCTAATTACTTCGTTTCCTTTTTCGTTAATAATGTAATTGGTAGCTTTACTTAACATTTCATGAAAATCTGTAAAATCTTCTTTGTATAAATAAATTTTATGTTTTTGATAATGGAAAGTACCATCATCATGTGTAAATTTTTTGCTTTCCGTTACTGTCAAGTAATAATCATCTGCTTTTGTTGCTCTAACGTCAAAAAAATAGGTTCTTCTTCCAGCTCTTAATACTTGTGAAAAAATTTCTTCTTGTTCAACTCTCTCTGCCATAATTCTTTTTAATAGTAGTTATAAATTAGTTGTAATACTTAACAAATCTAACAAAATATTTTACGTAGCCATGTTAAAGATTAAAATTCTTTTTCTAAAAGTTGCTGTTCATACAACTCTTTGTAATATCCTTCCTGTGTTATTAATTGATTGTGAGTTCCTTGTTGTGTAATTTCTCCGGCATCTAAAATAATAATTTTATCCGCATTTTTTGCAGATGAAACTCTGTGGCTGATTATAAACGTAGTTTTATTTTTAGAAATATTTTCTAAGTTTGATAGTATTTTTTCTTCAGTTTCTGTGTCTACTGCTGATAAACAATCATCAAAAATTAAAATTTTAGGATTTTTAATAATAGCTCGAGCAATAGAAACTCGTTGTTTTTGACCTCCAGATAATGTTACTCCACGTTCACCAAGAATGGTGTTATAACCATTCGTAAATTCAATAATATTATTATGAACAACAGCATTTTTTGCAGCTGCAATAATTTCTGCATCAGTGGCATCTTCCTTTCCAAATTTAATATTATTACCAATTGTATCAGAAAATAAAAAGGGGTCTTGAGGCACAAAGCCAATCTGGCTTCTAACATCATTTAAGTTAGCCTCTTTAATAGGTTTGTTATCCAATAAAATAAGTCCTTCGGTGGTATCATACAGTCTAGAAATTAGCTCAATAATAGTTGATTTTCCCGAACCTGTTTTTCCTAAAATAGCTAAAGTGTCACCCGAATTTACAGTAAAATTAATGTTTTTTAAAGCCGTAATATTTGTATCATCATACTTAAAAGTAACATTTTTAAAAGTTACTTTACCCTTAATTTCTGTAGATGCAGAGTTGTTATTTTGAATTTCAGGAACTTGTTTTAAAAATTCATTTATTCTTGCTTGTGATGCTTCTGCTTGTTGAACCATAGACGTTACCCAACCAACTACTGCAACTGGCCACGTTAAAATGTTTACATACAGCATAAATTCAACCACTACACCTATCTGGATTTCACCATTGATATATTGATTTCCTCCAATGTAAATAACCAACAAATTACTAATTCCGATTAATAAAAGCATTAAAGGGAAAAAGAGTGCATTAGCCTTGTGTAAATGAATGTTTTTGTCTTTGCTAGCGTCAGAAATTACATCAAAATCTTTAATAATAGAAGCTTCAATTCCGTATGATTTTACAACATTTATTCCAGAGAAAAACTCTTGATTAAAAGTGGTTAATTTTGATAAATACTCTTGAACCACAGTACTTCTTTTATGAATAATTTTACTTAAAATAAAAATGGATATTGATAAAACAGGAAAAGGAATTAGCGTATACAAGGTTAGTTTCAAATCAACCTGAACCATTTGTGAAAAACCAACAGCAAAGAGTACAATCATATTCATGCTATACATCACTGCAGGACCTACATACATTCTAACTTTAGAAACATCTTCACTAATTCTGTTCATTAAATCACCAGTTCTATTTTTTTTATAAAAGTTCAGTGATAATTTTTGATATTGTTGATAGATTTCGTTCTTTAAATCGAACTCAATCAATCTAGAAGTAACAATGATGGTTTGCCTCATTATAAAAGTTAAAACTCCACCCAATAAAGCAATTCCAATAATAATGAGCACATTTATTAGTAGTTGATCTTTAACAACAGCAATATCGGTAACAACATTATTATGATAATCTTCTACTACATTTAAAGAGTCTCTAATTATTTGCGGTATTTTTAAAGACAAAAGTTTAGATAAGATTGTAATTAGCAATCCTATTAAAATGCGCCATTTGTATTTAGAAAAATATTTGTTTAAATATTGTAGTGCTCTCAAAGAAAATTTGAATTAAGAAATAAAGCACGAATATACGAGTTTCATAAAGATAAATTTTCTAAAAAAAAGAATTAAAAAATGCGTGATGAAAAACTAAATTAAGACTACTTTTGCAGTGGAAAAAAAACCCAATTTATCTAAGTTCTTTACCATGATTAACAGAAGACATATTCGAGTTAAAGTAATGCAATCTGTATATGCTATGCAGCAATCTCATAATGACGATATCATTAGAGAAGAAAAATTTTTAAAACATAGTATTTTAAAAATGTTTGATTTGTACGTTTTAAACCTTCAACTTTTGGCTGAAGTTCAAAAATTAGCTGCAAAAAAAATGGCGCTAGCCAAAAATAAAATTCTTGCTACAAAAGAAGATTTAAAACCCAATACTAAATTTATAGATAATAAAGTTATTAATGCAATTGCAGAAAGCATAAGTGTTGAAAGTTATATTGAGATGAATAATCTTAAAAACTGGGAATTAAATGACGAGTATGTGAAAATTATTTTTGAAGAATTACAAAAAAGTGATTTATATAAAAAATATTTAGATACAGTTGAAGATTCTTTTAAGGTAGACAAAGCTTTTGTTATTGATTTCTTTAAAGAAATTGTTGCTCCTAATCAAAAATTAGCAGAGTATTATGAAGGTGAGATGATTTCTTGGGTTGATGATATTCCTTTTGTTAATACTTGGGTTGTGAAATCTTTAAGTAAACATAAAGAAATTGCAATCTTTGTAGTGGGAAGTTTGTATAAAGATAAAAATGATGAAGATTTTGTTTCGGCATTATTTAAGAAAACGGTTTTAAAACAGAAAACTTACGAACAAGATATTGCAGAGAAAACTCCAAATTGGGAAACTGATAGGATTGCGGATATAGACATGATTTTGATTAAAATGGCAATTTCCGAGTTTATTAATTTTCCGTCAATACCAACAAGGGTCACTATTAATGAGTATATAGAAATTTCTAAAGATTACTCTACAGAAAAAAGTAGTTATTTTATTAATGGAGTTTTAGATAAAGTGTCTAAAGAATTTATTAATAATAAAAGAATTGTTAAAATAGGCAGAGGCTTATTGTAAATTATTGTTTTAGTGAATTAATTTAGTATTTTTACCCAAAATTTAAACATCATGAAAAAATTAACGATTTTGTTTGCATTTATTATTTCTGCGAACGTATTTGTCTCTTGTGCCGATGGTAATTCAAAAGCAACAGGAAAAATTAAAAAAGAAAATTTGACTAAAGCCAATTTTAGAGATACAGAAATTAAAAAAGGTACAGCTTCTATTTCTTTTGATAAGGAGGTTTACGATTTTGGTACTGTAAATGAAGGAGACTTTGTAGAAACCGTATTTAAAGTAACCAATTCTGGTAAAACAGATTTAGTCATTACAAACGCAAAAGCATCTTGTGGTTGTACAGTTCCTTTATGGCCCAAAGAACCTATTAAACCAGGAGAAACGGGTGATGTAAAAGTAAGGTTCAATACAAGTGGGAAACCAAATAGACAACAAAAAACGGTAACTTTAACCACAAACACTGAAGCTGGAAGAGAGATTTTGACAATTAAAGGAATGGTTACACCAAAAGGAAAAAGACAAGTATGATTTCAATAATAGTATTGCAATTCGATGCCGGAAGTTTATCTTCTATGTTACCTTTTATAGCAATGATTGGCGTTTTATATTTTTTTATGATACGGCCACAAATGAATCGTCAGAAAAAAGAGAAATCTTTTCAGGCAGAAATAAAAAAAGGAACAAAAATTGTTACTTCTAGTGGTATTCATGGAAAAATTGTAGAATTAAATGCTGGGGATAACACGGTTACTATAGAAACAGGAGCCGGGAAAATAAAATTTGAACGTTCTGCAATTTCAATGGAATTAAGTCAAAAATATGTAGCACCAGCCGTTAAAAAATAAAGTATTTAAAATTTTACTAAGTGAGCTTTTCTTTAATTAGTGAAAGCTCATTTTTTTTGTTTATTACTTTTCATTAGATTGCAGATAAATTCAGAATTATTAGGTGAAAAATTTCAAAAAAATACCAAAAACCTTTATTAGTTTTTTAGTGGCTTCTTTTTTAATTTGGTTTCTAATTACTTTTTCTAAAGAGTACACTACAGTTATTACTTATGCAGTAAATTATAAAAATATTCCTCAAAATAAACTACTGCAAGAAACACCAATTAATAATATAGATATTACTGTAAAAGCATCTGGCTTTAAAATACTTAGATCTAAATTTAAAAATAAAAAGATACAATTAGAAGCCTCTAAATTAAAAAGAAAAGGACATTCTAAATTTTATTTTTTAACTAAGAGTCAAGTGACTAAAATTCAAAAACAATTACTTTTTGGAGTTGAATTGAAAGAGATTTTACAAGATACTATCTATTTAAATCTAGGAGTCTTAACTTCAAAAAGAGTAGCTGTAAAACCAAATTTAGAGATTAATTATCATGTAGGTTATGATCTTTTAAATGAAATAAAAATTTCACCAGATTCAATCGTTATTTCTGGGCCAGAAGCTCAGGTAAAAAAAATTGACTACTTAGAATTAAGTGAGTTAAAGTTAAATGATGTGAAATCTAATTTTTTAGAAGAAGTATCAGTTTTAAAATTAAATAATAATTTTAAGTATAGTGCACAAAAAATAACAATTTCGGGAAATGTAGATAAGTTTACAGAGGGTAAATTACAAATACCCTTTACAACTAAAAATCTTCCAAAAAATATTAATTTAACAACACTTTCTGAAAAAGTAGAAGTTATTTTTGTGGTTGCGTTATCAAATTTTTCAAAAATATCTGAAGCATCTTTTAAGGTAGAATGTGATTACTTAATTTCTGAAAAGAATAACTTAGGGTATTTGATTCCTAAAGTTATTTTAGAACCAGTTTTTATTAAAAGTGTTAAAATTATTCCGAAAAAAATAGACTTCTTAATTCAAAAATAGCTCATGATAGTTGGTTTAACAGGTGGTATAGGAAGTGGGAAAACCACTGTTGCAAAACTCTTTTCAAAATTTAATGATGTAGCAATTTACATTGCTGATATTGAGGCGAAAAAACTAATGAACTCCTCAGAAATTATAAAAAAAAAACTAATCAAACAATTTGGAGAATCCTCTTTTGTAAATCAAAAATTGAATAGAAATTATATTTCTGAAATTGTATTTAATGATAAAGAAAAATTATCAATTTTAAACGCAATTGTTCACCCAGAAGTTAAAAAACACTTTCAAGACTTTATTAAAAAAAATATTGATAAAACATATATTATTTACGAAAATGCCATTCTATTCGAAAGCGGAAGCAATCTACTTTGCGATTATATCATTACGGTTTATGCGAATGTAAATACTAAAATTGAGCGTGTTATTTTACGAGATTCTTCCACAAAAGAAGTAGTTGAAAGCAGAATGAAGAATCAATGGAATGATTCAAAGAAAATAGTACAATCGAACTACATAATTTGTAACGAAAATCTTGATGAAACTAAAACTCAAGTAAATAAAATTCATAATATTTTAACAGAAAAACGTAGTTCTTTTTAAATATCTTCAGTGATTTTGTTAAAAAGGTCTTAAAATTGAAGTAAATTTGCTAATCAACGTAAAAAACGTGAATTTAAAATTCTGAATAGCTTAACTTTGATATTATGGGCAAAAAAATATTTGTTCTTATTGTTTTATTAATGAGCATTTCCTTGATAGGAATTATTGCTGTTCAACTCTATTGGATTAATAATGCAGTAGAAAGTAAGAAAGAACAATTTAAGAATGATGTTCAAAAATCATTGGGAAGTGTTTCGGAAAGAATTAATGAAAAAGAAAGGGATCTTTTCAATAAAAAGTTTGAGGGGATTATTAAAAATGCAGTTTTAGCAAATGATGCTCAAATAAAAAGTTTATTTTTTCAAGAAATTGATACTACGAATAATCAAAAAATTTCTTTTGGTTCTACAATTCTAGAGGAAAATTTTGAAATCCCAGCTGATTTTTTAGGTAGTGATTCTCTTATTTTTAAAAGAGTAACTGGTAAAAAAGATTTTTTTCAATCCAGATTAATTAAAGGTCCAGATAATTTATTTTCTAATGTAGATGAAAAAAGATACTCCTTTACCAAAAGATTAACCAATATTGAAGAAAGTCAGTTTGCAGAATGGTTTAAAGATTATAACAGAATTAATCCAATTCATAAGAGATTAAACAATAGAGAGTTAAATGAGACGATAAAAGATGAATTAAAGAAAAGAGATATCAGTTTGGAGTTTAAATATGGTGTTTATAGTAAAGATGGTTTAGCAACAAAGTTAAAATCGGGTTATTACACAATAAATAAAAAAGATAGTTATCCTTATCCATTATTTTATAATTCATCCAATGAACCAGAATATTTCTTGTATGTAACATTTCCAGAGAAGAATGAGCATATTCTTGGGGGCATTTCAAATATTTTATTGTTGTCGTTATTTTTTATTTTGATAATTATTATTGCCTTTTCAAGTTCATTATACCAACTAATTCAGCAGAAAAAAATATCAGAAATTAAAACTGATTTTATAAATAATATGACGCATGAATTTAAAACGCCTATTGCTACAATTAATTTAGCTATTGATTCTATTAGAAATCCTAAAATTTTGAATAATCAAGAAAAAGTTTTACGGTATATAGAAATGATTCGTGATGAAAATAAAAGGATGCATACACAAGTAGAAAATGTATTGCGTATTTCTAGATTAGAAAAAAATCAATTAGATATCAGTAAAGAAATGATTGATATCCACGACACGATAGAGGATGCGATTAGTCATGTTAGTTTGTTAGTTAATGATAGAAATGGAACTATAGATACCCATTTTGAAGCGATCATTTCAGAGATTTCAGGTAATGAATTTCATTTAACTAATGTAATTGTAAACATGTTAGAAAATGCTATTAAATATTCAAAAGAAAACCCTAGAATTGAAGTGTATACAGAAAGTACGAACAAGTTTTTTATCTTTAAAATTAAAGATAATGGAATTGGTATGGGTAAAGGAGCACTCAAATTAGTTTTCGATAAATTTTATAGAGAACAAAAAGGAAATATACATGATGTAAAAGGTCATGGTTTAGGATTAGCGTACGTAAAAGAAATTGTAGAAAAACATCATGGAACAGTTTTTGTTGAGAGTGAAAAGGGAGCAGGAAGCATATTCACGGTAAAATTACCTTTAATTTAAAAAGTATACAAAATGGGAAGTAAAAAGATTTTATTAGTAGAAGACGATCCAAATTTTGGAACCGTTTTAAAAGATTATTTGGCGTTAAACGATTATAATGTTACACACGCAAAAGATGGCATAGAAGGTTTAATTATGTTTAAAAACAGTGATTATGATTTATGTATTTTAGATGTAATGATGCCTAGAAAAGATGGTTTTTCTTTAGCACAAGATATTAGAGGAACCAATAAAGAGGTACCAATTATTTTTTTAACCGCTAAAACATTAAAAGAAGATGTCTTAAAAGGATATTCTGTAGGTGCTGATGATTATCTAAATAAACCTTTTGACTCTGAAGTTTTATTACATAAAATAAAAGCAATTTTACAGAGAAAAGATAGTGATAAATCTAAAGAATCAGAAGAATTTGAATTTAATATTGGTTCATTTTTCTTCAATTCTAAATTACGTCACTTGTCTATTGGTAAAGATGCAGAACCAATAAAGTTATCACCAAAGGAAAGTAAATTGTTGCGGATGTTAGCGATTCATAAAAATGATTTAATGCCAAGAGAACTAGCATTAACTAAAATTTGGAGAGATGATAACTACTTTACTTCTAGAAGTATGGATGTTTATATCGCAAAGCTTAGAAAGTACTTAAAAGTTGATGAGCATGTTGAAATTTTAAACATTCACGGAGAAGGATTTAGATTGGTAGATAAGTCCTAGTAATTCAAAAATTTCTGTAAAAAAAACTCAACTTAATGTATTTTAAAGTTGAGTTTTTTTTGTATTTTTAAAATATGGCAGAGTTCATAAAACTATATAATGACAACCCAAATCAGAAGCAAATAGATAGGGTTGTTAAAATTTTAAAAAATGGTGGATTAATTATTTATCCAACAGATACTGTTTATGGATTAGGGTGTGATATTACGAACTCAAAGGCCTTAGAAAAAATAGCACTTATTAAACGCGTTAAATTAGAAAAAGCTAATTTCTCTTTTGTTTGCAATGATTTAAGCCATTTGTCTGATTATATAAAACAAATAGATTCGCCAACATTTAAACTTTTAAAGCGTGCTTTACCAGGGCCCTATACCTTTATATTGCCAGGAAGTAACAACCTTCCAAAAGCATTTAAAAAAAGAAAAACTGTGGGAATTCGAATTCCTGATAACAACATCGCAAGAGCTTTAGTACAAAGCTTAGGCAATCCTATCGTCTCGACTTCTATTAGAGATGATGATGATGTTTTAGAATATACCACAGATCCAGAATTAATTTTTGAAAAATGGAATCATTTAGTGGACGTTGTCATTGATGGTGGCTTTGGAGACAATTATGCATCTACAATTATTGATTTAACAGATGGTTATCCAGAGGTAATTAGGGAAGGGAAAGGAAGTTTAGATATCTTATAATTCCAAGAATTAGTATAAAAACTATAATTAAGTCAAAAATTATTTCATTCTTAATTGAATTCATTAGAAGTATAGATTCACAAAAATTTTTCACAAAAAAAAAATAATTACTTCAGATCTTTAAATTTGCTTCTACCTAAAACAAAATATTGCCAAACGACACTTGTATGTAGATTATAATCTTCTTTTTTTAATAATTCTTTACGCTTTATTAGAAAATTATTAAAATTTTTATAAAAGCTAAAATGTGCCTTAATAATGGCCCAAGTGTGAATTGGTCTTAATTCAACTATAAACTTTATTCCGGCAATGCCATCTAAAAGTAAACGTGAAAAAATTACAAATAAAAACCATTTTTTGGGTACATTCTTCACCACATTTAATAAACTATTTCTAAAATTTAAGAATGTTTTATGCGGATTAGCTCCTTGTAAAGTTGCACCTCCAACATGGTAAACAGTAGATTTTCCAACATATTTTATTTTGTGGCCTATATTTTGAGTTCTCCAACATAAATCAATTTCTTCTTGATGTGCAAAATAATCTTCATCAAAACCTTTCAATGTGTGATACACTTGAGAGCGTATAAATAAACAAGCACCAGAAGCCCAGAATATATCTTTTACATCGTTAAATTGACCTTTATCTGTTTCTAAATGATTAAAAACTCGTCCTCTGCAATAAGGATAGCCATATAAATCTATAAAACCACCACCAGCCCCCGCATATTCAAACTTAGTTTTATCTTTAAAGTCTAATATTTTTGGTTGAATAATAGCTACTTTTTCATCAACTTTAAAAACCTCAATAATTGGTTTCAACCAATTTTTTGTAACTTCTATATCTGAATTTAAAAGACAATAAATATCTGCATCAATAGATTTTAAAGCATCATTATAACCTTTTGCATAGCCACCATTTATAGCATTTTCAACAATTTTAATTGATGGAAAGAACGCTCTAACATAATTAATTGACGAATCTGTGGAGGCATTGTCTGCTAAATAAATATCAGCTTCTTGCGAACTAAAGTTTACCACCGATGGCAAGAACTGTTCTAACAGTTTTTGGCCATTCCAATTTAATATGACAATTGCTATTCTCAAGGCCTCAAATTTACATTTTATAAATTAGTTTACGGCTAAAGTTGTCTTAATAAAAAGGATGATTTACTATTTATAATGTGGAATATCTTTTAAGAAAATATAGGTTTCATTTTTAAAATCCATTTTACAGTAAAAATGTTCTAAACCGTTGGTAAGAATCAAATAATTGGCTCTTAATTTTAAATTATAACGAGCAATTTGATCAAAAGTATTTTGAGTTATTTTTATGGAAGGAGCTTTACATTCAACAATAATTTCAGGTTTTCCATCTGTATTAAAAATTAAAATATCACTTCTTTTTTTTAAATTATTGATGGTTAATTGTTTTTCAAGAGCAATTAAGGTAACTGGATATTTCTTTTCTTCAATTAAAAAATAAACAAAATGTTGACGAACCCATTCTTCTGGAGTTAAAACTATATATTTTTTCCTTAATTTATCAAAAATAAGCATCTTATTTTCGCTACTTTTGAGTTTGAAATTATAAGTTGGTAGATTGAGTTTTTGCATCAATCAAAAGTAAGAAAATGAACGAAATTAGAAACATTGTTTCAGAGATAAAGAAGGGAAATATAAAACCTATCTATTTTTTAATGGGTGAAGAACCTTATTACATTGATAAAATTTCTGATTTTATTGAAGAAAATATTTTAGATGAGGCAGAAAAAGGCTTTAATCAGCAGGTTATGTATGGTAGAGATTCTAGTATAGAAGATATTGTTTCTTCCGCTAAACGCTTCCCAATGATGGCGGAAAGACAGGTTTTAATCGTTAAAGAAGCACAGGATTTAAGCAGAAGTATTGAAAAATTAGTTTCGTATGCAGAAAACCCGCAACCAACAACTGTTTTAGTTTTAAATTATAAATATAAAAAACTTGATAAACGTAAAAAATTGCACAAAGCAATTGCAAAATCAGGATTAATTTATGAAAGTAAAAAGTTATACGAGAATCAAGTTTCAGATTGGATCCGAAGAGTTTTAAGTGGAAAAAAATATCAAATTGAATTAAAAGCGGCACAAATGTTAGTGGAGTTTTTAGGAACTGATTTAAGTAAAATTTCTAATGAATTAGACAAGTTAATGTTAATTTTACCGAAAGAAACTATTATTGACGATAAGCATATAGAAGATAATATTGGTATTTCTAAAGACTTTAATAATTTTGAATTGCGAAAAGCAGTAGGAGAGAAGAATATTGTTAAATCGAATAGAATTATTAATTATTTTGCTGAAAACCCTAAGAATAACCCATTGGTAATGACAATTTCTTTGTTAAATAGTTTTTTTACACAACTTTTATTGTTTCATGGATTACAAGATAAATCTAAAAGTTCTGTTGCAAAAACATTGGGTGTAAATCCTTATTTCGTAGATGAGTATTTTTTAGCTGCTAGAAATTATCCAATGCGCAAAGTTGCACAAGTTATTGCTTTTTTAAGAGAAGCAGATATTAAAAGTAAAGGAGTTGGGGCTCATCAATCTCATAAAGATATTTTAAAAGAATTACTTTTTAAAATTTTACATTAAGAGAGTTCTGATAAGAAATCTATAAAAAAAAACTCCCATAAATGGGAGTTAAATTATAAGTTCTGTTATAAATTATATATAAATCTTATCATATAAATCTTGATAAATATTTTTTATAATTGAACGTTTCATTTTCATGGTTGGTGTTAAATGTCCTCCATCAATAGACCATTCCTCTGGTGTTAATTCAAAACGTTTTATTTGTTCCCATTTCCCAAAGTTTTTGTTGCATTTGTCAACTTCTTCTTGAATCCTTTCTATTACAATTTCTGAAGCTATTATTTCGATATTTGTAGAACCAATTTCAATTTGTTTATGCTGAATCCATTCTCTTAAATATTCAAAATTTGGTTGAATAATTGCTGCTGGCATTTTTTCATTTTCACCCACAACCATCACTTGTTCTATAAATAAAGATTGTTTTAACTCACCCTCTAGTAAAGGAGGTATAACGTATTTTCCTCCAGAAGTTTTAAACATTTCTTTAGTTCTTCCAGTAATTTTTAAAAATCCATCGACGTCAAACTCTCCTTTATCACCTGTATGAAAATACCCATCTTTGATAACTTCAGCCGTTTTTGCATCATCTTTGTAATACCCTTGCATTACATTATGACCTTTTACTAAAATTTCACCAGTTTTGGCAATTTTAACATCAATATCTTTGATAATTCTCCCGACAGTTCCTACTCTAAAGCCACCATTATTTTGGTCATTTACGGATATTACTGGGGATGTTTCTGTTAAGCCATAACCTTCCATAATTGGCATTCCCGCAGCAGCAAAAACACGTGTTAATCTTTGTTGTAAAGCAGCACTTCCAGAAACCATTAATTTTAATTCGCCTCCTAAAACAGCTTGCCATTTAGAAAATATAAGTTTACGAGCTATACCCAATTGTTTTTCATACCACCAACCATTTGCACCATAAGGCTCATATTTTAAACCAAGATTTACTGCCCAGAAAAATAATCTCTTTTTTAAACCTGTTAAATCTTCACCTTTTAAAATAATTTTATCGAAGATTTTTTCATATAATCTTGGAACGGCAGTCATTACCTCTGGTTTAACCTCTTGGGCATTTTCGGTAAGTTTTTCTATTGATTCCGCAAAGTAAATTTCTACACCACAATATTGATATAAATACAAAATCATGCGCTCAAAAATATGACAAACAGGTAAAAAACTTAGGGATCTAGTATTACCATAATCTAAAGGAACTCTTTTTTGAGAATATAAAACATTTTGAACAATGTTATTATGAGAGAGCATTACACCCTTTGGTCTTCCTGTGGTTCCAGAGGTGTATATTAAAGTTGCTAAATCTTCTGGTTTTACAGCATCTTTTCTATTTTCAACTTCATTCTGGTTACTAGTGTCTTCGCCTAATTCTAGAATTTCATTCCAGCTTTTCTCATCTTTTACATCATCAAAAGTAAAAACACCTTTCAACTTTGTTTTACTTTTAATTTGATTTAGTTTTTCCAGAATAGTTACATCTGAAACAAAACAATAAATTGCTTCAGAATGGTTTAAAACATACTCATAATCTTCTTTAGAGATGGTTGGGTAAATGGGCACATTTTGTGCACCAGTTTGTAAAATTCCAATATCACAAATGTTCCATTCAGTTCTGTTGGTACTCGAGATAACTGCAATTTTATCGTTTGGTTGTATGCCTAACTTTAGTAACCCTCTACTTAATTGATTAGATTGGTTTACATAATCTTGTGTAGAAATAGATTCCCATTTTTCATTGTGTTTTGTGGAAAATGCTTTTTTAAGATTGTAAGTTTCTAATTGATAATAAGGAAAATCAAATAATCTAGTAATTTCTGTAGGCATAAGTTCTGTTTTTGTAGTATTGCAAAGTAGTACTTTTACATTGATTTTACAAATACTTATGAATAGACTTTAAGTTCTATGAATTATATATTTTTTGATGCAAATTTTTGTATTTTTCTTTAATTACTTTTCTTTTCATTTTCATTGTTGGTGTTAAATGTCCAGCTTCTATAGACCATTCATCCTGAGTAATTTCAAACTTTTTAATTTGCTCCCATTTTCCAAATTTTTGATTATGAAAATCGATTTCTTTTTGAATTCTAGAAATAATTTGTTCATCGGTAGTAACATCTGTAATTTTATATTCATGACGTTCTGCCCATTCTTCTATGAAACTAAAATTAGGCTGAATTAATGCTGCTGGCATTTTTTCTCCTTCACCAATGACCATCACTTGTTCTATAAAACGAGATTGTTTTAGTTCGCTTTCTAAGGCAGCAGGGGCAATATATTTTCCTCCTGAAGTTTTAAAGATTTCTTTTTTTCTATCTGTGATTGTTAAAAATCCTTGCTTATCAATTTCACCAATATCTCCTGTATGCAAATATCCGTCTATAATAGTTTTATTGGTCATTTCTTCATTTTTGTAATAGCCCAACATCACATTATCCCCTTTCATTAAAATCTCTCCATCATCAGCAATTTTAACTTCTATACCGTCTAAAGGTTTACCAACAGTGCCAATTTTTAAACTATTATTTCGTAGGTCATTTAAAGTTCCTCCGGGAGAAGATTCAGTCATTCCATAACCTTCAAAAATATTAATTCCGGCAGCTGTAAAAACTCTGATTAATCGATGTTGAAGAGGAGCGCTTCCTGAAATCATAAACTGTAAATTACCCCCTAAAGCTTCTTGCCATTTAGAAAATATTAATTTTCTTGCAATATTTAATTTAAAGTGATAAAAAGCACTTTTTTTATTATAAGGTTCATATTGCTCTCCCAAAGATACTGCCCAAAAGAAGAGTTGTTTTTTAATACCAGACAATTTACTCCCTTTATCCACTATTTTATCGAAAATTTTTTCCAATAATCTTGGGACCACGGCCAAATAATGAGGTTTAACTTCTCTTATAGTGTCTCCAATTTTTTCTATACTTTCAGCAAAATAGATTTCAAAACCCATGAATAGGTTGTAATAAGAAGCACTTCTTTCAAAAATATGACAAATAGGTAGGTAACTAATAATTCTATTATTTCCTTGAGTTAAATCTATTCCTTTTGCCGTTTTAAAAACGGTAAAAACAATATTTTTATGAGACAGCATAACTCCTTTCGGGGTTCCAGTCGTACCAGAGGTGTAAATAATTGTTGCTAAATCTTCTGGTTTTACATTTTGTTTTAAATCTTCAATTTTATCTTGGTAATTTTCTTTTTCTCCAATTTCCAGAAAAGAATTCCAACTATACGATGTTTGTAAATCCTGAAGAGAAAAAATATTTTTCAATTGGGTTTTACTCGCCACAGATTTAACTTTTTGATACAAGTCATCATCAGAAACAAAACAATATTTAGCATCGGAATGATTTAAAATATAACCGTAATCTTTTTCCGATAAAGTTGCATATAAAGGCACATTTTGTGCACCAATTTGTAAAATACCAATGTCTAAAATATGCCAATTTGGATTATTATTTGAGGTAATTACTGCAATTTTATCATTTGGTTGCACACCTAATTTCAATAAAGAACTACTTACTTTATTTGCATCAGTTATAAATTGTTGTGTGGAAATACTTTTCCAACTATTTCCTTTTTTGTAGTTAAAACATTTTTTTTGTGGGAAATTTTCTAATTGATGGTAACCAAAATCAAAAATTCGAGAAATTTTATGAGACATATTTACAACTTAATTTCTGACAAGTTAGTAAAATGTTGGAACAAAAAAAAAAGCAACGGAAAGTTAACCTTTTTAAACCTATAGTTTTTTACTATTTAATAGGTATTTATTAAAACTTTTTCCGTTAATTTTAGTGTATTTAGATTCAATCTCATAAGCTACTTTCATATTTGTAATGTTAAATTCTCCTGATACTTTCATGTATTTAATATTTAAGTCTTCTTCAAAATTTGTATTTTTAAAAGAAACTCCATTAAAAAAATTAGTATACTTAAATGTTGCAGAGTCTTTAAATACAGCATTAGAGAAGCTTACATTCGTGTTGAATTTGGCATATTTAAAAGTAGCAGTTTTATTAAAATTTGTATCCTTAAAACTAATATTTTCATCAAATTGAGCGTATTTAAATGTGCTGTCATTCATAAAAGAAGAACCAGAAAAATCAGAATTTCGTTCAAAACGGGAGTATTTAAACATTGCTTTTCTTTCGAAAGTACAGTTTTTAAATATAACTTCATCTTCAAAGTTAGCAGTGAATGTATAACCAGAATCTTCATCAGGAATATAAGCCAAAACATCATTTTTAAAAGTACAGTTTGTAAAAGAGACTTTAACTTCAATTAATTTTTTAATTGTATTATTTGAATCGCTATAATTCCACCAGCTGGTTTTTTTCTTTTTAGGAAGTTTCTCAATAGCTTCATCCATAAATGTAAGATCTAGCACACCCACAATAGTTACATTTTGATAAGAAATTATATTACCTGCTTTTATCTCTTGCATTATGTCTGAAGCTTCAATATTTTTTTGAGCAAAGCCCATTGTAGATATCAAAAATAAACCGGATGCTATTAGGATAAATTTATTTTTCATTTTAAAAGTTTTTAATTGGTTTATATAGTAATGACACCTCATTTTTTAAGTTGTGACACAATCTTCCTTATTTTTTACTAAAAAGTAAATTTATATCGATTTTTTGTATTTTATTTTCAGCATAAATTAAAAATGTTTGCAAGATATTTATTGTTAAACAATATTCTTTAATTATTTTGTAAAATGCTTATAACATGATTTTTATCACCTTTAATTATTTGTTTAAAATTTACCTTTAGACATGCTTTTGGTGAAGCATAGTTTAAAATTAATTAAAAATAATATTATGGAAGTATTTCAAAAGGTAAAACCCCGTGTGTATAAATTTGGCGACAAACAAGCTGACGGTAGCAGTGCAATGAAAAACTTATTAGGTGGTAAAGGAGCTAATTTAGCAGAGATGAGTGCCATAGGTATTCCTGTCCCTCCAGGGTTTACCATCACTACTGAAGTTTGTACAGAATATAATTTATTAGGAAAGGAAACCGTTGTTGAGATGATTCGAGAGGAAATGGAAACTTCTATCGAAAATATCGAAACTCTAATGGGAACAAAATTTGGTAATAAAGAGAATCCTCTTTTAGTTTCTGTGCGCTCTGGAGCAAGAGTTTCTATGCCAGGAATGATGGATACTGTCCTGAATCTTGGAATGAATGATGATGTTGTTTTAGGCTTAGCAAAGAAAACAAATAATGAACAATTTGCCTGGGATTCTTATCGTCGTTTTATTCAAATGTATGGTGGTGTGGTTTTAGGAATGAAACCTGCTTCAAAGGATGATATTGATCCTTTTGAGGAGATTATGGAAAATTTAAAAGAAAAAAGAGGTATCGAACTCGATACTGAATTTACAATTAACGATTTAAAGGATTTGGTATTTGATTTTAAAGAGGCGGTTAAAAAAAGAACTGGTCACGATTTCCCAACAAATCCGTGGGATCAACTTTGGGGAGCAATCATAGCAGTATTTAATAGTTGGAATGGTAATAGAGCCGTATATTATAGAAATATGCATGGATATCCTGCAGATTGGGGTACAGCCGTAAATGTGCAAGCAATGGTTTATGGAAATATGGGAGACAATTCTGGTACAGGAGTTTGTTTTACGCGTGATGCTGGTACAGGAGAAAATGTGTTTAATGGTGAGTATTTAATAAATGCACAAGGAGAAGATGTTGTTGCTGGTGTTAGAACTCCTCAACAAATCACAAAATTAGGTTCAGAACGTTGGGCGGAATTAGCAAAAATTGAGGAAGAAGATAGAGTGCAAAATTATCCTTCTTTAGAAGAATTAATGCCTTCAATTTATAATGAACTTAATTCTTATCAAGACATACTAGAAAAACACTATCGTGATATGCAAGATATGGAGTTTACTATGCAAGATGGAAAACTTTGGATATTGCAAACTAGAAATGGAAAACGTACCGGAGCTGCTATGGTTAAAATAGCAATGGATTTATTGAAGGAAGGGATGATAGATGAAAAAGACGCCTTAACTTCAATACAAGCTATTAAACTAGATGAACTTTTACATCCTATTTTTGATCCGAAGGCCCTAAAAAAAGCAAATGTTATTGCCCAAGGTTTACCCGCTTCTCCTGGAGCAGCGACTGGTAAAATTGTGTTTTTTGCTGATGAAGCTAACAAATATAAAAATAGTATTCTAGTAAGAATTGAAACTTCACCCGAAGATTTAGAAGGAATGAATATTGCCAAAGGTATTTTAACGGCACGAGGCGGTATGACATCTCACGCGGCTGTTGTAGCCCGAGGTATGGGGAAATGTTGTATTTCTGGTGCGGGAGCTTTAAAAATAAATTATAAGACTAGAACACTTAAAGTTGGAGGTCATGAATATCATGAGGGAGATTGGATTTCATTGAATGGTTCTACGGGTAATATTATAGAAGGTAAGGTTGCCACGATTGAACCTGAATTAAGTGGTGAATTTGCAGAAGTGATGGAACTTTCGAATAAGTACGCAATAATGAAAGTAAGAACTAATGCAGACAGTCCGAAAGATGCGAAGATAGCGCGTAGTTTTGGAGCACAAGGTATTGGTTTAACAAGAACTGAGCATATGTTTTTTGAAGTGGATAGAATAAAAGCAATGCGCGAAATGATTTTAGCGGAAACTGTTAAAGGTAGAAAAAAGGCATTAAAAGATTTATTACCAATGCAACGAGCAGATTTTGAAGGTATTTTTGAAGCTATGGAAGGTTTACCGGTAACAATTCGTTTATTAGACCCGCCGTTACATGAGTTTGTGCCTCATCAATTGGCTACTCAAAAAGAATTAGCAGATGAAATGCATATTTCATTACAATCAATAAAAAATAAAGTTTCAGAATTGGAAGAATTTAATCCAATGCTTGGGCATAGGGGTTGTAGATTAGGAAATACCTATCCAGAAATTACAGAAATGCAAACGAGAGCTATTATTGAAGCTGCTTTAAATCTAAAAGAAAGGGGTATTCATTCTAAACCAGAAATTATGGTTCCTTTAGTTGGAACTTTTAAGGAATTTGAGTTTCAAGAAGAGATTATTAGAAGTACAGCAAATAAAATTTTTAAAGAAAGAGATAATAAATTGGAGTATTTAGTTGGAACAATGATAGAAATTCCAAGAGCCGCATTAATGGCAGATAAAATTGCGGAAAAAGCAGATTTTTTCTCTTTTGGAACCAATGATTTAACACAAATGACATTTGGTTATTCACGTGATGACGCAGGTAAATTTCTACCTACTTATATTGAAAAAGGGATTTTAAAAGTTGACCCTTTTGAGGTATTGGATCAAGAAGGAGTAGGGCAATTAGTTATAATTGGAACAGAAAGAGGTAGAAGCGTAAAATCTAATTTAAAAGTAGGGATTTGTGGAGAACACGGAGGAGAACCCAGCTCTATCGAGTTTTGTTATAATTCAGGAATGGATTATGTGAGTTGCTCACCATATAGAGTACCAATTGCGAGATTAGTTTCTGCACAAGCAGCTATTAATTCAATTAAATAATATTTATATAATTTAATACGATGATAAAACCCAGAAGTTTAATACTTCTGGGTTTTTTTGCGAAGACTTTTCATCAATCATAAATAATTTTTTTAGTGTTGTAAAAGTAAAAAGACCAAATAGTTAAATTTGGTCTTTTTAAATTTCATAGCAATAAATTTATCAATTAATCCCCTAAAATAAATTAATAATCTATTGATAGATTGTTTCACAAAGATAATACGGCAATAACAAAAAGAATTGTAAAAAAACGTAAAAATTTACTGGTTTAGGTATGATTTTAATAATAAGTAATCTTTTTTTAAAAATGATTTTAAATTTTGCTTCATGAACAATTTAAAATCTTTTGCAAAATGCGAAGAGTCGTAATAGTTATATTTATAAATTAGATCTTTTAGCTCAATATCTCCGGAATAGTATTTTCTCATTAGTTGTTGAAAACGAAATAATCTTATATACCTGCCAGGAGTTAACCCTACTATTTTTTTAAATTGTACTTCCAATGTTTTTTGTGAAGTTGAAATTTCATTTATTATGTCTAATACATTCAATAGGCCCTCTTTTTCTCTAATTAGGTTAATAGCATCATCAATTTGTTTAGTATTTTTATCAATATGAAGAAATGAGTTTAAAAAAAAAGAATTTAAATTTTGAATCAATTCTTCAGGTCCTTTAGATTTTTTGAAAATTGGCAAAAGTTTATTATAAAAAGATTCATTAATTTGTGCTAATGGCAAGTGCCTACTCTTTAATTTAGATACATCAATATTCAATAATTTATGAAGTGCTGTTGGGTGAAAATTAGCTCCGATGGACTCTGTAATAGAAACGGATGAAAAATCATATGACCTAAAGTACTGACCAGTAACCATAAGGTCAGTTAGAAGTGTTTCATTACCCTTAAAAACAATTTTTTGGTTACCATCTGGAATGTATAATAAATGTGTTAATCCAATAGGTAAAATAACAGATTTAAAAGGAATGTCCTCCTCCTCAAAAGAAATGTAGAAGTATTTCTCAATTAAATGAGGAACTTCATTAGATTCAAAAAATTTATTATCCATAGCTTTTCAAATGTAGCTATGAAATTAAATAAATACTTGTAAAAAATCGTAAATAATTAAAATTTAGGCAATATGCTTAGTAGTGCAGGTTTTACAAAATGCTTTGTCATTTTTTGAACATATTTATATCTATCATAATTTTTTAAACTTATTTTTATGAAAATAAGTTGAGCTACTTTTTATTTTCTATCCATACTTTAGCATTCACAAAGGCCTCTAACCAAGGAGAAACTTCATCTTTTCTTCCCATTGGGTAGTTTGCCCAATTCCATTGGAAAGTAGAACGTTCTATATGTGGCATGGTAACCAAATGACGACCTGTTTGATCGCATAGCATTGCCGTGTTAAAATCGGATCCATTGGGATTGTTAGGATAGCCATCATAACCGTATTTCGCCACAATATTGTAATTCTCTTCAGCTTCCGGTAAGTTAAATTTTCCTTCTCCATGAGAAATCCAAACGCCTAATTCGGTGCCTGCTAAAGAAGAAAGCATCACAGAATCATTTTCTTGAATTTTTACAGAAGTAAATGAACTCTCGTGTTTCTGAGAATCATTATGAATTAGTTTTCCATGCACTTTATGTTTTGGATTAATTAGGTCTAATTCCATCCATAATTGTGCTCCGTTACAAATACCTATAGACAATGTATCTTCTCTTTTAAAGAAGTTTTTTAATGCTTTTTTTGCTTTAGGATTGTACAAAAATGCTCCAGCCCAACCTTTAGCAGAACCTAAAACATCTGAATTAGAAAAACCACCAACGGCGCCAATAAACTGAATGTCTTCTAACGTTTCACGACCAGAAATTAAATCTGTCATATGTACATCTTTTACATCAAAACCAGCTAAATACATGGCGTTTGCCATTTCTCGTTCAGAATTTGAACCTTTTTCTCTTATGATTGCAGCTTTTGGTCTTGTTATTTTTGAATTTATTTTCGGTAATTTTCCTTTAAAGTTCTTTGGAAAAACATATTGTAAAGGTTGTTTTTTATAATTATCAAAACGATCTTGTGCTAAGTTGTTAGCAGTTTGCTTTTGATCTAATAAGAAAGAAGTTTTATACCACACATCTCTCATTTCAGCAACATCAAAAGAGAAATTATCTTCATTATTTATAATGTTTACTTTTCCAGAGTTGTTTGAAGTACCAATATTGAAAAATTCAATGTTATTTTCTGATAAAATTGTTTCTACAGAGTCATCAGCTTGAAAAACAATTCCTGAATTTTCAGCAAATAAAACTTTAATAGTGTCTTCTTCATTTAAAGAAGTAATATTGAAATTTGCTCCTAAATTTACATCAGCAAAACACATTTCTAATAAAGTTGTAATGAATCCACCAGAAGCAACATCATGTCCTGCTGTAATTTTATCAGCTTTAATTAATTTTTGAATTGTATTAAAGGTGTTTTTTATAAACGCAGTGTTTTTTACGTCAGGAGCTTCATTTCCAATCGTATTTAAAACTTGGTGGAAAGAACTTCCTCCTAATTTAAATTCATCTTGAGAGATATTGATATAATAGATATTTCCTCCATCAATTTTTAAAATAGGTTCCACAACTTTACTGATTTCATTACAGTTTCCTGCAGCAGAAATAATAACGGTTCCTGGAGCAATTACTTCATCATGAGCATATTTTTGTTTCATTGATAAAGAATCTTTTCCGGTAGGAACATTAATTCCTAAATCAATAGAAAATTCTGAAACTGCTTTTACTGCTTTGTATAAACGAGCATCTTCACCTTCATTTTTACAAGGCCACATCCAGTTAGCAGATAAAGAAATTGAATCTAAATTATCTTTTAAAGGTGCCCAAATAATATTGGTTAAAGATTCAGTAATTGCATTTCTACTTCCTGCTGTAGGATCAATTAATCCTGAAATAGGAGAGTGGCCAATAGCTGTTGCAACTCCTTCTTTTCCATTATAATCCAGTGCCATAACACCAACATTGTTCAACGGAATTTGTAATGGACCCACACATTGTTGTTTGGCTACTTTACCACCAACACATCTATCCACTTTATTAGTTAACCAATCTTTACAAGCGACAGCTTCTAATTGTAAAACTTGTTTTAAATAGATTTGTAAATTTTTCGTTTTATAACGTGGATTTTTATATTTTCTTACAACAGTGTTATCTGTTAATATCGTTTTAGGAGAACTACCAAACATATCTTCTAGAGCTAAATCCATAGGTTTTTTTCCTGTAGATTTAGATTCAAAAGTAAAACGATCATCACCTGTAACTTCACCAACAGTGTACATTGGCGAACGCTCGCGCTCTGCGATTTTTTGTAAGGTATCTATATGTTTTTCAGCAATAACTAATCCCATTCTTTCTTGAGATTCGTTACCAATAATTTCTTTTGCTGATAAAGTAGGATCTCCAATAGGTAGTTTATCTAAATCGATTTTACCACCAGTATCTTCTACTAATTCTGATAAACAATTTAAATGGCCACCAGCACCATGATCATGAATAGAAACAATAAAATTCTCTTCACTTTCTACCATTCCACGAATTGCATTTGCAGCACGTTTTTGCATTTCTGGATTAGAACGTTGTACAGCATTTAATTCAATTCCTGAATCTAAAGCACCTGTATCTGCGGATGAAACTGCAGCGCCACCCATTCCAATTCTGTAGTTTTCACCACCAAGAATAACAATTTTATCACCTTCTTTTGGCGTGTCTTTTAAGGCTTGTTCTGCTTTTCCATAACCAATTCCACCAGCTTGCATAATAACTTTATCATACCCTAGTTTTCTAGGTTTAGATTCACTTGACGAGGAGTTTTCTTCGTGCTCAAAAGTTAATACAGAACCCGTAATTAATGGTTGTCCAAATTTGTTTCCAAAATCTGAAGCACCATTAGAGGCTTTTATTAAAATATCCATTGGAGTTTGGTATAACCAATCTCTTGCTTCAAATTTGTTTTCCCAATATCTTGTATTCTTAACGGCATCTATAGAAGCTTCTAAACGAGAGTAAGAAGTCATGTAAACTGCTGTTCCTGCTAAAGGTAAAGAGCCTTTTCCTCCTGCAAGTCTATCTCTAATTTCTCCGCCAGAACCAGTTGCAGCTCCGTTAAAAGGCTCAACAGTGGTTGGGAAATTATGTGTTTCTGCTTTTATAGAAATTACAGAGTTAAAGTCTTCTGTTTGATAAAAATCAGGCTTTTCGGCTGATTTAGGTGCAAACTGTACAACTTTAGGACCTTTGATAAAAGCGACATTATCTTTATATGCAGAAACAATATCGTTTGGAAATTGTTTAGACGTTTCTTTAATCATTTTAAATAGGGAAGTGGGTTGCTCTTCTCCATCTATCACAAAAGTTCCGTTAAATATTTTATGTCGACAGTGTTCTGAATTTACTTGGCTAAATCCAAATACTTCAGAGTCTGTTAATTTCCTTCCTATTTTTTTAGCAACACTCTCAAGGTAACCAACTTCTTCATCACTTAAAGACAAACCTTCCTGATTATTATATGCAGCGATGTCATCAATAGCCAAAATAGCTTCTGGCTGAATATCGATTGTAAATGATTCTTGATGTAAACCATCGAATTTCTCGGAGATCATTGGATCAAAATCAGTAAAATTTTCAGTAGAGGAAACAAATTCTTCAATTCGGATAATATCTTTGATACCCATATTTTGAGTAATTTCAACTGCATTTGTGCTCCAAGGAGTAATCATAGCCGCTCTTGGCCCCACAAAAAAAGCATCAATTGATACTTCCTCTATTTTTGGTTGATTAGCAAATAACCATGTCAGTTTAGCAATTGTAACTTTCGTTAATTCTTTTGTTGTTTGAACAGCGAATACTTTACTGTTTTTATTTCCAAAGAAATGAATCATTATCGTGTGGTGTTTTCTTGTTGTTGTAAAACGCAAATTTACTTTTTTTCAGTAGTATTTAATCATAATATGTAACTGAAGTTTTAGAGTTATTTACTTCTTTATTAACAAAAAACCTTAAATTGATATTTTATAGTACAAGTTTTCTTAATTTTAAGCATAAAAAAATACAATGAATCAGTCAAAACTATAAAAATGAATAAAAAACTACCGAATTTCGTTGCACTTTTAGGTATGACACTCCTTTTTATTAGTGCAACAATTGATTTAGATAATTTATTCAATTATGCTAATCAATCTAAACCTAATTATATTAATAAAGACAATACTGCAGATGGAAATCAAATAGATGATAAAATTGCAACTTTAGGGAGAGTGTTGTTTTATGATAAAAAATTATCTGCCAATAATACGATTGCATGCGCAAGTTGCCATAAACAAGAAAAAGCGTTTGGTGATGATGCAACTCAGAGTGTTGGTTTAAACGGTAGTTTAACAGGAAGACACTCCATGAGATTAATTAATTCGAGATTTTCTGATGAGAATAAGTTTTTTTGGGATGAAAGAGCTTCCAGTTTAGAAGATCAGACTACAAAACCAATTCAAGATCATGTAGAAATGGGTTTTAGCGGCACTGAAGGAGATCCTGATTTTAATGATTTGATTACAAAACTATCTGCCGTTGATTATTATCAAGAATTATTCAAATTTGCATTTGGTGATGAAACAATTACAGAGCGTAAAATGCAATTAGCTTTAGCACAATTTATAAGGAGTATTCAGTCTTTTGATTCTAAGTTTGATGTGGGTTTAGTTCAAGTAAATAATCCAAATAATGATTTCCCTAATTTCACGGCTCAAGAAAATTTAGGAAAACGATTGTTTAGAGATCCCCCAAACATGAATGGAGCAGGTTGTGCAGGGTGTCATAGAGGCAATGAGTTTGATATAGATCCTAATTCAGGAAATAATGGGATTATTGGTGTTGCAGGAAGCACAACAGAAATAGATTTAACTAATTTACGAGCGCCAACTTTAAGAGATTTGGTAAATCCTGATGGAAATTTAAACGGTCCTTTAATGCATGACGGAAGTATAAAAACATTATTAGACGTAATGAATCATTATGATGCAATACCTAATAATACTGCAAATACAAATCTTGATAATAGGTTAAGACCTCGAGGAACTCCACAAATATTAAATTTAACGAATGATAAAAAAGAAGCTGTAGTAGCTTTCTTAAAAACATTAACGGGTACTGATGTATATACAAATGAAAAATGGTCTAATCCTTTTGATGAAAATGGGAGTATAGTATTAACAGGTAGCGTTTTATCTACAAATGAAGAAGTGTTTGGTCAGAAAGTAAATATCTATCCAAATCCTGTTGAAAACAGGTTGTTTATTGAAATTGCTAAAGGTTCTTATGTAAGTACTGTTTATGATGTTCAAGGTAAAAAAGTGTACACAAAAAACATAAAAGATACTTCAGAACTTGATTTCAGTGCTTTAAATAAAGGTATTTATATGTTAAAAATTACAGATATAATTACTCATAAAAGTTTTGTGAAAAGGCTCATTAAAAAGTAACACTTTCATCTATGCATATAATTTAAAATTAAAAAAGACGCCTAAAATTAAGGCGTCTTTTTTAGTTTGATTAAAAATTAAGATTTAATTTTTAATCAATTTTTTAGTCAATGATATGTTATCGACCGTCATTTTTACAATGTATATGCCTTTCGATAAGTTTGAGATATCTATGTTGTTTTTTTGTGCTGTTATTTCTATAGATTTTACCATTTTACCTAATACATTGTAGATATTAACGTCTGTATTATTTGTTGTTTTAATGTAAATTGTATTTCCGTTTGCAGGATTTGGATAGATTTTAATGTCCGATAATAAATTATCAGCTAAACTGGCGGTAGATCCATTATGAGAACCAATATCATCAACAGTGTTTTGATCAAAAGCTATCCATTCACCTTGTTCGCTATAAACAATGTTTGGCCCTGTAATGTCATTGCTTCTTCTTAAAGTTATATTCGCAGCAAAGTTATCTGTACCATCTAAATCGCCAATAATATCTACTAAAACACCATCTTTAAATAACCCAACTCTGTCATCACCATTAAAAGTCATAGGTGTTGTATTGGCAATTCCTAAATCAGCTTCATCTATTAATTTTTGAATGTTTGCATCACTGTTAATAATTACATACACATCATTAGGTGCAATTGAACCTGTTAAATTTAATGCTGTTTCCCAATTACCTCCTGATTGTCTTGCAACTGAATATGGAGTTAAATCTGCTGTATTACCAGTTATGTTTGCAATTTCAATAGCTTTATTAAAGCTATTACCTTCAACGTATTCTGAGAAAAATAAATCAACTGCATTATTACTACCATCAGTAGTTGTAGCTGTAACTGCTGCAGATTGAGCAGATAAATTATTTGCTTGATCTTTTGCTAAAACACGAACACTATAAGATGTAGAAGCTGTTAAACTTGAAACATTATAGTTTGTATTTGCAGTAGAACCATGAAGAGAGCCATCTATATAAACATCATAACTTGAAACACTAACATTATCTGTTGATGCAGACCAGCTTACCTTAAAACTTGTACCAGTTTCATTTGATATAGTAAGGTTTGTTGGAACAGTTGGTGCAGAAGCATCTGTTAAAGTTGTGCCGCTTGCAGCCGCAGATTGGGCAGATTTATTACCGACTAAATCTTTTGCTAAAACGGTAATACTATAAGTTGTACTAGAGTTTAAGTTTGATAAAGAAAAATTAGTGTTCGCAGTATTTCCACTTAAATTTCCATCTACATAAACATCATAACTAGTAACAGCTATATTATCTGTAGATGCTGTCCAAGAAATATCGAAAGAATTAAAGTTAATATTATTTACAGAAACATTTGCAGGTACAGTAGGTGCTTCATTATCTGTAGATGTATAAATTCCCCATGAATCTATAGCGGCGTCACCTCCCCAAATTCTGGTTGCCAAATAGGCATTGTCTATAAATGGATTTCTGTTTCCTTGTGCATAGGTTTGATTAGAATCATGATAAGTATTTCTTTGTCTTTCAAAATCTGAAACAGGATCTTCTGCGTTCCATTTTAAGAAAAGATCAATCATAGCATCTGGAGTAGCATTAGAGCTTCCAACACCAACCACAGAAGGTAAACATTGATTGCCATAACGTATGTACATATACATCATCATCCTAGCAATATCTCCTTTCCATTCATCCCCTGGGAACCAACCACCTGAGACACTACCTGAGTTACCAGAACCATCTACAAATTTTAAATTACCACGATTGCCATTATAACCTACATCACTTGGTCGCAAATGATGGGCATCTGCTCCAGGACCAGTACTCCCTAAATTTGGATTTCCTAAAGATTTTGGATAGGTGTGTTCTCTATTCCAATCTCCTGTATTGCCACCATTCGAGTTTATATTTCTTGACCTAGCGGCTGTGCCAGAAGCAGCGTATCCATAAACTAATAAAACTTCAGAATTATTTGTAGGATTTAAATCCGTAACTTTTAAAGCTTCCCAAACACCAGGCGTATAGCTTAATAAATTTGTATGTTCATTTATTGTTTTTGTTGCTAATTTATCCTTTAGACTTAATCCTTCCGCAGATAAATCTACATCATTATAATAAACTTCTTGAGCATTACTAAGTGAACTTAAAAATAATGATATTAAAAGTAGTATTTTTTTCATAGTTTAATTTTTTACTAATTTTTTAATTTCAGATTTTTTATCCGAATCTATTTTTACTAAATAAATTCCTTTTGATAATTTAGAAAGATTAATAACATTCTTATTTTTTGTAATTTCTGAAGTGAATACTAATTTTCCTAAAATATTATATATGTTAATTGTTGTAGCTTCTGTTATACGAAAATACACTTGATCTCCATTTGTTGGATTTGGAAACATTTTAAAAGATTCAAAAGTACTATTTTTTGTGCTTAAAGCAGAGGAATGACTCCCAATACCATCAAAACTGTTTGCGCCTAAAATATCCCATTCAGCAGTATCAAATCTCGTATTTGGTTCAGTAATCGATGCTTTTCTTCTATACGTTTTATCTTTGATATGATCGCTAGAATTATCTTCTTCACCAATGATATCAATTAAGACTCCGTTTTTGAAAAAACCGATTGGGTCATTACCATTAAAATTTAAAGGAGATCCAAACCCATAGGGAGAAGTATCAACATTTGGAGGACCTGCTAAATCAGATTCCGCAACTAGAGTAGGGTCAGACACATCAATATGAGTAATAACAAATACTTCACCAGGTATAATATTTACGTCTCCTAAATTATAATCATCAACCCAAGAGCCTCCATTAGACTGTTTTTGAATAGAATACTCTGATAAATTTATAGTAGAACCTGTAAGGTTTACAATTTCAATCGCTTTGTTATTTCCTGAACTCGGTTCTACATATTCAGAAATAAACAACTCGGTAACACCAGTAGAATTGCCTGCAGTAGTTGTCGCGTTTACAGCAGCACTTTTGGAAGATTTATTATTATCGATGTCTTTAGCTAGTATTTCTACGCTATATGTGGTAGAGGTAGAAAGGCCAAATACAGTATAAGAGAGCGCTGTTGTTGTTGCATTCAAATTTCCATCGACAAAAATTTCATAACCACTTACAGCACTGTTGTCTGTTGATGCTGACCAAGAAACTTTAAATGAAGAATCTGTACTATTGCTTACAACCACATCCCCAGGTATTGTTGGTGCTTCTGAATCTTGCAAGGTTGTACCGTTTTTAGCCACACTTGCATTAGACATATTATTAATTAAATCTTTGGCAACAATAGTAAAGCTATAGGTTGTATTTGTATTTAAATCACCAATGGTGATATTTGTACTGGTAGTTTGAGCTTCTAAAACACCATCTACATATACATTATAGCCAGTTACTCCAATATTATCTGTAGAAGCCGACCAAGAAACATTTATAGAGTTTAAACTGATGTTATTCAATGTAACATTAGCTGGAGTAGTAGGTGCTTGTGTATCGCTATTTTTATAAATTCCCCAAGTATCTTCTGCCGAATTTCCTCCCCAAATTCTGGTCGCTAAATACGGGTTGTCTATAAAAGGGTTTCTATTTCCTTGTGCTGCATAATTTGAAGTGTTTTCATGATAGCTATTTCTAGTTTTTTCAACATCCGAAACAGGATCTTCTACATTCCATTGCAAGAATAAATCAATCATCTCGTCCTGGGTAAATTCTTTGCTCCCAACACCAACGGCAGTAGGTAAGCATACAGAACCATAACGCATGTACATATACATAATCATTCTTGCTGCATCACCTTTCCAATCATCTCCCGGATACCAAGCAGCAGTATTTGGGCCGTCTAAACCTTCATGAAAATCTAAAGTTGAATAATTAGAAGTACCAGTACCTCTTCCGTATTTTCTGTTATTTCTAGCTGAATTTCTAGTTCTGTCTGCAGCTCTCAAGTGATGAGCATCTGTAGACGGACCAGGTATATCGGTATCTAATTTTGGATTGGCTAAAGATTTAGGAAAAACATGCTCTCTATTCCAAACATATGTATCTCCGTCTCCAATATCTTGTAATCTGTTATCTCTAGAAATATCATTTGAAATGTCTTGATCAGAACCATTTTCCCAACCATAAAATAAAATTACATCCCCCGAAAGAGCCACATAATCATCGGTTACCTTAGTTGCATCCCAAACATCTGGACCACTACTTGTATATTCTAAGACTCTTTTATGCGTTGCTATTATTTTAGCAGCTAATGCATCTTTAAGTTGCGTTCCGTATAATGTTAAATCTACATCATTATAATATGTCTCTTGAGAGAAAGAGACCGAGTATGAAGCAATAAAAATTAAGATAAGTAGTTTTTTCATCATGTATATTAAAATTAAATTAAAAAATAGATACTCTCTTTTTCTGCAATTGAAACTTTAAATCAGCAATAAAGATAAAGTTTTATTTTCGTTCTAAAAGGGCCATATAAAAACCATCGAATCCAGAAATATGCGCCAATACTTTTTTATCTGACACAAAAGTAAACTCTTTTCCGGCTTCCGATGTTAAGAAAGTTTTAACTTGATTTTGATTTTCTGATGGTAAAATAGAACAAGTTGCGTACACCAATTTTCCACCTGGTTTTACCATCTTAGAATAACTCTGTAATATTTCTTGTTGTATTTTTTTAATATTGTCTATAAATTCAGGTTGTAATTTCCATTTAGAATCTGGATTTCTACGAATAACGCCTAAACCAGAGCAAGGAGCATCAATTAAAACTCTGTCTGCCTTGCCATGTAACTTTTTAATCGGCTTTGTAGAATCGATAACACGCATATCAATATTATGTGCTTTGTTTCTTTTCGCTCTCACTTTAAGTTTACGGAGTTTACTCTCGTAAATATCCATGGCAATAATTTGCCCTTTATTTTCCATCAAAGCGGATAAATGCAATGTTTTACCTCCTGCACCTGCACACGTATCTATTACTTTCATGCCCGGCTTTACATCTAAATAAGCAGCAACTAATTGTGAAGAAGCATCTTGTACTTCAAAAAAGCCATTATGAAAAGCCTCTGTTTTAAACACATTGGCTCTTTCTGGTAATATTAATGCGTCTGGATGCTGCGGAACAAATTCGGTAATTACGTTTTCTGCATGTAACTTTTTTTGAAGAATTTCTCGAGAAACATTTAGTGTATTTGTTCTTAAAATCACTTTAGCTTGCTGATTTAAAGCAGCAATTTCTTTCGTCCAAAGATCTTCTCCTAGTTCAGAGACACACAATTCATCCATCCAATCAGGAATAGATTCTCTATATTTCCTTGTTTTAGACAACTCTGCAAAACGACCTTTGATTCTTCTCGTGGGCACATCACCAACTTGATTCCAATCCGGTAATGCGATGCCTCTTAAAATACACCATACAGAAAACAGTCTCCAGATATTATCTCTATCATAAGGTGCCTTTACTTCGGCAATTTCTGCATACAATCTATTCCATCGTACAATATCGTAAATTGTTTCTGCAACAAACTTACGATCTCTTGCACCCCAACGTTTATCTCGTTTTAGTGCTTTTTCAACAGCTTTATCTGCATAAACGCCTTCGTTAAATATATCTCTAATGCTGTCTATAACTGCAAAAGTTAAATTTCTGTGTAATCTCATTTTTAAATTATAATAGTGGGCAAAGATACGTCAAATAAAAGGTATTTTGTATTTTCGTTATTCATATCTTTTTAAATTGAATTTAAACTATCCAATTACATATATAAAAGGAATTAGTGTACAAAGAGCAACGCTTTTGTATACGGAGTTGGGTATAAAAACATGTAATGATTTACTAAACTTTTTTCCTTTTAGGTATATTGATAAAACTGCTTTTTATAAGATAAATGAGTTGCAACCAAATTCTTCTGAAGTTCAAATTGTTGGAAAAATAACGCATGTAAAATCTGTGGCTCAAAAAAGAGGAAGTCGTCTTGTAGCCTCTTTTCAAGATGCCACTGGAACTATTGAGTTGGTTTGGTTTAGGGGACAGAAATGGATTAAAGATTCACTTAAAATAAATGAGCCATATGTGGTTTATGGTAAGTTGAATCATTATAATGGCAGTTTTAGTATGCCGCATCCTGAAATAGAATTAGTTACAGAATACAAAAAAAAGTTGCAAACTAAAATGCAACCCGTATATCCATCAACAGAAAAATTGACAAATTCTGGTGTTTCTAATAAATTAGTTAGAACATATATTCAGAATTTACTGCAACAATTTTATGATAAAATAGAAGAAACTTTATCAAATGAAATTATTGATGATTTTAAAATGATTTCGAAACGTGATGCTTTGTTAAATGCACATTTCCCTAAAAGCCAAGAAAATTTAGCCAAGGCACAAAACAGATTAAAATTTGAAGAATTATTTTTTATTCAGTTGCAATTATTAAGAAAGAAACTCATCAATAAAACAAAGATTAAAGGATTTGTTTTTGAAAATGTGGGAGAGTCTTTTAATTCATTTTACGGTAATCATTTGCCGTTCGACTTAACGAATGCTCAGAAAAGAGTGTTAAAAGAAATTAGAAAAGATGTTGCCTCTGGTGCACACATGAATCGCCTTTTACAAGGTGATGTTGGCTCTGGGAAAACAATCGTGGCTTTATTATCAATGCTTTTAGCAATTGATAATGGTTTTCAAGCAACCATTATGGCACCAACAGAAATTTTAGCAACACAGCATTTTCACGCAATTTCTGAGATGTTAAAAGACATGAATCTAAAAGTAGATCTGTTAACTGGTTCTGTAAAAATTAAAAAGCGAAGAGAAATTCATAAAAATTTAGAAGATGGCACGCTTCATATTTTGATAGGAACGCATGCTTTGTTAGAAGACAAAGTGAAATTTAAAAATCTTGGAATTGCAATTATCGATGAGCAGCACAGATTCGGAGTTGCGCAAAGATCAAAATTATGGAAAAAGAACACCACTGTTCCTCATATTTTAGTCATGACAGCTACCCCAATTCCCAGAACTTTGGCGATGTCTGTGTATGGCGATTTAGATATTTCAGTGATAGATGAATTACCTCCGGGCAGAAAAGAAGTAAAAACGGTGCATAGGTTTGATAGCAATCGTTTGTCGGTTTTTAAATTTATGAGAGATGAAATTGAAAAAGGAAGACAAGTGTATGTTGTGTATCCTTTAATTCAGGAATCTGAAACGATGGATTATAAAGATTTAATGGATGGTTATGAAAGTATTTCTCGCGAATTTCCGACTCCTAAATATCAAATAAGTATTGTTCACGGAAAAATGAAACCCGCCGATAAAGAGTTCGAAATGCAGCGCTTTGTGAAAGGAGAAACTCAAATTATGGTGGCAACAACAGTCATTGAGGTTGGCGTAAACGTGCCGAATGCAAGTGTAATGGTTATTGAGAGTTCAGAACGATTTGGGCTTTCGCAATTGCATCAATTAAGAGGAAGAGTTGGGCGAGGAGCAGACCAAAGCTATTGTATTTTATTATCGAGCTTTAAATTATCTGCAGAAGGAAAAACTCGTTTAAAAACAATGGTGGATACGACAGATGGATTTAAAATAGCAGAAGTAGATTTAAAATTACGTGGTCCAGGAAACTTAATGGGAACACAACAAAGTGGCGTCTTAAATCTGAAAATTGCAGATGTGGTAAAGGATACAAAAATTTTAGTAGCAGCAAGAAATACGGCAATTAATGTTTTGCAAGAAGATTCTAATTTATCAAACCCAGAAAATATAAACATTAAAAAAGCTTATTTAGAACTCTCTAAGACGTCTAAAATTTGGAGTAATATTAGTTAGAAATGTAAAATTATCCAATGAGTTTAGTTTTTAAAAGAAAGTAGCTTTAGAAGTAGTTATTGTTTTGGATACAGTTGCATGAACTGTTTTTTCATTTAAATGCAGAAGTTTTGGAAAAAAATTAAAAACTTTTGAAGTATTGCCTTACATTCTTGAAAAACACACCAAAGCTATTGTTTTTGTCTAAAAGAAAAATTTTCTGATACCAATAAAAATAAAAATCATAATTGTATAAATTAAGAAGAAAGGTAGAATAAATACTTTTAATCCTGCCACGAGCATAGTCGCGATAATCAATAATTGAAACCCTAAACCAAATGTTGAAATAGCCGTCATTAGCCAATTTGGGAATATTTCACCTTTATCTGCAGTACGATCTAAAGTATAAATAGTTTTATCAAAAACACCATAAAATAGTTTATATAAACGAAAAAGAATATCTACGTGCTTTTGCTTTTCGCCTTCTAAAGCTATTGGTGTTTCGTTCTCGAATACACGACTAGTAGTATCACCGTCAAACTTATTTCTTAAAATAACATAGTAGTAATTGTAAAGGGTTCCTTGCAACTGCAAACCGATGAAGGCCGCAAGGCATATCCAGACGGAACTGCTAGTAATATACCAAATAGCAATAAAAAATAAAGCATTTAGGATAATATCTGCAACAGAGTCTAAATAACGACCTGTATATGAGGGTGTTTTTTTTATGCGAGCTAATTCACCATCTGCGGCATCTAAAATAGACTTAAAGATGAGAAAAAAGGCAGCTAGCCAATAATGACCTTGAATAATACAATAAATAGCAATTAAACCAGATATAATAAAGCTAATAGTTACATGAATAGGAGTGAAAGATGTATTCCTTAAAGAGTTTGCGATAACTTTAGCGATTGGTCTTCCGTAATCAGAAAGATCAATAAATTTATGCTCTTTTGGTAATTTGGACATTTAATATCATAAAAACTGTATTGTGGAATATACCAATTTAAAGTTACACAAATATACAGCTAAATTATATCTTACAACTTTGTTTTAACGGTAACTAAATTAATAATGTTACTAATAAAATGTTTATTTCAATATTCGAAAGTATATTCTGAATTCAATGCATTAATATTTAGTCATTTGTCTTGATCGGGTTGTAAAACTAGGAATAAAATTTTCTAATTATTACAAAAGGTAATTTACAGTATCCGTCTGAATTTTTGTAAAACTAAGTTTATCTAAATTTATTTTAATGGTTTCATTATTTTTAAAGGTTTGTTTTCAGTAGATTTTTTTTAAAGATATTGACTAATTAAATCTTTCGAAATTATTTTTAATTCCATCATTTAATTAAAAAAAAACACTCAATACTATGTAATTACATAATATTGAGTATTTTGTGAACTGAATTATTTTAATTAGTTATTCAATAATTTTGGATGAAACCCTATTCCCATTGATATCTGAATACCAATCTAAACTAGGATCTGAAGTTACAAAATCATCAAAATTTGGGAATGCTTCTAAAATTGAAATACCTTCTTTTGGCCAAGGCATATCGATAGGTAGATCGCTTAACACCCAAGGAAATCCATTAGAATTTACAAAAAGGTTATTAATATCTGAAGATCTATCATCACATCTTAAAAAATTACTATCATCATTAAACTTTGAAGGTGAGTTTAAAGCAGAATAATTGCTATGCAAAGAGTTAAATAAAGGATGAACTTCTTGACCTGGTTCTCCATTTTTACGCATAAACTCGTCGTAAGCTCCATCTATATTCGTTACTGTTCCTGAGATTACCGGAATATCTGAGTAATCTATTCTAACCGTATTAATTAGGCCACCTGAGTTGCTGGTGTATATACTTTTTATATTATTAAAAACAAATAAAGTGGTATTATTCTCACTATCATGCAGTCTCTCTATTTCACTACTAGAATATTTGTCAGAACTATCCAAACTTAAAGTGGCATTATTATCTTGATCTATCACTCGTAAAACAAAGCTGTTATTGAAAGCGGCTCCTATTGCTGGAAATTTATAGTCAAACTTAATTTCAGTTATAAATGTATTTTGTCCATTATTACTAGAACCATTATTAATACCTTCTTGATAACTGTAATTATGCACTAAGTCATTTAAATCATAATCTCCCATACATGGGTATAAATCTTCGTATATCGTTGTATAAAAACTATTTTCTCCTTGAGGAAAATTATAAGAAGCTACATTAGGGTTGTTATCATCAACATCTACACCTGCTATAGAGCCATCGTTATCATTATCAACTACATTATTATACCCAAGAGAACAAGCACTAGATGAAATAAAAGTGTCGCAAGTACTAATAACATCGCTATCACCAATACTGCTGTTATAGCTATTTGAACAAATATCTAATTCTCCTTTAAACTTTTTATTTGATGACCAAAAAGTTATAGAACCAGTTTCTATAATGGAATAACTACTATCTCCCTTTATATTTCCGCCAGATGTAATACTTGCGCATTTAAATATTGAACCTTCTTTAATTTTCACCTCATCAGCGGGATTACTTAAAAAAGATCCAGTGATTGCCGTGTAAGAAGCATTTTTAAATTCTACTTTCTTATTATTTATAAAGTTACCACGAACAATCGTTTTACACTCATTTTTAAATTCACCACTATTAACAGTAAAATTCCCTTCAACGTCAAGTGTAGATCCATCTTTGTTGTGCAGTTTATCTGAAATGGTAACACTTCCACCAACATTTACAGTTCCTCCATCATTATCAAAATGTCCCTCTATCTTCAAAGATCCTGAAATATTACAAGTCCCTCCATAAATATTTATTTCATCAGAAAAGACATCAAGATCTCCATTATTAGACATGGTACCCCAATTGTTAAATTCACTCGCACTTCTGAAGATTATATTTACTCCATTAAAAGTACCCTCGTTATATATGGTAGAATATAATGCTCCATTAAGAGATAAACTCCCCCCACTAGCCACATAGATAGTAAGTTTACCACTCCAATCAGTTAACGAACTTGGTGTCCAAGAGCCTCCACTACAAATATAGATGCTTGTATTCTTATTAACAATGATTGCTTGCGTTGAATTATTTGTTATTTTAAAATTCCCATCGTCATTACCATTAAACTCACTGTAATCGCTGCAATTCCAGCTAGGAGGAGTGTAGGATGAAGATGAACTACTTGTTTTTGCAGAAGTTGAGCTTTTACTTTCGTCTGAATTATCTGTTATTTCATCCTCTATTTTAAAATTTTGTAATTCACTAGGATTTAAAATCCATTCTCTAACTCCTATTGCTAAATCAGCCTTAACAGACAATAAACTTGTATGATTTGGCACTTTAATAATACTACTAATAGACTTTTCTCTACCAATAGAACCATCATACAATAATTTTTGTTCTTCATTCTCAAGTTTAAATATTTTTATTTTCACCAAATCTGCACGAGAATTTTCAGATAAAGATATGTTAGCAGTTTGTAATGAAATTGGCCTTAAATCATGTCCATCCGGAACTACTAAATTAGCAATGCCACCTGAGACATTTTCTGAAATTTCTTCTGAGATTTCTTCCGCTATTTCTTCAATGTCTTTTTGGAATTCTGAGATGCAACTCTGAAATAATGCAAATAGAAAAAGTAGTTTGATAAATTTGATTTTCATTTTTATAGATTTTAAAATAAGAATGTATGAATAATAATTATCTTCAAAAATATGCATGAATCTTCAAAAAAATATTTTATTTGAACTGTTCAACCTTTTTGTGTCGTTCATTGGCTAGTTTGAATGGATTAACTGATTTCATCGACACTAGTTTTTGTATTATACTACTGGAATATAAATAGTTATATTTAAATGTTTAGGATTAAAAACATTGTAGGAATGGGGTTTGAAAGAGAGTTTACTAGAATTTAATAGTAAAATTACTAAAAGCAAAACTTACGTAAGTTTAAAGTAATCAAAGTGCTTTAAATTTTGATATTTTTTTTTAAAAAGAATAATGCTTATAAGCTTATTGATATAAATGTTAAATAATTTAGATCGTTTTTATAGAAGTCTAAAAAAAACTTACTCTTAATAAGTTGGAATGTAATAAATTTTTGGACAAAAAGATCAGTAAGCTTTTTAGAGAATTATTCAAATCAATAACTATTATTGAATTAGTTTAAGAGTGAATATTCTTTTTTAAGTTTCAAATTTTATAATTATACCATTTTATTCAAATTGAGATTTTTTTAAGGCAAAGATTTCACATAAACGTTTAAAAAACAAGATTTTTTGAAACATCCCCATAATTTTTAATACTAGTTTTAATAACTGCTGCGAAACATTTTATATTTAGATATTTAATTTTTTCCATGAGCCATAATTTATAAAAATGTTTAAACATTTAAAAATAGCCTTTATTCTCCATTTCTCATTATAAGCGCAGGGATGTCTAAAGACTTATAAAGTGCATTATAAGCACTCATTTCAGTTTTTATAATGGCATCTCGTTCAGTTTTGTATACTTGCCAGTCTTGCATTAAATCTTTAAACCTTTCTTTAGCTCCTGTGGTAACTTTGGGGTTAGATTGATCTAGATAACTTTTAAGTTGAATAAGTTGCGCATTAAGTTTGTTATTAAAATTAATAACATCTTGAAACGTTTTTTGCTTTGCTTGTATTAGATTTTCTTCCCAGCTATTGATGCGCTTAGTCAAAGCCTCTCCTGTTTCTATCAATGAATCTGCATTCTTTTTGCCTTTTAAAAGCTTGGCATAGTTGGTAAGCTGTGTTTTAGCAGAGCGCATTTGGTTTACAGACTCATGCATTTCTTTGATGGTAGCTTCTATTGTAACTAATATTTTTTGTTGCTCTATAAAATCTTCAGCAGAAGAATCAACTCTAGGATTTGGAAGAATTGTTGCCACGGTTTCAGAAACATCGCTTCCTAATGTCATTCTTAAAGTATAATTTCCTGGAGCAACATTTGAGCCAGCTAAGCCACCAAAAATAAAAACCTGATGTATAGAAGGGAGCGGGTCTCTTCTAAAATCCCAAGTAAAACGATTGTATCCTTTTTTAGAAGGTAAAATTTGAGGTTTAGAAGGGCCGCCAGGCCATGATTTAAGATTAGAATCTTTTTTATTAGTATACGTTCTTATTACTTCAGAGTTCTGTAAAACCTCTAATGTTAGGAGCAAAGAATCTATGTTTTTTTCTAGATAATAATCAAACGTAACACCACTTCTTGGGTTTTGTCCTTGACCAACAGCTTTAGAAGTGCCGCCAAAAATTCTATAGGTATTCTTAGGTTTCACAATTTCAATAGGTTTGTTGAGGCTACTTTTATTTTGCAACGCTCCTAAATCATCTAAAATCCAAAAGCCTCTGCCAGATGTTGCGGCCACTAAGTCGTTGTCTTGTATAATTAAATCGTTGATAGCAACTACTGGTAAGTTTAGTTTTAGTCGTTGCCAATGAGCCCCATCATCATTAGACACATACAAACCTGTTTCTGTTCCCGCATATAATAATCCGGGCTGTTTTTTATCTGCTCTTACCACCCTTGCAAATCCATTAGGATCGTCTAAACCATTCACAATTTTTGTCCAAGTTTGACCATAATCGGTTGTTTTAAAAATATGAGAGTTTAAGTCCATAGATTTGTATCTCATAATTACAACATAAGCAGTGGCTGGATCATGTTGGGAAACATCAATACTATTTATGATACCGTCTTTAATCCCTTCTGGTGTAATATTCTCCCAGCTTTCGCCACCATTTTTTGTGATATGTAAAAGGCCATCATCACTACCGGCATAGAGCACTCCCTTTTCATGAGTTGATTCTACCAAGGCAGTAAGTGTATTATAATTTTCGCCACCAGCGGCTTCATTTGTATACGGGCCACCACCTGGGCCATGTTTGGTAATTTCATTTTTAGTTAAATCTGGACTTATTACTGACCAATTAATTCCCTGATCTATTGTTTTAAAAACCACATTTCCAGCATGATACACTGTAGCTCTATGATGAGGGGAGGTGATAATAGGAGCATTCCAATTATATCTATATTTTGAATCTTTAGGAGCAATACTTAAGCCTAATTCTGGATATTCTTTAATTGATTTTTGTTCTCTTGATTTTCTTGACCAAGTGCTAATATTTCCTTGATAAGTTCCTCCGTAGACTAACTCAGGAGCATCAGGGTCGAAAGCAATAAACGCACTTTCTCCACCAGCTACAGAATACCAATCTTTCCAATCTATTCCGGAATCATTGGTTCTGCTAGCAATACCAATAGCAGAATTATCTTGCTGTCCACCATAGACATTATAGGGCACCAAATTGTCTGTAATTACGCGATAAAATTGAGAGGTTGGTTGATTTTGTTGCGTACTCCAACTCTTACCTCCATTAAAAGAGATATTGGCACCTCCGTCATTTGAATTGATAAGGTTATTGTTGTCTGTTGGATTAATCCACAAATGATGATTATCACCATGCGGTACAGGAATATTAGAAAAACTTTTACCTCCATCTATAGATTTCATTACAGGAGCGTTTAAAACATATACAATATTTTCATTTTGAGGATCGGCAAAAATTTCCATATAATACCAAGAACGTGCAATATTTACACGATTACTATTTATTTGTTTCCATGTTTTTCCTGCATCATCAGAACGATATACACCTCCTTTTTCACCTTTTGCTTCTATCACTGAGAACACACGTTCAGGGTTTGCTCTAGAAACAGAAATTCCAGATTTCCCAAAAGCTTTTGGCAATCCTTTTTTCATTTTATTCCATGTATCTCCTCCATCGATAGATTTAAACAATCCAGAATTTACACCACCAGATTCCATAATCCACGGGTATCTTTGATGCTGCCACATAGCAGCATATAAAATACGAGGATTGGTCATGTCCATAGACATAGAAGAAGCACCAGTATTGTTATTTACAGATAAGATATTTTTCCATGTTTTTCCCCCATTTGTAGTTTTGTAGATACCTCGTTCTTTTGAAGGCGCATACTGCGCTCCTTGAGCAGTAATATAAATGATATCAGAATTGGTTGGGTGAATTACAACATCAGAAATATGACGTGTTTTATCTAAGCCCAAATGCTTCCAAGTTTTTCCGGCATCCATAGATTTATATACGCCATCTCCCATTGAAGTCATAACACCTCTTGCTGCATGTTCTCCCATTCCAACAACAACAATATTAGGATCACTTTCTGAAACAGCTATAGCACCAACAGAGCCCGTTTTAAAGAAACCATCTGAGATATTTTTCCATGTAATCCCATCATCAGTAGTTTTAAAAACTCCACCACCAGTAGCACCCATGTAATAGGTATGAGGTTTTCCTATGACTCCCGTAGAGGTAACGCTTCTACCTCCTCTAAAAGGTCCAATATTTCGCCATTTTAAGCCATGAAATAAGGAGTCTGTAATTGCTATAGCAGGTTCTTTTACTTTCTTTTTTCTTTTTTGAGATTGCAGGGTTAGTGGAAAAAGAAGAAGACAAATAAGGAGCAGTTTGAGTATTTTCATGAGATTTATTTTGGGTAATTATTGTATCAGTCTTTATATAACTAAAGTTTATAATCTATTAATTTGATATTATTTTTAATACTAGGTAATAAGTTGTTTCATATTTTTATCAACTTTTACTCTATGTTAAGAGCTCCAATGCCATGATCCCACAATAGACTATTATAAGCAGGAATAATAGTATTTATAAGTTCTTCTGATCTGCTCTTAAGGATTTTCCATTGTTGGTCCAGTTCCACGCGTCTGTCCTTCGATCCTTGATTGACTATTGGCAAATCACTGTCATTTTGGTTGATGAGGAAGATGTATTCTGCTGTGAATTTATTTGGAAAATTTTCTACATCATCATAAGCTTTCGATTTACGTTGAACCATGTCTTCATCCCAAGATATAAGCTTCTTGAGTATTTTTTCACCTTTAGATCTTACCATGCTATATTTCTTTTCTCTGGGTAAATCTTTCAAAATTATAGCGATCTTATGCTGCATTTTTTTTAATTTATGAACTCTGATGTGCATATCTGTGAGATTTGCCCCAGTTTTCATTTGGAAATCATGAGTTTCTTGATATGCTTCTTTAGTACTATTATATAATGGGTTTGGTAAAATATTAAATGATACTTTAGATGATTGATTGTCTTGTTTTATGGCAGCTGTATATGCATTCGGCATCGCTTTATGACCTCTAAAAGATCCTTCAATGTAAGCAGTGGGCGCTCCAGGTAAATTATTATATCTCATATCCCAAACAAAACGATTAAGTCCAACTTTATTTGATAGTAAAGGCTCAGGTGAAGGGCCTCCCGGATATTTTATATAATTAGGATTTGGTTTCGAGCTAATGGTTCTCACCAAGTTTTCATCTTTATCTGTAATCACTAAAGTTAATTCTTGCTCTTTTGTGGCATTAGGTAAATAATAGTAAAATACAATTCCATTTGCAGGATTAACACCTTGGGAATCATCTGTACCTCGGAAACTATCTGAATTACTATTTAATTGACTTCTCCAGTTTCCGATAACAGCATTCTCTGGCTGAAGTAGCGCGAAAGCTTTATTAGTTCCTTTAAACTGGCGTATTAATCCCAAATCATCTAATATCCAAAAAGATCGACCCATGGTTGCAATGCTTAAGTCGTCATGGCTAACTTTTAAATCTGTGATTGGTGTAATGGGTAAATTTAATTGAAATGATTTCCATTGTTTTCCACCATTCCAAGATATGTACATACCTAATTCTGTGCCAGCAAAAAGTAAGTCTTTTCGCTTAGTGTCTTCTCGAACAACCCTTGTATAGGCTCCTGTTGGAATACCAGAACTGATATTGGTCCATGATTTACCATAGTTTGTAGTTTTATAAATAGAAGGGGTATAGTCGTTAAATTTGAATCGTGTTGTCGCAATATAAGCTGTTGCCTTATCGTGAGGAGAGACTTCAATCGAATTAATTAAAGTCTCGGGAAGACTTTTTGGTGTCACAATCTTCCAAGTTGTTCCGCCATCTTTAGTTAATTGTAAAACACCATCATCAGTTGCAGCCCAAATAACTCCTTTTTCATGAGGTGACTCAACAACATACGCTAATGTGCCATAATTTTCAGCTCCTACGGCTTCGTTTGTATAAGGTCCGCCACCTTTTCCTTGTTTTTTCTTTTCATTGTTGGATAAATCAGGAGAAATTTCTTCCCAATTTAGACCCTTATCTCTCGTCTTTAATAATAGTTGTGCACCATGGTAGTATGTGTCTGTTTCATGCTGTGAACGGACGATTGGTGCATTCCAATTATATCTATATTTCATATCTTTCCCATCTCTGCCCAAATACTGTATGGGAGCAGCCATAATCTGAGTACTGGCTTTAGCTTTGGTATCTAAGATTTCAATGGTTCCCAAATAACTGCCTCCTAACACGTACCTCGGATTATCAGGGTCAAAAGCTAAAAAAGCACTTTCTCCTCCGGCGGATGGAGACCAATTATGCTCATCTATACCACCGCTGCCTAGTGCAAGGCTGCTAATTTTTACGGAAGAATTATCTTGTTGGCCGCCATAAAGATTGTAAGGAAACAAGTTGTCTGTATTGACTCTATAAAACTGTGCTGTTGCCATTCTGTTTTGGGGTGACCATGATTTTGCATAATTATACGATACAGCCGCGCCACCGTCATTCGCAATTATCATATTTTTACTGTTGTTTGGATTAATCCAAAGATCATGGTGATCTCCATGTGTCCCAGTTATTGTTTTCCAAGTTTTTCCGCCATCGATTGACCTTTGAGCACTGGCATTGAGTACATATATTTTTTCATCATCATTAGGGTCAATAAACAACTCTATATAGTACCATGCCCTTTGAATTAGACTATGATCTGAAGAAACTTTAGACCATTTAGCTCCTGCATTGTTAGAAACGAATAATCCACCCAACTCTTTGTCAGAGTCACTCTCAACTAAAGCATACACTTTTTCAGAATTTGAGCGGCTCACGGCGATGGCCATTTTACCTTTCTCTTTTGGCAAGCCTTTGTGAATTTTATTCCAAGTTTTTCCTCCGTCCGTAGTTTTGTAGAGACCACTTCCGACACCTCCACTTATCACTTTCCAAGGCAAGCGCTGATGTTCCCACATTGCAGCATACATTACTAAAGGATTGTTATAGTCCATTGATAATTCTGCACAACCTGTTAAATTATTTACATAAAGTACTTTACTCCAGTTGACGCCGCCATCTACTGATTTAAAAATACCACGATCTTCATTAGGGCCATATAATGCTCCTTGTGCTGCTACGAAAAGGATATTTGGGTTTTTTGGGTGTATTACTATTCTTGATATATGCTGAGTAGCTTTTAGTCCCACATTTTTCCATGTTTTACCGGCATCAGTAGATTTATAAACACCATCTCCATAAGAAGTCATTACGGCTCTGGGAGCATGCTCACCCATTCCCACATAAATTATGTTTGGATTACTTTCAGAAACTGCTATTGCCCCAACTGAACTAGTTTTAAAATAGCCATCTGAAATATTTTTCCAGAGCTGACCACCATCCTCAGTTTTCCAAAGCCCTCCGCCTGTATTCCCCATATAATATGTCATGGGATTTCCAATTACACCAGATCCAGCTACAGATCTACCACCTCTAAAAGGACCAATATTTCTGTATTTGACAGATTTAAAAATAGAATCTATAGATTGTGCGAAGGTTGCCGAAGCTATCAAGAATATTAGAAAAGGAAGCGTAATTTTTTTCATGGTCTTAATTTTAGGTGAAGTCAGTTTTGATTTAAACAAAAGCCCTTTCAAACTTAATAAAAATTATCTAGCCTTTAATCCGAAAGAGTAATAATGTTTTACAACTTTTATTTATAAGGTTGGTAAGACTGTTAAGTTGTTTGTTGAATGCTTCATTTTACTAGTTTAATTATAAATTTCATGAAGTGTTAGCTAGCGTATTGTTTCTGTCTAGTTCAATCTAAATATTATGTACTCTATTATCTAATTTGGCGACACTATTTTAAATTAATGTTCAATTTCCCAATTCCCTTAAGGTCTATTTTATTGAAACACTTTAAGATTTGAAGTTGAAAAGAAGTTTCATGATATTTAAAATAAAACTTTACATAAGTGCTTTTAAAGCAATTGTAATTAGGTATTTATGTTTTTTATTTAATCGCCAGCAAAAGGAGTTTCAAATATGCCAACAGCTAGCTCAATCCAAATTAGTATTAAGATAATAAAAATAGCAGCTATGAGTCCCATTTTGAAATTAATGTTCTTTATTTTTCTCATTACAAATTCAGATATTAATCCCGCTGTCAATAAAAGGCTCCCTGCGATTATAAAATCCATTATTGTCCAGTTAACTTCGTCGGTAAATTGCATTGCTATTAATGGTATTAGCAATAAAGAAAATGAAATCAGCAAAATAAGGATCAATCTTATGTTTTTCATCATATTCAATTTTTTTATCGGTCTTATATTTTCACCATTGTATTTGTAAATGGCTGGTCTCAGGTTTAAAATTCTAATTTAATGAAAAGAACAAACCAAAAAAAACGTAAGATTTTCTCAGTAGACTTAAAAGAAGCAATAGACGATTTACTTTGCTACAGGCCGTCATTTTATAGTTTTGAATCTCTCAAATCATAAAATTAACAAAATTCTTTTCTTTTCCATTGGTTGATTGCATTTCTGTTTTTTGACGAGAACTTTTTTATTTTCCATATTTTATTCTCTTTATTTTCTATTGCGAAATCCAGGAAAAAACATATTTACTCTTTTTGTATAAGACTTGTAATTAGGTCTTTTTTGTAAAGAATAATACTCAGAAGGTATAGCTCCTGTAAGGTATACCAAGGTATTATACATCATTATAGAGACGAATAGCAAAGCAAGTCCCAGTAGAACCCAAATTATTAATGATTCTGAAGATCGCAATGCTAACCAAGACGGTATGGAAATAATTATTAAGGAATTCCAAATCGTCCACTCCGCAAAGTAGTTAGGGTGTCTGGTGTATTTCCATAAGCCTATTTCACAAACTTTATTCTGTAGCTTTTCAGTTTTCATTCGTCTAAGAAATCCTAACTTTTGTTTATCTGCGATGGATTCAAGGATAAATGAAGCTACCCACAATAATAAACCGACTACCTCAAAAACGGATATATTTGGATTAGGGTTAGAAGCAATAATAAAGGCAGGTAAGGCTAAATAGGAAACGTTTGCCAAACCTTGAACTAAAGCATCTATTTGCATAGCTGCTTGAATATTTGTTTTTCCTTTTCTTTCCCATCTTATTCGCTGATATCTGTATCTCGGTAATTCTTTCTGAATATATCCTTTTAACCAAAACTGAATAGCTCCAATACCCATACGAAGTCCCATGAGAATATATAAAGCACCAATACCCCAAACCCGCCACGAGTAACCTTCACCCAAAAATAAGGTCACTAATCCAATACATACTAAGCCCCAAGGCCAGCCTATATCTACATAAGATAAAGTTTCCGTTTTCCAAATGGGATAGAGTACAATTGTTCCAAAAAGAACTAATTGAATACTGCCGCTGATTACTGATATTTCAGCGAAAGATGTTGTAAACATCAAAATAATACAACCGATAATATAGGGGTATAGTGGTTTTATATAATTCATCTAACTATTTTCAGAATTTTAAATATAAGTTATTATAGTAAGACAAAAAAATAGGATAACTTAAATCAAATATTGTTTATGAATTTACTCTTTCGTATGACTGGAAACTTTTAAGTACTTCTATTTTGTTTTTTATAGGAAAAGGTCTTGTGTATAATTTCATTCCGTGAATCAGCAACTAATTGAGAATACAATTACTACTTAGAGTATCTATTCCCAAAGTTTAAGAAAAAAAGGTTATTTTTTAGTTCAGTTCTTGGTTGTAGCTTTTCGTTATTTACTAACGATATTATTCAATTTTTATAAAATTTTGTATTATTCCATTTTCAATTTTAGCAAAGCTTATTATTTTACCTTTTTCTTCATAAAAATTTAATGACAAGGGAGTTTCCTTTATGAAAAATTTATTTTTTTTATAGGGAACTATTTCAGTTTTTCTGGTGCTCTTAATATAAATACGCTTATTTTCTATTATTATATTAAGCACACTACGACCCTCTAAATAATAAGTACCAGTATACTTTTTTAAAATATCTTGTGATAGCTTTATTTGTTTATAATCCTTTTGTGGTTTATTGCTTTTTGAAATAAATTATCAAACGATTTTTTTTTTAACTTATTTATGTAATGTTAGCAGCTTATATATTCAACAATCTTTTTGCAGCGTTAAACGGGGTTGTTTTTCCGTTTTCTAAATTGTTAATTTCTTTTTCTAGTGCTTTTTTAATCTTCTTTTTTTGATAGAAATTGTCTTTTAGTTGTTGTTCTATAGTGGCTAATAACCAATATTTATTTTGGTTATTTCTTTTCAGTGTAAAATAGCCGTTCTCTTTTGTTAAAGAGATATAATCAACAATCATTTTATCAATTTTTGAAATACCTATATGCAGTAATGCACTTGCAGTGATTACTTTCGGCTGCCAGTTGCTTTCTTTTATGGGGTATAAGTGCAAAGCTCTATTAAATTCAACTTTGGCAATTTTAGCGTTCTTTTCATTATCTCCATCAGCTTTGTTAATCACAATAGCATCTGCCATTTCTATAATTCCGCGTTTAATTCCTTGCAATTCATCGCCAGCTCCCGCCAATTTTAATAATAAAAAAAAGTCGACCATGGAGTGCACAACGGTTTCAGATTGCCCAACGCCAACAGTTTCAATTATAATAGTATCAAAACCGGCGGCTTCACATAGAATGATGCTTTCGCGTGTTTTTTGCGCAACTCCGCCCAACGATGTGCCAGAAGGAGAAGGTCTAATAAAAGCATTTTTATCAGTAACCAATTCTTCCATTCTCGTTTTATCTCCTAAAATAGAACCTTTGTTTACAGAGCTACTTGGGTCTACAGCGAGTACAGCGACTTTTTTGCCTTGCGTTGTTAAATGTTTTCCAAAAGCTTCAATAAATGTGCTTTTTCCAACACCTGGAACACCTGTAATACCAATTCTTATGGAATTATTTGCAGAGGGCAAGCAGCGTTCTAAAATTTCATTTGCTTTTTGTTGATGCTTGGCATTGGTACTCTCTACTAACGTAATGGCTCTGCTTAAAAAAGTGATATCTCCTGTTAAGATTTTAGCAACAAATTCATCCACAGAATTTTGTTTAGCTCTACTGGTTTTAATTTTTTCTGCAGCAGATTTACTGGTTGTTTCTGGTTTAGAAATACCTTCTTTTTCATGTAATGCAGACGTTTTTTTAACCATTGTAAAATAAAAAATTCACAGTAAAAATAAACTATTTATAGAATAATAGGAAAGATTTTAGGTCTTAAAAATTTTATCAGCATAAAAACATTTTTAAAGAATATAAAGTCTGCAAAAGAGTCGGTTTCATAATTTTTTAAATAGGGGCGCTCTATTCTAAAATAATATGTTGGCTGCAAATAGAGTATAGGTGCATAATTAAACTAGGAGCACTGCTGTTTTTACTTCTGAATTAGGTATTATAAATAGCAAAAAGTGATGTATACAAAATAAATAAAATGTCTTATTGATAGAGAAATCCAATGTTCGTTATCAGTCAAGTAAATGCGGACTATAAAGAAAGTTGTAATTCAAGGAAAATAAAGTACGATAAACATTAAAAGAAAAAATATGTTGGATAAATAACTACTTTTAAATTTACCAAACTTCTAACAAATTCCATTTCGCTATTCTTTTTAAAGTTCCTATATTTATCCGCTGTAAATAGGCACTTTTTTAATGGAACGCTACAAAGAAAATCAACTTAAAGTATACAACTCTTTAACGAAAAAAAAGGAGAATTTTAAAACCATAACAGACGGATATGTAGGTATGTATGTTTGTGGGCCAACGGTGTATAGCAATGCTCATTTGGGGAATGTAAGAACCTTTATGTTCTTTGATGTTGTCTATAGATATTTATTGCATTTAGACTATAAAGTGCGCTATGTGCGTAATATTACAGATGCTGGTCATTTAGAAAACGATGCTGATGAAGGTGAAGATAGAATTTCTAAAAAAGCACGTATCGAAAAAATTGAACCGATGGAAGTCGTGCAACGTTACACAGTAGACTTTCATGATGTCTTAAAAAACTACAATTTTTTACCACCAAGCATAGAACCAACCGCTACAGGTCATATTGTTGAGCAGATAGAAATGATTAAAGAAATCTTGGAGAAAGGTTTTGCTTATGAAATAAATGGTTCGGTATATTTTGACGTTTTAAAGTATAATGAAAGCAGTCATTATGGTATTCTTTCAGGAAGAAAGGTTGAAGATTTAATTCATAATACTCGTTCACTTGATGGACAATCAGATAAGAAAAATCCGCAAGATTTTGCACTTTGGAAAAAAGCAGATGAGAGACACATTATGCGCTGGCCATCTCCATGGAGTGATGGTTTTCCGGGTTGGCATTTAGAATGTTCTGTAATGAGTACAAAATATTTAGGTGAACAATTTGATATTCATGGAGGTGGAATGGATTTAAAATTTCCACATCACGAATGTGAAATTGCGCAATCACAAACTTGTAGCGGAAAGACTCCAGTAAATTATTGGATGCATACTAATATGTTGTTGTTAAATAGTCAGAAAATGGCGAAATCTACGGGTAATTTTATTTTACCAAACGAGATTTTGTCAGGAGAAAATGAGATTCTTCCGAAACCATTTTCAGCGAGTGTCGTTCGTTTTTTTAATATGCAAGCCAATTATAGAAGCATTTTAGATTTTTCTGGTGAAGCATTAGAAGCCTCCGAAAAAGGACATTCAAAATTAATGGAAGCGGTTCGTCTCTTAGATAAAATTGAAGCTGGAAAAACATCAACGTTTGATGTTAAAAAGTGGAAAAAAGACTGTTATTCAGCAATGAATGATGATTTTAATACACCTGTTTTAATTGCGCATTTATTTGAAGCTGTAAAGGTGATCAATCAAATAAAAGAACAAAAAGCAAGCATAACCACTGAGGATATTTTAGTATTAAAAACAACTATTAATGGGTTTGTTTTTGATGTTTTAGGATTGATGAATGAAAATTCTGAAGACAATTCAAAAAAAATAAATGGTGTAGTAGAATTATTAATTAAGTTAAGAAAAGAAGCACGAGAAAATAAAGATTGGACACTATCAGATCAAATTAGAGATGAATTAATTGAATTGGGAATTCAGTTAAAAGACGGTAAAGAAGGCACAACTTTTTCAATCAATTAAGTTGAAGAAAATACTTTCATATCCATTTATTTTATTGGTGCGGTTTTATCAAAGCGCAATTTCACCATTAACACCAGCAGCTTGCAGATACAGTCCGACGTGTTCACATTACACTATTGAGGCTTTGCAAAAACATGGTTTATTTTCTGGTGGTTGGTTGGCAATAAAAAGAATATTTAGTTGTCATCCTTGGGGTGGAAGTGGTTATGATCCTGTTCCAAAAAAAAAGAATAAATAATTAATATCGGTGCTAGTAAGAAGATTAAAGTAATTTGATTTTTAATCAAAGATCGCCTCAGTACATTTTCAATTAAAAATAGAATATAAATAAAATATGAGTTTTTTAGCAATAGAGTGGGACCCATCCTTAGGCATTGATTTAGGTTTTTTTGTGGTACGTTGGTATAGTTTGATGTTTGTAACAGCATTTTTATTGGGTTTACATCTCATGAAAAAGATATATATCAAAGATGAAATTCCTATTGAAAAATTGGATACGTTATTCATGTACACCTTTATTTCGATGCTCATTGGTATGCGTTTAGGAGATGTGTTTTTTTATAGTTGGGATTATTATCAAAATCATTTACTAGAAATTATTTTACCTTTTAAAAAGCAATTAGGAGAGAGTGCTCTTTTTGGCATCATTAAAGATTGGAAGTTTACAGGTTTTACCGGGTTTGCAAGTCATGGAGCAGCAATCGGTATTATTTTTACCATGTATTTTTATGCAAAAAAACATTTACAGAAATCGTGGTTATTTATTTTGGATAGGTTAGCAATTATGGTCGCTTTGGCCGGTTTTTTTATTAGATCCGGGAATTTCTTTAACTCAGAGATTTATGGAAAAGAAACGGGTTCTAACTTTGGTGTTATATTTAAAGCTGCGGGTGAAACAACAGCAAGACACCCAACGCAGTTATATGAAGCTTTTAGTTATTTAATCTTGTTTTTTGTAATGTGGTATTTGTATTGGAAAACGGATAAAAAACAACAAGAAGGTTTCTTATTTGGATTATTTATGACTGTTTTATGGTCTTTAAGGTTCTTTATAGAATTCTTAAAAGAAGCGCAAGTAGTTGGAAGGGAAGATTGGGTTTTCAATTCTTTGAATACAGGTCAGGTTTTGAGTATTCCATTAGTATTCATAGGAATTTGGTTAATGTTAAAGAAAACAAATAAAGCTAAAGAATTAAATGGATAAATTAAAAGAACGTTGGGATATAGATTCCAATTGGTCCATAATCGCAATTTTTATTGTTTTTGCAATAAACGGTTCCTTTGCTGCTTGGGTAGCAAAGCCAATTACTGAGTTTTTAGGTTTATCTCCAGAAGTAATTTCAGTATGGATTTATTGGCCATTAAGAATACTATTAATATTTCCTATTTATCAACTGACATTGCCAATAGTTGGTTGGTTATTTGGGCAGTTTAAATTCTTTTGGACTTTCGAAAAAAAGTTTTTAAGTAGATTAGGACTTGGTTTTTTGTTTAAAGAAAATAATTAGGTTTTAATAATAATATTCTCTTCTTCTTGAGAATTATCTTTGCTGAAAAGATAGGTATACAACCACATAATTGTAAACGTTGGAATAATATTTGTTATAGGAATTATCTCTTCTAAAAAACTAATAATACCAGCAATTTTACCTTTTTCACCTTTATACATTTTAGTCATTAAATAACCAGAAATTGGCGCCCAAACTAAATCTAAAGGTATAATTGTTAAAAAACCAATTAGATCCAACAAGATACTTAATCCTAATTTTTTATATTTTTTATTCATACTTTTATTTGTAGAACATACGTCAAAATTCTTGCCAAAAAATGTTATTTTGTTATATAAAATTATAAGTTTGTTAAAAGTAGGTATTCAAAATGAATTTTAAAGACTTTACCCAAAAAATAGGGGATCTAAAAACAGAAAAACTCGGAGGATTAGAGGCTCAGTTTAAAATGGCGCCTAAACTTCGCTTTAAATATAATCAAGAGAAAATAGTGGCTAGTAAGCCAAAAAAAGCAGCTGTTTTAGCATTGTTTTATCCGAATATAAAAAATGAAACCTGCTTTCTATTAACAAAAAGAGCCAGTTATAAAGGCACACATTCCGCCCAAATAAGTTTTCCAGGGGGAAAAATAGAAAAATCTGACACCAGTTTACAAAAAACGGCATTAAGAGAAACCTTAGAGGAAGTGGGCGTGCAACCTTCATCTGTAGAAATTATAAGAGAATTAACGGATGTATACATACCACCAAGTAATTTTTTAGCAACTCCTTTTTTAGGTACCATTTGTAAAAAACCAGATTTTATTTTAAACCATGAAGTTGAAAAAGAAATTGAAGTTTTATTAAGTGATTTATTGAATGAAGCAAGTATAACCGCCGTGAATATGAATACTTCTTATATGAATAATATGGAGGTACCGTGCTTCAAATTAAATGATCACATAGTTTGGGGGGCAACCGCAATGATGCTCTCGGAAATTAAAGAACTCTTAAAATAGCATGTTCTTAAATTGTTTTGTAATTTTGTTTGTATAACTATAAAAAAAGCAGTAAAAATGCCTCTATTTAAAAGGAATCCGTTTGGACATTATTTATTTATAAAGAAGTGGATTATTCGCTTTTTCGGGGTTATTTCTCATAGCAGGTATCGTAATTTTAATAACCTTCAAATTGAAGGTTCACAAATATTAAGAGATTTACCAGATAAAAAAGTGCTATTCATTTCTAATCATCAAACTTATTTTGCAGATGTTGCTGCTATGTTTCATGTTTTTAATGCTTCTTTAAAAGGTAGAGAAGACTCTATTAAGAATATTGGTTATATATGGAATCCAAAATTAAATTTTTATTTTGTTGCTGCTGGCGAGACAATGAAAGCTGGCTTGTTGCCTAAAATATTTGCCTATGCGGGTGCTGTCTCTATTGATAGAACTTGGAGAAGTGCAGGCGAAAATGTTAAAAGACAAGTAAAAACTTCAGATATTTCAAATATAGGTAAAGCCATAGATGATGGTTGGGTTGTTACGTTTCCGCAAGGAACAACGACGCCTTTTAAACCGATTAGACGGGGAACTGCACATATCATTAAAACATACAAACCAGTGGTGGTGCCAATTGTTATTGACGGTTTTAGACGCTCTTTTGATAAAAAAGGATTACGTATTAAGAGAAAAAATGTTTTACAATCTATGGTCATAAAAGAACCTTTAGAAATTGATTACGAGAATGAAGATATTTCGGATATTGTAACAAAGATTGAGTTTGCTATTGAACAGCACCCATCATTTCTTAAAGTGTTATCTGTGCAAGAATTAGAAGACCTTAAAAAAGAAGAGGTTGCATTAAATAAAAAGAGAAAATTCTGGACTTCTTAGTTAAATAAGCAGACAGATATATATAAAGTCAATGATGTTTTTTTAGATTTATAAATTATAAAAAGCTTCTTATCATAAAACAAAGAAACCTCATAAATTTATGAGGTTTCTTTGTTTTACTATTTTACTAAAAGTAGTTTATCCTTTTACTTTATTTTTAAATTGGTCAAACTTGTCAGCTTGTTTCTTTGGCCAGCTATTGTTAGAAGTATCTACATCTGCAGTTTCAAAATCTGGATCAACCGTAATACTCTTAATTTCTCTTGTTGAAGCAAATACTCTTTTTACAGTTGTGTCATCTTTCATCCAAATTTGAGCAGGGAAAGTTTGTCTTTCAGTAGAACCATCTTCATAAGTCAACTCTACAATAATTGGCATTACTAAACCTCCTGGCTTCTCAAATTCGACAGAATAAATAAAAGATGGAACTTCCTTACCATTTGCATAGCTGTCCATTGCTGATGCATTGGCATCTTCTTTTTTATCTGTAATATATACTAAGTCTCCTAAACCTTCAAAATACTGCTTGTATTGTTCTTTTAACTTAGTTACTCTTTCACTTGGTTTGTCTGTTAAATATAAACTTTTTACTGCTTTAATTGCAATATCTGTTACATCTGTAGTGTAAAACCATCCTCTCCAAAACCAATCTAAGTCCATTCCTGAGGCATCTTCCATAGATCTAAAGAAATCAGCAGGGGTAGGGTGTTTAAACATCCATCTTTTAGAATACGTTCTAAATGCATGGTCAAATAATTCAGGACCCATAATAGTTTTACGTAACATGTATAAACCAGCGGCTGGTTTTGAGTATGCATTCGGACCAAATTGTTTTACATAATCTCCTTGAGACATGATAGGAGAAATATTACTTTGATCTCCACCCATATATCTTGTAATCTTTTTTGCAGGATTGGTAGCAAATAATTCTGAATCGTATGTTAATTCTGCTAAAATCTCTACAAAAGAGTTTAAACCTTCATCCATCCATGTCCATTGTCTTTCATCAGAATTTACAATCATTGGGAAAAAGTTATGTCCAACTTCATGTATAATTACACCAATCATTCCTTTTTTAGTTCTATCAGAATACGTTCCATCAGCATTTGGACGACCAAAGTTGAAACAAATCATTGGATATTCCATTCCTTGTCTTTCTGAGTGAACAGAAATAGCTTTTGGGTAAGGATAATCAAAAGTTAATTTAGAGTATTCAACAAGGGTATGTGCAACCGCTCTTGTTGAATGCTCTTCCCATAAAGGATTTCCTTCTTTTGGATATAGAGAAACGGCCATTACAGTTTTACCATTTACGTTGGTCGCCATTGCATCCCAAATATATTTTCTTGAAGATGCAAAAGCAAAATCTCTTACTCTTTGAGCTTTAAATTTCCAAGTTTTTGTGCCGCTAGCGCGTACTTTTTCAGCTTTTTCCGCTTCTTCTTGGGTTACAATGAATACTGGGTTATCAAAACTCTTTCTTGCTTTTTCCCAACGTTTGCGTTGTGTTTTAGATAAAACATTTTTTTCATTTTGTAAAACACCGGTAGCATCTACAATATGATCAGCAGGCACTGTTAAGTTTACTTCATAATCTCCAAATTCTAAAGCAAATTCACTTCTTCCCCAGAATTGCATGTTTTGCCATCCTTCTACATTGTCATAAACGGCTAACCTTGGGAAGAACTGAGCAATCGTATAGTTGTTATTTCCATCAGGAAAAGTTTCTAAACCAGAACGTCCACCATCCTTATTAATGTCATTTATTTTATAGTTCCATTTAATTCTAAATTTGAAAGATTCACCAGGAGCTAATGCTTTAGGTAAATTAATACGCATCATTGTTCTGTTGATAAAATGAGATAATGGAGCGTCATTGGTTTCTACTTTTTCAATGTTAAAACCAAAACCTTTACCTTCTTTCATGTAGGTGCTTTGAAAGTTGTTAGGTGTTATAAATGCAGCAGCACCTCCAGAAGTAGCTAAAGGAGTTTTAGAATCATCTGCTCTCATATTTTGATCTAATTGTACCCATAAATACTCTAAATGGTCTTTAGAGTTATTTTGATAGGTAATCTTTTCATCACCATAAATTATGTTCGTGCTTTCTTCTAAGCGAATATTCATTAAATAATCAACTTTTTGTTGAGAATATTGATGGCCAGGAGCACCAGAAGCTGTGTGCTGGTCATTTGGGGTTGCCAAAACATCTTTCATTTGTCTGAATTTGTTTTGATCAATGTGGCCTTGTTGTGTTTTCTTTGCTTCTTTTTTTTCTTGAGCAAAATTTGTAAACACCACAAAGAATAAAGAGAATACTAATGGGAAGATTTTTTTCATTTTGATTTAATTTTATTTGATTTAAAAATGACCTCGAAATTAACGATAACTCTTTACATACGTTAAAGAATGTTTAGGTTTTAACATATTTTTATCATAAAAAAAAGACAATCTGAATTTAGATTGCCTTTTTAGCTAATTTTCAATAAAATTTATCCTTTTATATTCTTTTTAAATTTTTCAAATTTATTTGATTTCTCTTTTGGGAAACTATTATTTGAAATATCAACATCGGCAGTCTCTAAATCTGGATCAATCTTCATACTTTCAACTTCTTTTGATGATGAAAATACTTTAGTAACTTCTCTGTCATTATATCGCCAAATTTGCGCAGGATATGTTTTTCTTTCTTTTGTGCCATCTTTATAAGTAAATTCTATAATAATTGGCATCACTAATCCACCTGGCTTATTGTAAGTAATTTCATAATGATATTTTGAATTTTCAACTTTTTTTGTAAAGCCTAAACCTTCCGATGTATCTTCAATAAATTCCACAGAACTATCTGTAGAATTTGTTTGATATTTCTTCACACCTTTTATGCCTATATCTGTAACATCTGTCGTGTAAAACCATCCTCTCCAAAACCAATCTAAATCTACACCAGAGGCATCTTCCATCGTTCTAAAGAAATCTGCTGGAGAAGGATGTTTAAACATCCATCTTTGAGAATAGGTTCTAAAAGCATGGTCAAATAATTCTTTACCCATAATAGTTTCACGTAAAATCCATAAAGCAGTTGCGGGCTTGCCATAAGCATTACTTCCAAAACTATATACATTATCTCCTTTAGACATAATTGGCGCAATTTTGGACTGATCTCCACCCATATATTTAATAATATTTTTAGGATAGCCTCTTGTAATTGGGAAATTAGGATCGTAAGCTAATTCGGCTAACATTTCCATATAAGAATTTAAACCTTCATCCATCCAAGTCCATTGTCTTTCGTCAGAATTTACAATCATAGGGAAGTAGTTATGCCCCACTTCGTGAATGGTAACTTTAATCATTCTATACTTCATTCTATCGGAATAACCACCATTTGGCAAATCTGGTCTACCTGGGTTAAAACAAATTTGTGGGTATTCCATGCCCATTTGGCCATCGACAGAAATTGCTTTGTGATACGGGTAATCAAAAGTGTATTTAGAATATGTTTTTAAAGTTTGCGCAACTGCTTTTGTAGAATGATCTCCATACAAAGGATTTGCTTCTTTAGAATATAAAGAATATGCCATTACAGTTTTGCCATTAATGTCGACAGCCATCGCATCCCAGATAAATTTTCTGGAAGTTGCAAAGGCATAATCACGCACGTTTTTAGCAACAAATTTCCAAGTTTTCGTTTTTTTAGAACGAGCTTTTTCAATCTTTTCTGCTTCTTCTTGTGTTCTAATTATTACAGGACTATCGAAAGTTTGTCTCGCTTTCGCTAATCGTTTTAGTTCTTTTCTTGATAAAACTTCTTTTTCATTTTGCAAAACTCCAGTGGCTCCTAACATGTGATCTTCTGGAACGGTAATATTTACTGTAAAATCTCCAAACTCCAAAGCGAATTCACTTCTTCCCCAAAATTGATCGTTCTGCCAACCTTCTACATTATCATACACACACAGTCTTGGATAAAATTGTGCAATTACATAATTATTATTGCCATTTTCTGTAAAATGCTCATAACCAGATCTACCACCTTGTGTTCTATGATTGTTGATGTTATACCACCATTTTATATTGAATTTAAACGTTTCTCCGGAAGCCAAAGGCTTTACAAGATTGATGCGCATCATCGTTTGGTTTAGGGTGTAAGATAATTTACTACCATCTTTATTTGTAACGCTCATAATATTAAAACCACCATCAAAACGTTCTTCAGGAAAATTTCTTTTAAAACGACGTATACTCATTTTTTTAGAAATAGAGCTTGGAGAAATATCTGGAGTTTTGGAATCTGCAGCTCTCATATTCTGGTCTAACTGAACCCATAGATAGGACAAATCATCAGCTGAATTATTATGATACGTAATAATTTCTGAACCTGTTATTTTGGTTTTATCATCATCTAAAATGATGTCCATAACATAATCAACTTTCTGTTGCGTGTATGCTTTACCTGGAGCTCCAGAGGCCGTCCTTTCTGCATTTGGCGTTGGTAGTTCTTGTTTTAATTGTTTAAATTTATTTTGATTAGTGTGGCCTTGTTTTGCTTGAGCAAAAGAGTTTGTTATTAGAACAAGGGAAAAAAGGAAAATTCCAATTTTTTTCATAAATCTGTTGTTTTGAGTGGAGTGACTATTCATATTTAAATTTAGCTAAATTTTCTTTTTTGGTCAGTAATATACTTTTGTGTTTATCTCCAAGTTTACACTTTGTTAAATTTTGTTGTTCTGGAAAATGTTTTGTGAGTATATTATTAGTAAGATCTATAGTTTTTAATTGATTGATGTTTTCTATTTCTAGATAGAAATAAACTAAATCTCCATCATATTCTTTACCTATATACTTGAATTCTTTAGGAATATTATCAACTTTAAAATGTATTTTTTCTTTTAAATACCTCTTAAAATAACTATCATTATTCTTGAATTCATTTTTTGTGGTCAATTGTAAATTAATTTTGTAATCGCTATTTAATGCGGTTTCAATATCATCCATAAAAACATTGATTACAATTTGAATAGATTTCGACTCACTTTTGTAATTTATTTGTGTTAAACTTAAATAATTCTTGTGTGCAGTAAAAGATAAAAAGGGAATGATAAATAGCAGTAAAAATGTTTTCTTAAATTTCATGAAATTATTAAAATCAAATATGAGACCAAATTACTGTTTTTTTATCATTTTAAGGTAAGACACCTTTTCTGTTCGTAAAATTTTTATCACCTCCAAAAGATTTCCATCTTTATGAAAATCTTCTATACCTAACGGATTGCAATATTCCAGAAAATGAAAGTATTTATCAATAGGAATTTCTAATTCATCAAAGAAAAATTTCTCTCCAAGTGTGGATAAAATTTTATACGGAAAAGCTTTTTTTTGAGCTAAATTTCTGCGCAAAGCCCATAAACGCGCTGAACTTTTAAAAGGCATAATTATGCCGCCACCAACACCTGCAAATTTTGCTGTTGGATCTGTTTCATTTATATGTGGTCGAACTCTACTATCGATATAATCATCGGCTTCAACAACTTGCATGTTAATTTTAGAAAAATTCATAACATTTTTTAAAAGAGAATCTCTTTTATTCGTGGGCACAGTTTTTGTGTCAACACTCAATCTACCTATTAAATTATGCCTTTTTAGTTCAAATTCATCTAAAGAATATATGTTGTATTTTATGCGTATATTCATTTTTCTGTTTTCAATAATATTTTTAGTAATGATTACTTTTTTTGAAATATGTTGAATGGAAGAAAGGCTCAAAGTGTCACCTTCAGAAACGAAAATTCGAAAAATTCCATTGTCGTTAGAAAAAGTTCCTTGATTTGTTTTTAGGTTGATGACGTTTGCATTTTTAACAATCCCTAAAGAATCTAATATTTTTCCAGTAATAATTTTATTTTTTTCTTGAGAAAAAGTGCTGAGCATACTGATAAAAAAGACGAATAATATAAGAATTTTTTTTATCATGGCTTTTTTTTAACTTTTACAAATTAAGTATTTTCTCTTTAAATTTGATGAAAATAATTTTAAAGTTCTGTTAAAAAAAGTCCCTATTTGCTAAATAATGAGGCACTGTAAGCATTTATTTTTTTTGGAAATACTCTGCTCTCGTCTATTAAAAATTTTGTGAGTATGATGTTCTTTTTTCTTATAAAATGATAAATGATATTTTTTTGAATACAATAATTTAAAAATGGGTTTACATACTCTTTTTTAATTTGTAAATCTGTAATAAAAAAATCATCTGTAAAGTATTTTCTAATTTTAGAAAGAACAATATTTTCTTGTGTAATTTTAATTAGTTCTTTTTTACGTTTAAAGAACTAATTAAATTATCAATACTTATTGCGGCATTAGATTTGAAGTTTATGACAGAATTATTAATCTTAGGTTTTGCATTTAAAGTGAGTGATTTCAGTATTTGTGGGTCGATATAAAAAATACTTTTGGGATTTTTTAGAGTAAAACTGTCTAAAGAATATGTGTTTTCTTCAAGTACTATTTTAATATTTCTTTCAGTGAAATTTTCTTTTGTTATTATAAATTGCTTACTTTTTATCTTGATGCGGGAAAACTGCAAACTATCACCCATAATAGCCGAAATGTCAAACCAACCTTTATCATTCGAAATGGTTCCTTTCTGTGTTTTTTTGTTAATTATATGCAAATCAGACATGACCGTTTCGTTAAAAAAACTTTCTCCCTAATTAGTATTCTTTTTTCCTGACGATAAGATAAAAAGGTAAAAATTAGAAAGAATAGTATTGGTTTATTTTTCATGTCAACAAAGAAAAGAGTAGACCTTCTTAAAACTATTTTAATAGAATTGTAAACTTCTGTCAAAAACCTTTTCTATGCTATGAACTTATTAGAGTAAATATTTTGTTTTTGGCTTAATAAGAAATACCTCATAAATATCCCTAATTATAAAGAAAAGTAAACTATTGCTTTTCTAAGGTTACAATAGACTTACCAAAAACATTCGAAGTGATACCGTTAATGGTTACGGTCTCATTTACATCTAATTCTATTTTCATAAAATCTCCAGTGAAATCAATAATATCAAGATCCAAACTAAGTCCACCATGCATTAAGCTCAATACATTGTCACTATAGTTCCATGCGCTTGAAGTAAAACCAAAAATATCGTTAAATATAAAAGCGTCTAAAGTATAGATGTCAACGTTAGTTTGATTATAACTTATTTCAAGCGTAAAATCTCCAGTAACATTAGCAATATCTGGATTTTCAGAAAAATTAATAAAAGCATTATAATTACTTCCACGAACATCTGCAATTATCGTTTGAGTGGGAGCAGGGTTTGTTACAAGCACTGTAGCACTCTCCATTTCAAAATTAGCCAATGCCCATGTACCTGCTAAGTCTGATTTTGTAATTTTAAAATCAGAGTCATTATTGATTATACATGAATAAAAAACTGAAATCATTAGTATTAATATTGAAATTTTGGTTTTCATAAGATTTTTTTTCTGAAGTAAGATATTAAAAGCTTTTCTTTGCTAATTTAGAAAAAATAACATTTAGTTTCTATTATTTTTTGAGATATGAAAAAATTAATCATTGCAAGTACGTCAACGATTCATGGAAGTGGCTATTTAGAATATTTATTACCTACATTAACTACTTTTTTTGTGGATGTAAAAACGGTACTTTTTATTCCTTATGCGAGACCAGGTGGTATTTCTTATAATGAATACACTAAAACTGCAGAAAAAGCATTTGCAAAAATAAATATTGGTGTTACAGGAATTCATCAATTTGAAAACCCAAAAGAAGCCATACAAAAAGCGGAAGCTATTTTTACAGGAGGAGGAAATACCTTCGAGCTTGTGAATAAATTATATAAGAATGATATAATTTACGCCTTAAAACAAGCTTTAGAGACTGGTACTCCGTATTTAGGTACGAGTGCTGGAAGCAATATTTGTGGCGTTAATATGAAAAACACGAATGATATGCCAATTGTATATCCGCCAAGTTTTACCACTTTAGGAATTATTCCTTTTAACATTAATGCACATTTTTTAGATCCTATAAAAGGCTCTAAACATATGGGAGAAACTAGAGAAACAAGAATAAAAGAGTTTCATGTGTTTAATGAAGTTGCTGTTTTGGGTTTACGTGAAGGAAGTTGGCTTGAAGTTTTCGGTGATAATATCTCTTTAAAAGGAAAGCATACAGCAAGGTTGTTTCAACAAAATTTGGAAGCAATAGAGTTAGAGAAAGGTAGTTTGAAGTGGGAAGCAGGAAAATAATTCTTCTAATTTATCACTCTAAATTTTAGTACGTTACATAATCTATAATTTCCAATCCGTACCCAATCATACCCACTCTTTTCGTTTGTTGTGTGTTGGTTACTAATTTTAATTTGCTAATGTTTAAATCATGTAAAATTTGTGCACCAATTCCAAAATCTCTTTGATCCATTGCTATTGCTGGTGCTTTTAATTCTCCTTTTTTCTGATTTTCTTTTAAAACAGATAGTCTGTTTAATAAGTTTTTGTATTGATTTTGTTGGTTGATAAATAATATAGCCCCTTTTCCCTCATCATTGATCACTTGAAACATTTGATCTAACTTCTTATCAGCATTATTCGTTAAGGTTCCCAAAATATCATTATTTACTAATGTAGAATTAATTCTTGTTAAAACGCCTTCTTCATTTGTCCAAGAACCTTTTGTTAATGCAATATGTACTTGATTATTTGTAGTTTGTTGATACGCTCTTAATCTAAAATTTCCAAAACGAGTTTCTAGCTCAAAATCATCTTTCTTTTCGATTAAGGAATCATGTTCCATTCTGTAAGCAACTAAATCTTCAATAGAAACAATTTTAATATCAAACTTTTTTGCAACTAGTAGAAGTTCTGGTAAACGCGCCATGGACCCATCTTCATTCATGATTTCTACAATAACACCCGCAGGTTTTAAGCCTGCTAAACGTGCAAAATCGATTGCAGCTTCTGTGTGTCCAGTTCTACGTAAAACACCACCTTCTTTTGCTCTTAAAGGAAAAATATGACCAGGCCTTGCCAAATCAAAAGGTTTTGTTTCAGCATCAATTAAAGCATTAATGGTGAGTGCTCTATCTGAAGCAGAAATACCAGTTGTAACACCTTTTCCACGTAAATCGACAGAAACAGTAAAACCAGTTTCCATAGGATCTGTATTGTTATTCACCATCATTCCTAAGTCTAACTCTTTACAACGTTTTTCAGTTAATGGTGCACAAATTAATCCACGACCATGCGTTGCCATAAAGTTCACCATTTCTGGAGTTACTTTTTCAGCAGCAGCTAAAAAGTCACCTTCATTTTCTCTATTTTCATCGTCAACGACAATGATAATTTTACCATTTCTAATATCGTTAATAGCAGCTTCGATTGTATTTAATTGGGTACTTTTCTGTGAAGTTTGTGTTGTCATATTTTTTTACCTTTTTTTGGTGCTAAATTTTTAAAAAAATTGGTAATAGGTTGTAAGAATGAATCTATATTAAATATTCCTTTGTCTTTGGTGGCCCTCCTGGTTAATAATATGGCAACAGGTATCATAATAATGGCAGAAATCCATGAGCCTAAAAATGCCGAAATAGTACTTTCTTCAGCTAAGTTTTTACCAAATGTATTTGCAAAAAAGTAAATAACATAAACCGCAATTGCTAATATCATGGGCATTCCAAAACCTCCTTTTCTAATGATGGAACCCAATGGAGCACCAATAAAAAATAAGATTACACAAGATAAAGAAAAAGCAAGTCTATTGTAATACTCTGTATCATAAAAATTAAGTATCTTTCTTCTCCATTTTATGGATGCAGTATTGTTTTTTAAAGTATTAAAAACTCTGCTCGTTTTTGCTATGGCAGAATTTAAAATTGTAATTTTTTCTTTCAATTGGAAGTTTTGAAGTGTGATACTATCTAAATTCTTCTTTTTTAATGAATCGGAATATGAATATAATTTTTTTGCCTTTGTGCTTATAAAAATATTTTTTGCTCTTAAATCTAGACTTTCATAATAGGTTTCTTTTAACTTTGGAATAGTATCCTTTATCTCCTTTAAACTATACATCATAGGATATCCTTTGTTGCTCAGGGAATCTAGTTTTCCTTCATCGAAACTATTACCAATATCAATATTAAATTCATATTCCTTAAAAGTAGCATTAGAAGCTGCCATTTTTTTTCGTTTTGCAGTTGTTCTTGCATTTTTTACATGTTCCTCATAGTAATTACCATCATATAAAATAAACGTCATATATCTACTACCTTCTTCAGTAACTATTTTACCTCTGTCTGCAGTAATTACTTTTTGATTTCCTCTATTACTTTTTAAATCATAAATTAAAACTTTCTTTAAAAGGTTTTCTTGTTCCCCGTATTTTTCCTCAAATTTAATTTGATAACCAGGTAAATCTGCATTAAAACTTCCAGGCACTAATGCCATTGCTGGTTGCTTTTTTTTAATATTTTGTTTTAAATTTATTTGTTTAAAAACCGCATAAGGATATACATTGTTTAAAAATAAAAAGTTAATTCCGCTTAAAAGAATGGCTAAAATACCAATAGGTCTAACCAAACGTTGCAAGGAAATACCTGCAGATTTAGCAGCAGCAAATTCGTAGTTTTCACCTAAATTCCCTAATGCCATAATAGATGATAATAACACACCTATTGGCAATGCTTGTGGAATTATCATTAAAGTTGTGTAGTAAAGAAATTTTAGTATAAAAATGAGGCTAATACCTTTACCGGCAATGTTTTCAAATGCCTGCCATAAAGCCTGCATAACTAGCACAAATAGTACAATTACAAAAGTGGCTACAAAAGGTTTAAAAAAACTTTTTAAGAGGTATTTATCTAAAATTTTCATAAAAAGCAAAAATAGCATCTTAAATATTAAGATGCTACTAATTTTCTGTTAATTGAAAGAATTAATCAATGGTATAATTTTGACTTAAGTATTTTTGTTTATCAAATTTAAAAAAGTTTTCAGACAATACTTGATTACTCTTAAATGTGGTAATAGTGAATGTTGTTTTAGAGCTATTAGAGCCAGTTTGTACTAACTTATAAATATGTTTTGTTTTTGCATCAATACCTAATTCAACTTTAACAATATCTGAATTACTATCGATAGGATTTAAGGTGACAAACTGTATTTTTCTCCCATTGATATTTTGTAGTTTTCCCATATCAAAATTGTAACCATCTTTGTAAAAAGTTAATAATTTTGATGGATAAATAAAACCATCATCACCATCTAAATCACCTTCAGTAATTGAAATTTCTTTTTCATCATTATTGATTACATATAATTTGTTGCCATCATAAATGAATTTATTACCCAAGTAATTTAAGCTATATTTTTCTTTTTGTAAATTAATGACTCCTCTTATGGGAGGTTCATCATCTTCATTAATTCCGGCATCTTCATTACTTAAAGTTTGACTAAAACCTAAATACATGTTTTCGTAAGCTCCCATTTTTGTAGAAACTTCATCTAATAAAGATTTTGCTTCTTCTGAATTCTGAGAGAAGACTATGGATGTAATACTTAAGCTTAAAAATAAAAGTATTGTTTTTTTCATTTCTATTGATTCTTTTCGTTTTCTAATAATTGTTCTAATGCCAAAAAATCGGTTACTAAAACTTGTCTTGCTTTGCTTCCTTCAAAACCACCAACAATACCGGCTGCTTCTAATTGATCTATCAATCTTCCGGCTCTGTTATACCCTAACTTTAATTTTCTTTGCAATAAAGAAGCAGAACCTTGTTGCGCGATTACTATAATTTCTGCTGCTTCTTTAAAAAGTTTATCTCTGTCTTCAATATTATTATCAATACTTGTGCCACTTTCATCATCTATATATTCGGGTAATAAATAAGCTTCAGGATATGCTTTCTGAGAACCAATATAATCTGTTATTTTTTCTACTTCAGGTGTATCAACAAAGGCACATTGTATCCTATTAATTTCATTTCCAGCAGTATATAATAAATCCCCACGTCCGATTAATTGATCTGCTCCTCCAGCATCTAAAATCGTTCTAGAATCTATTTTAGAAGTTACTCTAAATGCAATTCTTGCTGGAAAATTTGCTTTAATAATACCTGTAATTACGTTTACAGAAGGTCTTTGTGTAGCTACAATTAAGTGAATGCCAATGGCCCTAGCTAGCTGAGCTAAACGTGCAATTGGAGTTTCCACTTCTTTACCAGCGGTCATAATTAAATCTGCAAATTCATCAATAACTAAAACAATATAAGGTAAAAATCGATGTCCATCATTAGGATTTAATTTACGCTTTTTAAACTTAATATTGTATTCTTTTATATTTCTAACCATAGCTGCCTTTAGTAAGTCATACCTGGTATCCATTTCAATACATAAAGAATTTAATGTATGCACAACTTTGGTTGTATCTGTTATAATTGCTTCTTCTACATCTGGCAATTTTGCTAAATAGTGTCGTTCAATTTTATTGAATAATGTTAATTCTACTTTTTTGGGATCTACTAGAATAAACTTTACTTCTGCGGGATGTTTCTTATAAAGTAAAGATGTTAAAACCGCATTTAAACCAACAGATTTTCCTTGACCAGTTGCACCTGCCATTAAGAGGTGAGGCATTTTTGCCAAATCAACCACAAAAGTTTCATTAGAAATAGTTTTACCCAAGGCTATTGGTAACTCCATCGATGATTCTTGGAATTTCTTTGAGGAAATAACGGAATGCATCGAAACTATTGTTGATTTTTTATTAGGCACCTCAATACCAATGGTGCCTTTTCCTGGAATAGGCGCAATAATTCTAATTCCGAGAGCAGATAAAGATAAAGCAATATCGTCTTCTAGATTCTTAATTTTAGAAATTCTAATTCCAGCTTCTGGTACAATTTCATACAACGTAATTGTAGGGCCCACGGTAGCTTTTATTTCTGCAATACCAATTTTGTAGTTTTTCAATGTTTCTACAATTCTATTTTTGTTAGCCTCTAATTCTTCTGGATCTATAGAAATAGTTTCATTGTATTGTTTTAATAAATTGAAAGTTGGGAACTTAAATTTTGATAACTCTAAAGTAGGATCAAACTCACCAAAATCTTTTAATATTTTATTAGATAAATTTTCAGTAGAATGTTCTTCCTCTTCAACTTCATCAACATCAATTTCTAAATCTTCAATAACTTCTTCAACTTTTAATTCAGGTTCAGGTTCTTTTTCTATTTTTAAACTGATTTCCTGTTTATTTGATGAAACATCAGAATGTTTAGAAATGGTAGGTTTTAAATTTTCTACTGATAATTCAAATTCTGATTTTTCTTTTTTATTAGGAGTACTGGTTTCAGGTAGCATTTCATTAAGCTCTGTTACTTCTAAGACACTATCTGTTTTTTTTGCTTCAATATTTGCTGCTTTTCTCGCTAACCTTTCTTGTTTTGTTTTTTCAATGAAAGTATCTAAAGAAACTTTGTATCGAATAATTAAATAGGCAAAAAGCGAAAAAATTAAAACGATGGTTAATCCTATTTTTCCAATAAAAGTTTGTAGATAGCTATTTATTTCAAAGCCCACAACACCGGCTAAAAGAGCATGTTTTTTATTTAAAAAACCAAAAATTAAAGAAACCCATAACATGGAAATCAGACCCCAATTCCAGCTGATAATAATTTTTGAAAATTTCTTTTGAATCAGCAGGTAAAACCCCGTTAAAAAAACCTGGAAACAAATGATAAAGGAAGCCAAACCAAAACCGTCATATATAAAAAAGTGACTTAAATTAGCCCCAATTTTGCCTAAAAGGTTTTTACTTTTTACAGCTCTATCCGTTAAATGATTAAGCGTGCTTTGATCTTCCTGCCAGTTAAAGAAAAACGAAATAAAAGCAATGCATAAAAAAACAGCAAATAACATTAAAAATATTGAGAAAAGCGATTTTGCTTGTCTCGTTTTTAAGAAGGAAAAAACACTAATTTTTTCTTCTTTTTGTAAAGATGCTTGTTTGATGCTTATTCTTTTTTTGGCCATTAAATTGCAAAGTACTTAATTTAGTAAATATATTGATGTTTAAAATAATAATAAAATTTTTGGCACGTAGATGATACCTGCAACAATCAAAGATGTAAAAGCGGCAAAACTTGGTATACCTGCTGCGATATCTTTGATCAAACCTATTTTTTCATGATACTCTGGGTGAATAAAATCGGCAACTTCTTCTATCGCTGTATTTGCAGCTTCAGCGACCAAAACCAAACCAATTATAATAAATTGAATAGCCCATTCTGTAGCATTAATATTAAAATAAAACCCTAAAATAGTGGCGATTAAAGCAAAAAATAATTGGGCTTTAATACTGTCTTCAGTAGTAATTAAAATCCACATCCCTCTGAAAGCAAACTTTAAACTTCGCATTCTTCCTATTAAAAAACCATCTTTAGGATTTTTCATCTTAGATAGCTTTTAAGGCAGCATCGTAATTAGGTTCATCTACAATTTCAGAAACTTGTTCGGTATAAACTACATTTCCATTTTCATCAATGATAACAATTGCTCTAGAGTGCAAGTGGGTTAGTGGACCATTTATAATTTCTAATTGATAATCTTTACCAAATTTACCAGTAGCAAAATCAGAGAGCATTAACACATTTTCTATCCCTTCAGCCCCACAAAAACGAGCCTGTGCAAACGGTAAATCTCTTGAAATACACAATACAACTGTGTTTTCTAATTCTGCTGATTTTTTATTAAATTCTCTAACGGACGTCGCACAAGTTCCGGTATCTATACTTGGAAAAATATTTAAAATAATTTTCTTTCCTTTAAAATCTGACAAACTTTTTTCTGATAAATCTAAAGTTGTTAGTTTGAAATTGGGAGCTTTATTTCCAGTTTTTGGTAAATTACCTAATGTATTTATCGAATTTCCTTTTAATGTAATATTTGCCATTTTTTGTTTTTTTGTAAATCAAAAGTAATTAATTTTATGATAAAAAGGTAAGAAAAATTGATAAGTTCTAAAGTTATGCTTCATCTTGTAATATGTATCTTCGCAATTTAAAAAACTAAATTTAATTAGTGAACATTACGCAATATACATCAGAATTTAAATATAATTGGAAACTTGCAGCCCCTGTTATGTTAGGTATGTTAGGTCATACTTTTGTGTCTTTTGTTGATAATATTATGGTTGGTCAAATCGGAACTGCAGAATTGGCAGCAGTTTCTTTAGGAAACAGTTTTATGTTTATCGCCATGTCAATAGGTATTGGGTTTTCTACGGCCATTACACCTTTAATAGCAGAAGCAGATTCTTCAGATAATTTACAACAAGCAAGGTCTGCATACAAACATGGGTTATTTTTATGCACAGTATTAGGAATTGCTTTGTTTTTAGGAGTCTATTTTTCGAAACCAATAATGTACCTAATGAAACAACCAAAAGAAGTTGTGGAATTGGCAATTCCGTATTTAGATTTGGTCGCTTTTTCCTTAATTCCTTTAGTTATTTTTCAAGCAATAAAACAATTTAGTGATGGTATGTCTATGACTAAATATCCAATGTATGCAACATTACTTGCTAATATTGTGAATATTGTTTTCAATTATATTCTCATCTTTGGAAAATTTGGATTTCCTGAAATGGGTATTGTTGGGGCAGCATATGGTACGCTAGCTTCTAGAATTATAATGGTTATTTATTTATGGCTATTATTACGATACAAAAAGCGTTCAGCACAAATTGTTAAAAATATAAAATTCTTTATTTTAGATATTTTAATGATGAAAAGAATCATCAATTTAGGTTCTTTAAGTGCGATGCAAATGTTTTTTGAAGTTGCTATTTTTACAGCTGCAATTTGGTTGAGTGGTCTTTTGGGTAAAAATCCGCAAGCAGCAAATCAAATTGCATTAAATTTATCTTCCATGACATTCATGGTAGCTATGGGGTTAAGCGTAGCTTCTATGATAAGGGTAGGTAATCAAAAAGGATTACAAAATTATAAAGAATTACGAAGAATAGCATTTTCAATATTTTTTTTAGGAATTATTTTAGCAGTTGTTTTCGCCATTCTATTTTTTGTTTTCCATAAAATTATGCCAACGATTTATGTTGATCTGAATGACAAAACTAATTATGTGGATAATATGGAAGTAGTTTCTATTGCTTCAAAATTACTCCTTGCTGCCGCATTCTTTCAAATTTCGGATAGCATTCAAGTATTGGTTTTAGGAGCTTTACGCGGTTTACAAGATGTTAAAATCCCCACTATTCTTACTTTTATTTCTTATTGGGTGGTAGGTTTTCCTGTTTCATATTTCTTAGGAAAAGAGGAAGTGTATGGTAGTTTTGGCATTTGGTTAGGTTTGTTAGCAGGCTTAACAACAGCATCAATTTTATTATTTATCAGATTTAATAAGTTAACTTTAAAATTGATAAAAGAGAAAGAAAAATTAATATTAGAATAAACGTCAAACTTAAAATAAGTTTGAGAAACAATTAAGAGCTCATATTTTTAAAATGAGATTCTTTTGTCATTCTTCAATTAGAATGTCAAATAAAAAATAAACAAAATGGATTTACCTAAATTTTTATTAGCTGATAACAGCAAATTCCCAGAAGATATTTTTGTGTTGCATACAGAATTTCCACGTTTTATAATTAATTTAAAAGACGATTCAGTTGAGTGGTTTGAAGACTTAACTGGGGAAAGTGAAGAAGATATCGCAACAGAATTAGCTGGTTTAATGGATAAAGCAGGCGAGTTTTACGACGAAGAGATGAAAGAGTATAATTAAGTCATCCGGCTTTAATAATGTTGTATTTTTCATTCTATTAACTAAGCAATTAAATTGCTTAGTTAATAGATATCTATTTTAGATATTTTTTATTTACTAGTTTCTTCTTTTTTAACTTCTACTTTATCTGCAGTAATCCTTGTTTCTCTGTTAGCAACTTCCCAAGCTGTATGAAAAACCAAGCGGGTTCTGTTTTCTAACAATTCGTAGTTAATTTTGTCCGGAGTATCACTTGGTCTGTGATAATCAGCATGTGTGCCGTTAAAATAGAAAATAATTGGAATGTTGTGTTTTGCAAAGTTATAATGATCTGATCTGTAGTAAAACCGATTAGGATCATTTTCATCATTATATTTATAATCTATATTAATGTTGGTGTATTTTTTATTTATTTCTTCAGATAAAGTATGTAATTCTGTACTTAACTTATCAGAACCTATTAAATACACATAATTTGGGTCTTCTTTATGTCTATCATCAATTCTTCCAACCATATCAATATTTAAATCACAAACAGTATTTGCTAAAGGATACAAAGGGTTTTCAGTATAATATTTAGAACCTAACAATCCTTTTTCTTCACCTGTAACATGTAAAAATAAAACTGAACGTTTTGGACCTTTTCCTGCTTTAGCGGCCATTTGAAAAGCTTCAGCAATTTCTAAAATAGCAACAGTTCCTGAACCATCATCATCTGCACCATTATAAATTTCTCCATTTTTTATTCCTTCATGATCTAAATGCGCAGAGATAACCACAATTTCATCTGGTTTTTCTCTACCTTTAATAAAAGCAACAACGTTCTCAGAATCTTTTAAAGGTGTTTTTCTTATACGTTTGTTTAAAAAATCTGCAGGTACTCCCTGAAAATAATCATCACTACCTATGGCGGGAGCAATTCCTTGTTTTACATAAAATTTTTTTAAATATTCTACTGCTTTCTTCTGGCCAAGTTCACCTGTATTTCTTCCTTCAAATTCATCTGAAGCATAAATAAACAAATGCGTTCCTAAATCTTTTGCAGTAATTGAAGCAGCATATTTTAAAGCTTGATCTACATTTGAAGCTTCGCTATTTGAAGCATCTTTACCAGAACCACAAGCTGTAAATACGAATATACTAGCTATAAAAAATATTTTTTTCATCGATTAAAAAATTATTTAAATTAATTTAATGTTATACCAAAAGTACTAAAAAGTTGAAGGTTACTCAAAATTACTTTTTGTTTATGATAAACTGCTTTAAATTCCTGTTAAAATTAATAATTTCACTAGGAAATAAGTTGTCGAAAGAATTGTTATTTATTAATTCGTTTGGAGTTCCTGTGTAAATTTTAGCGTCTGTGAATAAAATGATTTCATCTGCAAATTTTATTGATAAATTTACTTCATGAGAAGACATAATAATGGTCTTTGAAGTTTTTTCTGTCAATTTTTTTAACAAAGAAAAAATTTTAATCGTATGATGTAAATCTAAATGCGCCGTTGGTTCATCCAAAATAATAATTTCAGTGTCTTGTGCCAAAGCTCTTGCAATTAAAACTCTTTGCAGCTGACCATCACTTAATTCGTAAAAACGTTTGTGTTTTAAATGATGAATTTCTGTTTCATCAAGAGCCCAATTTACTTTTTCCAAATCAATATCGGATAATTTATCAATCCAATTTGTATAAGGTTGCCTGCCAAGAGCAACGAGTTCAAACACGGTTAATTGACTTTCGGGAAGCCTTTCAGTTAAAACCATGCTCAAAGCGGTTGCTAGTTCTTGATACGCATATGTTTCTAAGTTCTTATTATTGATAAAAACATTACCGTTTAAAGGTTTTTGAACTTTGGCAATGGTTCTTAATAAAGTAGATTTTCCAATTCCATTTTTACCTAAAACTGTAACTAATTTTCCTTTTTCAATGGATAAATCAATATCAGAAGCTACAATATGATGTGCTTTCTTAGTTCGATAACCAATGGATAGGTTTTCAGTTGTAAGTACTTTATTTTTAGATTGGGTTTTCACGAATTAACTATTATAATATTCAATCATTTTTTAAATTAAATATTTCTTTAAACAAATATTGTCTTTTTTCTGATTAATAACCAAATAACAATAGGAGCGCCAAATAAGGACGTAATTGCATTTATCGGAAGCGTAAATTCGCTTGTTGGTAATTGTGCAATTGAATCGCAAATTAATAAAACGATTGCTCCAATAATAGCTGTTGATGGAATTAATATTTTATGGTTTGAGCTTGAAAACAACATTCTTGCGATGTGTGGTACGGCTAAACCAACAAATGCAATAGGGCCTGAAAAAGCAGTAATAACTCCTGTTAATAAACTGGTTATGAGTAAAATAATATTTCTACTTTTTTTTATATTAATACCTAAACTCATTGCATAATTTTCACCTAGTAAAAAACTATTTAAAGGCTTAATAACAGTGATTGCTCCTATAATTCCTACAAAATAAATGAGACTAAAAACAAGTAACTCATTCCAAGTTAAGTTGCCTAAACTACCAAAACTCCAAAATAAATATTGCTGAATTTGATTAGCTTCAGAAAAATAGGCTAAAACACTAATAACAGCTGATGTTAAACTACCAAACATTAATCCAATAATTAAAATTGACATGGTATTTCTAACTTTATTTGCAGCAATAATTACAGCTGATAATACTAAAAACGCACCTAAACTTGCCGCAATTGGTAAAGACCAATTGGAAAGTGAAGAGGATAATAAACAGCCTCCAAAAACAGATGAACCTAAAATTAAAATGGCAACTCCTAAACTTGCACCAGAAGAAATACCTAAAACAAATGGTCCTGCCAAAGGGTTTCTAAAGAGCGTTTGCATTAACAAACCACAAATAGACAAACCAGAACCAACTAAAATTGCTGTAATTGCCTTCGGTAACCTAAAATTTAGAATGATAGTTTCCCAACTTTCTTTGGGTGGCGTTCCACCAATTAAAGTAGTAAAGATTTCGCTAAAAGGAATTGAAACAGAACCCAAACTAATATTTACAAAAAACAAAATTATCAGCAAAAGTGAGAGGAAAATAAAGTGTTTTGTATAGCTTATTTGTTTCATTTATGATTATCAGGTTAAGAATGTTTGAAACCTTTATTATGTTTATGATGAGTTTAAAAAGATAAACTTATGAATAATTTTTATCCAAAAAAGACACTAACTTTTGCATTGCAATTCCTCTATGAGAAATCTTATTTTTTTCTTGTGATGTCATTTCTGCAAAAGATTTATTAAAACCTTCAGGTTTAAAGATTGGATCGTAACCAAAACCTTTTCCCCCTTGTTTTTCTTTTAAAATTTCTCCTTTACAAACCCCTTCAAAAAGGAACTTTTTTCCGTCTAAATTTAAGCAAATTGATGTTCTAAATTGTGCTTTTCTGTTTTCTAGGTCTTTTAAAACTGATAATAATTTTTCCATATTATTTTCAGAATTGCTAGGTTCTCCTGCAAATCTGGCTGAATAAACTCCAGGTTTACCATTTAAACTTTCTACCTCTAAACCTGTGTCATCAGCAAAACAATTGTATTTGAATTTCTGAGTGATATAAGCTGCTTTTAATTTTGCATTTCCCTCTAAAGTAGATTCAGTTTCTTCAATTTCATCAAAACAATTAATGTCTTTTAAAGAAAGCAATTCGATTGTATTAGAAAGCATTTTTTGAACTTCGGCAACTTTATTCGGATTATTGGTAGCAAAAACTAATTTCATTTAGCGAAAATAATCATTTTTCTAATCAGAATAGCATAATATTTAAATCAGCTCTTTTATTCATGATGATAAGGTTCATTCCGTAAAATTGAAAATCCTCTGTACAATTGTTCAACAATAAAAAGACGAATCATTTGGTGAGAAAAAGTCATTTTGGATAATGATATTTTTCCAGTTGACTTTTTATAAACGGCTTCAGAGAATCCATATGGTCCGCCAATTACCAAAACTAATTGTTTGATACCAGCATTCATTTTCTTTTGTAAATATTTAGAAAACTCAACAGAGGTATAGTGTTTTCCTTTATCATCTAGTAAAACTAAGCAATCTGTGTTTTGTAGTTTAGCTAAAATCAATTCCCCCTCTTTTTCTTTTTGTTGATGCTCACTTAAATTCTTCACATTTTTAATATCTTGAATGATCTCTAACTCAAACTTTATATAATGTTTTAGTCGGTTTTGATATTCATCAATTAACTGAATTAAATTTTTATTATCAGTTTTACCAATGGCGAGTAATTTAATTTTCATTTCGTAAAATTACGAATTATGAATTATGAATTACTATTTTTACACTAGAATAAAGTTTACGAAATGATATCAAAAGAACAATTTGAAAAAGAGTTAAAAATCATTATTGCAAATGCAATTAGAGAAGATATTGGAGATGGAGATCACACATCTCTTTCATGCATTCCTGCTGATGCTGTAGGAAAAGCAAAATTGTTGGTAAAAGACGAAGGAATTATTGCGGGTGTTGAATTTGCGAAACAAGTTTTTAATTATGTTGATGCAGACTTACATGTAGAAACTTTTATAAATGATGGAGAAAAAGTAAAATATGGAGATATTGTTTTTCATGTTTCTGGAAAATCTCAATCAATTTTAATGGCAGAAAGATTGGTGTTAAATGCGATGCAAAGAATGAGCGCCATTGCTACAAAAACTGCTTCTTTTGCGGATTTATTAAAAGGAACAAAGACAAAAGTGCTAGATACAAGAAAAACTACCCCAGGTATTAGAGCTTTAGAAAAATGGGCTGTAAAAATTGGAGGAGGAGAAAATCACAGATTTGCATTGTATGATATGATAATGATTAAAGATAATCACATTGATTTTGCTGGTGGAATTACAGCTGCAATTACAAAAACAAAGAAATATTTAGCAGCTAAACAACTAGATATTAAGATAATTGTGGAAGCAAGAAGTTTACAAGAAATTAAAGAGATTCTTTCAAATGAAGGTGTTTATAGAATTTTAATTGATAACTTTAATTATGCAGATACTAGAAAAGCGGTTGCTTTAATTGGTAATACTTGTTTAACAGAATCTTCTGGCGGAATTAACGAGAACACAATTAGAAGGTATGCTGATTGTGGTGTCGACTTTATTTCATCCGGCGCATTAACGCATTCGGTCTATAATTTAGATTTAAGTCTAAAAGCTTTTTAGAGTTTTAAATGCATAAAATGATATGACAGATAATTATTTTGATAGCGAAGAATATTCAAAAATTGATTTTACTAAAACCAAAATCAAGAAAGGAGAATATGATAATTGTACATTTCTAAATTGTAATTTTGAGGGAATTCACGCTTCTAATATTCAGTTTGTAGAATGTGAATTTATAGATTGTAATTTTAGTAATACTATCGTTAAGGATACTGCTTTTAAGGATGTAGATTTTATCAATTGTAAGATGATTGGTCTAAAATTTAATGAAGTAAATTTGTTTTTATTGCAAATGTCATTCAAAGATTGTCAGTTAAATTTTTCATCTTTTTATCAATTAAAAATATCAAAAACAACATTCACTAATTGTAATTTGCAAGAGGTAGATTTTACAGAAACCATTGCAACGAGTTGTTTATTTGACAATACAGATTTAAAAGGCGCTATTTTTGAGGATACGAATTTAGACAACTCAGATTTTAGAACAGCGTTTAATTTTAATATTAATCCAGAGAAGAATCATTTAAAACAGGCAAAGTTTAGCAGAGAAAATCTTTATGGATTGCTATCGGATTATAAAATTATTATTGAATGAAAAAGGTAGTTTTCTTTTCGTTATTATTAATTTTTTCATTTATTTCCTGTGATAAAATGGAAAAGAATATTCCTATTTACAGCCATTCATTGCAGACGGACAGCGTTGCAAAATTCACTTTAAATAGTGCTGAAAAAGAAGGGTTTATTATTTTTGAATACAGAAATCAAATAGATTCTCTCCTGAATTTAGATTTAAAATATAATTTAGAGGGAAATTTTTTGATATCAGATTTTGATACATTTTTAGCAACAGAAAAAGTATACAAGGCTAAAAGGTTAGCATTTCAACTACATCAAAATAAAGAAATTAAAGGCCATACTAGAACTTTGTTTTTTAATACTAAATATGGTCTTTTATCAAGTATAACTTTTGGTGGAGATTATCTTTTTTTGAAAGATTCTATTGCATTAAACACAAAAGAGTTAATTTTTAAAGAGTTATTTCTAAATTTGAATAAAATAAATATTAAGGATTTCTAATTTTTGAAAAGAAATTAATGACAAAAGAAATAGAAGACAAATTAGAAAAAGTACCCATTGTAAAAGTCTTTGTAAAATTTGGGAAGAAAATAAAAGTACCAGGTTTAGAAGGGATGTCTTTGTATGATGTTCTAGAGATGTATATTATTGGAATTGTTGAAGGTGCTTTAACCACAAGAGCAGGAGGTATTGCATTTAGTTTTTTTATGGCCATTTTTCCTTTTATGCTGTTCATACTAACCTTAATACCATACATACCAATTGAAGGCTTTCAAGATGGATTATTTTCTTTTATTAAAGATATTTTGCCACCTCAAACTTTCGAAGCTGTTAATTTTGTAATCGGCGATATTATTAATAATCAATATGGAGGCTTGTTATCTTTTGGTTTTATAGTGTCTATATTTTTAATGACAAATGGTGTCAATGCAATCTTTGGTGGATTTGAATATTCTTATCATGTAAAAGAAATACGAAATGTTTTTAGAACCTATTTTATCTCTTTAGGGGTTTCTTTATTGACGTCACTTTTTTTAATAATTACCATTACTCTAGTCATTTTGTATCAAGTAGCATTGACTAAAATAGATGAAACAGGATGGTTACATACAGACGATTTGAACTTGTTTTATTATGGTAGAGGTATTTTGTTTTTAATCATGATTTTTACGATTGTTTCACTACTTTTTAGATATGGAACAAAGCAAGGGAAAGAAATTAAGTTTTTTTCTGCGGGTGCAATACTTACAACATTACTATCATTGTGCACTTTTTATTTATTTGGAATTTACGTAGTTAAATTTGCCCAATACAATCAATTATACGGATCTATTGGTACACTTTTAATATTGATGTTATTTGTTTGGTTAAATGCCATTATACTTTTGTTAGGGTTCGAATTAAATGCTTCTTTATATAGTTTAAGGCGCAGAAATAAAAAGGATACAACACTTAAAAATTTATAACTTTTTCACGATATTTGTCCGCGCAGCGAATTTTGGAATTTTACTTTAATGAAAAATTAGCTCGTTGTGTAGTTTGCCATTTCCTAATATAAATGATGAAGAGTCTTATTTCTCTTTAATAGAGTTATCAATAAAATGAGTTTTTGTTTAAGTTTACCAGAGGTGGGAATATAAAAAAGTAATAAAAGAAAACACTAAAAATGAAACCAAGCATCCCAAAAGGAACTAGAGATTTTTCGCCTACAGAGGTAGCCAATAGATCGTATATCATGAATACGATTAAAACCGCTTTTGAAGTATTCGGATTTCAACCGATTGAAACTCCTAGTTTTGAAAATTCATCAACTTTAATGGGTAAATATGGTGAGGAAGGTGATAGACTTATTTTTAAAATTTTAAATTCTGGGGATTTTTTAGCAAAGGCAGATAAGAAGTTGTTAGAAGAAAAAAATAGCTTAAAATTAACTTCTCAAATTTCTGAAAAAGCATTGCGTTACGACTTAACAGTTCCTTTTGCAAGGTATGTTGTGCAACACCAAAATGAAATTACATTTCCTTTTAAACGGTATCAAGTGCAACCCGTTTGGAGAGCAGATAGACCACAAAAAGGACGTTTTAGAGAGTTTTTTCAATGTGATGCAGATGTTGTTGGCAGTAAATCTTTATGGCAAGAAGTCGAATTTATTCAATTATACGATACCGTTTTCACCAAATTAGGTTTGGAAGGGACAACCATCAAAATGAATAATAGAAAAATACTTTCTGGTATTGCAGAAGTTATTGGCGCGCAAGATAAATTAATCGATTTTACCGTCGCTTTAGATAAGTTAGATAAAATCGGTAGCGAAGGAGTCATTAAAGAATTGTTAGCAAAAGGAATAACAGAAGAAGCCATCGGAAAATTAACACCATTATTTGATTTTTCTGGTTCTAATGCAGACAAGTTAGCTTCTTTAGAAAATATGTTACAAACATCAAAGGAAGGAAGTAGTGGAGTAGAAGAGTTACGATTTGTAATTAACGCTATTGATGAATTAGGTTTAGAGTCTTCAACATTAGCAATAGATGTAACATTGGCAAGAGGTTTAAACTATTACACCGGAGCAATTTTTGAGGTCGCTGCTCCAGAATCGGTAAAAATGGGTTCTATTGGGGGTGGTGGAAGATATGATGATTTAACAGGTATCTTTGGTTTAAAAGATGTTTCTGGAGTAGGAATTTCTTTTGGATTGGATAGAATTTATTTGGTTTTAGAAGAATTAAGCTTGTTTAAGGAGGTTGCTTTACCAAAACCGAAAGTTATTTTTCTAAATTTTGATTCGGCTACAGATGCTGTTAAAATGAAAGCAATTAAAAGCTTGAGAGAACATGCTATAAAATCTGAGTATTATCCTGATTTAGGTGAAAGTAATAAACAGCAAAAACGACAATGGAAGTACATAACTAATAGAGAAATTGAATTCGTAGTTTCTAAAGTAGAAAATGATGTTTTTACTTTAAAAAATATGAATTCAGCAAAGCAAATAAATTGCTCTTTATCCGAAATGATAAATATGTTGAAAGCATAAAAAATTATAGTTTGATAGTTATAATTTATTATTAAACTGAAATAATACGTTGTAAACGCTTAAATTTGCATCCTAATTAAGATTGAAATGTTTGAATTGAACAGCAAGATGAATGAAGAAAGAATTGAAGAAATAGGAGAGAACCATATAGGTACATCAGCCAAAACTCCATTGAGAGCAGACGCTTTTAATATTTCTGACGAAGAAAAAATAGAAAGGATTCAAGAAAGTGTAAAAGATATTTTAAACACTTTAGGAATGGATTTAACAGATGACAGTTTACAAGGGACTCCTAAAAGAGTAGCAAAAGCTTTTGTAAATGAAATTTTTATGGGGTTAAATCCTAAAAATATGCCAAAGCCATCAACATTCGACAATAATTACAATTATGGTGAAATGTTGGTAGAGAAGAATATAGTAGTGTATTCTACTTGCGAACATCATTTATTACCAATAATCGGTAGAGCACATGTTGCCTATATTTCTGATGGGAAAGTAATTGGTCTTTCTAAGATGAATAGAATTGTAGAGTATTTTTCAAAAAGACCGCAAGTCCAAGAACGTTTAACAATGCAGGTGGTTCAGGCGATGCAAGAAGCTTTAGGAACGCAAGATGTTGCTTGCATTATAGATGCAAAACATTTGTGTGTAAATTCTAGAGGAATTAAAGACATAGAAAGTTCTACGGTCACTGCAGAATTTGGAGGGAAGTTTAAAGAAAAAAATACGAAAAGAGAATTTTTAGATTATCTAAAAATGAATACAAGTTTTGATTGATTTTTTCTAAAAAAGTATAAATATGAAAACTGTATATTTTTAATATACAGTTTTTTTAGATTATAAGAATTTGTTGTGTTTTTGTATAGGTGGAACTGTGTGGTTTATGGTATAAAGAAATTAGGTTTGTAACTTCTAAAAAACTAACTTCATGAATAAACTTTTTAAATACTTAATTTTTACTTATTTTTTTATTTCAAGCTTTTCTTTATTTTCACAAGCACCAACATCAAACGCACCAATACCAATAGATCGTGAAACTTTAGACGTTATTTCTATCTTTAGTGATTCCTATGATAATATAACTGGAGCAAATTACAATCCAGATTGGCAACAAAGTGGTCTTACCACAGCAGATACTGATTTTCAACCAACGGGTTCTGGAAATTCAGTTTTGGCTTATACAAACTTTAATTATCAAGGAATAGAATTTAATTCAGTTCAAGATTTAACTTCTATGGAATATTTACATTTAGATATTTGGACTGTAAACGGAGTAATTCCTAGTATAACGGTTATAAGTTCAGGAGCAGAAATTCCTCATACACTTTCAAATAAAGATGGTGAGTGGCAAAGTCTTGAAGTACCTGTTGTTGGTATTACAGGTGATATTTCAAAAGCAATTCAATTAAAATTTACGGGTGGTAATGGAGTTACTATGGATATATATATTGATAATATATATTTTTATAAAAATGCAACAGAAGAAGGAAAAGATGCTACTTTAAGTGCTTTAGAAGTAAATGGAACTTCAGTTGCAGATTTTTCTCCTAATACTGAATCTTATTTGATGGCTTTACCAGGAGGAACAACTCAGGTGCCCCAAATTACTTTGGCAACAACAACAGATGCCTCAGCTTCAATAGTAATTGCACAGGCATCTTCTATTCCTGATGAAGCTAGTGTTATAGTAACATCACAAGATGGTTCAACTACTAAAACGTATAATGTATCTTTCCATATTGGAGCACCAAACACAAATGCACCAACGCCACCAGATCGTGAAACTTTGGATGTCATTTCAATTTTTAGTGATTCTTATGAAAATATAACTGGTGCAAATTACAATCCATATTGGCAACAAAATGGTTTTAATACAGCAAATTCTAATTTTCAACCTTCAGGTTCTGGAAATGCAGTGCTTGCATACACTAACTTTAATTATCAAGGAATAGAATTTAATTCAGTTCAAGATTTAACTTCTATGGAGTTTTTACACCTAGATATTTGGACTGTAAATGGCGTAGCCCCAAGCATAACCGTTATTAGTTCAGGAGCAGAAATTCCTCATTCAATGCCAAATGGAGATGGTAAATGGCAAAGCATAGATATTCCAATAGGTGGTATTACTGGAAATATTACTAGAGCAATTCAATTAAAATTTACTGGAGGTAATGGTTTTACTACTGAAATTTATGTTGATAACATATATTTTTATAAAAGACCTACGGCTAATGGAAAGGATGCTACTCTTAGTGCGTTAAAAGTAAATGGAACTTCAGTTACTGGATTTTCACCAAACTCCGAAGCATATTTAATGGCATTACCTGGAGGTACAACTCAAATACCTCAAGTTACTTTAGCAACAACTGCAGATACAGCAGCTTCTAAAGTAATTACACAAGCACCTTCTATTCCTGGTGATGCTACGATTTTAGTAACATCGCAAGATGGTTCAACTTCTAAAACTTATAAAGTTTCCTTTTTTATTGGAGCACCACATATTAATGCACCAATCCCACCTGTTCGTAATTCTTTAGATGTAATTTCAGTCTTTAGTGATGCTTACAATAATATAACTGGTGCAAATTACAATCCAGATTGGCAACAAACAGGTTTTATTTCTGCAAATACTAATTTTCAACCTACTGGTTCAGGAAATGCCGTTTTGTCTTATACAAATTTTAATTATCAAGGAATAGAATTGAATTCGGTTCAAGATTTAACAGGTATGGAGTTTTTACATATAGATATGTGGACTGTGAAAGAGGTACAACCAACTGTTGCAGTTTTAAGCTCCGGAACAGAAATTCCTCATTCAATTTCAAATGGAGATGGTAAATGGCAAAGTATAGATATCCCAGTTGCGGGTATTACAGGTGATATTACAAGAGCTGTTCATTTAATGTTTAATGGAGGTGATGGTTCACCCAGTGCTATTTATGTAGATAATATATATTTTTATAAAAGTCCAACAGCAGCTGGAAAAGATGCAACTTTAAGTGCGTTAAACGTAAATGGTAGTTCAGTTTCAGGATTTAAACCAAATTCAGAATCTTATTTGATGGCTTTACCTGGAGGAACAACGCAAGTACCTCAAATTACGTTGGCAGCAACAGCAGATGCTTCCGCTTCAAAAGTAATTTCACAAGCTTCTTCAATTCCTGGTGATGCAACTGTTGTAGTAACATCGCAAGATGGTTCTGCTACAAAAACGTATAAAGTATCTTTTTATATTGGAGCACCAAATATAAATGCACCAACCCCACTAGTTCGAAATGCTTTGGATGTAATTTCTGTTTATAGTGATGCTTACAACAATATATCTGGTGCAAATTATAATCCAGATTGGCAACAAAGTGGTTTTAATTCCGCAAAAGCAGATTTTCAACCTACAGGCTCTGGAAATGCAGTACTTGCATACACAAATTTTAGTTATCAAGGTATAGAATTTAATTCTGTTCAAGATTTAACTTCTATGGAATTTTTACACTTAGATATATGGACTGTAAATGGAGTAATTCCGAGTATAGCTGTCCTAAGTTCAGGTACAGAAATTCCTCATAAAATACAAAACGGAGATGGTGAATGGCAAAGCATAGATATCCCTGTTGCAGGTATAACAGCCGATATTACAAAAGCTGTTCATTTAAAATTCATTGGAGGTAATGGTTTTTCAAATGATATTTATGTAGACAATATATATTTCTGGAAAGCATCATCACTCGGAACAGATGATGTTGAAATTTTAAACTTTAAAGCTTTTCCTAATCCTTCTCAGAATAGTTGGACAATAAAAACTGATATTGGGAATATTACATCTATTAAAGTATTTGACTTGCAAGGTAAAAATGTGTTTTCATCAATACCTAATAAAATCACAGCTGTTATAGATGGATCTAATTTAAAAAGTGGACTTTATTTTGCTCAAATAAAAACATTATATAGTGTTAAGCTCATTAAGCTTATTAAAAAGTAGATTACTTAATTAAACGTATAATACTAATTTTATTTCAAGAAAATTAAATTAAAAACATAACATTTATGAATCAAATAGTTAGAAAAATAGTTTTTATTTTTGTAGTATTATTTTATGCTTTTTCCTTTTTAGCGCAAACAACTCAAGTTGGTAGCGCTAGCTATACCAATTCACATCCAGGGGCAGATGCCGCGGGTAGAAATGGTTTTCCATCAGGATCACCTCAATTAAGCGGAAATGCTATTGGTAAACCAGTTCCTACCAACGATTGGTGGTCTAAATTGGTTAAAGAAAATCATGCAGATAATTTATTTAATTATCCCATGACTATGAAAACTACTAATACGGGTTTAATTGTTACATACATCCCATTTGGTGTCATCGGAGATTCAGCTCCAATAGAGGTAGGTATTACAGGTTTAAATACCAGTAAAGCTTCGGTTTCAGATTATTCAGACTGGACTGTCTCTATGAATTGGAAGGATTCAAACCACGAGTTAAAAGCTACTTCAGGAATTGGAATGCCTTTTTTATATTTTGAAAAAGATGCGGATGATATCGTAGAAATTAAAGTAAATTCAGGATCAGCTAGTATTTCAAACGAAATTTTAATTATAGAAAATGCAACAAGTGGCGCAGATTTTGTTTTTTATGCGCCTTTTGGAAGCACTTGGTCACAATCCGGAAAAATTTATACTTCGATCTTAAATGGTAAAGATTATTGGTCTATGGCAATGTTACCACAAAATACAAGTAATGTAAGTGTTGTAGCTCAAGACTTTAAGAAATATGCGTATATATTTCCTTCAAAAAGTTCAACATCTTGGAGTTATGATGAAAATAATGCAAAAGTAACAACTACATTCTCCGTAGATACAGATATAAAAGAAGGTACGAATTCTAATATGCTGCTAGGATTATTGCCTCATCAGTGGAATAATTTAAGTTCTAATTCACCAACACCTAATACATATGCATATAGTTCTGTAAGAGGAGCGTTAAACATGCTAGATGGTAATACTTTTACTGTAGAAAATACCTATAAAGGTATTTTACCGACAATTCCTTACCTGGCAAATTATAGCGCAGGTTTTAGTCCATCTGATTTAGATGCTAAAATTTCTCAAATAGAGAATGATGGTTTAGCAACTTGGACAGATTCTTATAATGAAGGACAAGTAATGAATAGACTAATTCAAACCGCAAGAATAGCAGATCAAACAGGTGATATTGCAGCAAGAAATAAAATGATCGCTACAGTAAAAGAAAGATTAGAAGATTGGTTAACTTATGAGTCAGGAGAGGTAGCTTTCTTATTTTATTATAATACTAATTGGTCTGCATTGTTAGGCTATCCTGCAGGTCATGGACAAGATAATAATATTAATGATCACCATTTTCATTGGGGATATTTTATTCATGCTGCCGCTTTTATGGAGCAATTTGAGCCGGGGTGGTCTACAAAGTGGGGAGACATGATTAATATTCTAATCAGAGATGCAGCTTCAATCGATAGAAATGATACACAATTTCCATTTTTAAGAAATTTTAGTCCTTATGCAGGTCATAGTTGGGCAAATGGATTTGCAACTTTTCCACAAGGAAATGATCAAGAATCTACTTCAGAAAGTATGCAATTTGCCTCTTCATTAATTCATTGGGGAACTATCACAGAAAATAATAGTATAAGAGATTTGGGAATTTATATTTATACGACAGAACAAACGGCCATAGAAGAATATTGGTTTGACGTTTATGAACGGAATTTTCAAGCAAATCAGCAATACAGTTTGGTGTCAAGAGTTTGGGGAAATTCTTATGATAATGGAACATTTTGGACGGCAGATATAGCTGCAGCTTATGGTATAGAAATGTATCCCATTCATGGAGGTTCTTTTTATTTAGGACACAATCAAGAATATTCTAAAAAGCTTTGGACAGAAATTGCATCAAATACAGGTGTTTTAAGTAAAGAGGATAATGATAATTTATGGCATGATACCTACTGGAAATATTTATCATTTACAAATCCTCAAGCCGCAGTTGATTTATATAATGCATATCCAGAAAGAAATTTAAAGTTTGGTATTTCTGATGCTCAAACGTATCATTGGTTGCACGGTGTTAATGCTATGGGTGTAGTAGATGCCTCAATTACGGCAAATTATCCTATTGCTTTGGTTTTTAATCAAAACGGAGAAAATACATATGTGGCACACAATTATTCAGATTCCGAAATTACTGTTTCATTTTCTGATGGTTTTCAATTGACGGTTCCCGCAAATCAAATGAGAACAAATAGAGATGTTGATGCAAGTGGAGTTTTGTCCTCAGACTTCGACCAAGCTTTTCCTAACGGTAGTGTAAATTTATCTGTAACCACCTCTGGAAATGGTATTACTAAAGTAGCCTTTTATGACGGTGAAAATTTAATTGCAGAAGATACAGCTGCACCTTTTGCTATAAAAGCTGCAGATTTAACATTGGGTGTTCACGGTTTTTATGCTAAAATTTATGTTGATAATCAGTTTAATGTCTCAAATATTATAAACGTTCAAGTGGGTGAGCAGATTCCTTATTCAGGAAGTGCTATTTCAATTCCAGGTACTATTGAAGCTGGTTTTTACGATAAATTTGAAGGAGGAATAGGACAAAACATATCATATATAGATAACTCTATTGGAAATAATGGAGATTTTAGAACTGGAGAAAATGTGGATGCTATTTCCGTAAATGGAGAAGGCGCAACAGTCGGTTGGACTGGTGCTGGTGAATGGATGGAGTACACGGTTAATGTTGAAACAGCTGGTCTTTATGACCTAAGTTATAGAGCTGCCTCTGGTAATTCTAATGGAGGAGGCCCATTCTATTTTGAAATAGAAGGAAAGAAAGTAAGTCCAAGTATTTCAGTTCCAAATTCTAACGACTGGGAAAATTGGACAACAAATAGTGCTTCTAATATTGCATTAACAAAAGGTGAGCATGTGCTGCGCTTATTTATTGAAAGTGGAGAATTTAATTTAGGTAAAATGACTTTTAGCTATAAAGAATCATTACCATTCGTACCTCCAGTTGCTGATGCAGGCACAAATGTTTCTGTAATATTGCCAAATTCAACAGGAATTTTAGATGGTTCCTCAAGTTATGACCTAGAAGGCGAAACTATTACCTATAAATGGGAACAGATATACGGCCCCTCAATTATAAATTTTGATAATACCACAATTGCATCCCCAAATATTTCTAATTTAGAAGATGGCGTGTATAAGTTAAAATTAACTGTTAGTGATGGTACTTACACCGATTTTGATGAGGTTTTAATTCTTGTTTCTGCAGAAGGGAATCTAAGCCCTTCAATTTCGATAACTTCACCAAGCAATGAATCTTCTTTTAAAGAAGGGCAGGATATCAATATAACAACAATTGCTACCGATTTAGATGGCAGTATTATAATAGTAGAGTTTTTTGATGGCTCTCAAAAAATAGGAGAAGATACAACTGCTCCTTTTAGTTTAGTTTGGCCTACTGCCGCTATTGGAAATCATGAAATTACTGCGGTAGCCACTGATAATATGGCTGCTAAAACAACATCTGCAGCAGTAAATATTACCGTTTCTGAAGAAAAATTATGCTCTGAAACTTCTACTGAAGCGCAGCAGGGAAGTTTTTCACAAGGGTATGAGGTGACTTTTGAGACTGTGGGTTCAAGCGTAACAATTACATTTAAATTGTTAGATAATAACAAAGCGGGGGTTATTGCGTATTTATGGAAGCAATCTCCTTTCTCTGAAACTCAATTAGCAGAGGTTGGTGATTTAACTTTTTCTAAGACCATTAGTGGTTTTACAACAGGAGAAACATTAAGTTATGCTTGTAAATTTGCTTATGCAGGAGGTTTAGCCGCTACAAAATATTTTAATTATGTAGTAGGAGATAATTGTTCAGGCAGTGCCTCTGATGTAACGGCTCCAGAAAATTTTACAGCTTCTCTTGGAAACATAACTGCTAATAGTGTTGAATTATTATTAAAGGCTTCAGACGGTTCAGGTAAGGTAATTTATGATATTTCTTACGGCAGTTCCTCAGAATCAATAAGCGGAGATTCAGGGGTTCAAAAAGCTTATATTGTAAATAGTTTGACGCCAGAAACATTGTATTCTTTCGCTATTTCGGCAAAAGATTTGTCTGGGAACATCGCTTTAAATAATCCATTAAACTTGCAAGCAACAACCCTGGGGAGTTCTAATTCTCAATGTATTGGAACTGATAGTGATGCAACTCAGGGGTCTTTTTCAATAGGCTATAATTATGAATTTGAAACCAATGGCACAGATGTTACAATTACATTTGAGTTATTAGATACAGATAAATCTGATGTTGGTGCTTATTTATGGGAAGAGTCACCATTTTCGGAAACTACCATGAATGCCGTTTCTGGGAAAAAGTTTTCCAAAACAATTACTGGTTTAACGAACGGACAAACTATCAGCTATGCTTGTAAATTTGCTTTTGCCGGAGGTCTAGCGGTAACTAAATATTTATCATATACGGTTGGAAATAATTGTGCTTTAAATGTTGAAAATAATAAGTGGACACAAGCTGTTCATTTATATCCTAATCCGGTTAAAAATGTGCTGCGTATTGTTTCACCAATTAAGACAATAATTAAAGTTGAAATTTATTCAGTAGTCGGAAAAAAGGAACTAGAGTTCAATAGAAATCAAGAAAAATTGAATATTGAAGAATTATCCAGCGGATTGTATTTGATAAAAATTTCATCTATTGAAGGAAGTTTTACAACAAAATTTATCAAAGAATAATCCTAGAAGTAAAATGTAAAGAACCGTTTATAATTAATTTTTAAACGGTTTTTTTATTGGTGTTAATTTTTTTTATTTTTAAGATAATTCTTTACTTGAATTAAAAAGGTGGTTGGAGTCCCAATAATCATATTTTTGGTCATTATATATTTCTTCTGAAATAGTGTTTTCATAAAAAGATGAGCACTTGATAAAATGAGTAAAAAAGCAGTACCAAACCAGGTACCAAGAAAAATTGAAAGTGTTTTCCCAAAAGGATTTAAAATAGGGTTATCCATCCTTGTTTTCTAAAATACAAAATCCGTTTAGAAATTTTCTAAACGGATTTATTACTTATCGTTAGTTCGAGATAATTTCTTTTTTAAAGAAACTTATTTCGAGAACTTTTGGCACTAATTATTTATTAACTAAAACAAATTCACCTTTTTCTAGTAAAGGAATCGCTTGTTTGTATTTTACTTCTTTTTCTTCACCACTCATTACATTTTTAATAGTAACACGTTCATTTCTACCAATTTTTGGTTGTTCACGAACAACAGTTTCAACAGGTTCAGATTGCTGACGAGAATTTTGAATAGCTTGCTCAGTAGAGTTTTGAACATCTGCTTTACTTGTATTTAAACGTTCTCTTTTTTGCTGACGTGCCTCAGAAATTTGGTTTGTATCTTGAGAAGGTAATTCTCCTTTGAATAAGAAAGACAATACTTCTTTATTAATTTCATCTACTGTTTTCTTGAATAATTCAAATGCCTCAAACTTGTAGATTAATAAAGGATCTTTCTGCTCATAAGATGCATTCTGCACTGAATGCTTTAACTCATCCATTTTACGTAGATGATCTTTCCAGTTTTCATCAATAATTGCTAACGTAATATTTTTTTCGAAATCTGTTATTAAGCTTTTTCCTTCACTTTCATACGCTTCTTTTAAGTTCGTAACAACTTGTAAAGATTTAATTCCATCTGTGAAAGGAACTACAATTCTTTCATACCTATCTCCTTCATTCTCAAACACACCTTTAATAACAGGAAAAGCCAAAATAGCATTTCTTTCAATTTTACTTTTGTAGTGTTTAGAAACTATTTCATATAATTGATCAGCCAATTCCTTCTCAGAAAGTTTCTCGAAGTCCTCTTCAGAAAAAGGCGAAGTCATTGAAGAAAACTTAATCAATTCAAACTCGAAATTCTGAAAATCTTTAACTGCTTTATTACTATTAATAATCGATTCACAAGTATCATAAATCATATTTGCAATATCCACTTGCAAACGTTTTCCATCCAATGCATTGCGTCTTCTTTTATAAACAAACTCACGTTGAGCGTTCATAATATCGTCATATTCTAATAAACGTTTTCTGATTCCGAAGTTATTTTCCTCTACTTTCTTTTGTGCTCTTTCAATAGATTTAGTAATCATAGAATGCTGAATTACTTCACCTTCCTTTAAACCCATTCTATCCATCATTTTGGCAATTCTATCAGAACCAAATAAACGCATTAAATTGTCATCTAGAGCAACATAAAATTGTGTTGACCCAACATCACCTTGTCTTCCTGCACGTCCTCTTAGCTGTCTATCCACACGTCTAGAATCATGTCTTTCCGTACCAATAATTGCTAAACCACCAGATACTTTTACCTCTTCAGAAAGTTTAATATCTGTTCCACGTCCAGCCATGTTTGTAGCAATAGTCACAATACCAGGTTTACCAGCTTCTGCAACAACATCAGCTTCACGCTTGTGTAATTTTGCATTTAAAATATTATGAGGAATTTTACGCATCTGTAACATTCTTCCTAATAGTTCTGATATTTCAACAGAAGTTGTTCCTACCAAAACTGGTCGTTTTTGCTCAACTAATTTTACAATATCTTCAATAACTGCATTGTATTTTTCACGAGCAGTTTTATAAACTAGATCTTCTTGATCATCCCTTTGAATCGGTTTGTTTGTAGGTATTTCCACTACATCTAATTTGTAGATTTCCCATAATTCACCAGCTTCTGTAATTGCTGTTCCTGTCATTCCAGACAGTTTTCTGTACATTCTAAAGTAATTCTGTAATGTTACCGTTGCAAAAGTTTGAGTAGCATCCTCAATTTTTACATTTTCTTTGGCTTCAATTGCTTGATGTAATCCATCTGAATAACGACGACCATCCATGATACGTCCAGTTTGTTCATCAACAATCATTACTTTATTTTCCATCACAACATATTCAACATCTTTCTCAAAAACAGTGTATGCTTTTAACAGTTGATTCATTGTATGAATACGTTCACTTTTGATACTAAAATCTTTATATAATTCTTCTTTTTGAGAAACCTTTTCTTCAGAAGTAGTCTCTGCAGTATCAATTTCACCAATCTTTACACCAATATCTGGTAATACAAAGAAGTTGTCATTTTGAGTCTTTTTTGATAAGTGCGCTATTCCTTTATCCGTTAAATCAATTTGATTATTTTTTTCTTCAACAACAAACCATAAATCTTCATCAATTTCTGGCATCAACTTATTGTTGTCTGCCATGTAATAATTTTCTGTTTTTTGTAAAATTTGTTTAATCCCTTCTTGTGATAAAAATTTAATTAAGGCTTTATTTTTTGGCAAACCTCTGTAAACTCTTAACAATGAGAATCCACCATCTTTGGTGTTACCATCAGCAATTAATTTTTTAGCTTCTGCTAAAACACTAACTAGATGTTGTTTTTGTAAAGAAACTAAATCGGCCACTAGTGGTTTTAGATCATTAAATTCATGTCTATCTCCTTGTGGTACTGGGCCCGAAATAATTAACGGAGTTCTAGCATCATCAATTAAAACAGAATCTACTTCATCAATAATGGCATAATTTGGGGCTCTTTGCACTAAATCATCTTTAGAACTGGCCATATTATCACGTAAATAATCAAATCCAAATTCGTTATTTGTTCCGTAAGTAATATCTGCATTATACGCTTGTCTTCTTTCGTTAGAGTTGGGTTGGTAATAATCTACACAGTCTGTAGAAAGTCCGTGAAACTCAAAAATTGGTCCCATCCAAGCTTTATCCCGTTTTGCTAAATAATCGTTTACGGTAACTACGTGAACTCCATTTCCGGTTAAAGCATTTAAATAAACAGGTAAAGTTGACACTAATGTTTTTCCCTCACCAGTCATCATTTCTGCAATTTTACCTTGATGTAAAACAGAGCCACCAATTAATTGAACATCATAATGAACCATATCCCAAGTAACAGGTTTACCAGCAGCATCCCAAGAGTTTGACCAAAAAGCCTTATCATCTTCTAGAGAAATATGATCTCTTTCAGCAGATAATTCTCTATCAAAGGCAGTAGCAGTAACCTCTACTTCTTCATTTTCTACAAAACGTTTTGCAGTTTCTTTGATGACTGCAAAAGCTTCTGGCATAAGTTGTAATAAAGTTTCTTCAGAAATTTTGTAAGCTTCATCTTTTAAAGAATCAATTTCTACATAAATATCTTCTTGTCTATCAATATTTGCATTTTTTGCTTCTTCTTCTAGGGTCTCAATTTTATCATCAAACTCTTTCGTAGCAGCTTTAATTTTATCTTTAAACTCTTGTGTTTTAGCTCTTAAACCATCATGAGAAAGTTGAGCAATTTCTGCTTCAAACTTTTTAACATCTTCAACAACTGGTTGTAAAATTTTTAAATCTTTTTGTTGTTTATCTCCTACAAAAAGTTTGATTACCGAATTTAAAATACTCATTCTTTATATGTTTTTATTAGCTACATTTTTAGCTATATTATTTAGTTGTGAATCAGGTTTTTATCTATCTTAAAAAAGCTATTTTCTTGGCTAAAAGAAAACAAAAAAAAAGCCTCTTTAGAGACTTTTTATATTAGATTATTTTATTTAGTATTCATCCTCGTTCCAAAGATAATCATCTTCTGTAGGATAATCTGGCCAAATTTCAATAATTGAGTCATATGAATCACCTTCATCCTCTATATCTTGTAGATTTTCTACTACTTCTAAAGGAGCTCCAGTTCTAATAGCATAATCTATTAACTCATCTTTGGTTGCTGGCCAAGGTGCATCTGCTAAATAAGATGCTAATTCTAATGTCCAATACATTTCTTAATATTTAATTTTGTGCAAAAATAATTTTTTTACGCAGTTATGCAAGTCTTTTTTAAGAAATATACTTTGAAGTTATTACTTTTTTTTATGAATACCTATAAATCAGTTATTTATAATTTAAATAAAAGTAAAGTTCACTTCAAAATCGATAAAAAAAGAACTTAACTATTTTTTTTAGGAATCCACTTGATTTCCTCTACTAGTAACTCTTTAGACAACATTCGTGCCAACACAAAAAGAAAGTCAGAAAGTCGGTTTAAGTATTTTATAATGTCATTATGTATATTTTCTTGGTCGTTTAATTCTACAGATAATCGTTCTGCTCTTCTGCAAACACATCTGGCAATATGACAAAATGACACTGATTGATGGCCTCCAGGAAGTATAAAATGGGTCATTTGTGGAAGCAATGCATCCATTTTATCTATTTCGTTTTCTAAAAACAAGATAGAATCACTATCAATTTTAGGAATATTCAATCGTTCTTTTCCTGATTTTAAAGTCTCTTTTTCAGGAGGAGTTGCCAACATAGCGCCTAAAGTGAATAAATCATTTTGAACTTTTAATAAAGATTCTTTGATGTAACTGCTGATTTCTTGGTCTTTTATCAAGCCAATGTAAGAATTTAATTCATCTACAGTACCATAGCTTTCAATACGTAAATTATATTTTTTAACTCTTGTTCCACCGAATAAAGCAGTAGTTCCTTTATCTCCAGTTTTTGTATATATTTTCATTTTATTTAATTGCTCGATATAAAGACCAAAGTTACAAAGTTTATCTTTTAGAAAGTGTTAAACTCTAATATTAAAATGTTCTTTAGCTTGTTCTTTTCTGAAAAAAATGATTCCGAAATAAAATAAATCAATAGTTACAATATCTTCTGTTTTTTTGATGATTTCTAACCACTTTAATTTTGTTTTTTTATCCTTATAAATTCCATGAACAACCACAAAATGTTTTGAGTTTAACTTTTTTAATTCATCTAATATTAACTCTTTTGAGAGTTTTATATATAGTAATTTGTATTTATTATTTAAGTTTTTATTTAAACTTACAAGGTCAAAATGGATGGTGCTAATATTAAAATAGTGTATAATTTTTGAAAGAATCCTTTCTTCTTTTTTTGTAAGTGATTTTAATGCTGGATATTTTTCAGGAATATTATTGATTATCTTTTTATGATACAATCCTTTTGTAACAAAATCAAAAACAAAAGGAGAATGCACTCCATGTTGATTTGTAGATTCTAAAAGAAATTTGAAGTAGGAGATCTTTCTGAAAAACATTATTTAAGATTTCCGTTAATATAGACTTCATCAATTAAATTAGAACCAAAACTGTAAGGTAAAAAACCATAAGAAGGAATTTCTTTTGTAATGATAAAATTAGCTAATTTTCCTTTTGTAATAGAGCCTAGAGTGTTCTCTAAGTTCATAGCAAAAGCTCCATTTATAGTAGCTGCATTTATGGCTTCTTTAGGTGTCATTTTCATCTTTATACAAGCAGTAGCAACCACAAAATTCATGTTTCCAGAAGGTGTTGATCCAGGGTTATAGTCAGTTGCAATAGCTAATGCTAAACCACTATCTATTATTTTCCTTGCTGGAGTATATGGAATGCCTAAGAAAAAAGAACAGGAGGGAAGTGCCACCGGCATGGTTTCAGAAGCTTTTAAACTTGCAATATCGTCATCATTTAAAACTTCTAAATGGTCTACAGAAAGTGCATTGTGTTTTGTTGAAACTTGAATTCCGCCAATAACATTAAACTGATTTACATGCACTTTCGGAATTAAGCCATGTTTTTTTCCAGCAGATAAAATTTTGTTTGTCTCATCCACAGAAAAATAGCCAACCTCGCAAAAAACATCTATAAAATCAGCTAAATTTTCTTCAACTATTTTAGGGATCATCTCTTCAATAATTAAATTGATGTAGCCTTCTTTGTTATTTATAAATTCTGTTGGAACTGCATGAGCCCCTAAAAAGGTGGCTTTGATAGGAATGTTATAATGCTCTTTGAGTTTTTTGATAACTCGTAACATTTTTAATTCAGCTTCAATTGTTAATCCGTAACCAGATTTTATTTCTACAGCTCCAGTGCCTAAGGCAATTACCTCTTCTAATCTTTTTGCAGATTGTGTGTATAAATCATCAAAAGAAGTCTCTTGTAATTTTTTGGCAGAGTTTAAAATTCCTCCACCATTATTGGCAATTTCCTCATAAGACAACCCGTTAATTCTATCTACAAATTCTTGCTCTCTATTGCCAGCAAATACGATATGGGTATGAGAATCGCACCAAGTTGGAAGTATCATTTTACCCTTACAATCTATAGTATTGGCAACTGATCGGTTTGGTAATTGTTCCATCTTACCAAAATCTATGATCCTATCGTTTTCAATTAATAAAAAAGCATTTTTAATAGTAGGCAAACTATTCATAGCTTTACCGGATACTTTTTTTACACCAGTATCCCTAACCTGAATGAGTTCTTTTATATTTACAAAAAGTGTTTTCATAGAAAAGTAAAGATAATACATTATCTATGTGTAAATAAATAAAAAAACCGATGCAATTCGCAACGGTTTTAAAGTCTAAATATTTTTTTGTCAATTAATTACAGCCTCCTTGTAGGCTTGGAATATAATTTAATTCTAATCCAGAGTTTTCAGAAAAGTAAAAACATTCAGTAACATTGCTAACATCCCAATCAGAAATATTTTGGTTAAAACTTTCTGCTGCACTAAACATATAACTCATATCAGTTACATTGCTTACATCCCAACCAGAAATATTTTGATTAAAGCTTTCTGCACCTACAAACATACCATGCATACTAATCACTTTATTAACATCCCAACTAGAAATATCTTGGTTAAAGTTTCTGCATTCAGCAAAAACACCAGTCATATTAATTACATTACTAACATCCCAATTAGAAATATTATTGTTAAATTTAGAATTAAAAAACATACTATTCATAGCAGTTACATTACTTACATCCCAGCTAGAAATATCTTGATTAAATGCTCTGGTATTTGTAAACATAAAAGCCATATTAGTTACATTGCTTACATCCCAATTAGAAATATCTTGATTAAAAAGGTGGTTACTTGAAAACATGAAAGCCATATTTGTCACACTACTAACATCCCAACTAGAAATATCGCCATTAAAGTTTCTAGCCCCTGAAAACATTTCATTCATATCAGTTACATTACTTAAGTCCCAATCAGAAACGCCATATTCTAGCATCCAACAAGCTTTAAACATGGAACTCATGTCTTTTACCTTCTTTAGGTTAGGGTTGTCTTTTGCATTTATTTCAAGTGCCTTACAATAATTAAACGCATGATTAAATGATGACCATTCTATATTACCCCATTGTTCTATTGAAATTATTTTATCATTATCTAAATATGGACTACTAAATTTAATTTGATGAAAAGCAGGGGTTCCACCACTTATGCTAACTTTGTAGATTCCAGCTTTTGGAAATGTTATAGTATGAGAATTAGTTGCTGTTTCTAAACCATTATTATTTGGATTACCTACTTCTTCCCAAAATATTTTATAATTTGTTCCTGAGCCTGGTATTTCTATTTGATTGTCTTCTGTATATCCTTCAGGTTCATCAGTTTTCCAGATGGTTACAAACGCATTTGGACTGTTTCCATACAATTCTCTAATTGAAGTGGTGTCATCATTGTTACAAGCATTAAAACAAAGAATGCTTGTCAAGGTAAATAATAAAATTTTTTTCATGTTTTTTTTGTAAATATAAAAAAATAAGTTATTTTTTGCTAACTTAAACCTTTATTAATGATTCCTAAAAACGAATATGCTCCTTATTTTGAACAATACATGCAACTGGTTTCTAAAGATGAGAAATCAATTATAGAAAATTTAGTAGCTTCTCAAAAAGTATTTGATGATGTATTAAGAAATTTACCAGTAGAAAAGCACAATTTTTCTTATGCTGAAGGCAAATGGACGATCAAAGAATTGATTCAGCACATTATTGATACAGAACGGGTTTTTTCTTATAGAGCTTTATGTTTTGCTAGAAATGATAATACTTCTTTGCCTGGATTTGATCAAGATGTTTTTGTTGAGAATGACAATGCAAACGATAGAAACTATTATGATTTATTAAATGAAATGGAGGTGTTAAGAAAATCTTCAATTCAATTATTTAAAAGCTTTTCTGATGAAGCTTTGTTAAGAGTAGGTGTTGCTTCGAATAATAAAATATCTGTAAGAGCTTTAGGATATTTATTTTCAGGGCATCAAATGCATCATTTGAATATTATAAAAGAAAGATATTTATAATAAAAAAACCGAAGTTTTAGCTTCGGTTTAATATCACTTAATAATTATTGAGTAACTTAATTACAGCCTGCAGACAGGATTGGTAAGTATATAGGATTTAAACCATCTTTTTCATTATTTTTGATTTTTAGTGTTTAATTGCAGTTTGCTGGAAAATTAGGTAATTTACTATCATCTAGATTAGAAAATTTTGCGAATTCAGAACAACGAGTCACATTGCTGACATCCCAATTAGAAATATCTTGATTAAAATTATCAGAACTAAAAAACATATTATTCATATCTATTACACTGCTCACATCCCAATTAGAAATATCTTGATTAAAAGAAACTGCACTCGAAAACATGAAACTCATCTTAGTTACATTTCTCACATCCCAACTAGAAATATCTTGATTAAATTTCGATAAGCCAGAAAACATACTCCCCATATCAGTTACGTTACTCACATCCCAATTAGAAATATCTTGATTAAAAGAAAATGCAAACGAAAACATACCCCCCATATCAGTTACGTTACTCACATTCCAATTGGAAATATCTTGATTAAAATTATAAGAACCCCAAAACATACTACCCATATTAGTTACATTGCTTACATCCCAATTAGAAATATCTTGATTAAAGTTTTCACAGCCAGAAAACATATAACTCATATCAGTTACATTACTTACATCCCAATTAAAAATATCTTGATTAAAACTATTTAAATCATAAAACATAGCACTCATATCGGTTACATTACTTACATCCCAATTAGAAATAGATTCGTTTATATTTTTTACTTTAAAAAACATATAATTCATACTTTCTACATTTTTTAAATTAGGGGCGTCTGTAGCATTAATTTCTAGATTTTCACAATTCTTAAAAGCATTTTCAAATGATACCCATTCTATGTTGCCCCATTGTTCAATAGAAATTAATTTTTTATTATCTCTTTTGCTCTCAAGGTCAAAGAGACTGATTCTATTGAAGGGATAATTACTTGTATTAAATATAGCAACTTTATACATTCCTACTTTAGGAAACGTAACTGTATGAATATCCGTAGCTATTTCTCTTCTATTATTTTCAGGGTTTCCTATTTCTTCCCAAAATACAGTATACTGGTGTCCGGAACCTGGTATTTCAATTTGATTATCTTCAGATATTCCTTGGTTATCGCTTTTCCAAATGGTTATAAATGCATCTGGATTGTTTACATAAAATTCTCTATATGAAGGGATGTCATCTTTGTTACAAGCACTAAAATAAAAAATACATGTTAAGGTTAATAAAAAAATCTTTTTCATTATTTTTGATTTTTAGTGTTTAATTGCAGTTTGCTGGAAAATTAGGTAATTGGCTATCATCTAGATTAGAGCCATCTGCGAAAGAATTACATCTTTGTACATTGCTAACATCCCAATCAGAAATATCTTGACTAAAATTTGTTGCATTTAAAAATGTCCAATCCATTCGAGTGACGTTGCTAACATCCCAACCAGAAATATCTTGGTTAAAACTTGATGCACCCCAAAAAGCATAAGCTATGGTTTTCATATTTCTTACATCCCAACTAGAGATATCTTGATTAAAACTTTTTGCTCCGCTGAACATATGGCTTATTCTAATTACCTTACTTACATCCCAATTTGAAATATCTTGATTAAAACTTAATGCTGCGCCAAACATATCAGCCATATCAAATACCTTACTTACATCCCAAGAACCTATATCTTGATTAAAATTAATTGCAGCATAAAACATCGCACTCATAGCAGTTACATTACTTACATCCCAGCTAGAAATATCTTGATTAAAGCTTTCTGCTTCTCTAAACATAGTATGCATATTTGTCACTTTACTTACATCCCAACTTGAAATATCTTGGTTAAAGCTTTTACAAACAGCAAAAACACCATGCATATTAGTTATATTGCTAACGTCCCAGTCAGATATATTTCCATTAAAATTTTCACAATAAGTAAACATATCCCTCATATTCTGTACATTTTTTAAGTCAGGAGTGTCTGTAGCACTAGAATTAAGGTTTCTACATCCCCAAAATGCTTCTCTAAAAGAAGACCATTCTATTGAACCCCATTGTTCTATTGAAATTATTTTTTTAGAATTTGAACTACTAAATTTAATCCGATGAAAAGCAGGTGCTCCGCCACTGATACTAACTTTGTAGGTTCCAGCTTTTGGAAATGTTATAATACGAGAATTAGTTGCTGTTACTAAACCACTATTACTAGGGTTCCCTACTTCTTCCCAAAATATTTTGTATTTTGTTCCTGAGCCAGGTATTTCAATTTGATTGTCTTCTGAATCTCCTGGATTATCAGTTTTCCAAATGGTTATAAATGCATCTGGATTGTTTGCATACAAATCTCTATTTGAAGGGGTGTCATCCTTGTTACAAGCGCTAAAACAAAGAATGCATGTTAAGGTTATTAAGAAAATTTTTTTCATTATTTTTGATTTTTAGTGTTTAATTGCAGTTTGCTGGAAAATTAGGTAATTGGCTATCATCTAGATTAGAGCCATTTGCGAAAGAATTGCATCTTTGTACATTGCTAACATCCCAATCAGAAATATCTTGACTAAAATTTGTGGCATTTAAAAATGTCCAAGCCATTTGAGTGACGTTGCTAACATCCCAACCAGAAATATCTTGGTTAAAACTTGATGCACCCCAAAAAACATAAGACATACTTTTCACATTACTTACATCCCAACTAGACATATCTTGGTTGAATTTTTTGGCATTTGTAAACATATAATTCATTCTAATTAAGTTACTTACATCCCAATTTGAAATATCTTGATTAAAACTTAATGCTCCGCCAAACATATCATTCATATGAGTCACCTTACTTACATCCCAAGAACCTATATCTTGATTAAAATTAATTGCAGCATTAAACATCGCACTCATAGCAGTTACATTACTTACATCCCAGCTAGAAATATCTTGATTAAAGCTTTCTGCTCCTCTAAACATAGTATGCATATTTGTCACTTTACTTACATCCCAACTTGAAATATCTTGGTTAAAGCTTTTACAAACAGCAAAAACACCATGCATATTAGTTATATTGCTAACGTCCCAGTCAGATATATTTCCATTAAAATTTTCACAATAAGTAAACATATCCCTCATATTCTGTACATTTTTTAAGTCAGGAGTGTCTGTAGCACTAGAATTAAGGTTTCTACATCCCCAAAATGCTTCTCTAAAAGAAGACCATTCTATTGAACCCCATTGTTCTATTGAAATTATTTTTTTAGAATTTGAACTACTAAATTTAATCCGATGAAAAGCAGGTGCTCCGCCACTGATACTAACTTTGTAGGTTCCAGCTTTTGGAAATGTTATAATACGAGAATTAGTTGCTGTTACTAAACCACTATTACTAGGGTTCCCTACTTCTTCCCAAAATATTTTGTATTTTGTTCCTGAGCCAGGTATTTCAATTTGATTGTCTTCTGAATCTCCTGGATTATCAGTTTTCCAAATGGTTATAAATGCATCTGGATTGTTTGCATACAAATCTCTATTTGAAGGGGTGTCATCCTTGTTACAAGCGCTAAAACAAAGAATGCATGTTAAGGTTATTAAGAAAATTTTTTTCATTATTTTTGATTTTTAGTGTTTAATTGCAGTTTGCTGGAAAATTAGGTAATTGGCTATCATCTAGATTAGAGCCATCTGCGAAAGAATTACATCTTTGTACATTGCTAACATCCCAATCAGAAATATCTTGACTAAAATTTGTTGCATTTAAAAATGTCCAAGCCATTTGAGTGACGTTGCTAACATCCCAACCAGAAATATCTTGGTTAAAACTTGATGCACCCCAAAAAGCAAAAGCTATGCTTTTCACATTACTTACATCCCAACTAGAGATATCTTGATTAAAACTTTTTGCTCCGCTGAACATATGGCTTATTCTAATTACCTTACTTACATCCCAATTTGAAATATCTTGATTAAAACTTAATGCTGCTTCAAACATATCAGCCATATCAGTCACCTTACTTACATCCCAAGAACCTATTTCTTGATTAAAATTAATTGCAGCATAAAACATCGCACTCATAGCAGTTACATTACTTACATCCCAGCTAGAAATATCTTGATTAAAGCTTTCTGCTTCTCTAAACATAGTATGCATATTTGTCACTTTACTAACATCCCAACTTGAAATATCTTGGTTAAAGCTTTTACAAACAGCAAAAACACCACCCATATTAGTTATATTACTAACGTCCCAGTCAGATATATTTCCATTAAAATTTTCACAATAAGTAAACATATCCCTCATATTCTGTACATTTTTTAAGTCAGGAGTGTCTGTAGCACTAGAATTAAGGTTTCTACATCCCCAAAATGCTTCTCTAAAAGAAGACCATTCTATTGAACCCCATTGTTCTATTGAAATTATTTTTTTAGAATTTGAACTACTAAATTTAATCCGATGAAAAGCAGGTGCTCCGCCACTGATACTAACTTTGTAGGTTCCAGTTTTTGGAAATGTTATAATACGAGAATTAGTTGCTGTTACTAAACCACTATTACTAGGGTTCCCTACTTCTTCCCAAAATATTTTGTATTTTGTTCCTGAGCCAGGTATTTCAATTTGATTGTCTTCTGAATCTCCTGGATTATCAGTTTTCCAAATGGTTATAAATGCATCTGGATTGTTTGCATACAAATCTCTATTTGAAGGGGTGTCATCCTTGTTGCAAGCACTAAAACAAAGAATACATGTTAAGGTTAATAAAAAAATCTTTTTCATATTTATTTGAGGTTTTAAATTATATATTTTGATAAAAATGCGAATTAAACATTAATTTTTAATTAATTTTTGATTAATTAATTCATCACGTTGTTGCTAAAAAATAACTTTTTCGTAATGCTATAATTATAAATTTTTATTGAAATAAAAGAAACTATTTGATTATTAAATTCGCTTCAATAAACATAAATAATTCTATTATATCGATTCCTAAAGAGTATGCTACTTATTTTGAACAATACATACAACTGGTTTCTAAAAACGAGAAAACAATTACATAAAATTTAGTAGCTTGTCAAAAAGAATTTAATTATGTATTTAGAAAATTATTCATAGCAAAAAGAATTTTTATTGTGACGATTTCAAATATAGAAATTTAATAGCAAATAATTTTCACGCCTAGGCGTGAAAACTCAATAACAAATAATTTTCACGCCTAGGCGTGAAAATTATTTGCCATTTTATTTTTTTTATGCTGAAGGTAAATGGACGATGAAAGAATTGATTCAGCACATTATTGATACGGAACGGGTTTTTTCTTATGTAGCTTTGTGCTTTGCTAGAAAAGATAAAACTTCTTTGCCAGGTTTTGATTAAGATCTTTTTGTTGAGAACGACAATGCTAATGATAGCAGTTATTATGATTTATTGGATGAAATGGAGGTGTTAAGAAAGTCTTCAATTCAATTATTTAAAAGCTTTTCTGATGAAGCTTTGTTAAGAGTAGGAGTTTTTCAAATAATAAAATGTCTGTAAGAGCTTTAGGATATTTATTTTCAGGTCATCAAAGTCATCATTTGAATATTATAAAAGAAAGGTGTTTTTAAGAGAAAAACCGAAGTTTTAGCTTCGGTTTTAGTATGAATTTAATATTCAGTTTTATCTTGTTTTTCTGCCCACTTGTTAAACGGTTCTAGTGCAATTTCTCTTCCAATTTGTTCAAAAGGAATACTTCTTTTTTCATAGGGTAAAGGAATTTCTTTATAGATGAATTCATCATCAAAACCAATGTTTGCGGCATCTTGCTGATTGCTTCCATAATACACTTTATCTGGTCTAGCCCAATAAATGGCTCCTAAACACATTGGGCACGGTTCGCAAGAAGTATACACAATACACCCGTCTAATTGAAAAGAGCCAATATTTTTACAAGCATCTCTAATTGCTGTAACTTCTGCATGTGCTGTAGGATCGTTGGTAGAAGTAACTTTATTATTTCCTCGACCAATAACTAATCCGTCTTTGACAACAACACAGCCAAAAGGTCCACCTTCGTTATTATTCATTCCTTTTAATGCTGCTTTTACAGCGCCACTCATAAATTCTTCGTGTTTGTTCATCTGCCTTTTCTATTATTATGATTATTTTATTGAGCTAAAAAAAGCTGCATGTAGTATGCAGCTTTTAAGAGATTTTAAAATTAATATTTTTATTTTAAACCACCAGTCATTTCTTCTGGTTTTACCCATTCATCATATTGTTCTGGAGTAACATATCCTAAACGCACCGCTTCTACTTTTAAAGAAGTTCCGTTTGCATGCGCAGTATTTGCAATTTCTGCAGCTTTGTAATAGCCTATTTTAGTATTTAAAGCAGTAACTAACATTAAAGAGTTATTTACTAATTCAGTAATTCTTGCATGATTTGGTTCTATACCTGAAGCACAATGTAAATCAAAAGAAACGCAGGCATCACCAATTAATTGCGCAGATTGCAGAACGTTTGCAGCCATCATAGGTTTAAAAACGTTTAGTTCATAATGCCCCTGAGTTCCGCCAACAGTAACTGCAACATCATTACCCATTACTTGCGCACAAACCATAGTCATTGCTTCTGCTTGCGTAGGATTTACTTTACCTGGCATAATTGATGAGCCTGGTTCGTTTGCAGGAATTATTAATTCTCCAATTCCTGATCTTGGACCTGAAGCCATCATTCTAATATCATTTGCAATTTTATTTAAAGAAACGGCCACTTGTTTTAAGGCTCCGTGTGTTTCCACTAAAGCATCATGTGCAGCCAACGCTTCAAATTTATTTTCTGCAGTAATAAAAGGCATTTCAGTAAATTGGGCAATATATTTTGCTACTAAAACATCATAACCTGCAGGTGTATTTAATCCTGTACCTACTGCAGTTCCTCCTAAAGCTAATTGAGACAAATGTTCTAATGTATTATTTAAGGCTTTTAAACCAAAGTTTAATTGTGCTACATAACCAGAAAATTCCTGACCTAATGTAAGTGGAGTCGCATCCATTAAATGTGTTCGACCTATCTTTACAACATCCTTAAACGCTTCAGATTTAGTTTTTAAGGTATCTCTTAATTGCTCAATCCCAGGAATTGTAGTTTCTACAATTTTCTTATAGGCTGCAATATGCATTCCTGTTGGAAATGTATCATTAGAAGATTGCGATTTGTTTACATCGTCATTTGGTTGAATCGTCTTTTCTCCTTCACCAATAACTTTTCCTGCAATTTCATGGGCTCTGTTCGCAATCACTTCGTTCACATTCATGTTAGATTGTGTACCTGAACCCGTTTGCCAAATTACTAAAGGAAATTGGTTATCTAGTTTTCCTGCTAAAATTTCATCACAAACTTTTGCTATTAGATCTCTCTTTTCAGTGGTTAAAACACCGAGCTCTTCGTTTGTATAAGCGGCAGCTTTTTTAAGATACGCAAAACCATATACAATTTCCATAGGCATAGAAGCTGAAGCCCCAATTTTAAAATTATTGCGCGAACGTTCTGTTTGTGCCCCCCAGTATTTATCTGCAGGAACTTTTACGTTTCCCATGGTATCTTTTTCGATTCTATATTTCATAATTATGATATAAATTTTGGATACAACAAAATTACAAAAAAGTATGATTACATAAAGTTGATAATTATCATTTTTAGATAACTAAAAAAAATATTTTTTTGATTGGTGTTTTTTGAAAATAAGTCTTATTTTTGCTTCATTAATTTTTCAAAATATTTCAATGTTAGATTTTTCACAATTTTCAGGATTAGTTTTATTTATGTTTGTTTTTACAGCTGGTTTTTGGTTGTTAATATTCTTATTAACATTTGTTGTTCCTTATTGGATTGGCGGAACTATCTGGGAAAATATGAAATTAAAGAAAGAAGCTAAAAAGGCTGCTGAAGGCAAGTAAGCTTTAAAATAAATGATAAAAAAAACTCGTTCAAGAAATTGAACGAGTTTTTTTATGAGTTTTATTGATATTTAAGTATTGAAATAAAAACCTCTTATATTCTATTTAAATAGCTTAAAAGGGAGTTAATGCAGTAATTTTTTAATTATGATAAAGTTATTGTCTAAAACAAAAAAAGTAGTTTTGTAATAGAAGTAATAAAAAGATATTATTTCAAACCCTTTTGTAATTCAAAAGGTTAACCTTCAAATTCTTCTCCACCACCATTTTGTCTTCCACCTTTTTGTTTTTGATTTTTTTGTTGATTAAATCTGTAAGTAAAGTTTAAAGATATTTGACGAACGCGCCATTGAAAAGTTTGGTCAGAAATATTGGTTGGATTCTCTCTGTTTGGCGTGTAGTTGGTAGAATTTCTTTTTCTAGAATTAAAAAGATCACTTACATTTAAAATCAACGTTCCTTTTTCTTTTAACACATCTTTACTGAATGCCAAGTTGGCTGAAAAAATTCCATCACTTTCGCTTTGTGCACTTTCGCTTGGACCTCTGTAAGATAACCTTGTTTGCCATTCTATTTTATATGGTAAAGTTACTCTTGCGTTAAAACGTGCTCTCCAGCTTGAGTTACTGTTACTTAAATCCTCTGAAATTGTATTTGTAATATTCGTAGTTGGGTCTAAAAAGTCATAGGTATAAATTCCCTCTGTTTTAGAATTGAATACATTAAAACTTCCATCAAATTTTACTGTTTTCGCTGCATTATAATTGGCAGTAAACTCAAATCCATACCTATCTTCTGAAGCTAAATTGATTGGTTCTCTAATTAAAACAGATTCGTTATTACCATTAATTTCTCTAATTTCTTGCCTTGTAACTCTACTAATATTGTTTGTTGAATATTGATAATAAATAGATGAACTTACTGTTAATTTACCAATTTTATTTAGATAGCCTAAATCATAAGAGTTCGTAAAGGTTGGTATTAAAGCAGGATTTCCTTTAAAAATAATGTTCTGACTATTTCTTGATTCAAACGGATTTAAATACCAAAACCTTGGTCTTCTTAAGCGTCGACTATACCCTAAAGTAAAGCTTTGTTTTTCTGTTACTTCATAACCAATATTTAATGTGGGGAATAATTCTGTATAACTAAAATCGTTATTTTCATTCGTATTTAATAATCTTACTTTTACATCTGTAGTTTCTAAACGCAACCCTAAAAGAAAAGAAAATTTGTTAAATTTATTTCCGTATTGTGAATAAAACGCATGAATATTTTGACCAAATTCTAAGTTATTTGATGGGTCAAAATTTGGATCTGTTACCGGAGTTACTAAAAAATCTGAAGTTAAATCTTGAAAATCACCACGGTATCCCGCTTCAAACTGAGTGTTTTCGCCAATTGGTAGTACATAATCTGCTTGTAATAAAGTGTTTTTAGATGATTCGTTTGTAATGTTTGTTTCGTTTGTAAAACCAGTTTCGATATTGACAGCTTCTTCATTCTCTTTACTATCACTATACTGAAAATCTAAAGTTAATTTATGACCTTTTTTATTAAAATTGTTTGAGTAGTTTAACGAATATTGTATCGTTTCATCATCAGAATTTTCATCCTGTATTCTTATAATATTATCTGTTAATGCATTATTTTGGTCAAATTCTTTAATATCATTTGTAGAAAAATTCCCACCTTTTGTATTTCGGTAAAAAATGTTACCAGTTAAAGAGCTTTTTTTAGTTAAAAAATATTCTAAGCCAACATTTGCGTTAAAACTATTTCTATTTCTTGACCAATCTCTATCTTCAATTCTAGAACTTGTAACAGCACCATTTGTAAGATTTTTTAAATTTGTAAAAAAGTTTCCAGGACCTTTTCTATAGCTATATCCGAAATTAGAAAATAAGTTCGTTTTCTTTCCTCTTTGGTTTAAATTGGTTGCTAATTGAAACTGATCTGGTGTTCCAACTGTTGTGTTTACAGAACCATTAAAACCTAAAGCTTTTCCTTTTCTAAGAATAATATTTAAAATCCCGGCGGTTCCTTCTGCATCATACCTTGCAGACGGAGAGGTTATTACTTCAACTCTTTCTATAGCATCTGCAGGTAATTGTCTTAATGCATCTGTACCACTTAAGCCTACAAGAGCAGATGGTTTTCCGTCAATTAAAATCCGCACATTTTCATTTCCTCTTAAACTTACATTTCCTTCTACATCTACACTTACAGAGGGCACATTATCTAGAACATCAGATGCTGTTCCTCCTTTTAACGTCATGTCTTTTCCAACATTATAAATACGTTTGTCTAAACGAATATCTACTGTAGATTTTTCTGCAATAATTATTACTTCACCCAAACTACTTGCGTCTTCAGAAAGTTTTATGATTCCAAAATCTTTATTTGTGTTTAAGGTTTGCTTTGGTAGTTTTATACTTTTAAAAGAAATATATTCAATACTAATATCATAATTTCCTTTGGGAGTTATGATACTAAAAATTCCTTTTTCATTAGTAATTCCACCAGAAACTTTTTTTGTTTCAGTCTCTTTTAAAACGATGGTAGCATATTCTAACGGTTCTTTAGTATCTGCATCAATAACTTTACCGATTAAGGTAATACTGTTAGTGCTAGACGGCTTTTGTGCGATTAGAAATAGTGAAGTGAATAAACAGAATACTAGTAGTGTAATTTTTTTCATTAGTTAGTTGGATATTTATTCATTTTAAAACAACAAAGAACTAATTAAGTTTGAGAGTTAATAGTTAAAAAAAAGTTAAAGAAATTATATGAATAGAATTTAAATAATAGCTGCTATTTTTTCTGGTGGTCTACCAATAACTGCTTTGTTATTATTGATTACAATTGGTCTTTCAATCAATTTAGGGTTTTCTACCATTGCAATAATAATTTCTTTATCAGAGAGTTCTTTTCCTTTGTAATTCTCTTTCCATATTTTTTCATTTTTACGAACTAAATCAATAGGAGAGATGTTTAAAAATTTTATTAACTCGTTTAATTCTTCTTCGGATAAAGTATGATCTAAATATTTTATAACTTCAAACTCTTTTTTAGAATCTTCTAAAATCGCTAAACCTTGTCTAGATTTTGAACAACGTGGATTGTGGTATATTTTTATCATTTTTATTTAAGTTTTAAATATTACGAACTCTTTTTCTGCCCATTTAACATTAAGTAAGACTTTAAAAACGGATTTATATCTCCATTCATTACATTATCTATATTCCCTGTTTCGTAACCTGTTCTTACATCTTTCACCAATTTGTAAGGATGCATTACATAATTTCTTATCTGGCTTCCCCATTCGTTTTTCATTTTATTGGCCTCAATATCATCTCTAGCTGCTTGTTGTTTTTGCAATTCAATCTCGTATAATTGAGATTTTAACATTTTCATTGCAGTTGCTCTATTATCATGCTGAGAGCGAGAATTAGAACAGGAAATTTGAATTCCAGTAGGTTTATGCGTTAGTTGAACTTTTGTTTCAACTTTGTTTACATTTTGGCCTCCAGCTCCGCTAGATCTTGCAGTTACAATTTCTATATCAGCTGGGTTTACATCTATTTCTATAGAATCATCTGCCACAGGAAAAACGTATACAGATCCAAAAGTTGTATGTCGCTTTCCATTAGAGTCAAAAGGTGAAATTCGTACCAATCTATGAACACCATTTTCTCCTTTTAACCACCCAAAAGCATAATCGCCTTCAATTTCTATCGTAATCGTTTTTATTCCTACAACATCTCCCGCTTGATAATTTAATGTTTTTAGTTTAAAACCTTGCTTTTCTGCCCACATCGTGTACATTCTAGATAACATTTCTACCCAATCACAACTTTCTGTTCCTCCAGCACCTGCTGTAATTTGTATAGTTGCAGATAAAGAATCTCCTTCTTCAGAAAGCATATTCTTAAACTCTAAATCTTCTAAAAAAGAACTTGTCTTTTCAAACTGTTCTATAACTTCATCTTCTTCAACTTCACCTTCTTTGTAAAATTCATATAACACATTTACATCTTCATTTAAACTGATTGTTTTCTTGTAATCTTCAACCCATTTTTTCTTAAAACGAAGTTCTTTCATTATAATTTCTGCTTGTTTTGGATTGTTCCAAAAATCTGGATTTACAGTTTTTTCTTCTTCGTTCGAAATTTCAATCAGCTTTTTATCAATCTCTAAATAAGATTTTAATTTTTCAATTCTTGAAGCAATATCTTTAAGTTGGTCTTGTGTAATCATAAGTCAAACAAAAATAAATTAATTTTTAAGATTTCTTGTTTTAAAACTGATCCTTATTTTATAGATTTATACAAAATATATCAAACATGAAAAAATTACTACTTATCCTTTTTTTTATAGCTGTCTCTTTTGATGGATTTTCTCAATTTTTTACAGAGAAAACAGCAAATAAATTGCAAAAAGGAATTACAAAATATGAAGGCTATTTTACATTTTATTATGATGAAAATTCTGATAAAATATTTCTTCAAATTGACCAATTAGATACTGACTTTCTTTATTTTCGTTCGCTTTCAGAAGGAATTGGTTCTAATGATATTGGTTTAGATAGAGGTCAGTTAGGAGCAGGTGTTGTAGTTCATTTTAAAAAAGCAGGTAATAAATTAATGCTGATTCAACCGAATCAAGATTATAGGGCAATTACAGATAATGTAGAAGAAAAAAAATCAGTACGAGAAGCGTTTGCAAAATCTGTTTTGCATGGTTTTGTGATCAAAAAAGAAAGAAAAGGCATCTATTTAGTGGATGCAACTGATTTTTTTATGAGAGATGCTCATGGAGTAAGTAGCACTTTAGCAAGAAATAAGGAAGGAACTTACAGTTTAGACGAAAGTAAATCTGCTTTTCATTTGGATAGAACAAAAGCATTTCCAAAAAACGTTGAGTTTGATTTGATGCTGACGTTTAAAGGTTCTCCGAAAGGATCAAATCTTAGAAGCGTGTCTCCCAATGGGTTTTTGGTTACCGTCCATCAGCATCATTCTTTTGTAGAATTACCAGATAATAATTACAAACCAAGAAAGTTTGATCCACGTTCAGGAGGTTACCCAATGTCATATTTAGATTACGCAACGCCGGTTAATCAATCAATAAAAAAGAGATTTATTTATAGACATCGATTAGAAAAGAAAAATCCAGAGGCAGAAATTTCTGAAGCTAAAGAACCAATTATTTATTATTTAGATAGAGGAACTCCAGAACCAGTGCGTTCTGCTTTATTAGAAGGTGGAAGTTGGTGGAATCAAGCTTTTGAGGCTATTGGTTACAAAGAAGCCTTTCAAATGAAAATGTTACCGGTAGGCGCAGATCCTTTAGATGTTCGTTATAATATGGTGCAGTGGGTGCACAGATCTACAAGAGGTTGGAGTTACGGCAGCAGTATTTCTGACCCAAGGACAGGAGAAATTATAAAAGGTCATGTTAGTTTAGGGAGTTTACGTATTCGTCAAGATTTTTTAATTGCTCAGGCTTTGCAAGCTCCTTACAAAAAGGATGCTGTAGACGATGATTTTGCTTTGCAAATGGCAATTGCAAGAATTAGACAATTATCTGCACACGAAATTGGACATACGTTAGGTTTTGCGCACAATTTTGCTGCAAGTACAAACGGAAGGGCTTCTGTGATGGATTATCCGCATCCAAAATTTAGTTTAAAAGAGAATAAAATTGATTTTTCTAATGCTTACGATACTAAAATTGGAGTATGGGATAAAGTTACTGTCGCTTATTTTTATCAAGAATTTGAGAAAGATGAAGAGAATGAGTTGCATAAAATTTTAGAAGATGCATTTGCAAGTGGATTAAAATATTTGTCCGATGCTGATGCAAGGTCTCAAGGAAGTGCAAGTAGTTCTGCGCATCTGTGGGATAATGGTTCAAATATTCATGATGAGTTGTATAATATTCTTAAAATTAGAAGAACTGCTATCGAAAATTTTTCAAAAGATAATATTAAAACTAAGCAGCCTTATTCTGCTTTAGAAGATGTGTTTGTTCCCTTGTATTTTTTTCATAGATTTCAAACGGAAGCTGCGGTCAAATTAATTGGCGGTTTGGAATATAGTTACGCCGTAAAAGGAGGTAATCAAACGATCGTAAAAAGAGTTTCAGGAACAACTGAAAGAATTGCTTTACAAGCAGTTTTAAAAACGATTGCTGTAGATGAAATTGCAATCCCGAAAGAAAAGTTAGCACTATTTCCGCCAAGGGCCATGGGGTTTGGAAGAACAAGAGAATCTTTTAAAAGTGATTTAGGAGTAGAGTTTGATGCATTTGGAGCTGTAGAAACAGCTAGTGAAATGACATTAAATTTATTATTAAACCCACAAAGGGCATCGAGGTTAATTGCGCATAAAAGTTTAAATAAAAGACAGCTAGGTTTAGTCGAGTTACTCGATGAGTTGATAACAAAAACTATAAAAAAAACACATAAAGATTCTTATTATCAAGAACTACAAAGTGTCATAAATACAGCGGTATTAGAACAACTATTTTATCTAGCAGCATATAAAAATCAGTACAAACAAGTAAATGCAATTGTGATGCATAAATTATCTGAAATCAAAACAATTTTACAAAATAAAAAACTAGAAGGAATTCAGAAAATATATAATTTAGCAATGATAAAAATGATTGAAGATTTTGTTAAAAATCCTACATCATTTAAAAAATCAAACGCCCCTAAAATTCCAGATGGATCGCCAATTGGAAATGATTATAAATATTAATTTATAAAATATAGTGTTTACCAAAATCGTGACATAAAAACCTAAATATGATAATAGACCTAATATCAGATACAGTAACTAGGCCTACAACTGGAATGTTGGAGGCGATAATGCATGCAAAAGTTGGTGACGATGTTTTTAAAATGGATCCAACAGTCAATGCTCTGCAAGAAAAAGCGGCTGCTATGTTTGGAATGGAGGATGCATTATTTTTTCCTTCAGGAACGATGGCAAACCAAACAGCGATAAAATTGCACACGCAACCTGGAGATAAATTAATTTGTGATAAATATGCACATGTTTATAATTATGAAGGTGGAGGAGCTGCATTTAATTCTGGGGTAACCTGCAAATTAATTGATGGAAATAGAGGTATGTTTACCGCCGAGCAATTGCAAGAAGCGGTTGCTGGTAGATCAGATATTCATGTTCCGTATTCTAGATTAGTTTGTATTGAGAATACAACAAATAAAGGTGGAGGAGCTTGTTGGGATTTTTCTGAACTAAAAAAGCTTCAAAAAATTTCTACAGACAATAATTTGGCTTTTCATTTAGATGGAGCACGTTTATTTAATGCTTTGGTAGCAAAAAACGAAACTCCGCAACAATATGGACATTTATTTGATACTATTTCTATATGTTTATCAAAAGGTTTGGCGGCTCCCGTTGGTTCAATTTTACTAGGCTCTAAAGAGCATATAGCAAAAGCTTTAAGAATTAGAAAACTTTTAGGTGGAGCTATGAGACAAGTTGGTCTTTTAGCAGCAGCAGGTATTTATGCATTGGATAATCACATAGAAAGATTAGCTGAAGATCATCAAAAAGCAAAAGAAATTGGAGAAGTTCTAGAGTCTGTTGCTTATGCAACAAAAGTAGAAACGATAGAGACCAATATCATTATTTTTTATGTTGACGAAAAAATAGGCGCAGATAATTTTATTCAGAAAATGAAAACTAAAAATATTCTTTTAACCCCAATGGGTGAAGGTAGAATTAGAATTGTTACCCATTTAGATTACACGAATGAAATGCATGAAATTTTAATAAAAGAGCTAAAAGAGTTTTTAAAATAAAACCGTAGAACTGGAAAAAAAACAAGAAATAAAATGATTTCTAAATCTTTTATTATTCCAAAAGATTCTGAATTTACTGAGAAACAATTTTAACACAAATACTTTAAAATAAAAGGAGTTTTTTTATGAAAATATCTTAATTGGAGTCATTTACTTTAGCTAATTCTTTATAATTTCTATTTAATTTTCTTAATAAAATGCCATATAATAATTGATAGAAAAGCCATAAAACCCCTAGAATTAATAATGTAGCAATTAGAGTAGCGATTATTATTAAAATAATTTGCTTGTTGTTTAAATCCTTAAAATTAGTATTTATGGATGCTATGGTAACAGCAATCATAACTAATGCCATATAACTTAAATTAAACAACACATAATTACGAACTGTTTTCCTAGTTTTTATTATTTTTTTCATCAATGTTTTTGTTGAATCTGTAGTAGAAATTCTTTTGTAATTTAAATAGAACATTACTAAAAAATAAAACAATATCACATAAGCTACAATTTGCGAATAGAAAATAAAGTTTTTTAAACCCATTTTTTCGTATTCAGTATAAACCTCCTCCATGTCGAATACAAAGTATAGTGAGTTTAAAATCACAAATTCTAAAACACCAATAATAAAAATCCACTTTACAATTGATGATGATTTGGAGTGCGCTAACTTATAAATTTCTAAGGCAGAAAACTGTTTAGTCTCGTCAGGTTGATTATCCCAGGTTTTTTTATATTTCTCTAATAAATCCATAATTATGGGTTTAATATATTTTTTAATTTCTCTTTTGCTCTGCTCATTTTTACTCTTGCATTCACAGAAGATATTCCTAATGTTTCAGAAATCTCACGGTAAGGTTTGTCTTCTAGATATAAAAATATTAAAGCTTTATCAATATCATTTAATTTATGAATTGCTGTATACAAAGCTTTTAATTGTAATTCTTCTGTATTATCATAATCTGTGGCTTTAATTTTGTAGGTAAAATCACTAATGTCTTGTGTTTTTATGGTTCTGGTTGATTTTCTATATAAGGAAATTGCAGTATTTAAAGCAACTCTATACATCCAAGTACTAAATTTAGAGTCTCCTCTAAACTTTGAGTAATTTTTCCATAGTTGTATCGTTATTTCTTGAAATAAATCATTGTGAGCATCTTGATTTGTTGTGTAAATTCTACAAATTTTATGTGCTATATTTTGATTGCTTTCAAAGTCTGATAAAAATTTAGTTTCTAAATCTTTTTGCACCCGATAATAAGTTAGTTTGGTTATAAGTAGTGTAAAAGTATAAAATGTTACAATTTTCTAAAAAAATATTTACAGTTAATTATTTTTGTTAAATTTGTTCACCGCAAAATGTATAAAATTGAACAATATTAAACAAGATTTTACAATTAAAGACCTTGAGAATATTTCAGGAATTAAAGCACATACCATTAGAATATGGGAAAAACGTTATAATTTATTAAAACCTAAAAGAACAGAAACAAATATTAGGTTGTACACTCCGGGGGACTTAACTAAACTTTTAAATATTGTTCTATTAAACAATAATAATTTTAAGATTTCTAAAATAGCAGAACTCTCCGATGAAGAGATCACCCTTCAATCAAGAGAATTAGCTTTTAATACTGCAATTAATGATGAGGCTATAAATACTTTTAAGTTAGCCATGTTTCAATTTGATAAAGTTCTTTTTAATAACGCTTATAATACTTTACTGCATAAAAAAACATTTAGAGAGGTATTTAAAGATGTTTTTATTCCTTTTTTAGAAAATATAGGGTTACTATGGCAGACCGAAACTTTACTGCCTGCCCACGAGCATTTCATTTCGAATCTAATTGCTCAAAAGATTCAATCTAACACCGAAAAATTACAATATAATATTAATGATACCAGTAAAACATATGTATTGTTTTTGCCTGAAAATGAAATTCACGAACTAGGACTTTTATACTTGAACTATGAATTAGTTCTTAGAGGATTTCACACCATATATTTAGGACAAAGTTTACCTTTAAATAATTTAAATTATTTTTTGGAAAGTGAAAGAGAAATATGTTTTATAACCTCTTTAACTATTCAGCCCTATGATGATAAAATTGTAGATTATTTTAATGAGATTAATGCAGTTATGGGTATTACTAAAAATGAGTTTATAGCAACAGGGAGGAAAGTGAATAAAGTAAAGCATCTCAAATTGAATCCAAATATTCAATTATATGATTCTATTCCAGATTTGTTAAAAGTACTATAAAATTGCATTCTTTTGCACTTAATTGTTCAATTAATAAATATATTTGTTAAACAAAATAAATAATGAATAAGAATATACATATTATAGGTTCAGGTTTTTCGGCTTTAGCATCTTCTTGTTATCTTGCAAAACAAGGATATAGTGTTACTGTTTTAGAAAAAAATGATACATTAGGTGGCAGAGCAAGACAGTTTAAAAAGGATGGTTTTACGTTCGATATCGGACCTTCTTGGTATTGGATGCCAGACGTTTTTGAGCGTTTTTTCGCTGATTTCGGTAAAAAACCTTCGGATTATTACACGTTGGATAAATTGAGTCCGGGTTATGAAGTTTACTTTGGTGAAAAATCTTCTTTAAAGATCTCTGAAAATCTAGAAGATATTTATAAAATGTTTGAAGAAGAAGAGAAAGGAAGTGCAAAACATTTAAAATCGTTTTTAGATTCTGCAAAATCTAATTATGATACCGCTATAAAAGATTTAGTCTATAAACCTGGGGTTTCGCCGTTAGAGTTGGTAAATACAACAACGATAGCAAGAGTTACACAGTTTTTTTCTACGATAAGAAAACATGTTAGAAAAAATATAAAGAATCCTAAATTAATAAAGATTTTAGAATTTCCTGTATTATTTTTAGGAGCAAAACCCAGTAATACACCTGCATTTTACAATTTTATGAATTATGCAGATTTTGGTCTAGGAACATGGCATCCAAGAGGAGGTATGTATACCGTTATAGAAGGTATGGTTTCTTTAGCCCAAAGTTTAGGCGTAAATTTTAAAACCAATTCTAACGTTGAAAAAATTATTACAGATACATCAAAAAATGTTGTTGGATTATTGGTGAATGGCGAGAAAATCGAGACAACTTTAGTTTTAAGTGGTGCAGATTATCATCATACAGAAACTTTATTAGATAAAAATCTAAGACAATATTCAGAAAATTATTGGGACAAAAAAACGTTTGCACCTTCATCACTTTTATTCTATGTTGGTTTTAATAAAAAGATAGAAAACGTAAGTCATCATACCTTGTTTTTTGATACCGATTTTGATGCTCATGCAAAAGAAATATATGATAATCCGCAATGGCCGTCAGATCCTCTTTTCTATGCAAATTTTACTTCAATAACAGATAAAACATCTGCACCTGAAGGCAAAGAAGCAGGATTTTTCTTAATTCCATTAGCACCAGGAATTGAAGATACCTCAGAGCTAAGAGAAGAATATTTTCATAAAATAATGGATAGATTTGAAAAATTAACAAATCAAAAAGTTAAAAAACATGTGTTGTTTAACAGATCTTTTTGTGTAAATGATTTTAAAGAAGAATACAATTCTTATAAAGGAAATGCTTACGGTATGGCAAATACACTTTTACAAACTGCTTTTTTAAGGCCAAAAATAAAGAGTAGTAAAGTAAATAATTTGTATTTTACGGGCCAATTAACAGTTCCTGGTCCAGGTGTTCCACCTGCATTGATTTCAGGAAAGATAGCATCAGAATTAATCTGTAAAAATCAATTATAAAATGAAAGACTTATTTGATCGAGTTTCTAATGATTGTAGTAAACTAGTTACAAAAAGTTATAGTACATCTTTTTCTTTAGCTGTAAATATGTTGTCTCCAATTATTAGATCAGATATTTATAATATTTATGGTTTTGTCCGTTTTGCTGATGAGATTGTAGATACTTTTCATGATTACGACAAAGAAAAATTAATGGAGCATTTTGAAAGAGATTATTACCTTTCAAAAGAGTTTGGTATTAGTTTAAACCCAATTTTAAATTCATTTCAGCAAACGGTGAATAAGTATAAGATTCCTGATGAAATGGTGCAGGCTTTTTTAAAAAGTATGAAAGCTGATTTATTTAAAACTGAATATCAAACAAAAGCGGAATATGACGAATATATTTATGGTTCTGCAGATGTTGTAGGATTAATGTGTTTAAAAGTATTCGTAAACGGAAATGACGAAATGTATGAAGCATTAAAAGATGCGGCAATGCGTTTAGGTTCTGCATTTCAAAAAGTGAATTTTTTACGTGATCTCAAAGATGATTATGAGGTTTTAAATCGTTCCTACTTTCCAAATATAAATTTGGGAGAACTAAATGCAGCTTCAAAACAAATTATTATTGATGAAATTGAAGATGATTTTGATTTTGCTTACAAAAATGGGATTCTAAAATTACCTGTTGAAGCAAAATTTGGAGTGTATATGGCGTATAGATATTACAGACGATTGTTAAAAAAATTAAAAGCAGTGCCCTCAGAAAAAATCATGGATACTCGTATTCGTATTTCAGATCCAATGAAAATAAACTTATTGGCAAGAAGTTATGTGAAATATAAATTAAATATCATAAAATAATGTTCGGACTAATTACTCTTGTTGTTTTTTTATTGATGGAAGGCATCACTTGGTGTACACATAAATTTGTAATGCATGGTTTTGGATGGTATTTGCATGAAGATCATCATAAACCAAAATATCAAGGTTTTGAGAAAAATGATGCTTTTTTTGTTGTTTTTGCCATCCCTAGTATTGCTTTATTCTATTATGGTACATATACAGAACATACCTATTTATTTTTTATAGGATTAGGTATTTTATGCTATGGATTGGCCTACTTTTTGGTACATGATGTATTAATTCATCAACGTTTTAAATGGTTTAAAAACACCAACAACTTTTATTTGAGAGGATTAAGAAAGGCGCACAAGATTCATCACAAAAATATGAGAAAAGAAGATAGCCAATGTTTTGGAATGTTATTTGTACCCTTTAAATATTTTCAAAAACCTAAAATTTAAACATTAAATTTAAAGGATACTTTACTATATCCTTAACTCTTTATTTAAATATTAAGCTCATTTAACCCAAATGAATTATTACGATTACATAATTGTTGGTGGAGGTGCTTCTGGCTTAATGATGGCGTACAGAATGTCTAAAGATGCTTTTTTTGATGATAAATCAATCCTAATTTTAGATAGAGAAAAGAAAAATGCAAACGATAGAACTTGGTGTTATTGGGAAACTGATAATGATGAGTGGAATGGAATTGTAAGTGCATCTTGGAAAAATATTATTTTTAAAAGTAAATTGTATGCTACGAAAGAAAATATTGCTCCTTATCAATATAAAATGATTCGTAGTAAAGATTTTTATTCAAAAATCTGGTCTCATTTAGAAACAAAATCAAATATTACTTTTCAAACAGCAAATGTTGTAAGCCTTCATCAGGGAGTTGAGGAAGCAGAAGTAATTACTGCTGGTACAATTTTTAAAACAAAGACAATTTTAAACAGTATTTTGTTTACTGATGCGTATAAGAAACAAACCAAATTTCCTGTTTTGCAGCAGCATTTTGTTGGTTTTTTTATACAAACGAAGAAAGATTTTTTTGATGATAGTGCTGCCACTTTTATGGATTTTACAGTGGCTCAAAAAGAAAATACCCGTTTTATGTATATTTTGCCTTATGCTAAAAATGAAGCTTTATTTGAATATACCTTGTTTTCAAAAGATATACTGCCTTATGAAGACTACAAATTAGAAATTGAAAAATATTTAGAGGAGAGAAATATTACAGATTATGAAATTGTAGAAAAGGAGCAAGGTTCCATACCTATGACATGTTATAAATTTTGGAAACACAATTCTAAAAACATCATCAATATTGGTACAGCAGGAGGTTGGTCTAAAGCAAGTACGGGTTTTACCTTTAAAAATACCACTAGAAAAACGGCAAAACTCATTACGCATATAAAACAGGATAAACCATTAACAGAATTTCATAAAATTGATAAATTTTGGTTTTACGACCTATTGTTGTTAGATATTCTCTCTAAAAAAAACCATTTAGGAGCTTCCATTTTTGCGAAAATGTTTCAAAAAAATCATCCAAAAAAAATATTAAAGTTTTTAGATGAAGAGACTTCTTTATTGGAAGATTTACAAATTGAATTAAAAATGCCTCCAATTAATTTTATCAAAGCACTTTTTCAGAGAGTTTTTTAGGCTTCTCTATAGATTGGATAAAAGGATTTAAAATACAGTTTTTTTTATAAAATGAAACAAAACAGACCAAACACTCAATTTAGGATTTGGCAAATTACCTTTACCCATCATTTTCATTTGATGAGAGAAATAAGAAATATCCAAGAAACCCATTTTATCAATAAATTTTAAACCTGTCTTCACAGGTGGAATATGTACTTCTGTTCTTGTTCCTTCAAAAAATTCTTTAGAAAGGTAAGGGAATACAGCAAAAGGACGCGCTAAACCAACAAAATCCAATTCGTTATTCTCTATAGCTTTAGCCATTACATCTAAGGTTCTAAAACCTCCAGTTAATAATAAAGGCGCTTTTGTTTTTGCTCTCGCTTTCTGAATAAAATCTGCAAAATAAGCTTCTCTCTTTTTTGTGCTTTCTTTTACTTTTTTACCTGCACCCATCATTGCAGCTTTTTCGTAAGTACCGCCAGAAACTTCAATCATGTCCATACCTTCAGCAGAAAGCATATCTATTACTTCTAGAGATTCTTCTTCTGTAAATGCGCCTCGTTGAAAATCTGCAGAGTTAATTTTAATTCCAATAGGAAAACCAGCGCCAACTTTCTTTCTCATATTTCTGTAAATCTCCAAAGCAAAACGAGCTCTATTTTCTAAAGAACCTCCCCATTGATCTGTTCGTAAATTGGTCAGTGCAGAAAGAAACTGACTTACTAAATATCCATGAGCTCCATGTATTTGTACACCTTTCCAACCTGCTTTTTTAGCAATTAAAGCACAATCTCCAAAACCATCTATTGTTTTCCAAATTTCCTCTTCTGTCATTGGGCGAGGTTTTGGAAATATTGATTTCATAGGCAGTTGAACATCAGAAGCACTTACTACATCTTTGTTAAATTTGGGTGATTGTCTTCCAGGGTGATTAATTTGCATCCAAAGATGGCTTCCATGCTTTTGTGAAACATCAGCCCATTCTTTTAGTTCAGCCATATATTTCTCATCTTCTACAACAACATTTCTTGGTTCATTTAAAGCTTTACTATCCATCATTACATTTCCAGAAATCAAAATTCCTGTACCACCTTCTCCCCAAGTTTTATACAATTTTATAATTCGCTCAGAAGGTTTTCCACCTTTATCAGCATTGTTTTCACTCATGGCAGATTTTACCATTCTATTCGGTAAAATAACTCCACAAGGTAAAGTAAAGGCTTGTTGTAAGATATTTGCTGATTTCATTATGAATATGGATTTTTTGTGAAAGTAAATTTTGAAAGTGCAAATTAACTTTTATTAATGGATATTTAAAGCTTAATTGTTACATATAGTAAATATATAAAATGGGTATTTTCCCTATAAATTTTAACTTGATTTTCTTATACAAAAACACTAAATTCGTTAAAGACTGATATGAGCGTACGTTATCTTTAATCTAAAAATGAAAAAATTCTTAATTAAGAAGTTGATCGATTTTACTAGTTGGGAGAAAGTTACAAAATTAGATGACTTTTCTTATCCATGGCAAAGCGAAAAATCCCCTGTTACTAGTTTTAGTGCATATTATGATGAAAATCATATCTATTTTCGTTTTGTTGCTTACGGTTCTAAACCTCTGGTTTATATAGAGGATAATAGCAAACTGGAAGTAATGCACTCTGAACGCGTAGAAATATTCTTTCGTAGTAATCAAAAAATGAGCCCTTATTACTGCTTAGAAATGGATCCGCATGGTCGTGTGCTTGATTACAGAGCTAATTTATATCGAAAATTTGACAGAGATTGGCAATGGCCTGAATCTTTATCGATTAAATCAAAAATTAATGAAGAAAACTATACAGTGGAAGGTAAAATAAGCTTGTCTATTCTTAATGAATTAGGTCTTATAAATAATAATAATATACAAATAGGATTATTTAGAGGTCATTGTACCAACTTGGTGGGCAAGGTCGCATTATTGAAATGGATTAGCTGGGTAGATTTTAAAACACAAGATGCAGATTTTCATGTACCGTCTGCATTTGGAATTCTTAAACTTTGTTAGTTTGGAAACTGAAGATAACTATGGCTATAAGTAATTGCTAATTATGGCCCACTACTGAAATTTCCTAAAGGTTTTCTGATAGGTGTGTTCTTGTAAATTTAATTACTAAAGTGCACAACTACTTATAGTCGAAACCGTCAATGAATCTTCAATTTTCATTAATTTTTTTCTTAAATGCACTATTCATATAGAAACCTATCTTTAGTATTTGTAGATAAATATTCTACTAATTCCCATTTAAAACCAGCACTATCATAATAATAAATTCTTTTTCTAAAAGTTCTTTTGAAGTGTCAATTCCTTTCTTATAACCAGCTTCTTTTAATTGTTTTTCAATGTTATCAATAGTATTCGCAATTAAACCAATATGGTTAAATCCATAATTTATATAGGTTTGATTTAGTTTTTTCGGTTCAGTTTCTAATGGAGATTCTTGTAAAGTAAAATAGAATTCTTTATTGCCATTGTGCATCTATCTTTTATCATTTATAGATTTTTGTTCATTTCTAATTTTAAAATCTGGAGGAACAATTTTACAGAAGTTTACAGCTGCATTAATGTATTGAACTGTAATATTTTAGTGTTCAATTTTTGTCATCATCATTTATCTTTTCAATTAATAGATACAATATGATTTGATGCAAACAGTGATTGTGATTTCTGCTATTTCTATTTGTCAATACTTTTTTTGTCATTCCTACTTTCGAAGGAATTGCGAACTGATAAAGATTAGTGAAAATTAGTGGAATTCGTGTTTTATTAGTTTTTAGGATATTTTGCTGCAATCTTATCTAAACTTAAATTATGAATACTACCAACATGTGAATGTTGTTTTCCTAAATCGGGTTTATACGTCCCTTCTTGAACCTGGCCTCCAATTTTTTGATATGCTTCTCGAAAAGACATGCCTCCAACCACTAAATTATTGATGCTATCGACTGTAAATAAGTATTGATATTTTTCATCATTCAAATCGATATCTTTTACAATGACTTGTTGAATAGCATAATTTAAAATGTCTAAAATATCTTTTACATCTTCAAAAGCACTGATAATATTTTCTTTTAATAATTGAAAATCTCTATGGTAACCTGATGGCAAATTATTGGTGATCATGACCATTTCTGTATGTAAAGCCTGAATTTTATTGCATTTTCCGCGAATCAATTCAAAAACATCAGGATTTTTCTTGTGTGGCATAATGCTACTTCCAGTAGTTAACGCATCAGGAAAAGAAATAAAATTAAAATTTTGACTCATATATAAACAAACGTCCATTGCAAATCGAGACATTGTATTACACAATCCGCCTAAAGCTGAAGCAATAGAACGCTCACTTTTTCCTCTACTTAATTGAGCTGCAACAACATTATATTTTAAAGTAGCAAAATCTAATTCTTTCGTCGTTAATTCTCTGTCGATAGGGAAGGAACTTCCATAACCGGCAGCAGAGCCTAAGGGATTTTGATCTACAATTTTAGAGACTGCATTTAGCATATATACGTCATCAATTAGTAATTCTGCATACGCAGAAAACCACAATCCAAAGGAGGATGGCATTGCTACTTGCAAATGGGTATAACCAGGTAATAAACTTTCTTTGTGTATTTCTGCTAAACCTATAAGTGTATTAAAAAGTGTTTTTGTTTTATCATTTATAATCGCTAAATTTTCTTTATAGTACAGTTGCAACGACACTAAAACTTGATCGTTTCTTGAACGAGCAGTGTGAATTTTCTTACCAACCTCACCTAATTTATCGGTCAGTTCCCATTCAATTTTAGAATGTACATCTTCAAAAGAAGGTTCAATTACAAATGTTCCGTTTTCTATATCTGAAGCTAATTTTTGCAAACCTCTTTTAAGATCTGATAACTCATTTGCAGTAATTATTCCAATAGATTCTAACATTATTGCATGTGCTAAAGAAGCTTGTACGTCATATTTTGCAATATGAATGTCAATTTCTCTATCATTGCCAACTGTAAAATTTTCTATTTGTTTGTCTATTGAAAATCCTTTATCCCAAAGTTTCATATTTCTTTTTTTGTAATTAAACGATTACTTTATTTAATAATTCTACGTAAATCTGTATTCCTTCTTGAATTTCAGCTAAGTAGATAAATTCATTGGCAGAATGAGAACGAGTGCTATCTCCAGGTCCTAATTTTAAAGATTGGCAACTTAAAGCAGATTGATCTGATAAAGTTGGTGATCCATAAGTTTCTCTACCCATTGCAATTCCTGCTTTCACCAAATTATGATTTAAAGAAATAGAGGAGGAGTTTAATCGTAAACTTCTTGGAGCTATTTTACTGCAAGGAGATTGTTCTTGTAAAATATTATCAATTTCTTGATTAGAATAGGCATCATTTACGCGAACATCAATCACTAAATCTACGTGACCAGGAACTACATTATGTTGTGAACCAGCATTTATTTGAGTTACTGTCATTTTTACATCACCTAAAGCATCTGAAGATTTATCAAACTTAAAATCTTTAAACCATTGCAAAACTTCAATGGTATTATAAATTGAATTATTATCATTTGGATGAGCTGCATGACTTGGAGTACCGTCTATAACTGCATCAAAAACAACTAAACCTTTTTCTGCAACTGCAAGATTCATTAAAGTTGGCTCACCAATAATAGCCACATCTATATGTGGAATGATTGGTAACATAGAGTTTAAACCATTTTGTCCACTGTTTTCTTCTTCAGCTGATGCTACAATTACCAAATTGTATTTTAGATTTTCAACATCATAAAATTTTGTAAAAGTTGCCATTAAAGAAACCAAACAACCACCTGCATCATTACTTCCTAAACCAAATAATTTTCCATCTTTTACAAAGGCCTCAAAAGGATCGTTTGTGTATTTTGAATTTGGACGAACAGTATCATGATGAGAGTTTAATAATAATGTTGGTTTACTTTCATCAAAATATTTATTTGTCGCCCAAATATTATTTTTTGTTCTTTTAAATGATATTTGATATTCACTGAACCATCCTTCAATTAATAGAGCAGTATTTTCTTCTTCTTCAGAAAAAGATTGGGTTTCAATCAATTTTTTTAAAAGTGAAATTGCATTTTCTGTTAATTTTTCAATACCCATCTTATAATGTAATTGTAGTAAAAATGTTATTTTCTTTAGTTAACATGCTTGTGTTTCCAATGTGTACTTTTTGAACACCATTATTTAGTGCATCAAAACAATTATCCAATTTAGGAATCATGCCATCAGAAATAATCCCTTCTTTTAATAATTTTTGATAGTTTTCTGAATTGATCTTTTTAATTATTGATTCTTTATCATTAAAATCTTCTAAAACACCATTAAATTCAAAACAATAGTATATTGATGTATCATAAATCTCACTCATTCCAACTGCAATTTTACTAGCAATAGTATCTGCATTTGTGTTTAATAATTGTCCATTACCATCGTGCGTTATGGCACAAAAAACAGGTGTAAAATCAGCTTTCAATAATTTATTAATTGATTTGGATGCTACTTTTTTCACATCACCAACAAAGCCAAAGTCAATATCTTTAACAGGTCTTTTATCAGATTGAATGCTGTTGATGTCTGCACCCGTTAAACCAATGGCATCAGTACCTAAAGCTTGTAATTTAGCCACAACATTTTTGTTTACTAAACCACCATAAACCATAGTAATAACTTCCAAAGTTTCAGGATCAGTTACGCGTCTTCCCTTTACCATTTTAGATTCAATACCTAATTTTGATGCAATATGAGTAGCTCTTTTTCCTCCTCCATGAACCAAAATCTTATTTCCTTCTAAATTTGAAAATAATTTTAAAAATTTGTTTAGAGAAATTTCATCTTCTATGATGTTACCGCCTATTTTTATAATTGAAAGTTTTTCCATTTTAATTAATAACTAAAAGTTATTTTACAAGTCTTCTAATATTTTTTTCAATACTAATTGCGCTGCATATGTTCTATTATTGGCTTGTTCAATAACTAAAGAGTTATTCGAATCTAAAACAGCATCTGCTACCACAACATTTCTTCTTACAGGCAAACAATGCATAAATTTTGCATTTTTTAGTTTTTCTTCTGTGATCATCCATTGTTCATTACCACCTAAATTTTGGCCATAATTATCGTAAGAACTCCAGTTTTTAGTGTAGACAAAATCTGCATCTTTAAATGCTGCTGCTTGATTATTATAAATAGGGGTGTCTTTTGTGATTTCTGGACTTAAATTATATCCTTCTGGGTTTGTAATTACAAAATCAACATCCATTTTTTGCATAGCTTGTACAAAACTATTTCCAACTGCATGAGGTAAAGATTTTAAATGGGGCGCCCAACTTAAAACTACTTTTGGTTTCTTTTTTGTGGAGTTTTCAGAAATGGTTATTGCATCTGTTAAACCTTGTAAAGGATGACCAGTGGCGCTTTCCATACTTACAATGGGTGTTGAAGCAAATTTAACAAAGGACTCTAGAACGTGTTCAGATTCGTCTTTTTCTTTGTCTGTTAATGTTGGAAATGCTCTTACAGCAATTATATCACAATATTGAGAAACAACAGCAGCAGCTTCTTTAATATGTTCTGCGGTGTTTCCATTCATAATCGTTCCATCTCCAAATTCAATTCCCCAAGCATCGTCAGAAACATTCATAACAATAGGGTTCATGCCTAAATTTAAAGCTGCTTTTTGAGTGCTTAAACGTGTACGTAAACTTGAATTAAAAAACAGTAACCCTAATGTTTTGTTTTTTCCTAATTCAATATTTGCAAGTGGATTTGCTTTAATTTCTTTCGCCTCTTTGATCCAAGTAGCAATATTATCAATGTCGTTTATGGAGGTGTAATTCTTCATAGTCTGTTATTTAATTTTCGTAAAAGGAACTTTATTGTCAAACGCATTGCAGATAAAATTATCTACTAAGCCATTGACAATCCATGTTTCTATATTAGCTTTTTTGGCAACTTCAGCAGCTTCAATTTTAGATTGCATTCCTCCACTTCCATGACTAGATTTGGAGTTCACAATTTCATTCTTTAAATCATCAAAATTGATAACTTCTTCAATGGTTTTTGGAACTTTATTTTGGATGGATTCTTTAGTGTAAATACCATTAGTATTAGTTGCTATTATCAATAAATCAACTTCTAATAATGATGCTGTTAGCGCTGCTAATTTATCATTATCACCAAATTTTATTTCATCTGTGGCAACTGTATCATTCTCATTTATGATTGGAATATAATTGTTATTTACCAACACTTTTATAGTATTGGTAATATTGGTTTTACTTTCGTCTTTTTCAAAATCAGAATAGGAGAGAAGGCATTGAGAACTTAATAAACCATATTCTCTAAAAATCTCTTGATAAATTCTAATTAAATGAGGCTGACCAATTGAAGCTAATGCTTGTTTTACAAATACATCTTTTTGCTTACTTTCTAGTTTTACAAATTGTTTTGCAACGGCAATTGCGCCAGAACTAACAATTATAAATTCATAAGTTTCCTTGAGTTTTGCAATTTGACTTGCAATATCTTCAATTTTTCCTCTTGAAATATTATCTGTTTCTTTGGTAAGTGTATTCGAACCAATTTTTAGTAAAATGCGTTTCTTTTTTTGCATATTATCTTATTTGTCCGTTTCCGTGAACATACCATTTGTTTGTTACCAAATGTTGTAACCCTATAGGTCCACGTTGATGTAATTTATCTGTACTTATAGCTAATTCTCCACCCAATCCTAATTGACCTCCATCTGTAAAACGTGTAGATGCATTATGATATACGGCAGCTGTATCAACATTTGCCATAAATAATTTAGCTTCCGCTGTATTCTTGGTAATAATTGCTGAGGAGTGGCCGCCAGAATAGTTATTAATCATTGCAATCGCGTCTTTATTCGATGGAATTTCTCCAATTACAATTTTGTAATCTAAAAATTCTTTGTACCAAACATCATTTGATGAAATTTCTTCAACTTTATCAAATTTTGAAATTATTGTATCCCCTAAAACATCAATTTTAAACTCTTTTAACTTTGATAATAAACGATTAATAAAAGCTGTTTTATTTGGAAGGTTTTTGTCAATTAAAACTTTATCGACCGCATTACAAGCAGAAATTTTGGATTTTCCATTTAAAATAATCTCAATTGCAATAGCTGTATCTGCTTCTTTATGAACAAAAACAAAGTTATTACCACGTCCGCTAATAATTATAGGACACGTAGCGTGTTTTTTTACAAACGCAATCAAACGTTCACCGCCTCTTGGAATAATTAAATCGACTTTTTGGGATGGTCTTTCTAAAAAAGCTTGCGTTTCAGTTCTATCAAATTGTAGGTAGGCAATCCAATCATTAGAAGCATAGTGCTGGTTTAAAGCTTGATGCCATAAGTCCACAATTTTTAAGTTCGATTGTAAAGATTCTTTACCTCCTTTTAAAAGTATTTTATTTCCAGATTTAAATGCAATTCCAGCAGCTTCAACCGTTACATCTGGTCTAGATTCATAAATGATTAATATTGTGCCAAAAGAAGCGGTTTTATTATAAACCTGCATTCCGTTATCATGTCTAAAGCTAAATCGTTCTAAACCAACAGGATCTTCTTGAGTTGCCAAGTGTAAACAAGCTGCAATCATTTCATGAACTTTTGCTTCATCAACTTTTAATCGATCGAACATAGAAATATCATCACCCTTGTAAGCTTCTAAATCTTTTTTGTTTATGCTAATAATAGCTTCTTTTTCTCGATCAAGAAGTGAGGCCATTGTGCGTAAAACATTATTTCTAGTTTTTATGGATAATAACGTATTCATTTATTTTCTTATTTTTTTCTAGGAATCTAAAGCATTAACCAAAGCTTTAAAAAACTGATTTATATGCTCTTTTTTCACGTTTAATGAGGGTAAAATTCTTAATAGTTTTTTATTAGCCGCTCCACCTGTAAAAATATGATACTCGTAGATTAATTTTTTTCTTAAATCGCTTACTTCATAATCGAATTCTAGACCTAGCATTAAGCCTCTTCCTTTAATGTTTTTTATCTGGGGAATTGTTCTAGCAATTTTAATAAAGTATTGAGATATTTCATTGACATTGTGCATTAAATTATCTTCTTCAATTACGTTTAAAACCGATAAACCTGCAACACAAGCTAAATGATTTCCGCCAAAAGTAGTGCCTAACATTCCGAACTTTGCTTCAATGGAGGGGTGAATAAAAATTCCTCCAATAGGAAAACCATTTCCCATTCCTTTTGCGATAGAAATAATATCTGGAGTAACCTTATAATGTTGAAATGCAAAAAACTTTCCTGATCGGCCATATCCAGACTGCACTTCATCGGCAATAAAAAAGGTATTGTTCGCTTTACAAAGTACATCGACTTTTTCAAAAAATTTAGCAGTGGCCTGATCTAATCCTCCAACACCCTGAATAAATTCTATAATTATAGCACAAACATCTCCCTTTTCGAGTTCTCTTTGAACTCTTTCAATATCATTTAGCTCTAATATTGTAACCTTTTGTTGTGCGTTTATTGGCGCAATAATACTGGTATTATCCGTGGCAGCAACAGCCGCAGACGTACGACCATGAAAACCATTTTTAAAAGCGATTACTCTGGATTTACCTGTTTTAAAAGAAGCTAGTTTTAAGGCATTTTCATTCGCTTCTGCGCCCGAATTACATAAAAACAATTGGTACTCTTTACAGCCAGAAAGAGTTTCTAATTTGTCAGTTAATTCTTTTTGTAATGGATTTTGAATTGCATTTGAATAAAAACCTAATTTAGCAACTTGATTTGTAATTGCTTCTACATATTTTGGATGTCCATGCCCAATAGAAATTACTGCATGACCTCCATACAAATCTAAATATGCAGTATTATTTTCATCATATACATACATGCCTTTTGCTGAAACTGGAGTAACATCATATAAAGGATAAACATTAAATAAAGGCATTTTAATTTGTTTTAATTTGGTTTATTTTTTCAAAAGAAGCGTTAATTCCTTTTATCAAAGAAGAGCTTAATCCTTGATGTTCCATTTCATTTAATCCCTCAATGGTGCATCCTCCAGGAGTGGTTACCCTATCTATTTCTTCCTCGGGATGATTGCCAGATTCTTTTAATAGGGTTGCAGCTCCAAAGCAAGTTTGCATTGCTAATTCGTGTGCTTCGTGCGCTTCGAAACCTAATTGAATAGCCCCTTGGGTTGTCGCTCGAATTAAACGCATCCAAAAAGCAATTCCGCTTGCACAAATAACTGTTGCTGCTTGCAGTTGATCTTCAGGAATTACCATAGAACGTCCTAAGCTATTAAAAATAGTCTTTGCTAATTCAACTTTTTCCTTTCCTTTTGCATTTGTAGAGAGGCATGTCATAGATTGTCCTACAGATGCGGCTGTATTTGGCATTGCACGAATTATATAATGCTTTCCACCAATTACATTTTCAATTTTTCCTAACGAAAAACCGGTAATCGCAGAAATTAGTATTTGCTCTTTACTGAGTTTGTATTTTAAATTTTCTAAAATATCTCTTAGATGTCTTGGTTGTACTGCAAATATTATAATATCAGAATTTTTAACTGCTTCTTCATTATTAGTAGTTAAGGTTACTGCCTTGTATCTATTAAATTCCTTTATAGAATCTGTGTTTCTTTTTGTAAGATATAAAGAACTTACAACTTTATTTTTCAACAATCCTTTTGCAATCGATTGCCCTAAACTTCCTGCTCCAATTATTGCTACTTTCATACTTTATTATTTTTTGGGCGTTACCTGCAGGTCACGCTTTACACTATATCTTTTTTTCGTTCCTCAAAAAGGATGTCATTTCACTCGTTAACGCAGCTAATTGCTACTAAAAATAATTTGCTTTTAAATTTAAACCTAAAGTTTCTTCAAATCCGTACATTAAATTCATATTCTGAATTGCTTGACCAGAGGCTCCTTTTAATAAATTGTCTATTACGCTTGTTATTAGTAATTTATTGTCATGTTTTGCTATATGGATTAAACATTTATTTGTGTTTACAACTTGTTTTAAATGTATATCGGTATCAGAAATAAATATAAATGCTGCATCTTTATAAAATACTTGATACATTTCTTTTGCTTCTGCTATACTGCCTTTAAATTTTGTGTAAGTGGTAGCAAAAATTCCTCTTGAAAAGTTTCCTCTATTTGGCATAAAGTTTATTTCAGAATCAAAATTAGGCTGTAACTGATTTACAGTTTGATGTATTTCTCCTAAATGTTGATGATTAAAAGCTTTATAATGCGAAAAATTATTATCTCTCCAAGTAAAATGTGTGGTTGTAGACAAAGAAGTTCCTGCTCCAGTTGCACCAGTAACGGCATTAATATGAATATCGTTCTGCAGTAATCCTTTTGCAGCCAGTGGTAGAATAGCCAATTGTAAAGCAGTTGCAAAACAACCAGGATTTGCAATACATTTTGCTTCTTTTATAGCATCTCTTTGTAATTCTGGTAAACCATAGACAAATTCTTTTTCTTCGAAATTTTTATCCTTGAATAGTCTAAAATCATTACTTAAATCAATAATTTTCATGTGATCAGAAAAACTATTGTTTTCTAAAAAAGTAGTTGAATTGCCATGACCCAAGCACAAAAATAATACATCAATTTCTGTATTAATTTTATTAGTAAAACTTATTTCAGTCGAACCAATTAAATCTTGATGCACTTGATACAATTTGTTGCCAGCATTAGAAGTGCTGTAAACAAAATTGATATTTGTTTTAGGGTGATTCAGCAACAATCTTATTAATTCCCCCGCGGTATAACCTGCACCACCTATAATTCCTACTTCTAACATCCTTAAGAATTTACTTGTTGATATATTTTATTCTGATTCCCTAAAATTTTAATAAAACCTTTTGCATCGTCTGCTGACCATGCTTTATTTTCTTCACCATACGTACTAAATTTACTAGACATTAAATCGTGATCAGAAATAATTCCATCTAAAGAAAAATGATACGGTTTTAAAGAAACCACAACATTACCAGAAACCATTTTTTGAGAACTTTGTAAAAAAGCTTCCGTATCTCGCATTACAGGATCTAAATATTGCCCTTCATGCAAATGCATTCCATAGAAACTAGCTAAATATTCTTTATGTTGTAATTGCCATTTTGTCAAGGTATGTTTCTCTAATAAGTGATGTGCCTTTATTGTTATTAAAGCAGCTGCTGCTTCGAATCCAACTCTTCCTTTCGTACCAACTATGGTATCACCAACATGAATATCTCTTCCAATGGCGTATGCAGCAGCAATGTCATTTAATTTTTCAATATTTATTTCTGGCAAATTTTCTTTTCCATTTAAACCAATAAATTCGCCCTTTTTAAAAGTTAGTGTAACTTTTTGTTCTACTTCTTTTTCTAATTGAGAAGGATACGCTTCACTAGGTAATGGTTTTTCAGAATTTAAAGTTTCTACACCTCCAACACTTGTTCCCCAAAGGCCCTTATTAACGGAGTATTTTGATTTTTCCCAAGACATATCAATTCCCTCGGATTTTAAATAATCTATTTCTTCCTGTCTTGTTAATTTTTTATCTCTAATTGGAGTTATAATATTGATTCCTGGAGCCAACGTTTGAAAAATCATATCAAAACGTACTTGATCATTTCCTGCACCTGTGCTTCCGTGTGCAATATATTCAGCTCCAATACTTTTTGCGTACTCAACAATTTCTATCGCTTGTATAATTCTTTCTGCACTTACAGAGAGTGGATAGGTACTGTTTTTTAAGACATTTCCAAAAATTAAATACTTTACTACTTTATTGTAAAAAGTAGCAACTGCATCAATATTTTTATATGTAGCAACGCCCATTTTATAGGCGTTATTTTCTATATGTTTGATTTCTTCTTTTGTAAATCCACCAGTATTAACACTTACCGCATGAACATCATATTTTTTTGATAAACTTACAGCACAATAAGAGGTGTCTAAACCGCCACTATATGCAATTACTAATTTTTTCATTTTTTATCTTTTTTTAGAAACAAGTTCTGTTTAATATTTTTTAATTTTTTGAAAACGCTTTCTTTCACTTCTTCAGAGGCTTCTTTATTATTGTTTTTTGGATCGAATAACATACCAGTACACAAGCACATTTTTCTATCTGTTCTTGTCAAAACATCAAAGTTTCTGCAAGTTTGACAACCATCCCAAAAGCTTTGGTCGTCGGTTAGCTCCGAGAAAGTAACAGGTTTATAACCTAAATCGCTATTTAGTTTCATAACAGGTAACCCAGTTGTAATACTAAATACTTTTGCCTCTGGAAATTTAGTTCTTGAGTGCTTGAAAATAACTTGTTTAATTTGTTTAGCTAACCCTATATTTCTATAATTTGGATGTACAATTAACCCTGAATTAGCAACAAATTTCCCATGTCCCCATTTTTCTATATAGCAGAATCCAGCAAATTTTCCATCATCTAAAGCAATTACGGCATTACCATTCTCCATCTTAGTGGCAATGTATGCTGGTTTTCTTTTTGCAATACCCGTTCCCCTAACTTTTGCAGCTTCAGCAATAGTATTACAGATAATGTCAGCGTAAACGATATGAGATTTATTAGCAATTACAATTTCCATTGCATTGTATTTTTATTTGATAAAACTTGTTGTTTGTTGTTTTCTGAATGTAGAACTGGACTCACCTAAATTCCATAAATAAATTTTACCCCAAAGGGCGAAACTCGAAACTGCGGCAAAAATTTATTTGGCTATCGTTTAAAATAACTAAAATTTGTAAGTATGTTTTGTAAGAAAGGTTCACGATAAAAAAATAAATAATTAAAAACTATAAGAGTGTGATAAGAGGATTAATTGCTAATAAAAAATACTAGCGACGACGATTGCGCAGGCGCAAACTGGGAGCTATTGTAGTACATAATTTATTGTTTCTAATAGTAATCATGATGCTAATGTATATGTTTTTTGAAAGCAATCATTAAAAATGAATCGCTTTTTTATCAGTTTTATGAAATTTAAACAAAATTGGATTTTGAGTTATAAATTCATTAAAATAATACTTAAATATTCCCTTTTTGACAATTCTTTAATTGACATTTCAAGTAAAATCTTATTAAATCTAATATTATTCTTAATGAATAATACAGTTCATCCTTAAATTAATACAACTCAGTATTTTTTAATTTAATAAACTTTAAATCTATTTCATATTTGTAGCATAATAAACAATTAAAACTTAAAATTATGAAACTTATCGTAGCCTTTTTAACAACACTAATATTATTAATTACAAGTACAATAGCTGCACAAAATCACACAATTACAGCAACAGTTGTAAATGTAACCTCGGATTCAGGAAAAGTAGGATTTGCTCTATATAACAAAACTAATTTTAGAATGCAACCAATTAAAGGGTTAGAATCTAAAATTTTAGACGGAAAAAGTATTGCCATATTTGAAAACATCTCAGCAGGAGAATATGCAATCATTTGTTATCACGACAAAAATGATAATAATAAAATGGATTTTCAATCTAATGGAATGCCCAAAGAGGATTATGGATCATCTAACAATGTAATGAATTTTGGACCTCCAAAATTTGAAGATGCAAAATTTGTTGTTATTGATAAAAATGTATCTTTAGATATTAAATTTTAATAATTTAAGCATAGAAGTAGAAATGAAAAAAATAACAACGTTTTCTGTAGTAAAACTAAAAAAAAGTATTTTTCTTACTTTAAAAATTGCACTAATTTTTACCCTGATTTTTGTAGTTTTTAAACAGCAATTTAATTTAAAAGGAATCGCCTATATTTTTTTGATTTCTTGCTTGTATTCTTTTGGACTCGGTTTTGGAAACGCTCTTATAAACGATTTTCTTAATAAAAAGTGGAGTTGGATAGCAGAAACAAATCAGAGAGTTTGGGCGGGAGTTGTTACAACTGTAGTGTATACAATTATAGCAGTATTAGTAATTAATTATATACAATTTATAGTTTTACAAGGCTTGAAGGTGGAAAGTTTTTTTACTGGCTTTCTACTTTATGTACACATTTTTACTGTTATTATTTCCTTAGGAGTTGCTACTTTTTTTCATGCACGTGGTTTTATGATTAATTGGAAAGCATCTGTAAGTCAAGAAACTACAAGACAAGAGATTGTTGCAAAAACAGAAACGGCAAAATTCGAGTCTTTAAAAAATCAACTAGATCCACATTTTTTATTTAATAGTTTAAATGTGTTAACGAGTTTAATTGGCGAAAATCCATATCAGGCAGAGAAATTTACCACAAAATTATCTAAAGTATATCGATACGTTTTAGAGCAACGAAATAAAGATTTAGTACCAATTGAAGAAGAATTAAAGTTTGCAAAAACGTATATGCAATTATTAGAAATGCGTTTTGAAGATGCAGTAAAATTTAATATTCCAGATTCTATAAGTAATAATGAGTTAAAAATTGTGCCACTTTCTTTACAACTCTTATTAGAAAATGCAGTAAAACATAATGTGGTTTCTCCTTCTAAACCTTTAATAGTAAGTATTTATCAAGAAGATAATTATTTAATTATAGAAAACAATATCAACCCGAAAGAAACAATAGGAAAAAGTACTAAAGTTGGTTTACAAAACATCGCGGATAGATATGGGTTAATTACACAAAAGGGTGTTAAAATAGAAAATAATAACAAAACTTTTAAGGTGAGTTTACCTCTCCTTTATAAAATGGATAACAGTATGTACACAGAAGATATAGAAAACAGTAAATACGTAAAAGCAGTTGAAAGAGTAGAGAAATTAAAAGAGTTTTATCAAAATTTAGTTTCGTATTGCTTAGTAATTCCCTTTTTAATTTTTATCAATTTAAGATTTTCACCAGGTTTTCACTGGTTTTGGTTTCCAATATTTGGATGGGGTTTAGGATTAACTTTTCACTTTTTAGAAGTGAATAATTACAATATTTTCTTGGGCAAAAACTGGGAAGATAAAAAGATTAAAGAAATGATGAATAAAGAGAGACAACATAAAAGAACAAGATAATGGAAAAGAGAAATACACAAGAACAAAAATATATTTTAGCTCGTAAAAAAGTAGAAAGGATAGGTAAGTTTTATAAACATTTAGTGTCTTATGTTGTTGTAAATATATTTCTAACGGCTATTTTTATAGCGGGTGACATGAATGATGGAGATACTCTTAAGGAAGCTTTTTTGGATTATCATAATTATAAAATTTGGTTGTATTGGGGAATAGGAATTGTTTTTCAAGCATTAAATATTTTTGGTTTGAATCTGTTTATGAGCAAAGACTGGGAAGAGAAAAAGATTAAAAAATATATGGATCAACAAGATAATAGAAGGTAATAATGGAATCTGATCAGACACTACGACAGCGTTATTATAAAGCGCAAAAAAGAGTAAAAGACATTAAAGGATTTTACACACATTTAACAATTTATTGTTTAGTGATACCCATAATTATTTTTGTAAACCTAAAATTTGAACCCCAATTTCATTGGTTTTGGTTTTCTGCTTTAGGCTGGGGAACAGGACTTTTCATGCATTGGTTATCAGTTTTCGGATTTAGGTTATTAGGTTTGGGAAAAAACTGGGAAGAGAAAAAGATTAAAGAATTTATGAATGAGAATAATTAGATAATATGGTGTCAAATTTTATAAAAGAACAAGAATATATTAAAGCTAAAAAGAAAGTAAAAGAGATTAAAGGATTTTACATTCATTTATTTCTTTACATCGCTACAATGCCTATAATAGTTGGTGTTAATTTAGTATTTGTTCCCGGTTTTCATTGGTTTTGATTTTCGTTACTTGGCTGGGGAATTGGTATTTTCTTTCATTGGTTAGCCGTTTTTGGATTTAATAAAATAGGTTTTGGAAAAGATTGGGAAGAAAAGAAGATTAAAGAGTTAATGAATGAGCAAAATATTAAATACAAGAATCATGGAAAATAATTTTATATCAGAGAATCGTTTTATTAGAGCAAAAAAGAGAGTGAAAGAGATAAAAGGATTTTATATCCATTTAATAGTGTACGTATTGGTAAATCTTTTTCTTAGTGGCATTATTATTTTTGGATTAACACAAAGTGGTGATAGTTTTGATGAAATTCTTTCGAACTTTGGTGTTTATTCTACTTGGATTTTTTGGGGAATAGGAATATTTTTTCATTGGTTAGGAGTTTTTGGTTTTAAATCTTTAGGATTTGGAAGCGATTGGGAAGAGAAGAAAATTAAAGAATTGATGGATAAAGAAGAAGAAAATAGTAAGAAATTTTAAAGAGATGGAAAACTTAAATGAGAAAAAATTATTAAAAGCAAAATTAAGAATAGCAGAAATTAAAAAGTTCTATGAACATGTTGTAATTTATATTTTGGTAAATTTGTTTTTAACATTTATTTGGAGTTTTTCTTTTAAACTTATAGGAAATTTTATAGCAAGTAATCAGTTTGATGTTGGTGATTTTACGCATATACCTATTTGGTTAATTTGGGGAATATTTTTAGGACTTCATGCTTTAAAGACTTTTGGTTTTTCTCATATACTTGGTAAAGATTGGGAAGAAAGAAAGATTGATGAATTTATGAAAAAGTGAAATTAATTTCAAGTTTGTAAAGTTTCTTTTATTATTATCACTTTATAAAGAGAAATCTAAAAACCTATCAGAAAATGAATGTATTAATTATAGAGGACGAAAAGCCAGCAGCAAGGAGGTTAAATAGAATGTTAGCTTTGCTTAATATAGATGTTCAGCAAATGTTACATTCTGTAGAAGAGTCTTTAAATTGGTTGCAAAACAATGAACATCCAGAGTTAATATTTTTAGATATTCAACTTTCTGATGGATTGTCTTTTGAGATTTTTGAAGAAATTGAAGTAAAATCTGCTATTATTTTTACCACTGCGTATGATGAATATGCATTAAAAGCATTTAAACTCAATAGCATAGATTATTTGTTAAAACCTTTAGATGAAGATGAGTTAAAAGTAGCTGTAGATAAGTTTAAGGAGAATCGACCAAAACAAACAGATGTTCAGGTAAATATTGATGACATTCGTAAATTATTGATAAATCCGGTTGATCGTAAATTCAAAAAAAGGCTGACAATTAAAGTTGGGCAACATATCAAAATTATTCATATCGATGAAGTAGAATGTTTTTACAGTGAAAATAAATCAACGTACATTCATACAAAAGTAAATAGAAATTATCTCTTGGATAGTTCTCTAGAACATTGGCAAGAACAATTAGATCCAGAAGATTTTTTTAGAGTGAACCGAACGTTTATAGTTCACATAAATGCGATAAAAGACATTATTTCATATTCTAATTCACGTTTAAAATTAGTTTTACATTCGCATAACGAATCAGAAATTATTGTGAGTAGAGAGCGCGTAAAAGATTTTAAAAATTGGATTGATTGATGAGCCAGATTTATAATTTAGTTTGTTTTTAAAAGAGTAAAATTTGAACTTCGCTAAGTACGAATATAAAAGATCGAAATACTTTATACTCTTAGTAACGGTGTAATTAATTAAACTCAACAAAACAATAACTTAAAATTTGAATTTATCTGATTATATAAAAAAAAGAAACGGTGTTCCGCTAGGAGCAAGTAATTCACTTCGCAATATGATGATTCGTTCTTTGGGAGCTGGAAAATTTTCAAAATTTTGGAAATATTGGAATCCTATTTGGAGTTATTATTTGGGAAAATATATTTTTAAACCGCTTAAAATCATCTTTCCTCCGGCTTTGTCTCTTTTAGTCACATTTGCATTCTGTGGTTTTTTACATGATTTAGTAATAATGATAGTAAGATGGGATTTTGCATTAGTATTAACTCCTTGGTTTTTATTAATGGGTTTTTGTGTGATCATAGGTGATTATGCAAAAATTGACTATTCAAAATTCACTTGGACAATTCGAGCTCTTATAAACATATTAATCATTTCAAGCTGTTTACTTGTAACGTATCAAGTGCAAATCTGATTGTAAACAAGAATTATTGAATTGAATGAAACAAATTACAATAATGGCTAAAAAAAATTGCTAAACGATGCTAAATGCGAAAATTCGATTAAGTTTATATGGCAAAACTAACAGCGGAAAATTACAGTTTACCAACCGCAACATTTCTTAGCCTAAACGTAGCGAAGTATCTAAATTTTTTTCTCAAAAAAAAATCTTTAAATAATTTCACCTTCATTAAACTTCAATTACTTCTTATCATTACCCAATAATAAACCTAACTTTACATCCTTTTAAAAAAAGATAGAATTGTCAGTTTATTGGCAATTGTCCAAAATACAATCCATGAATATTTACAAACAAATTGAAGCAGAAATTCAAGAGGCTTCTCATATTGTTATTACAGCGCACAAATCTGCAGATGGAGATTCCATTGGTTCTTCATTAGGTTTGCTTCATTTTATAGAAAAACTAGGTAAAAAAGCAGTTGTTTGTCATCCAGACAAAGCTCCAGGTTTTTTATATTGGTTAGATACTTCGTCTATTATTTTGATGGAAGAAAATCCTGAACAAGTAACATTAGAAATGCAAAAAGCAGATTTAATTTTTTGTTTAGATTACAATGCTACGAATCGTGTAGGGCCAGAAATGCAAGCCTTATTAGAAGAAGCAACTTGTAAGAAAGTTATGATAGATCATCATTTGAATCCTGAAGAATTTCCTACAATAACAGTTTCTGAAACAACGGCATCTTCTACGTCTCAATTAATTGTAGATTTAATAGAGCAATCTGGACATTTAGAGTTAATAGATGAAAAAATTGGTACACCTTTATACTTAGGTATTTTAACAGATACTGGTAGTTTTAGATTCAACTCTGTGAAACCACACACACATGAAGTTTTAGCTAAAATTCTAGCTGCAGGAGTGCAACATCATTTAATTCATGAAAAGTTAAGTGATAATAATACAGAAAACCGTTTGCGTTTGCAAGGCTATGCAATGAGTGAAAAACTAGAAATTTTACACGATAATAATGTTGGTATTATTTCTTTATCAAAAGAAGAACTGGCGAAGTACAAGTATAAAAAAGGAGATACAGATAGTTTAGCGAATTTGGTTTTATCTATAAAAGGAATGAAAGCTGCTATTGTTTTTACAGAACGAGATGGAATTATGAAAATTTCTTTCCGTTCTAAAGGTGCAGAAAACCCGGTAAATGTTTTGGCAAAAGAGCACTTTAATGGAGGTGGACATGCAAACGCTTCTGGTGGCATGAGTGATTTAACGGTCTCTGAAACATTAGAGAAATTAAAAGAATTGATTCCTAAGTATTTTCAAAAATAAATAGAATTATTTTAAATAATAACGTATTCACATCAGGAGGTTTTGAGTTTAAGTAAAAGTTATGGCCTCTTTTTTATTTGGCTAAATTTTACTCATCCTTATTTTTAGGCTCTCTTTTAGCCTCTTTTAATGCTTGCATTAGCATCCATTCAATTTGACCATTTGTGGATCGAAATTCATCCGCAGCCCATTTTTCAATGGATTTCATCATATCTTCATTTAAGCGTAACGCAAAAGCTTTTTTCTTTGCCATGTTATTTTTTTACAATTGCTTGAGCAAAAGAGATTACAATTCCAAAAACAGAAGCCATTAAATAAGAGATAATTCGTATCATATAATTTTATTTTTATATGTGCCTAGAACTCTTTTCGCTTCAGATTCTTTCTGAGTTCCTATCAATAATTTTTTACCGTTTTTTAGTGTTAATTGAATACCAATATCACCAGAAATATTGATGGCTTTCCCTTTAGATTTATTCCAAAAAGAACCACCTTTTAGACCCCAGCCTCCATATTCACCAATAGGATCATAAGTTCTAACCTTTGCAGAATTGATTTCTAACCAATTAATAGTTCTTAAAGAAAAATGAAATGGAAAAAATTGATAATGAATTCCTTTTTCGTCAATTCTAGTGGTTAGTTTAAAAAAGAAAATAAATAAGACTGAAACTAAAACACCTACTAAAGTCAGTACAAATTCATTGGTGGTCATTTTAGTATTTTCTTTCGCATATTCTTGTATTGTAATTCCAATGGGAACTATGATACTCATGGCTAAAAGAACTATTAACCAAGTTTGCGTAAAACGTTGCTCCTCTTTAAAAATTTTCATTATCTATTTTTATCTCTTTCTAAAATAATACTAGACCAATGTTCACCGATATTCTTAACAATCCAACCCTCTCTTGCATGTTGATTTAATAAAACTTCCATTTTTTCAAATCTGTTTCTTATTCCTAGCTTTGGTTGTATAACTTTATATTCTTTCATTTTTTATTATTATTCGTTTTTATTTACTCAGAGCTAATAAAAATTAATGACTTAAAGTACCTGTATTTACGACTGGTGAAGCTTCTTTGTCTCCACATAAAATAACCAATAAATTACTAACCATTGCGGCTTTTCGTTCATCGTCTAACTCAACTATTTTCTTTTCACTTAACTCATGTAAAGCCATTTCTACCATTTCAACAGCACCTTGTACAATTTTATGTCTAGCAGCTACAATTGCTGTTGCTTGTTGTCTTTTTAACATAGCACTTGCAATTTCTTGTGCATAGGCTAGATAACCAATTCTTGCTTCTAAAACTTCAATTCCTGCTATAGATAAACGCTCGTCTATTTCTTTCTCTAAAGCTTCAGAAACTTCATTTACACTAGACCGTAATGTAATGTCTTCGTCAGAACCTTCATCTGCAAAATTATCATATGGATACATACTAGCTAATTTTCTAACCGCAGCATCTGTTTGAACGCGTACAAAGTTTTCGTAATTATCCACATCAAAAGCAGCTTTGTACGTATTTGTAACTCTCCAAACCAAAATGGTAGAAATCATTATTGGGTTTCCAAGTTTATCATTTACTTTTAAACGTTCACTATCAAAGTTACTAGCTCTTAAGGATATTTTCTTTTTTGTAAAAAAAGGATTTGCCTAATACAAACCATTTTCTTTGATCGTACCAACATATTTACCAAAAAGTAAAATAACCTTTGATGTATTTGGATTCACTAAAATAAATCCAAAAAAGCCTATAAAACCAAACAATGTAGGTATTAAATACATAGAACTTTCTTGCATAATTACTAAAACTATGCCTCCAAAAAATAATAATAAAACGACTAATAACATTAAATAACCATTTGCTGGTTTAATTATTTTTTCCACTTTCATAAGATAAATTTATATTGATATTAATTTGATATCATAAAGGTATGGTTATTTTTTCTAATTTAACAAATAATTCAGTAATTATTTTTATACTTTAGCTGCAAATTAAATTCAAACGATTCAAATGAAAATTAAGTTATTAGTATTAATTCCTTTTCTTTTTTTTATGAAAAATTCTTCTGATGAAGCAGTTTTTTGGGGAAAAAATGGACATAGAGTAACGGGTAAAATAGCAGAAAAACATCTTACTAGAAAAGCTAAAAGAAGTATAGATAAATTATTGAAAGGACAAAGTTTAGCATTTGTTTCCACCTATGCAGATGAGATAAAATCAGACAAGAAGTATAATAAGTATTATTCTTGGCATTACGTAAATATGAATTTGGATCAGAATTATGAAGAAGCAGAGAAAAATCCAAAAGGAGATTTAGTTACAGGAATTGATGCTTGCATAGGTGTTTTAAAAAATAAAATGAGTTCTGAAGAAGAGAAAGTGTTTCATTTAAAAATGTTAGTTCATTTGATTGGAGATTTACATCAACCAATGCATATTGGAAGAAAAGAAGATAAAGGAGGAAATAACATACAAGTTGAGTGGTTTGGAAGAGGAACAAATTTACACAGAGTTTGGGACACAAACATGATCGATGATTGGGAGATGAGTTATATTGAATTGGCTGATAACGCAGATGATTTATCAAAAAGACAAAAAGAATCTATAGAAAAAGGAACCGTTATTGATTGGGTCAATGAAGTACATGAAGTAACAAATGAAGTTTATAATTCAGTGAAAAAAGGAGAGAATTTACGCTACAGATATTCTTACAATCATTTTGGAACCGTAAGAACGCAATTACAAAAAGGTGGAATTCGTTTGGCAAAAGTGTTGAATGATATTTTTGATTAACGAGCTGTAAAAGATAATTCGAAAACCTCATAAACTCCTTTTTTGAAGTTTTTTTGTTAACAATCAAATAATTATCTTCTATTAAAATTTAAAATAGGTATTTTTATAAAATGATTAAAAAATTACTCGTTATATTATTGATTTCTTTAGGATTTATTTCTTGCAAAAAAGAGGTTGTTAAAGAAACTTCTAAAGAAAAAAACCTTCAAGTATCATCCGTTAAAACATATACTTATAGTGAGTTAAAACCATTATTAGAGAAGAATGATGGTAAGACTTATATTGTTAATTTTTGGGCAACTTGGTGTGCACCTTGTGTAAAAGAGTTACCCTATTTCGAAAAAATAAAAAAAGAGTATGATGATAAAAATGTAGAAGTTTTGTTGGTGAGTTTAGATTTTCCGAAACAAGTTGAAAAGAAATTAATACCTTTTATTAATAAGCGTAAATTAAATTCCAAAGTAGTTTTATTAGATGATATTAATGAAGATGTTTGGATTAAAGCGATTGATGAAAATTGGAGTGGGGCTATCCCTGCAACATTGATTTACAATAAAAATAAACGTAAGTTTTATGAGCATTCCTTTGATTATGAAACATTAGAAAAAGAGTTACAAACTTTTATTAATTAGCATATTATGAAAACAATTAAAATAGTATTATTGATAGCAGTTGTTACTTTTTCAGCAGTTTCCTTTACTTTAAAAACTGAAAAAGGTTATAGAATAGGAGATATCATCGAAGATTTTACTTTGAAAAATATTGATGATACCATGGTTTCTTTGTCTGATTATAAAGAGGCAAAAGGATTTATTATCATTTTTACGTGTAATATGTGTCCTTATTCAGTAGCGAATGAAGATAGAATTATAGCTTTGGATGCAAAATATAAATCAAAAGGATATCCTATTATTGCCATAAACCCTAATGACCCGAAGGCTTCTAAAGGAGATAGTTTTGATGACATGAAAGTTAGAGCAGCAGAAAAAGGATTTACGTTTCCATATTTGTTTGATGCTGGTCAAAAAGTATATCCAAAATTTGGAGCATCAAAAACACCACATGTTTATATTGTGAACAAAAAGAATATGAAAGTTGAATATATTGGCGCTATTGATAACAGCTCTCGAAACCCTGATGCAGTAACAGAAAAGTATGTTGAAAATGCTGTGGATTCTTTACTAACTGGCGATAAAGTTGAAAAGACAGAAACTAGAGCAATTGGTTGTTCTATAAAGGTTGATAGAAATTAAACTTGTTAAAAAAATAAACTTCTTCAAGATAATTTCTTCATTTTTACGATTAGGAGAACTTAAATTTATTTAATTTTCACTAATGACACTTTGATAACTAGCTTTTTATATGTTACATAAAAAGCAATGACAATTTAAAGAGTTTTATTAATTCAGCTTAAAAGTTACTGTCTTAAGAGTATATTTGCTGTCTATTTATTACATATGTCTATCCATACTCTTTTAATTACTCCACCTTTTACCCAGTTTAATACGGCTTATCCGGCAACTGCATATATCAAAGGGTTTTTAGAGTCTAAGCAGGTAAAAGCAACGCAAATGGATTTAAGTATCGAGCTTTTTACAGCAGTCTTTACCAAAGAGTTTATACATGCTATTTTTAAACAAGCAGATATGTTGGGTAACAAAGACTTTCCTTTGGTGTATCAGCAAAAGCAACAGTATATAAATAAAGTAGACTCTGTAATGAATTATTTACGAGCACAAGAAGTTACCGCTGCTTATCAAATAGTGCATAAAGATTACTTGCCTCATGGTCATAGGCGTATTAAATTAGATAACGATTTAACCACTGAGTTTGGCAAATTAGGAATTTTAGATAAAGCCAAGCATATAGCGACCTTGTTTGTTGAAGAATTAGGAGATTTTATTAATGCGAATGTGGATGAATTTTTTTCCTTTACACGCTATGCCGAACAAATAGCAAGAACAGCCTCTAGTTTTGATACTATTGATAGCTATTTGCAATACGAAACTACTTTAATAGAGGATGAAATGTTGTATTTGTTAGATGAAAAATTACAACAACACACCTATGATTTAGTTTGTTTTACAGTTCCTTTTCCAGGTAATTTATTTTCGGCTTTACGATGCGCTCAATTTATAAAAAAACAATATCCAGGACTTAAAATAGCCATGGGAGGTGGATACTGTAATACCGAGTTAAGACGATTATCTGACCCCCGAATTTTTAATTTTGTTGATTTTATTTCTTTAGATGATGGAGAAGGACCTTTATTAAAAATAACCGAATTTTTAGCGGGTAAAATAGCGGAAGATTTACTTGAAAGAACTTATCTCCTATTAAATAATAAAGTTGTGTACGCTAATAAAATACCGAATACTATATTCCATCACAAAAATTTACCTGCTCCGAGTTATGCTGGACTTCCAACAAATAAATATTTATCTTTTTTAGATGTTATGAATCCGATGCACAGAATGTGGTCTGATGGAAAATGGAATAAATTAACAATTTCTCGGGGATGCTACTGGAAACAATGTTCTTTCTGTGATGTTACTTTGGACTATATTGGTAACTACGAAAATACTACAGCGACCGATTTGGTTAATAAAATTGAAAAAATAATATCAGAAACAGGTATTACTGGTTTTCATTTTGTTGATGAAGCTGCTCCACCTAAAATGCTAAGAGCTTTAGCAAATACCTTAATTGAAAGAGAGGTGTATATTACCTGGTGGACCAACATTAGATTTGAAAAAACTTTTACAGCTGAGCTTTGTTCTTTATTGTCAAAATCAGGATGTATTGCTGTAACCGGTGGTTTAGAAGTTGCTTCAGATAGATTATTGGCTAAAATGAAAAAGGGGGTAGATATAGCACAAGTAGCGAGAGTAACCAAAGCTTTTTCTGATGAAAATATTATGGTACATGCGTATTTAATGTTTGGTTTTCCTACAGAAACAGAACAAGAAACAATTGATTCTTTAGAGGTTGTTAGACAATTATTTCAACACAATTGTATCCAATCCGCTTTTTGGCATCAGTTTGCTTGCACTAGTCATAGTCCTGTGGGTAAAAACCCTGAAGAATTTCAGATTAAGATTACAGGACCAAAATTTGACGGCTTTGCTGAGAATGATTTGTACCATGAAGATCTAAAAGGAGCAAAGCACCACTTATATAGCCAAGGATTAAATACTGCCTTAAATAATTATTTAAATTACAAAGGATTTGATATTCCTTTGCAGAAATACTTCGACTTTAAAGTACCCAGTACAAAGCAACAAAGTGGTTTGATAAAGAGTTACCTAAAAACATAAATATTATTTCCTTTGTAAAAAATCCTCATACGAGTTTTGGGTAATAGCTTTTCCCAGAGAATCTAGTTTTTTTGAATTCTCACCGGTTTCTAAAATTGATTTTTTACTCACATAATCATACAGAAAAAGACTATTCTTTGTGAGTGTGCCAAAGCCTTTATTAAAAGTATAATGAGCAAACTGTGCATCGGAAGTATTAAAGATGTTTTTTCCGAAAATAAAATCTTTGTTGTCTTCTTTTAATAAGTCTAACAGGGTGTAAGAAAAGTCCACTTGACTGGCAATTGTATGTATCTCTTTATGCTGCTTATTGATTGCACCACCTAGCCATAACATCGGAATTCTAAATTTTTTAGGAGAAAAATAAGGACCTACATGTTTTGGAGAACTGTGTCCATGATCAGACATAATAACGATTAATGTGTTTTTATACCAATCTTGTTTTTTTGCAAACTTTATGAAATCACCAATTACTTGATCGGTATAATGATGTGCACTTCTAAATTTATTATCTTCCGTGTCTTTCCCGAATTTGTACTTGCCTTTAATTTCATAAGGTTCATGACTCGTTAAAGTAAGAGCTATTTTAAAAAAAGGTGTTGCTTGTTTGGTTGATAAATCTTTTGCAAATCGTTTCATGAAAACATGGTCATACGCTCCCCATTTTGAGTTCCAATCTTTTTTATCAAATTCATTTCCGTCAACAAAATCGGTAATTCCTGCATTTCTTAAATATGTGTTCATATTGCCGAAATTTAAATCTCCTCCATAATAAAAAGAGGTTTTATACCCTAAATCTATCATCTTCTTCGGTAACATTGGCAAGCTTCTAGTTTTATTAGGCATGCGCATAATTCTTCTTACCGGTGGTGGATAGTAACCACTTAAAACAGCAGGAATTCCTTTATCGGTTCTATCTCCATTTGCATAAAAATTAGTAAATAAAATTCCTTCTTTGGAGAATTTATTTAAATTAGGAGTTACATCCGGTTCCCCGCCTAAAGCGCCAACAATTTTTGCAGGTAAACTTTCCCAAAGAATTAAAATGACATTAGGTCTAGAGGTATTTAAAATTGAATCTGTATTTGCTGTTAAGAGCTGATTTTTTGTTTTGTTGATAATGTTAATCGCAGTGTCATCATCAAAATATTTATAAAGATTTGTGCCGTCAGATTTGTGCGTAAGTGTGTTAAAAAAGTTCCAAATAAAATTTACTGAAGCATGATTTGCAAACATTTTATTAGAAAAATATACATTACTTTGATTTACAGGGATGGTTTGAAACCCGCCTCTCAAGGGAATAATTAAAGCTGCTGTGATTAGCAAAAAAAGTGGAATTTCTAACCAACTTCCAAAGTTGATTTTTTTACTATTTTTATTTTGTATTTTTTCAAATAATTTGATAAAAGTATAGGATATCAAAATCCAAGAAAGTCCGCCAGAAATCAACTGAAAAGTTGATGCTGAAGAAATCATTAATTGAGGTGTATTTAAATAGGGTAAAAGTGATGTGTCGACACGAACGCCCCATGCCTGATATAATCCAGCATCAATTAATAACATTAAATTAATGAATAATAGGACGAGAATGGTGTACCACTTTATAATTTTGAAGATAATTTTGGCTTCAATAATTATTGAGGAGCATATTAGTAAAAAAGGAACAAAAGAGATATAAGCTGCAAATGAAGCGTCTAATTGTAAACCATAAAAGAAGGTTTTTATAGTTGTTGTTAAACCAAGATCTTGTGATTTTTCAAAATAATAAACTAGAAAAAATAATCTTGCAAAAATAAAATATACGATCCAAAAAAGAAAGTAATATAAGTTAGATAATAGTCTGTTCTGTAAATTTCTCATAAATTACTCTGTAACTTTTAAACGTGCTTTTGCAGTTACAGAAACATCAGCATAATTTTGATTTAAATATTTTAAATATCCAGTAATAGCAATCATTGCAGCATTGTCTGTTGTGAATTCAAATTTAGGGATATAGGTTGTCCATCCAAAATGTTTTTCGGCTAATTTTAGTCTGCTTCTAATTTCTGAATTTGCCGAAACACCGCCAGCTATAGCAATCTGTTTTATACCTGTATGTTTTACCGCATTTTTTAATTTATCCATCAAAATTTCTACAATTGTATCTTGGATAGAAGCACAAATATCGCCCAAGTTTTCTTCAATAAATTTCGGATTTATTCTTTGTTGTTTTTGTATAAAATAGAGAATTCCTGTTTTTAAACCACTAAAACTAAAATCTAAATCGCCTACTTTGGGCTTGGTAAATTTATATGCTTTCGAGTTTCCTAATTTCGCATATTTATCTATTAAAGGACCTCCAGGATAGGGTAGTCCTAAAATTTTTGCTGATTTATCAAAAGCTTCACCAACGGCATCATCAATAGTTTCTCCTAAAATTTCCATTTTAAAATGATCAGAAACTTTTACAATTTGTGTATGCCCTCCGCTAATGGTTAAACATATAAAAGGAAAAACAGGAATTTTATTTTGCTCGTCATTTATAAAATGTGCTAAAATGTGAGCTTGCATATGATTTACGTCTATGAGAGGAATTTTTAAACCTAATGCTAAAGATTTTGCAAAGGATGTACCAACCAGCAAAGACCCCATTAAACCTGGGCCTTTCGTAAATGCAATCGCAGATAATTTTTCTTTCTTAATATTAGCTTGTTCTAAAGCTTGTTGTACAACGGGGACAATATTTTGTTGATGGGCTCTAGAGGCTAATTCTGGGACTACTCCTCCATATTTAGAGTGCACTTCTTGATTTGCAACAACATTGCTTAATACTTTTCCATTGTAAATTACCGAAGCGCTTGTGTCATCACAAGAAGATTCTATTCCTAAAATATAAACTGATTTTTCCATTAAAGAGCTATAGATGATCGCGAAATTAAGTATAATTTTATCCACGTTCCATTTTTTTAAGATTAGAAATTTAAATATTTATTAAATTTGCACGTTCTTTGTAATGAATGGTAACATTTTTGATTATCATAGAATATGTTTTGCATCTATTTTAAATAAAAAATCATCAAAAAAGCAGGAAAAAAAATACTAACGTGGCTAGGGTACATTGCACTCTTCTTACTGTTGATTAGTATTTTACTTTCCATACCTGCAGTGCAAACTAAAATAGGAAATTATGTAACCAAAAGAATCAACAAAAATTTGGGTACAAATCTCAATATTGAAAAAATAGATTTATCTTTTTTGGGAAGTGTGCAATTAAAAGGCGTTGAAATAAGAGATCATCATAAGGACACTTTGATTTTTGTAAAAAGATTAAGTACTTCACTTTTAAACGCAAAAAAAATTATAGAAAATGAAGTAAACTTAGAAAGTGTTTCTCTAGATGGTGCAAATTACCATATGAAAACCTACAAGGGTGAAGAAGACGATAATATGTCAATATTTATTGCTTCTTTTGACGATGGTACCCTGAAAGACTCTTTAAGTAACCCCTTTATTTTAAGGGCATCAAATGTGTATGTGAATGAATTAAATTTCAAAATAATTAATGCGAATAATAAAGATTCTATAAATTATGCTGTTAAAAATATTGGAGGAAATTTACAAAATTTAGCAATTGTTGGACCTAGTGTTGCAATAGATATTCGAGGTTTATATTTTTCTGATTTATTCGGGTTAGAAGTTACTAATTTAACTACAAACTTCTCTTATTCCCCTAATGCAATGCATTTTAAAAATACGAGACTTCAAACAAAAAAAACAAATATTAAGGGAAATATTGATTTCATTTACAAAAGAGAAGATTTAAAATACTTTAATGATAAAGTAAAGATTAAAGCTCGTTTTGGTAAAAGTAAAATTGCAATAGAAGACATTCAGAAATTTTACAAAGAACTAAGTGGAAATGATATTTTAGATTTTCAAGGAAATGTTACTGGTCAGCTAAATAATTTTGACTTAACAAAGCTTAACATCTCTTCTAGAAGTGGAATAAAAGTTCAAGGAAAGTTATCATTTGTAAATTCGATAGCAAATGAAAGAGGTTTTGTTTTTGATGGGGATTTAACCAATTTAACAGCAACTTATAAAGAGTTGAAAAATATTTTACCAAACGTTTTAGGTCAAAATTTACCAACAGAATTTGATAAATTTGGTAAATTTACCTTAAAAGGAAAAGTAAGAGTTACCCCAGATAAAATGCAGGCAACTGTAAATGTAAGTTCAGAAATTGGCGCTGCCATTGCTGATTTACAAATTTCCAATGTTGGAGATATAGATTATGCAAAATATAATGGTGAAATAGAATTAAATAATTTTGATCTTGGATACTTTTTTAATGATCCGTTGTTTGGCACTATTTCTTTAAAAGGTGATGTAATTGGGAGTGGTTTTAAGATAGATAATATCATGACTTCGTTTATTGGTGAAGTTTCTGAATTTCAATTTAAAAATTATACTTACAAGAATATTGCGGCTAATGGGCAGTATCAAAACAATAAATTTGATGGAGACTTAATTATTGCAGATGACAATTTTAAAATGAATTTTAAAGGGTTAGCAGATTTGTCCTCTGCAATTCATAAATTCGATTTTAGGTCGGATATTGAATATTTAAACCTTAGAGAAACAAATCTTTTTATTAGAGATAGTATTGCTGAATTAAAAGGTAAAATTGAGCTGGATATAGAAGGTAATACTTTTGATGACATTATTGGAAATGCTATTTTTAAAAATGTTTTTTATACGAATCAAAAAAAAGAATTTAGTTTTAAAGAATTTAAAGTTTCCTCTTCTCTAAAAGATAGTATAAAAAGAATTGATGTTGAATCGAAAGATATTGCAAATGGATACATAACAGGTAAGTTTACCTTTTCGGAATTACCAAAAGTTGCACAAAATGCTTTGGGTAGTATTTATTCGAATTATCAAAGTTTTGAGGTTGCTCCAAATCAGTTTTTAGATTTTAATTTTACAGTTTACAATCAAATCGTAAATGTGTTTTTTCCAGAAATTTATATCGATGATAAAACTAAAATTAAAGGAAAAGTTAAATCGAATAAAAATCAATTAAAACTAACATTTTTATCACCTAGAATAGATTTATATGGTAATGAATTGAAAGATGTTTTATTAAGGACAGACAATCAAAATCCTCTCTATAATTCGCATTTAACAGCATCAGAGTTTAATACTAAATATTATAATGTATCTAAGTTAAATTTATTAAATTTAACTCAAAATGATACCTTATTTTTTAAATCTGTATTTACTGGAGGAAAAACGAAAAATGAAAACTTTAACTTGGATTTTTTCTATACGATCAATCCAGAAGCAAAATCCGTAATTGGGTTTCAAAAATCAACTTTTGTTTTTAAAAATAATGCTTGGGAAATTAATCCCAATAAAGAAAATCCGGATAAAATTATTTTTGATTTAAAAAAGAATGAATTTAATTTCAGCAAATTTAAATTAGTTTCAGGAGAGCAAAAAGTCGAATTTACAGGAAAGTTGAAAGGGGATTCAGAAAAGATGTTATTAGCCGATTTTACAAAAGTAAAATTACAAAGCTTTTTGCCAGAAATTGATAGTTTGTCTTTAAAAGGAAAAGTTTCTGGGAACATAGATTTTGTTCAAAAAGATAAGGTCTATAATCCTGAAGCAGTTTTAGTTATAAAGGATTTTGAGGTAAATGATTTTAAACAAGGAGAATTAGCAATCAATATTAAAGGAGATAATTCTTTTGAGGAGTACAATGTAGATTTATTTATTAATAATGATAAAGTAAAAAGTATTGCAGCTACTGGAGCTATAGATTTCTCTAATTCAAGACCGCTAATAGATTTAGATGTTTATTTAGAAGAATATGCTTTAGAAGCCTTTAGTCCTTTAGGAAAAGATGTAATTTCATCTATAAGAGGAAGTGTTTCAGGGAATTTTAATCTAAAAGGGTTTTTAAGAAACCCGGATATGGAAGGAACTTTACGTCTTAAAAATGCAGGTTTAAAATTTCCTTATTTAAATATAGATTATGATTTTGAAGGTGAATCCATTATTTCTTTGATGCAGCAATCTTTTATTTTAGAAGACATAAAATTACAAGATATAAAGCATAAAACTAAAGGTAGATTATTGGGTAGTATTTCTCATCAAAATTTTGAAAAGTGGTTTTTAGATTTAGAAATTGATACGAATAATTTATTGGTTTTGGATACACAAGACAAAGAAGAAGCTAGCTATTTTGGGACAGCTTTTATGAATGGAACGGCAAGTATTTCTGGCTTAACAGATCAATTAACTATAGATATAAATGCGAAAACTAATCCAGGAACTAAGTTTGTAGTGCCTTTAAAAGATATTGAGACAGTAAATAGTTACAAGTTAATTTATTTTAAGTCCAATAAAATATTAGTTGAAGATAAGCAAAGAGAGATAGCTCAAGAAGCCTTAAAAGGCTTGTCTTTAAATATTGATATAGAAGTAACAAAGGATGCGGAAGCACAAGTTGTAATTGATGAGATTAATGGAAGCCAGTTAACGGGAAGAGGCTCTGGTAATTTACAAATAAGAATTAATACTAGAGGGAAGTTTAATATGTTTGGAGACTATACTATAAATAGTGGTGTATATGATTTTAAATATGGAGGTATCATTAATAAGCCTTTTGTAATTCAAAAAGGAGGAACAGTCTCTTGGAACGGAGATCCTTATGAAGCTAATTTGGATGTTACAGCAATTTATAAGGCCAAAGCAAACCCTGCAATCTTATTAGAAAATTTTAGCTCAAATAGAAAGGAAGAAATAGATTTAGTAACTAAAATTACGGGAGGTTTATTTAGTTCTAAACAAGAATTAGATATCGAATTAACAAATGTAGATCCAACAATTGCAAGTGAATTAGAGTTTATTTTAAATGATAATGATGTAAATGAAAAAACTACTCAATTTATTTCGTTATTAGCTTTTGGAACATTTAGAAATCCTGATGTAGTCAATTTTGATGTAAATAACACCTTAACAAGCACAGCCTCAAGTGCAATTGCTGCAGCATTTTCTAGTTTATTAAATAGTCCAGATAGTAAATTTCAACTAGGGGTGGATTATCAGCAAGGAGAAAGAGGAAATGATGTTGATCGTTTAAATATAGACAATCAAGTAGATGTGTCTGTAAGTACTCAAGTTAGTGATAGGGTAATTATTAATGGTAAAGTTGGAGTGCCCGTTGGAGCACAAACACAGTCTAGTGTTGTAGGTGAAGTAAAAGTTGAAGTATTACTAAATAAAGAAGGTAATTTTAGAGGAACCATTTTTAATCGTCAGAATGAAATACAATACTCGGCAGAAGAAGAGGGTTACACACAAGGTGTTGGTTTATCTTATCAAGTAAATTTCAATAATTTATCTGGATTATTTACTAAAATTGGTTTGAGGAATAAATCAAAGAATAAAAAGATTAAAAAATTAAAAAAAGATTCCTTAAACCTCAAAGCAAATAAGTTAATTAATTTAAACAAAAATAATTAACTTATTTTCCTTTTAATTTTTATTTGAAAGAAACGAAAACCTTGTCGATTTAATAACTCTATTTCCCTTTTAAATTGAGGGTTTAAGGCTAAAACGATTTCGTAGTTTTATTATTTTAAATCACTAAAAAGAGTTAATTTTACACCGTTAAATTATGAAGAAAATTAGAAAAATAGGAGTCATGACTTCTGGAGGAGACTCTCCTGGAATGAATGCAGCAATTAGGTCTGTTGTAAGAACATGTGCTTTTTATGGTATAGAATGTGCAGGTATTTATCGAGGATACCAAGGAATGATTGAAGGTGATTTTATAGAATTAAATGCGCGTAGTGTAAAAGGTATTATTAATAAAGGAGGAACTTTTTTGAAATCTGCAAGATCAAAGGATTTTAGAACCAAAGAAGGTAGAGAAGAAGCACACAAGCAATTAAAAAAAGCGAATATAGATGCTTTAGTTGTTATTGGTGGAGATGGAAGTTTTACTGGGGGATTAGTATTTAACCAAGAATTTGGTTTCCCGGTCATGGGAATTCCAGGAACTATTGATAATGACATTGCAGGAACTTCTCATACATTAGGTTATGACACAACTTTAAATACAGTTGTAGATGTAATTGACAAAATTAGAGATACAGCATCATCTCACAATAGATTGTTTTTTGTAGAGGTAATGGGCAGAGATGTAGGTCACATTGCATTAAATGTTGGTGTAGGAGCTGGAGCAGAAGAAATTTTAATTCCAGAAGAAGATTTAGGCTTAGAACGTTTGTTAGAGTCTTTAAGAAGAAGTAAAGAATCTGGAAAGTCTTCTAGTATTGTTATTGTTGCTGAAGGAGATAGAATTGGTAAAAACGTTTTTGAATTAAAAGATTACGTAGAAGAAAATTTGCCAGAATACGAAGTTAGGGTTTCTGTTTTAGGACATATGCAAAGAGGGGGTTCTCCTTCTTGTTTTGATAGAGTCCTTGCCAGTAGAATGGGAGTAAAAGCAGTAGAAAGTTTGTTAGAAGGTAAATCAAATTTAATGGTTGGTTTAATAAATGATAAAATTACTGTGACGCCCTTAGAAAAAGCAATAAAAGGACAATCAAAAATAAATAAAGAATTAATAAGAGTTTCAGATATAATGTCTGTTTAGAAAAAATAAATATAAATAATATGATTAAAGTAGGAATTAACGGATTTGGAAGAATAGGAAGATTAGCATTTAGATCTTCTGTTTTAAGAGATAATGTTCAGGTAGTAGCGATAAATGATTTATTGGATGTAGATTATTTAGCTTACATGCTAAAATACGATTCAGTTCACGGTAAATTTGATGGAACTGTTGAAGTAAAAGATGGTAAATTAGTTGTAAACGGAAATGAAATCAGAATTACAGCAGAAAGAGATCCAGCAAATTTAAAATGGGATGAAATTGGTGCTGAATACGTAATTGAATCTACCGGGTTTTTCTTAACAGAAGAAACTGCAGGGAAACATTTACAAGCTGGTGCTAAGAAAGTAGTATTATCTGCTCCTTCTAAAGATCACACACCAATGTTTGTAATGGGTGTAAATAATACAGAATTAACAGCCGATCAACAAATTTTCTCTAATGCGTCTTGTACCACAAATTGTTTATCTCCTATTGCTAAAGTACTGAATGACAATTGGGGAATTTCTGAAGGTTTGATGACAACTGTTCACGCTGCTACGGCAACTCAAAAAACAGTCGATGGTCCTTCTATGAAAGATTGGAGAGGTGGACGTTCTGCTATACATAACATTATTCCTTCTTCTACTGGAGCTGCCAAAGCCGTAGGTAAAGTAATTCCAGCTTTAAATGGGAAATTAACAGGTATGGCGTTTAGAGTTCCAACTATGGATGTTTCTGTTGTAGATTTAACAGTTAAATTAGAAAAACCAGCTACTTATGCAGAGATTTGTGCAGCAATGAAAGCAGCTTCTGAAAGTGGTTCTATGAAGGGTGTTTTGGGGTATACTGAAGAGTTAGTAGTTTCTCAAGATTTTGTTGGAGATACTCGTACTTCAATTTTTGACGCTAATGCAGGAATTGCATTAAACGAAAACTTTGTAAAAATTGTTTCTTGGTACGATAATGAAATGGGTTATTCAACTAAAATCGTTGATTTAATTGAATATTCTGCTTCTTTGTAATAAAAAAAGTAATTCGAATGAATAAAAAACCTGATAGCATCAAAGTTATCAGGTTTTTACTTTTGTATTAAATTCATAAGCCTACTTAATTGCTATAGCGCTAATTTCTACATTTACAAATTTAGGTAAGTTTGCTACTTCTACGGTTTCTCTTGCAGGCGCTGTTTCTTCATTAAAATAACTTCCATAGACAGCATTTATCTCTGAAAAATTATTCATATCTGAAATAAAGATAGAGGTTTTTATAACATTTTCAAAAGTCATTTCTGCAGCCGCTAAAACTTCTTTCATATTTTCCATCACTTGTTTTGTTTCAACTTTAATAGAATCTAAAACCAACTCTCCATTTTCAGGGTTAATTGCAATTTGTCCAGAAGTGTATAAAGTATTTCCGCTTAAAACTGCTTGATTATAAGGTCCAATTGGGGCCGGTGCCTTTGCCGTTGTTATTATTTTTTTCATGTAATTTCAAAGTTTCAGAGTTATTATTTTTTCATTCTATTAATAGTCAATAGTTATAGAGTTAAAACAGCCTTCTATCTGGTGGTTTATTTTTGTCCCACTTTAAATCAGCTAAAGTTGAAGATTTAACACCTATAAAGAATGTGTAAGAGGAGTTTCTACCAAAAGGAACCCAATTAAAATTGAATTGCCAGCTATCCAAATCCCTTGTAAAGTTAAATCTTGAGAAGGAAAAAGCTCCGGATTTAACATCATAGCCTGAAGAATAACCAACTTTCCATTTAGGAGATAACTCAATATTTCCGCTAAAGCCCAAGGTATGCACTCCAATTTCTCCAGGTTCAACTCCATTATTCCTATAATTTGCAGAATATACTAAATTTACAGACCATGGTATTTTAGCTTTATATAAATCGGTTTTTGAAGTTTTACTTTTAGTCTGGGTGTTTTGTACTCCTCGTCTATTTGTAGGATCAATATTGGCACCCATTACATCTGGAGGATTATTAGCACCATTTCCATTTTGTCTATCATCGTTATCTTTCCCGTCTTCTTTGTTTTTATCAAAATCGGTACTAGAAATAGAATAGTTTGCAGTTAGGTTTGCATTGGTTAGCCTAAAAATATTAGGATTAAATTTATCAATTCTTCTTCCTTCATCATTAACTTGATAAGGATCTAAAGACCCATTAAAATTTAATGCTAATTTGTCATTAAGTAATCTTGTCCCAGCTGAAAAACTTACATTAGACCAACGTAAACTATCTGCAGCAATGTTGTAGGAAGAATTAAAATTTAAGTTGTTTAAAAGCATTATTTTTTCATCTTCTTCATCACTATCAGGATCTTTAGGTGCAACTTTAGCTTCTAGAACATTGTTTAAAGAAATACCTATAGAATTGCTTAACCCAGCTGACGGAGAACCATAAATTCCTTGATCAAAAATAGTATATTGTTTTAGGTCCGAAGCAAGGGCGCTTTGCTGCACCTCTTTAATATATTTATCTTTAAAATCTGGTCTATAAGAATAAGATACAGTTGGTCTAAAAGTATGTCTTATGGCTTTTAATCTTCCTTTGTTAAAGTTAAAAGTACCGTAAATATTTGTTGATAAACTTACACCCATATTATACTCTCTGTAGGTTTTAAATCCTCTTAAAGTATCCGTTACAATAACATTATCAGTAATATCATATTCTTTATTGATGTAATCAAATTGCCAAGTTTCTTCATAATTGGCAGTTGGTGATAATGTAAAATATTTAAAAGCTTTTATATTTGTACTTGTACTTGTTCTATGTTGCATTCCAGATCTTGCAGTTTCAAACATTTTACTTGTAAAGAACTCGTCATCCGTAGTATTAATCAAATACTGACCTTGCATGTTGTAATTGAATCCTAACTTTTGAATTGGATTCTTTTTAACACCACCTTTACCTGCAAAAGGATAAACTCTATTCATATTTAAGGTTAATGAAGGCAAGGTCATTGTAATAGTTTCTGTATTTGTGTTTTGCTGATGAGATGCCGTTACAGCCATGTTAAAGGGAGTGTCAACAAAAGTTTTACTGTAATTTATGGATGAGTTAAAGGTGTTATTTTGTGTTTGTGCAACATTAAATTGATTGAGTGACTCTCTAAAGAAGCTACTACTACCTAAATTAACAGAAGCTGTAAACCTTGAGTTCGGACTTGCTTTTGAATCTTGACTATGAGACCATCTAATATTAAAATTATTTGCTTTACTGTAATTGTCAAAACCTCTAATACCTTTAATAATGTTTTCAAAATTAAAACTAAAAGCACCATTAAAATGGTAGCGTTTTTTATAATTTGATGATATTCTTGAACCCCAGCTACCATTGGAATATACATCACCTAAAACAGTTAAATCTGCATAATCACTTAAGGCAAAATAATATCCTCCATTTTGAAAACCAATTCCTCTACTACTACTTCCCGTATCAAAAGATGGAATTAAAAATCCAGAAACACTCGTTTCTGTCATTGGAAAATAAGCAAAAGGCAAAAATAATGGCGTGGGAACATCTGCTAAAACTAAATTACTGATACCAACAATAATTTTTTTACCGGGCACTAATTTTGCTTTGTCTGTTGATATATAATAATCAGGATTTTTTTTATCGGAAGTTGTAAATCTTATTTTTCTAATATAGACGGTTGAATCATTTACACGTTTTGTTTTTTTACCGTATGTATACATTTCGCCTTGTTTGGTTTTTAAACCGTAAATTATAGCACGTTTACTTTTGAAGTTATAAATCATTGAATCTTGTTCAGATTCTTCATTTCCTTGCTTAAATATAGGTCTTTGAGCATAGCCTGTACTATCTTTAATTCCTTTGGCAAAAAGTGTATTTTTCTTGTAATCAATAATTATAATTCCTGCTTTTAAATCAATATCTGTATATTTTATATTTGCTTCATTATACAGGGTAACAGTCTTATCTCTTGCGTTTTGTATTTTATAGTCTTTGGCAACATGGGTTATAATGTCTTCAACACTCTCTTTAGGTTTTATGGAATCAATAGAAACTGTATCCTTGTTTCTAAGAAGTAAGCTGTCTTTTTTAGAACTATATAAAGAATCCTTTTTCTTTAAAAATATAGTGTCTTTTTTTGGTAATGCTATAATAGTTTTTTCTTTAGACTTTATATCCTGGGAAAAACTTGTCTTTATAAAAAAGAAACTGCAAAATAAAAGTATGTATGATAGGTTTGTTTGCAATGCTATAAATACTATTTTTGTAATAAAGTAAAAGTATGGCTCAATATTTGGCCTACCAAATTAAAGTTGCCAAAATTAGTTAAATTTTATTGATGAATTTTCTACAAATGGATAAATTTGATACCAAAGTGAAAAACTTGTTTTTTTTAATATTTTTTATATCATTTTTCTTTTTTTCATCAACATTTGTTTATGCGCAAAAAAGTTACACAATTGTTTTGGATGCGGGTCATGGTGGCAAAGACCCAGGCAATGAAGGGAATGGTTACAAAGAAAAAAATATTGCTCTAAAAGTAGCTTTAATTGTTGGTGATGAATTAAAAAATGATAAAGCTATTAATGTAATTTATACCAGAAGTAAAGATCTTTTTATTGATTTATGGAAAAGAGGAGATATTGCGAATACGGCAAAAGCAGATTTGTTTGTATCCATTCATTGTGATTCTCATACATCTAATGCCTATGGAGCAGGAACTTTTGTTCTGGGTTTAAGAGGAAATAAAAAGAATTTAGAAATTGCGAAAAGAGAAAATGCTGTAATACTTTTAGAAGATAATTATAAAGAAAAATATAAAGGATTTGATCCAAATTCTGCAGAATCTGTGATCGGTTTATCATTGCTGCAAGAAGAAAATTTAGATAAAAGTTTAGAAATTGCAAGTTTAATTCAAACAAATTTCACTAAGAGTTTAAAAAGGTTAGATAGAAAAGTGAAGCAAGATAATTTTCAAGTTTTACGAGAAACTATCATGCCAAGTGTTTTGATAGAATTAGGTTTTTTAACAAATAAAAACGAAGGTAGATATCTTAACTCTAAGGCAGGACAGCAAAAAATGGGGAAAGCTATTACGAATGCGATTAAAAATTATGTAAACCATTTAAAATTAAACACGGTTGTTGAAGTTTTAAAGGATGAAGAAAATTTTAAAAATAATGTTGAGTATAAAATTCAAATTGCATCTGGAAAAAATAAAATTTCAACAAAACCATATAATTTTAAAAATCTTAAACAAGTTCAAGTAGTTAAAGTTGGTTCATATTATAAATATTATTACGGTAATGCCTATGAATATAAAGAAGTTTTAAAAGCTTTAAAAATTGCCAAAGAAAAAGGGTATTCATCCGCATTTATTGTTGCTTTTAAAAGCGGAGAAAAAATCTCTGTTAAAGAAGCAAAGAAAATGCAGTAGTTTTGGTAGCCTCAACCAAAAATTATTAGTAATTTTGTTGTAAAATCTCTCTAAATGTCTAAAGAATTAAAAACAGGAATTGTTCTAATTATTATTATTGTTGGTTTTATATGGGGATTTAATTTTCTTAAAGGACAAGATTTTTTCAAACCGAATAAGAGGTTCTATAATGTAGAATACACGAATGTTGGTGGTTTAACAGAGGCTAGTTTAGTTACTATAAATGGATTAAAAGTAGGTAAAGTTGAAGATATAGATTTTAACGACAAGATAGAAAAAAGAGGTCATTTAGTTGTTCGGTTTTCGTTAGAAAATGATTTTGAGTTTTCTCAAAATAGTGTCGTAAAAATTTATTCTCCTAATCCATTATCCGGTTCTAATTTAGCTATTATTCCTAATTTTACCGGTGAACCAGCAGTTTCTGGTGATTTTTTAAAGGGAGAAATAGAATCAAGTTTATTTACTTCTATTGGAGAAAAATTAGATCCTATTCAAGCAAAATTAGAAAATGTAATTGTAAGTGCAGACACACTTTTTAAAAGAATTAATAGTGTTTTAGATAAGAGAACATCAGAAAGCATTAAAAGATCTGTAAAAGGTTTAGAGTTTACAATTGTTGATATTAGAAAAACACTCAGTTCTGTAAATTCAATGATAGATTCATCTTCTGTTAGTTTTAAAGAAACTTTGGTTAACACAAAAAATATAACTGAAAATTTATTAAAAGTAACAGATACTTTAGCGAACTCAAATATTGGAGAAATTATAAGGAAAGCAGAAATTTCACTGACATCTGTAAATTCTTTATTAAAAGGTATGGATGAAGGAAAAGGTACTTTGGGTAAACTGATTAATGATGATGCTATGTACAACAACCTAACAAATGTTTCTAAAGAATTGGAATATTTGCTAAGAGAAATAAAGCTGAATCCAAAGAGGTTTGTGCATTTTTCTTTATTTGGTAAAAGAGCAAAATCTTTTAACGAAGAGAATAATAAAAATAACAAAACCAATCAATAAGATTCGTTTCAAAAAATATATTTAAAACATTATGCAATATTTACCAAACATTCTCTTTGCAATCGCATTAACCGCTGGTATCAGTTTTTTTGTGATGAATATTCGTAAAATTTTTAGAAATATAAAGCTAGGAAAAGATATAGATAGGACAAATAATAAGTCAGAACGTTTAAAAAACATGATGAGGATTGCTCTTGGGCAATCTAAAATGGTGAAAAGACCAGTTTCGGGATTTCTCCATATTATAGTGTATGTTGGTTTTGTCATCATTAATATTGAAGTTTTAGAAATTATTATTGATGGTTTATTTGGAACGCATAGGATTTTTAAAGATATTTTAGGTGATGGATTTTATGGGTTTTTAATAAGTTTTTTTGAGATATTAGCAGCTTTAGTCTTTGTAGCTGTTGTAATTTTTTGGTTGCGTAGAAATCTCGCAAACATTAAAAGATTTTTGAGCAAAGAAATGAAAGGTTGGCCTAAAATGGATGGAAATATAATTTTATATTTCGAAATGGTTTTAATGACACTTTTTTTAGTGATGAATACTACTGACACTCCATTTCAAGAGGCAGGAGTGGGAAATGTTATAAGTCAATTTATTGTCCCATTATTTGATGGGTTTTCTCCGGAAACATTGCATGCAATAGAAAGAACTTCTTGGTGGATTCACATTTTAGGCATTCTAGTTTTCTTAAACTACTTATTTTATTCAAAACATTTGCACATTTTGTTAGCATTCCCAAACACATTTTTTGCAAACTTAAATCCAAAAGGACAATTCACAAATTTAGAATCTGTTACCAATGAGGTAAAATTAATGATGGATCCAGATGCAGATCCTTATGCAATGCCAGAAGAAGGAACAGAAGAAACTGTGACCGAAAAATTTGGTGCAAGTGACGTTGCTGATTTAAATTGGGTTCAATTATTAAATGCATATACGTGTACAGAGTGTGGAAGGTGCACATCAGCTTGTCCTGCAAACTTAACGGGTAAAGAGCTTTCTCCAAGAAAAATCATGATGGATACACGGGATAGATTGGAGGAAGTTGGTAGAAATATCGATGCAAATAAAGGGACTTATGTTGATGATGGAAAGCAATTATTAAACGATTATATTTCACCAGAGGAATTATGGGCATGTACAAGTTGTAATGCTTGTGTAGAAGAATGTCCGGTAAATATAGATCCATTATCCATAATCATGGATATGAGAAGGTATTTAGTGATGGAAGAAAGTGCCGCACCCCAAGAATTAAATATGATGATGACCAACATCGAAAATAATGGTGCTCCATGGCCATACAATCAGCAAGATAGATTGAATTGGGCAAATGAAGAGTAGTAGTATATATTGCAGCTTTTAAAGCTGTATTTATCATGCAGTAACTGATTTAAAAATAAGATAAATTAGAGTCAAAAGAAGTATAACATCAACATATAAACAATTTAAACATCAAAATTATGAACGTACCAACAATGGCAGACATGATGGGGAAAGGTAAACAACCAGAAGTGTTGTTTTGGGTTGGCGCAGCTGGAAGTTATGATGATAGAGCAAAAAAAATATCGAGAGCATTCGTAAAGATATTGAATCAAGCAAATGTAGATTTTGCAGTTTTGGGAACTGAAGAATCATCTACAGGTGATGCGGCAAAAAGAGCAGGAAACGAATTTTTGTTTCAGATGCAAGCAATGATGAATATTGAAGTTTTAAATGGGTATGAAGTTAAGAAAATTGTTACTTGCGATCCTCACTCATTTAATACCTTAAAAAACGAATATCCAAGTTTAGGAGGTAAGTATGAAGTTTTTCATCATACGCAGTTTATACAAAATTTAATTTCTGAAGGTCGTATAAAAATTGATGACGATACTCTCAAGGGAAAAAGAGTGACTTTTCATGATCCTTGTTATTTAGGAAGAGCCAATGAGGTATATGAGTCTCCAAGAGAGTTAATAAAAAGGTTGGGTGTGAATCTTACAGAGATGAAACGGAATAAAGCGACAGCTTTATGCTGCGGTGCAGGAGGTGCTCAAATGTTTAAAGACGCGGAGAAAGGTGATAAAGAAATTAATGTTTTAAGAACAGAAGATGCTCTAAAAACCAAACCAAACATTATTGTAACCGGCTGTCCTTACTGCAATACAATGATGACCGACGGAATTAAATTTAAAGAAAAGGAAGCTGAAGTTTTAGTAAAAGATATTGCAGAGTTAATAGCTGAAGCTAATAAATTGTAAATACAATGGCAGCTTTTTTTAACAATATAGTTTTAGAATTACCTGACATTACTAAAATTGAGTTTAAAAAGATCGATAGAAAATATTTTAAGGTAATCCTTGTTGTTTATTTTCTATTTTTCATATCACTTTTTATAGGTTTAGTTTTACTGCATCAATTTTTGTTTTTGGATGAGTTGAAAGCATACACAATTCTTTTGTATACATTTTTTATAATTATTTTTGGATTTATTTTTTTGTATTTAAAGCTAGGTTTTCCAATGAAAAAATATGCATTAAGAGAAAGAGATATTTCTTATAAATCAGGATTGTTAATTAAGAAAATAACAACAGTACCTTTTTCAAGAATACAACATGTAGAAATTGATGAAAAACCTATTTCACGTCTCTTTGGATTAGCATCTTTAAGTGTTTACACTGCTGGAGATAGTAGTGATGATTTAGTTGTTAAAGGACTAAAAAAAGAGGTTGCAATTCAGCTTAAAGAATTCATTATTACAAAAATTGATGAATAATTCCTTTGATTTTTCTAGCTTTTCAAAACAATCTCCTAAAGGAATTTTTGTTATTTACATTAATTCAATTATAAAATGTATAAAGGTAACTTGGATTCTCTTATTTCTTATTTTAAAAGATTTTTCAGAAATTTCTGATGGTAGATTAAATTATATGTATGCTGGTGTAGTACTCATTTTAGTTTTTCTTTTAATAAGAGCTTATTTGGTTTTTAAAAACTTTCAATTTAAAATTGCAGAAGAACATTTTATCTTGAAGCAAGGAATTCTAAAAAAAACCAATACGTCTATTCCTTTAGAAAGAATACAGAATGTAAATTTTAAACAGAATATTATTCAGCAAGTTATTGATGTTTTTGAAGTAAGTTTAGAAACAGCAGGTTCTAGTAAGACAGAGATTGCAATCAGAGCAGTATCTCTGGAAAAGGCAAAGGCATTGAAAGAAATTATAACAGAAGTTTCTAAAAAAAATGAAGAGATAGATTGTACAAAAGAGTCAAAACCTTTAATTCATGTCAGTTTTTTAGCGCTTTTAAAAGTGAGTTTAACTCAAAATCACTTGCAAAGTTTATTTTTATTTTTAGCGATTGTTTTAGGTTTTTTTCAACAAATTCAGCAAATTTTTGATAGTTTAGGTAATAGGGATTTATTGGACGGATTTATAGATAAAAATACAAATACTATTTCTAGCAGTATTTTAATTATTATAATTTGTATAATTATTTTAACTATAAGTGCATTAATAAGTTCTTTTGTTCGAGTATTTCTTATTCATTTTAATTTAGTTGCATATCTAAAAAAGGATGCTTTCGAAATTAATCAAGGTTTATTAACAAAGAAATCTATAGTTTTAAAAAAACAGAAAGTACAAAGTATTACCATTTCTACAAATCCTATTAAAAGACTTTTTGGCATTTCGTTTATTACTTTCAAACAAGCTGTTAGTGGTAAAATAAATGTTAAAAAAAATAAACTCATTAGAATTGTGGGTTGCAAACGAAATCAAGTAGAAACTGTTAAATCAAGCTTATTTAACACAGCTCAGCTTGAAAATTCTGAAAAGAAACGAACAGATAACTATTATAAAAAACGATTGTTTTTTATACTTTCATTTTTTACAATCACTTTATATACAGTTTTAGTCTATGTTGTTGATTCTTTAGAAGTTTTGTATTCTGTAGTTGTGATCGCACCTCTAATTATATTTTTGATACTTAAAAAAGTGGAAAAGCGTTATTATAAAATTTCGGAATCAATGCTCCTCGTGGGAAGTGGTCTATTAGAAACTCATTTAACTTATTTAGAAATTTTTAAGGTTCAGAATATTAAGATGAAACAAAATATTTTTCAAGAAAGAAGTAATGTTGCAGATCTTATTCTACAGACTGCTTCAGGGAAAATTAAAATTCCTTGTATTCATTTTAACGATGCAATACAAATTTATAATCATACTTTATTTAAAGTTGAAACAAGCAAAAGTTTATGGATGTAAAAAGTTTTATAAAAGCAGCACGTTTAAGAACTTTGCCTTTATCTGTTTCTGGAATTATTGTTGGAAGTATTCTTGGCAATCAATTAAGTCATAATCATTCAGTATTAAATGATGCACCTTCTGTCTTATTATCTAGCACTTTCTGGTTGGCCATTTTAACAACAATGGGTTTTCAAATATTATCAAATTTTGCCAACGATTATGGAGATGGAATAAAAGGTTCGGATAAAAATAGAACTGGAGAAGCAAGAATGGTGGCATCAGGAGCAATTGCACCAATGCAAATGAAAACTGCGATGATACTGACTACAATTATTACTTTAATAATGGCATTATTACTTATTTATGTAGCTTTAGGAAAAGAAAATTTCGGATATTCCATTTTGTTTTTCGGCTTAGGAATTATATCAATTACAGCAGCTATAAAGTATACAGTTGGTAATTCAGCTTATGGTTACAGTGGTTTTGGAGATGTCTTTGTGTTTCTATTTTTTGGATTATTAAGTGTTGTAGGAAGCTATTTTCTATTCACAAAACATATTAATATAGCCATATTTTTGCCTGGAATTTCAATAGGAATGTTAAGTACTGCGGTGTTAAATTTAAACAACTTAAGAGATAGAGAAGAAGATAAAAAGAATAACAAAAATACGTTAGTTGTTAAATTTGGAAGTGACAAGGCAAAAAAATATCATTATTTTTTAATAATAGGAGCTTTAGCATCAGCTTTACTGTATGTCTTTTTAGATTTTAAATCGTTGTATCAACTAATTTTTTTGGTTTCTTTTGTTCCTTTAATTAAAAATATTAAGACAGTGGCACAAAATAAAGTTCCTGCGAAATTAGATAGTGAACTTAAAAAAGTAGCATTAAGTACATTTTTATTTGCTGTTCTTTTTGGAATTGGCCAAATTTTTTAATCCATAATTATGAAAACAATAAAAATAATTTTAGGTATAATTACAGCGGTAATTGTTGTTTTTCTTGCGACAGGTCTGTTCATAAAAGAAACAACTTACACAACTCAAGTTACTGTAAATAAATCTATTGAAGATGTTTTTCAAATATTTAATAACTCAGAAAATATTAAAAATTGGATTCCGGAAATAAAATCTTTTACTATTATTAAAGAGAACGTGGGTAAAACCGGAAGTCTTTATAAAATGGTGGTAGACAATCAAGGGCAAGAAATTACCATGACACAAAAAATAATTGCTTACGTCCCAAATGAAAAAGTAACGTTATTTTTTGATGCTGAAAATATGTTGAAAAGGGACGATTATATTTTTACAAAAAAAGGTGGGTTCACATATATTACTTTAAACTCTAGTTGTCGAAGTGAATCTTATTTAATGGCGTGCATGTTTCCATATTTTAAAGGAACCTTCAAAAAACAAGATCAAACTTATTTGAATAATTTTAAAACATTCGCGGAAAAAACCAATCTTGAATTTTGATAAAAGCTAATTACAAAAAATATATTCTCAATTTTAAAAATCCAAGTGGTACTTCACGTGGAGTTTTAAGAACTAAAGAAACCTGGTTTATCATTTTAGATAAAAAAGGTAAAAAAGGTATTGGAGAAACAGGTTTGTTTAGGGGTTTAAGCATAGATGATTTTTCGAATTATGAGGAAAAATTGAGTTGGGCTTGTCAAAATATTAATCTTGGTTTAGATTTTTTACTAAAAGAACTATGGGCGTTTCCATCAATTCAATTTGGATTAGAACAAGCTTTTTTATCCCTGAAGTCTGAAACTTCATTTGAGTTGTTTCCATCCCAATTTACCAAAGGAAAAAAATCAATTCCTATTAATGGTTTAGTTTGGATGGGAGAGAAGAAGTTTATGAAAAATCAAATTAAGGAAAAATTAGAAACTGGTTTTTCTTGTATTAAAATGAAAATTGGTGCTATCGATTTTAAGGCGGAACTGGAGCTCCTAAAATCTATCCGGAAGGAATTTTCATCCAATGAGATTGAATTAAGGGTTGATGCTAATGGTGCTTTTAACTCAAAAAATGCGTTAGAGAAATTAAATAGATTATCGGAGTTAGAAATACACTCTATCGAACAGCCAATTAAACAAGGTCAGGTTCAAGAAATGGCAGAATTATGTTCTAAAACACCTTTGCCAATTGCACTAGATGAGGAGTTAATTGGTGTATTTTTTAAGAAAGAGAAAAATATATTATTAGAGACGATAAAACCACAATATATTATTTTAAAGCCAAGTTTAATTGGTGGTTTTGCTGGTAGTAAAGAATGGATTAGACTTGCAGAGCAAAATAAATGTGATTGGTGGATTACTTCTGCTTTAGAAAGCAATATAGGCTTAAGTGCAATTGCACAATTTACGTATACATTGCAAAGCACTTTACCTCAAGGTTTAGGAACAGGTAGTTTGTTTACCAATAATTTTATAAGTCCATTAAAAGTAAAAAATGGAACGATACAATACAACCCAAGTATAAATTGGGACTTTAATATAACGTAGTTTTGAATAAATTTTTGAATTATAAAATAAAATGAATTATATACAACAAGGTTTTACAGGAAAGAATGAATGGTATCATTGGGTTTTAACTATTATTTTAGTTTTTGTTGGATGGCAAATTATTGGAGTAGTTCCTTTAATAATTTCGGCTGCAGTATATTCAGAAAATATCACAGAGTTTTTAAATGCTGCTGCAGATAATTTTATGACTTTAGGTATGAACAAAAATTTATTTTTGTTTTTAATGCTTATTATGTTTGCTGTAGGCCTGTTTTTTTTAATTATTGCGATTAAATATATTCATAAAAGAACTGTAACATCTATTGTTACCAGTCGAAAAAATATTGATTGGAAGCGTTTTTGGTTTGGTTTTTTAAGCTGGGGAACTATAGTCGTTTTGCTTTCAATTATAGGTGTTTTATTAGCTCCAGAAAATTATACTTATAATTTTAATGCAAAACCTTTTTTCATTTTAGTGGCAATTTCAATTATATTTATTCCTTTGCAAACGAGTCTTGAAGAGTTGCTGTTTAGGGGTTATTTTATGCAAGGAATTGGAGTTTTAGCAAAAAACAAGTGGGCTCCGCTAATCATCACATCAGTTTGTTTTGGCTTATTACATGGTGCAAATCCAGAAGTCCAAAAGTTAGGTAGTATAACGATGGTTTTTTATATTGGTACTGGTTTTTTCTATGGAATTACAACTTTAATGGATGAAGGCACAGAATTAGCGCTAGGCCTGCACGCCTCAAATAATATGTTTGCAGCTTTTTTAATAACTACCGATTGGACAGTTTTTCAAACTGACGCGCTTTTTATAGACACCTCAGAACCCTCTTTAACTTGGGAAATGTTTTTACCTGTTTTTGTTTTGTATCCCTTAATATTATTGTTGTTTGCTAAAAAATATGGATGGAAAAACTGGTTAGAAAAACTAACTGGTAAAGTTGTTAAACCAGTAAATTTTGAAGAAATTATAGCTGATTAGATGAAATTAGAACAAAATAAATTTCATAAAAGTTTTAAATTAAATGGAGTCTCTTTTTCTTCTGTTGATGAAATTTTCGATTATACAATAGGTTTGTCAGATGAAATACACGAATTCTTACAAAGTTGGTTCTCTGCTGATAAAAGTATAACCGTTCAAACTTCGGGTTCTACAGGAATTCCTAAATCAATTTTGTTGAAAAAGGAGCATATTCTGAATTCTGCAAAAGCTACAGGGAACTATTTCGGTTTACAAGAGAATACAACAGCTTTATTGTGTTTGTCAGTAAAATACATTGCTGGTAAATTAATGTTGATTAGAGCGATTACTTTAGGCTGGGAATTGGATGTTATTGAATCAACTTCTAACCCTTTAGAAAAAGTTAGTAGGCAATATGATTTTTCTGCCATGGTTCCTTTACAACTTGAAAATTCTTTGTCTAAAATTAATTTGATAAAAAAAATGGTTGTAGGAGGAGGAGTCGTATCAAAAGTATTAGAGCGTAAATTAAAGAATGTTGAAACGGTTATTTATGCTACTTATGGTATGACAGAAACCATAACTCATATTGCAGTAAAAAAGTTAAATAGGATTAATGTAATTCCTAATTTCTATGAATTATTACCAGATGTTCAAATTTATGTAGATGCTAGAAATTGTTTAGTTATTAAAGCATTAAAAGTTGCTGATGAAATTGTTTTCACAAATGATGTAGTACAAATTGTTTCAGACACACAATTTGAGTGGTTAGGTCGTTTTGATAATGTAATTAATTCAGGAGGAATTAAATTACATCCAGAAAAAATAGAGAAGGCGCTTTCAAAAATTATTAGTAATCGATTTTTTGTTGCAGGAAAACTTGATGAAACCCTAGGCGAAAAATTAATTTTGATTATTGAAGGAAATCGAAAAAACCTCAATTTTAATGTATCTGAACTTTTAAAGTTTGAGATTCCAAAAGAAATTTATTTTGTAGAGAAGTTTTTAGAGACTGAAACAAAAAAAATCCAACGTAGAAAAACATTGGATTTAATAAAGATATAAATTATTGAATCTATTTAAACAGCAATTCTAAAGATAAAGCATCGATATAACCATCCGCTAAAAGATTATTTTTTTCTTCAAAAGTTTTAATAGCCTTTAAAGTTTCTATTCTGTACACACCATCAATAGTAATATTATAACCAAGTGTTACCAATCTTTTTTGTACTTCAAAAATTATTGCATTTTTTTCACCTTTGTACAAATTTATGTTTGGGTCGAATAAACTTTGAATTTTTAAAAATTTTTCTCGATTTCTATACGTTTCTATATCAACTCCATTTTCTTCCAAGAATTTTATTTCTTTATTCGAAAGACCTTTTTCTTTATGTTTAAACGAGTTTACAAGCCTAGCTTCATAGTAATTTACTTTTGCTAATTTTTTTGAATAGTTCTTAACGGCCGTTTTTGTTTGGATATCATCATTTTCTGGAGCTCTTACATCGATATCCTTTGCAGACCATTCTAACATAATATAGCTATCTAATTCTTCAACAGCTTCATAATAATTTAGCACTAGATCTTGGTTATAATATTCTAGATCTAGCTTTTTGTCATCAATTTTAATTTACTTCAGGGGAATGATACCTTTTGTATTGATTGTATTTTCCAAAACCAATAATAAATAAAATTATTACCAATAAAAAAATAATTAGCTTCTTCATAATTTATATGTGTATGCTACAAAGATAATGTAAGTAAAACTTTTAAAAAATTATAAATGATAAGAGCAATACAAAAAAGAAATAAATTAAAATTGATGATAAAAAAATAGATTTCTAAGTAGTTTATATAATTTTGTATAAAATAATTAAAAATCTAAAAAACAACGCTTTATGGGGAGTAATAAATTTTAAGAAGTTTAAAACTTAAAATTATAAAAAATGAAGATTTAAAATTAATAATCGGAAAAACCTTGAGCTATTTTTTCCAGTTTAATTTTATTAACGATAATAATATCTTTTCCTTTAAATGCAATAATTTCTTTTTTTTTTAAAATCTGACAATAATCGAATTGCAGATTCAGTTGCCGTGCCAATAATATTTGCAATATCTTCTCTGGAAAGATGAATGTTTATAGCATTCTCTTGGTTTGTCTTAAATTCTGAATGCAAGTTTAAAAGTGTTTCAGCTAATCGTTGTTTCACATTTTTTTGTGCCATGTTTACAACTGAATTTTCAGATTTTTTTAAAGAATTAGCCATAGTTTTTAGAATATCCATAGTAAAGTCAGGGTTTTTTTCTAAATCCTTTATTATTTCATCTTTAGGTATAAAACACACTTACATAATATTTAAGGCAAAGGCACTTAGATTAGAAACTTCATCAGAAACTAAACTTCTTTCACCTATTAAATCTCCACGTTTTACCAAACTTACAATTTGATTCTTTCCGTTTTCACTCATTTTGGAGACTTTACAAATTCCTTTTTTAATGCAGAAAACACCATTAATATGCTCACCTTCCTCAAAAATAGGTTGGCCTTTTTTAATGATTTTAGATGTTTTACAAGCCGCCATCCTCAGTAACTCGTCCTTAGAAAGGTGTTTTAGAGAATTAAGTCTACGTACTATGCATTGTTCACAGTTTTTCATTGACTGAAGGTCTTTATTATTGTTCCAAATATATTCAAAAACTGACAAAAATCATATTTTAAACTCAAATCTTATCAGAAATTTGTTTAGGCAAAAGAGTAAATATGAAGACTACACATTGTTATCATTGTGGAGATTCTTGTAAGAATGCTGATATTCAGTTAGATTATAAGTTTTTCTGTTGTAATGGTTGTAAAACAGTTTATGAAATTTTTTTTGAAAATGATTTAACATGCTATTACGATTTTCAAGATACTCCAGGAGCAATTCCTTCTGAAATTGAAGGGAAGTATGACTTTCTTGAAAATAACAGTATACAGGAAAAACTATTAGATTTTATTGACGGAAATAAGGCAATAGTAACCTTATACATTCCTCACATTCATTGTAGTTCTTGTATTTGGGTATTGGAAAATTTACATAAATTAAATACAAAAATTTCTTCTTCACAAGTAAATTTTCTGAAGAAAACTGTAAGGATTTCTTTTAACTCAGAAACAATATCTCTTAAAGTAATTGTCCTTTTATTGACTGCTATTGGTTATGATCCCTATATTAGTTTAGAAGATTATGAGACAGGCAGAAAGGATGTAGATAGAAGTTTAATTTATAAATTAGGAATTGCAGGTTTTGCTTTTGGAAATGTTATGTTTTTATCATTTCCAGAATATTTTCAAGTGGATGGTTTTTGGATAGAAAAATATAAAAATATTTTTAGATGGTTAATGTTTTTCTTTTCACTACCAGTAGTTTTTTATGCGGCAAATGATTATTTTATTTCGGCTTATAAAGGTCTAAATTCTAAAATATTAAATATTGATGTACCTATTGCTCTAGGAGTTTCTGTATTGTTTATTAGAAGTTCGATTGAAATAATTTTTGATTTAGGAACTGGCTTTTTTGATAGCTTAACAGGTTTAGTTTTCTTTCTTCTTTTAGGAAAATATTTTCAACAAAAAACTTATAATTTCTTGTCTTTTGAACGTGATTATAAATCCTATTTTCCAATTGCAGTAACCAAAATTATATCAAATCAAAAAGAGGAAAATATACAAATCTATGAAGTTGAAAAAGGTGATAGATTATTGATTAGGAATCAAGAATTAATTCCTGTTGATAGTGTTCTTATCAATGGAAAAGCACAAATAGATTACAGTTTTGTGACAGGTGAAGCTGTGCCTGTTTCTAAAAAATCTGGAGATAAATTATTTGCTGGTGGTAAACAACTTTCAGGAGTTTTAGAAATAGAAGCTTTAGCATCAGTTTCTCAAAGTTATTTAACACAACTCTGGAGTAATGATGTTTTTAATAAAGACAAATCTTCTTCCTTTAAAACATTAACAGATAAAATCAGTAAAAATTTTACAATTTTTGTTTTAAGTATTGCTTTTTTGTCAACTCTATTTTGGCTGTTTTATGATGCTTCAAAAGCATTAAATGTATTTACAGCAGTTTTAATTATTGCTTGTCCTTGCGCAATTGCATTAGCAGCTCCTTTTACTTTAGGAAATCTTTTACGCATTTTTGGAAAGAAAAAATTCTACTTAAAAAATGCAACTGTTATTGAACAATTGGCAAGTATAAATTCTATAATATTTGATAAAACAGGAACGTTAACAACTAGTAAAGAAGAAACAATTTCTTATAATGGAACTGCTTTGGATCATCAAGAAAAAACCATTTTAAAAAGTGCTTTAAGAGCTTCTAATCACCCTTTGAGCAGAGCTTTATATAAGACTTTTGCTGAAGTAGAAACAATTGCAATCTCTAATTATAAAGAAGTTGTTGGTCACGGAATTGAAGTTAAGTATAAAGAAGATAAATTAAAATTAGGTTCAAGTTCATTTGTCAATAATGATCATGAAATTAAGTCTTTAGACACCTCAGTGCATATCAGTTTTAATAATATTTATAACGGTAAATTCACTTTTAAAAATTCATACAGAAAAGGAGTGAATTCACTATTTAGATCCTTAAATAATGAATATGATTTAGCTGTACTATCTGGAGATAATGAAGGAGAAAAAGATTTTTTACAAGAAAACTTCCCAAAAGAAACCAAATTATTGTTTAACCAGAAACCAAATGATAAATTAGAGGTGGTTGCTGCATTTCAAAAAGAAAATAAAAATGTAGCTATGATTGGTGATGGTTTAAATGATGCAGGAGCTCTTGCACAAAGTAATGTAGGTATTTCTTTATCAGAAAATATCAATGTTTTTTCCCCAGCATGTGATGCTATCTTAGATGCTTCACAATTTGATAAAATTGAAGATTTTTTTAAGGCATCAAAAAAAGCAATGACAATTATAAAATATTGCTTTTTATTATCACTTTGTTACAATGTTGTTGGATTGTACTTTGCGGTAACAAGTCAGTTAAGACCGGTGGTAGCGGCAATTTTAATGCCTTTAAGCTCCATAAGTGTTGTTGTCTTCACAACAATTTCAACTAATTTAATAGGAAATAAAATCAAATAATTATGAGCGTACATATAGAAGCCAAAAAAGGAGAAATTGCTGAAACAGTTTTATTACCAGGAGATCCTATGAGAGCGAAATGGATTGCAGAAACTTTTCTGGAAGATAGCTTTCAATACAATGATGTAAGAGGAATGTTAGGTTTTACAGGAACTTATAAAGGTAAAAAAATATCTATTCAAGGCACAGGGATGGGGATTCCATCCACCTTAATTTATTGCCATGAACTTATTAATGAATATGGAGTCAAAAATTTGATTAGAGTAGGTTCTGCCGGCTCATATCAAAAAGAAGTTAAGATTAGAGATATCGTTTTGGCTATGGCAACTTCTACGAACTCAGGATTAAATACCATTCGTTTTAGTGGAGCAGATTTTGCACCAACAGCAAGTTTTAAATTACTTCAAAAAGCGATTGAAGTTGCGAAAGAAAAAAATATTCCTATTAAAGCTGGAGGTGTTTTAAGTTCTGATGAGTTTTATGCCGATGATTTTGAAAGTTATAAAAAATGGGCAGATTACGGAGTTTTATGTGTAGAAATGGAAACATCTGGTTTGTATACAGTTGCAGCAAAACATAATGTTAATGCATTATCAATTTTAACAATTTCTGATAGTTTGGTTACCAAAGAAAGAACTACCTCAGAAGAAAGAGAACATACTTTTAAAGAAATGATTGAAATTGCCTTAGAACTTACGGAATAATATAAAAATGATAAAATCACTAATTCAAAAATATAATATTCCAGGTCCAAGGTATACTAGTTATCCTACAGTTCCTTTTTGGGACGAAGCAACGTTCACAAAAAAAAATGGATTAAAACATTTAGAGATTCTTTTAATGAGAGCAATAAATTAGAGGGTATTAGTCTTTATATTCATTTACCTTTTTGTGAGAGTTTGTGTACATTTTGTGCTTGCCATAAACACATTACAAAACGTCATGAAGTAGAGGAGGAGTATATCAAAACGGTTTTAAAAGAATGGAAATTATATGTTGATTTGGTTGATGAAGTACCCATTGTTAAAGAGTTGCATTTAGGAGGAGGGACACCTACTTTTTTTTCTAAAGAGAATTTAAAAGTTTTAATTGATGGAGTGTTTAAAGATGCAATAAAACATGCAGAATCAGAATTTAGTTTTGAAGGACATCCAAGTAATACAACTAAAGAACAGTTGCAAACTTTGTTTGATGTTGGGTTTACGAGAGTCAGTTTTGGCGTACAAGATTATAATGAGAAGGTTCAGAAAGCAATTCATAGAATTCAACCTTTTGAAGTTGTAGAACGAGTTACAAAATGGGCTAGAGAAATTGGCTACACATCAGTAAGTCACGATTTAATTTTTGGTTTGCCCTTTCAAACCAAAGAAAACGTTATTTATACAATCGATAAAACAAAAGAATTAAAGCCAGATAGAATTTCCTTTTATAGTTATGCTCATGTGCCTTGGGTAAAAGGTGTAGGTCAAAGAGGATTTAATGAAAACGATTTACCAAAAAATGAAGAAAAAAGAGAGTTATATGAAATTGGAAAACAACTATTTTCTGAATTGCAGTATGAAGAAATTGGTATGGATCATTTTGCGTTAAAGACCGATAGTTTATATCAGGCGACAATCAACAAAACATTGCATAGAAATTTTATGGGGTACACATCCAACAAAACTCAATTAATGATTGGTTTAGGAATGTCAGCAATTTCTGATTCTTGGTATGGATTTGCACAAAATGTAAAAACGGTTAAAGAATACCAACAAATTGTAAATTTAGGAGAAATTGCAGTTTATAGAGGACATCTATTATCCGTGGAAGATCAAATTATAAGAAGGCATATTTTAAATATAATGTGTCATTTTGCTACTTCTTGGGAAGAAAAATCAACTCAAATCAAAAATATTGAAATGCACTTAGGTCTTTTACAAGAACTGCAAAAAGATGGTTTGGTGAAAATTGAAGAAAACTCTCTCTCAATTCCAGGACATGCTAGACCTTTTGTAAGAAATATTTGCATGGCTTTTGATAAAAGGTTGCAAGAAAAAGAACCGGCAACAAAACTATTTTCAATGACAATTTAAAGTGTTTAAAACAATTTTATAGAAACTTTTTTTTACCAAAATAAACAACAATATTATTAATCTTCTTGATTTTTTTTTGTTAAAAACTCAAATATGATAAAAGTCATATATTAAGAATTGTATCAAAACTATTTTTGAAATATTAAATTATCAGGCAAGATATGAGCGTAATATATTTACTACTTACCTTAAGTATTTTAGTGGCATTAATATTTTTTATAGCATTTATTTATTCAGTAAAAAGAGGGCAATATGATGACTCATATACGCCATCTGTTCGCATGCTATTTGATGATGAACTCGTAAAGAAAAACAAGAAAATTAACTAAATATTAATACATTAAATTATGGAGATGCAACAATTTTATTACGATAATAAAATCGTAAAAAAATTCATTTATGCGACATTACTATGGGGAATAGTAGGGTTTAGTATAGGTTTACTATTAGCTTTTATGTTTTTATTTCCAAATCTTACAGACGGCATATCCTGGCTAAGTTTTGGACGTTTAAGACCTTTACATACTAATGCTGTAATTTTTGCTTTTGTAGGAAATGCAATTTATGCAGGAGTTTATTATTCACTTCAGCGATTGTTAAAAGCGAGGATGGCAAGTAATTTTTTAAGTAATTTTAATTTTTGGGGTTGGCAATTAATCATTGTTGCAGCCGCAATTACTCTTCCTTTGGGGTACACTAGCTCAAAAGAATATGCAGAGTTAGAATGGCCAATAGACATCTTAATAGCGTTAGTTTGGGTTGCATTCGGTGTAAATATGATTTGGACAATTTTACAACGAAGACAACGTCATTTATATGTTGCTATTTGGTTTTATTTAGGAACATTTGTTACTGTAGCTGTGCTTCATATTTTTAATAGTTTAGCATTACCAGTAAGTTTTTTAAAAAGTTATTCTGTTTATGCTGGCGTTCAAGATGCTCTTGTGCAATGGTGGTATGGTCATAATGCAGTTGCATTTTTTTTAACAACACCATTTTTAGGTTTGATGTACTATTTTGTTCCAAAAGCTGCAAATAGACCTGTTTATTCTTATCGATTATCAATAGTGCACTTTTGGTCTTTAATTTTTATATATATCTGGGCAGGACCGCACCATTTATTATACACCTCATTACCAGATTGGGCTCAGAATTTAGGAGTTGCATTTTCTGTTATGTTAATTGCTCCTTCTTGGGGGGGATGATAAACGGCTTATTGACTTTAAGAGGTGCTTGGGACAAAGTTAGAACAGATCCTGTTTTAAAGTTTATGGTGGTTGCAATTACAGGTTATGGTATGGCAACTTTTGAAGGCCCAATGTTATCGCTTAAAAATGTAAATGCAATAGCACACTTTTCTGATTGGATTATTGCACACGTTCACGTTGGTGCACTAGCATGGAATGGATTCTTCACTTTTGGAATGCTGTATTGGCTAATACCAAGAATGTTTAAATCAAAATTATATTCAGTGCCATTAGCAAACTTCCATTTTTGGATAGGAACTTTAGGAATTATATTATACACTTTACCAATGTATGTTGCCGGTTTCGTGCAAGCTTCTATGTGGAAACAGTTTAATCCTGATGGATCTCTTACGTATGGAAACTTCTTAGAAACAGTTAATGAGATTATTCCGATGTATTGGATGCGGGCAATAGGAGGAACTATGTTTATAATAGGTGTAATTGTAATGTTATACAATGTTGTACAAACTGTAAAGTCAGGCAGTGGAGTAGAAGATGAGCTAGCAGAAGCAGCGGCTTTAGCCAAGGTTTCTAAATATAGAACAAAAGGTGAAGGTTGGCATACTTGGTTAGAAAGAAAGCCAATTAAATTAACAATTTTTGCAACAGTTGCAATCCTAATTGGAGGTGTTGTTCAAATTATACCAACATTATTAGTGAAGTCTAATATACCAACAATTAGTAGCGTAAAACCATACACTCCTTTAGAGTTAGAAGGAAGAGATTTATACATAAGGGAAGGTTGCGTAGGCTGTCACTCTCAGATGATAAGGCCTTTTAGAAGTGAAGTAGAGCGTTATGGTGAATATTCTAAAGCTGGTGAGTTCGTGTATGACCATCCATTTTTATGGGGGAGTAAACGTACCGGACCAGATTTACACAGAATTGGTGCAAAATATTCTGATAGTTGGCATTTAAACCATATGTACGATCCACAAAGTACATCTCCAGGGTCAATTATGCCATCTTACAAATGGATGATTAGGAATGTCCTTGATAAATCTGATACAGAAGGTAAAATGAAAGCTATGGTTGCTTTAGGAGTTCCTTATTCAGAAGAAGAAATAGCAAATGCACAAGTTGCAATGGATGTTCAAGGAAAAGAAATTGAAGACAATTTACATCAAGATTTAGATTTTGCTAAGAATTATGCAGATGATAAAAAGTATGCAAAGGAAAATGGAGAAGAGTTTGTTGAAATGAAGAATAGAGAAATCGTTGCTATCATAGCTTACATTCAAAGACTTGGAACAGATATTAAAGTTAAAGACGAGCAAAAAACCGATAAAAATTAGAAAATATGTTAAAATTTGTAAAAAATCATATGGAGAGTATCACCGGTATAGAAATATATCCAATGATATCACTAATAATATTTTTCACTTTTTTTGTAGCCTTATTTTGGTGGGTTTTTACAGCAAAAAAGGAGTATATAAATACCGTAAGTAATTTACCGTTAGATCATTAGTAAAATAAATAAAAATGAAAAAATATTTTCAATCCACAGTATATGTAATTTTTGTAATAGTTACGTTTATAGCACTTGCGAAATCTTTTATGGTGTATGAGAACCCCTTTGATCTTTATGAAAACCCTCTTGTCTGGTTGGCATTAATAGGATTAATTTTAGTAGTCGCTTTAAAAGAAATTGTAAATATTATTGCAGTAACTAAGGTAAGACAATTTCAAAATGAAAAAGAGGGTATTGTGCCAGAAGCAGCAGATGCCTGGATTCAAAAGCTAATAAAATCTTGGACAAAAGTAAAACCGATAGAACAAGAGCAAGAAATTATTTTAGACCATAATTACGATGGTATTAGAGAATTAGACAATTCTCTTCCACCTTGGTGGGTGTATATGTTTTATGCAACTATTGTTTTTGCAGTTGTTTATTTAATAAGGTTTGAGGTTTTAGACGGAGATAATCAAATTATGGAATATGAAAAGGCAGTAGCAGCGGCAAGAACGGAAATAGATAAATACAAATCTACGGCTACAGATTTAATTACAGCTGAAAACGTAACTCTACTGACAGAAAGTAAAGATTTAAAAAGAGGTAAAGCTGTTTTTAATTTAAACTGTGCATCTTGTCATTTGTCAGATGGAGGTGGATCTATAGGTCCAAATTTAACAGATGAATTTTGGTTTCTTGGTGGTGGTGTTAAAAATGTTTTTATGACTATTTCTAATGGAGGTAGAGATGGAAAAGGAATGATTGCCTGGAATAAAACTTTAAAAGCAGCAGACATAGCTAAAGTTTCTAGTTATGTAATTTCATTGCAAGGAACTACTCCAGCAAAAGCAAAAATAGCTCAAGGGGAAAAATGGGTTCAAGAATAATAAAGTGTAAAAGAAAAAAGTTTAACAAATAAAGTTAAAAAGAATAATTGGTTAGGTTTTTATAGAAATACCATGGAAATACCCAACAAAGAAAGTTTTAGAGATAGCATTGGTACCATGAATTCAGATGGGAAACGATCTTGGGTATTTCCAAAAAAACCAAGTGGCAGGTTTTATAAATATAGAAGCTATGTAAGTTATTTTCTTTTGATTTTTTTTCTTTTTTCACCATTTTTAAAAATTAAAGGAAATCAGTTTTTACTATTTAATGTCTTAGAACGTAAGTTTAATATTTTTGGATTTCAATTTTGGCCCCAAGATTTCTATTTATTGGTAATTTCAATGATCGTAGGTGTCGTCTTTATAATTCTTTTTACAGTTGTTTTTGGTCGAATTTTTTGCGGGTGGATTTGTCCACAAACTATTTTTTTAGAAATGGTTTTCAGAAAAATTGAACATTTGATTGATGGTAATCGAGGAAAACAAATAAGGCTCAGTAAACAACCTTGGAATGCAGAAAAAATAAGAAAACGAATTCTAAAATGGTCTATTTTTTTTATCATTTCTTTCATTATTGCCAATGTTTTTTTAGCTTATTTAATTGGAGGTGATACAGTTATAGGTTTTATTAAAGGAAACCCCTTAGATAATATTAGAACACTTATATCTCTTATGATTTTTACTTGTGTATTCTATTTTGTTTTTGCTTGGTTTAGAGAGCAAGTATGTATTATAGCCTGTCCTTATGGCCGATTGCAAGGAGTTTTATTAGACAACAAAACTATAAATGTAGCGTATGATTACAAAAGGGGAGAAGGAGAAAATGGAAGAGCTAAATTTAGAAAAAATGAAGACAGAACAGTCGCAGGAAAAGGAGATTGTATAGATTGTAAACAATGCGTGGTAGTTTGTCCGACTGGTATTGATATTAGAAATGGTACGCAATTAGAGTGTATAAATTGTACAGCTTGCATAGATGAATGTGATCATATGATGGAAAACATAGGTTTGCCTAAAGGATTAATTAGATATGCAAGTGAAGATAATATTGCTAAAAAGAAAACATTTAAGTTTTCAGCAAGAATGAAAAGCTATTCAGCCGTATTATTCATACTATTAGGTATTTTAATAGGAATGTTGTTTTTAAGAAATGAAGTAGAGGCTAACATTTTAAGATTACCAGGACAATTATATGAACACAAAGAAAATAATATTATTAGTAATGTGTATACCTACAAAGTTATCAATAAAACAATAAAAGATATTCAAGATGTGAATTATAAAATTTTGTCTCATACAGGTAAAATAAAACTAGTTTCAAATCATAACTTTATAATTCCAAAACAAAGTTTAGCAGAAGGAACTTTATTTATAGAGTTAAATACTTCAGCTATAAAAAAGGATAAAATAAAATTAGAAATAGGAGTTTTTAGTGGAACTAGACTAATAGAAACCACCTTTACAAATTTTCTAGGACCAAGAAGTTACAGATAAAAGAATAGAATTATGAAAATAAATTGGGGTACAGGTATCGTTATTGTTATTGCGGCGTTTATAAGTTTTATTATGTATTTTGTAATTACTATGAGTACAAATAATAAATACAGTTATGATTTAGTAACTGATATCTATTATCAGCAAGAATTACAATACCAAAAACAAATTGAAGCTGAGAAAAATGCAAAAAATTTAATAGAGAATGTAAAACTAAAACATTCTGAATTCGGACTAACCGTAAATTTTCCGAAAGATTTAGATTATAAAATGATTAATGGAAAAGTGTTCCTATACAGACCATCTAATAAACAATTAGATTTTGAAATACCTATTTCAATCTCTAAACCATATTTGCTCGTGCCTGAGAAACGTTTATTAGATGGTCGTTGGAACATTATTGTGTCTTGGACTTATGAGAAAAAAGATTATTTATTTAAAAAAGAATTAAACTTATAATGTTTTTATCTGCAATCATATTTGGTGTATTCGGGAGTTTTCATTGCATAGGAATGTGTGGTCCAATAGCTTTTATGCTGCCGGTAGACAGACAGAAACCGTTAAAAACTTTTTTCCAAATTTTAAGTTATCATTTTGGAAGGTTATTAACTTATAGCTTCATTGGTTTGCTTTTTGGTATTTTAGGCAAAGGTTTTTATTTCTTTGGATTTCAGCAGCAATTATCGATTATTACAGGTGTTTTAATGATTTTTATAATTCTTTTTCCTAGAATATTTAAAAAATTCAGTTTTTCTAAAAATATAAGTACCATCATTTTCAGAATAAAAAATAGCTTAGGAAAAGAGTTGAAAAAGAAAGGAAATGACACTTTTTTTACCATTGGATTTTTAAATGGTTTTTTACCTTGTGGTTTGGTATATATGGCTATTTTTGGAGCAATAGCAGCTTCTAATCCACTGTCAGGCAGTTTATATATGTTTTTATTTGGTTTAGGTACCATTCCGTTAATGACAGCGGTGGTTTATTTAGGCCGCTTTACCAAAGGTAACTTCAGAAAAAATATTCAAAAAGCAATTCCAATTTTTGTTGTTTTTATTGGCACTTTATTTATTTTAAGAGGTTTGGGTTTAGGCATACCTTTTATTTCTCCATTAGAACCTATTTTATCTTCTGCTGGAAGCAGTGCACGAAGTTGTTTTTAAGATAAATTTATTTTCTGATTTTGTATTCTATTAATTCATCTATATTTAATTGAATTTTATCTATAGAAGTATAACTATTAATCAATTATAAAATACCGTAATCATAAAATGACATAATTTAGTTTTAGTGAATTTATTTTAAATTTCTTAAATGAGCTATGCTCTTTTTACTTGAATAATTTTAAAATAAAGTTATTTAACTAAATATTTCAGTTTTGTAGAATTAAATGATGAGAAAATTACCTTCATTAAAATGGAAATAAATTAGTTTAGTTAAAGAGTCTTAATTATTTATTATCAATAGTTGTTCATATGAAAAAATTTATGGAATTTACTTTTAAATAATGTTAAGAGTATTAAAAAAATGGTTCGAGGGACTTCAAAGAGTGATAATGAAGTGTATTCTATATTATTTAGATAGGATTACCATTTTTAATGTCTAATATTATAAATTATAAAATCAAAATTATTGTTACCTTGCGTTACTAGATTCCAAACAAATTTATACTCAATTAAAGTTTGATAAAAAAAGAAATCTTTCAAAGAGAATTAGAGCGTCAAAAGAAAGCTAGAGCGTTAGCTGAAGAAATTCTCGAGAGTAAGTCTTTAGAACTATATAATACTGCTGAAGAATTAAAAAAAGTTAATAAAAAACTAGAAGACCTTTTAGTAGAAAAAAACTCTCAATTACAAGGTGTTTTTGAGAATATAAATGATGCCTACATTGCAATGGATTTGGAAGGTAATGTGTTGAAAATAAATGATATTGCTGAAAGTTTTTTTGGTTATAATTTTAGAAAAGAAGCTATAAATGTTTTAGATCTTATTTATGAAGAGGACTATACTTATGCAATGGAATCATTTGCAGAGTTAATAAAAAAAGGTTATTTTTATCAATATACTGCAAGAATTATTACAAAAAGTAAAAAAATAAAATGGGTTCAAATTAATGCAAGTATTATTTTTGATAATTCTAATAATGCCATTGGAGCCCAAGGAATTATAAGAGATATAACGGAAGAAAGAGAGAAGAAAATAATATTAGACTTAAATAACAACATAGCAAAATCTATTTTAGGAAAAGAAAATATAACTGAAATAGCTTGGTTAATTTCTAATCAAATTGCTAGCTATTTAGGAACGAATGATTGCGTAATTTATTTAGTTGATGATTGCACAAATACTTTAGAACAAATAGCTGCATCAGGAAATAAATTATCTCCAAATAAAGAGATATTAAATAAAATAGTTATACCAATAGGAAAAGGTATTGTTGGTGAAGTTGCAAATACTGGGAAGTATGAAATAATAAATGATACCAGTAAGGATGAGAGATATATAATAGATGATGAATTTAGATTTTCCGAAATTACGGTGCCTATAATAAGTGATGGTCATATTATTGGTGTTATTGATGCCGAACATAAAGAAAAGAATTATTTTAAAAAAGAACATGTAACTGCATTAGAAAGTACAGCCGTTATAGTTGCATTGCAATTTAAAAGTGCCCTAAATTTAAGGGAAAGAAAAGAGGCTGAAACAAAAAATATAGAACTTTTAAGAAAATTAGAAAAAAGTAATCAGGAATTACAGGAGTACGCGCACATAGTTTCTCATGATTTAAAATCTCCATTAAGAAGTATTACAGCTTTAATATCATGGATAAAAACAGACAATATAAATGTATTTGATGAGGAGAGTTTACAAAATTTTCAAGATTTAGATTTAACTTTAGAAACCATGGATAATCTAATTACTGATGTTTTAAAGTACGCTAGTTTAGATGCAAATGTTTCGAATGATGAATATGTGAAATTAGACCCACTAATAAGAAACTTAATTAATGTTTTATACATACCTAAAAATATTTCTATTAATATTTTAAATAAGCTACCATCTATAAAAGGTGATAAAACAAAGTTTCAACAATTATTTCAAAATTTAATTGGAAATGCAATTAAGTTTAGTAACAAAAAAGAAGGATTTATAAATATTGACGTGGAAGATTTTCATTCTTTTTACAAGTTTTCAATTAAAGATAATGGCATTGGTATTGAAAAAAGACATTTTGAACGTATTTTCAAAATATTTCAATCACTTGAAAAATCAAAAGATTCATCAGGTATAGGCTTATCAATAGTTAAAAAAATTGTAGATATCTATAAAGGTGAAGTTTGGCTTGAATCTGAAATAGATAAAGGAACCATTTTTTATTTTACATTAAAAAAATAAAAACTCTTTAAGTGTTATTCTTATAAAAAAATAGTATTTTAGTTCTTTTAACAGTTGTTATGGCTATTAAATTTGAAAACCCCCAGTTTTTATAGGTTTGCATTATTTTTTTAATATACCAACAACGATATCAATTATGGAAAAATAATTATTTTACATGGAGTGTATTATTATTGATGATGAAAAAATGGCAAGAGTTATTACTCGAACTTTAAGTGAAGAAATTTCAGAGTTAAAGGTTGTTGATGAGTTCTCGAATGCCATACAGGCTATTAAATTTTTGAATGAAAATCAAATAGATTTAATTTTTTTAGATTTGCATATGCCAGATTTTAATGGTTTAGATTTCATGAAAACATTAAAAAATCCTCCAAAAATTATATTAACAACTTCAGATCCTAATTTTGCTATAGAAGCATTTGAATATGATTTTATTATAGATTACCTCCTTAAACCATTAGAACTATCACGCTTTAAAAAAGCAGTTCAAAAAGCTCAAAAAAATAAAATTGAGTCAATAAAAGAAAATAACACAAAAGAAGATAATTCAAACGATTTCTATATTAATATTGATAGACGGTTAATAAAAATTGATTTACCTAGTATATATTTAATTGAGGCCAGAGGAGATTATATTCAAATAAAAACTGAAGATAAAAATTATATTGTACACTCAACATTAAAGAAAATAGAAGAAAAACTTCCAGATTCGTTATTTTTAAAAATTCATCGTTCTTATGTTATTAATATCAAAAAAATTATTGATATCGAAGATAATAGTGTTTTAATTAAAAAGGATGTAATTCCGGTTAGTAGGTCTAAAAGACCAGAATTAATGAAGCGATTAGATTTACTTTAAATTTTCGTCTTAATAAAACATGCATTTCGTCTACATATATCGTTTAAAGAGCGAAAAATAAAAATTTTACTTCAATAAGTTACTAATTTCGTTACTTAGAGATTATCATGAAAAAAATGATAATTTTAAGGTCATATGCTGTAAGAGATTTACAAGCAAAGCCTTTTAAATAATTTCAAAAAACATCTTTTTAATGAACTCAGGAGTCATTATTATATTTTTAAATAACGAAAAAGAAATTGAAAATAACGAAATAGAAAAATTATTAGATTTAGATGCCTACAACGTATGTTTTGTAAACAATGGTAGTACTGACAATACACTTCATTTACTACAAGATATAAAATTTAAATTAAGAAATAAAATTTCAATAGTTGACATAAAGCATGAAAAGGGATTAAAGTCAGCTATAAAGGCAGGTGCAAGAAGTTTAAGAAGTGAATCATCTGAATACGATTTTATTGTATATTTAAATTCAAATATGCTAGATTATTTAGAATCCTTAAATGATTATTTTACCAATATTAAAGCAAATAGGAAAGAATTAACTCCCATGCCAAGCAGATCTCAAAGGAATGTTTTGAAAGATGTTTTTTCAATAAGCGAACTCTTAAAAAATTCAAATGCTAATGAATTCAATGTATAAGTTCAATTAATATATAAACACCCAAATAATAAATACTTCAATTTATTTAAATTTAAAAGTTTTTACTAGTCAAAAATTTCTTCACTTTTTTTTTAGTTGTTCTAACGCTATAATCCTGATTTAGCTTTTATAGCATTGAAAAAATAGTTAGAATTTATTATTATATTACTTTATAAAGATTTATTTATAAACAGAAGCATGATTTATTTATTAACCTATTGAAATTCGCGGAAATATACTCTTCTGTTTTAAAGGATTATTAAAAACGTTTACCAATTCCAATACCAATAGACCAAGTGCCAAAATTATTTGAACGATAATCATAAAAAATAGTGGGAGCAACATCCCAATGATTTCCAAATTCTACTTCATATTCTAAGCCAGCTCTAATTATAAAAAGATTCTCCGCTTTTTCAATTTCAACACCAGTACCAAAAACTAAAATCCATTCTTTAAAGAACTTCCAAAGTGCATCAAAAGTTAAAACTACAGGAAACTCTTTTTCAATAAAGAATTGTTGATCTTTTTCTATTTCAAAACTTTCGAGTTCTAAATCATTATGGAAACCAATTCCCCATTTTTTATTAAACCAATATTCTATATCTAGACCAATTGAAGGCACAATAACGGTTTTATCACCATCATTGGTTGCCTTAGGAATGTATGTGTGACTTAAAACGGGACTAATTCTCACATTTCTAAAATGTTCTTGTGAGTTTATAATATAGCTATTCAATAAGAATAATAGTACAAGGATCTTTTTCTTCAAAATTATTTTAATTTTCAATTAAATTCAAGGCAAATTTAAGGTGTCTTTTTTTTTTGAAATATGATAAATGTTAATTATTATTCGAAAAGAAAGCTTATCTAAAAAAAACTAAAATCTTAGTATAGATTTATTTTAAATGTGTTCTGACAAAAAAAATAAATGAATAAGTTTGTTTAAATTAAATTTTTTTGACGTTTGATTTTTGACTGTTATTAAGTGCTTTTTAAGTTATTTTAATGAGTAAATAATGGAGATTAAGGCAATATAATAGCTTTTGGAATACTCCATTAAAAAGAGAAATTATAGTATTGAAAATTAAAATTATTTAGCATTTAGATATACCCAATAATTATTTTCTTTACAAAAAACAGAGTTTTCTTGAATAATATCAAAACTTCCATTCTCTATAAAGGTTGCTTTAAATTCAACAAAGTATTCTTTAGAATTTAGTATTTCTAATTTAACCCATCTCACAGACCTTGCCCATAGTTCTAATTCTTTGTATTCTTTTTTCGAAGGACGTGTTGAGCTATGATGACTTTTATTTAAATATTTTATATCCGCCAAGACGAAAGCACTATATCTAGAACGCATTAATTGTTCTGCAGAAATAACTTTTTTTATGTTTTTGTGAGCTTTCTGGCAACAATCTTTGTACAATCGATTTGGATTACAGGGACAATTCATAATTAATTTATAAGTCTATTTTTTTTGATACGAAAGCAATTTTCAGATCCAATAAATTTAGGATTTCCTTTCTCTTCAGACCAAAAGCCTTCTAAAATATCTTTGTTTAAACATTTATAAACTACAACACCTTTATAGATTTTTTTTTCTTCACATTTATAATTAAAGTTGATTACTAGAATATTGTTTTTAAAAAAACCAGTCCCAAATTGTTCTTGTGTTTTGTTGATAATCCATTTTGCAAGAATTCTATTGTTAAGATCTAAAGATAAATGGAGTTCCCCTTTATATGCGTTTTCTAAAGCATCTTGATTACTTCCAATAATGGAATATGTACCAACTAAATCTTGAGCTTTCATTTTATTTTTCTGATATAATTTATAATTTGTCTTTTAAATATAGGGTGAAATTTTACTTGCTTTTAATTCATGTCTCCTCATAAAACCCACAAAGGAAAATGCTAAATGTATTTTAAAATGGACAAACGTTATTTAAATAAAAGTAAAAAAAAAGAAATACTTTAACTCGATTTTATTATCAAAGAAAACAAAGATCTATCAAAAGAAGCTATTAGTAATACAAATTATTTACCAATACAAAAATTACTAAAAATATGTCCAAGAATATCTTTGTCAACATCATATTCTCCCGTAATGTTACCCAAATGACGCAAACACTCTCTAATATCAATTGAAAATAAATCGGTTGATATTTCTATATCAATTCCTTGTTGTACAGAGGTAATAGCAATTAATGCATTATTTAGAGCTTCAAAATGACGAGAATTGGTTACAATAGTTTCATTATTACTTAAAGCTCCAATATTAACAAGAGAAGTCAATTCTTGTTTTAAACCATCTATTCCTGTTTTATTTTTTGCTGATAAAAGAATTAAGTTTTCAATTTCTGATTGTAATATAGAAGAGTCGTAACATGACAAAGTATCAACTTTATTCGCAATTACAAGTAATCTCTTGTTTGGAAATCGATCTTTGATTATTTTAATTTCATGTAAAAAATCTTCACTTGAATAAGCAAATTTATTCGAATCAATCAAGAAAATAATCAACTGAGCATTTTCTGCTTTTTCATATGCTTTTTTAATCCCGATGCTTTCAATAACATCTTCAGTTTCTCTAATTCCTGCGGTATCAATAAAACGAAAAGCAACACCATCAATAATTAATTCATCTTCAATAGCATCTCTAGTAGTGCCGGCAATATCAGAAACAATCGCTTTTTCTTCATTTAAAAGTGCGTTTAAAAGTGTAGATTTCCCCACATTTGGCTCGCCTATAATGGCAACAGGAATTCCATTTTTCATAGCATTTCCAAAAGAAAAAGAATCAATTAAACGTTTTAAAACAAATGTGATTTTTGAAACTAGTTCTTTAAACTTAGTTCTATCAGCAAATTCAACATCTTCACCAGCAAAATCTAATTCAAGTTCTATTAAAGCTGCAAAATTTAATAATTGAGTACGTAATTCTTTTAGTTCATTCGTAATTCCTCCACGCATTTGCTGAATTGCCATTTGATGACTCGCAGCAGAATTAGATGAAATCACATCTGCAACAGCTTCAGCTTGAGACAAATCCATCTTCCCATTTAAAAAAGCTCGCATTGTAAACTCACCATTATCAGCCATTCTACAACCGTTTTGAAGGAATAACTGGATAATTTCTTGCTGAATAAAACTAGAACCATGACAAGAAATTTCAACTACATTTTCTCCAGTATAAGAACGAGGGTTTTTAAAAACAGACACTAAAACTTCATCTAAAATCGTATCTTTATTTATAATATGACCTAAAAGAATAGTATGAGATTTTTGATCTTTTAAAAGCTTAGATTTATTTATAGCTCTAAAATTGACGTCAACAATATCAATAGCTTTTTCACCAGAAAGTCTAATTATAGAAATTGCACCAACTCCAGCAGGAGTTGCTAAAGCTATAATAGTATCTTGTTGAATCATTTTGTAAATATACGGAGGTTAATTTAGATTTTTAAAGTAAAAATTGTAACATAACAAGCAAATTTTCGTCTAGTATATAGACAACCACAAAGCATAAAAAGAATTATGAAAGAAAATAAACAACTTTTAGTACTAACACATTTAAGTCAATTATTAGATTTTGTAACAGGAATTGGAGGCTTTATAGTGCCTTTAGTTTTATGGCTCACAAAAAAAGACGAAATAATAGGAATGAACTTGCATGGAAAATCAATTATAAATTTTAGAATTTCTATTTTTATTTATATTTTATTGTGTATTCCACTAATATTATTATTAGGTTTAGGAATTATAGGAATCATAGCAGTTGTTGTATTCTCTTTTATTTTCCCGATTATTAATGCAATTAAAGCAAGTAATAATGAAGCACCCTATTATCCTTTTAGTATTACTTTTATTCAATAGAAAAATAATTCATATAATTTAAGTTGTTCTTTTTGGTTGATTTTTGTAGCATTACTAAATCCTGAATTATTCATAACCAATTTAAGCTTGTGATTACATGTTTTTTCAAAAAAAAAAGGAATCTGGCTTCAAACCTTAACGTAACTTAATAATAAGATTTAGCGCAAGAATTATTTAGGTAGCTTGTTTAATAAAATCTTCATATTCATAGAAAAAGAGTTCAAATTTAGGCATTGTTTCTACAAAAAACTCATAGCAATCTCTCCAAGTATTTTTATTATGAATGCTAAATTTTCCATCAAAAGGAACATAAATTCTATGAATTATTTTTCTACTTTCTAGCTCATAAGAATTATCAAAAATAACTTCAGGCATTTCAGCTTCTAACAAAACTTTTAAAGAAATCATTTGATCATACAACAATTCATTCGCAATTTCTTCTGGGTGTTCAATATCTAAGCTAACCATTGCTTTCTTTCTATCAGCAACAAATTTAAAAGAGAAGCCCTTAATTTTAGTGTTATATAACAACCATTTCCTTGGAAAAGACTTTCCAAAACTTGTCCAGAATTCTTTACGCAATAATGCAGCTTCTTCTTTAGAGAACATATTTTTAAATTAATTAAAATTAACTTGTTTAACGCTGTTATCCGTGAATTTTAGCTAATCTTCCTCGCTCTTTCATCATATCTGCTTCAAAGTTAACCAATGCACTCCATTTTGCGTCAACAATTTCTCTGTCTTGATATTTACGAGCAAATTGTAAAAAAGTAGTGTAATGGCTCGCTTCAGAAATCATTAGGTTGTTATAGAATTTAGCCAATTCTTGATCTTCCATGTTTTCAGAAAATACTTTAAAACGTTCACAACTCCTTGCTTCAATTAAAGCAGCAATTAGTAACCGCTGCACTAGAGCATTCGTTCGATCTTTTGTTTTAGTAAAAAATTTTTGTAATCTAATGGCATAATCATTCTTTTGTTCTCTCCCTAAAACCATTCCACGTTTTACCATTAATAAATGTACCATTTTAAAATGTTGCATTTCTTCAATGGCAATGTTGCTCATTTCTTTTACTAATTCAGTTTCTTCAGAATAATTAATAATAATAGAAACCGCGTTTGAAGCAGCTTTTTGTTCTAAAAAAGCGTGGTCTGTTAATATCTGTTGTAAGTTATCTTTGGCTATTGTTGCCCAAGAAGTTTCTGTCTCAAATTGTAATCCTAACATTATAATTAAATTATTTTTTGCAGCCCAATTCCAAAATAGGCTAGAGCTTTCATTTCTTTTACACTAGAAAAACGTTCATTTCCGATAATTAAGAGTCCGTTTTCTGAAGCTTCAATATGATATTGTTTATTACTTTCAAAGAACAAAATTAATTCATCAGTAAAAAAGATTCTTATTTTTTTTTGATTTTTCCCAGATAAATAAAATCGTTTGCTAAAATCTGGATGGTCATCGATATCAATATCTTTATAACCAGCAAAGTCCATAATATATTCAAAAATACCTTCCTTATCCAAAGTAAAAAAAGGAATGTCTTTTTTTGTGTGAATATGCAGCATTGTAGACTTAATTACTTGTTTGGCAATCATTTCACCTTCGGAAAATTGTACATCGAAAATAGTGCAGTCCCCGTTAGAAAGTACGTTAGAAACTTTGTTTATCCTTCTATTTTTAAAATATCCAAAAGTGGGTAATTCTTTCATTTCTTGCTCAGAAAAAGCATCGTATTTCCAATGCATTTCTAAACTAATTTTTTCTATTGATTTTTGCCTTTTCGTTAAAACTTTATTTATTTTCTGTATTTGTTTAGGGATAATTTTGCGCAAAGCAAATGGATGATCACTTGCAGGTTTAGAGTCATCTAAACCAATTACTTCAAAATGACCTCCTTTTCGGGCAAAGGTTTCTGCGAAATTGTTCATGTTTTCCATTACGGAATCATCCACAAAATCACACATAGAAAAATCGATAATTGCTTCTTCTGTTTCTGGAATTTGATTTAATTTCGATTTTAGTTTGGTATAGTTTAGGAAGCTAGAAAAATGTTTCACACTTACATAATATTTTTGATCTTCTTTAAACATTAATACATTTGGTTTTAAAATGTTTTTAAAGAATAAACTTGCTTTTTTGTTGATGATAATATGAATGATTAAAGTAATCAAAATTCCTACTAAAATACCTGTAATTAGACTCGTTGCAATTGTTGTGAACAGCGTTACTAAAAAAATAATTAATTGTTCTTTACCAACTTTAAAAACCTTTCTAATGTTTTCTGGGGAAGCTAGTTTATACCCTGTAAAAACCAAAATTGCAGCTAAAGCGGGCAATGGTATTTTGCGTAATTCCGTTGCAAATAATAAAATAAAAGCCAACAAAAAGCCTGCATGAAAAAAGTTAGCAGATCTGTTAGAACCGTTATTATTTACATTTACAGAACTTCTCGCAATTACAGTTACAACATTTAAACCTCCTAAAAAGCCACTAATGACAGTAGCCAATCCTAAAGCTCTAATATCTTTGTTTACATTAGAACGTCTTTTTAAAGGATCTAATTTATCAACAGCTTTAATACTGAGTAAACTTTCTATACTAGCAATTAATGTAATTCCAATTACAGCATTTATAAAGCTAAGCTCGTACACTTTACTAAAATCTGGAAAAGCAAAATTTGATAAAATATCATTCGGTAAACTAATTAATAAGCTTTTATGAATCGGATAATCTGAGCTTGAAAAAACATCAAAATAATAGTACATACCCACACATAAAACTACAATCCACATAGGAGCAGGAACTAATTGAAAATATCTATTTCTAATTTTTCCATAAAATATCATAATCAGTAAGCTCACAATTCCCACTAAACCAGCATAAAACATGCTAGAGTTTTCAGTATTGATAAGATTTATTATTCCCTCAGGGAGCTGAATAAGTAACTCAATAATACTACCCTTTGTAGCAGTATTGCCCAACATTACATGTATCTGTTTTGCGAATATACCAATACCGATGGCAGCCAACATTCCTTGAATTGCTGAGGATGGAAAGAAATCACCTAAAGACCCCATTCTTAAAAAACCTAAAATAATCATTATTATTCCAGAAATTACAATGGCAGCCAAAGTGTATAAAAAGCCTTGGTGCATATCTCCATTCCCAAGTGTTGTTATAGCCGCTAATATTACGACTACTAAACCATTACCTGGACCTGTAATTGTCACATTAGAACCACCAATTAAAGAAACTACTGTTCCACCAACAATGGCAGCAATGATTCCAGAAATAGGAGGAGCACCAGATGCCAAAGCCAAACCTAAACCCAAGGGTAGTGCAATTAAAGAAACTACAAAACCAGCAAATAGATTCTGTGGAATTTCAGATATAAATGTTTTAAATATACTTTGTTTTTTCATTTATTTTACAATTAAAACATCTGTGGGTAATTCTGATAAAATATATTCAATATCATGAGGGAAAATTCTGTCTAATACACTTAATTTAGAAGGAGCATTCATCACTAATAAATCAGCTCTTTTAAGTTTCGCATAATGACCAATAGAATAACCTCTTTTACCAAAGATACTTTGAGTCTTTACAGATAGATTAGAACAATCTATATCCTTTAAAATACTTTTTACACGTCTATCTTCTCTTGTTTTAATTCGTTCCTTAGCAATAGTGGCTCTTCTTAAAGAAATATCATCATTAACTTTCACGTGTAACTCTTCTTGTTTAATTTCCTCAACGATGGTAATTTTTTTACAATTTAATTTTTTGGTTATAAAAAAAGAAGTTTTAATAGTTTCTTCTGTTCTATTGTCGCTTAAACCATTAACTACTATGTGTTTACAGGAAACTCTTTCAACCGATGGTTTTATTAGTAAAAGAACAGAGCAAGGTGCTTTTCTCGTAATCTTTCTAGCAATAGAACCTACATAATATTTAAATAAATTTTCTCTTTGAAGGGCTCCAAGAATTAGTAAATCAATATTTTCGTTAGAAGATGTTTGTAAAATTACATCTACTGGTTTTCCTTCTTGCCAGATTACTTTAAAATTTTTATTTAAAGAGTCTGCTTCTTCTAAAAGAGCATTTAAATCAGTAATTTTTTTGTCAGTTTTTTTGCCTACATGCACTCCTACTAATTCAGCATCAAACATATTAGCTAATCTTACCGCTTCAAAAATGTTTGGTTTTAAGTTTGGAGAAAAAGCAACACCAATAAGTATTTTGTCTATCTTTTGCAATAGGAAGTCTTTAAAAATCGTTTATTGGCACAATATAAGGAACTTTGTAAGAAAGAAAAAAACTATAAATTTAATTTTTATGATGAATAAAGATTGTTAAATTTACAATTAAAAGCACACATTGATTTATGTTAGAGTTAGCAGGAATTATAATTTTAGGAATATTGGCTCAATGGTTTGCTTGGAAGTTTAAAATCCCAGCAATTTTGCCTTTAATATTAATAGGTTTATTAGTAGGACCAATCGCTGCAGCATATTTAAGTGAAGATGGTTCTAAATGGATAGAACCCATTTGGAATGGTGAAAAAGGATTATTCCCTGGAGATAATCTATATTATTTTGTATCTCTCTCGATAAGTATTATCCTTTTTGAAGGTGGACTTACGCTTAAAAGGAATGAAATTATAAATGTAGGCCCTGTAATCACAAAGCTTATCACTTTAGGTTCTGCAATTACATTTTTTGGAGCAGGAATTGTTGCACATTTTATTTTTGGTTTAGGTTGGGATTTATCGTTTTTATTTTCAGGATTAATCATTGTTACCGGGCCAACCGTGATTACTCCAATTTTAAGAAATATTCCTCTAAAAAAGGATATTTCTACAGTTCTAAAATGGGAAGGAATTTTAATAGATCCAATAGGAGCATTAGTTGCTGTATTGGTTTTTGAGTTTATTAGTGTTGGAGGAGGAGGAGGATTTACTAAAACTGCATTAATGGAATTTGGAAAAATTTTATTATTTGGTACTAGTTTTGGATTTACATTTGCGCATGCATTAGCTTATGTTATCAACAAAAAATTAATTCCACATTATTTATTAAATGTTGTTTCTTTATCAACGGTATTACTAGTATTTGTAGAATCAGAAGTATTTGCTCATGAATCAGGTCTTTTAGCTGTTGTTGTAATGGGCATGGTTTTAGGAAATGGAAAACTTAAGAATATAAAAGAATTACTTTATTTTAAAGAATCTTTGAGTGTTTTGCTAATTTCTATGTTATTTATCTTGTTATCTGCAAATATTAATATCGAAGATTTAATGTTATTGTATACATGGAAAACAGTCTTGTTATTTGCAATCGTTGTTTTTGTAATTAGACCTCTGGCGGTATTTGCAAGTACTTATAAATCAAATCTAGAATTTAAAGAAAAATTATTTATTAGTTGGGTAGGGCCGAGAGGAATTGTAGCTGCAGGAATTGCTTCTTTATTTGGAAGTAAGTTATTGAAAGAAGGAGTGGAAGGTGCAGAATATATTACACCGTTGGTTTTTATGATTGTGCTAGGAACTGTGCTTTTAAATGCTACTACAGCAAGATTATTTGCAAAAATGATAGGGGTATTTCTAAAAAGTTCTGAGTCGATTCTTATTGTTGGTGCTTCAAGTCCATCAAGATTAATTGCTCGTTTTTTAAGAGATAAAGGGAAAAGAGTAGTATTGATTGATGCAAATAAAAACTTTATTGAAGAGGCTCTAAATGATGGTTTAGAAGCCTTTAATGTTAATGTTTACCAAGATAATTTAACCGATAATATAGAATTAAATGATGTTGGTTACCTAATAGCAATTACTGGTAGTGATGCTGTTAATAAACAAGCGCTAACTAATTTTTCTAAGATTTTTGGAGAACATGGCTCCTACAAAATAGCTTCTTCTGTTGAAACTAAAAATGCAACTATTGAAGAAAGAAAAAACTTTTTCACGCCTAATGATGATTTTATTAATTTATGTGAGGCTTATAGAGAGAATCCTATAATTAATGAAGTTAAAATAATTTCAGAGAAAGAATATTATAAAACATTAGATTTATTGGCTTTGGAGGAAAAATCAATTCCATTATTTATTGAAAAAGATAAAGGCTTGTATTTGGTTCCAGAATTTCAGAAAACAACAGAAGAAAGAAAAGAATTAGTGCTATCTTATTTAGGGAAAAAATTAGTGACTTAGCAAAAACAATTAGTTTCTATTTGACTAGAGCTTTTGTTAACTTGTTACTACTATCAATGAATTTTTATATACTAAGAGCATTTCTTGTAATTACCTTCTACTTTTAATCTAGCAATCTTTTTGTAATCATTTGAGTAGAAATTATATTCTGTAAGAATTGGGTCTTTAAAATCGAATTTATGGCTACATATCTAATTCAAAAGATTGGCGTAGTTTTTCTAAAAGTGGGTTTTTCTCTTTCAATTTGTTAAATTTCTCCAAAGGCGTATAAGCAAACTTTTTTTCTACTGTTTCGTTTAAAATAGCATCAATTTTAATTCCATAATTATTTAGTTTTTCCCTTAAAAAGTTTAATAGTTTTGGTCTTCCTTTTTTAAATTGATCTTGCATTAATTTATTAGGAACCGTAAAAGAAATTTTGAAATGTTGTTTTAGTCTAGGAACATCAGTACCTACAATCGAAGCCATACTTCGTTCTCCTTTTTTATTCAATAAATCCACATACTCTTTCCAGAATTGTTGTAATAATTTTTCTGTAAAAATAGTTTTTGGGTGGTTATCGAAATTTTCTTCAACAACTAATTTTTTTTCTTGTTTTTTCTGATGGATACTCTTTAAAGAAAGAGAAGAAGAACGTTTTTCTGCAGACTTTAAAACAGGTGTTTTAACTTTTGGCTTTGGTTCTTCTAATTTTTGAGACTGAACGGCTTCAGGTTTTTTCTGAATTGGTTTCGATATTTCTTTTGCAGCTGGCGAAAGTGCTTGGAAAAAAGTAGCAGGAATTATGTAGTTAGCTGACTTTTTTTTTTCTCCATCAAAAGTGATAGAGGCAATTTGCATTAAGGTTAATTCTACCAGTAATCGCTGATTTTTACTAGATCTGTAGTTTAAATCACAATCATTTGCTTTGCTAATGGATTGCATTAAAAAAGGAATACTCGCTTTGGTAGCTTGCTCTAAATACTTCTTTTTTGCTGTGTCACCTACCTCTAACAAGGCCAATGTTGCTTTGTCTTTGGCAACTAACAAATCTCTAAAATGACTTGCTAATCCATTTATAAAATGATGTCCTTCAAATCCTTTTCCTAAAATAGTATTAAACGCATTTAATACATCTGGTATTTTGTTTTCTAATAACAAACCTGTCATATTAAAATAAGTATCATAATCTAATACATTCAGGTTTTCTGTAACGGCTTCACGTGTTAAGTTTTTTCCAGAAAAGCTAACCACTCGATCAAAAATTGATAAAGCATCTCTCATGGCTCCATCTGCCTTTTGAGCGATAATGTGCAGAGCATCATCATCCGCTGTTATATTTTCTTTTCCACAAATTATTTTTAGATAATTTTTAGCATCTAAAACTCCAATTCTTTTGAAATCAAAAATTTGACAACGTGATAAAATAGTCGGAATTATTTTATGCTTTTCTGTGGTCGCTAAAATAAAAATAGTATGTGCAGGAGGCTCTTCTAATGTCTTTAAAAAAGCATTAAAAGCTGCTTGCGAAAGCATGTGAACTTCATCAATAATATATACCTTATATTTTCCTGTTTGAGGCGGAATTCTAACTTGGTCTGTTAAACTTCTAATATCATCTACAGAATTGTTAGAGGCGGCATCCAGTTCAAAAATATTAAAAGCAAAATCTTCATCTCCAGAAATTTCAACATTGTGTTGATTTATTTTTTTTGCTAAGATTCTTGCACAAGAAGTTTTACCTACACCTCTTGGTCCTGTAAATAAAAGAGCCTGTGCTAAATGATTGTTTTTTATAGCATTTTCTAACGTATTTGTTATGGCTTGTTGGCCAACAACATCCTCGAAATTTTTAGGACGATATTTACGTGCAGAAACTATAAAATGCTCCATTAATATTTTTTATTATTGAATAACAAAAGTAATTATCTATTAGGATTCGTACAACCCGGTTTCTTAACAAAATGCTAAAGTTGTAAACAAATTGTATGAAGTTTTAATTTAATACGACTTTATTGTTAATAGTATTTTTTTATCAAATTAAAAGTTACGAAATTTACATTGAAGACTATTTCATGGTCTTTTCAAAAATTTCAATTATAGTAACATAAAATTAACATATGAAAATTATTAAATCAGTTTTTACTTTTACGGCCATTTTTTTTCTAATTTCTTGTTTGGGTTTTTCCAAGAAGGAAGAAGTTACGAAAACAACTTTTATACAAACTAAAGAAACCAAAGTTGCTTATTTTGCTAGTGGTTGTTTTTGGTGTGTAGAAGCTATTTTTGAGAGTGTAAAAGGAGTAGAGGAAGCAGTTTCTGGTTATGCTGGAGGACATACATTAAATCCTACATACAAATCAATAGGAACTGGGAACACAGGACATTCAGAAACAGTTGCTGTATATTACAACCCCACAAAAGTAAGTTTTGAAACCTTGGTTACAGTTTATTTTGGCTCTCACGATCCAACAACTGTAAATGGGCAACATCCAGATTATGGATCACAATATAGATCCATTGCTTTTTATTCAAATGATAAAGAAAAAAACATTATTGAAAACACAATCTATAAATTAAACAAAGACATCTATAAGGGTAAAATCGCTACAGAAGTTATTCAACATACAAAGTTTTATGAGGCAGAGGAATACCATCAAGATTTTGAGAGAAGAAATCCCAACCAAGGATATGTAAAAGCTGTTTCTGTGCCAAGATTAAATAAATTTAAAAAGAAGTTTCCTGAGCTATTGAAAAAAAATGGACATTAATTTATTTATTCAGGGTTTTATAATTATTTATTTTGATCTATTTGAGAACATTTGTTATTTAATATAAATATTAACTTCTTAGGTTATAGACATTTTTATTCCTTAGCTTTTGTAAAGTCAACTCAAAATATATTATTCTTATTTACTTAGGTTACTAATAATAGGTGATTATGTGTTTTTTTTACAATAATTAAAACTATTCCTTTGCTCCATGGCTTTTTGCAATTTCTATCCAATGTTCAGAAATTCCTTTTGTATCAGCACCTATACCTCTAGATAAATGCAATGCCACGCTCATTATTATCACTGAGGCTTCATGAAGTTCTTGATATGATTGTAGAGCTCCAAATTTTTCTTCTACTTTTGATAGTAATAGTTCATTGTGTTTATGAGCAAAAATTACAGGGTTTTTAATATCATCTTTAATTTGAGGTAACATCAAAATATTTAACCATTCTTCCCCAATTCTTTTTGCTAACATTTCAGAATCTTCGTCACCTAATTTTCTCCATGCTGCAAGTGTATTTGTATCTCCAGAAGCGGCTAAACCAGAATCTAATAATAATTCAAAAGCAATATCAGCAATGTTTTGCATTATGATTAAATATTCATCTTGTGCTTTTTCAAATGAATCTGCTTGTTGGCCTTTAAGATATTCACCTACACTAAGTTTTGGTAATTTTAAAACTTCTGAACAATCAGTTAAACAAGGAAAAGTTTTACCTTCATGAATATAGTGCGACTTATCAAATTGTATTTGACGGCCTAAAGGATATAATCTGCAGGCTAATGGACGACCTTGATGAACGCTGCATCCAAATCCATCTATATATTGACTGCATGCTTGTTGTCCTTTTTTATCTGTTTTTCCGTCAAAACGTAATTGAATACCTCCAAAGTTAGTGTACAAATCACGAAATTGTTTTGGACTAATTTCTTTCTCTTTACTGAATCTGTATAATTCCCAGGGATTTAACATAACAGCTTTACCAAAACAACAGCTTCCGGAACGAGAACAGGTTAGAGGTAAAATACTTTTTGTGGTAAGTTTAGTAGTTTGCATTCTTTTGTTTCAATTATAAAAGTTAACCTGGTATCTTGTAAAACGATTCGAAAATGAGTCACGTTCTTTAAGTAAAAAACCTCACAAAAAGTGAGGTTTTAAATTTAGAATTTAAAATAAATTACTTTTTGATTTCCTGTTTTTGAATACCTAATTCTGCAATTACTAATTTTGTTACGTCAAATTTTTCATCGATGTAAGCAAACTGATTCCCTTTAGTTGTTAATATCTGTGTATAACCATTCTTTTTAGCAACCGTATTTATTGCATTATTTAATATTTTATACAATGGACGCATTAACTCATTTTTTTTTAATTGCATTAATTTATTACCATTGCTTTGATATTTTTTGATATCTTCTTCTAGGGCAGAAATTTCTTTAATTATTGTTTTTTTCATTAATTCTCCCATTTCTTCTTCTTTATTTTTAAAATTCTGAACTTTAGCCTGAAAATCCTGTGTTTTAAGAGAAAAGGAAGAATCTAATTTTGCTCCATAGGCTTGGGATCTTTCGAAAACCACTTTGGCTTCTGGCATTAAACTCATAATATAATCGCTATCAATTGTACCAACTTTTGTTTGTGCAATAGAAATGGTGCTTAGTAAAGCGATAAAAAGAACTGTGATTTTTGATTTCATGATATAGGTTTAGTTAAGCAAAGATATAAAAGTAGCCGAATTACAAAAACTAAGAAGTGCTAAATAGCGTTAATTTTATCAGAAATGTTCTTAATTATTTCCTGGCTGTTTTTTTGATAATCAAACCATAAAATTTCTTGATCTTTTCGAAACCATGTGAGTTGTCTTTTTGCAAAACGCCTTGTATTCTTTTTGATTTCAGAGATTGCAAAATCTTTTGTGAAATCACCATCAAAAAAAGAAAATAATTCTCTGTAACCTACAGTTTGTAAAGCGTTTAATTTTTTATTTGAGTGTAACTTTTTTGCTTCTTCTAACAAACCATTTGCTATCATATTGTCCACTCTTAGGTTTATTCTGTTGTAAATGATTTCTCTGTCCGCATTTAAGCCAATTTTAATTGAATTAAAGTTTCTAGGACATTTTGGTTTGTTTTTAAAAGAAGAATAGGGCTTATTACTGCCAATACAAATTTCTAAAGCCCTCATAATTCTATGAGGATTATCGATAGCAATGTTATTGTAGGTTTCTATGTCTAATTCTTTCAATTTTTCTTGGAGGTGTTCAATTCCTTTTTCTTGCAATTGGGTGGTTAATTCTTCTCTAATTTTTACATCAACTTCTGGGAAATAATCCAACCCTTTTAAAACAGCATCTACATATAATCCACTACCACCGACCATAATTTGAACGGGATTTACTTCAAACAAATCATCTAACTTTTGAAGTGCATCTCTTTCGAAAGAACCGACATTATACTCTTCAAAAATACTTCTATTTTGAATAAAATGATGATGTGCCGCTGCTAATTCAGCAGTTTCAGGAACAGCAGTGCCAATGGTCATTTCTTTGTAGAATTGTCTAGAGTCACAAGAAATTATATCAGCGTTAAAGTGCTTTGCGAGTTTTATACTCAAAGCAGTTTTTCCAATTGCAGTAGGACCAACAATAGTAATTAAAGTATTTCTTTCTATGTGTTTCATGCATTTAATTCACTTCCACAATGATAGCAATATGCTGCTTTATCTTTATGATTTTCTGTGGCACAACTTTTACACGATTGCGTATTAGAGTCTAATTCAGTGTGATTTTTAGTCATTTCTGAACTTACGATACCTGTTGGGATTGCAATAATAGAGTATCCTAAAATCATAATAACACTCGCAATTAATTGGCCTAAAGGAGTTTGAGGAGCAATATCTCCGAAACCAACTGTAGTTAATGTTACAATGGCCCAATATATACTTTTTGGGATGTTTGTAAATCCATTTTCTTCTCCTTCTACCATATACATTATGGTTCCTAAAATAATACAAACGATGACTACAAAAAAAAGAAAAACAGCAATCTTGGCTCTACTGGCTCTTAAAGCGACCAGCAATTTATTAGAAGCTCCTACGTATCTTGCTAATTTTAAAATCCTAAAAACCCTTAATAAACGCAATGCTCTTAAAGCGACTAGACTATGAGAACCTACTAAAATAAATGACAGGTATTTGGGAATTGTTGAGAGTAAATCTATAATTCCGTAAAAGCTAAAAATATATTTTAATGGTTTTTTAATAGAAACAACTCTTAAAATATATTCAATTGAAAAAAGGATAGTGATTATCCATTCAGAAACGTTTAAAAAATAATGATATTTTTCATCAAAACTTTCTATACTTTCCAACATGACCAGAACTATACTGGCGATAATAGCAAAAAGTAAAACAACATCAAAAAGTTTACCTTCCTTAGTATCTGCTTCATAAATGATTTCATGAAGTTTTTCTTTCCAATTTAAATTTTTACTAGATTTTTCCAACTTTCATTTTTATTTATTCTTACAATACTACAAATATTTTTATTACTAAAAATTTTCCTTTATTAAGAAGCAAGAGATCTTCAACTGAAAGCTTTTGATTTTAGTAATAAGAATTTCTTTGATTTTTTATTATTGAACTTAGAGCTTATTATTTTATTCTTTACGAGGTAAATTAAATATAGAAAATTTGATTAATATTGAATTGACTCTGGTTAAAAACTACACAATGGTATTTAAACTTTAATTTTCATCCAAAATCTTCTTGAAATTTTATAAACGTGTAAAAAAATTACAAGGAAAAACTAAAATTATTATTACCATTCACAACCTAATAATTTTCTGCACCTTATTTTTATTAATATAATTTTTTATAATATTTTTAGCCTTTATTTTGTTTGCAATAGGTGTTAATATAGATTTTAATATATCTAATCTATTTTCTTGAAACTTTAAGTTTGTATAGCCATATCCCAAAACTTCATTTCTTTCTACTAAAATTATGGCATGTTCTTCAACTTCTCTTCCCTTTTCAACAATTATAAAATCTTCATTATTAAAATCTTTGTTTATTTTCTTATGTTTCTTTTTAAAATTAAATTTTGGAGATAAAACTTCTAATTCTATTTCGTATTTTAAATTTGTAAAAAGATCATTACCTGTTTTGTCAAAGGAAATAGTTTCCACCCTTTCTTGGATTTTAACAGCTCGAGTCGTTACTTTTAAAAAAAGTTTGTTTACTTCCGCCTTAATGTTTTTACCTCTTCCTAAATAAATAACTTTTCCATTGATATCATGAATATAAAAGAGCCCCTGAATATTAGGAGTTTCCTCTATTAAAGTTTTTAATTTTTGTTTCTGAAGTCTTCTATCAAAATATTTTATTGAATTTTGTATAATTGCTTTATTAACATCTTTTTCTAAAAGTAATTTAAATAATTGAACAGTAGCCAAAGCATCACCTGAAGCTCTATGTCTATCAGTCATAGGAATTCCCAATGATTTTGTAAGTTTTCCTAAGCTATACGATGGTTGATTTAAAATTAATTTCTGACTTAATTCTACTGTACATAAAGTATTTCTATTAAAATCATAACCTAACCTATTAAATTCGGTACTTAGAATTCGATAATCAAAAGTGGTATTGTGCGCAACTAGAATACAATCTGATGTAATTTCTATAATTCGTTTGGCAGCTTCAAAGAATTTGGGTGCATTCTTGAGCATCTTATTGTTAATACCTGTAAGTTGTACAACAAATTCTTGTATGGGTTTTTCAGGGTTCACTAAAGATATAAATTGATCTACAATATCATGACCATCAAATTTATAGATAGCAATTTCGGTAATACCCTCCTCATTAAATTTACCTCCTGTAGTTTCTATATCTAAAATTGCGTACAAATTCTTTTCTTTAATATAAAATTACTAATAATAATTACGATTGCCAAATATAGAACTACCAACTCTAATCATGGTACTACCATTTTCAATGGCTAATGGATAGTCCCCACTCATCCCCATTGATAATATTTTTAGTTCACAGTTACTCGCTAGAGCTCTCAATTTTTGAGTATCAAAAAATGATTTAAGGGATAAAAACTCTTTTTTTAATTGCTCTTGATTATCTGTAAATGTTGCCATACCCATAAAACCAACAATCTTTATGTTTTCTAAGTCAGAGATTTTTTCTGATCCTATAACAGCTTCAATCTCATCAAAAGAGAGACCAAATTTAGTATCTTCTTTAGCTATTTTAGCTTGCAATAAACAATTGATAATTCTATTATGCTTTTTTGCCTGTTTATTAATCTCTTTTAAGGTTTTTAATTTATCAACTCCATGAATTAAATCAACGAAATGAGCCATGTATTTTACCTTATTACTTTGCAGATGACCAATCATATGCCATTGAATATCTTTCGGTAAAGCATCAAATTTTTCAGCCATTTCCTGAATTTTATTCTCGCCAAAAATACGTTGACCGGCATCATATGCTTCCTGTAAGTCAGCTATCGGTTTCGTTTTAGAAACCGCAACTAGCGTTATATTTTTAGGAATGGATTTTTGTATTCGAAGTAAATTTGCTTTTATTATATTCATGAACCTAAAAGTTCTATTATCTGTTTTGCTAACTCTAAACCAATTCTGTCTTGTGCTTCTTTTGTGGCAGCACCAATATGGGGTGTTAAAGAAATTTCAGGATTCATTAACAATTGAACCGCAGGAGTTGGTTCTGTTTCGAAGACATCTAAACCTGCAAATTGTATTTTTCCACTCGAGATGGCAGATACTAAATCCACTTCATGCAAAAGACCTCCTCTTGCTGTATTTATAATGCCTACACCATCTTTCATTTGTTCAAATTCATTTTTTGAAATGATATAATCATCCTGGGAGGGAACATGTAAAGTGATAAAATCTGAATCTTTTAACAATACTTCTTTTTGGACAGTATCGATTGTAAAAGTAGTTTTTTGTCCGTTAAAAAACTCCAAAGTAATTGCTGCACTTTTTATTTGTTCATCTATGGCTAAAATTTTCATACCTAGCCCAATAGCAATTTTAGCAACTTCTTGTCCTATTCGGCCAAAACCAATAATACCAATTGTTTTACCTCTTAATTCTGTGCCTTGAGAGTAGGCTTTCTTTAATTCTTTAAAACGAGAATCTCCTTCTAAAGGCATTTCTCTATTTGATGAATGAAGAAACCTTACCATTCCGAAAAGATGTGAAAAAACTAATTCTGCTACAGAACTAGAGGATGCTGAAGGTGTGTTTATAACATGTAAGCCATTATCTTCGGCATAATCAACATCAATATTATCGAGACCAACTCCTCCGCGTCCAATTAATTTTAAACTTGGACAAGCTTCAATTAGTTCTTGTCGAACCTGTGTAGCACTGCGAACTAAAATTGCGTCAATATTATGTTTATTAATATAATTTTCTAACTGATTCTGAGCTACTTTAACAGTAATTACTTCAAAACCTCCTTTTTCTAAAGCGTCAATTCCGCTTTTAGAAATTCCATCATTTGCTAATATTTTCATTTATAATGTTGTAGGTCACTACTTGGATTAAAACAACGTGGAAATCTCATTATTAAGATTCCTTTATTTCAATCGGAATGACAATTTATATTCTATTTTTGAGTTTTTTCGAAAGCCTGCATTACATCCACTAATACTTGCACACTATATAGGGGCAAAGCATTATACATACTAGCTCTATAACCACCGACACTTCTATGACCATTTATTCCACTAATTCCTGCATCTTTCCACATTGTATTAAAAGTTTCAGTTAAACCATCATCCGTTAAAATAAAAGTAGCATTCATAGTACTTCTATCTTCTTTGGCTACAATTCCCTTAAAAAATGGATTTCTATCAATTTCATCGTATAATAACGCTGCTTTCTTATTGTTTACTTCTTCAATAAATGGAATTCCGCCTAAATCTTTTAACCACTCCAAAGTAAGCATAGAGACATAAACAGAAAAAACAGATGGCGTATTAAACATACTGTCTTTATCAATATGTATTTGATAATTCAGCATAGAAGGAATGTATCTTTCAACTTTGCCTAAAATATCTTCCTTAATGATTACCAAGGTTGTTCCAGCAGGACCCATGTTTTTTTGAGCACCAGCATAGATTAAATCAAATTTCTCAAACTCTAATTGACGAGAAAAAATATCTGAACTCATATCACAAACCATACTAACATTGGTTTCAGGAAATTCTTTAATTTGAGTTCCTGCAACAGTATTATTACTTGTACAATGAAAATAATCTGCATCTTGAGGAATTGAATATCCTTTTGGGATGTAATTATAACCTTTATCCTTAGAGGATCCAACTTCTGACATTTCGCCAAAAGCTTTTGCTTCTTTTATTGCCTTGTCAGACCAGGTGCCTGTGTTTAAATAGGCTGCTTTTTTATTTAATAAATTGTAAGCAACCATTAAAAACTCTAAACTAGCACCGCCATGGAGAAATAAAGCTTTGTATCCTTTATTCTCTAGCCCTAACAATTCTAAGGCTAAAGAACGTGCTTTTTCCATAACAGCTACAAAAGATTTACTTCTGTGAGAAATTTCTATTAATGATAAATTATCATCATTAAAATTCAGAATGGCCTCTGATGCTTTTTTAAGGACTTCATCAGGTAAAATACAAGGGCCTGCGCTAAAATTATGTTTTTTCATTTTGCTATTGTTTTAATTTGGTTTGAACAACAATTAAAAACCCTGTTGTCATATTTTTGTTAAAAATTCTAAAGTATTCACTCCATCTGCATAATCTGTTAACTTTGGAGATTGTGTTTGTCCAAAACCAACTTCATTTTCAATAAAGTCTTTAGCAACAATACATTGAATTTTTTCCTTGTCTTGATGTAATTTTATTTTTAAATCTATTTCATTCTCGTAATATTCATAGAAAATGGTCGCAATAGGAGAGGAGTAGCTTTTATCTTCTTTAATCATGAGAAAACCGTTTTCTAGCAAATCATAAAGACTCATCAAATATACTGCTTTATTATAATCATAATTATTAGCATATTTCGCATTATGAATCATATCTTTCTTTGAATACATTCCCGCAAAGAACATATCGAAATTGTAGTCTTTTGGTACATATAATTTTGAAACGCTTCTGCAGCCTAAACCAAAATATTGAAAAACATCATCAGATAATTTTATAAAATCTTGCTCCGTTTCTTTACCAGTGATAATTGCCACCGAATTTCTGCTTTTTCTGATAATATTTGGTTTATTCTTAAAATAAAATTCAAAATAACGAGCTGTATTATCACTTCCTGTAGCGATTACTGCATCAAAATCAGTTAACTTTTCTTCTGTAAAAGTAATTTTCCCTTTAAAGTTCTCTTCAATGTGCTCTAAATATTTTGCTAAAAAGGGTAATAAATGTTTGTCATTAGATGATTGCTTTACCAAGACAGAATGACCTGAAATTAAGACTGATAAAAAATCATGAAAGCCCACTAACGGAATATTTCCAGCCATGATAACCGCTACTTTTTTAGATGAAATAATATTTAAATTAACACTTTCTACAAATACATATAAACTATTGTAAGTTAGTGACTTACTTATGCTATTTAAAGCGAATAAAATGTTATTTTTTGTAAACCAAGAATTGCTTTCTTGAGCTATTTTAATCTGGTGTAAAAAGCCTTCAAAGAAGAGTTCATTATGTTCAATATTATCTCTTTTTTCTACTTTTTCTATAGAAAACTGACCTAAAAAGTCTCCTAGTTTTACAAGTGCAGTAATTCTGTTTTGAATACTAATCATTTATTTTGGTTGTCTGTAATTTTGGCTTTATTTTTGCAATTGCAAAGGTACAAAAACAGAAGAGAAAATTATGGCAATTATAATAACAGATGAATGTATAAATTGTGGGGCTTGTGAACCAGAATGTCCTAACACGGCAATTTATGAAGGAGCAGATGATTGGAAGTATTCAGATGGAACAGATTTAAAAGGAAATGCAGTTTTGCCAAATGGTAATTCTGTGAATGCGGATGAAGATCAGGAACCAATCTCAGATGAAATTTATTACATCGTGGCAGATAAGTGCACAGAATGTAAAGGTTTTCATGAAGAGCCTCAATGTGCTGCAGTTTGTCCTGTAGATTGTTGTGTGCCAGATGACGAAAATGTGGAGACTGAAGAAGAATTGCTGGAGAAGCAACGATTCATGCATCAGAAGTAATTTCTTGACTAAATAGTAAAAAAAAAATCCTGAATATTTTCAGGATTTTTTTTTAAGCTATTTTTGAATATTTTTATTTGAAGAATATATTATAAATTAATTTCAATAAAAAACACCCAACTGATAACAGTTGGGTGTTTTATTCATTCAAATAATAAAACTGGTATAAATTGTTTTAAGTATTAGAATTGGTAGTTTAATGATAAATTAAACATCGTACCTAATTGACTAAAGTGGTAACCATCATATGTCATTTGAGAATAACGTTGGTTAAAAGTAATTAAGTTAGATTGCTCTTGTATTGGAGTAACACCAGCACCGTTAAGTGTAGTATTATCAATTAAAGCTTGTCCTGCAGCATTTTCTGCTTTAAACGACCATTCAGGTAATACATTCAATAAGTTATTAACATTTAAAGCAATGGTTAATTTATCAGTTGCATTATAGTTAATTCCTAAATCTGTAACAATTTTTGGAGTAAATTCTGTTCTTAAATCAGTACTCATACCTTGTTGTTTGAAAGTAGTTTTTCCAAAGTAAGTATTGTTTAAAGACCATCCCCATTTACCAATATCGTAAGTCGATCCTAAAATCCACTTTGTTTTTGGTCTAGAGGTAAAGAATAAAGCTTCTTGAGTTGCATTAACTACAGATTGGCCAGCATTAGAAACTAATGTTGGATTTTTAACATCCCCATCTCTCTCATTTTGAATTGTATAGTTTCCAGATAAGTTAAAGCCTAATTTTCCTTCACCAACGTCTAAGTTACCATAGCTTAAAACTACATCTAATCCTGAAGTTTTAGTATCTAAGGCGTTTACAAAGAAACTTACATCAGATAGGTTATTAGCAGATAATACTTGATCCAAAGGCGTATTTCCTGCAGCAGTAGCACCGATTTCAGTACTTAAAACAATTCTATCCTCAACGTTGATACTATAATAATCTACAGTAAAGCTTAAATTTCTATTTACTTTTCCTCCAAGACCAAATGTAAAGTTAGTAGAAGTTTCTTCTTTTAATTTAGGAATACCTAATAAACCTGCTTGAGAAGAAACATTATTTACTAAACCACCAACTTGAATTCCTTGTCCCGGAACAAAGCTATACTGCGCTTTTTGTGTGTAAATTTGGTGCAACGTTGGAGCTCTAAATCCTGTTGATAAAGATCCTCTTAAGGTATACTTGTCATTTATAGTATAAGCAGAACTTAATTTCCAAACAAATGCATTTCCAAAGTCAGAATAGTTTTCACTTCTAATTGTACCATCTAAAGTTAAATTTTCTGAAGGGTTCCAATTTAAAGAAGCATATCCACCAAAGTTATAACGTGTAAAAACTCCTGAGTTCTCTGGGCTATTTCCAGAAAATGAATCTGCACCACCACCATCATAAGAACCTAATTCACCTTCTATAACCTCAAAAGTTTCGTATCTAAACTCTGAACCAAATGCAAAACTTAAATTATCTGATAAAATTTTAGAAACATCAATATTTCCTACGTTATGAGAAAAACGAGTTCCACCTGGATCAAAAGACTGTTTTGAATTTTCTCTGTAAATAGAAGTCGCATCAAATTCTCCAGTTGTTTCATTGTATGTTGGAACGTATACAAAGTTTCTGTTGTGAGATTGATTTACTTTATATGTTTGAGCATTTCCACCAGTAGTAAAACTTGCATCTACATTCCAATCATTAATTACAGATTTAAATCCTACTGTAGCATTGTAATCATTCAAGTCTCCTTCAAATGTAGGAACATACCCATCATACCCTCCAGCATTTGTTGGGTGATCGCCAGGGAAAAAATCAGCTAAATAAGGAAAGCTATCTACTGTTCTCCAATATGGAGTTCTGTAGTTTGCAAAAGAATTTACTTTTTTATTGATAAAAGCAGCATTGAAATAGACTTTAGATTCTTCACTTAAGTTATAAGCACCATTCAATAAAAATTTAGCAGCAGCAGTTTCTGGAGATCCATTGATATTTCCAGCATCTGGTTTTCTCGATAAAAACTCTTCAACAAATCCTAAACTAGCTCCAAAGTCAGCAGCTTCTCCTCTTGCATTTACTGTACCAGGTCTGTTAGCTAAGCTTGTTTTAGAAAAGTCTACTGTATAATTAACAAAGCCATCGCCGTTTCCAATAGTAGAACCATTGTTAACAGAAACACCAAACATTTCACCATCTCCTTCAGAAGTCATACCAGTTCTTAAAGTAGCAGAACCACCATTAGGGCTGTCTTTTAAGATAATATTCATAACTCCAGCAATGGCATCAGAACCATACTGAGCAGAAGCTCCATCTCTTAAAATCTCAATAGATTTAATTGCGTCTGTAGGTATACCTGAAATATCAGCACCTGTTTCTCCACGTCCTGGTGAAGTTTGAGTGTATAATAAAGCACTTAAGTTCTTACGTTTCCCATTAATTAAGATTAATGTTCTACTTGGTCCCATATTTCTAATTTCATATGGATCTAATAAAGAAGTCGCATCATTTACTGGTGTTTGAACTGTATTAAATGATGGAATCTTGTATTGTAAAGCCTTGTCAAAAGAAGTCTGTCCTGTTGAAATTAAATCTTTAGCAGATACAACATCAATTGGTAATGGACTTTTAGTATTAGATCTTGCTGGTGTTCTAGAACCTGTTACAACAACCTCATCTAAAGCATTATCTTCATTAACAACAATTGTTAAATAAGAAGGCTGAATTACTTTAACATTTTTAGTCTCAAAACCCATAGAAGAAACTACTAAAGTTGTAGGTAAACTCTTTACATTAATAGAGAACTCTCCATTATCGTCAGAAATAACTCCATTAGAAGTGTTTCCTTTTTCAACAACATTCATATATGGCAAACCTTCGCCAGATGAATCTGTTACTTTACCTTTTATAGTTTGCGCCATTAATCCTAAAGGAAGCATAAACATAAAAGCAATTGTACAAAATTTTAATAAATACTTTTGTTTCATAAATAAATTATTAGTTAATAAATGTGTTTATTGAGCTGATATATTGTTTAAATAAAAAGCTCTCTGTTTGTAAAAGAAAGAAAAAGAAAAAATATACTCTAAAAAAAATGATTTTTTTTTAAGAAAAATATAAAAATAATTATTAGCGCAAGATTTACAGTTTTAAATTCAACTTTGTATAGTAAAATGAACCGTTTGTTCCCATTTGTGTAGCATCCCATAATCCTCCACTGTCAGTATAACTATTTTGTATTGTAGGGTAAATATTGAACAAATTATTGGCACCAAATTGTAGATTAATTAGAGTATTTATTTGATAACTTAAATGCAAATCTGTTGTTATTTTTGGTCGATAAATGTCTGTTGCTGCTTCTAATCGTTCTAACTCAGAATTATTAAAATTAGATACATCTTGGCTAAGTTGCCAATCAATTAAAGTAATTTTACTAAATCTGGTAAAATTTAATGAAGTTTTAATTTTTTTATATTGATAGTTTAAACCAAGATTAAATTTGCTTTTTGGTGCTGATGCTAATAAAAATTGTTGATCTCTTTTTCCGAAAAAAGTTTCTTGGTCTAATATTTTATTTTTGATATCTGAAATACTCATATAATTTATGTTTCCAGAAAAATCAATAGAAAAAGTTTTATTACCAATACTTTTGTTCCAGTTTAAAACCAAATCAATACCAGTTGTTTTCGTATCTACTCCATTAGCAAAAAATTGAACATTATCTAATCCTAGGCCTAAATTTGAGGCATCAAAATTACCACTTAAAATAATTCTATCTTTAATAAAAACAGAGTAGGTGTCTACGGTTGCATTAAAATTTGAACTTAATTTTGCAGTAAAACCGAAACTAAAATTTCTAGCCTTTTCTTCTCTTAATTTGTCAATATTAAATCTCCGAGCAATAGGGCTATTATTTGCTATTAAAAATGATTCTGAAGGAGTATTTCCAATAAAATTTGTGAATGTTAAATTGTAATAACTTTGAGCTAAAGACGGGGCTCTAAAACCTGTACTAAAAGAACCTCTTAGATTAAATTTTCTGTTAATTTTATACCTAGATGCAAGTTTGTAATTTAATGTACTTCCAAAATCACTATAATATTCGTAACGTAAAGCGGAACCGATCATGAATTTCTCTGAAAAATCTATTTCTGTATCAATATAAATACTAAGATTTGATCTATTTCGATCTACTTCATTTTCTGGGGAATATCCAGGAAATCCCTGAGATCCACCCGGTCTTATTGCTCCATTATAATTTTTATAATCTGAAACCGGAGTTTTTGAGTTGACTAAATCTCCATTAATATCGTAGGAACCATATGAGGCTTCTTCACCAGAAAATATTTTGTATTTGTCTAATCGATATTCCAGTCCTAGAGCGATATTAAACCCATAAGAGGTCGCTGTAAAGTATTTTGAAAAATCAATACTTGTGGTATTTTGTATTAATTGATGACCACCAGCATCAAATTCTGTTGGAGAATTATCTTCAAGCGTAGCATTCAATGTGTTTTTAATGAAGTAGTGAAAGTTATTTCTTCCAAAAGTATTATTAACATCAACATTCCATTCTTTGAAATTTGTAAGCATTCCAATGGAGAATGAATTATCTAAAATATTCGAAGTAATCAGTGGATTAAATCCATTTGGGTAAATATTAAGAACATTTCTTTCGCTATCAGATTTTCGAGTAAAAGCAAAGGCTTCCGTGTTTTTATAATTAAAACCTCCATTAAAGTACAGCTTGGTGTTCTCATAAATAGGAACTTCTGAGTTTAAAAAAATACTGACATTTTTTACTGCTGCTTGTCCAAATTTTTCTCTTGCTGCAGTTCCTGGTCTTATTGTATTATCCGCGGACAAGGCTTCAACAGTAAAATTTATAAAACCTCCCTTATTTATCTTTGTTCCATAGTTTAAACCTAATTTATAGGTAAATCCATCAGCACTATTCGGGAAGACAGTATTATTATTTGCGTTATGAAAACCTAAAGTCGAAGTGACGTTTAATTCGTTATCCGAATCTTTTAAAACAATATTTAGAACGCCTGCAATGGCGTCAGAGCCATATTGGGCTGATGCACCATCGCGTAATAATTCTATTCTTTTTATCGCAGAGATGGGAATTGCATTTAAATCGGTTCCAGAATTCCCTCTTCCTCGAGTTCCGTATAAATTGATTAAAGATGCTTGGTGTCTTCTTTTACCATTAATTAACACTAAAGTTTGGTCTGGGCCTAAACCTCGTATAGTTGCAGGATCTATATGGTCTGCACCGTCAGCACCAGATTGTTTTGTGGCATTAAACGAAGGTATTACATATTGTAAAAATTGATTTACTTCTACCTGTATACTTTTGCTTGAAGTTTCTTGTATATCTATAAAATCAATGGCAACCGGTGTGTCATTAGCCACCCTATTCTTATTTCTAGAACCGACTATTTGTACTTCTTCTAATTCTTGTCCAGATAATAAAGTAATTGACTGAAATATATTTGGTTTTAGGCTAATAGTTTTAGAATTATGTCCTAAAAAACTTATTGTAATGTTGTTTTCTTTTTGAGTTTCAAATTCAAAAGTTCCATCTCTATTTGTCGTGGTCCCCTCTAAAGATTCTTTTTCTTGCAAAGTTGCTCCACCAAGTGGAGTATTGTCTGAACTTAAAACGATTCCTCGAACAATTATCTTATTGCTCTTAAAAGTACTATCAATAAAAATATCTCTAGACAAAATATTTTTATTTTTCGCGAGAAATTTCTTTTTATCGTTTTCTTTTTTAGGATAAATTACATAATAACTATTTCCTAAATCATCAAAAAGAAAGGGTGTAATTTTTTGTAATAAAAAAATAGATTCTTTTAAACTTAGGTCTTTAAATCCTTTTTCTTGAATAAATTTATTTTTAAGAAGATTAGCACTATAAGTAAAGAATACTTTGTAATCATTACTCATTTTATCTAGTAATGTTGTTAAAGGAATTGTATTGTTTTTAAACTCTTGAGCAGTTGTGTTTTGAAAATAAAAAGTTACAAAAACAATTAATATAAGTTTTATTACTAATTTTTGAACCATTCAATAATTTAAAATTACACCTATTTTTTGCTTATAATTAAATTATTTTCTTTTTTAATTATAAGTACATTAACTGACTTTTCAATAGCCTTTATACAAATGTCGATATTTGTAATAGGAACTGCACCTGTTATTAAAGTGTTTTTACTGATATCATCTTTAAAAACTGCAGAATAACCATAAGTTTCTTCTATTTTTTCCATCGCTTTTTCCAAAGATAGGTTTTCAAAGAGTAACGAACCATCTTTCCAAGAAGTTTTTATAACAGGATTAAAAATATTTTTATCTTCTAATACTTCATTTCTTTCTGATGAATAAGAAATATAATTTCCTGGAATCATTTTTTTATTCACTCCATTATTTAATTTTAACCAAATTTTCCCTTCCTCTAAAAAAACATCTGTTTTTTTCTTTTTTGTGCTTACATTGAAAGAAGTTCCAAAAACCTCAACAGACAAATCTTTTGTTACCACCCAAAATTTTGCATTTGAAGCTATTTTTTTTTCAACTTGAAAAAAAGCCTCACCTGTTAACCAAACTTTTCTACTATCAGTTTTATAATAAGACAGACTGGAATTTGAGTTTAGAGTAACAGTACTACCATCTTGTAGCTTTAAATTTAAGATCTCTCCATAATTTGTTTTATGGATAATTTTATTATTAAAATTTAAAAAGTAAACTCCAAAAGAAATCAATAAAACAATAGAAGCTGCTATGCTAAATGGTTTTAAATATTTTAATCCTCTTTTATGAACAAGTTTTTTTGCTTGAATTTTAGATTCTAACTTTTGCCATTCTAAAGTTATTTTTTCTTTACTGACAAATTTTTGATCAAAGGAAACACCTAAAACTAGGGCTTTAGCGTTTTCTACCAATTCTTTTTTGTCGGGATTATTTTCAATCCAAAAATCCCAATAACCAATATCAGTGCCATTATTTTGATGCACCCAATTTGTAAATGAGATATCATCTAAAAAATCATAAATTGTAGTATACTTTTTCTTAATCATTCTTCTTAATCTTTCAATCTAATATAATAAGAGTATTTTAACTTTTATATACTCTATATTTTCCATAAATTTTATTTGAATAAATTTAGTATCGAAACTTCTTCTTTTAAATTTTTAATAGCTTTATGTAATATATTTACCACACTTTGGTAATTTATATCCATAATTTCAGCTATTTCTGTAGCTTTTAAACCACTATAATATTTTAAATAAATGGCTTCTTTTTGTCTTTTTGGTAATTTATTTAAAAGAGTAGGAATGTTTTTTGTTCTAAAATTACCCGTTTCTTTATTTGTAATGAGTTCTTCTGCATTAAACTGAATATCTAATACATCTTCTTGAGAAAAGTCTGTTTTGGTTATTTTTTTCTCTTTTTTTATCACATTAATTAAAAAACGTTTATAAGCAGTAAAGAGATATGGTGCAATTTTGTCTAAATCACTCAGATTTTCTCTATGGTCGTAGATATACAAGAAAAAATCTTGTAAAGAATCCTCTGTTATGGAAATATCTTTAGATATTTTTAAACCATAACTGTATAGTTGCGGATAATAGATTTCAAAAAGTGTTGAAAATGCTCTAAGATCTCCTTCCTTTAGGGCTTTCCAAATAAATTGATCTGTAATTTTGTTCATTTAAAACTTTTGATACTAAAATATTTTCTAAAAATAAATAAAATTGATGGTTATACGCTTTCTTTATTGATTTAATTCAATTTTCATGAAAGTTCTACTATATTTGCAATCGCAAAATTTATAGAAATGAAAGCCGGAATTGTAGGATTACCAAACGTAGGGAAATCAACCTTATTTAATTGTTTATCAAACGCAAAAGCGCAAAGTGCTAACTTTCCGTTTTGTACTATTGAACCAAATCTTGGAGTTGTAAATGTACCAGATAAAAGAATTGAAAAATTAGAAGAATTGGTGAATCCAGAACGTGTGATGCCTGCAACTGTAGAGATTGTAGATATTGCTGGTTTGGTAAAAGGAGCGAGTAAAGGTGAAGGTTTAGGAAATCAGTTTTTGGCAAATATTAGAGAAACGGATGCTATTTTACATGTAGTTCGTTGTTTTGATAATGACAATATTATTCATGTAGATGAATCTATAGACCCAGTTAGAGATAAAGAAACCATTGATATTGAGTTACAGTTAAAAGATCTAGAAACTGTTGAAAAACGTTTAGAGCGAGTTAAAAGAACTGCAAAAACCGGCAACAAAGAGGCACAAGCTGAATTAATAGTACTTCTAAAAATTGAAGAAACTTTATTAAAAGGAATTTCAGTGAGGGCATTAGATTTTTCGGAAAAAGAAATGGAGTTCGTTCAATCTTTACAATTTATTACTGCAAAACCAGTATTGTATGTTTGTAATGTGGATGAAGATTCAGCAGTTTCAGGAAATGAATATGTAGAAAGAGTAAGAGAAGCTGTAAAAGATGAAAATGCTGAAGTAATTGTTTTAGCAGTGGGAACAGAAGCAGATATTGCAGAGTTAGACGATTACGAAGAACGACAAATGTTTTTAGCAGATATTGGTTTAGAAGAAGCTGGTGTTGCTAGGTTAGTTCGTTCTGCGTATAAATTATTAAAATTACAGACTTACTTTACAGCAGGGGTTAAAGAAGTAAGAGCTTGGACAATACCTATTGGCTCCACAGCGCCGCAGGCTGCAGGCGTAATTCATACAGATTTTGAAAAAGGTTTTATTAGAGCAGAAACTATTGCTTACAAAGATTACATTACTTTCGGTTCTGAATCAAAAGTAAAAGAAGCTGGAAAAATGAGAGTAGAAGGTAAGGAATACATTGTTAAAGATGGGGATGTAATGCATTTTCGTTTTAACGTCTAGATTTTTAAAATAAATAAATAAAAAACCCCAATGAATTTCATTGGGGTTTTTACATTTAATAACCTTTCTTTTAAGTTCCTCGATATGTAATTTTCCGATTTTTTTGAAAAAGAATTCTTGAGAAAATATTTTTTAAAATTTATTCTTTATAGAAAGGTAATTTCACCACAGTTGCGGGTATTGCTTTTTTACGCACTTGTATCTGAATTTGTGTTCCAGCTTTGGATAATATTCTAGGCACATATCCTAATCCAATACCTTTTCCTAAACATGGGCTCATAGTTCCGGATGTAACGTTTCCGATTACATTTCCATTTCCGTCAACAATATCATAACCATGTCTTGGTATACCTCTTTCATCCAGCTCAAAAGCAACCAAACGTTTTTCAGGTTTTAACTCTTTTTGTTTTGCTAATGCCTCATGGTTTACAAATTCTTTGGTAAATTTTGTTATCCAACCTAAACCAGCTTCAATTGGCGAAGTTGTATCATCAATATCATTTCCATACAAGCAATATCCCATTTCTAAGCGCAATGTATCTCTTGCAGCCAAACCAATTGGCTTAATTCCAAATTCTGCCCCAGCTTCAAAAACTTTGTTCCAAATTTGAGTTGCTTCATTGTTTTTACAATAAATTTCAAATCCTCCTGAACCAGTATAACCAGTAGCAGAAATAATTACGTTCTCAACTCCTGCAAAATCTCCTATTTTAAATTTATAAAAATGAATATCAGCTAAATCTAAAGAAGATAAAGATTGCATTGCTTCAACTGCTTTTGGTCCTTGAATTGCTAATAAAGAATAATCTTCAGACAAATCTTTTAATTCTGCTCCAAACTCATCATTATATGAAGAAATCCAATTCCAATCTTTTTGGATATTAGAGGCATTTACAACTAATAAATATTGATTCTCCTTAATTTTATAACAAATTAAATCATCTACAATTCCATTATCTTCATTTGGGAAACAACTGTATTGAGCATCGCCAATTTCTAGTTTAGAAACATCATTAGAAGTAACTTTCTGCAGTAAAGCTAGCGCATTTTTTCCGCTAACTAAAAATTCACCCATATGGCTGACATCAAAAACACCCACAGACTCTCTAACTGTATGATGTTCTGCGGTTACTCCTTCATATTGCACGGGCATATTATAACCTGCAAAAGGGACCATTTTTGCTCCTAGACTTTTATGAATTGTATGTAATGCTATATTTTTCATTATATAATATTTAGAAATTTTAATTAAAGAAAAAATTTAAAAAAAGACCAAATTTAGTTGTCGTTTAAAGAATTCTTAAATTTCGTGCTAAATTATTTAAAAATCCGCAATAAACAATCACTAATATTCTGTTAATATTTTTAAATCAAAAATAAATAATGTTACATTTGATTCTGCAACTTATACATTGTTTTTTATGAATTTTTTTAAACTTCAAATTGTCCTGGTTTTAGCATTTTCTTTAAACGGATTTTCGCAGTTGCCAAAAGATTTTTTATCAAAAGATTTCCATAAAGATAGACGTGAAGTTTTACGTTCTAAAATGCCTTTAAACTCAGTAACAGTTTTATTTGCAAATCCAATTAGAAACAGAGCTAATGATGTGGATTATGTTTTTCATCAAGATCCAAATTTTTATTATTTAACAGGGTACAGAGAACCAAATGCTGTTTTAATACTTTTTTCCGAAAATCAAATGGATGAAAATGGAAGTTTTTATAATGAGATTTTATACGTTCAAAAAAGAGATAAAAGAGCAGAACAATGGAACGGAAAAAGGTTAGGAATTGAAGGAGCCAAAATGGAACTTGGTTTTAAAAAGGCAATGAATGGTGAAGATTTTATAAAGACAACAATCGATTTTAAAAAGTTTGATAAAGTTTTTATTGAAAAATTTAACGATGATTATAGAAATTTAAGCGATACTGCAGATATTTTTGATTTGGTAAAAGAGTTTAAAATTAAAGCAGGTTATGTTCCAAAAATATATTTATCTGGAGTAAAAGAATATGTGTATAATAATATTGCAGAAACCCCAATAAAAAGGAGTGCGAATGTAATTCAACTTATAAATCAAGTGGAAGGTCGTTATGCTGAAATTAAAGAAGACCAATTAATTAAAGAATATAAAATTGCTAAAACAGATGCATTAAAAAAAGAAATTAAACAAAAAATTACTTTTGCTTTAGAGTCAAAAACAAATATTGATATAAAATTTTTATCAGCAAACTTAGCCACAATGCGCGAAGTAAAAACAGCTGAAGAATTAATATTATTAACCAAGGCAGTAAGAATTTCTGCCATTGGTCAAATAGAGGTAATGAAAGCAATGAAGCCTCATATGTCTGAAACTGAGTTACAAGGAATTCATGAGTTTGTGTATAAAAAATACGGAGCAGAGTATGAGGGGTATCCTTCAATTGTTGGTGCAGGTAATAATGGTTGTATTTTGCATTATATAGAAAACAACAGAACCAAAGTTGGTAATGACTTGGTATTAATGGATTTAGGTGCTGAGTATAGAGGTTTTACAGCAGACGTTACTCGTACAATTCCGGCTAATGGGAAATTTACAAAAGCACAAAAACAGATTTACGACTTAGTTTATGAAGCGCAAGAAGCAGGTATTGCTTTATACACAATCGGTACAAGTATGCAAGCTCCAAATCAAGCAGCAATAAAAATAATAAATAACGGTTTATTTAAACTAGGAATCATAAAATCTGCGGATGAAAAGCACCCTTATTTTCCGCACGGAACTTCACATCATATCGGTTTGGATGTTCATGATCCAGGAAATTATGGAGATTTTGAAGAGAATATGGTGGTAACCATGGAACCTGGAATTTATATTCCGAATGGAAGTAATTGTGATGAAAAATATTGGGGAATAGGAATTAGAATTGAAGATGATATTTTAGTAACTAAAAATGGACCAGTAAATTTATCTAGTGAAGCACCGAGAACAACCAAAGAAATAGAAGAGATGATGGCAAAAAAATCTATTTTAGATGAATTTGTATTACCAAATTTAGATGAATAATGAGTAAAACAGCTATAATTTTAGGAGCAACTGGTCTAACGGGAGGTATACTTTTAAAAAACCTAATTGCAGATAAAACGTATACAAAAATTAAAATTTTCTCTAGAAACCCTATAGATATTCAGTCAGATAAAATCGAGGAATATATTATAGACTTATTTCAATTAAATAAGTTTGAAGAAAACTTTGCAGCAGATGTGTTATTTTGTTGTATCGGAACAACAGCTGCTAAAACAAAAGATAAAGAATCATACAAAACTATTGATTATGGAATTCCTCTAAGCGCAGCAAAAATGGCAAAAAAAAAGGATATAAAAACATTTGTAGTAATCTCCTCAATGGGAGCAAATGCATCAAGTTCTGTTTTTTATAATAGAACAAAGGGCGAAATGGAACGTGATGTTTTAGGACAAAACATCAAAAACACTTTCATTTTAAGACCTTCTTTAATTGGAGGTAATCGTGATGAAGTAAGAGTAGGAGAAAGAATTGTCAAAGGAATAATGAGTTTATTAAATCCTTTGTTTTTAGGGAGTTTAAAAAAGTATAAAATGATTTCTCCTGAAAAAATCGCAACTTGTATGCAGAAACTTGCTGATAGCAAATCACATCAATCTATATTTAGTTCTGATGAAATAGTAGAAATAGCGAATTCGAGAAAATAAATGAGCAAAGAACAACCCAATAATCCTTTACACGGAATAAAGTTAGCAACCATGTTAGAACAATTGTTTCTAGAATATGGTTGGAAAGAATTAGGAGATATTTTGAATATTAATGCTTTTAAAAATAACCCTACTTATAAATCGAGTCTAAAGTTTTTAAGAACAACCCCTTGGGCAAGAGAAAAAGTAGAGCAGTTATATCTGAAAACAATGATAAAATAATTTATTTAGAAATTATATCTAATACCAATTCTTTTGACAATGTTCTTCCATTGGCAATTCTTTTGATGTTTTCAAATGTAAAAACAAAATTGCAACCCTTTTTATAATCTGAGCAACCATACGCAGATTTTCCTTTTAAAATTTTTCCGTTATTACATTTTGGACATGAAATTTTTTCTGATTGCTGCGTGTTTGAATAAATAGATTTATTCGTTTCAACCTTAATAATATTATGTTTTCGTTCTAATTTCAATCTAAAATTCTCATCAAATCTAATTAAGCCTTCAATAGCTTCTGAATTTCTTTTAAAACCTTTTAAATTGGTTGTACATTTTTTGTCAATCAATCTTATGAGTTGATTTTCAGAAACTTTCTTTCCGAAAATTTCAAATGGAATCTTTAAATCACAACTATTCTTGTATTCAGAACATCCATAAGCAGAAGAACCTTTTATTATATTTCCTTTTTTACATTTTGGACAGGTTTTTCCTACAATTTGTTTTTTTGATGTAGTCCCTTTTTTTACTGATTTTTTCTTTATGGGACTGAGTTCTGTATCAGAACTAGCGGAAGAAATTCTTTTTTTAATGGTATTCGAACGAACTTCATAAACTAAATCATCCACCATTTTTTTCATATTATTGATGAATGTTCCTGCATTAAATTCACCTCTTTCAATTTCTTTTAAACGTTTCTCCCAGCGTCCAGTTAATTCCGCAGATTTTAATAATTCGTTGTCAATAATATTAATTAAATCGATTCCTGTTTGAGTTGGTAAAACTAACTTTTTCTTACGCTCAATATATTTTCTACGGAATAAAGTCTCAATAATACTTGCTCTGGTAGAGGGTCTTCCAATACCATTTTCTTTCATTAACTCACGCATTTCATCATCATCCACTTGCTTTCCAGCAGTTTCCATAGCTCTTAATAAACTGGCTTCTGTAAAGTTTCTTGGTGGTTTTGTTTCTTTTTCTAAAAACGAAGGTTCATGAGGTCCTTTTTCACCTTTTACAAAAGAAGGCAAAGTCATTTGCTCATTTAATTCTTTTTTAATTTTACTTTCTTCAGTTTCAAAAACTACTCTCCAACCTTTATTAATAATTTCTTTTCCAGTAGTTTTAAATGGAACTTCTGCAGCTTTTCCGAGCACTGAAGTATTAGATACATCAGAATCTGGATAAAAAACAGCAATAAAACGTTTGGTAATAATATCATACACTTGCTGCTGATTATATTGCAAATTCGTTTGTATTCCTGTAGGTATAATTGCATGGTGATCAGTTACTTTTTTATCATCAAAAATACGTTTGGTTTTTTTTATTTTCTTACCTAAAAGTGGTTGTGTTAATGAACTATAATTAGTCAGTTTCGATAAAATTCCATGTACTTTTGGATATACATCATTAGGTAAAAAAGTAGTATCAACTCTTGGATACGTAACTACTTTCATTTCGTATAACTTTTGCACCATTTTTAAGGTTTCATCCGCAGAAAAACCAAATTTATTATTACAATAAACTTGTAAACCTGTTAAGTCAAAAAGTTTAGGAGCATATTCTTTTCCTTTCTTTTTGTTAACAGAAACAATTTCAAAATCAGATTCTTTAACTTTATTAGCTAAAATTTGTCCGTCTTCTTGTTTTAAAAAACGTCCATCTTCATAATTAAAAAGTGTATTTCTATATGTAGTTTGTAACTCCCAATAAGGTTGTGGTTTAAAATTCTGAATCTCTACAAAACGATTTACCAACATTGCTAGGGTAGGAGTTTGTACTCTTCCAACAGACAAAACTTGTTTGTATCCACCATATTTTACCGTATATAAACGTGTTGCGTTTAAACCTAATAACCAATCTCCAATTGCTCTGGAAAATCCTGCATAATAGAGATTATCATAGTTTTCTGAAGGTTTTAAATTCTTAAATCCTTCTTTAATAGCTTCCTCAGTAAGAGAAGAAATCCATAATCGTTGTACTTTTCCTTTATAATTACATTGATTAATGACCCATCTTTGAATGAGTTCTCCTTCTGTTCCTGCATCCCCACAATTGATAACAACAGCGGCTTTATCGAATAGAGATTTTACAATATTGAACTGTTTTTTAATTCCATCATTGCTTGTCACTTTAGTGTCAAAACGTTCTGGAAGCATTGGTAAATTGTTTAAATCCCAACTTTTCCAATGTGGTTTGTAATCTTTAGGTTCTAAAAGTGTACATAAATGCCCAAACGTATAGGTTACTGCATAGCCATTTCCTTCGAAGAAACCATCGCGTTTTGTGTTGGCTCCTAGAATAGAGGCAATTTCTCTTGCAACACTTGGTTTTTCAGCAATACAGACTTTCATTGAATAGTTTTGATGGTTGAAAAGTAAGAAAATATTTAGGATTTTATAGTAAAGTTATTAATTAAAAACCTACTTCACCAAAGCCAATTGAATTCTCTTCCGATCAACATCAACTTCTAACACTTTTATTGAAATTTGTTGATTTAAAGCCACAATTGCGTTCACATCTTTCACAAAAGTATCAGATAAATTAGAAACGTGAATTAAACCACTTTCTTTGATTCCGATGTTTACAAAACAACCAAAATTGGTAATGTTGTTTACAATTCCTGGTAATAATTGTCCTGTTCTTAAATCTGAAATTGTTTTAATATTTTGGTCAAAAGAAAACGCTTTTGCTTTTGCTCTTGGATCAACTCCAGGTTTTTCTAATTCTTTAAAAATATCTTCTAATGTAGGTAAACCAACAGTTTCAGAAATATATTTTTTCAAATTAATCTGTTGTAGAACTTCCTTATTTCCAATAAAATCGGCAACTTTCTTTTTGTTGTCTTTTGCCATTTTATCAACTAAAGCATAACTTTCTGGATGCACACCAGAATTATCTAACGGATTCTTTGCATTCTTAATTCGTAAAAAACCAGCAGCTTGTTCAAACGCTTTTCCGCCTAAACGAGGCACTTTTTTTATAGCAGTTCTAGAAGTAAAAGAACCATTTTTATTTCTATAATTTACAATGTTTTCTGCAATTTTTGGCCCAATTCCAGAAACATAACTCAACAAAGATTCACTAGCTGTATTTATATTTACACCCACTGTATTTACACAACTCACAACAACAGCGTCTAAAGATTTTTTTAGTTTTGATTGATCTACATCATGCTGATATTGGCCAACTCCAATTGATTTTGCATCAATCTTTACCAATTCAGCCAAAGGATCAGCTAATCTTCTACCAATAGAAACGGAACCACGCACTGTAACATCGTAATTAGGGAATTCATCTCTCGCAATTTTGGAAGCGGAATAAATAGACGCTCCAGCCTCACTTACAACAAAAATTTCAACTTCATTTTTAAACTGAATTTTTTTAACAATTTGTTCAGTTTCTCTTGAGGCTGTTCCGTTTCCAATAGCAATCGCTTCAATTTTATAAGCATCCGTTAAAGAACTAATTTTTTTAATCGCTTCAATTTTTTGATTTTGAGGAGGGTGAGGAAAAATAGTTTCATTATGTAATAAATCTCCTTGTTTACTTAAGCAAACAACTTTACAACCTGATTTAAATCCAGGATCAATTGCCAAAACTCTTTTCTCTCCCAAAGGGGCGCCTAATAATAATTGTTTTAAGTTTTTTGCAAAAACAGAAATTGCCGCATCATCTGCTTTTTCTTTTGCAACGGACAAAGCTTCATTTGATAAAGATGGAAATAATAAACGTTTATAGGCATCTTGAATAGCTAATTTTATTTGATCTGAACACTCGTTTTGAGAGCGAATTATTCGATTTTCCATTTTCTGAAGTATTCTCTCTTTGTCAATTTCAATTTTCACACGAATAAAACCTTCACTTTCTGCGCGTAAAATAGCCAATAATCTGTGGGATGGAATTCTACTTAAAGATTCACTCCAATCAAAATAATCTTTAAATTTTTGTGCTTTTTCAATATCAATTTTTACTTTAATTGCTTTAGATAAAATGATCGAAAAACGCTGGATTTGATGTCTAATATTGTCTCTAATATCTTTACGTTCGTTAATCCATTCTGCAATTATAAAGCGAGCGCCTTCTAGAGCATCTTCAATCGTTTCAACTTCGTTGGAAGTATATTTTGAAGCAGTAACTTCTAAATTATTTACACGCTGACTCATTATCATTTTAGCCAAAGGTTCTAAACCTTGTAAACGTGCAGTTTCTGCTTTGGTTTTACGTTTCTTTTTAAAAGGTAAATATAAATCTTCTAAAGAAGTTAAATGTCTCGAACTGTTTACTTTTTGTGTTAATTCAATTGTTAAAACATTTTGATCTTCTAATGCTTTTAAGATGGTTTTTTTTCGCTTTTCTAACGCTTCATAAATTTCTTTAAATTTTACGATTTCACCAATTTGAACTTCATCTAAATTATCAGTCATTTCCTTTCTATATCTAGATATAAAAGGAATTGTAGCATCTTCATTTAATAATAAAATAGTATTCTTTAAAGATTTTTCTGATAGTTGCGTTTGTTTTTGTAAGTATGAGAGTAGTTGCATTTTTATTTTTATAAAATCGACTAAAAAAATAACCTCATAAAAATGATTTTATGAGGTTGCTAATATACTTTTTAAATTGTTTTATCAATCTATAATTTTTTCAAAAGCCAATCTTTTAGCGTCATAATTGGTATAGATAATACCACAATATTGATAGCCTAATTTTTTTATTAAAGATTGCATTCCAAGATTATCTTCATGTGTGTCAATTTTTAAACTTTCTATATTTTTTTCTTTTAATTGTTGGTGAAATTCATCAAAAAGAAAAGTTGCTAAACCTAATTTTCTAAATTCTTTTTTAATTGCCATTCTATGAATTACACCATAAACTTTAGATTCATTAATTATCCATTTCCCATCAATAACCTTGTAAGTTGGTTCAGGATTTATAGTAAACATAGAAGTTGCTATTACTTTATTTTCATCATTTAAAACAATATAACTTTCTCCATTCAAAATATCTTGTTCAACTTGTGCTTCATTTGGGTAACCATTTTGCCATTGATCAATTTTTAAAGATGCTAAAAGTTCTTTTGCATCATCTATTATTTGCATAATTTTAGAAATATTTTCTGAAGTAGAAAGTTGTAATTTCATAATATCTATTTTAAATAAAAAAGCCACGAAAAGACAAAATTAATATTTGTGATTTCGTGGCTAAATTTACTTTTTTATTTTTAAACAGGAATTTCCGTTCTCGTATTCTTTTCAATTTTAGAAAATTCAACAATTTCTTGATTGTTTAAAATATCTTTAATGGTTTGTCTTTTTCTAATTAAATAGTCTTTTCCTTTATATAACATGACTTCCGCAGGTAAATAACGGGAGTTGTAGTTTGAGGCCATTGAGAAACAATAAGCACCAGCATTATGGAAACATAACACATCTTCTTCAGAAATTTCTGCTATTCTTCTGTTCGATCCAAAAGTATCTGTTTCACAAATATAACCGACAACAGAATAGTAACGATCTCTTCCTTCGGGATTAGATATGTTTGTAATATGATGATAAGAGTCATACATCATTGGTCTTACTAAATGATTAAAACCAGAATCTACATGAGCAAAAACGGTAGAAGTTGTTTGTTTTACCACATTTACTTTTGCTAGAAAAACACCTGCGTCAGAAACTAAAAATTTTCCAGGTTCAAACATTAGTGTAATTTCTTTTCCATATTCCACACAAAATTCATTAAATCTTTCCGATAATTGTAATCCTAATTGCTCAATATCTGTAGAAATATCTCCTTCTTTATAAGGAACTTTAAATCCACTTCCGAAATCAATAAAATCTATGTTATCAAACTGTTTTGCAACATCAAACAAAATTTCTGTAGCACGCAAAAAAGTATCGATATCTAAAATATCCGAACCTGTATGCATGTGAATTCCGTTGATATTCATACCTGTATTTTCTACAACACGCTTAATGTGAGGTACTTGATGTATTGAGATTCCGAATTTTGAATCAATATGTCCTACAGAAATTTTGGAATTTCCACCTGCCATAATATGTGGGTTGATGCGTATACAAACCGGAATTTCAGGATGTTTTTGTCCGAATAATTCTAAAATAGAAAGATTATCAATATTAATTTGAACACCTAATTTAGCAACTTCTTCAATCTCATTTAAAGAAACCCCATTTGGTGTAAATATTATTTTCTTTGGATCAATTCCCGTTGTTAAACCTAACTGCACTTCTTGAATAGAAACAGTGTCTAAACCCGCACCAATATTTTTAAAAAACTTTAAAATATTAATATTACTTAGTGCTTTTACTGCATAATTTAATTTTAAGTTTTTAACACTGCTAAAGGCATCAGTTAATCTGTTGTATTGCGATTCAATTTTATCTGTATCATAAACATATAAGGGACTACCGTATTTATTCGCTATGTTTAAAAGTTGTGTTCTTTCCAATGTGTTTTTATTTAATTTCTGATGCCAAAAGTACTTAAATTGTGTAATAAAAAATGATTTGTTTAAAAATATAACATATTGTTTTTATTTGTGATTTTTACCTTGAACTTATTGATTTATTTGGTTGAAATCCTGTTGATAACTAATTATCAGCGCTGTTTTATTTTTGTTAGTTTAATGCTATTTTAGCAAGGCTTCAAGCTTAACAACAGCAAGACATTTCATGAGTCAAGAAACAAAATATACAGAAGATAATATCAGGTCTTTAGATTGGAAAGAGCATATTAGAATGCGTCCAGGAATGTACATTGGTAAATTAGGAGACGGTTCTTCTCCAGATGATGGAATTTACATACTCGTAAAAGAAGTTTTAGATAATTCTATTGATGAATATGTAATGGGAGCTGGGAAAACTATCGAAATTTCTATTCACGGAACAAAAGTAACGGTTAGAGATTATGGTCGTGGAATTCCTTTAGGAAAAGTAGTAGACGTAGTCTCTAAAATGAATACTGGAGGGAAATACGATTCAAAAGCATTTAAAAAATCTGTAGGTCTAAATGGGGTTGGTACGAAAGCGGTAAATGCACTTTCCTCTTTTTTCAGAGTTGAATCTTCACGTGATGGAAAATCAGCTTCAGCAGAATTCAGTCAAGGAAATTTAAATAACCAAGATTTTTTAGAAGAAACTTCTCGAAGAAAAGGAACAAAAGTTTCATTTGTGCCAGATGAAGAAATTTTTAAGAAATATAAGTTCAGAAATGAGTATGTAGCAAAAATGCTTAAGAATTATGTGTATTTAAATCCTGGTTTGACGATTATTTTTAATGGAGAAAAATTCTTTTCAGAAAATGGATTAAAAGATTTATTAGAAGATAACAACAATAAAGATGATATGTTGTATCCTATAATTCATTTAAAAGGTCAAGATATTGAAATTGCTATAACGCACAGTAAGACTCAATATTCAGAGGAATATCATTCGTTTGTAAATGGGCAACATACAACTCAAGGAGGAACACATCAAGCAGCATTTAGGGAATCTATTGTAAAAACAATTCGGGAATTTTTTGGGAAGAACTTTGAAGCTTCTGATATTCGCAAATCTATCATATCTGCGATAGCAATAAAAGTAATGGAGCCTATTTTTGAAAGTCAGACAAAAACAAAGTTAGGTTCAACAGAAATGGGAGGAGATTTACCAACTGTTAGAACCTATATCAATGATTTTGTAAAAACAAAACTTGATAATTTTCTTCATAGAAATAATGATGTTTCAGAAAAGCTTCAAAGAAAGATTGTTCAAGCTGAAAAAGAAAGAAAAGAACTTTCAGGAATACGTAAATTAGCCAAAGACAGAGCTAAAAAAGCGAGTTTACATAATAAAAAATTAAGAGATTGCAGAATCCATTTAGGAGATACTAAAAAGGAAGCTTATCTAGAATCAACATTATTTATCACTGAGGGAGATTCAGCTTCTGGTTCTATTACAAAATCGAGAAATGTAAACACACAAGCAGTTTTTAGTTTAAAAGGAAAGCCTTTGAATTCTTATGGATTAAGCAAAAAGATTGTATATGAAAACGAGGAGTTTAATTTATTACAAGCGGCATTAAATATAGAAGATGGTTTAGAAGATTTGCGTTATAATAATATTGTAATTGCTACAGATGCGGATGTAGATGGAATGCATATTCGGTTGTTATTGATCACTTTTTTTCTACAATTTTTCCCCGAATTAATCAAAGAAGGACATTTATATATTTTAGAAACTCCATTATTTAGAGTCAGAAATAAAAAACAAACATTCTATTGTTATTCTGACGAAGAAAAACGTGAAGCCATTAGTAAATTAAGAGGAAAGCCAGAGATTACAAGATTTAAAGGTTTAGGTGAGATTTCTCCAAATGAGTTTGTTCATTTTATTGGTGATGACATTCGTTTAGATCCTGTAATGTTAGACAAAGAAATGTCTATAGAAAATATGTTACAATTCTATATGGGTAAAAATACTCCGGATAGACAGAAGTTTATCATCGAAAACTTAAAAGTTGAGTTGGATACTATTGAAGAGGAAGTTTAGAATATGAGTGAAGAAATAAACGAAAACGAACACGAAGAAGAATTAACAAATCTGGAAAATCAAGAAGAAATTCTTGATAATGATAACGATTCTGTTGAAACTATTACCAAAGTTACAGGAATGTACAAGGAGTGGTTTTTAGACTATGCTTCGTATGTTATTTTAGAGAGAGCGGTGCCATCTTTAGAAGACGGTTTAAAGCCTGTGCAGCGCAGAATTATGCATTCTATGAAAGATTTAGACGATGGTCGTTATAATAAGGTAGCGAATATTGTTGGTCATACAATGCAGTACCATCCGCATGGAGACGCTTCTATTGCAGATGCAATGGTGCAAATTGGTCAGAAAGAATTACTGATTGATATGCAAGGGAATTGGGGGAATATTTTAACAGGAGACCGCGCGGCGGCTTCTCGTTACATTGAGGCTCGTTTATCGAAGTTCGCTCTTGACGTTGTTTTTAATCCGAAAACTACGGATTGGAAAATGTCTTATGATGGCCGTAGGAAAGAGCCAATTGATTTACCTGTAAAGTTTCCTTTGCTATTAGCGCAAGGAGCAGAGGGAATTGCAGTTGGTTTATCAACAAAAATATTACCACATAATTTTATTGAACTGATAGATGCCTCTATCAAATATTTAAAAGGAAGAAGTTTTAAAATTTTGCCTGATTTTTTAACTGGCGGAATTGCAGATTTTACGAATTATAATGATGGAAAACGTGGAGGAAAAGTACGTGTTCGTGCTAAAATTTCGCAGTTGGATAAGAAAACTTTGGTGATTAATGAAATTCCGTTTTCTACAACAACCGTGTCTTTAATAGACAGTATTTTAAAAGCGAATGATAAAGGTAAAATCAAGATAAAAAAGATTGAAGATAATACTGCTGCAAAAGTAGAGATTTTGGTTCATTTGCCTCCAAATGTTTCGCCAGATAAAAGTATTGATGCCTTGTATGCGTTCACAAACTGTGAAACTTCAATTTCGCCATTAGCCTGCACCATTGAAAATAACAAGCCAGTCTTTGTTGGAGTTTCAGAAATGTTAAAACATTCAACAGATTTAACTGTTAATTTGTTAAAAAAGGAATTAGAAATTCAACTAAATGAATTAGAAGAACAATGGCATTTTTCATCTTTAGAAAGAATTTTTATAGAAAATAGAATCTATCGAGATATAGAAGATGAAGAAACATGGGAAGGTGTAATTAAAGCTATTGATTTAGGTTTACAACCCTATATAAAAAATTTAAAACGAGCAATTACAGAAGAAGATATTGCCCGTTTAACTGAAATTCGAATTAAGAAAATATCAAAATTTGATATTGACAAAGCCAAACAATTTATAGAGGGTTTAGAAGATAAGATTGGAGTTGTTAAAGAATATTTAGCAAACTTAATAGAATATGCGGTCAACTATTTTAAACGTTTAAAAGAGACTTACGGAAAAGAGAAAGAACGTAAAACAGAGATTAGAATTTTTGATGATATTGTTGCTTCAAAAGTAGCAATGAATAATGCAAAACTTTATGTAAATAGAATAGAGGGCTTTATTGGTACATCACTAAAAAGAGATGAATTTGTGACAGATTGTTCTGATATAGATGATATTATTGTTTTTAGAAAAGATGGTAAAATGACAGTTACAAAAGTTGATTCAAAGACTTTTGTAGGTAAAGACATTATTTATGTTGCAGTCTTCAAAAAGAAAGATAAAAGAACAGTTTATAATTTTATGTATCGGGATGGTGCTAGAGGTCCATCGTATATGAAACGTTTTAATGTAACGGCGGTTACAAGAGATAAAGAATACGATTTAACGAACGGAAATAAAGGATCCCTTGTGCACTATTTTACTGCAAATCTAAATGGAGAAGCGGAAGTTGTTACTATAAATTTGCGGTCTGTAGGAAGCGTAAAAAAACTAAGATGGGATATAGATTTTGCAGATCTACATGTAAAAGGAAGAGCCGTAAAAGGCAATTTAATTACAAAATACTCTATAAAAGCTGTTGATTTTAAATCGGAAGGCGTTTCTACTCTAAAACCCCGTAAAATTTGGTTTGATGATAGTGTACAACGATTAAATGTTGATGAAAGAGGCGAATTGCTAGGCGAATTCAGAGCTGAAGATAAGCTGCTAATTATTACTCAAAGTGGAAAAGCAAAAGCTGTAAAACCGAATTTAGCCATGCATTTTGAAGATGATATTATTGTGTTAGAAAAATGGAAATCTAATAAACCGATTTCGGCTATTTATTTTGATGGAGAAAAAGAACGTTATTATGTAAAACGTTTCTTGATGGAAACAACAGAAAAGGAGGAGGTTTTTATTTCTGAACATCCCAAATCACAATTAGAAATCGTGGCTACAGATTATAGACCAATTGCTGAAATTCAATACTCTAAGCGCAGTTTAGAAAATCAAGAAGTTAATTTTGAAGAATTTATTGCTGTCAAAGGAATAAAGGCGCAAGGAAATCAATTAACTACAGAGAAAATAAAACAAGTCAGTTTATTAGAGTCACTACCTTTTGAAGAAAAACAAAAAGAAATTCCTGAAGAAATAGAAGTGATTAATGAGGTCGTTATTGAAGATAAATTACCTATTGAGGTTCCCAAAACCCAGACTGCAAAACCAATTTCAGAGGAGCTTTCGGCTGCAGAAAAAGCAAAAATTGCTTTGCAAAAATCTATAGCAAAAAAGAAAGCAGAAGAAAAGAAGAGAGATGATGAAAATCAAACAACATTATTTTAATGTACTTCAAATAAGGATAAGAATCATTTTATTAAAAATATTTAATTATGAGACGTAAACATTTATTTTTAGGATTAGCGGTTTTGGGTATTACATATACCTGGTATTATAATATTCAATATTTTCAAACTGCAGAAAGCCCTTCTTTAATCAATTTTTTTAAGGATGCACAATCTAATTTCGCAGGGAAATCTTTTGGTGCTGATTTAACAGTTGTTGTGCTCACTTTTTTTGTTTTTATGATTCCAGAATCGATTAAATTAAAAATAAAATATTGGTGGATTTTAATTCCGTTAACTTTCATAACTGCGATAGCCTTTACGCTCCCGCTATATTTATACATTCGTGAAAATACATTAGAAAAACAGGATAAATAATTTTTAATGAATTGTTTTAAAATTTACAGAAATTGTTTACTAATTAATTAGTTTAGATCTCATTATTACTATTTATAAAGCTGTAAATACTGTTGGTCAGGTAATTAATGTCATTGCTTTTTCGAATTCCGAATATTGGATAATATTTTAACAAAAAGCTTTTTATGATTATATTTGAAATTGAACTGTTGGGCAAAAACGAAACATGAAGTTTAATTTTTTTCTATTATTATTTTTATTACAATTATCTGTTTTTTCACAAACAAAAATTTATTTTTTAAAAGATTCTAATCATAATTTTTCTATTAATAATATAGAAAAAGCTCAGTTTATACTTTTAGAAGATCAAATTTTAGACAAGCACTCAAATGATAGTTATTGGTTTAAAATTCCTGCAATAAAGACAGATTCAAAATATATTTTTAGAATTTTATACGAAAGAATTAATAGTGCAAAGGCTTTTCAAAATGCTGTTAAATATGAAAAACTTCAAAATCAAAGGTATTTAAGTTATCGTTTTTCAAGAGATAATGATTTTTATATAAGAGTAACACCTAAACTTCACGCCTATATTCCGGTGGAACTAAAAAGTGAAAGCGAAATGCTTTTAAAAGAAAGTAATCAATTTCTTTTAAATGGTTTTTATTATGGTTTTACTTTTCTAATAATTATATACAATTTATTCTACTATCAGGTTTTTAAAGATGACGCCTTCTTATATTATGCTTTATTTTTAACAAGTATTAGTTTTGCTATTTTCACTATGGATGGAATGTTGAATTTTTATAATATTAGTGGAAAAATCAATAATTTTTTATTGGTTTTGAATGGTTTTTCGATAGCTTATTTTTCTTCTAAATTTGCAAATAGTTACTTGTTTTCAAATGAATATTATCCGAAACTTAAAAGGTTTAGTTATATTTTGATAATTATTTTAGGACTCTTATGCATAAATCAAATAAATTATTACTATCTATTGTTTTTAAATATTTTAGTATTTATCATACTCGTAGCTAATTGGCTGCCTGCTGTTTTATTATTTAAAAAAAACAGATACACTAAAATTTTTGCATTTGCATATGTAATTATATTATTTTGTGGAATTGATTTTTTTATTTTAAAATTTTTAGGTGTATCTGTAATTAATGTAGATGCTAGAACAATAAAAATTGGAGCATTCTTAGAAATGATAATTCTTTCTTTTGCGGTTTTATATAGGATGAAAATGTTAAGGAAAGAAAATATACAAATGACAACTGAAATTATAAATTACTCTAAACTTTTAAAGAATAAAAACTCTAAAAATAAAGAGTTTGTGGTAGAGGTTAATATGAAAAAATTAAGTTTAAGAGAAAGACAAATTTTTAATTTAATTTTATCAGAGAAATCAAATAAAGAAATAGCCGATATTGTGCATATTTCTGTAAATACTGTAAAGTTCCACGTAAAAAATATTTATGATAAGTTAAAAATTAAAAGTAGAAAAGAAGCTTTGAATTTATAATAAAATCAAGTTTATTACTTAATATGTTTAAAAACCACCCTAAAACCACCCATTTTAGCAGATTATTTTCTGTAGTTTTTTACTAAATTTACAATGGCTGATGATCCCTACTTATCTTCCAAATTTTCAAGTATAACCCTAGATTTATCTGGGGTTTTTTTATTTTAAAAAATAAAAAAATATCTAAGGAAAAATACTTAATAAAAAATAGTAGTTATTTCATTTTCTGAAAAAATGTCATTTTGTAATCCGGTAACAAATCTGTGTTTGTGATTTTTATAATATCTTTTAAAACCAAATCTGGTCTTGTAGGCGCTAGTTCATAATAAATAACTCCTCCAGTTGTTCCTTTTTTTGTAGAAGGAGTATAGATGTTTCCATTCTCGAAAGCTTTAAACTTAGTATAGATTTGATTACTATTTAGAAGTTGTTCTTTAGTTGAAAAATAGCCTGGAGCAATCCAAAAATCAGCATTTACACCTTTATCAAAAACACTCTCAAAACTTAAAGATAAACTTCCTTTTCCTTTAGAATTTTTCCATAGATAATCAAGGTTTGCATCTTTTAAAAATTGTGCTACAAAACTATCCCCAGCGGGTAAATTCCAGATATCTTTACTCATAATCGCTCCGGATAAAATAGTTGGCTTTTTTATTGCTGTTAATGCAATTTTTTTAGCTTCTAAATAATTAGTTTCAATAATCTTAAAAATACTATCGGCTTGTTTTTCTTTATTGAATAAAACTCCAAAAAATTTAATCCATTCTGCTCTACCCAAGGGTGTTTCTTCGAGCCAATCTCCGTTATAAATTACGTTAATACCAGCTTTTTTAATGGTTGTTAAAGATTTGTCCGCAGATGAAACACTATACCCAACTACTATCTCTGGCTCTAAATCCAATAAAATTTCTGTGTTTAAAGAATTTTCTTTTCCTATTTCAGTAATATTTCCGGAATCAATTAATTGTCTTGTTTTTTCTGAAGAGACATATTTAGAATATGGAAAACCGATAACAGTTGCTTCTTCATTCAATAATTCAACCATTGGAATGTGCGTAGTAGAAGTCACTACAATTTTAGTTATGGGAACTTCTATTATAAGATTATTTTTATTGATGTTTTTGGATACTGTTTTATTCTTAATTTGATATTCAAAAACATCTTTAGAATTTTGATATGGAGATTTAATAATCAATTTTTTGATTCCATTTTTTGTAATAATATCAAATCCATTAGCGTATTTAATATTATTTTCAAACCGCTGTTTTATATCAACTTTTATAACTTCATTTTTACAATAAATTGAAATCAGAATGTATATTAAAACAGGTATAAAATTTATATTTTTCATTTAGAATACACTTGATTTTCTTGTTCTTGTACTCTAATAAAAGTAGTTCTTTTCGTAAGTTCTTTTAATCTTCTTGCGCCAACATAGGTGCAAGTAGATCTAATTCCTCCTAAAATATCTGTAATAGTGTCTTCCACATCTCCTCTAAAAGGAACTTCAACAGTTTTACCTTCAGAAGCTCTATAATTTGCAACACCACCAACATGTTTGTTCATGGCTGTTTCAGAACTCATTCCATAAAAAATTTTAAACTTTTCTCCATTTTTTTCAATTAAATTTCCACCACTTTGTGTGTGACCAGCAAGCATTCCTCCAAGCATTACAAAATCTGCACTGCCACCAAAAGCTTTAGCAATATCGCCGGGAATTTTACAACCACCATCAGAAATAATTTGACCTCCCATTCCATGAGCAGCATCTGCACATTCTATAATTGCAGATAATTGTGGATAACCAACTCCCGTTTTTATTCTTGTTGTACAAACAGAACCAGGACCAATTCCAACTTTAATAATATCTGCTCCTGCTAATAATAATTCTTCAACCATTTCACCAGTAACCACGTTCCCAGCAATAATGACTTTATTCGGGTGATTTTCGCGCATTTTCTTTACAAAATTTACAAAATTTTCAGAATAGCCGTTAGCAACATCAACACAAATGAAATTTATTTTTGGAAACTCAGTTAAAATTTGTTTCACTTTTTCTGAATCCTCTTTTCCTGTACCCGTACTAATCGCAATATTTTTAATTATTATTTCATCAGCTCTAGATGCAAAATCTTTCCATTCGTCAAGAGAATAATGTTTATGAATTGCTGTAAAAATATTTTGTCTACCTAATGTTTTTGCCATTTCAAAAGTACCGACAGTATCCATATTTGCTGCCATTATTGGTATTCCTTTCCAAACTATATCACTATGTAGAAAAGTAAACTCTCTTTCTAAAGTTACTTGTGAACGTGATTTTAAAGTTGATCTTTTTGGGCGAATCATTACGTCTTTAAAACCTAATTTTAATTCATTTTCAATTCTCATAACTATCAAAATTATTAGACCTTAAAGATATTAAATTTCCCAGTGTTTTTATTAGATTATTTATAAGATTGCATATATATTTGCCTCGATTTTGGTTTTGATATAAAAATCATTTTATATCAAATTAAAAGGGAATCTAGTTAAAATCTAGAACTGTTCCCGCAACTGTAAGTTTATGCTGAATATGATTCAGTGCCTCAATTGAGGATGTTGTTAATTCTTATACCACTGACAATTATTGTTGGGAAGGTCTAATAACATGAAAACAAGTCAGGAGACCTGCCATTTTCACGAGTTAAAAACTTTCGGGATAGAAGTTTATGTACTAATCTATATTTGTACACAAAATTTACCTGATTTATTGTAAATCAAATTAATTAAAAATGAAAAAACAATTATTAATTGTTGGTGTTATGGCATTTAGTTTTGTCAGCACAAACTTGTCTGCACAGCAAAAAGAGACAAAAAAAGGAAATGTAGAAACTTTAGATGAGGTTGTTGTAACGGCAACAAAATTCAACTTAAAAAAGGAAAATACTGGTAAAGTAATTCACAAAATTACTCAAAAAGAATTGCAACAAAATGCAGGTAAAAATGTAATTGAAATATTAAATAATATTGCTGGTATAGATGTAAGAGGTGTAAATGCTAATGCAGCAGAACCAAGAAGTATTAATATTAGAGGAGGAAGAAGTAGACAAGTTTTAGTTTTAATTGATGGTGTTCCCGTAACAGATCAATCGGCAATAAACCAAGAATTTGATTTACGTTTATTGGCAGTAAGTCAAATTGAAACTATTGAAATTTTAAAAGGAGCTTCCTCAACCTTATATGGTTCTGGTGCTGCTACTGCAGTAATTAATATCATTTTAAAAACAGCTTCTGAAGATAAAATTTCTGGTTCTTTTGAAACAAGTATGGGTACAAATAATACTGCAAATGTAACAGGAAGTGGTTTTTCTAATAAAAATCAGAATGTTACGCTAAATGGCACATTAGGAAATCTTAATTTTTTAGGTTCTTTTAGTTTAACTGGTTTAGATGGAATGTCTTCTGCAAAAAGTAAAACGGATACTGAATTTGAAAACGACAAATTTTATAGCAAAAACGCTTTAGTTAAGTTAGGTTATCAAATTAATGATAAAATTTCTGTAGAAACGTTTTTAAATTATGATGAATTTGAGTACGATTTTGATGATGGAGCATTTGCAGATGGTGATTTAAACACAGGAAATCAAGAACAATTTAGAGTTGGAATTAAACCAACATTGAATTATAGAAACGGACAAGCTTATTTTTTAGCCTCTATAAATATTTTAGAGAGAGACTTAAAACAATACAATTCTTGGGCAGGAACTTTAGACAGTTATGAGTTTGTTGGTAGAAGTGTAAATTTAGATCTAGTAAATAAATTTGAGTTTAAAAAAGCTAATATTCAATTGATTACAGGTTTGAATTATCAAACACATAATAATAATACGGTAACCCCTTTTGCTGAAATTAAAAAAGGAATTGCTAACTTTAATACTTTAGATCCTTATGCAAGTTTAGTGTATATATCTGATTACGGTTTAAGTGTAAATGTTGGTGGTAGATTAAACATTCATAATGTATATGGAAATCATTTTGTGTATGATGGAAATCTTGCATATTCACTTTTAAAAGATGAAAATATTTCTGTTAAATTATTAACGTCATTTAGTACAGCGTTTATTGCACCGAGTTTATATCAATTATACGATGGTTTTTCTGGAAACCTGGATTTAAATCCAGAATCTAATAAAACTTTTGAGTTTGGTTTTGATACTAGTTATCAAGATTGGTTAAAATTAGATGCAGTATATTTTAATAGAAAAGAGGAAGATGCAATAATTTATAGTAGTTCTACTTTTAAATATGCAAATGGTTCTTCTGAAGCTAACGGTTTTGAAATAAATACGTCAATAATTCCAACAGATGATATAAGGATTAATGCTTCATATACTCATATTAAAAAAGATGAATTTGAAGATTTTAACGATTACATTCCGGCAAGTAAAATTGTTGTAGGCTTGGATATTACTACTTTAAAAAATACATTTTTGAACTTAACGTATAGAAACGTTGGTGAGAGAACAATTTTTGATAGATATGGGTCTTTTGGCACAGCTGGTGACGATGTTACTTTATCTTGTTACCAAGTATTAGATTTTGCTATAAATTATAAATTACTAGATGAAACAGTAACTTTATTTGGTGCTGTTACCAACTTATTAAACGAAGATTACGATGATATTTTAGGGTACTCTACAAGAGGTAGAAACTTTAAAGTAGGAGTTAGATTGCAATTCTAGATTTCGAAGTTTCTCAGTATATTTTACCGAATAAAAAATCTTCTTTTCATTAAGAAGATTTTTTATTATAACAGTCTTAGTACTTCATTTTTTATAAGAGAAATAGCAGTCTCTGTTGGCGGTAATTTTTTAGCATAATAGATAATAACATTTTCTCTTAAATCATGGGCATTGTTTGATGTTTCTGCAACTTCTTTTAATTTATTTATGATCCCATTTTTAGTCGCTAAAATCGCAGTCCAAGAATCGTCCGAAATGTAGATTTGCTGTACCAAGTTATGTTCAAATTCTTGTTCTACATTCGCTATAAGTAATTGTAAATAATCTTGTTTGTTTTCAGAGAGCGGTTTTATTCTAACTAACATTTTTATAGGATTAATTCGCTCACAAAATAATAGCATGCGCTCGTAAGCTTGCAACCTTATGGGAAGCGTATCTTTTTTCCTTTCAGATAAAAGCGCTAACTTTTTTGAAGTATCTTGATGTTTTATAAACCCTTTAAACATATAGTAAGCTACTAGACCTGTAACTGTGGCGGGTAAAATATATCCAATACTTTCTAATATTTTATCTTCCATAATACCATGCATATTTATATAAGCACAAATATAGAGCTTCTAAACATAGTCTAAAATCAAAATAGCGTAATGTTTCTATAAATAAAACAGATTCTGCGAGCTTTACTAATTATTTCTTTATTTCAATGAGGTGATTAGCAATATGACCTCTGCCAATATTTTATATGTTCATCAAAATTTTTATAGGTTTCTTTAATGCTTTCAAATAAATTTTAAAATCATTATTTTTATAAATTCTATATTTTATACTGCAAAAAAGTAATGGTTATAAATCTTAAGATTTGTAATTTTTTTTGACATTAAATGAGCAGATATTGTTCTTTCTTTTTAATTAATAACTTGTGAATAAAAAGTAACCATCTTCTTTTAAAAAACGAATAGTTTGGCTAAATTCACGTTTTCAAATACTTTCAAAACAAACAATTGAATACTTATTTAGATTCTTTAAACGAAGCACAAAAACAAGCTGTCTTGCAAAAAGACGGACCAATGATTATTATTGCAGGTGCTGGTTCTGGTAAAACACGGGTATTAACATACAGAATTGCACATTTAATGCAGCAGGGTGTAGACGCATTTAATATTTTATCGCTCACATTTACGAATAAAGCGGCAAAAGAAATGAAGGCAAGAATAGCTGGAGTAGTTGGATCTAGTGAAGCTAAAAATCTTTGGATGGGAACTTTTCATTCTGTTTTTGCAAGAATTTTACGATCAGAAGCAGATAAATTAGGCTTTCCATCAAATTTCACTATTTACGATACACAAGATTCAGTTCGTTTAATTTCATCAATTATTAAAGAAATGAATTTAGATAAAGAACGGTATAAACCAAAACAGATTTTAGGCCGAATTTCATCTTTTAAAAATAGTCTTATAACGGTTAGGGCGTATTTTAATAATGCTGATTTACAAGAAGCAGATTTGCATGCAAGCCGACCAAAAGTAGGGGGTATTTATCGAGCTTATGTAGACAGGTGTTTTAAAGCAGGTGCTATGGATTTTGATGATTTATTGCTGAGAACAAATGAATTGTTGGCTCGTTTTCCTGAGACTTTAGCTAAATATCAAGATCGTTTTAGATATATTATGGTAGATGAGTATCAAGATACAAATCATTCCCAATATATTATTGTTAGAGCTTTGGCTGATAAATTTGGAAATATTTGTGTTGTTGGTGATGATTCTCAAAGTATCTATAGCTTTAGAGGTGCAAATATTCAGAATATTTTAAATTTTCAAAAAGATTATCCTGATGTAAAAACCTTTAAGCTTGAACAGAATTATAGATCCACAAAAAATATAGTGAACGCGGCAAATTCTGTAATTGCAAGAAATAAAACAAAGTTAGATAAAGAAGTTTGGACGAGTAATGATGATGGAGACTCTATAAATGTAATGCGTACAATTTCCGATGGAGAAGAAGGTAGGTTTGTGGCACAATCTATTTGGGAAAACCAAATGAATCATCAATTAAGTTCGGATAGTTTTTGCGTTTTGTATAGAACAAATTCTCAATCTAGAGCAATTGAAGATGCGTTGCGTAAAAAAGGAATTGATTATAAAATATATGGGGGAATTTCATTCTATCAGAGAAAGGAAATCAAAGATATTTTGTCTTATTTAAGGATTCTAATCAATCCAAATGATGAAGAAGCGTTAAAAAGAATTATTAATTATCCTGCTCGTGGAATTGGTGCAACGACTATAGATAAGTTAACGATAGCGGCAAATCATTATAAAAAATCTATTTTTGACATTATTAAATATATTGATAAAATAGATTTAAAAATAAATTCTGGAACTAAAAATAAACTTCAGAATTTTATGAATATGATGTTGCGACTGCAAATTGAAGCGGAAACTAAAAATGCTTTTGAAATTGCTGAGATCGTTGTAAAACAAACGCAATTAATCAAAGATTTAGAAAAAGACGGAACCCCAGAAGCTGTTAGTAAAGTTGAGAATGTACAAGAATTATTAAATGGAATTAAAGATTTTATAACTGATAAAATCGAAGAAGGAGAAGACACTTCTTTAACCACATTTTTAGAGGATGTTGCTTTGGCTACTGATTTTGATGCCAAAAAAGATGATGACAAACCAAGTGTGTCCTTAATGACGATTCATCAATCTAAAGGATTAGAATATATGTATGTTTATATTGTTGGATTAGAGGAAAATCTATTTCCATCAGCAATGAGTATGAGCACAAGAAGTGAACTTGAAGAAGAGCGCAGATTGTTTTATGTAGCTTTAACAAGAGCAGAGAAAGTTGCTTATTTAAGTTATGCACAAACTCGTTACCGATGGGGGAAACTGGTGGATGCAGAACCGAGTAGGTTTTTAGAAGAAATAGATGATCAATATCTACATTATATCGCCCAAAAAACTCCTGAATCATCCATAAATAAGTTTATAGATAAAAGTATTTTTGAGGACGCACCAAAAGGAATTCGTTTTCAAAAACCGATTCAGCGTAAAAAGATGGAGCGTGATTTGTCAAAAAAGAAGGAAATTATAATTCCTAAAAATTTAAAAAAAGTATCGCAAGCTTCATCAAAAACTAATTTATTTGATGGCAATATTGTTGTTGGAAATATTGTTGAGCATAATAGATTTGGGAGCGGAGAAGTGATTTCTTTAGAAGGAAATGGGCCAAATAAAAAGGCAGAAATTAAATTTGGAACTGTTGGAAAAAAGAAACTATTATTGCAATTTGCAAAATTAAAAGTGATTGGTTAGAAATCTTTAATAAAACTAAAAATAAATCGTTATTTTGCAACATTAAATAACTACAAATTATAACTTGTCAGTTCTAGTATTTTCTTGTGATTAAAATGAACAAAGAAAATACATAGAGAATACTTCTCAAAAATAAATAAATGACATTCGATTTAGAGTACAATTCAGAAAGACCGTTAATGATTATACCAGAATACGGCAGACATATTCAAAAATTAGTAGACCACTGTTTGGCTATAGAAACTAAAGAAGAGCGTGATAAAATGGCGAAAGCTATTGTAGATGTGATGGGGAATTTACAACCACATTTACGAGATGTTCCAGATTTTAAGCACAAACTTTGGGATCAATTATACATTATGGCAGATTTTAAATTAGATGTAGAATCTCCCTATCCTCAGCCGTCTAAGGAAGAGTTGCGAGAAAAGCCGGAAGCCTTAGCATATCCAAAATCAGCTTCAAGATATCGTTATTATGGAAACAACATTCAAACAATGATAGATATTGCTTTGAGTTGGGAAGATGGTGAGAAAAAAGAAGCGCTCGTATTTACAGTGGCTAATCACATGAAAAAATGTTATTTAAACTGGAATAAAGATACTGTTGATGATGCTGTAATTTTTAAGCATTTATTTGATTTATCTGATGGAAAGTTAGATTTAAGAAATACTAAAGAAGCACTTTCTGAGAGTAAAAATTTATTAAGAAAGCCTCGCACACAAGGACAGGGTCACAATAGTTCTAAAAGTTCTCATAAGAAACCAACACATAATAACCAGCACAAAAACAGAAAAAAATATTAGTATATGGCATCATTTAAAATTGAAGGCGGTCATAAATTAAAAGGAACAATTACTCCACAAGGAGCAAAAAATGAGGTTTTACAAATACTTTGTGCAGTTTTACTTACTCCAGAAAGAGTAGTCGTAAATAACGTTCCTGACATTATTGATGTAAATAAATTAATTTTTATACTAGGAGAGTTAGGTGTAAAGGTTGAAAAATTAAATAAAAACTCTTATGCTTTTCAAGCGGATGAAATTAATTTAGACTATTTAGAATCTGCTGATTTTAAAAGAGATGGAGGTTCATTACGAGGGTCTATTATGATAGTTGGTCCGTTACTGGCTCGTTTCGGACGTGGTTATATTCCGCGCCCTGGAGGAGATAAAATTGGTCGCAGACGTTTAGATACCCATTTTGAAGGTTTTGTTAGATTAGGAGCAAAATTTAGATATAACAAAGAAGAATATTTTTATGGAGTGGAAGCAGATGAATTATTTGGAACAGAGATGTTACTAGATGAAGCATCTGTAACAGGTACTGCTAATATTCTAATGGCATCAGTTTTAGCAACAGGAACTACAACCATCTATAATGCTGCTTGTGAACCATATATTCAACAGTTATGTAAAATGTTGAATTCTATGGGAGCAACTATAAAAGGGGTTGGTTCTAATTTGTTAAAAATTGAAGGTGTTAAGAAGCTAATGGGCTGCGAGCATACAGTTTTACCAGACATGATAGAAATTGGGTCTTGGATTGGTGTCGCAGTAATGACAAAGTCTGAATTGACTATAAAAAATGTAAGTTGGGAAAACTTAGGCCAAATTCCAAATGTATTTAGAAAACTAGGAATCCAATTTGAAAAAAGGGGAGATGATATTTATATTCCAGAACAAAAATCTTACGAGATTCAGAATTATATAGATGGATCTGTTTTGACAGTTTCAGATGCTCCTTGGCCAGGATTTACGCCCGATTTATTGAGTATTGTTTTAGTGATTGCAACACAGGCAAAGGGAACTGTTTTAATACATCAAAAGATGTTTGAAAGCCGTTTGTTTTTCGTAGATAAATTAATAGACATGGGCGCTAAAGTTATTTTATGTGATCCTCATAGAGCAACAGTTATTGGTCAAAATTTTGAGAGTGCATTAAAAGCAACCAAAATGACTTCACCAGATATTAGAGCTGGTATTTCATTATTAATTGCTGCGCTATCTGCAAATGGAACAAGTATCATCAATAATATTGAGCAAATAGATAGAGGTTATGAAAACATAGAGGCTCGTTTAAAATCTATTGGTGCTAAAATTGAAAGAATAGAAGATTAAGACTTTCATGATAATATAAGTATTAAAATAGTGTCAGATTGACACTATTTTTTTGTTGGCAACATTTTTGCCTATTGATGCTATATAATTTAACGATTACAAAGAAATGAGTAAAAAAGAAAATATCCAAGAAGAAGAAATAGATAACGAACAAAAAACTGTTCAAATTGAGGAAAATCAGGAAGTTGAAGTAGAAAATGTAAAAGAAGAGCCTACAGCAGAAGAATTAATTCAAGCTGAAAAAGATAAATTTTTACGTTTGTTTGCTGAGTTTGAAAATTATAAAAAAAGAACATCTAGAGAAAGAATAGAATTATTTAAAACTGCCGGACAAGAATTAATGACATCTTTACTGCCAATTGTTGATGATTTTGAGCGTGCGCTGCCACATATTGAAGAAGGTCAAGAATTAGAAGAGTTAAGAAAAGGTGTCGTATTAATTTATCAAAAATTCTACAATACTTTAGAGCAGAAAGGCTTATCAAAAATAGAAACTGTACAAGGAGATATGTTTGATGCTGAAATTCACGAAGCAATTACACAAATTCCTGCTCCATCAGAAGATTTAAAAGGAAAAATAATTGATTGTGTTGAAAAAGGATATAAATTGGGAGATAAAATTATTCGATATCCAAAAGTAGTAATAGGACAGTAATTCGTTACTAAGTTTTTTAGTACTTAGTTTACAGCCGTTGACTGAAGATTAAATATTAAAGAACCAAATTAAACAATATGGCAAAACAAGACTTTTACGAAATATTAAACATTTCAAAATCTGCTTCTCAAGCAGAAATTAAAAAGGGATACAGAAAAATGGCAATCAAATATCATCCAGATAAGAACCCGGATGATAAAAATGCTGAAGAAAATTTCAAAAAAGCTGCTGAAGCTTATGAAGTTTTAAGTGACGAAAATAAAAAAGCACGTTATGATCAATATGGTCATGCTGCTTTTGATGGCCCTCAAGGAGGAGGAGGCTTTGGTGGTGGTGGAATGAATATGGATGACATATTCAGTCAATTTGGAGATATATTTGGCGGCGGCGGAGGCGGTTTCGGCGGCTTTGGTGGCGGCGGACAGCGTCAAGCAAGAGTAAAAGGAAGTAATATGCGTATTCGTGTAAAACTAACATTAGAAGAAATCGCAAAAGGTGTAGAAAAGAAAGTAAAAGTTCGCAGAAAAGTACAAGCAGATGGGGTTACTTATAAAACCTGTACTACATGTAACGGTTCTGGTCAGCAAATGCGGATTACAAATACCATTCTAGGTAGAATGCAAACTGCCACTACTTGTGGTACTTGTTCTGGAGCAGGAGAGATTCTAAGTAGTAAGCCTAGTGGAGCAGATTCACAGGGTTTAATAGTAAAAGAAGAAACAGTCTCAATTAATATTCCTGCAGGTGTAACTGAAGGTGTACAATTAAAAGTTGGCGGAAAAGGAAATGACGCACCTGGAAAAAACGCTATCTCAGGAGATTTATTAGTTTTAATTGAAGAAGTTCAGCACGAAACTTTAAAAAGAGAAGGAACCAATATTCATTACGATTTATATATTAATTATTCTGATGCAGTCTTAGGAACGAATAAAGAAGTTGAGACAGTTTCTGGTAAAGTGAAAATTAAAATCGAAGCAGGAACTCAATCTGGGAAAATTTTAAGACTTAAAGGAAAAGGTTTACCTAGTATAGAGCGTTATGGGACAGGAGATTTCTTAATTCACATAAATGTTTGGACGCCTCAAGTATTAAACAAAGAACAAAAGCAGTTTTTTGAAAAAATGTCGGATGATGAAAATTTTACACCAAATCCAAATACATCAGATAAATCATTTTTTGAAAAAGTAAACGATATGTTTTCTTAAAAAAAGTACATTTATTCTATTAAAATATTTCTGGTAACTCATTTTAATATATATTTGTTTTGTTATTGAGAAATCGATAACACTTTTTCTTTTTCATAGCAATTTTTCCCACTCAAAATTTTATTTTGAGTGGGTTTTTTAAAGTTAAAATAATATTAGCAGACTTATCTTATCGCCCTGAACTTGATTCAGGGAGGAAAGTCCGGACACCATGGAGTAATCATAGCGGATAACATCCGTCCAACGTAAGTTGAGGACAAGTGCAACAGAAAGCAAGTACAGTTCGGCTGTAGTGAAACCAGGTAAACTCTATGAGGTGCAATGCCATGTAAATTAGAGCTTGAGAGCTACTCGCTCGATTCTAAAGGGTAGGCAGATAGATTCTGAAAGTAATTTTAGAACTAGATAAATGATAAGAACCTTATTTTAGGGTACAGAATTCGGCTTACAAGTCTGCTTTTTACTTTTATTTTATGAAATTCGCATAAAAAACCTCAAAATATGGGTTTTCATTAAATTAAATGCAGTTTTATTTAAAATAAGTTTTATTTATTGATAAATTACTGCAATCTATTATTTATAGTTTAAAATTGATTTTATTACTGTAAATTTGTTTTTCAAACCTCTTAAAAACTTATATATAATATGGCTTTTGATATTGATATGATTAAGCAAGTGTACGCTTCTATGTCAGAACGTGTTGACGCTGCTCGCGAAATTACAGGAAGACCTTTAACGCTTTCTGAGAAAATTTTATACACTCATTTATGGGATGGTAATCCTGAAAAAGCATTTGTAAGAGGAAAAGATTATGTGGATTTTGCTCCAGACAGAATTGCTTTACAAGATGCTACTGCCCAAATGGCATTATTGCAATTCATGCAAGCAGGTAAAAGCAAAGTAGCAGTCCCTACAACGACACACTGTGATCATTTAATACAAGCTAAAAACGGAGCAAGTACAGATTTACAATCAGCTTTAAATACCAGTAATGAAGTATTTAATTTTTTAGAGTCTGTTTCTAATAAATATGGTTTAGGTTTTTGGAAGCCAGGAGCTGGAATTATACATCAAGTAGTTTTAGAAAATTATGCATTTCCAGGAGGAATGATGATCGGTACAGATTCACATACAGTGAACGCTGGAGGATTAGGTATGATTGCAATTGGAGTTGGTGGAGCAGATGCTGTGGATGTTATGGCAGGTATGGCTTGGGAATTAAAGTTTCCAAAACTAATTGGAGTAAAGTTAACTGGGAAACTTTCCGGTTGGACTGCACCAAAAGATGTTATTTTAAAAGTAGCTGGTATTGTTTCAGCGAAAGGAGGAACTGGAGCTATTGTAGAATATTTTGGTGAAGGCGCAAAAGGAATGTCGTGTACCGGAAAAGGTACCATTTGTAATATGGGCGCAGAAATAGGAGCAACAACTTCTACTTTTGGGTATGATGAGTCTATGGAACGTTATTTGCGCGCTACAGACAGAGATGATGTGGCTGATGCGGCTAATAAAGTTAAAGAATATTTAACTGGTGATGCTGAAGTATATGCAAATCCAGAACAATATTTTGATCAAGTTATCGAAATTAATCTATCAGAATTAAGTCCGTTATTAAATGGACCATTTACACCAGATTTATCTACAAAAGTAGGTTCAGAAATGACTACTATTGCGAATAAAAATGATTGGCCATTAAAAGTAGAATGGGGTTTAATAGGTTCTTGTACAAACTCTTCTTATGAAGATTTATCTAGAGCTGCTTCAATAGCCCAACAAGCAATTGATAAAGGTTTAGGTACAAAGGCTGAATTTGGAATTAATCCGGGTTCTGAAAAAGTGCGTTATACAGCCTCTAGAGATGGCATTTTAGAAGTTTTTGAAAATTTAAATGCTAAAATTTTCACAAATGCTTGTGGGCCATGTATAGGTCAATGGGCTCGTTATGAGGATCCTAAAAATGCACCTAAGAATTCAATAATTCATTCTTTTAATAGAAATTTTGCAAAACGTGCAGATGGTAATCCTAATACACATGCTTTTGTTGCATCACCAGAAATGGTTGCAGCCATTACTATTGCTGGAAGATTAGATTTTAATCCGATGACGGATAAACTAATAAACAGAAATGGGGAAGAAGTAATGTTAGATGAACCAACTGGATGGGAATTACCTCCAAAAGGTTTTGAAGTAAAAGATGATGGTTATTTAGCGCCAGAAGAAGATGGAAGTGGAGTTGATATTAATGTAAATCCAGATTCTGAAAGGTTAGAATTATTAACAGCTTTTACTCCTTTAGGAAATGATTTATCTGGAGTGAAATTATTAATAAAAGCGCATGGAAAATGTACAACAGATCATATTTCTATGGCTGGACCTTGGTTGCGTTACAGAGGTCATTTAGATAATATTTCTAACAATTGCTTAATTGGTGCAGTAAATGCCTATAACATGAATACCAACTTTGTAAAAAGTCAGTTAAATGGAGAATATGATGCTGTCCCAAAAACAGCTAGAGCCTATAAAGCTGCCGGAATTAATACAATTGTAGTTGGAGATCATAATTATGGTGAAGGTTCTTCTAGGGAACATGCAGCTATGGAACCACGTCATTTAGGTGTTGCCGCAGTATTGGTAAAATCTTTTGCTAGAATACACGAAACAAACCTTAAAAAACAAGGTATGTTAGGGTTAACTTTTGCTAATGAAGCTGATTATGATTTAATTCAAGAAGACGATACTTTTAATTTTATAGATTTAAATGAATTTACTCCAGGGAAACCATTAAACTTAGAAGTTGTCCATGCTGATGGAAGTAAAGACATGATAATAGCAAATCACACTTATAATAAAGGACAAATAGAATGGTATAATGAAGGGTCCGCGTTAAATCTAATTAAAAAGCAAAACGCTTAAAATAAAATATTTTGATATAGAAACTCCTGAAGAAATTCAGGAGTTTTTTTATGCAAATAAAAAATGCCAATATAGTTCTAACTAAAATTTCGCAACAACTAAAAAACCAATTATTAAATTTAATTAGCATTAATTTTCAAAGGTATTTTATAGATTTCTCATTTTTCATTCCTCTTAATGCAACTAGTTTATATTTTATTAACCTTTAATTTATCAAAAATAAAATCGATAGTAAAAAACAGATATTTAACTTTTTTCATTAACATATTACAAGTCAAAAAAAGAAGTGAAAAAGTAGTCTTGTTATTTAGTTAAGACTTGTTGTAGTGAAAAATTAATACACTTTTCGAATTCTTCCTTAGATAAAGAAAGAAAATCTCCAATTCCTTTGTGCATATTTGGGTTATAGTGTCTAGTAGATCTTTTTAAATTAAAGAATGTTCCTTTTGTATCTTCGATTATGTCAGAGGCATTAAATACAGGTGAAAAATCTTTTATCTCTTTTTCTTTAGTCCAAAGTACATTTCCTTTTTTATTAGAGGCTATAATCATTATTTTAACTTTGAATTGTATAGATTTTATCTTATTATTTTTATGGACTTTTGCTGTAAATTTTGAGATTCCTAAGTTCTCGAAATGTATTTTTATTTCATAATACTCATCAGCTTTAAATTTGACCCTTTTTAGTTTTTTATTTGGCAAAGAAAAGGATAGTTTATTTTTTCCAGTAGCATTTGTGACTACATTACCCATCATACCCAAAGCTTTACCGAACATTTTACCTGCCTTTGATTTCTTTTTAAAATAATTCACAGTTTCTGCATCTGTATTGGTTGCTATGATTGCAGATAAGCCTGATAATAATTTATCGGTCTCTTTGGAATTAAACATTTCATAAGTATTTACATTATTAGGGTTATCAAGTCGATTTCTCTCTAGAAATCTTTCATCAACTTTATCCCTATACATAGCATACCCCATTTTATGTATAAAAATTGAGTTATCAGCATTTTTAACCAAAGCACGCTCCATCAAATCTTCATCGACATTTAATTGAACTTTATAAATGAACCCTTTTTTTTCAAAAATTTTACTATTGTTTTTAATTGAAAAAGAAAATAAGAATACTGATATTATTGAACAGAGAAATAATTTACTTTTAGTCATTTTTTTAAATTAAGAGATTAGTAATTGTTACTTATTATGTGAATTTTATATTGTTGACTAAATTTACCAGATGAAATAAATTATGATAAATTAATGCACTTTGTTAAGAAAACAATCTTTGTTTTGCTAATATAAAAAAATATTTTAATAAGTCATATATTAATAAAAAGCCATAATACTATTTTGCTTTCTGAACGAGCTCTATTTTTTCTAAAGAAGTTTTGGTTGTAAAAATACCGTAATTAATGGTGATACTTTTTTTATCAATTTTATCAATGGTACCAACAGAATTTGAATCTATAATTCTTACTTTGTCATTTATTTTATAAATATAGGTTGCTTTTTCTTTGGCGATTTTTACTTCTTCTTGTTTCTTTTCCTTGCGCACTTCAACCACTTTTTCTAAAACCTCTTTTTCTACTTTTTTAATCACATCTTGAAGTTGTTTTTCAACAACCTTAGCTTTTTGTTTCTGTGATTTTGTTTTCGGATTTAAAGGATTTTTTTTCGCATATTTAACCTTTTCATCAACAACCCATTTATTAAAATTGGTATTCAATTCTTTCTTATTGTTATTCTGAAAGTATTTGTTTAAAAATTCGTTAATTTTTCTTCCTAAAGAAAGCATTCTTTGGTTATTGTCATATAATTCTTGAAATCCCGCTAATTTCAACTGAATTTTATCTTCCTTTTCTTGTAAACTTTCTAAATGCTCTTGTCCCTTCGATTTCTGCTTTTCTAAATTATCAGAATTTCTCTGTAATTTGGTTCTTTCTTTTTGCAATTTAGAAATGGTTTTATCTAAACGGACTTTTTCAGTATCTACACGTTTTTTTGCTTTATTGATAATGCTAAAAGGAATTCCGTTTTTTTGCGCCACTTCAAACGTAAAAGAACTTCCAGCTTGTCCTATAAATAATTTATACAAAGGTTCCAAACTGTGCTCATCAAACTGCATGTTTGCATTGGTAACATTCTCTAGTTCGTTTGCTAATACTTTTAAATTGGAGTAGTGGGTTGTTATAATTCCGAAAGCTTTTTTCTCATAAAACTCTTCTAAGAAAATTTCTGCCAATGCACCACCCAATTCAGGATCTGAACCTGTACCAAATTCATCAATTAAAAAAAGTGTTTTTTCATTACATCTGCGTAAAAAATAACGCATATTTTTTAAACGATAACTATAGGTACTTAATTGGTTTTCAATAGATTGATTATCTCCTATATCTGTTAAAATAGTATCAAAAATATAGGTTTGACTGCGTTCGTCCACGGGAATTAAAATACCACTTTGCAGCATTAATTGTAATAAACCAATCGTCTTTAAAGTGATACTTTTTCCCCCAGCATTTGGACCAGAAATAACAATAATTTGTTGTTTTTCATTCAACTCTATAGACTGGGAAATAGTTTCTAAATTTTGTTCTTTATTTTTTCTCCATAAAATTGGATGCAATGCATTTTTAAAAAAAACTCTTTTTTCTTTCGTAATTAAAGGTAAAATAGCATTTATTTCTCGTGCATATTTTGCTTTCGCACCTACTAAATCTGTATGCACTAAAAAACCCAAATATTCTTCTAAAAGAGGTGTAAAAGGACGAATAGTTTCGGCTAGTGTTCGTAATATTTTAACAACTTCCTGCTTTTCTTCATACACTAAATTTTGAAATTCTCTGCTATAGGCAAGTGTTGCTTGTGGCGCTATATATACAATATTACCAGACTTTGAAGATCCTAACAAGCTTCCCGCAATTTTACGTCTATGCATTGCAGAAACTGCTAAAACACGTTGATTATCTACAATGGTTTCTTTAATATCATCTAAATACCCTGCTGCAATAGCTTTTGACAAAGCACTTGAAAAACTAGCACCAATTTTACCACGAATATTATTAATGTCTCTTCTAATTTGTTTTAGAACAGAAGAAGCATTGTTTTTTACTTCACCAGAAATATCAATGATCTTTTTAATTTCGTCATCTATATAAGACGTAAATTCTATTTTTTGAGAAAGCTCATAAAAAGCAGGAAACTGAATTTTAAATTTCTTGAAAAATTTTATTAATTCATTTACGGTTAAAGAAGTAGTTGCAATTTTTAAAAAGGCTTCTGTATCTAAAAAACTATTTTCTATTGCCAAACGTTTTACACTTTCTGTAATATTATCAAAACCATGATTTGGCACTCTATTTTCACTTTGAAAAGAAGATAGGTATTCATTTACCAAATGCAACTCTATAAATAGCTGTTTTCTGCTACTTATGGGATGAATTTCACGCACACTTTCTTTTCCTAAACCAGAAATACAATGTTCCGATACATGCTGTAAAACAGTCAAAAATTCTAAATCCTGTAATGTTTTTTCTGAAATATTAGTGCTCAAATTCGTAATTTTGATATATTAAAGATTGTAAGTTCGAGTATCGTTAAAATAAATAAAAAACAACTTTCCACGTCACTCTAAAAGAAATTGTATATAATTATTAATCTTTGTAACAAAAATAAGAAACAATGACGCTAAAAATGGCTGTTAGCTGGAAAAATATTTTACAAAACGAATGTGAAAAACCATATTACAAAAATTTAATCAATTTTGTAGAAAAAGAATATAATCATCATCAATGTTTTCCAAAAAAAGAAGACATTTTTGCTGCATTTAAATTTTGTTCTTTGAACGACCTGAAAGTAGTTATTATTGGTCAAGATCCTTATCATGGAGAAAACCAAGCAAATGGTTTGTGTTTTTCTGTAAAAGACGGAATTAAGCATCCACCCTCTTTAGTAAATATTTTAAAAGAGATTGCTACAGATGTAGGTAAAAAATATCCACAAAGTGGAAATTTAGAAAAATGGGCAAAACAAGGAGTTTTACTTTTGAATGCCACTTTAACCGTAAGAGCTCATGAAGCTGGAAGTCATCAAAATCATGATTGGGAAACTTTTACGGATCAAGTAATTTCGAAAGTTTCTGATGAAAAAGAAAATGTAGTTTTTTTACTTTGGGGCAAATTTGCAGAAAGTAAAATAAAATTAATAAACATGGACAAACATAAAGTGTATATTGCTCCGCATCCTTCACCTTTAGGTGCTTGGAGAGGTTGGTTTGGGAGTCAACATTTCTCTAAAACCAATGAATATTTGAAATTTAATGGAAAAAAGGAAATTGACTGGTAAAAAAAAATCCGCTTAAAAAGCGGATTAATTGAATTTAAAATTAAGAAACAAGTAAATTTTATAATAGATCAACTTGTTGTAATGTTGTTTGAATAGTTATACTATCTGCTAAACCACAAGATTGTGATGTGCTTCTACAAGATGAAAAACAAATGATTCCGATAATACAAACTGCAATAAATACTGCTTTTTTCATGGTAATTTTTTTACAAGTTAAATATACATATTTTTTATGAAATTGCCCGAGATTTGCTTCTCTTTAATAACGTTAAATTGAACCATTTTATTTTGTATTCGTGTTATTAAATTTTTGGTAATAGGCTTACCGTCATTCCATTCTGTAATTTTTAACCATTTCTGAATGTCTTCTAATTGTTGCTCATACCTTTTTGCCAAAGTTTGATCAATAGCATCCCTATTTTTAAAGTATTTTGTTTCAAAATTTATAATATCTAAAACCTTTTTTACTTCCTCAAAATTATTTTCTAAAACTTCATTTCTAACTGCGACAACAAAACAGGGCCAAGGAGTTGGGCAGTCGTCAATTCTTCTAAAAACGCCTTGATCTACCAAAGGTTTTGTGGTAAAATGTTCCCACATAAAATAATCTGCTTCACCATTGGTAAGCGCATTAATTCCGCCTTGTAAATTGCTAACTACTTTAAAATTTAATCTAGTAACATCCCAACCTTGGTTGTATGCATTTACAATAGCCATTAAATGCGATCCAGAACCAAACCGACTAATAGCAATTACAGCATGTTCTAAGTCATTAATTTTTTTGAATGACGATTTTGCACCCACATGAATCCCCCAAATTAAAGGTGTTTTTACAAAAGTCTGTACAATTTTAGATGGATTTCCTTCAGCAATATCTTTAATAATTCCTTCTGTTAATACAATAGCTATATCTACTTCCCCAGAACGCAATGCTGCACACATTTGTCCTGTTCCTCCTGGAAAATCTTGCCAACGTAAGTTTATATTATGATTACTATATTCTTTATTTTTTAAGGTGACATACCATGGATAGTTAAAATGCTCTGGAACACCACCAACTTTTAGGTTTGTCATTTACTCAACTAATTTCTCAAGTGTATATTCTATTAAATCGGCTACGACTTTCCCTGGATTTTCACTAAAAGTTCCGTTCGCTCTATTCGCAATAATTGCATTGATAGAACAAGCCTTATGACCTAACAATTTCGACAAACCATAAATAGCAGAAGTTTCCATTTCCAAATTGGTAATTCTATCTTCTTTAAAATGAAAGCTATCTATTTTATGGTTTAGATCAGGATCTTGCAACGCCAGCCTTAAAACTCTCCCCTGAGGTCCATAAAATCCACCAGCAGTCGCTGTAATTCCTTTATATGTTTTTTCTGAAGTAATTTTATTTTCTAACTCACTAGAATTTTTAATGACTAAAGGATGTGCTTTTTTAGAACTCCAATTTGTATGCGCTACAAAAGCATTTTCTATTTCTAAATTTGAAATTTCATCAATTTGATAGGAGTGAAGCAAACCGTTTAAATCTAATCCATGAGAACTTACCACAAAAGAATCTACAGGAATATCTGCTTGTAGAGATCCAGAAGTACCAATTCTAACAATATTTAGAGAAGTTACTTTTTCTTTTGGTTGCCTTGTTTCTAAGTCAATATTTACAAGAGCATCTAATTCGTTTACAACAATATCAATATTATCGGGACCAATTCCGGTAGAAATAACTGAAAATCGTTTATTTTTATAAGTTCCTGTTGTGGTTTTAAATTCACGTTTTTGAGTAGTGAATTCTATGGAATCAAAGTGTTTAGATATTTTATCTACTCTATCTTGATCGCCAACGAAAATAATATTGTCGGCAATATTTTCTGGTCTTAAATTTAGATGATAAATACTACCATCAGGGTTTAAGATTAATTCAGATTGTTGAATACTCATTTAAGCTGTAATTTGTAACATTTTTATTTCTCATTGTAAGATAAAAAACTGCATATATTAGAACCTCTAAGATAAGAAATAAGATTTCTTCTGTTCCTATAAAATTGATTAGATTTCGAATAAATACTTTATTTTTCTCGATAATCTTATGGGGCTAAAAGTAGTAGATAAATTCTTTAAAGTTTCCATATAATGCCCCTTTGGAAATCTATAAAATTATAGGTTTCCTAATGATGTTATATAAGTTTAGAAATTATTTATTATCCTAAGTTTTTTTCTGCAGTAATTTTTAAAACTATCTTTTTACTTTAATTAATTTAGATTAAACTAATGTGTAATACTGTAAATAAGTTGGTAATATGTTTTTGAATGATAAATAATTAACCTCCAACTCTTTTTACTTGAAATCCCTTCCCTTTCAACATAGCCATAATCTTATCTCTATAATCTCCTTGAATAATAATTTTATCATCTTTAAAACTACCACCAACACTTAATTTTGTTTTAATTTCTTTAGCGAGCATCTTAAAATCTGAAGTAGCTCCAGTATAGCCTTCTAATATTGTTATTGGTTTTCCTTTTCGTTTTTCATACTTACAAAGTATAGGAGCATCTTGCAACCAAATACTTGGTTTTTCTACTGCTGGTTCAGCAGTTTCTTGATGCTCAGGAAACAAATTTTTTAATTGATCTTTAAAATCCATATTAGCCCTTCTTCAGCTCCCAAAAAGGAAGCAATTAAAATTGAATGTTTTGATTTATATTTTAAGTAATTATTTCTTATTTATTTATTCATTCCTTGCTTACAGATGTGCATAAACACTTTTACTTCTTTAAGCCTAATTCTTTTAAACGTTCCTCCAAAAATACACCAGCAGTAATATCTTCAAATTGTTTAGGATTGTTTTCATCAATACAATTTTCTAACACATCAAGTTTCATATCGGATACAGGATGCATAAAAAATGGTATCGAATAGCGTGAAGTACCCCACATTTCTTTTGGTGGGTTTGTAACTCGGTGAATTGTGGACTTTAATTTATTGTTGCTATGCCTAGAAAGCATATCTCCCACATTAATCATAATTTCATCTGATGCTGCCATGGCATCAATCCAATCTCCTTTATGATTTTGAACTTGTAAACCTTTTCCTTGAGCGCCCATTAATAAAGTAATTAAATTTATATCTCCATGCGCTGCTGCTCTTTCTGCACCTTTTGGTTCATTTTTGATTGGCGGATAATGAATTGGACGTAAAATACTATTTCCGTTTTTTATATAATTATCAAAATAGGTTTCTTCTAAATCCAAATATAAAGCCAAAGAGCGCAGCACATATTTTGCTGTTTTTTCTAACATTTTATAGGTTTGTTTTCCTACTTCATTAAATTTAGGCAACTCTTCTACATCTATGTTTTTGGGATATTCTTTTGCATATTTAGAATCTTCATTAACATATTGTCCAAAATGCCAAAACTCTTTTAAGTCTCCTTCTTTTTTTCCTTTAGCAGATTCTTTTCCAAAAGAAACATAGCCTCTTTGACCTCCAATTCCTGGAATCTCATATTTTTCTTTTATTTCTGTTGGTAAATCAAAGAAGTTTTTAATTTCAGAATAGAGGTTATCAACTAATTTTTCATCTAAAAAATGACCTTTTAAAGCAACAAAACCAATATTTTCATAAGCATGTCCAATTTCATTAATAAATTTTTGCTTTGTACTTTCATCATTAGATAAAAAGTCGGTTAAATTAACGCTAGGTATTTTGTCCATTATTTATAATTTTAAAAATGTCATATAAATCTACTAAAAATTAATAACAAATAGTAGGTTTTATTTCCTCTTAAAAGGAATTAAGTAACTTATGGTATAATTAAAACCAAAACCAGTGCTACTTTCGAAGATTCTATTAAATCCTGGCGAGAATAAAGTTTTAAAATTCTCTGGTTCTTTCGCATTCATTAAGACTTTATAGGAAACACTGGCACTTAAAAAAAGGTTTTTAAAAGTTTCTACTTTAATTCCAAATACAAATTCAGACCAATGTGCATTCAAACTAGATGCCGTTATTGACGTATTTATGCTATTTGAAGGAAAATAAGTGCTATTTACATTGGGAGTGTAACTATTTAAAGTTTGATCAAAAAGACTAAATCCATACCTATATCCCAATAAAATTTCATTATTCATATCTAACCAATTTTCATAAACATTGTAGTTAAAACCCAGACGTAAATAACTTCCTTTTGAAGTGGAATTTGTATAATCTTCTTCTGATGTCTTTTCTTCATAACCCATTTCTGTGGCTATAAAAAAACGTTTAGAAATTCTATAATCTCCAACAATTTCAAAACCACTGTATAGACCATTAATACTCGACAATATGGGTTTACTAATATCAATTCCAATACGAATTCCGTAAGGTGATTTATAGATTATTGTGTCTTTACCAGTTTCCTTAACGGTTGTCTTTTGTTCTTGAGAAAACCCATTCACAAAAACAAAAAGAAAATAAAAACTAATGAAATATTTGCACATGCGCTTCATTTTGATGATCGATAGTGGTAACTGCTTCTGGCGTAAAATCTGAAATCCAGGTATTATCTGATATAAAAGTCACCTCATTAAAAATAGTTCTGAAACCACAAGAGCGTGAAATATACTCATCTTCCGGGGTATATTTTATGGTAAATTGATTAATCGTATTTCCTTTTGAAAAATTATACACTGTTTCTGTAGCTAAACTATTTAATGGTATGTATATAGAATCTGCACTAATGTTTTCGAAAATAGTATCTTTTCCTTCCGCCCAAATATAAAAAGAACTCACACTTTTTAAGGCTTCTCTATTGTTTGCATCATAAAAACGTAGCACTAAATTTGGAGTAATCGGATTTTGAACACAAAAATCATCTTTCTCACAAGCAGAAATAATAATGATTGATAAAAAAATAAATATAATTATTTTCCTCATAAAACTAATCTTCAACTTCTACAATTTTATTAATCGCTTCTGCTAATTCAAAATCTAATGCTGTAACACCCTGTGCATCATGTGTTTTTAAAGTTATATCCAAAGTGTTATAGATATTTGTCCATTCTGGATGATGATTTAAGGCTTCACATTCAAAAGCAATTCTATTCATGGCAGACATACAATCTTTAAAATTATCGAACTCAAAATCTGTGTGTAATGCATCATCATAAAAATCCCAATCTTGCAGAGATTTTAATCTTTTACTAATTTCAAAGTCTGTTAATTTTTTCATCTTTTTGATTTTTATACGCTTAAAAAAGTTTATTTCTAGATTCGTTTAACTAAAAATTTGCAATCACTTATGATTTTAATTACAGGTTCGTATATGAATTTAATGTATTCTTAAACTTATCTGTTTTTTTTGTCTTGCTAAAATAGTCGCATTTTCATAAATAAAACCAAATTCTTTATAAATTATAAATTCATTTAACATTTTTCAAATAAAACGACAGTCTCTATATGGGCAGTATGAGGAAATTGATCTACCAAACTTATCTTTTTTAGTTGATAACCAGCTTCTCTTAATAACTCTGTATCTCTTGCTTGTGTTGCAGGATTACAAGAAACATACACCATTCTGTCTGCATTTAAATTGATTATTTTTTGTAAAGTTTTTGGTGCAATACCTGCTCTTGCAGGATCTAAAATTATCGTCTTTATTTTACTTTCATATTCAGGGTGATTCGTTAGGAATTTACCAACATCTGCCGCATAAAACTGTAATCCTTCTATCTTATTTCTTTTGGCATTTTTTTGTGCATCCTCTATGGCAGAAGCAACAATATCTACGCCTACAATCTTAGCATTATCGCTTCTAGAAGCAACAATTTGTCCGATAGTTCCTGTTCCACAAAACAAATCCATAACCACTGTATTATCTACTTTAGACTTATCTTCTAAAACGTATTCTACTACTTTGTTATATAATTTTTCTGCACATTTTGGGTTTGTTTGAAAAAAGCTTTTCATACTAATTTCAAAATTTAAACCTAATAGTTCTTCAACAATTTTGTCTTTTCCATACACCAAATTGATACTTCCAGAAGTCGCAATTGTTCTATCTCCAGTTTCATCGTTTATGGTATGTAACAAACCTGCTAAACGTTCTCCAAAAATGCCTTTTAAAAAGGACGCAAATTTTTGTAGATTAAATTTTTCTAAATCGGGAGATGTAGTAACTAAATTACATAATAACTCATCTGTTTTAAAAGATTTACGAACAACAAAATATCGAAAAAATCCTTCTTTTTTTGGTCCATGCCAAGGTTCTAAACCTGTTTTTATACAATACGATCTTATGTTCTTTAAATTGTCTTCCATTTGCTTATCAAACAGACCAGAATCTTTTTCCAAATTATCGCCCATCCACCAAACACCACGTCTTTTAAAACCTAATGTAAATTCATCTTTATCTCTTTTTGAAACTCTATCGTACCCAATAGCAGAGAAACCATATTCCATTTTATTACGATAATGAAATACATTTGGAGATGTAATAAATTCGTCAAATAGATTTTTTATATTTTCTACTTTACCAATTCTTTCAAAAAGAGATAACGTACTTTCTTTTTTATATTGATGCTGAAATTCTATTGGTAATTGAATATAGGGTGCACCTGGAATGTCTTGAAACGGTACCTCTACCTCATTTTCAGAGGATTCTAAAACATCAATCAATTTAGCTTCTGCATAATTTTTACTAGACTTGCTTATTTGCGCTTTCACCAATTGGCCAGGTAAAGTGTTAGGAACAAAGACAACGAAACTACCTTCCTCGGATTTAATTCTTGCAATTCCTTTTCCTCCAAAAGCATAATCTTCAATTTTTAATTCTAAAATTTGATTTTTTTTTACAAATTTATTTCGTTCTCTGCGTGGCATTCTTTCAAATTTAATGAATCGCAAAATTAAGAAAATTTAATGCATAGTCTATCAGATAAGAATTTATTTCATTTCCAGATATTTCACTACTTTTGTAAAACTTCGGGGATGATTTCTTTCCCACGCTGAATTTTCAGTTTTTACTGAAAGGATAAAGGTAGAACAGGAATGGTTATTTAATTATAAACATTTAAAACGAAAAAAATGACTGTTTTAGACAAGTTAACTTCGGAAGAAGCAATTGCATTAGAAAACAACTATGGCGCACACAACTATCACCCATTACCAGTGGTGTTAAGTAGGGGTGAAGGTGTATATGTTTGGGATGCAGAAGGTAAAAAGTATTATGATTTTTTATCAGCATACTCTGCTGTAAATCAAGGACATTGCCATCCTAAAATTATAGATGCCATGGTACAGCAAGCAAAAACCTTAACCCTAACATCACGTGCTTTTTATAATGACATGTTGGGAAAATACGAAAAATTTGCAACGGAACTTTTTGGTTTCGACAAACTATTACCCATGAATACAGGAGCAGAAGCTGTAGAGACTGCTTTAAAGTTAGCAAGAAAATGGGCCTATGAAGTAAAAGGAATCGACGAAAACAAAGCTGAAATTATCGTTTGTGAAAACAACTTTCATGGAAGAACAACGACCATAATTTCTTTTTCTAATGATCCTGTAGCAAGAAAGAATTTTGGACCGTATACAAAAGGATTTATAAAAATTGAATATGATAACTTACAATCATTGCAAGAAGCTTTGGAAAGTAATCAAAATATTGCCGCATTTCTAGTAGAACCTATTCAAGGTGAAGCTGGAGTATATGTGCCTTCTGAAGGATATTTAGCAGCTGCAAAAAAAATGTGTGCAGCTCATAATGTATTGTTTATTGCCGATGAAGTGCAGACGGGAATAGCAAGAACGGGCAGACTTTTAGCAACTTGTGGTAATTGTTCTTGTGAAGAAAAAAACTGTTCTGGAACTCCAGAAGTCAAAGCAGATATTTTAATTCTTGGAAAGGCTTTAAGCGGAGGAGCATATCCAGTTTCTGCTGTTTTAGCAAACAATCATATTATGGATGTAATTCAGCCGGGAAATCATGGTTCTACATTTGGTGGAAATCCTATTGCCGCAGCAGTTGCAATGGCTGCGTTAGAAGTAGTTGCTGATGAGAAATTGGCTATTAATGCTGATGCATTAGGAATTATTTTTAGAGAAGAATTAGCCGCTTTTGCTAATGAAAATGATCTGGTAAAATCTGTAAGAGGTAAAGGTTTGTTAAATGCTGTTTTAATTAATGATACAGAAGAAAGCTCTACTGCTTGGGATATTTGTATGAAATTAAGAGACAATGGCTTATTAGCAAAACCAACGCACGGAAATATTATTCGTTTTGCACCACCTTTAGTAATGAACAAAGAACAATTAATGGATTGTATTTCCATTATTAAGAAAACAATTACTGAGTTTAAATAATCAGTTACTACCAATAAAATGTGAGCCCTATAATCATAAAATTAAATTTGTGATTATAGGGCTTCTTTTTTTTGTTTATTTTTGAAGTAATAAAATTATAGTGCTTATAAAATGATACATAATCCAATAACAGAATTAGAGCAATTAACCTTAACTGGTGCCTCAAAAACTTTTTTAAAAGAAACGGCTAAATGGACTAAGTTTTTAGCAATACTTGGTTTTGTGTTCATTTGTTTTATGCTCGTGTTAGCAATATTTACAACTACTATTTATGAATATGCCGTGATAATAAAACCAGATTTACCAAGAGGTTTAGGATTAGTAATGATGATTACCTATTTGCTATTAGCTTTTATTTACTTTTTTCCAGTATATTATTTATTAAAGTTTTCTAACCAACTAAAAAAAGCATTGTCTACAAAAAATGATGAGATTTTAGCAAAAGCTTTTGAAATGTTAAAATCGCATTACAAGTTTATAGGAGTGTTTACAATTATTACTATTTCTTTATATGTGCTATTAGCTATTGTTGCAATGATGGGAGCATTATAGGCTACTATAAATATAAAATTCTATTGTTTTTTGATTAGTAGTATCCTTTTTCTTTGCAAATATACCTCCTAAAAACGATTTAATTTTATTTTCGAGAATTCCTTGTTCTTTTGTCTCAATCTTTTTGGAGCCAATATTGATGATGCCTTTAAGTTTATTATTACTCTTATTAATTAATTTTATTTTTCAATTAAAAGCTTTGCTAAATTAGCATTAGCTTCTTTTATATTTATGAAAACTATGAATTCTGATATTGTTTTTGTAACATTAATTATAAAACTATTAGTAAAAAAAAATGCAACTCCATATGGAGTTGCATTAATAGATAATGTTGATTAATACTCTTTATTCACCCAAAATCTCATTCATTCTTTGTTGCATTAATTCTGGATTTTGTATGTTTTCCAATCCAATTTTGTAAAATGCCAAAATAACGAAGACTATAAAAAGTAGATTTAAAATGATGCCCACAATACCTAATGCTTTACCCGCATTTGCATTCCCTGAACCTTTATAGTCTTTAGGATTTTCATGGTACACTTTTAAAGCTTTGTTTCCTAAAACAAAAGCGATAATACCTAAAGGCAAACCGATTACTCCATAACAAATACAAGTTACTACTGATAAGATTCCTAAAATGAGCGATGTGGTTGCATTTGGTAAACTTTGTCTTTCCATTTTTTATGTTTTTTTAGCGTATAAATAGATATTTCATTTTGATAAAGTAACTAATTACGATGACCAAGACATTTATGGCAGTAAAAATAATAATAATTTTTCGACTTTTTTTAAACTTGAATGCAAAATCCAGTAATAAAAAAAATGCAAAAAGTACGAGTGTGTAAATTGCAGGATAGCTCTTAAAAGCAGCAATAAACTCCCCTTTTACCAAATGAATAAATCCTCTTTGTAGGCCACAGCCTAAACAATCAATTCCAAAAAATTGTTTGTTTAAGCAGGGTAGCATGTAGTCTTCTATCTTCAAAAGTATTTTTAAATTATGTAAACAAATTGTTAAATTTTATTTGAAAGTATTTTCTAAAATGTAAGTTGAAATAATTTTTAATGTTTTTTTTTGATAGCTTGCTTAAGCACTAAAAGTCTTATGATTGATGTATATTTTATTCAATTCTAAAAGACAATATTTTTTAATTGACAATATGTGATAAAATTATTTAAACATATCCATTCCTGGAATATTTGGCATCCCGCTTTTAGCAGCTACTGCCATTTCATTTTCGTTAATTTTTGAAGCTTTTTGAAGTGCTTTATTTAAGGTTAAAATTAAATAATCTTCCAATTCTTCAGCATCTGTGAATAAACTTTTATCAATATCAATAGCTTTTATTTCTCTATTGGCTGTTAAGGTTACTTTTATTTTACCGTCTGCACTCACTTCATCTAACATAACAGTATCCAATCTATGTTTGGTTTCTTCCACTTTTTGTTGTGCTTCTTTTAGTTTATTCATCATTCCAGAAAGGTCTCCAAACATAGCTGTTTTATTTACAATTAAATTTAAATCAAAATTAGTGAATTGCGTTAGAATGCTAACTACAAAAAAATGAGAAAATTATTGCTTATCTCAATCCTTTTAAGTCTTATTTTTGCAAGTGCTTGTATAAATGAAATTAAAGATATGAAGAGTACAGATGCAAAGTACCCTGTTGCTGATAGGCAGCCTGAAAAATTAGAAAAACACGGAGATGTTAGAATGGATAATTATTTTTGGATGCGTTTAACGGATGCTCAAAAAAATGCTACAGAGAAAGATCAGCAAACTCGAAAAGTAGTTGATTATTTAGAAGCAGAGAATACCTATTACAATAAAGTAACGGACCATACTAAAGACTTTCAGAAAGATTTATTTGAAGAAATGAAAGGTAGAATTAAAGAAGATGATACTTCCGTACCTTATAAAGAAAATGGTTATTTTTATATAACACGTTATGAAATAGGAAAGCAATATCCAATTTATAGCCGAAAAAAGGAAACTTTAGATGCAGCGGAAGAAATCCTTTTTAATGTAAATGATGCCGCCGAAGGGTATGATTATTTTCAATTAGGTGGTTTAAATATTTCTGAAGATAATAAACTCATGGTTTTTGCAACCGATACGGTGAGTAGAAGACAATATTTTTTACGCATTAAAAATCTAGAAACAGGAGAAATTTATAAAGATATAATTAAAAATACCACAGGTGGTTCTGTTTGGGCAAATGATAACAAAACCATTTTTTACACAAAGAAAAATCCAGAAACCTTGAGAAGCGAAAAGGTTTTTAGACATGTATTAGGTACACCAACTTCAGAAGATGTAGAAGTTTTTCATGAAAAAGATGATACTTTTGGTACGTATGTAACTAAATCGAAATCTAATGACTTTATAATCGTCGGTTCTTATAGTACATTATCTACAGAAGCACAGTTCTTAGACGCCAACAATCCAAACGGAAAATTCACCATTTTACAAGCAAGAGAAAAAGAGTTAGAATACAATGTTGCGCATTATAAAGATCATTTTTATCTATTAACCAATAAAGATGGTGCTACCAATTTCAAGATGATGAAAACACCTGTTTTAGCTACAGGTAAAGAAAATTGGGTAGATGTTATTGCACATAGAGAAGATACCTTATTAGAAGATTTTTCCATATTTAAAGACTTTATAGTAATTGAAGAACGCACCAATGGATTGAATAAAATACGCATAAAACGTTGGGATCAAAAGGAAGATTTTTATTTGCCTTTTGATGAAGAAACATATGCTGCTGGTGTATTTCCTAATCCAGAATTTGATACAAACGTTATTAGGTATTCCTATAATTCGTTTACAACGCCAAGTTCTGTTATTGACTTCAACATCAGAGATAAATCGCAAGAGGTTAAAAAAGAACAAGAGGTGTTAGGCGGAAAATTCAAAAAAGAAAACTACAACAGTAAACGAATTTGGGCAACTGCAATAGACGGTAAAAAAGTGGCTATTTCTATAGTATATCATAAAAATACTAAGTTAAATGAAAATACACCATTATTACAATATGCATACGGTTCTTATGGAGCTACAATTCCAGATAGTTTTTCAACCACACGTTTAAGTTTATTAGATAGAGGTTTTGTTTTTGCAATCGCGCATATTAGAGGAAGTCAATATTTAGGAAGAGATTGGTATGAAGATGGTAAAATGTTTCACAAAAAAAATACGTTTACTGATTTTATAGCTTGTTCTAAATATTTAATTGATAATAAGTACACCTCTGCCAAACATTTATACGCCATGGGAGGTTCCGCCGGAGGATTATTAATTGGTGTTGTTGTTAACCTGAATCCAGAATTATACAATGGTGTTATTGCCGCCGTACCATTTGTGGATGTCATATCGACTATGTTAGATGATAGTATTCCATTAACCACAGGAGAATATGATGAATGGGGTAACCCTAATAACAAAGATAGTTACGACTATATAAAATCGTATTCACCCTATGATCAGGTAACTGAAAAAGCATATCCAAATATGTTAGTGACCACGGGGTATCATGATTCTCAGGTACAGTATTGGGAACCTGCAAAATGGGTCGCGAAACTGCGAGCGCTAAAAACAGACACCAATTTATTAATGTTAGATACCAATATGGATGCCGGTCATGGAGGAGCATCTGGACGTTTTGAAGCATTAAAAGAAACAGCAAAAGATTACACTTTCTTTTTAGCGCTTGAAAACAAATTAAAGGTATAGCCAATTAAGCCTTAAAATGACTTTTATAATTCCGCAAGGAAGTGTATTTTTGTGTTCAGAAGAAGGCAATCGTCTTTGCAGAAGTTAAGAAGCAATCTTTATTTAAATTAATTAGGTTACTTCTATACTTTTTCAATGCAATGACGTTTCCTTTTTTAAAGAAATTAACATGACAAGACACCTAGGAATCACCAATTCAATTTTAGAGTTAGTAGGCGAAACCCCGCTAATTAAGCTGCATAAGATTACTAAAAATCTGCCAGGTTCTTACTATGCAAAATTTGAAGCTTTTAATCCTGGACATTCTGCAAAAGATAGAATTGCTTTGCATATTGTAAAAGATGCAGAAAAAAAAGGGATTCTTAAAAAAGGAGCTACGATTATAGAAACTACTTCAGGTAACACAGGTTTTAGTTTGGCTATGATTAGTATTGTTAGAGGTTATAAATGTATTTTAGCGGTGAGCGATAAATCTTCGGTAGATAAAATAGATTTATTGAAATCTATGGGGGCAGAAGTTCATGTATGCCCAGCGAACGTTGCACCAGATGATCCAAGGTCATACTACGAAGTAGCTAAAACGATTCACAAGAAAACGAAGAATTCTGTATATATTAATCAATATTTTAACGAGCTTAACATAGAAGCACATTACCGATCTACCGGACCAGAAATCTGGGAGCAAACTCAAGGGGAAGTTACTCATGTCGTAGTGGCAAGTGGCACAGGAGGTACTATTTCTGGGACAGGAAAGTACTTAAAAGAACAAAACTCAAATATTAAAGTTTTAGGAGTAGATGCTTTTGGCTCGGTACTAAAAAAATACCATGAAACCAGAGAACTCGACTTAAATGAAATAAAGCCTTATAAAATTGAAGGTTTAGGCAAAAACTTAATTCCGACAGCTACAGATTTTGATGTGATCGATATTTATGAAAAAGTATCTGACAAAGATGCTGCATTAGAAGCCAGAAATATTGTGAAAAAAGAAGGAATGTTTCCGGGGTATACAAGTGGTGCTGTTATGAAAGCTACAAAACAATATGCGGCTAAAGATATGTTTACAGAAGATAGTTTTGTAGTTTTAATTTTTCCAGACCATGGATCTCGTTATATGAACAAAATTTATAGTGATGACTGGATGAAACAAAATGATTTTCTATAAGTAGAATTGTATACTTCACTATTTGATAAACTGCAAAAAAAACGGTTACTTTGCATTTCGAAGAAAAATTAAAAATAGAGTACACGATGAAAGATTTATTTGAAAGAATAATTGAAGATAAAGGACCTTTAGGTAAATGGGCTGAGCAAGCCGAAGGCTATTACGTTTTCCCTAAATTAGAAGGCCCAATATCTAATAGAATGTCTTTTAATGGAAAGAAAGTGATTACTTGGAGCATCAATGACTACTTGGGTCTTGCGAACCATCCTGAGATTTTAAAAGTAGATGGAGAAGCAGCAACGGAGCACGGAATGGCTTACCCAATGGGAGCAAGAATGATGTCTGGTCATACTCCTAAGCATGAACAATTAGAAAGAGAATGTGCTTCCTTTGTAGACAAAGAAAAAGCATATTTATTAAATTTTGGATACCAAGGAATTATGTCGGCAATAGACGCTTTGGTAACCAAAAATGATATTATTGTGTATGACATGGACACACATGCTTGTATAATAGATGGTGTTCGTTTGCATGCTGGTAAACGTTTTGTATATCGTCATAACGATATGGAAAGTTTTGAGAAAAACATCAAGCGTGCTAAAAAAATGGCAGATAAAACGGGTGGAGGAATTTTAGTGATTTCTGAAGGTGTTTTTGGAATGCGAGGAGAACAGGGCCGTTTAAAAGAAATTATCGCTTTTAAAAAAGAGTATAACTTTAGAATTTTAGTAGACGATGCACATGGATTTGGCACCCTAGGAGAAGGCGGTAGAGGTACTGGTTTTGAACAAGGAGTGCAAGATGATATAGATGTATATTTTGCAACTTTTGCAAAATCTATGGCAGGTATTGGTGCTTTTTTGGCAGGTAATAAAGACGTTATTCAATATTTACAATATAATATGCGTTCCCAAACGTTTGCAAAATCTTTACCAATGGCAATGGTTAAAGGTGCTTTAAAGCGGTTAGACATGCTGCGTACCATGCCTGAGCTAAAAGAAAAATTATGGGCAAACACAAATGGTCTACAATCTGGATTGCGTGCTGCTGGTTTTGATTTAGGAACTACGCAAACATGCATAACCCCAGTATTTTTAAAAGGAGAAATTCCGGAAGCAATGGCAATGGTTAATGATTTGCGTGAAAATCACGGAATCTTTTGTTCTATTGTGGTATATCCTGTAATACCAAAAGGATTAATTATTTTACGTTTGATACCGACAGCAACTCATACAAAAGAAGATATAGATGAAACAATTACAGCATTTTCTGCGATTCGAAAATTGCTAGAAAATGGAACCTATAAAAAAATAGCAGCTTCTATAGTATAGTTTTTTAAACATATATATTTATGAACCGAGCTAACTGCTCGGTTTTTTTTGTTTAAATAAAATTTCAAGTATTAACATAAAATAAATTTTATAGAATCCCTCATTTTTAAAGAATCTTAATACTCTGGTTAATTAATAATTTTTTAATAAAAAATTAAGTGAGTTACTTAATTATCTGATTATGAAAATAAACGGAATTTAAATCTGATAAAATTTTTCTTAGTATTCTAGGTGATGTAACAAAATGTAAACGGAGTAAAGGCCTAAATACAATTTTTATTCATTTATATTTTTACCTATTTTATTTTAAATTTATTAATTTTTAGATTCTTTTTTTTATCGTTAAAAAACTAATTGATGTGTTTATGTATTGGTGTTTTTAATAGATTTTAAATAATTTATTACTAATTTCGATTGCTTTAAATTAATCAAAAATTATACTAAAATGAGAAAGAAAACGAGAGTAGTACATATAATATTTTTAATAATATTAACTGTTTTTTTTATAGAATGCAGCAAAGATGAAGGTAATATTATTCCTCCAGAAATAATTGAAGAGCCACCAGCTAGCGGTGATTTAATCTTTTTTGATGAATTTGATATTGATGGAGCTTTGGATACTAGTAAATGGACATTTGAAATTATACCACCTAACAACGGAAGTTGGTGGAATGGTGAAGAACAACACTACACAGGTAGAAGAGATAATACTTATATTTCTAACGGTACCATGAAAATTGTAGCAAAAAAAGAAGTTTATACTTTTCAAGGTTCGACAAAAAATTATACTTCAGCACGTTTAAATTCTAAATTTTCATTTACCTACGGACGTATTGATGTTAAAGCTAAACTACCAAAAGGAGGCGGCACATGGCCTGCAATATGGACAATTGGTTCGAATATAAATAGCGTTGGTTGGCCAGCATGCGGTGAAATTGATATTATGGAGCACTGGGGGCATGAACCGACAATTGTTTCGAGTGCTACTCACAACACCGCTTGTTCTGGTGATTGTTCGGGTGTTACCGTAGGGAAAACTGCTATTTCCGATTATAATGATGAATTTCATGTATATTCCATGATATGGAATGAAAATGAAATTCAGTTTTTAATTGATGATGAATTAAAATATACGTATGATCCTTCACCAAAAGACACACGTAATTGGCCATATAGCGCTGATCAATTTATTATATTGAATTTAGCAATGGGAGGCAGTTGGTTTACAATTGACCCTGATTTTAAAGAGGCTGCCATGGAAATAGATTATGTAAGAGTATATAAAAACTAAAATGAAGATATTTTTCTATTAAATCATAAAAGCCAATTTTTTTTGAGTATTCGTAATAATATCCAAAGTATTTGGCTTTTTTTGGAATCACATATCTCTAAGTAAAACTCTAACAGATTTTTTTTGTTACATCTATTGAATGAAGGTTAGATTAGAAATATTTTTGATTTCAATGGTTTCTAAAAGTGAAAACTAAATAAAATACACTTTTGAAGCTTTGCACTATGATCTAATAAAAAAGTTCAAAAATCAATAAAAGATTATTCTTTTCTTAAAACGCAGCGAATACAAACAAAGCTATCATGAATATTTTAGTACCAACTTAAATATTTTGGAAATTACGAATTGTTCCAGAAATAGTGCAAGACAATTTTATTGTATTGTAGATAGTACCAAATTTCTCAATATTCTTTTTTAATAAGTCAATATTCAGTCTTTTATCGCTGCTGTAAACTATTAAATTATATCTGATATTATCTAATCGAGGTGGGTTTTCAAGACGCATGGCATAAACTTCAATATTAGCTTTTAAATAATTGAATTTTAACATGACTGAAAAACGCTCAACATTTTTTAATATGCAAGAAGCAAAAGAACTCAAAAATAACTCGGCAGGATTTGGCAAGTTTTCAGAAGTTAAACTCGTCGTTCCAAAATTTATAGTGGATTGTTTTACCTCAATAATACCCTCTTGTTTTGAAATGGAGGAAGCTTTGATGTGATACTTTATCATATTTGTTTATTTAGAAGTTTTAGTACTTCTTCTTTTGAAGGTATTCTTCCTATTATAGCGATATCATCATTTATAATTAGAGCAGGTGTTGATATTATATCGAATTTCAGAATCTCTGCTATATCTTCAATTTTTTCAATGGTTACATCAAAGTTGTTTTTGATAACCACAGCTTGAACCACATTTGTCATCGCTTTACATTTTGCACATCCCGTTCCTAGTATTTTAATTAACATATTTATATTGTTACTTCAAATAACAAATATAATACCTGCAATTATTTAAAAATATGACTTAAATCACATTCTTTTGTATAATTTATTTTATAACAACTTTTAATAAATATAAATGACTTGTCAGTATGGTGTTTTTTAACATACTTTTATTATGAGTTTAACTTAATAAATTTTCACTTCAGTGAAGATACAGATGTAGTTGAAAAAGCATCAATTCATAACTTAATCTAATTCTTTTGATTGATTATAAAATATTATTTAACTGACATTAAATGATATATCTATGTTATATCATATTTACATTAAAAAGATATCCAACCAAAGCGGTTAGTCCCATGGCAACTGTGCCCCAAAAAGCAATTCTTAAAATTGATTTTCCAATGTTTGAACCTCCCGTTTTAGCAGATAACGCTCCTAAAACTATTAGAAAAAATAGCGCAAAACCATAAAGGGAATATTCGATATGTTCTAAGGGAAGAAAAAGAGTCACGAGAAAAGGAAGTAATCCGCCAATCGTAAATGCGGCTCCTGATGCCACTGCGGCCTGAATAGGTTTTGCTTGGTTCATTTCATTTATTCCTAATTCATCTCGAACATGCGCCCCAAGAGCATCTTTTTCCGTCATTTCTTTAGCAACCAGCAAAGCGGTTTCTTTTTTTAGTCCTCTATTTTCATAAATTTGTGCTAATCGTTGTAATTCAATATCTGGCATTTCTTTTAATTCAATAATTTCTCTTTCTATATCTGCTTTTTCAACATCTGTTTGAGAACTTACAGATACATATTCTCCAGCTGCCATGGATAATGCTCCTGCCACCAAACCAGCTAAAGTTGCTAAAATAATAGGCTCTCTTAAATCGCTTGCTGCGGCGATACCAATAGCTAAACTAGCAGTAGATAAAATTCCATCATTTGCACCAAGAACTGCTGCTCTCAGCCAATTACTCCGGTGTATGTAGTGATGTTCTAGATAATTATCTAATTCCTCAGTCTTTTTCTTCATTTCTATCGTTGTTTTTGAGAGTTAAGGTCCAAAAATGTAAGTATTATGACTTTTTTTGATAAGTATAATATATTTTCATCTTTCAGTTTGTAATAGACAAATTTATATTGATATTTCATAGAATATTATGATATCTGTCAGTTCATTATTGTTTTAAGGATGTAATTAAATTTAGATTAAAAAACGAAAGGCAAATTCTAGAAGAAAGTACTTGAACCGCTTTCATTTTTTTTTAATTCCTTGCTTTTTCTGCCAATTATTTAAATTCAATCCCCAGCGTGTGTCGAATATGTAGAAATTTTATTTTTCTAATTGTTATACAGCACTGATTAATGAAAATAGCTCACCTATAGCATGGAGTTTAGTATTTTCTCAAGAAACAAAAAACTCGAATAATGTATTAAACTATTCGAGCTATAAAATTGGTTTTTAAAAATAATTTTAAAAGCTAAACTCCGCACCAGCATATAAACCAAATGGATGCCCTGGTCTTAATCCTGCTGGCACTCTTGAAACTGCATAAGTATTGTCTAATAAATTTATAATATTTGCTGTTAAGCGAAGTTTTTTGTTTACATAATATTTACCGGAAATATCTACAATAAAGTTAGAGGATACTTTTTCATTTTCCGAAATATTACCTGTACCAGCTAATGTTCTAAACTCCCCATTATATCTGGCATTTAAGTTAATTTCAAAAGATGAATACTCTAAAGAAAGGGCAGCATTAAATTGATGTTTTGGAATATAAGGCATTTCATCGCCAACAGCAACTGTTCCCCACAAACCATCTGAACTATCAAAACTATTTTGAAATTCTGAGTTCGTAAAAGTATATCCGAAAGAAATAGGCATAGAAATTTTTGAACCTTCTTTCGCTAAATTATAATTTAATAAGACTTCAATTCCGTTTACATTTACTTCACCAGCATTAAATTGTTCTAAAGAACCTGTGCCTCCTGTTGCTGCTAAATCACTTCCTAAAAGATTTGAATAATCATTAAAAAAACCAACGAATTCGCCTGTTAATTTACCTAGGTTAAAACGAGTACCTAGTTCATAATTAACACTCTCTTCAGATTCTTGTCCGTCTTGATTTCCTGGAGGTGAAAACCCCTTATGAACACCACCAAATAATGAAAAATCGTTATTGAATTTATAATTTGCGCCCATTCCAGGAATAAAAACATTCACAGAATTTTCTCTTGTAGCTAAATCAACACCAGTTCTTGTAATATCATTTTTACCAAAGTCTTCTCTTTGTAATAGTATATTTTCAAATCTTACTCCAGGTGTAAACGTCCAATTATCAATTTTTAATTTATAAGTAATATAAGAAGCAAATGCTTTGGCGCTGGCAATTCTATTCGCATTTGTACCTGGAACTCCAGCTGTTGTTAAATTTAAATCTCCTGAATTAGAGATACTGTATTTATCAACCCATTGAAACCTATCTTCTTCATCGTAATGATAACGAAAACCAATTTCTATATCATGAAATAAATCGCCTTTATACCAATGGTAATCCAATTTTGTTTGAATTCCTTGTGAATAATATTTTCTGTTATTAGCTTTTACACCTAATGCATCTGCTTCAGAATTAACAACGCCATTTAAAATAGAAAAATGATTTGAAAGTGTTATTGGATCCTCTAAAACATTTGCGATAGATTTTTTCTCTCCATTAAAAGTTACATCATTTAATTTGTACCAATTTCTTGAAAAATTATTTTGATAAGCAGTAGTGGTCACTCTGAAATTTTTAGAAAAATCTAATTTATGGGTTAACATATACTGCGAATGATCGGTGGTCATTTTATCATTATTCGAGGCCGAGTATCGTGAAAATGGATTTACAATAAAATCTGCTTGAGACAACCCTAAATAAGTTTCATTACCAACTTCGTCTGCATATTGAAATTTAAATTTTAAAGATTGTTTTATAGCTGCATTTGGAAATAAGTTTATTTTAAATTTAGCCACGAAATCATTTTTATGGAAACCAGTATTTTTTCCACTTGGTAAAGTTTTAAAACCATCAGATCCATAGTTTAGATATTCTAACATATAACCAAATGAACTACTGCCACCGCCAATTTTAGCGTGCAATTGATTTGAATTAAAACTACCATAGCTTGCACTTATTTTTCCACTAAATTTAGAAGGTATTTGAGCAGAAATCATATTAATAGCACCACCCGTTGTGGAAGGTCCAAATTGTACTTGGCTACTTCCTTTCAAAACTTCTACAGCCTCCATTCTAGCTATTGTAGGGAAATAATAGGCAGAAGATGCGCTGTAAGGAGCAGGTGCAATTAATACACCATCTTCCATTAATGTTATTTTAGAACTTCTCTCTGGAGAGGTTCCTCGTAAACTAATATTTGGTCTTAATCCAAAACCATCTTCTTCATAAATACTAACTCCAGGAACAGTTCTTAAAGCTCTGTTTACGTCCGTAAAGCTAAATTTTTGCAATTCTTTAGGGGATAAATAATACGCAGAACCTGTTCTATGTTTTGCCACATATTTATTTCCGAAAATTACATTGGTAGAAATAATAATTTCATCTAATTTCTGAATAGAGTCTAAAACGCCTTGTTGTTTTTCTGTTTGTTGAGCACTTAATAAACTTGTGAATAATGTAGTTACTCCGATAATATATTTGTTCATTTTATTTAGATTAATTATAAATAGTTATATTTTTGAGTGCAAAGATACTACCTCTTTTATGTAAATACAAAGTTTATTTAGAATAAATAAAAATAAAATCACAACTACTTAATTTTTAATATGTTATGATAAAACTTTAACATTTAGAATTATTTATTGAATCTTTATAGCTTCGCAATGAAGATGAATAAAACGCAATAAATTCATTTATAAATTGTAAATTTGTACGCAATTATACTTTAATTGCACCATGACAGCACACAATGACAAAATTTTAGGAGAAGGTTTAACATATGATGATGTTTTATTGGTTCCAGCCTTTTCAGAAGTACTTCCAAGAGAAGTAAGTATTCAAACAAAATTTACTAGAAACATTACCATTAACGTTCCTATTGCTTCGGCAGCTATGGATACGGTAACCGAATCTGCTTTAGCCATAGCAATTGCTAGGGAGGGAGGAATAGGTGTTTTGCATAAAAATATGTCTATAGAACAACAGGCAAAAGAAGTTAGAAAAGTAAAGCGTGCAGAAAGCGGAATGATTTTAGATCCTGTTACATTGCCTTTAACTGCTGTGGTTTTCGAAGCAAAAGCAAACATGAAAGAGCATGGCATTGGTGGAATTCCTATTGTTGATGAACATGGAATTTTAAAAGGAATAGTTACCAATAGAGATTTACGTTTTGAACATGATAATCAAAGACCCATTGTTGAAGTAATGACGAGTGAAAACTTAGTTACTGCCGCTGTTGGAACTTCTTTAAATGACGCTGAAAAAATTCTTCAGAATTATAAAATCGAAAAACTATTAATTGTTGATGAAGATTATAAATTAAAGGGACTAATTACGTTTAGAGATATTACTAAAGTAACTCAAAAACCAATGGCGAATAAGGATTCTTATGGAAGATTAAGAGTTGCTGCAGCTTTAGGGGTTACTGCTGATGCCGTTGATAGGGCAGAAGCTTTAGTGAAATCTGGAGTTGACGCTGTTATCATAGATACTGCTCACGGACATACGAAAGGCGTGGTTACTGTTTTAAAAGCCGTTAAAGCAAAGTTTCCTGACTTGGATGTTGTAGTAGGTAATATTGCTACGGGCGAAGCTGCTAAATATTTAGTAGATGCCGGAGCAGATGCTGTAAAAGTAGGTATTGGTCCTGGTTCTATTTGTACAACAAGAGTTGTTGCCGGTGTTGGTTTTCCGCAGTTTTCTGCAGTTTTAGAAGTTGCAGCTGCGATTAATGGTAGTGGCGTTCCTGTTATTGCTGATGGTGGAATTCGATATACAGGAGATATTCCTAAAGCGCTTGCTGCTGGAGCAGATTCTGTAATGTTGGGTTCTTTATTAGCAGGAACAAAAGAGTCTCCTGGAGAAACCATTATTTATGAAGGAAGAAAGTTTAAATCTTATAGAGGAATGGGATCTGTTGAAGCTATGAAACAAGGTTCTAAAGATAGGTACTTTCAAGATGTTGAAGATGATATCAAAAAATTAGTTCCAGAAGGAATTGTAGGACGTGTTCCTTATAAAGGTGAATTAGCTGAAAGTATTCATCAGTTTATTGGAGGTTTGCGAGCAGGAATGGGATATTGTGGAGCAAAAGATGTTGAAACACTTAAAGAAACAGGGAAATTTGTAAGAATTACAGCCAGCGGAATTAATGAAAGCCATCCGCATGATGTAGCAATTACAAAAGAATCGCCTAATTACAGTAGAAGGTAGGTATTCATTTTTCTTGTATAAATAAAACCAAGCAATTTTGCTTGGTTTTATTTATATACATATGATTTGTAAGTTCACCTATTTACTAATGAAATATGTAAAAGAAAACAACCAATAAAAACTTCAGACTTTGCGAGAACAATTAGGAAATTTATTAGTGAAATTAATAATTTAGATCGTTTACAGTGTTTTTATCTATTTACTTCTTTAAGTAGCTCATTTGCAACTAATTTACCAAAATCATTTGCGGCTTGAGGACTCGCTCCTGTAATTAATTTTCTATCTATATTTACCGTATTATCAGCTTCTTTGTTAATAATAGTAACACCTAATTTGTTTAATTTTTCTCCATATATCCATGGCATTTTTCCAGGTGTATATCCAATCATTGGTCCTTGTGCATCTACAGCATCTGGAAATGAAGCAATCTTATATCCTTTGTAAATAAAATCATCTCCGTTTACCTCTAAACTTGCAGCTAATAATGCAGCAGGACCATGACAAATGGCAAGGGTGAATAAACCTTTCTTATAAGACCAATTTACTAAATTACTTACATCTTTGTTTTCTGGTAAACCAAGCATGGCTCCATGACCACCAGGGAAAAATATTGCTACATAATTGGTGCTATCTATCAATGAGTTTGTAACAAAATCAGCTAAACTACCTGGTTTTTCTAATTTATTTCTAAATTCAGCATATATATTCTTAACATTTTCATCATCTTCTGGCATTGCCCACATTTCTACTGCAACCGGCTTACCTGTTGGTGTAACAACATCCACATCAAAACCCGCATTTTTTAAATGAAGAACAGGCAATAACATTTCTACAGGATGGTTTCCTGTTGAGAATTTTTTTCCATTCGCCATTGTCATGTTTCTTTCTTCTGTGCAAATCATCAACACTTTTTTATTTCCTGTATACTTATTTTCGTAAGTAGTGTTATCAAAGTTAGTTATAGAAGATGTTGCTAGTTTTAGAGCTAATGGTGATGGACTATAAGTACCATTTGCTGTTTTTGCAGGTCTTGTTGTTATGTATAACGTAATAACAATGAGTATTAGAATACTTGCTAATCCAATTAATGTTTTTTTCATAATAGTTGTTTTTTTATTTAATAAATGTCACTAATTCTTTTAATGGTTTTCTAACCTTTACAAGGTTCACCAACCAATCATTATCTGCATCTTTATAACCGATGGGTAATAATAATGTACTTCGTAAACCTTTTTCACGTAATCCTAAAATTTTATCTAATGAATCCGCATCAAAACCTTCCATTGGTGTACTATCTAAACCTTCTAAAGCTGCTTGAGTAATAGCTGCCATAAATGCAATATAAGTTTGTCGTGCAGCATGTTCAAAATTAGTTTCTGGAGGACGTTTCGGATAACCTGATAGCAACATTTGACGATAGTTTTCCCAGCCTTCATTTTTGAACCCTCTAATTTCGTTAGTTAAATCAAACATATGATTAATACGATCTACCGTATAGTTATCCCAAGCAGCAAATACCAATAAATGTGAACAATCAGTTACTGGTGATTGATTCCATGCGATTTCTCTGATGCTAGACTTAGTTTCATCCTTGGTAACAACAAAAACTTCAAAAGGTTGCAATCCGCTTGATGTTGGAGCTAATCTAACTGCTTCTAAAATGTTATCTATTTTTTCTTGAGGAACTACTTTGCCATTCATGGCTTTAGTAGCATAACGCTTATTTAATATATCTAAAAAACTCATGATTTTATTTTTTAATTATGCTACAAAAGTAAAAGAAGGTTAAATAGCAAAAATGAATCTATGGTAATAAATTATTATTTTTTAATTCTTTCTTTTCTTATTCTACTTAAACTTTGCGGAGTTATTCCTAAATAAGAAGCTATCTGATAGTTCGGTATTATTTTCTCAAAATCTGCATAGTCTTTAATAAATTGATGGTATTTTTTAGATGCAGAAAGCGTTAATAGACTTAGAATTCTATTTTGAAGAGCAGCAATACGCTTTTCAAAATTTTTACGCTGAAAGGTTTCAAATTGCGGATATTCATCGTAGAACTCGTTAATCTTACTATTATCAATAACCAAAATTTTAGAATGGGTTACACTTTCTATGGATACAATAGATTTATTATTTGTATAAAGTGTGATATAATCACTTATCCACCAGTTTTTCATAGCAAATTGTAGAGTGTATTCTTTTCCGTCTTCCGTCTTGTAAAAAGAACGTAAACAACCTCTTGCCACAAAAATATGTTCTTTTTTTATAGAGTTATCAGTAAGAACTAGTTCTCCTTTGACTAACAATTTTTCTGTTATAATTCCATTCAGTTTATTTTCTATTTCCGACGAAATTGAGTTATCTTTTTTCAAATAATCTAAAAGTTCATTCATTTCTATTGTTTACGGGTATAGCTGCTAATTTTTTAGGGTATTTTATAAATTTGAGCTAAAGTGATTTATGATTTTTTATTCTTTAAATATTTTTAATGGGTTAAAAAAAAAATTACATAATACAAAATGATAAGATAATCTTTCTCATGAATCAAAATAGATGTTGGTAAAGCTATATTTTTTTATTTTAAAAAACAGGCTACACTAATTCTTCAATTACATCTAAAATAATATCACAACCAGCAATTAGCTCTTCATCAGAAATAGTTAAAGGCGGAGTAATTCGCATGGCTCTTGCTTCGAATAACAAGAAGAATAAAATTAAACCTTTATCTAAACATTTTAGAATAATTTTTGCTGCTAAGTCTGGTGTTTCCACAAGTGCAGCTAGCATCAAACCTTTTCCTCTAATTTCGATTATTGATGGATGTTGTAAATGTTTTCTAATAATACTCTCTTTTCGCAAACTTTCTGAAAGTAAATTTTTGTCAAGAATTTCTTTTACTGTTGCATTGGCAGCAGCAGCAATCACGGGATGTCCGGCAAAAGTTGAGATATGGCCTAACTTAGGATTGTCTTTTAACAAACTCATGTGTTCATAAGAAGCAATAAAAGCACCAATTGGCATTCCACCACCTAAACCTTTTCCCGCAATAATAATATCAGGAATTACGTTGTAATTCTCAAATCCCCAGAAAGTTCCTGTTCTTGCAATTCCTGTTTGAATTTCATCTAAAATTAGAAGCGCTCCCACTTCTTTACAGCGTTTTTTTACCTTTGCTAAATAATTGTTTTTTGGTTCTATAAATCCTGCTCCTCCTTGAATCGTTTCTAAAATTACTGCAGCCGTATTCTTGGTGATCTTCGCAATATCCAATTCATCATTAAAGACAATAAATTTAATTCCAGGAATTAAAGGTCTAAAGGCTGCATTTTGTTTTTCAACTCCAGAAACACTCATAGCACCCTGCGTATTTCCGTGATAAGAGTTTTTTGCCGCAATAATTTCTGATCTATTTGTAATTCTTTTTGCTAATTTCAATGCACCTTCTGTAGCTTCTGTTCCAGAATTTGTGATGTAAACAGATGCTAAACTTTTGGGCAAAGTAGAAGCTAATAACTTACATAAATTAACTTGTGGTTGCTGAATAAACTCACCATATACCATTACGTGGGCATAGTTGTCAATTTGATTTTTAATCGCTCCAGAAACTTTTGGATGATTATGTCCCAAACTATTTGCAGAAACACCAGCTACAAAGTCTAGGTGTTTTTTTCCATTTATATCATAAATATAACTTCCTTTTGCATGAGAAATCTCTATACATAGTGGATAGGGCGAAGTTTGTGCTTGATGTTTAAAAAAATCAGATTTCAAAGTCATTCCTTTTTAAAAGTAGCTATTTTTTTACGCTTTAATACTATTTTTTCATCCAGCTTAATAGGAATATTTTTTTGCTTCTTCTTGTTCTTTTTCTTTATCGGGATATCTTTTTCAACACTATCTCTAATAAAAATGTCTTCCATTTTTTTGGGTTGTTCACTTTCTCGCCAAATAAAACCTTTTAATTTTTTTACGGCTTCAGGTAACATCGATGGGGGATAAGTTTTTCCATCAGATGCTTTTAAATACTTAATAGATTCTATAACTCCCTTCGCTAAAATAAAATCAATATTACTAGAAATTTCTTTTGTAATGGTTTCTATAATATTAGTTTCTTCATTTCTATTGTAATAAACTGATTCTGCGTTTCCCTTTACTAATAAATTTCTCAACTTATTTTCCTGAAATTTGCCATACATATTTCTTCCTTTAATTTGGTTGAAATCATTTTCTGATAATGAATCTTTCGAAACAATAAATGAATTGTTAAATACTTTTAAAGAATCTAATTTTTTTGTTTCAATATCAGATTTTAAATAAATAGAATCACCTGTAATTTGATTTTTATCAGACCAAATAACTGGGTTTCTATATAATTTTGTAAATCCTGTTTGCTGATTTGTATGAATAGAATCGCATTTTCCTTGTAAATCTGACTTAAATATTTTTACATGATGATACGCTCTAATAATACGTTCTTTTACTTTTCCAGTCACCAACAAAGTATCCCCATGAATAAAAGTAGAATCTTGATCTACAATAGAAATAGCTACTGCTTTTTTAATGACAAAAAGAGAGTCTTTTTTTTCAAAAATTTCAGCATAATTTCCTTTAGTAATAAAGTTTTGAATAGTATCAATTACTTGTATATTATTAGTTGCAGAAGCAAAACCCTTTCTCTTGTCATAATACAAACTATCACCTTCAACGGTTCTTTCTTTTAGATATAATTTTGCATTTTTTACAAAATGAGAGATGTCTGTCTTTGTATTGTAAAACCCTCTTTCACAATAAATTTTATTTTCGTTTTCTTTATTCGTGATTGTAGAAGGTCCATACAAATAAGTGTAACCAGAATTAGTATAATAATCTAAATGATTAGACTCTAAATGGTGATCAGGGTTTACTACTGTTACTCTTGTTGTAGCTATAAATTTCTTCTTTTCTAAATAGTAATTTCCTATTTTACTTCTTAAGGTATTGGTAGTATCTTTGATAGTTGCGTAGCTCTTGTAATATAATTTTTGGTTTAACCTATCGAATTGTAAAGTGTCTGTTGTCAAGGTCATTGTAGGATCTTTTAGAATTACATTTCCCCAAGAAAGCGCTTGTTTAGAATTGGCATCATAATCTGCATAATCACTAGTTTGTGTAATGGTATCTCCTTGTTTTATAAGAACTTTACCGATCGCTTTAAAAAAATTTTGTTTTTTATAATACAGTGCTTGTTGACATGTTAATTTAATACCCTCATGATTCATCTTAACATTACCAATAAGTATGCTTGCTCCTGGATATCTTTCTTCGTCAGCTTCCTGAATTTCAGCTTGATACTCAATTTTTCTTTTTTCTTGAGAAAAAGAAATTGAAGTAAAAATTATTAGTAATATAAATGTAACTCTTTTCAAGATATAGATATTTCTGCAAAAATAATGAAAAGAAAATTGCTTAGTACTAAAGAAAAGTGAAAGTTAAAATAATTTAATTATTAAGTGTTTTAAAATCAAGCTTTAAAGTTTTTGGAAATAATATATTATTTTCTAAATGAACATGTTGCTGAAAATCATCTTCGAATTCTTGTAGATTTAAATACAATTTTCTAAAAGCAGTGCTAGCATTTCCTGGTATTCTATAACTGTTGGATACTTCAGAAATTCTATTAAAAACATTTCCTATTTTATCATGATGTTCCTCCATTATTTTGAGAGAATTATTTATAAAATTTGAATTTTTAGAACGAAAACTTGTATGCTTCTTGCTTGCTTTAAAAAGCTTTTTAATATAAGGAAAAACAAAGGTTTCTTCTTTAAACATGTAAACCTTCAATTCATTTGACAACTCCTTAATATGGTTGTTAATTTCTGTTAACTCAGAATAATTATGATCATGAATTTTTACCGCTTTTTCTCCATATTTTTTTAAAAGAGGAATGTTTTTTCTTATATATCTGTGATGGATATGCACAATAAAAATCATTAAAAAGTCTAATGCCCACTTATTAAAATCATTTAAATAATTAGTTTTAAAATGTATCTTTTCCAATTCACTTTCTAATTCATGATAGTCTAAATCGTTTTTAGAACATACATTTTCGATTGAAACTTTCCCATTAAAACAAAAATCTATTCCGTACTTTTTAAAAATGTTCGAAGTATGTATGTTTTCTGTTACAAAGTCCGCAACAGTTTTGTTTCTTATACTTTCCATTTTATTTCTTTTAGTAACAACAAATTTGAGGCCTTTTATCATTATATAAAATGATAAAGGTCATACGAGTAAGTTCCAGAAGATATACCTTTAAATAATTCGTTTTTATTACTCACAGAATCTTGACATCTTGTAATTTTGTGAAAAATAAATTAATGAAACCATTTTTTGATTTATCAGTAGAAGAAATGAAATCTTATGGCTATAAAATTGTTGATTTAATATCTGAACACTATAATGAACTCGAAAATAAAAAACCTGTGACTATTGCTTCTAGGCAAGAAATGGATAGTATTTTTTTACAAGAAGCACCTGAAAAAGGAATGCCAGCAGATAAAGTTTTAGACTTTGTTATGCATAAAGTAATACCAAATAGTAATATTTCTAGCCATCCCAAAGCATTTTCTTTCGTTCCAGGACCAAGTAATTTTATTAGCACAATGGCAGATTCTCTAGCAACGGGGTTTAATATTTTTTCTGGTGGTTGGATTGTTTCTCCTGCCGCAGCCGAATTAGAGATTGTAACTATAAATTGGTTGCTAAAAATGTTTAATTTCCCTGTGAAAAAGGGTGGTGGTATTTTTACAAGTGGTGGTTCTATGGCAAACTTAACGGCTTTAGCAACAGCTAGAAGAATTAAATGTGGGAATGATTTTTCTAAAGCGGTTATTTACTTATCAGACCAAGCTCATTCTTCAAACATAAAAGCCATAAGAGTTTTAGGATTTAAAAAAGAACAAATAAAAATAATACCAACAGATTTAGAATTTAAAATTGGTATTAATAAACTTAAAAATGAAATCGCAAAAGATCAATTAGAAGGTAAAAAACCTTTTTGTATTATAGCTTCAGCAGGTACAACAAATACTGGCACAGTAGATCCTTTAGATACATTAGCAGATATTTGTGATAAAGAAAACCTGTGGTACCATATTGATGGTGCTTATGGAGGAGCAGCAATTTTATCAAAAAAAGGAAGTAGAACTTTACAAGGAATTGAGCGAGCAGATTCTTTAACTGTTGATCCTCATAAATGGTTTTTCCAGCCTTATGAAATTGGCTGCTTATTGGTTAAAGAGGCTTCTTGGTTAAGTAATACTTTTAGTGAAAAACCAGAATATTTAAGAGATATTGAAGGAAATGAATCTGAAATTAATTTTTATGATTATGGAATTCAATTAACAAGAAGGTTTAGAGCTTTAAAGTTTTATATGTCTATTAAAACATATGGTTTAGAAACATTTAAAGAAGCCATTTCTTACAATATTGATTTAGCAGAAAAAACTGAAGACTTATTAAGAAAAAGTAAAAACTGGGAAATTGTTTCTCAGGCAACATTGGCTATTATTAATTTTAGATATAATCCTTTAAGATTTAATTTATCTGATGAAAAATTGGACAAATTAAATCAAGAAATTTCTGCTAGAGTAGTGGCATCAGGAGAAGCCCTATTAGTTACAACAGTTTTACAAAATCAAATTGTGATTAGAATGTGTTTAATAAATCCAAAAACAACAATAAATCATATTAGGGAAACTCTAAATCAATGCAATTCATTTGCTAAAAAGATTTTAAAGGAGTGGGAAAAATAGTTTTAATCAGAGATATGCAAACAAAAGAAATAAAATAAACTTGAACTACCATATTATATTTTTAGATAAATTTTAGACTACTTTGTTTTTATAGGTTGAAATAATTTCATAAATTCATTTAAACATATAATCGTACTTAAGCTCCTAAAAAAAGTAGAGTTTTATTTTTGTTATATTCATAACAAAAATAATAAAGTAGCTATACAATTGGTAAATATGTTTATTTAATTAGGCTATTAATGAGGTTTTAATAGTTGCTTTAATTTTATATAAAAAAGTAAAACAAGAGTCAGTCATATATAGCAATCCAATATTTTAAATTTTTAAAAAAAAAGATTGCTTATTTATTTAAGTGAAAAATAAAATCAGTTTTAGTTCATAATTTGGATTACATGCTCTGGAAAAAGGATTAATATTTAAAAAACAAATAATAATTAAAATAAAAACAAAAATGAAATTTAAAAATGTAGCAATGATAATGCTCATTGCATTATTTATGAGTTGTGGCGGCAAAGAAAAGAAAGTACGATCATACAATCCTTCAAGTGTTAAAAAAGAAGCTGTTAAAAAAGTAGAACAAATGGTAACAGTAGATTTAAATAATAAAGGTATTGGTCCTATTAAAGTTGTAGAAATTAGTTCTACTATAAATCAAGCTATGGCGGACAAAGGGAAAATAATATTCAAAAACAAGTGTTCTTCTTGCCATAAAACAAATAGAAAATTTATTGGACCAAACCCTACAGGTATTTTAAAAATACGTTCTCCAGAATGGGTAATGAATATGATTTTGAATCCTGAAGAGATGGTGAAAAATGATCCCATAGCTAAAGAATTGTTAATTAAATTCAATGGTGCACCTATGGTTAACCAAAATTTATCTAGAAAAGAAGCGAGACAAGTTTTAGAATATTATAGAACATTATAACAATTTAAAGTTAAGAGTTTTCTACTATGAAAAATAAGTATGATATATTATTTCTAGCAAAGAACTAAATATCTTGTGGACGTATTTTTGAAATAAATTGGAAGGATTAAAAATTTCAATAGGTCTTTATCAAAAGTATTTTTTTTGAAGATTTTAGGAATAATAGTATATAAATTATTCTCGTCTAAAGAAAAATGAGTTGCTTTCTTGAATACTTTAGATGTACAAAAAAACAATTACATTATATTCTAGAGATTGTGCAAAATTTAAATAATTGAGTAAACTTAAAGAGCATCTTTTAATTTCTTAAAAGATGCTCTTTACTAGTATATTAAAATAATAAAAAAATTATCTCATAATTGTTTGTTTTCTATCAGGACCTACAGAAACAATAGATACAGGAACACCAGTTTCTTTTTCAATAAAAGCAACATAGTCTAGCAAGTTTTGTGGTAATTGATCAGCAGAAGTCATTTTTGTTAAATCTTCATTCCAACCTTTAAATTCAGTATAATTCACAGAAACATTTTCTGGTTCTATATTATAAGGTAAATGACTAATTTCTTGTCCTTTGTAATTATATGTAGTACAAATTTTTAAGGTTTCAAAACCAGATAAAACATCTCCTTTCATCATCATTAATTGTGTAACTCCATTTACATCTACAGCATATTTTAATGCAACTAAATCTAGCCAACCACATCTTCTAGGCCTACCAGTAGTTGCTCCAAATTCATTTCCAATTCTTGCCATTTCTTCCCCATCTTTATCAAATAATTCTGTAGGAAAAGGTCCAGAGCCGACACGTGTAGTATATGCTTTAAAAATTCCAAAAACTTCACCAATCCTATTTGGCGCAACACCTAAACCTGTACAAGCACCTGCTGCCGTAGTATTAGAAGAAGTTACAAAAGGGTACGTACCAAAATCAATATCTAATAATGAACCTTGTGCACCTTCAGCTAAAATTGTCTTTTTGTCTTTTATTGCTCGATTTAAAAACTCTTCGCTATCAATAAATGCTAATGTTCTTAATTTATCTATGCCTTTAATAAATTCTGCTTCTAACTCCTTTAAATTATATTCAACCTGAACATCAAAAAAGGCTAACATTTTAATATGTTTCGCTGTTAAAGCATCATACTTTTCTTTCCAGTTTTCTAATTCTAAATCACCAACCCTCATTCCATTTCTACCTGTTTTATCCATGTAAGTTGGACCAATTCCCTTTAATGTAGAGCCAATTTTAGCCTTTCCTTTAGAGGTTTCTGAGGCTGCATCTAACAATCTATGAGTTGGTAGTATTAAATGTGCTTTTCTAGAAATTAATAATTTAGAGGTATAATCAATTTTATGTTTGTCTAAGTTTTCTAGTTCTTTTTTAAAGATAACGGGGTCAATAACAACTCCATTTCCAACGACGTTTAATGCGGTTTTATGAAAAATACCTGAAGGAATTGTATGTAAAACATGTTTATATCCATCAAAAATTAAAGTGTGTCCTGCATTCGGGCCACCTTGAAAACGCGCAATGATGTCGTAATTGGAGGTAAGAACATCTACAATTTTACCTTTACCTTCATCTCCCCATTGCAATCCTAGTAATAAATCTACAGCCATTAGTTGTGTTAATTTGTTGTTTTTAGTTGTGTATTGTTTGTTAAGATTTTTTCTTTTTTGTTCCATAAAAATACAGAGAATGATTTTGAATATCAATATCAAAAATCTCTTCAATCGTTTTTTTGATAATTTGAATTCTTGGATCGCAGAATTCTTTTACTTCACCAGAATCTGTAAAAATTACATGATCATGGTTTTTATCAAAATAACTTTTTTCATAACGCGCCATTGACTGCCCATCAAATTGATGTTTTCTAACCAAGTTACAATCTAATAATAAATCGATAGTGTTATAAAGTGTTGCCCTACTAACCCTGTAGTTTTTATTTTTCATTTTAATATATAAAGATTCTATATCAAAATGCTCATCAGCATCATAAATTTCTTGAAGTATGGCATAACGTTCAGGAGTCTTTCTGTGCTTATGCTCTTGCAAATATGAGGTAAAAACTTTTTTAACTACTTCTTGATTATCAAGAGAATTACTCATGGTTTTTATTTTTACGAAAAAACAAATTTACAGTTATTTCTGAATAAAAATTGATTTTTATATAAATGATATTTACAAAGTATTAACACGTTCTACTTTTTTCACTCCATCTACTTTTTGAATACTTTTAATTAACCTATTTAATTGAGAGATATTCTTTACTCCTAATGATATTTTTCCTTCGAAAACACCTTCATTTCCAGCAATATTTATTCCATGTATTAGAACACCTATATTATTAGAAATGATTCGGGTTACATTGTTTATAATACCTTTATTATCAACACCACTAATATGCAATATAACCTTAAAGTCTTGCTTTGTAGAATCAATCCATTTGGCCAACATAATTCGATAGGCATAATTCGACTGCAAAGAAATTGAATTGGGACAATTTTTTTTGTGAATTTTTATACCATCATTAATGGTTAAAAATCCAAAAACTTTGTCTCCAGCAATTGGGTTACAACATTTAGAAAGTGTAAAATCTAACTTTTCTTCTTCTTTACCAAAAACTAAAGCGTCATAATGATGCGTTACTTCATTTGTATTCTCGGCTATATCAGTAGTTGTATTAGATCTTCGTAACTTGGTTTTAAAGAAATTTAAAATTGTGCTATTTCTTTGCGATACATATCCTTTTAACTGCGTATTATCTATCGCTCCATTTCCTAACCTATAAAATAAATCAAAGCTAGTTCTTAAATTAAAGTAAAGTACTAATTCATTAACAGTTTTTTCATTAAAAGGGATTTTTAAATGACGAAGTTTACGGTTTAAAACTGATTTTCCTTCTTCTGCTATTTGTTTTTCGTCATCTTTTAAGGCAGCTCTAATTTTTGTTTTAGCCCGAGCTGTAATTACAAAATCTAACCACCTCGAGTTTGGTTTATTTTTAGAACTCGTTATTACTTCTATTTGATCTCCACTTTTTAAGGTGTGACTTAAAGGAACCAACTTACCATTTACTTTTGCTCCTCTACATTTTAAACCAACATCAGTATGAATTGAAAAAGCAAAATCTAATGCACAAGCATCTTTGGGAAGCGATTTTAATTCACCTTTGGGAGTAAAAACATAAATCTCTTTAGAGTATAAGTTCAGTTTAAAATCTTCAACAAAGTCAACTGCATTTATACTTTGGCTTTCTAATGTCTCTTTCAATTTATTTAACCAACCTTCTAACCCGCTTTCGTTTTCATTTCCTTGCTTGTATTTAAAATGTGCGGCATATCCTTTTTCGGCAACTTCATTCATTCTTTCCGATCGAATTTGCACTTCTACCCATTTTGCATCGGGTCCAACTACGGTAATATGAAGTGCCTCATAGCCAGTAGATTTTGGTTGTGATATCCAATCTCGTAAACGTGCTGGGTTTGGTTTAAAGTAATCTGTAACAATTGTATAAATCTTCCAAGCATCAAATTTATCATCGTTTGAAGAAGGAGAATAGATAATTCTAATGGCATACTTATCGTACACTTCCTCAAAAGTTACATTTTGGTTACGCATTTTTTTTCTGATAGAATAAATAGATTTAAATCTACCTTTAATATCATACGTAAAATTCTCTTTATCTAAACCACTTTTAAGTTTATCAGAAAATCGTTTTAAATAATTTTGTTGTTCTTCTTTACTTTCTTTGATTTTATCAACAATACTTAAAAAAACCTCTGGTTCTGTATATTTTAAGCCTAAATCTTCTAACTCTGTTTTAATATTATATAAACCTAATCTATGCGCTAAAGGTGCATAAATATATAAAGTTTCTGAAGCAATTTTAACCTGTTTATGATCTGGCATAGCATCCATAGTCTGCATATTATGCAATCTATCTGCAATTTTTATTAAAATAACTCTAACATCGTCATTTAATGTTAAAAGCATTTTCCTAAAATTTTCTGCCTGTATGGAAGCATCTTGTTCTTTATTTAAACGTGAAATTTTAGTTAATCCGTTTACAATTCTTGCAATAGTTTCTCCAAACAATTGCTCCATATCGTTTATTGTATACTCTGTATCTTCTACAACATCATGCAACAAAGCTGCAGCAATAGAAGTGGCTCCCAAACCAATTTCTGTAGCAACAATTTTTGCAACAGCAATTGGATGAAAAATATAAGGTTCACCAGTTTTTCTTCGTTGTTTAGAGTGTGCTTCTAAGGCAACGTCAAAAGCTTTTCTTATCAATTCTTTATCTTTTTTTGACAAGACTTCATAAGTACCTTTTAACAACTCTTTGTAACGATGAGTAATCTCCTTATTTTCTTCTTCTATCGTTGCTTCATACTCCATAAACTGCAATTCAGATATATTTTAATAATCTAAAGTGAAGTTAGAACAAACATTTTTAACAAACAAGAAATTACTTTTCTAAATTTTTAATTTTTTTGGTTAATTTTACAACATGAAAAAAGCTTTTTTAGTATTCGTAGTATTGTTTTTATCTAGCAGTATTCATTCTCAACACTCCGGAATTGGAGATGATCATTTTAAACAAGTTGAGAGGGAAATAAAAATAGACATTGATGAAACTATTTTTCCTAAAGTGAATACCAATACTTATATGTCCGGCAAGCCTAAATCACTTTTTTTATCAGCGCTTGTTGAGAATTCTTATATGAATGGCAAAAGTAAAATGCTTAAATTTTTCTATGATAAAAAATTTGATAAAAAGGAAGAAAAAATGATTGCTAGTAAAAAAGTATTTTCTATTGAAGGCACTATAAATAAAGATGGAATAGACTTTGTAAATAAAAATTACTGTATTCAGTATAATGAAAAATCTACTATTATGATAACTACTTTATTAGAAGTTGAAGCCGATGCCGAATATAAAGGCATGCTTGAAAAAATAGTACAATCAGTAGTAGAGAAAAATTAAATATTAATTTTCTAAATTATTAATTCTTTTCAACAAAGTGGGATGCGAATAATGCATAAAAACATAGGCTGGGTGAGGCGTTAAATTACTCAAACTATTTTTAGATAGTTTTTTGAGTGAAGTAATTAACGGATTCCCTGCAAACGTTTCTTTTGCAAAATCATCTGCTTGATATTCAAATTTACGCGAAACGTAATTCATAAATAAACCTGTAATTTCTGAAATTGGTGAATATAATATTCCAAAAGCAACTAAGCCAATATGAAAACTTGGTGTAGAAACACTTAATGCTTTAGATAAAACTGGTGAGTTTATAAATAATGATAAAATATACAAGGTAAAACCTGCGATTAGAGTGGAGGTTACCAAATTAAAAATGATGTGCTTTCTTTTATAATGCCCAACTTCATGCGCTAAAACAGCTACGATTTCATCTGTTTCTAAATCATTTATTAAGGTGTCAAAAAGTGTAATCCTTTTCTGAGAACCAAATCCTGAAAAGTAAGCATTTGCTTTTGTTGATCGTTTAGAACCATCAATAACAAAAATATTATCCAATTTAAAACCAACATTTTTTGCATAATTTTCAATAGCTGATTTTAATTTCCCTTCTTCTAAAGGAGTCTGTTTATTAAATAAAGGAACTATCAGTTTTGCATAAAATAGATTCATAAATAATGAAAAAGCTGCTATTAAAATCCAAGCATAGATCCAAAAATTTTTACCAGTAAATTGATAAAACATCATGATTAATGATAAGATTCCACCACCTAAAAGAATACTCATGAACCATCCTTTTAATTTATCTAACCAAAATGTTTTTTTTGTTGATTTGTTAAATCCAAATTTTTCTTCAATTACAAATGTTTTATAATAAGAAAAAGGAGTTGTTAAAATATCTGAACCAAAAAGAATAATACCAAAAAATATTAATGCTATTAAAATTGAATTATCTGAAAAGTTTCTTGCAAAAATATCTAAAAACTTAAATCCGTTGGCAAAAAAGAAAATGAGTGTTAGTACTATTGAAAAGGTCGATGTAAGAATAGAAAATTTAGCGTTTGTCTTTTTATAAGCTTGTGATTTTTTATATGAATCTTCATCATAAACATCTTTTAAATCATAAGGAATTTCATCATCAAAGTGTTTCGAATTCAAGGTATCTAAAACCTTATCAATAATAAAACTGATGATTATAATTGTTATTAAAATGTAAAATAGGGTAGTATGTTGCATTATTTGTTTTCCTTCTTACTAGCATACATTGCAGCACCAATTATACCAGCATTATTTCTAAATTCAGCTACTTTTATATTAACATCTGTAGTTAAATATTCTTTAAATTCATTATATTTTTTACTGATACCACCACCTAAAATAATTAAACTTGGTGAAAATACAATTCTGGCATAATTCAATAATATATCAAAACGCAAAGCCCATTGTTTTAATGATAATTCTTCTCTTTTTCTCACAGAATCTGCAGTAAAGTACTCAATGATTCTTCCATCTGTGTGTAGCATTTTTCCTATTTCCAAATTCGGAATTAATTTACCATTAAAAAAAAGGCCTGAACCAATGCCTGTTCCAATTGTAATTGCAATTACAACTCCTTTTTCACCTTTTCCAGCTCCTAAATTTACTTCTGCAACTCCAGCTAAATCTGCATCATTACTAACATAAAAAGGCAGTTTACATTCTTTTTTGAATAGTTTATCAACTTTTACATTCAGCCATTTTTCACTTAAATTTCCAGAATGAATACATTTACCGTCAACAATAGTGGTAGGAAAGCTACAACCAACGGCTTTCTTCCAATCAAAATGAACTATCATTTCTTTAATAACTTTTACAACATTTTCAGGTGTAGCGGGTTTTGGAGTGGCTATTCTATGTCTATCGGAAAGCAATTTCCCGGTTTTTGTGTCTATAATTGCCGCTTTAATTCCTGATCCACCGATGTCTATTCCTAATACTTTCATTAATAATTATTTAAATTCTCTTTGTCTTTTTGTTTCAAAAACTATAATTGCTGCAGCAACAGAAACATTCATAGAATCTATTTTTCCTTGCATTGGAATATTTATATTTTGAGTAGCTTTTTCTCTCCAAATTTCTGATAAACCAGTTGCTTCCGTTCCAACTGCAATTGCAGAAGCATTTGTGTAATTTTCTTTATGATATTCATTTGAATTTTGCAAAGTGGCAGCATATATGTTTATATCTTTTTCTTTCAGGAAATCAATAATTTCTTGGGATGTTGCCATTGCAATTTGATTGGTAAAAACACAGCCTACACTCGAGCGAATGATGTTAGGATTATATAAATCGCTTTTAGCATCTGCAATAAAAACAGCATCAACATTTGCAGCATCGGCAGTCCTTAATAAAGCACCCATATTACCAGGTTTCTCAATACTTTCAGCAACTAATATTAAAGGATTGTTATTTTTAAATTGAATATTTAGTAAAGAGAAATCTTTTACTTTCGTAACAGCTATAATTCCTTCCGTAGAATCTCTATATGCTAATCTCTGATAAACTTCTTTTGAAATTTCAATTCTATTTACATTCGCATTAAAAAGGTGTAAAATTTCTTTTTCCGAAATAATTTCGGGATAAAAAAGAATAGTATCAAATTCATATCTTGAGGAGATAGCTAAAGAAATTTCACGTTTCCCTTCAATAATAAATAAACCTTGTTTTTTTCGTTCACGAGATTTATCTTGAAGTTTTAGCAAGCTTTTTATATATGAGTTTTGAATACTTGTAATTTCTTTCATTATCACAAATATACCAAAATAAGCTTCAAAAAAAAGGCCAATAATTTTAGGCCTTTTTGTTTATTCAATGATTATTTTTTTAGTAATTATTTTTTTCTTTTTAGAATACATGGAAAGTAAGTAAACACCCTTACTGATATTTTCAATTTTGATTTTAGATTTATTATTAGAGTTAACAACGTAGTTTTTTTGATATTCCTTTATCAATTTTCCTTGTAGAGAAGTAATTCTAAATGTTGGATTTTGAATTTCAAAATCATATGTTATACTAAGATAGTTCTCTGAATTTACAGGGTTTGGATAGGTCGTTATTAAATTAGACTCAAAATCATCAATACTTGCAGTATTACTTGGATCTGCTTGTGCATATAATCCCGTATCAGTACCGACCAATAATTCATCATAAAATAAACAATTAATTTCTGTTCCTACGGGGTAAGAATAGCCTAATGTCCATGAAGAAGAACTGCTAGTTAAATAATAAATTTCATGATCTACTGCACAATATAAAGTATTTGTTCCGTCATGAACAATAGCTTTTCCTTGTTTATTTATTGTAGCTGTTGACGTTGGAAATCCAGAAGAGGTATTTACTGTCCATAAATTAGTACCTCCTAAAGGTTTGTAATATGAAACTGGATGATTTGTTCCTGCATCTGTTCCAGTTGCATAAATTGTATTGGTATTAACATTATAATCTAAATCATTAATTGTAACAACAATAACTGATCCTGTGCTTGTTCCTGATGAACTCATATCTTGAGACACACTCCATCCACCAGAAGTTTGAGTAACTTTATAAATACTATATCCTGAACCAGCTCCAGTATAATCAACACCTACATAAGCATTATTTGTACCAGATTCATTTGTAAAAGAAATAGCTCTAACGTCAACATCTTTGCTACCAGATGTTGAATGTAATAAAACTTGTGACCAAGTATTTCCAGCATCCTCAGAAATAAATAACCCCCCTTTATCTGTTCCTTGAATTTCTACTCCTGCAAACACAATATTTTCGTCAAAAGGACAGATTGTTAAAGCTTTTATTTGTGTACCAACATTTGGATAGTTGTATGGTGAATTTTCTGGGGTAAATACTTTTGTCCAATTTACACCATTATTACTGGTTTTGTAAACTCTAACATTACCGGCATACGCCGTGGCATCATCAGAAGGTTTCATTGCTATTGAATAATAACTAGATCCATCACTATTTGGCCAAAGTGAATTTGTCCATACTGGAGATGTATCATAATTTGTTACTTTTCTGATTCCAGATTTAGACGCTATCCAACCTGTTTTTTTGTCAGAAGTCATTTCCATATCATTCACCTGAACGGCTTCAATACCATCATCTGCACTTGAAACATTTTGTCCTTGATTATATGAAATTCCCAATCCTTGATCTGATGTCGAATAATAAATATTTGAATTATTTGGGTCTACAAAAACAACACCATCATTAGGGTGCGTATAATGCGATGATGTTCCAAATTTTGACCAAGTACCATCAATCCCGTTATTGTTACTGAACATAGATGCAAAAAGCACATGATATGAAGTTGAAGTCCCTGAAAAATCAAAATTAGTTCCTGACGTTCCAATAATAAAAGAATTATATTCTAAATATGTTGCACCACTATCATCAGAATAAGCAATGAATTTTGATGAATTATCATTTCCACCTAAAAAGAATCTTCCATCAGGACCTATACCAAAACCTGTCCAATTTACAGAAGCACTTGTTAGAGTGGGAGAGATATCTGAAAATGTTGTTGCTCCTGAAAAATTATCATAAGTATCTGATGAAACAAAAAGTTGAGGCGATGTCCCTTTACTAAAAATATACATTTTGTTTGAAATAGGATGAATTATGAAGTAAAATATATTTGTAACTGAAGGGAAAGAAATTGAAGAACCAGACCCAGCTGTAAAATTATTCGAAACATCTAATGTTCCAAAATTAAGCTGTCCTGCACCTGCTGCAAAAATATAATTATCTTGTATTAGTAATTGATTAACTGAAGAAAATCCTGTGTTATTTGCTGAAGTCAAACTTATATTTGTTGTATATAACTCATTAGAAGAGTTTATAAAATAAATACTTTCTGATAATTCATGTATTTGCACATTTTGAATACCAGATCCAAAATTATTCATATTGTCTAAACTTTCAACGACCTTAAATTGTTCAATTTTTGGAGTAGCACTGTTGCTTAAAACATCGGCATAAAAGACTGAGTTTGCACTTTTCGTTGCTACAAAAATTCTTGTAGAATCAGGATGAAATGAATATCCATTAATGGCTTTTATTCTTCCTCCATAAACATCTTCAACAGTAGGCACTCCTAAAGTTGAAAGAAATGAGAGTTCAATAAAAGCAAAAACTATTAGGCAAACTGAACAGATAAATAGTATTTTATTTTTCATATTTAGGTTATTTATTTATTACTTAGTGTGTTAAATTTAATAAAAAATTAGCATAAAAAAAAAGTCTTGATGATTTCAAGACTTTTTTTTTATGCTAATTTTCGTTTTTTTATTTCGTTTTGTATTTTTTTGAATACCGTTTCCAAAGTTTTGTTTGATGTGTTTCTAAACTAATTTTTCTTCCTTGTATAAAAGCATCCGATAAAATATTTGTTCTCATATCTAAAGCATCACCTTCAGAAATAAATAACGTTGCATCTTTTCCAACTTCTAAAGTTCCAACGAAATCATCTATTCCTAAAATTTTTGCGGTGTTAGAGGTTAGCAATTTTAAAGCAACTTCTTTATCTAAACCATGAGCTGCTAATGTGCCTGCATAAAAAGGTAAATTTCTAGTATTCATTCTTTCCATTTGTCCTTCCATCCCTAGACTTACCACGACGCCCTTATCAGTTAAAACCTTAGCAATTGTGTAGGTGTAATCGTAAGCATCATCTTCGCTATTTGGGTTTCTATGTGGTCTATCTATGATAACAGGAATATTGTTTTTAACTAATAAATCTGAAACCTCTTCAGCTTCATTTCCATGAACTAGTACAATTTTTGCAATGCCTAATTCTTTAAAAAGAGTAATTGCATCTGTAATTTCTCTTTGTCCATTTATATGAATAAACAAGCTCTGAGAACTTGTAAATAAACCTTTTGTAGACTCATAAGGCAGATGTTTCTTTGTATTATTACTTCCTAAATAATTTTTAGCATTCATAAAATAAGATCTTATGTTCCCTATATTTTTAGAATAGTTTTTATTTGGTTTTAAAGCAGGATCTTCTCCTAACCACCATCTGCCACTTGAAAAGCTACTTGGCCATTCCAAATGAATAGCATCATCTACTTTAATTGCCGCATCCTCCCAATTCCAAGCATCTAATTGCACAATAGATGAGGTTCCGGAAATAGTTCCTCCTCTAGGTGTAATCTGTGCCATTAATACACCATTTGGTCTCATGGATTCGACAATTTTACTCTCGGCATTATAAGCGATTAAACTTCTTATATGAGGGTTATTTACACCTATTTCGTCCGCATCTGCACTAGCTTTTACAGCATCGATTTCTACCAAACCAAGTGAAGCATTTGCAGCAATAAAACCAGGATAAACGTGTTTCCCTTTGGAATTCATAACTTTTCCTTGCCTTGCAATTTTAGCCATTGCAGAACCTACAAATGTTATTTTACCATCATTAAATATTATTAATGAATTTTCTATTACTTGTCCATTTCCTATATGGGCTGTTGCACCTTCAATAGAAATTGCTGTGCTTTGCTTGTCAGCTGGAGTTTGTTGTGCATTTAAATTTCCTATTAAAAAGAAAAATAGTAAACTATATATTGTTTTTTTCATCATTTCTAACTTTTAAGTTCTTCTAAAGTATCGCATTGAAAGTTTCTGTCCTTTCTTTTCATAGGTGCTTTGGTTTTTCCTCCGCCTATTTTTTCTTTCAACATCATATTAATTAATGTGCTTTTTTCTTTTTTAATTGCTGTACGTTTTTTAGCATCTTCAGCTCTGTCAAAGAATACTTTCCCTTCAATAATTGTTTTCTCAACTTTTGCATAAATAGACATCGGGTGATCGCTCCAAAGAACAACATCCGCATCTTTTCCTATTTTAATACTTCCAACTTTATCATCAATATGTAATAATTTTGCAGGATTAATAGTTACCGTTTTCCAAGCCTCTAATTCAGACATTCCACCATATTTTATGGTTTTAGCAGCTTCTTGATTTAAACGTCTAGACATTTCTCTATCATCTGAATTTATAGCCACAGTAACTCCCGCATTATGCATGATTGCTGCATTAAAAGGAATAGCATCATTTACTTCGTATTTATAAGCCCACCAATCTGAGAAAGTTGATCCTCCAACGCCATGCTTTGCCATTTTATCAGCAACTTTATAACCTTCTAATATATGAGTAAAAGTATTTATTTTAAAACCCATTTTATCTGCAACTTTCATTAGCATATTTATTTCCGATTGCACATAAGAATGACAAGATATATAACGTTCTCCGTTTAAAATTTCAACCAAAGTTTCCATTTCTGCATCTTTTCTATATGGCTTTCCACTTCTCTTTTTAACTTCATATTCCTTAGCTCTCGTAAAATAGTCTACAAACATTTGTTCAACACCCATTCTTGTTTGCGGAAAACGCGTTCCATTTGGACTTCTAGACTGTTTTACATTTTCACCTAAAGCAAACTTTATGAATTTTGGAGAATTTTTATACAGCATATTATCTGCATTTTCTCCCCATTTAAGTTTGATGATTGCTGAGCGCCCGCCGATTGGATTAGCAGACCCGTGTAAAATTTGTGCAGAAGTAGTTCCTCCAGAAATATTTCTGTAAATATTAATATCATTAGGATCTACAACATCTTCAATAGTTACTTCTGCAGATGAGTTTTGTGCTCCTTCATTAATAGCTGATGCTGCAATATGTGAATGTTCATCTACGATACCTGCAGTTAAATGTTTGCCAGATCCATCAATTTCTGTGGCACCTCTTTCTCGCAATTCTTTTCCAATTTTAAATATCTTTCCATCTTTCAAAAGTACATCTGTATTTTCTAAAATTCCTTCATCTTCACTCGTCCAAACAGTAGTATTTTTAACTAATATAGTTTGTGTTTTAGGTTGGACATAATTTCCAAAACCAATATTAGGATAAGTAATAGGTAAAACTGTAATGCCTGTTTTTTTTGATTTATTTAATGATTTTTTCTTGACATCTTTCTTAACTTGTTTACTGGCAGACCAAAAAGACTTCCTTCCTTCAGTATCAAAAGCATCACCTTCCATAACATTTGAAGCGTTTATTATTTTACCTAACATTCGTGTAAAATTAGCCTCATCGTTTAAGGTGATGGAAATCCAATTATTTTTAAAAGAGAATTTAGATTTAATTTTTTTATCTCCGATTTTAATAACTCCAGTTTGCTTAGCTCCTTTTCCTGAAATTGATAATCCATAATTTTTGTTGTTCACATATAACAAGTAATCACCCGTAATATCTTTAATATTCATTTCATTAATTACATTTTTATCTCCTTGAATCCAATTTTCATGAATAGTAGTTTTAGCGTCAAAAACATCTCCAGAAGTAATTATAAAGTTTGCATAACTACCTACCTTTAAATTTCCTATTTTTTTGTTTCCAATAATATTTGCAGGAATTGAAGTTAAAGCAGCTAATGCTTTTTCTTTATTTAAACCATATTCAACAGCCTTTTGCAAGTTTTTATGAAAAGATTTAACATCCTTTAATTTATGAGTTGTTAAAGCAAAATTAATTCCGTTTTTAGAAAGCACACTTAAATTTGAGGGCTCCTGATTCCATTTACGCATATCTCCTAAAGAAATATGTTGCGCTAATAAAGGATCTGCAACATCATAAGCAGCACTAAAATTAATAGGAATAATAAAATTTGCATTAGTAGATTTAATATCATTTATTCTTTCAAACTCCAGACCGCTTCCAACAATCGTGTACTGAACACCAAATTCATCACCAACTTTATCTGCCCTTAAAGCATCTAAAACATTATCTGTTTCAAAAATTTGAATTAAATCTTTATTTCCATTTAAAGCTTCTAAGGCCAAATCTTTATTCTTCATGTTCCCTTTCGCATACCAATCTGCATCATTATAAACTTGACGCAATAAAGCCATAGCTCCCATTCTTGAGGATGGATACGCTTGTTTAGATTTTGCACTTTTAGAGAATGAAAAATATTGTGCAGATTTTGTCTCTAAAATTCTGTAAGCATTTGAAGAATTGGGATTTAAAGCAATTAATAAACCATTTCCACGAATAATTCCGTCTTGTAAATGTGTATTTACAACTCCAAAACCGGCAGCAATAAAACTTTTAGCTTTTTTTGAATCAAACTTAAAATCATGAACAGGGTTTGTTTCGGGTCTAATATGATCATTCCAATAATAGCCCTCACGTTCAGATTCGTATTGTCTTGTTCTAGATCTAGATTGTCTTTTTGGCTTTGCAATTCCAAAATCAGAATAAATATCAATAAAAGATGGATAAATATTTTTTCCGTTTAAATCTTTGGTTGGAGTGCCTTTCGGTATTTTTATAGATTTACCAATACTGATTACTTTACCGTCTTTAATAAGTAAAGTTCCTTTTTTAATAACCTCGTCATGCGTTACATAAATGTTTGCATTTGTAAATGCGAAAACTGTGTTTTCTACAGTTTTTACTCCTGCATCCGTTGGGAAATAATCTTGCGCATGCATCACAGAAAGCGACAAGAAAAAGAGTAAGAATAATATTTTTTTCATGTAGTTTGAAATATTTGAATTAGGGTTCAATTTATAGATACCTTTTTTGATAAAAGTTAATTCTTAAGGTTTTAACAAAATTTTAAGAAGCTAGAAATTCTTTGAAGTTTGAAAATAAGAAATTAATAGGTCAACTACATAGTTATAAGATTGTACACCTTTGGATTGCTTATTCGCTTTTAAGTATGCATTATAGCCCTTTTTTACAATAGGTTCAAAAGGATTTTTATAAACTTGCCAAAACTGATAACTTGCATTAAAATCTTTAGCAATTCCTTTGTTTACAGTTTTCCAAAGCTCTTTAGAAATATTTCTATCACGTTTTCTCATTTCAGAAATACAATACCCAAAAGCCATTCTATAACTTGCATATTTAAAATAAAGATCATTTGTATAATTTGCTGCTAGAAACCCAACAAAATTTGCTTCATTTTCTGCCGCAAAACCAATTTGATGTGCTATTTCATGACAGGTAGTTGTAGGGTAACTTGTTTTAGGAATTCTGTCATTAACCTGCGCTTCACCGGTCAAGGGATTCAAATAACCAGAGGTTCCGTTATAGGTCTGTAATAAACTCATTAAAGAACTTTTTACAGATTTAAATTGATATTTTAACTGCGGAAAATCTTTAGACAGGTTATCATATCCAGTAGCAGCCATTATATACATTTCTTTTTGCTTATAAGGGTTCTCAACTTTTAAAGTATCGCTCTTTGTAATTTTGTGCTGATAGTAATTAAGTTTTTTAATAATATGTTCAGTAACTTTTTGAAGTTGTTCTGTGGTATATTCTTGTTGTTCATACTTTAGAGTTTTAGCCAAATTTTCTCGATAATAATTTAATCCCCAAAAAAGATAAAAGCAAAAATAAATGACAGATAAAACTGCTGTAAAATGAATAATTTTAGGAATAAAGTTTTTAAATCTAGTTTTTATTAATCTAATTAAAAACCGAATAAAAATAAATACGCCAAAAGCTACTAATAGGTCTCCCACTGAAAAAGGAATCCAACCCAAAATAATTCTAAAAAAGGATGAAATAACCGGATAAATTCCATTGGAGTAATAAAACTCTACAAATGCAGGATTACTTGCCGCAAATTGCAACAAAAGAATCTGAATTGGTAGAAAAATGGTTAAAACAATATGTTTTTTGTTAAGTTTCAAACAGTAAAATTTAGCTATACTTTTTGTTTTTTTATTTTGTAAAATTTAAAAATAACCTTGAAAAAAATGAATTTGACGAAGTAAAAATAGGAATTCAATTTAGAAGATGGCTGGTTATTAACAAGATAATAACATTTTTGTTTACAAAATATGTTCACAAATTAAAGTTCGTTTTTAGAAAGTACATCCAACCTAAAAAAGTACATTTGTATAGATGGAAAAAACGACTCCTATATCAGGCAAAAAGATAGATAAATCGAGATTAATTAGTCTTGAAAAAGGAAAAATTCCTCCACAAGCAGTAGAATTAGAAGAAGCTGTATTAGGAGCAATGATGATTGATAAAAAAGGAATTGACGATGTTATAGACATTTTAAGTTCTGACGCTTTCTACGATTCGAAACATAAAGAAATTTATGCTGCAATTTATGAATTATTCCAAAACTCGGAACCCATAGATCTTTTAACAGTCTCTAATTTACTAAAAAAGAATGGAAAGTTAGAATTTGTGGGCGGTGATTTCTTTTTAATTCGTTTAACTCAAAAAGTAGCTTCTTCCGCACATATTGAATTCCATGCTAGAATCATTTTACAAAAGTATATTCAGCGGAGATTAATCTCAATTTCAAGTGAGATTATAGAAAACGCTTATGATGAAAGTACCGATGTTTTTGACTTGTTGGATGATGCTGAGGCCAAACTTTTTGAAGTTACACAAGGAAACCTAAAAAAGAGTTCTGAAGATGCTGGTTCTCTTGTAAAACAAGCACTTCAAAAAATTCAAGAAATAGGTAATCAAGAGGGAATGTCTGGTTTACAAACCGGTTTTACAAAATTAGATGCCTTAACTTCTGGATGGCAACCATCAGATTTAGTGATTATTGCTGCACGTCCTGGTATGGGAAAAACAGCATTTGTAATTTCAATGGCAAAGAATATGGCGATTGATTTTAATCATGGTGTTGCTGTATTTTCTTTAGAGATGTCCTCTGTGCAGTTAATTACACGTATGATTTCTTCAGAAACTGGCTTAACATCAGAGAAATTAAGAAAAGGAAATTTAGAACCTCATGAATGGGAACAATTAAATGTAAAAGTTAAAAAGCTTTCTGATGCACCCATTTTTATAGATGATACCCCATCACTTTCAATTTTCGATTTACGTGCTAAAGCACGAAGATTAGTCTCGCAGCACAATGTTAGAATTATTGTAATTGATTATTTACAATTAATGACAGCCGGGGGAAAATCAGGAGGGAATCGTGAGCAAGAAATCTCTATGATTTCTAGAAATTTAAAAGCATTGGCTAAAGAACTAGCAGTTCCTGTAATTGCGCTTTCACAGCTATCGCGAGCAGTAGAAACTCGTGGAGGTAGTAAAAGACCATTACTGTCAGATTTACGTGAATCTGGTGCCATTGAGCAAGATGCGGATATTGTATCCTTTATCTTTAGACCAGAGTATTATGGAATGACAGAATGGGATGACGATGAACATACGCCATGTGAAGGACAAGGTGAATTTATCGTTGCAAAACACAGAAACGGTGGATTGGATAATATTCGTTTAAAATTTACTGGACATTTAGCAAAGTTCTCTGACTTAGAAGAAGGTTTTAGTTCAGAATTTCAATCTTCTATGAATGCAGATTTCCCTGATGATGTTTTTCCAGATCAAAGAATAGAGCCTAAAGATGCTTTTGGTGGTGAGGATGTTCCTTTTTAAGCATTAAAAAAAAATCTAATTTTACAAATACACAATTGCCTCAAAGTAATTGTGTATTTTAGTTTTTAAATAAAAAAACACTCACATTTTTTTAATCCAAAGTAGAATAATCGAAGAATCATCTCATTAATACTAGTTTTATGCAACGTTTTCTAATTTTCATAATATTTTTTATAAGTTTCCAAATTGTATCATCACAAGAACAAAAAACAGCTTTTCACTCTTTAGATGTATTTTCTTTAGAATGGGCATCAAATCCTCAAATATCGCCAGATGCTTCTCAAATTATATACAGAAGAAACGGATTTGATATTATGAAAGATAACCCTAAAGGTAATCTGTGGATTCTTAACACTGACGGTTCTTCACATAGAAAATTAACCTCTAGAGAAGTAAACGAATCACAAGCAAAATGGTCACCAAACGGAGATCGAATTGCCTTCGTAAGTTCTACGGATGAAGGTTCAGAACTCTATATGTATTGGGTTAAAACAGGACAAATTGCTAAACTTTCTCAGTTAGAAATGTCTCCGGGAAATATAACTTGGTCACCCGATGGGAAGCAGATTGCTTTCACCATGTTTAAGGCAGAAAAGCCGCCGGTTATTGTAAAAATGCCAGCAAAGCCAAAAGGTGCTAATTGGGCAAAACCTGCTAGAATTACAAATAGATTAAAACATGAACAGGATGGTAGAGGCTATATGAAACCTGGTTTTACACATATTTTTATAATTCCTGCTCAAGGTGGTACTCCTTGGCAAATAACTAGTGATAATTACAATCATAGTGGTAGTTTGTCTTTTTCACCTAGCGATAACTCTATTTATTTTTCTGCAAATCGTATTGAAGATTGGGAATACGATTTTAGAAATAGTGAAATTTATAAAGTAAACATAGAAACGAAAGTAATCACGGTTTTAACTTCTCAAAAAGGACCAGATTTTTCTCCAAAAGTTTCTCCTAATGGCAATAAAGTAGCTTTTTTAGGATTTAAAGATAAGGTGCAAGCTCATCAAAATAGAATTTTATATTTAATGGATTCTAATGGTAAGAATCGAAGGGCAATTTCCAATAATTTTGACAACAGTCTTTCAAATATTGCTTGGGATAGAGAAGGCAAAGGCTTGTATTGCACCTATGACGAAAAAGGAAATTCAAAAGTAGCTTATATAACCTTAAACGGAAAAATATCAAAACTAGCAGATAATTTAGGAGGCACAACCATAGGAAGACCTTATGCTTCTGGCTCTTACTCTGTTGCTAATAACGGTACTCTAGTTTATACTCAAACAAGACCTGAATATCCATCAGAGCTGGCGGTAATTCAAGATAAAAAAAGAACAAAACTTATTACCAATTTAAATGACGATGTTTTAGGTCATAAAATACTTGGAAAAACAGAAGAAGTTTGGTACAAATCTTCTTTTGATGGAAGAGATATTCAGGGTTGGATTGTAAAGCCACCTTTTTATGATGCGTCAAAAAAATATCCACTTTTGGTTGAAAATCATGGTGGTCCGATTTTAAATTATGGAGACCGTTTTACTGCTGAAATACAGTTATATGCTGCAGAGGGATATTTGGTTTTTTACCCAAATCCGAGAGGAAGTACAAGTTATGGAGAAGAGTTTGCAAATTTATTGTATCATAATTACCCGGGTCAAGATTATAACGATGTAATGGATGGTGTTGATTATTTAATAAAAAAAGGGGTGGTTGATACTCATAAATTATATGTTACAGGAGGAAGTGCAGGAGGTATAATGACCGCTTGGATAATCGGTAAAAACAATCGATTTAAGGCAGCAGTTGTTGTAAAGCCAGTTATGAATTGGATTAGTAAAACACTAGTTGCTGATAACTATTTCGGATATGCGAATTCTCGTTATCCAGGTCAACCTTGGGAAAATTTTGAAACTTACTGGAAGTTTTCTCCATTATCTTTGGTTGGTAATATAGAAACACCAACGATGGTTATGGTAGGTATGGATGATTTACGAACCCCACCAAGTGAATCGAAACAGCTATACCATGCTTTAAAGTTGAGGAAAATTGAAACTGTTTTAGTAGAAATCCCTGGAGCATCTCATGGAATCGCTCGAAAACCGAGTAATTTAATCAGTAAAGTTTCTCATACCTTGGCTTGGTTTAAAAAATATCAAAAATAACAAACTAAATAGATAATTTTACTTTGAAAAAACTTCTAACAATACTTGCTTTTCTTCTAATCTCAAACTCAATTTGGGCTTCTTTTATTTATGTTCCTATGGATCATAATAATCAAAAAAACCATTTAAAAGCTTACGGAATTGTCTTTTTCTCACTAGAAGTTGGCTTAAAATCTAAATGGTTATTAAATTATGATGGTGGTGCTTTTTTAATAGAAAATAATAAGATTGTTGAAAATGAATGTAAAATACGTGGCGTTTCTTATCAAATAATTTCTGATGCAAAGGCACAAATAATTCTGCAAGAAATTGCTGCACCATCTTCTAATAAAGATGCTGTTACTTTAGAAAAAGCTCCAAAAATTGCGGTGTATTCTCCAAAAGACAAAATGCCCTGGGACGATGCTGTGACCATGGTTTTAACGTATGCAGAAATTCCTTTTGATGTAATTTATGACAAAGAAGTTTTAGCAGATAAACTTTTATTATACGAATGGTTACATTTACATCATGAAGATTTTACTGGCCAATATGGAAAGTTCTACGGCTCTTTTAGAACTGCTCCTTGGTATATCCAAAGAAAACAAAATGCAGAAAAATTAGCTCGAGAACTTGATTTTATTAAAGTTTCTGAAGAAAAATTAGCCGTTGCAAAAAAAATTAGAGATTATGTAATAGGTGGTGGCTTTATGTTTGCCATGTGCTCTGCTACTGATAGTTTTGATATCGCCTTGTCTGCAGAAGGAATTGATATCGCAGAAGCTATGTTTGATGGAGATGCAACAACACCTAATTATCAATCTAAAATTAATTATAATAAAACTATGGCTTTTAAAGATTTTGATTTGGTTCGAAGTCCAACAACTTATGAGTTTTCTTCAATAGATATGACATCTAAACGTAAAATTCCAAAAACTTCAGATTATTTTTCATTAATAGAATTTTCAGCAAAATGGGATCCTGTACCAACAATGTTAACTCAAAATCACACAACTTTAGTAAAAGGTTTTATGGGACAAACTACTTCTTTTGATAGAAATACAGTAAAAACGAATGTGCTGGTTTTAGGAGAAAACAGAACAAATAGAGAAGCACGTTATATTCATGGAACAAAAGGAAAAGGGATGTTTACTTTTTACGGAGGTCATGATCCAGAAGATTACACGCATAGAATAGGTGATCCAAAAACTGAATTAGACTTGCACCCAACTTCACCTGGTTATAGATTGATTTTAAATAACGTTTTATTTCCTGCGGCAAAGAAAAAGAAGCAAAAAACATAATAGAAAAAAATAATAACAATATAATCTCTTTTAGCCTAAAAGATTTACTACAGTTTAAAGAACCAAACTTCTTAATTATATTTTAGTAAAGCATCTACTGTTAATAATTATCAAATAAATAATTATAAAACTGAATACAAATTCATTCACTTTTGTATTTTTGTCAACAAATTAAAAAACAAAATGCCAACAACACAACAATTACAAGATTTTACACAACAAGTTCGTAGAGATATATTAAGAATGGTACATGCTGTAAATTCTGGTCACCCAGGAGGTTCTTTAGGATGTGCGGAATTTATTACTTGTTTGTATCAGGAGGTAATGGAGTATTCTACAGACTTTGATATGGATGGAAATAATGAAGATTTATTTTTTCTTTCCAATGGCCATATTTCTCCGGTTTTTTATAGCGTTTTGGCACATAGTGGATTTTTCTCAGTTTCCGAATTAGCTACTTTTAGATTGTTAGATTCTCGTTTGCAAGGACATCCAACTACACATGAAGGTTTACCTGGCGTTAGAATCGCCTCTGGTTCTTTAGGTCAAGGAATGTCTGTAGGTTTAGGAGCTGCACAAGCTAAAAAATTAAATGGAGATGATAAATTGGTATATACTTTACACGGAGATGGTGAGTTGCAAGAGGGTCAAAATTGGGAAGCAATTATGTATGCATCAGCAAAAAAAGTTGATAATATAATTTGTACAATTGATTTAAATGGGAAGCAAATTGATGGTTCTACTGATGAGGTTTTACCAATGGGAAGCATTAAAGCAAAATTTGAAGCTTTTGGCTGGGATGTTCTAGAGGTGAAAAAAGGAAATGATATTGATGCAATATTAGCTGGTTTAGCGGAAGCAAAAGCGTTAACAGGAAAAGGGAAACCAGTTTGTATTTTACTATATACAGAAATGGGTAATGGAGTAGATTTTATGATGCACACACATGCTTGGCATGGTAAAGCACCAAGTGATGAGCAGTTAGAAAATGCTTTAGCACAAAATCCTGCGACTATAGGAGATTATTAAAATTGTTGTCTTGAGAGCAGTCGAAAGGTTTTTATAATTTATAACTAGGCCCACAATTTTTATTGTGGGTTTTTTTATGTTTTTATTTGGAATTAAAATGTAAGAATACTACTATCTTTACATTTGATGGATTAAGTTTTTTAATTTTAAAATAGTAAATATTTCAATTATAATATGAAAATAGGAATTGTTTGTTATCCCACCTTTGGTGGAAGTGGAGTAGTAGCTACTGAGCTAGGAATGGCTTTGGCTGACAATGGCCATGAAGTACATTTTATTACTTATAATCAGCCAGTTCGTTTAGACTTCTTATCACATAAATTGCATTTCCATCAAGTTTTAATTGAAGAATATCCCTTATTTCAATACCAACCGTATGAGTTAGCTTTATCGAGTAAAATGGTAGAAGTTGTTGAGAAACATGAATTGGAAGTATTGCATGTACATTATGCTATTCCTCATGCTTATGCCGCTTTTATGGCCAAACAAATGTTGTTGGAAAAAGGTATTTCTATAAAAGTAGTTACGACTTTGCATGGAACGGACATTACTTTAGTTGGAAGCCATCCTACATACAAAACAGCTGTTGAATTTAGTATTAATAATTCTGATGTGGTTACAGCAGTTTCTAACAGTTTAAAGCAAACAACAAATCATCTTTTTAAGATTAAAAAAGAAATACAAGTTGTTTATAATTTTATTGATATTGAAAAATATGATAAAGCTGAAAATCAAGAATGTAAAAGAGATGCTTTAGCCAAACCTAATGAACGAATTTTAACACATATAAGTAACTTTAGGCCTGTAAAAAGGGTTGAAGATGTTATAAAAATATTTTATGAAGTTCAAAAAGAAATTCCTTCTAAATTATTGATGATTGGCGAAGGTCCGGATAGAGCCAAAGCAGAAATTTTAACAAAGAAACTAGGCATTACAGACAACGTTTTTTACTTAGGAAATAGCACAGAAACTGTTAAAATTTTATGTTATACAGATCTGTTTTTATTACCGTCTCAAACAGAAAGTTTTGGTTTAGCTGCATTAGAAGCGATGGCTGCAAAAACTGCAGTTATTTCTACCAATACTGGAGGTTTACCAGAAGTTAATATTCAAGGTAAAACAGGGTTTTTAAGTGATTTGGGAGATATTAAAGATATGGCTAAAAATGCAATTTCTATTCTAAAAGAGGATGCTATTTTAGATCAATTTAAAAGGAATGCAAAAGAACATACAAAAAAGTTTTCTTTGCAAAATATTTTACCTGTTTATGAAGAGATTTATAATTCTTGTTACAAAACTAAGGTGTAATAAAAAAGCTCAAAATTAATGTTTTGAGCTTTTTTAATACTGAAAAGTTCAAATTTATTTTCCGAAAAGACCTCCTAACAAACCACCAATTCCACCAGATTGTTTTTTAGCACCACCTAAAAACATACCCGCAACATCATCCACAACACTTCCGTCACCGTCTGCATCTAAAATTTGCTCTAAAAAATTTTATTCATTTTTACTATCATTTCCTCCTAACAAACCTCCTAAAAGTCTAGTTATATCTCCAGAACTATTAATGTTTTGTTCTTTCTTTTGCTTTCCTAAAACCCCCATTAATAAAGGTGCAGCAACTTTTAAAATGTTGGCAACAGAACCAGCATCAATACCTGCTTTCTGGCTAAGAATTTGTTAAACTCCTTGTTGTCTATTTCCTAAAACATGACTTAAAATTCCAGCTCCATCTTGTTTAATAGTTTCATCAACGCCACCGCTAAACAATCCTCCAAGATTATCTAAAACACTACCATCATGCTTTCCTGATAAAGCTCCCATTAATCCTTCAGCACCCTCTGGAGTAGCCGCATTCCTCTCCATCGCTTTCATCAAAACGGGTAAAGCCATCGTTAAAACACTACTTGTTTTATCCGAATCATTCCCTGTAGAGCCTGCAACTCCTGATATAATTGATTTTCCTAAATCACTATTTAATAAATCTAAAATTCCTGACATTTTATGTTTTTAATAATTAATTTAAATGTTTTCTAAAAATATGACACAATATACAAATAAAGTCACCCTTAATTTTAAATATTTTTTTACCTTTCAACATCGAAATAATTTTAAACTAATAGATGAGAAAACTAGCATTACATTGGAAAATTTTAATAGGAATGGTTATTGGAATCCTTTTTGGGTTAGCCATGACAAGTGTTGATGGAGGAGCAACTTTTGTTTCTAATTGGATAAATCCTTTTGGAAATATTTTTGTAAAATTATTGAAATTGATTGCTGTGCCTTTGATTATTGCTTCTTTAGTAAAAGGAATTTCCGATTTAAAAGATATTTCTAAATTTAAAAATATAGGGCTAAAAACAATTGGGATTTATATTGGCACAACGGTTATCGCTATTACAATTGGATTGTTATTAGTTAATATTGTAAAACCTGGAGAAGGAATCTCTGAAGAAACTATTACCAAACTAACGGATACTTATGCAAATAGTGGAGGAGTTCAATCTAAGATTGCTGAAGCTTCTAGACAAAAAGGGAGTGGTCCATTGCAATTTATGGTCGATATGGTTCCAGATAATGCAATGAAAGCAATGAGTAATAATAAATCAATGTTACAAGTAATTTTCTTTACTATTTTCCTTGGAATATCAATGTTATTAATTGGTGAAAAAAGATCTAAGCCTTTAAAGGACTTCTTTGATTCTTTAAATGAGGTAGTTCTTAAAATGGTCGATTTAATTATGCTTTTTGCGCCTTATGCTGTTTTTGCATTATTGGCAAATGTGGTAGTTTCTTCGAATGATCCAGATTTATTATTGGCACTATTAAAATATGCATTTACGGTTGTTGGTGGTTTATTGATAATGGTGGTTTTCTATATGATTTTGGTGAGTGTTTTTACAAAAAAGAATCCATTTTGGTTCTTAAAACAATTAAGTCCGGCACAATTATTAGCTTTTTCTACGAGTTCTAGTGCAGCAACTTTACCTGTAACTATGGAAAGAGTTGAGGAACATATAGGTGTAGACAAAGAAGTTTCTAGTTTTGTATTGCCTGTGGGCGCTACCATAAATATGGATGGAACATCTCTATACCAAGCAGTTGCAGCTGTTTTTATTGCTCAAGCTTTAGGTTTCGATTTAACTTTTGCAGATCAATTAACTATTATTTTAACCGCTCTATTAGCATCTATAGGCTCTGCTGCAGTGCCCGGTGCTGGGATGGTAATGCTAGTTATAGTTTTGGAATCTGTAGGTTTTCCTGCTGATAAATTAGCCATTGGTTTAGCCTTAATATTTGCTGTAGATAGGCCATTAGACATGTGCAGAACTGTCATAAATGTAACAGGAGACGCAACAGTAGCATCACTTGTGGCTAAATCTGTTGGTAAATTACATGATAATCCACAGCCAAAAGAATGGGACGATCATTATGATGAAGTAAAATAAAATGAACAGTTAGCATACAAAATGTCTTTAAAAATTGATAAAGCTTTAGTTTCTGCAGATTGGTTGTTTAAAAACTTAAACAATGAAAATCTGGTTATTTTAGATGCTTCTATTTCGAAAGTAATAGCTGGAAATGAAGAAATTTCGACTTATAATAAGCAATGTATTAAAGGAGCTATTTATTTTGATATAAAAAATACATTTTCTGACCTAAAGGCTGGATTTCCTAATACTGTATTATCACCTAAAGAATTTGAAGAAAGTGCCCAGAGAATAGGTATTTGCAAAGATAGTTGTGTTGTTGTATATGATGATTTAGGCATTTATTCCTCACCAAGAGTTTGGTGGATGTTTCAATTAATGGGCTTTAAAAACATAGCTGTTTTAGATGGAGGTTTTTCGCATTGGAAATATAAAAAATATCCAACTGAATATCTAGAAAATTATCCCTCTAAAAAAGGTAATTTTACAGCAAGTTACCAACCTCAAAGAATAAAATTCACAAATGATGTATATTCTGCTATTGAAAATAAAACCATTTTAATAGTAGATGCACGTTCTAAAGGACGTTTTTATGCAAAAGCACCAGAGCCTAGACTTACTATAAAAGGAGGACATATTCCTAACTCCGTAAATTTACCTTACACGGAAATTATAGAAAACGGAATGCTAAAATCTGAAAAAGAACTAAAATTAATTTTTAATACATTAAACAAAAAAAAGAAAGCATTTATTTTTTCTTGTGGATCAGGAATAACCGCTTCAATTTTAGCATTAGGAGCAGAATTATCAGGAATTAAAAATCACGCTGTATATGATGGTTCTTGGACAGAATGGTCAAATACAGAAGGTTTGCCAATAAAAAAATAAAATGAAAACACTAAATTGGACTAGAAAAGAGTTTGAAGCATATGTGCTTTTATATGCAGCTCATTGCAATTTTTTTGAATCAAAAGAGGAACAAGCATATATTTTTTCTAAGGTTGATAAAAAAACATTTCATAGAATACACACAGAAGTTGTTGTTGATTCTGATGAAAATAATTTAAATAAAATACAACAATATGTATCAGAAAATAAGTTTAATCAAAAAGAGAAAGATGATTTAATTAGAGATATCAAAAATGTTTTTTTTGCTGATGGCTCTGTCGATGTAATTGAAAAAAAAGTATTCCATCTTTTAAAGAAAATTATTGATTAACTATTTTAAAAAAATGAACTTGTTTAAGTCTGTAAAGTTTATCCTTATTTTGACACTGAAGAAAAACCTGGATCTTTAGGAAAAAGGAAATTAATTTGTAAAATATGTATACATACTAAAATGAAATAATCTAATATTTCAACATAATTTCAGGTTAAATTTTTAAAAATTGTCAAACCTCAATAAGATTTTTTTTATTAAAAGTTACATTGAACATTTATAACTTTAAATTAATTCTTTTATCTCATTAAACTCCTCAATTACAAAATCAGCATTTTCTAAAGTTTGGTCTTCAGCCATGGGATTTCTATAGCCAAAAACAAAAATACCAGCATCATTTGCCGCTTTTACACCATTATCAGAATCTTCAATAACAATACAGTTTTCTTTTGGTGTGCTGCCTAAAATAGCAGCCTTTTCAAAAATTTCAGGATGTGGCTTGGAAGCTTTTAAATCTGCTCCACTAATTTTTGCTGTAAAATAGGTGTTTAACTTAAATCTATTAAAAACCCTATCAATATTTACCATCGCAGAAGAAGAAGCTAAAATTAAAGTAAAACCTTTATTATAGAAATATTTAATTAATTCTTCAACACCTTTTACCAAATGTAAAGTTGGGTCATTTTCAAAGAAATTCACATAACGCTTTCTTTTTGCCAAAACCAAATCCTCAGGATTCAAAGTCAAATTAAAATAGGTAACTAATTTTTGAAAAGCATTGATAGTAGAGGAACCCGTAATAGTTTTATATAAATCGTCAGAAACAGTAACACCAATAGAACCAAAGGTTTCATAATAGGCTTTTTTATGAATTTCTTCAGAATCTATAATTACCCCATCCATGTCAAAAATCACACATTTTACTTCTTTTGGTAGTTTCATTTATTTCAATAAATTATTCTAAAAATTTAGCTTTTATTTCTGGTGTTGGTAGCATACAACTTTCTCTTTTTCCAAACCATTGGTAACGGTTTTTAGCGATAAAATCATAAATCAAATTTCTCAATCCTTCAGGAAAAACGAAGAGAGTTTGTGATAAAAGCCAAAGACCTCCAAAATTATGCAACACTTTTAAAACAGCTGTAGATTTTATATCATAAGAAACTCCAGGTTCAAACAAAATAATAGAATCTACTTTAGAAACATCAATATTTAAATAATTTATAAGTTCTTGACCTGATTTAGACTGCAAAGAAGCAAACATAAAAGTATTCTTTTTATCGATTTTAATCAATTTTAAAACAACGTCATTACACAAATTACAAATACCATCAAACAAAATTATTTTCTTATTTTTTGGAATATCAATCATTTAAGCTTCATAATTTTTATTATTGACAAAGATACTTCATCTTTTTTTAGTTTTCTTGTAACATAATAGAATTAGAAGCGTCTTATGATTGTATTTTATTGGTAATTGATTTAACAAAAAATTAATAACTGCTATTAAAAGCTATCAGTAATTTCGCATAAAAAATAGCCAACGAATGATTAGAATAGAAAAGCTACATAAATCTTACCCCATAGGAAAAGAAAAATTACATGTATTAAAAGGTATTGACTTACATATCAAAGAAGGTGAATTCGTATCTATTATGGGATCTTCTGGTTCTGGTAAATCTACATTATTAAATATTGTTGGTTTATTAGATGGACATGATGAAGGAAATTATTTCCTTAACGGGCAGTTGATTAGGGATTTAAATGAAAAAAAAGCCGCTATTCTTAGAAATAAATTTTTAGGATTTGTTTTTCAATCATTTAACTTAATATCATACAAAACAGCTTTAGAAAATGTTGCATTGCCTTTATATTATAAAGGAATGGCCAGAAAAGAACGTTTGACAGTAGCTATGGATTATTTAGATAAGGTAGGTTTAAAAGATTGGGCTAATCATTTACCCAACGAACTTTCTGGTGGTCAAAAGCAACGAGTTGCAATTGCAAGAGCTTTAGTTACGAAGCCAAAAGTTGTTTTAGCAGATGAACCAACTGGAGCATTAGATTCTACAACTACAGATTCTGTGATGGATTTATTGAAAGATATTAATGGTGAAGGAATGACTGTTTTTGTAATTACACATGAAGAAGAAGTGGCAGAGCAAACAAAAAGAATTGTTCGCTTAAAGGATGGTATTATTATTAGTGATGAATTAACTAAAGTAGCTAAAGCCGTCTAACATATGTTTGATTTAGATCGTTGGAGAGAAATTTTTCAGAGTATTAGTAAAAACAAGTTACGTTCTTTACTGTCTGGCTTTACAGTAACTTTTGCAATCTTATTATTTACATTATTATTTGGTATTGGCAATGGTCTTCAAAATACGTTTAAAAAAGAATTTGCTGGTGATTCAATGAACTCCATTTACATTTGGTCTAATTATACTACAATAGCATACAAAGGAAATCAAATAGGCAAAAGAGTTCAATTTAAAAATGACGATTTTAAGTTTTTAAAAGAAAACTTTGAAAGCAAAATTCAAACAATTAGTCCAAGAATTCAAAGAGGTGTTAATGTTGTTTACAAAAATGAAAAAGACAACTACACAATGAGAGGCGTTTATCCAGAATATCAAGTTTTGGAGTCAGTAGAAATGAATGAAGGTAGATTTTTAAATTATAGAGATATTAATGAAAGATCGAAAGTAATAGTAATTGGTAAAATGGTCGAAAAAGATTTATTTGGTCAATTAAGCGCCTTCGGCAAAGATTTAAAAATTGGAGGTATTATTTATAAAATTATTGGAGTCTTCTCTGATTCTGGAGGAGATAGTGATGAGAGATACATTTATACACCATTTACAACTATGCAAAGATTATATGGTAATAATAATTATGTTGATGATTTTGGTATTACCTACAATCCGAGTTTAAGTATAAATGAAGCTATAGCCTTTGGTAATAAAATCAAACGCGAGTTAAAGAAAAAACATAACGTTTCTCCTGATGATCAAAGAGGAATAAGAATAAACAATTATGCTTCTAGTAACAAAGAAGTTTCAGGAATGATGGTTGGATTAGGAATTCTAATTTTTATTATTGGATTTGGAACTTTAATAGCAGGTGTAGTTGGTATTAGTAATATAATGGTTTACATCGTAAAAGAACGAACAAAAGAACTAGGTATAAGAAAAGCAGTTGGTGCAACACCGAAAGCAATCATTGCAATGATCATGCAAGAAGCGATTTTTATTACTGCACTCTCAGGATATTTGGGCTTAATTTTAGGTGTTGGGATTTTAGAATTAGCAGGTCCTAGTTTAGAGTCATTTTTTATTCTAAATCCAGGAGTTTCAAGGCCAGTTGTAATAGGTGCAACTATTACTTTAATAATAGCAGGTATGATTGCAGGTTATTTACCAGCAAAAAGAGCAGCAAGAATAAAACCAGTAGTAGCATTAAGCGCAGATTAATATGAAATTTTTATTCGAAAAAGACACTTGGCAAGAAATTTACGGAAGCATTCGTAAAAATAAAACCAGAACAGCAATTACCATTTTTGGTGCCTTTTGGGGTATTTTACTTTTGGTTGGTTTATTAGGTGCAGCAAAAGGAATTGAAAATAGCTTTAATAGCATGTTTGGAGACTTTGCTACTAATAGTGTCTTTATTAGTGGCAGTAGAACTTCTATGCCTTTTAAAGGATTTCAAGAAGGTAGACAAATAAAATTAACAACTAGAGATGTTGATTTAATTAGAAGTGAAATTAAAGGAATTCAGTTTGTAGTTCCAAGAAACGCAACTGGTGGTCAAGTTACTAATGGGTTTAAAACTGGTAATTTTACAGTTTTTGGTGATTTTCCCTTATTGGATAAAGTTCAGAAGAAAAAACTTACCGATGGTCGATTTTTAAATCAAAAAGATATTAATGAAAACAGAAAAGTCTGTGTGATTTCTGATGGAATTTATAAAGAATTATTTGATAAAGATGAAGAGGCAGTTGGTACTTATTTAAAAGTCAGTAATATTTCATATCAAGTTGTTGGCGTATATAAATCAGGACGATTTGAAGGTAAAAATAATTTACACATTCCATTTAGCACATTTAAATTGGTTTATAACCAAGGAGATAAATTTCAATGGATGGTGGTTACTGGTAAACAAGAATTTGATATTGTTCAAGTAGAAGCAGATGTAAAACTACTTTTAAAAAATATTCATAATATACACCCTAAAGATAATAGAGCTTTTAGGGGATTTAATCTTGGTAAAGAAATATCAAAAGTTACAGGTTTTTTAACAGGAATGCAATTTTTAACATGGTTTGTAGGTATCGCTACTTTAATTGCTGGTGTTTTTGCAATTGGTAATATTCTACTAATTACTGTTAAGGAAAGAACAAAAGAAATAGGTATAAGAAGAGCCTTAGGAGCAACACCAGGTATAGTAAGACAACAGATTATTTTAGAATCTCTGTTCTTAACCTTATTAGCGGGTTCTTTAGGTATAATTGCAGGAGGCTTAATATTGATGTTAATTGATTCTCAAGATTGGCTCACAAATCCAACAGTAAACATCCCTATAATATTAATTGCTTATAGTGTATTAGTCTTTTTAGGCACACTCATAGGTTTTATCCCTGCATATATGGCAACGATTGTGAAACCAATTGACGCACTAAGAGAAGAATAACAACCCAATAATAATAAACAGTAAATAAACATGAAAAAAATATTAATTTTTGGAAGCATAGCAGTCGCATTAATACTTGTATTAATATGGTTTGGTAAAAAAAATAGCGCCTCTCCAATAACTTATGAAACTGAAAAAGCCTTTAAAACTACTATTATAAAAAAATCTGTGGCTACTGGTAAAGTAACTCCGCTAGAAGAAATTGAAATAAAACCTCAAATTACGGGAATTATTGATAAAATATTATTGACAGAAGGTTCAAAAGTAAAAAAAGGAGATTTAATTGCAACTGTAAGAGTAGTGCCTAATGAGCAATCTTTAATTAGTGCTAAAGGTAGAGTTAACAATATTAAAATCCGTGTAAATAATGCTAAAATTCAGTATAATAGAAATAAGAACCTTTTTGACAAAGGGGTTATTTCCAGACAAGAATTTGAACAGATTGAACTTAATTACAATCAATCTAAGCAAGATTTAAAAAATGCTGAGAATGATTACATGATTATTAAAAGAGGATCAGCAAGTTCTGGAAGTGCCGCCAATACAAGTATAATTGCACAAATGTCTGGTACTATTTTGGAAATACCAGTTAAAGAAGGAGATCAAGTAATACAATCTAACAATTTTAATGCGGGTACCACTATAGCTTCAATTGCTGATATGAATAAGATGATATTTGAAGGTAAAGTAGATGAATCTGAGGTTGGTAAATTAATAAATGGAACAGCTATTGAAATTTCTTTAGGAGCAATTGAGGGTAAAAAATTTCCAGCAAACTTAAATTTTATTGCTCCAAAAGGAACAGAAGAAGCTGGTGCTGTTCAATTTAAAATTAAAGCAGATGTTGCTTTAGATGAAAATTATTTTATTAGAGCAGGTTACAGTGCAAATGCAGAAATAGTTTTAGAGAAAAAAGATAATGTAATGTCTATCAAAGAATCATTGCTTCAATTTGATAGAAAAACAGAAAAACCTTTTGTAGAGATTAAAAATGCAGAAGGCAAATTTGACAAGAAATTTATAGAATTAGGAACTTCTGATGGCGTTAATGTTGAAATTATAAAAGGTTTAACCATGGAAGATGAAATAAAGGTATGGAACAAGAAAACTGAAAAAGATGATGAAGATCAATTTAATTAATAATTAAAGTAAGCTCAATATTGAAAGGCATTCCCAAAAGGAATGTCTTTTTATTTTACCACCAAACCATAAAGAATTTTAAAATTTCTCCATTTTGTTTTTTTAACCAACAAAGTGGAGAAAATTTTCTATTTATATATTCTATTAATTCAATATCAAATTCATCGAATTTTAACCATGAAACATTTTTGTGAGGTATAATTATCCAATCTTTTTTAATAGGAATATAAAACTTACAATCTGTAAATTGATGCAATTCTTTTAAATTGCAATAAAAACCAGCAATACAATTATTATTTAAAGTTGAAAGTTTATTTTGATGTTGAAAAGGAACAAACAATTGTGCCTTAAAATATACTTGTTGCTCTATTTCTGAAGCCTCTAAATTGATACTGTTTAAATACGTTTTGCATTCATCAGAATAGAGTAGAGGTAGTTGTTTTTTTGATAGCTTCTCTAGTTTTTCTTTTAAAGAGTCTTTTCTATTAGGTCCAATAAAATGCTCAATTTCGGTTGTTCCCACACTTTCATCAAACAAATAAAATTTGTAAATAATTTCTAAATGAATAACTGTATTCTCTTTTTTAATAATGCAATCTAATTCCCCTAAAGTAATTTTATTTTGTTGAATTTGAATATTTTCACAAATAATAGAAATAGACTCTTCTTGCTTTAATTGAAAAGAAACGAGGCGCTCTATATATTTTCCAAGTCGTAATTTTTCATTTATTTCGGCATCGATTTTCGTGGATTTTGATTCAATATCAAATTGATTTAACGCATAGATAATAGCGCCATTCCACAAACAATTCGTTTGCAAAAATCCTTCATATCTTTTCTGAATATCTTTTCTTTTTTGATACATCTTAAAATCGAAGTTACAAATCTATTTTGTAAATTGAACTTTTAAAATTTATTAAAATGCAAATAGAAAAATCTACTTTCAAGTACCTTCAAGATTTACAAAAAAACAATAATAGAGATTGGTTTGCAGATCATAAAGAAACTTATTTAAGAGGGCAGCAAAATGCGAAAGATGTATTTGCAGAAATTCATGCAAACTTGCAAAAGCATGATGAAATTGAAAAATCTAAAATGATGCGTATTTATAGAGATGTGCGTTTCTCTAAAGATAAAACACCCTATAAAGCTCATTTTGCAAATTCATTTTCGAGATTAGGCAAAGAATTAAGGGGAGGCTATTTTTTAAGAATTAGACCAGGAGAATCTTTTTTGGCTGGTGGGTTTTGGGAACCTAGTAAGGAAGATTTATTCAGAATTAGAAAAGAAATAGAGCTAGATGCGTCAGAAATAAAAGATATTTTAAAAGATGAAAATTATAAAACACATTTTGGAGGAAAGTTCGAAAGTTTTTCTGAATTAAAAACAGCTCCAAGAGGTTTTGATAAGGGTCATCCTAATATAAATTTATTACGTAAAAAGGGATTTATTGCCTCTAAAAAATTTTCCGATGCTGAAGTATTATCTCCTGATTTCATAGATAGCGTTGACGAAAGCTTTAGAGCTTTACGTCCTTTCTTTAATCTATTTAGTGACATATTAAGTACCAATTTAAACGGGGAATCTTTAATTTAGAAGGTAATATTATGCTGAAAACGTATAGGCAAGAATCTTATATTCTGTTCTTTAAAACTTATTAAGATAAAAGAACTCATCATAAAATTATTATTAAATCAATCGTAATCTCTTAGAACAGTTCTAACATCAATCTTTAGGTGGACTGCATAAACTATCAACAGTCCTCTACTTTAAATTCTGATCAATTTCACGTTTTAATACCAAAACAGTAATAATAGTCGACAAAACATCCGCAATAGGAAAAGACCACCAAACCCCTTCTACACCGTAATATTTTGGCAAAAAATAGGCTAGAGGAATTAAGAAAATTCCTTGTTTTAAAAGTGTTAAAAATAATGCCGGTAACGCTTTTCCTGCCGCCTGAAAATAGGCCGAACCAATGAGTTGCATCGTAACTATTGGCGTTGCCAAAAACACAATAAACATTGCATTTGGTGTTTTATTTAACAAAGTTGTATCATTTGTAAAAACCCAAATAACCTCTTCTTTAAAAAGTAAAATCCCTATAAAAATAATAGACCCTAAAATAGAACCAAACCAAATAGATTTTTTAATGGTCTCTTGAACTCTGTTATTTTTTCTAGCTCCTATATTAAAACCAGCAACAGGTAAAAAACCTTGACAAACTCCTAAAACGGGCGATAAAGCAAACATCATAACCCTATTAATAATACCAAAAACAGCAATGGATATTTCACCTCCATATTTAAAAAGCGAAAAATTTAAAACAATCATTAAAATACTTATTGTGCCTTGTCTAACGATTGACACCCCTCCTAATTGAAAAATCTCAAGAACAATTTTAAAATCTAATTTAAAATTTTTAGGAATAATTCTCAGCTCACTTTTTGAAGATAAAAAGAAATATAAAATATATAATCCACAACTTGCATATGCAAAAGAAGTTGCTAAACCAGCTCCCCACATTCCCCAACCAAAAACTTTGATAAATAGAATGTCGAGCAAAACATTTAAAACAGCAGGAACCATCATGGCATACATGGCAAATTTTGGTTTTCCTTCAGCTCTAATAGTTGGATTTCCCATCATTGCAAAAGCCAAAAACGGAACTCCATAAATAATGACACCAAAATATTCTGAAGCAATGGGTAAAATCTCTCCTTTAGCGCCAAATAGATTAAGAATTGGCAAGCTGTAAATTTTTCCAACAGTTACAAAAAGGATTGCCAAAATGACTGTTAAAGAAATCTGATTCCCGAAAGTTAGAAAAGCTTTTTCAGAATTTTTAGCTCCTAAAGCTCTTGATATAATTGAACTTCCTCCAATTCCAATTCCCATTCCAATAGAAGAAATTAAAAAAGCAATTGGTAATACAACAGTAATGGCTGCAATAGCCAAAACACCAATCCATTGACCTACAAAAATAGTATCAACAATCATATTTAAAGACATTACAAGAATTCCAATAGTAGCAGGAACCGCTTGTTTAATAAGTAATCTAGTAATCTTTTCGGTACCTAAATCGTTTGCTAAATTTGTCATAAGATCTTGTAAAGATGATCATAAATATGAAGTTCATTGTAAAACTATCATCAATAATTCTTATAGATATATTATAATTTATAAGTTTGTCCAAATTCATTAAAATGGAAAACGTTTTTATATTAACAATTACAGTTTCTGCTGAAGATATTGACAATTTACAACATGTAAATAACTTAGTCTATTTAAAGTGGATGGATAAAATTGCAACTACTCATTGGACTCATTTAACAAAAAATAATCCTTTACCTCAGTACGTTTGGGTGGTAATGAGGCATGAGATAGATTATTTAAAACAAGCTAGTTTAGGAGATGAAATTATTGTAAAAACATGGGTAGGAGAGACCAAAGGTATCACCTCTATTCGTTTTATGGAGTTTTATAAAAAGGATGTGCTATTGGTAAAAGCTAAAACTATTTGGGCAATGTTAGATTCCAAAACTTTAAAGCCCGCAAGAATTAGAGAAAATGTTTTAAAAGTATTACAAGCTCCTAAATAAAAGTATATTTGCACAAAATTTAGATAAAATGTCAACTTTTTCTTCCTTAGGAATTCATAAAAATTATATTAAAGCAATTAAAGAATTGGGAATTTCTACACCCTCAGAAATTCAAGAGAAAACGATTCCTATTTTATTGAATTCTTCAACAGATTTTATTGGTTTAGCGCAAACTGGAACTGGAAAAACTGCTGCTTTTGGCTTGCCAGTTTTACATCATATTGATGCTAGTTCAAACGATATACAAGCGTTAATTTTATCACCTACAAGAGAGTTAGTTCAGCAAATTAAAAAGCAATTATTTAAATTCACGAAATTTAGTGAAGATAAAATTTTCATAGAAGCTGTTTTTGGAGGAGAAAAAATCGATCGTCAAATGAATAATCTTAAAAGAACCACGCATATCGTTGTGGCAACTCCGGGAAGGTTAATTGATTTAATTGAACGCGGAAGTGTCGATATTAGTCACGTAAAAACGGTGATTTTAGATGAAGCCGATGAAATGTTAAGCATGGGTTTTAAACAAGATTTGAATAGAATCCTAAAATTTACGACTAAAACTGATAGAAAAACTTGGTTGTTCTCAGCGACAATGCCAGAAGAAATTAAAAGGATTGTAAAGACGTATATGGATTCTAATGCTCCAAGAATAGAAATAAATAGAAGTTCTTTGGTCAACGCGAATATTCGACATCATTTTGCTAAAACAACCTTAAAAGAAAAGACAAATGATATTGTTTCATTTTTAGAGAAGAGACAAGCTCAAAGAGGAATTATTTTCTGTAGAACAAAAGCCGGTGCACAGAACTTAGCCAATTACTTAATTGAAGAAGGGTTTTCTGCTGCCGCTTTAGAAGGAGATATGCAACAAAAAGAACGCGATAAAGTGATGAGGGCTTTTAAAAAAGAGAATTTACAGTATTTAGTTTCAACAGATGTTTCTGCTCGTGGAATTGACGTCAGTGGTTTAGAATTTGTAATTCATCATCAATTACCAGAACAATTAGAATACTATACACATAGAAGCGGAAGAACCGCTAGAGCAGGAAAAACAGGAGTTTCAATTGCTTTTATCTTACCTTCAGAATTGGATAAAATTCATGAAATTCAAAAAGAATTAAATATTAAATTCACAGAAGTTACGGTGTAAATGGAACTGATTTATGTTTTAGACATTTTAGGAACTTTTGCTTTTGCGATTAGCGGAGCACAGGTTGCTAAAAAGAAACAATTTGATATTTTTGGAGTAATAATTATCGCTTTTGTTACTGCTGTTGGGGGAGGAATGATTCGTGATGTTTTAATTAATGCACATCCTATTAATTGGATAGGTGATTTAAATTATGTTTGGACAATCTTAATAGCTGTCCTTACAATGTATTTATTCAGAAGCAAAGTCGCCCATTTAAGTAAAACCTTATTTTTATTTGACACTATAGGTATTAGTGTATTTACTTTGCTTGGCTTACAGAAAGGATTGGACTATAATTTACATCCTTTTTTAGCCTTAATTATGGGAATGGTTTCGGCTGTTTTTGGTGGAGTAATTCGTGACGTTCTGACTAGAAAAGTTCCCTTGATTTTTAAGAAAGAGATTTATGCTTCAGCCTGTTTAATAGGTGGTGTCGTCTATTTATCTTTAGGATTCCTTGATGTATCCGAAAATATTCAATTTGTTTTATCAGGATTAGTGATTTTTGTAATCAGGCTAGTCGCTGTAAAATACAAATTAGAATTACCAAAAATTAATAACGACATTTTTGGGAAATAAAAAAGCGAAAATTATCTCTTCACTTTTTTACTTCACAGAAAAGTTATAACGATCATTCTACATCTTTCAATAACTCTTTTATAGAACGTTCTAATTGTTGGTCTCTTCCTTTAGAAATAACTCTAGGCATATTCTTTATTTTTATCATTGGTTCGGTTTGGTTATTTTCCATCCATTCACCTGCTTTATTTTTAGCACTTACAGGAACAACGCCCCAATAAGAACCGTTCGGTAGGCTTTCCCAACCAGCAAAACTACAAGTGCCAGGTACTGGCATACCCACAGTTTTTCCAATTTTTAAATCAGTATATCCAGAAGCGTAACAATGCCCATCAGAATACATACTTTCATTAAAAATTGATAAAGTTGGTTTTGTCCATCTGGAAGTTGGTTCTCCACCAACAACTTTATCTTCAGTTTCATATGTAATAAAAGGGACACCTGTAAAAAACATTGCTAAATCTGCTACTAAATCACCTCCACCATTAAAACGAGTATCTACGATTACTCCTTTTCTATCCGTATATTTTCCCATCATATCTTGATAAATGCTTCTGTAAGGACCATCTCCCATGCCTGGAATGTGAACATAACCAAGTTGGCCATTACTTTTTTTGTCAACTTCTTTTTCGTTAGTTTTTACCCATCTTTTATATAAAAGTCGATTTTCATCTCTTAAAGAAACTGGCTTCACAGTAATAGTTTGTTTCTTTTTAGTTTTAGGATTTGTAATATCTAATAACATAAATTTACCAACTTTTCTGTTTAAATATTTCGCAACATCTTGATTTTTATCAATAGTCTCTCCATTAATATTTTCGATAATCATTCCAGGAACAATCTTAAACTTTGCTTTATCTAATGGTCCTCCAGAAATAATTTCATCAATTAAAATACCATCACCTTTATGATTATAATTCATAAAAATTCCAAGAGATGCTGTTGCATCACCATTAGAGATTCCATTTCCTCTTGAGCCTGAACCTGAATGTGACACATTTAATTCTCCTAACATTTCTGATAACATTTCTGAAAACTCGTGAGCGTTTCCTATTGACGGAAGATACTTGGTATATTCTTTCTTCATTTTATTCCAATCAACTCCATGAAAAGTTGGTTCATAAAAAATAGCTTTTGTACGTATCCAAACATGATTAAACATGGCAGTTCTTTCTGCACTTGCATCAAATTCCATTTCACCATTAATTTTAACAGCTTTATTCTTCTTAGTACTTGGATCTAATTTAGAAATTTTACCACTGCTTAATAGGTATAAGTTTTTTACTTCTTTGTCCCATTTTAAACTACCAAAGTTGGTGTTTAATTTTATCAACATTTTTGTTTCTTTGGTACGTAAATTAGTGCTCCAAAGATTCATCTTACCTTCAAACCTTGCTAAATAATATAATTCATCTCCTTTTTTAGAAAGTACTGCATCTCCTAGACTTGAAGAATGAATAGTAAGCCTTTTTGTCCTATTTTTCATATGATCAAAATCAAAAGTAAGTGGTTTCACTTCCTTTTTTTTATCCTCTTCATCTTTATCTTTTTTAGTGTCTTTTTTATCTGATTTATCTTTTTTATCATTCTTTTTAGCTTCGTCTTTAATGGCTTGCATTAATTTATAATCTTCTTCACTTAAATTAAATTCATCCCAAGCATCCTGCGTAAAGAACATACTATAAACATCATTTTGAGAACGACCACTAGTAGCATAAGACTTTAATCCATTTCTGTTACTAAACCAAATCATTTGTTTGCCACCATTTACCCATTTCGGACTAGAATCATAATATCCACTTTCATTCAAATTTATTCTTTTAGATCCATCAGCAGCCATTAATAATACTTCACCATTACTTAAGGTTTTTCCCCAATCAATTAAAAGCCATTTACTGTCTGGACTCCAAGTAAAATATTGATCACCGTCACGCATATGATATAAATCTTTAGGTGATAATAATATTGTTTCTTTATTACTTGCAATATCTTTAACTTTTATAGTTCTTCTTCCTTCAACAAAAGCTATTTTTTTTCCATCAGGTGAATATTCTGCAAGATAATTATCATGTTTATTTTCAATTACTGATTCTTCTTTTAATACTGTTGCGGCATAAAAGAAAGGTTCTTCTTTTCTTACTTTTTCCGTTTTAAAAATGCTCCATTTTTCATTTCTTTCGCTGCTATAGACAACAGATTTTCCATCTGGCGTCCAAGAAACAAAACGTTCTCGTTCTGGTGTATTAGTTAACCTTTTGGTAAAGGTTTTATCTACAGAAGTTACAAAGACTTCACCACGAGCAATAAAAGCAATCTCTAATCCATTAGGAGAAATTGACATTTCATTGATTCCTCCATTTATAGAAATAAACTTATCATCATTGTCTATATTTTGAGTTCTAATATTAACTTTTAATTTTTTAGGTTTTTCATTTTCTTTCATGGTATATAATTCACCATCGAATCCAAAAGATATAATTCCATTGCCAAAACTTAAAAACCTAATTGGGTGTAATTTAAAATCTGTTAATTGCAGATCTTGATTTGGATTATCTAATGATAATTTGTGAATATTAAACGTTCCACTCTTTTCGCTTAAATAGTAAATACTTTTTTCATCAGCACTAAAAACTGGTTGTCTATCTTCTCCACCAAAAGAAGTAATCATTTTATGGGTATTTGTTTTTTGGTCATACAGCCATATATCTCGGGTAATTGAAGAAGTATGATGTTTTCTAAACTCATTTTCCCCTCCTTTTTTATCATGATAAACCATTGTCTTACCATTCTTTGAGAACTGAATATATTCAGCCGGAATAGTAAGTATTTGTTTGACTTTTCCTCCGTTAACGGGAACACTATATAGCTCTGGTTGCGATGCAGTAGGATATTGCCTATGATTTACATCATCTTGACGCATTGCTCCAAAAACAATTTCTTTATCGTTTGAAGAAAAAGAAAATGGAGATTCATTTGTGGAATGAAAAGTTACTCTGTTAGCAGACCCACCATTAGAATCCATCACATAAATATCAAAATTTCCATAACGGTCAGATGCAAAAGCTAATTTAGAACCGTTTTTATTCCAAACTGGCATAAAATCATGAGCCTTATGAAAAGTCAGTTGAGTGGCATTTCCACCCATTGTTGGCACTTTATATAAATCACCCTTATAAGTGAATGCAATTTGAGTTCCATCTGGAGAAATTGAAGAATAACGCATCCATTGTGGTTTATCTTGAGCATTTATTGAGAATGCAATTAAAGAGAAAAATAATAGTAATTTTTTCATTTTTAGTAAATTTTAGCTAAGCTAACAAATTAATATATAAACTTATAATCACAATGTTAAATTTGAAACGAATACTGTATTTTTACTAAAAAGATAACTCTAATGAATACATTAATTTTTAATTCTATGAAAGACTTTCTTTCTATGAAAGGAAAGGCACTGCCTGAAAGTAATTGGTATAAAGTCACACAACAAATGATTAACGATTTTGCGAATGCTACTTTAGACAAACAATGGATTCATGTTGATGAAAATAGAGCAGAGAAGGAGAGTCCTTTTAAAAGTACAGTTGCTCATGGTTTTATGTCTGTATCGATGATTTCTAAGTTATTGGAAGAATCTTTTTCTGTAAAAAGTATTAAAATGGGTTTAAATTATGGATTAAACAAAGCTCGTTTTCCAAACCCAGTTCCTGTAAATAGTCAATTAAGAATGATTTCGATGGTTAAAGACATAGAAGAGATTTCTAACAACGGATTTAAAGTTACCTTTCTATGCACCATAGAAATTAAAGGGCAAGATAAACCAGCTTGTGTTGCTGAATTTATTGCGGCTTTATTTGAATAAAAAAAGTAACAAATCACAGCTTTTAATTTATGAATAATTTCTTTTAAAAAAGACAACCTTTTGCAACTACTTTTTTAGAATTTAATTAGAAAAATATAAAGAAAGGAGATATCTCTATTATTATAGAATACTCTATTTCTGTGTATAATTCTCTTCCAGAGTTCATAAATAGATTCTCAGGACTTTAAACAACAACAACTATGAATCAATTATAAAAAATGTGACAGATATTTTTTATCAATGAAAAAAATATAAAGCTTTTAACTGAAAAAAACTGCAATGTAGAAAGGAAAATGAGCCCAATCAGCTATATTAAAATTATTTTTGGAACAATCTTAGTAACTTAATTTTGAACTACAGTATTATTTATTAATCTAAAAATATAATTTACGCTCTTTAGATTTTTAAAACCTAAAGTGTTTTTAGAAATAAATAATTTTTAGATATTTAATTATTCTGCTATAATAATGGCAGCAGCTTTAAACAAGTTTGCTTTAGATTTAAACAGAGAGTTTTCTATTATAATAGCTTTTAACTTGGTTTCTATTAATTTAGATTCTCTATAATTCACCAAAAACAAAGAACTTTCACCTAAAAAGAATTTTCTTTCTTCAGCTTTTAACAAAATATTATAATCGCTAACAATATTGCTTATATAATTACTTTGCAGTGAAAAAGAGGATAACTCTTGTTGTAGTGCTTTTAATTTATTTTTAATGGTAATCTTAGCAACTTCATTTTCATAAGTAGCCTCTTGTAACTTTATTTTCGAAAGTTTAAAATCTCCTCTTTCTTTTCTTAAAAATAGTGGTAATTTAAAATTGATTCCAGCCTTATAATTATCTATATTAAAAGAGTTTACTTGACGAGGAGCTTGTGATAAAAAATTATATTCAACATCCAACTTGGGCAACAAATTATTTGTTTTTAATTTTCTATCAATAACTAAGCTTTGTATTTTAAATTCTAAAGATTTTATCTTTGGATGATTATTCATATCAAAATACGTGTTATTAAACAAGGCAATATTAAACGCTACATCTATATTTTTATATGTTTTTACATCAGGAATTATATGTGCTTGTAATTCAACCGGCGTATTATTAGTCAACCATAAAAAGTTAGATAAACCTAGTGATGCTTTCACTAATTTAATGCGTGCTTTTTCTAAATTTAACTTTCTATTATTAAGCGTAATTCTTGCTTCGAGGGTATCAATAGCAGGTTTATCCCCTTCTAAAAAGGCTTTTTTAGTTCCTTTAAAACGAATTTGTGCATTGTTTAAAAAATCTTCATAAACCTTTTTCTCATTATAGGTCTTTAACCAATTAAAATAGGATAAAGACGCATTATATAAAATTTCATTTACCAATAATTCCTGATCTTCTTTTGCCTTATTAACGAAGAGTTTTGCCTGTTTTAAAGCCGCCATTCTTTTGTTTATGAAAAGTCCCTTTAACAAAGAAGCGGAAACACCCGCGGCGTATAAACCATCTTTTGGATTCGTTGATTCAAGATTTAAATAAAGCCCATCATTATTTTCAAAATTTGCTTTAAACTCTAATCCATAATAAACAGGTATTTTAAAAGCACCGTTTAATTTATTATAATATTCTTTATTCTTAAATTCTTTTTTATCAAAATCAATTTCAATTTTGGGATCAAAAGCGCCTCTAGCTTTTAACAACTTAGCTTCACTATTATTGATAATAAGGTTTGCTTGTTTTACAATTGGATGATAGGTTTTTACATATCCAAGATACTCTGATAAAATCATTACAGATTCAACTTTTTCTTGAGATGAAAGATCTGCAAACATTAATAAAAACAGCACCAAAATATATTTTTTCATGTTATAAAAATCTAGAAAATTAGCAAGTATTTATTTATTTTTAGAACTATACTTTACTTTAGTAATTACATCCGGTTGGTAATAGTTGGGTGGAAAACTGTTTAACTGTCTCCAAAGTTCAAACCAAATTGGCACATCTTCTAATAATGCAATAGTTTTTGCGCCAGAACCAACTCTAATACCCTCTGGCCATTCATGATCTGTTTCATCTGGTGATAATAGAACTCTATATTTACCATTATCACTTATAAACCTCTCTATGGCCACAACTTCTGCACCATAAGTTCCATAAGAAACATTAGGCCAACCACTAAAGACAATAGCTGGCCAACCGTCAAACTGTACACGAACTTTTTCTCCTTTATGAATTAAAGGCAGATCTATAGGCCTTACAAAGGTTTCGACCGCCAAATCATATTGTGCTGGCATAATCCCAACAATTTCTTCTCCTTCTTTAAAAGTAACTCCAAGTCCGCCTTTCAAAGCTTTGTTAATATACCCATTTTGAGGAGCGGTTATAAATAACAAGCTATTTCTTACTCTATAATTACTATTACTATTTTCTAATTTAGATACTTGAGCTTTAGCATCAAAACCACTAGACTGCGCAGTATATTTATCACTTTGAGATTTAGATATTTTATCAGTATAACTTGCTCTTATTCTAGAAATTTCAACTTTTGCATTTAATACTTCGTTTTTAGTAGCAAGTAATTTATTTTCTTTTGAGATTAATTTCACTTGTGTTTCTTGCAGTTTCAACCGTTTTTCTTCAACATCTTTAACGGCTTTTAAACCCTCTTTTTGTAATGCTTTTGTTCGATTATACTGTCTTTCTGCAATCTTAATATTCATTTTGGAAGCTTCAAATTCAATACTATCACTTTTTATTTTTAATTTGGATTGTAGAAATTTATTTTTTGCTTGTTCAAGTTTTAGCTTTCTTTCTTCTTTTAAAGCAATAATTTGCCTGTCTAAAGCCTCTACCTTATACTGATAGGCATTAACAGAAGATATTTTTGCGTTTATTTGGTCGTTTGTTCTTTCGATTAAAAGACCATCAAAATAATCACTTTTAACTTCAGAAATTCTTAAAATGGTATCTCCTTTTTTCACATAATCACCTTCTCTAACAAACCATTGCTCAATTCTTCCAGGGATTTGAGATTGTATTGCTTGTGGTCTTTGTCCTAGTGCCAGAGTAGTTACTAAGCCCTTACCAGAAATATTTTGTGTCCAAGGTAAAAACAAGGCAATTAAACCTATAAAAGCAAATATTAATAAAAATTTGTTAAGCGCCTTATAATATTCTTTGCTAAAAATATTCTTGCCAGATTTAAAACTTTTTAAATCCACGGTTTTGTATAATTGATTATTAGAAATATTTAACATCGTTTTTAATTTATGGATTTAATTTGGCCTTTCTCTAACGTAATAGTCTGAGTACATTTTGAGCGCCAGCTTTTTTTACTACTCACCACAATTAGGGACCAAGGTCTTTTTTCATCCGTTAAATAATTGATAATACTAATTGTTTCTTCCAAATTAAATTGATCTAAAGGGTCTTCTAAAATCATTATTTTAGGTTGTTTGATAATGGCTCTCGCTAAAATCATTTTTTTAGCAATAGTGTAAGACATTTGTTTTCCTTCAGGATATATGACAGTATCCAAACCATTGGGTTGCTCTTTTAAAAATTGAGATAATCCAACATTCTCTAAAACATCAAAAATTAAATCATCTTTTATGCTTTCATTTCCAAAAATTAAATTTTCTCTTATTGAACCTTCAAAAGGAGTTTCCTCTGAAAGAGATAAGCCTAATTGAGATCTGTAATGATTTAAATGTAAACTACTTAATGATAAATTATTAATGTAAATATTTCCAGCTGTAGGCTCTATAACCCCTGAAATTAAACGAAGTAAACTAGATTTTCCTGCACCACTTTCACCAACAACTAAAACTCTGCTCTTTGGAGATAACTTAAAAGACATATTTATAATAATTGACTTTTCTCTATCTTTAACTCCATAAGAAACTTCATCTAGCTCTAAGATCAAACCATTTTTAAAGAGAGGAGTTTCCCCATCTTGTGATTCTAATTCTTTATCTACTACTTGACCAATTTTTTCGATGGATGTAAGCACGTCATAAAAAGATTCTAATCCAATAATTAACTTTTCTACTGAGGCTATTACTAAAAGAATAATGATTTCTGCAGCAACAAACTGACCAATATTCATTTCTTGTCTCAAGACTAAAGCTCCACCAATTAACAATAAACCAGCAGTTACAATTACCTTAAAACCTATCATTTGAGAAAATTGTAAGAGTAAAATTTTAAAGTGATTTTCTCTCGCCTCTAAATATTCACTTACTAAATCATCGTTTTTAGACATTGCTAAATTGGTGTTTCCGGACAGTTTAAAACTTACTACTGTTCTTGCAATTTCTTGTATCCAGTGGACAACTTTATATTTATTTTTAGATTCTATCAAACTAGTTTCTAATCCCTTTCTAGCTGTAAATTTAAAAACTATAAAAATTAATAGGAGTAATAATACACCAAATACAATAAAAAATGGATGATAAAATGATAGTAAAATTAATGCAAAAAGAATTTGTAATATTGCCGTAGGAACATCAATTAAAATTTTTGATAATCCTTTTTGAATGGTCAGTGTATCAAAAAAACGATTCGCCAATTCTGGCGGATAATAATTACGTAATTCTGACATTTTAATTTTTGGAAAACGGTAGCTCAATTCGAAAGAGGCTCTCATGAAAATCCGTTGTTGTATGGTTTCGATAATTCTTAATTGCATTAATTGTAAAGCACCAGAAAAAATAACACCAAACGTTACAACAATAACTAAAACAACCCAGGATGTAGAGATTTGTGCACCTTGAATTAAATTAATAATTGCTTGAATTCCCAGAGGTAAAGAGAGCGCTACCACGCCTCCAAAAATTGCATAGTAAAATATTTGAAAAATATCTTTTTTCTCTAAAATTAGCAAACCTACGAAACGCTGCCAAGGATTTAATTGTTTATCATCAATCATTATTTTAAAGTATTTTTCACTAAATCAATAAAGAAATTTGTTGGGGTCTTTCCTTCTTTACAATTGGTAATTGATAGGAAATGTTCGTTTAAAAAATGTTGATGTAAACCTCCTTCAATAATTGTACTTGCTAAACTTAGCGCATAAGGATATTCTTTTTTTACATCTAAAATCATTTCACTAATTCTAATAATTAATCTCTTATAAACTTCAAAATATCCTTCTTTATTTTCTGTATCTACTTCTTTCGTTAAAAATGATTTAGAGCTTTCGTTTACAATAATTCTGTATAATAAAGTTTCGTTAATGTGAGAGAAATTATTATCATCCTCTATGGTTCTTGTTGCAATGGTAACTGCTTTTTCTAACTTATTAAAAGGATTAGAAATACTAAAAGTTTCAATGACTAATTGATATTCTAACCATGCCCAATACCAGGAAGATAGGTAAAGAAGTAATTTATGTTTACTCTCAAAATAACGATAAATCGAACTTTCATTAGAACCTATTTTTGTTCCTAATTTCTTAAAAGTAAAACTTTCAAAGCCAATCTCATTTATCAATATAATACTTCGCTCAATGATTCTTTTTCCTAATTCTGATGTTTCTGGATCTTTGATAAAAATTTTATCAGGAACAGAAATTTTTAAGACAGTTAATAAATTTTTCATGCTTTGTAATTTATAGTAAATATAATAGTAATACTATTATAAATTAATAGTATTACTAAAATTTAATAATTTTTTAACATCTACATCATTTCAAGTAAGAATAATTCCTGAATAAATCGTATATTTGCAGAGTAAGAAAGAATACACTCCAGTTATTACACTAGTTAGCGTAAGTTTGATTTTAAATTTTCAGTTAGGTATTTTATCTTATCAGAAACAATAATTTAAAACTCTTATATTTTTAATGGCAAAATCGCAACAAACATTTAGTAAAAGTGAAAAAGAAAAAAAACGTTTAAAAAAACGTTTAGACAAGCAAAAGAAAATGGAGGCTAGAAAAGCAGAAAAAGAAGAAAATGGACCGACAGGAATTCAGTTTGCTTACGTAGATCATAATGGAAATTTAGCAGATACTCCGCCAGATCCAGATTTAAAAGTGGAATACGAATTGGAAGATATTCAGATTTCAGTAACAAAAAAAGAAGATTTACCAGAAGAAGATCCTGTTAGAAAAGGAAAAGTAAACTTTTTCGATTCTTCAAAAGGATTTGGATTCATTATTGACCATGAAAATGGTGAAAAATATTTTACTCATGTTAGTGGTTTAATTGATGAAATTACTGAGAATGATAAAGTTTCTTTTGAACTCGAGAAAGGTATGCGTGGAATGAATGCAGTAAAAGTGAAGAAAATTTAGAGAATACTAGTTTCTCTGTGATAACTAAAATAACCTATTACTGCCCAAAGTAATAGGTTTTTTTAATTATATATATTGCTTTAAGAATTATAAAACTCCATACTTTCAATAATTAAATCTTCAGAAACTTTACAATCTAACTTAAAGTCTTCAAAATCATTTAAAAGCACAAAATTTACTTGTCCGTTTATGTTTTTCTTATCGTGTTTTAGCAACTCCATAATGTTACAAAAATCTTTTTTTAACAAAATAGTGCTATTATAAATGGATAGAACTACTTCTTTTATTTCATTTACATTCTTTTTAGGAAAACCTAACAACTTAAAAGACATGTAACTTTCACAAACCATTCCAATAGCAATCGCTTCTCCATGTGTCAGGTTTTCTTTCTCATCAGATTCTAAATAAAAAGATTCAATTGCATGACCTAAAGTATGACCGAAATTTAAAATTTTACGTATGTTCTGTTCCTTAGGATCTTGCAAAACTACTTCATTTTTTATCTCTACAGAACGAAATATTAAATCACTGATTTTTAAATACTTATTATTCTTTATCTCCTTAAATAATTTAACATCATAAGTAATACCATATTTAATAATTTCTGCGGTTCCAGATTTAATTTCTCTATCAGAAACCGTTGATAAATAATCAGTATCTACCAATACCAACTCAGGATTAGCAAACAACCCAATCTGATTTTTCAATACTCCCAAATCTACACCTGTTTTTCCACCAACAGAAGCATCAACCATGGACAATAAAGTGGTTGGAATATTTACAAAATCAATTCCACGTTTAAAGCAAGAAGCAACAAAACCACCTAAATCGGTTATTACACCCCCGCCTAAGGTGATTAACAAACTTTTTCTATCTCCACCTAATTCAGTAATTGCATTCCAAACTCCAATGCATGTTTCCAAATTTTTATTAATTTCTCCAGACTCAATTTCTATCAATTCTATAGTTTTATCAATAGATAAATTTTGAATAAACTTTGGGTAACAATACTCAAAAGTATTCTCATCCACCAAAATAAAGATTGTAGAGTAGTTTTTTATTTCAATTAATTTAGAGAGTTCTTGGTAACTATCTTTATGAAAATGAACAGGATATGTTACTGCTTGTATGGTTTTCATTTGTAATTTATTAGGTATGCAAATTAAAAATAAAAAATTCAATTATTACTATTCAATAGTTATATTTGTTTCAACTAAAATGACCTTGAATGAAACTTTTTGATAATACAGAAATTGCTTTTTCTTTAAAATCCGATTCCCAATTAGAGCGTGCCTATTTTTTGTTTAGGATGATACAAAATCAACCAATGGTAAGAATTGGTAGCGCAGTTACTAATTTTGCATTGAAAGCACATTTACCTATAGAAGGTTTAATCCGTTCAACAGTTTTCGATCATTTTTGCGGAGGAGTAACAGAAGATGATTGTTTGCCAATTATAGATAATATGTATAATAACGGCAAAGTTCATAGTGTTTTAGATTATTCCGTAGAAGGTAAAGATGAAGAAGTAAGTTTCGATGGTGCCTTAGCAAAAATTATAAGAATCATTAACTTTTGTGAAGAAAAACAATCCATTCCGTTTGCCGTTTTTAAACCGTCCGGCTTTGGTCGTTTTGCTTTATATCAGAAATTATCTGAAGGAAAAAAGTTAACCTCTAAAGAGGAAGAAGAGTGGAATAGAGTAGTAGCACGTTTTCATAAAGTATGCAAACTAGCCGTTAAAAAAGATGTTCCTTTGCTAATTGATGCAGAAGAAAGCTGGATGCAAAAAGCTGCAGATGAGTTAATTGAAGAATTAATGGAGCTCTATAACAAAGAAAAAGCTATTGTTTTTAATACATTACAAATGTATAGACATGATAGAATGAACTACCTAAAAGAACTTCACAAAAGAGCAAAAGAGAAAAATTTTTATATTGGTATAAAAGTGGTGCGAGGCGCTTACATGGAAAAGGAACGAGAAAGAGCGGAAGAAAAAGGGTATCCTTCTCCAATCTGCACAGACAAAAAAGCCACAGATCTTAATTATGATACTGCTATAAAATACATGATGGAACAACCAAAAATGGCACTTTTTGCAGGAACCCACAATGAAAATAGCTCTTATTTAGTGATGGATTTAGCAAAAACACACAATATTAAAGTAGATGATAACCGCCTTTGGTTTGGTCAGTTATTTGGTATGAGTGATCATATTAGCTATAATCTAGCCAGCAAAGGTTATAATGTAGCAAAATATTTACCCTTTGGTCCCGTTAGAGATGTAATGCCTTATTTAATAAGAAGAGCGGAAGAAAACACTTCCGTTGCTGGACAAACTAGTAGAGAACTAAATCTTTTAAAAACGGAGAGAAAGCGCAGAAAATTATAATGAATAGCATAGAAGAAATAAAAACGTTACTTCATAGAAATAAATTAAGACTTGCTCAAGAATTAAAGCAAAGTAAAGAAGCTGTGTTTCTTATAAAAAAAGGGACTCATTCTTCATTAACAGAGGAAGAAAAAGAAAAGGTTAAAATACAGTTGTTAGATATTTGTAAAGCAATACCAGCATTGGCAGTTTTTTTACTCCCTGGCGGCGCTTTACTATTACCGCTTTTAATAAAATTAATTCCTGATATTTTACCGTCTGCTTTTCAAGAAAATTTTGAAGAATAAGAGTTATTTGTTTACTATCGGAAAGGTAAATTACTCCTCAAAAGTCTGGAAATTATTATTTTTCAGACTATTTTCAAATTTTACTCTTGTTTCAAAAGATTAATATTTTAGAATGTTGCAACAAATAAAAATTCTTTAAAAAGATATAAATATCGCTATTAGGTTCCAACAGTTCTTCATTCGATTACTCTTAAATAAAAATAAATCGTTAGAATTCGTATAAATACCATAGAAACAATTACTTTTGCACGAAATTTAAGAAACACGCATGCAACCAATTAGAAATATTGCTATTATAGCTCACGTAGATCACGGAAAAACAACCTTAGTTGATAAAATTATTGATCAAGCAAAAATTTTAGACGATCGAAAAGAACGCACAGATTTATTGTTAGATAATAATGATTTAGAAAGAGAAAGAGGAATTACTATTCTTTCTAAAAACGTATCTGTAAACTATAAGAACACAAAAATTAACGTAATTGATACTCCTGGTCACGCCGATTTTGGTGGTGAAGTTGAGCGTGTATTAAAAATGGCTGATGGAGTTTTATTATTAGTTGATGCATTCGAAGGGCCTATGCCTCAAACTCGTTTTGTATTAGGTAAAGCCTTAGAGTTAGGATTAACACCAATTGTTGTTGTAAATAAGGTAGATAAAGAAAACTGTACGCCAGATATTGTACATGAAAAAGTTTTTGATTTGATGTTTGCTTTAGAAGCAACTGAAGAGCAATTAGATTTTGCAACTGTTTATGGTTCTGCAAAAAATAATTGGATGAGCACAGACTGGAGAAATGAAACAGATAATATTATTCCTCTGCTAGATGCTGTATTAGAATCTATTCCAAAAACTACATACAATGAAGGAACTCCACAAATGCAAATTACTTCTTTAGATTTCTCATCATTTACAGGTAGAATTGCTATTGGACGTGTTTTTAGAGGCGATTTACAAGTAGGTAAAGATTACATGTTGTGTAAAGCAGATGGTTCTACTAAAAAAGTAAGAATTAAAGAACTACACGTATTCGAAGGAATGGGTAAAGTTCAAGTAGATAAAGTTCCATGTGGAGATATTTGTGCAATTACAGGTATAGAAGGATTCGAAATTGGTGATACTATTGCTGATTTAGAAAACCCAGAAGCATTGCCAAGAACAGAAATTGACCAACCTACAATGAGTATGTTGTTCACCATCAACAATTCTCCTTTCTTTGGTAAGGAAGGTAAATATGTAACATCTCGTCATTTAAGAGACAGATTGTTTAAAGAATTAGAGAAAAACTTAGCTTTAAAAGTTGAAACTACAGATTCTGAAGATAAATTTAATGTTTTTGGACGTGGAGTTTTACACTTATCAGTTTTGATTGAAACCATGCGTAGAGAAGGATATGAATTACAAGTGGGAAGACCACAAGTAATTTTAAAGGAAATTGATGGAAAGAAGCATGAACCAATGGAAACATTGTCAATTGATGTTCCTGAGGATGCAGCATCTAAAGCAATTAATTTAGTATCTCTTAGAAAAGGAGATTTATTAATAATGGAGCCAAAAGGAGATCTACAACATTTAGAATTTTCTATTCCATCTAGAGGTTTGATCGGTTTAAGAAATAGAATCTTAACTGCAACTGCTGGTACAGCAATTATTAACCACCGTTTTTCAGAATATGGTCCTTATAAAGGAGACTTTACTGAAGATATAAAAGGAGCTATTGTATCCTCTGCTGCGGGTAAAGCAACAGCATATGCACTGAATCGTTTACAAGATAGGGGACGTTTTTTTATCGATATTAACCAAGAAATTTATATTGGTCAAGTAATTGGAGAAAACTCTAAATCAGATGATTTAGCAGTAAACTTAATTAAAGGAAAGCAATTAACAAACATGCGTAAATCAGGTACAGATGATGCTATGAAAATTGCTCCTAAAGTAGATTTCTCTTTAGAAGAAAACATGGAGTATATTAAAGGAGATGAATATTTAGAGGTTACGCCAGAAAGTTTACGTATGCGTAAGATTACTTTTAAAGGATAATAGAGAATAACTATTTCGTAATTCTGTACTCGTTTCAGAATTTAATAATAAAACCAAAAAGCTCAAGTTTAAAACTTGAGCTTTTTTTTATCTTTGCCATATGAGTGATTTTAAGCATCTTTTCAATATTTTAGAACATAGTATAGCCAGTAACAAATTTGTAAAGCTAACGTTAAGTAAGCCACTAAGAAAGAGTGAAGGTTTGTTAAATGTCTATATGCGTTTGTTTGTAGTTGATAAAAAAGAAGTTTTTCAGTTAAAATATCGTTATCCAACAGAAGAAAAGTATCAGCAATTTTCTTTAGAAGACGTAAAGACTGAGTTAGAAAAATTATTAATTGTATCCTTTAGGGCTGGAACCCTATTTACTTTAAGCGAAGATTTATTAGTAATGGTTTCTAAAAAGAAAGCTGTTTCGTATCGAGAAAATAGCCCAAGTTTTAAAAATAAATTACCAGAAATTTTGTTAAAATCAAAATAAAATAAAAAGCTCAAGTAAATTGAGCTTTCTATCTGGAGTTATATAAAGTGTATTTTTATTCATTTGAGATATCAATTTCTTCAATCATTTTTATAGCTTCAGCTCTCGGTGGATATTTTTTAGAGACTACAAAACCAACTACCATTGCAACGACAAAAGAAGGAAAAAGGACATCCATAGCAACAAAGTATTGTCCTATACTTTCTATTTCTTTAAATACAAAATTGAATAATACAACAGCTGCAAAACCTGATATCATAGAGGCAATAGCTCCTTTTTCAGAATATCCTTTCCAAAAAAGTGTAAGAATAATTACTGGACAAAAAGCGGCTGCAATGCCAGACCAACCAAAGAGAATCACCCAAAAAATCTGCCTATCAGGAGAAACATAATTCATAACCATGGCAATTATTAAAGCAGTAAAGGCCATTATAACTGTTGCTATTCTTGAAATTTTCGTTAAACTTTCGTCTTTAATATCTGGTCTAAATATTTTCTGATAAAAGTCACGCGTAATCGCACTTGATGCCAATATTAAAAGAGAATCTATGGTAGACATAATTGCAGATAAAACTATGGCAACAAAAATTGCTACTAAGATTGTGGGTAAGAACTCTTCTGTAACCATACTTAAAACATCCGCACCATTATTTCCCAAAACAGCTTCAGGATCTTGTCCTTCTTTTGTAAAATAGATACGAGCAAGAATACCAATGGTTACAGCTGCAGCATCTGTTAATAATGTAAAGGTAGTTGCCACCCATTTTCCTTTATCTATCTCTTTTTCATCATTTATAGACATAAATCGAACATATACCTGAGGCGAACCAAGAAAACCAAGACCAATCATTGAGAATCCTAGAATTGTAAAAAGATTCATCCATACGTCAGTACTTCTGCCCATTACTTGCGTTAAAGTTGGATCAATAGCATTTAACCCTGCAGTAACTCCAGCTCCATGATCCATAGAAAACCAAACAACAATTGGCAATAAAACCAATCCAAAAAACATCAGTAAACCTTGAAATAAATCTGACCAAACGGCGGCTACAAAACCACCGATAAAAATATAGGCGAGTACAATTAGAAACCCAATTAATGCGCCCAGTTTATAATCTATACCCAGCATTGAGTTAAAGGCAACACCAGTAACATCTATTTGTGAGGCTACATAAATAACTATAAATACAACCAAAATTGCTGCAGATATAATTCTTAATGTATTTGTTTTTGATCTAAAATGACTATTCAAATAATCAGGAATTGTTATTGCACCAAATGCATCAGATCTTTTTTTGAAACGTTTTGCCATAAATTGCCAAGAAACGAAGACACCAAGTAATTCTCCAACAACTACCCAATAGCCCGAATACCCCGCCATAGCACCCATTCCTGTAAGTCCTATAAGTAACCAGCCAGATTCTCCCGTTGCTCTTGCAGAAAAAGCAACAGCCCAAAAACCCATTTTTTTTCCGCCAACATAATAATCACTCATACTTTTTATGCGCCGTGAAGCTAAAATTCCAATTAGGAATAAAATTCCAACATAAATTGCCAATATGGCTATTTTGATTATAAAACTTTGGTCTTGCATAGTTATTAACTTTTTGGTTTGTCTGTAAAGAGAGAATAAAACAAACTTATTTTTTATTTTTATGAAAAGTAGTCAAATAAATAGGAAATAGTCAGTTTTTTTGCTTCAATCGTTTGAATAATTATTTAAACAGAATTAAAAAGTTTAAAATTTACTATATTTGAATCATTGAAATGAATTAATAAATTCACTCAATTATTTAGTTAGATTTGGGGAATGACCTTGGATTTGTACATTAAATGAACAAAAAAAAGTGATACATTATTGTGAATTCTAAAAAAGATAGCACCTCAGAACTCAAAACATTAAATGATTTAATAACGGCTCTTTCAGAAGGAGAGAGGACGACTTACAACAACATAATACATTCAATAATATTTCAAGAAAACACTTTTGAGAACTATGCTTCCTGGTCTAACGATTGTTATACCCGAAATTGCATTGTAAATAACGACAACTTTGAAATAATTTTAATCTGCTGGTGTGAGGGCCATGTTACGCCAATTCATGATCATGATGGAGAAGAATGTTGGGTAAAAGTAATCAACGGTGAATTCAAAGAAACGATTTACAAAGAAGATGATAAAGGCGAGCTGAATATTTTAAAAACTTCTATTTCAAAACCGAATGAAGTTACTTATATGAAAGATTTTATGGGATTCCATAGATTAGAAAATGTCTCTAATAAAAGAAGCATGTCACTTCACCTTTATGCAAAACCAATTCGTAAGTGCAGAATATTTGATGAAAAATCAAAAGCTTTTGTGAATAAAGATTTGGGTTATGATACCATTGCATAATCAATAATAAAACAGAAAAAAACAGTATGTCAAATATAAATAATGATCTAGCTTTATTTAATGAACTCGTAGAAGTTTTAATTACTGAAGAAGAAAAAAACCCGGTAGCAGAAAGAATAGATTCGAATAAATTGTACGAATCCGTCGATCTTTCGCTGAATGATGCTGCAATGATTGATGACGAGTTTAAAAACTTACTGCGTGATGTTATTGTTTCTACTCCAAAAACGGCAACTAACTTGTTTTTTAATCAACTTTTTGGTGGAAGACAGAGTAAAGCAGTTTTGGGAGATTTATTGGCTGTTATGCTGAATAACAGCATGTACACATATAAAGTAGCCGGTCCACAGGTAGGAATTGAGCAAGAAATTATTAGACAATCTTGCGACTTAATTGGATACGGTTCAAAAAGTAATGGTACGTTTCCAACTGGCGGTTCTATGAGTAATTACATGGCTTTGGTCATGGGGCGTGACGCAAAAGATCCTTCTTGTAGATTACATGGAATGACCAAACCCATGGTTATTTATACTTCTAAAGAATCGCATTATTCTAATTCCAAGAACGCAAGTTTTGCTGGAATTGGAAGAAATAATATTCGTTATATTGAAGCAGATTCTAAAGGAAGATTGATTCCAGAAAAACTGGAAGAACAGATACTAGAAGATCTCCAAAACGACAAGATTCCAACGTATGTGAACGCAACTGCTGGAACGACAGTTTTAGGTGCTTTTGACCCTATTGATAAAATTGCTGATATTACAGAAAAGTATAAGATTTGGCTGCATGTTGATGGTGCATATTGTGGAAGTGTAATATTTAGTGATAATTATAACCATCTTGTAAAAGGAGTAGAGAGATCAAATTCTTTTAGCTATAACGCGCACAAAATGCTCGGAACACCTTTAACATGTTCAATTATATTGGTCAATGATAAAAAATATTTACATGATTCATTTAGCAATGATGCAGATTATTTATATCAAACGGATGGTGATGATTTTAACTTGGGTAAAACTTCTTTCCAATGCGGAAGAAGAAACGATGCCTTAAAATTTTGGACACTTTGGAAATCTATTGGAACAAAAGGTTTAAAGAAAATTGTAGAGCAACAATTTGATCTAGCAAATGTTGCTTTAGACTATATTAGAAGCAATCCTAATTATACTTTGTATAGTTTTGATGATTCGATTTCTATTTGTTTTAATTATAAAAACATTGAACCAATGGCGCTTTGCACTGCATTGTATGAGCATCAAATTACAGTTGTTGGTTTTGGTTCTTTTAAAGAAGATACTTTTATTCGATTGGTAACCATTAATGCAAACAATGAAAAACAAGACATCTTAAATTTCTTTAAAGTTCTGGAAGATTTTGTTGACAAAACACCAAGCTTAAAAAGAATATAAATTATGAATTTATAGTCACTGATCTTGATAAAAAATAAGCGTAATTATTTTCTATATGTTGTACTCTACTATGTAATATCTTACGTCTATCTATTATTTCGAAAATTATTAAAAAGTAATAAATTATTTTTATTTTTAGAAGTAGGCTAAATACTGACAAAAAAAAAGATCATTTTGTCATTCTGCGGTAATGATTTCTTTTATCTTTTGAAATCATTCGTTAATAAAAAAGGCATTTAAACCTTTTCTTCTTAACCAAAACAATTTCAGAAATATTAGACCCCAAATTCTCAAAACTATATAAACTGCAATATTTAACATCTATATTCATTGTAACAGTAGATTAAACAAATACCCAGAAATAATAATACATAATGTTACCACTCCAAAAAAGATGGCAATTAGTTTTAACGTCATTACTTTTTTTAAGAGCATTGCTTCTGGTAAGGATAAACCAACTACACCCATCATAAATGCAATTGCGGTTCCTAAAGGGATACCTTTTGCTACTAATACTTGTACTATTGGTAAAATACCCGAAGCATTTGAATACATAGGAACAGCTAAAATAGTAGCGATAGGAACTGCGAATAAATTATCTTTATCCATGTACTTTTCAAAAAAGCCTTCAGGAATATAACCATGCATTAAACCGCCGATGGCAATTCCAATGATTACATAAGGTATAATGGCTTTGAGTATCGTTATAACTTCAGCCCAAATTATAGGCAATCTTTGTAATAAACGTTGTTTTTGAACAACAAAAATAGCCTGCTCTTTTTGTGCATTTTCTAAAACTGTTTTTACCCAAGGAGTTAAAAAAGAATCTAATTTTAATTTTTGAAGAATAACTCCAGAAATAGTACCTAATAAAACACCACTAATTACATATATAATGGTGGTCTTAAGTCCGAATAAGCCAACAAACAAACCAATGGCAACCTCGTTTACTAAAGGAGAAGTAATTAAAAAAGAAAAAGTAACTCCTAAAGGAATTCCGCCTCTTACAAAACCTATAAATAAGGGTACAGATGAGCAAGAGCAAAAAGGCGTTACAACACCAAAAAGACTTGCCATTAAATATTCTAAACCATGTAATTTATTTCTGGATAAATAGTTTTTAACCTTGTCTATGGGGAAGTAACTATTTACAATTCCCATAGAAAAAATAACAAAAAAAAGTAGTATTAAAATCTTTACAACATCATATATGAAAAAATTAAGCGCTTCTGCTAAATGCGCTCCTCTTTCTAAATTTAGTAAATTATAAACGAACCAATCTGCTATATTTTGTAACCATTGAAACATATAACTATTCTAAAAGCCATTTTTTTTGGGAGATATTACGCTTACAAATGTAAGACTGCAAATTCTATATTTATCTGATTTTTATCATGTAATTATTTGAAACTTAAATGCCCTCAAATAAATTTTAAACAAATACTTAAATGTTGATAAATATTTAAGTTTAACATTATTTTTAAGAAGTTTATTTGTGTAATTAAAAATTAAATTTGAATATTTGCAAATAAATAAACAATACATGAATTTTATTCAATTACATCATCATCATTTTTACAATTGCAGTCAAGCGATTTAAAGATGTATTGAATAATATCAAGATATTTATAAACCCGTTTGAGCAAATCAAGCGGGTTTTTTAATTTTAAACCGTATTTGCTCAGGCATAAAATAAAACAAAAATGAGTAATTTAAGAATTGCAGTACAAAAGTCAGGAAGATTAAATGAAGATTCAATGAGAATCTTAAAAGACATTGGTATCGCTATAGACAATGGAAAAGATCAATTAAAAGCATCCGCTAGAAATTTTCCGGTAGAAGTTTTCTACCTAAGAAATGGTGATATTCCGCAATATTTAAAAGATGGAGTGGTTGATGCAGCTATTATTGGTGAGAATGTTTTAATTGAAAAAGGAGCTGATATTCAGTTTATTGAACGTTTAGGCTTTTCTAAATGTAAAGTCTCTATTGCAGTACCAAAAGAATCCGAGGCGAATTCCTTAAAAGATTTAGACGGAAAAAGAATTGCTACTTCGTATCCAGAAACTGTAAAAAAATTTTTAAAAGAGCAAAATATAAAGGCAGAATTACATATTATAAATGGTTCTGTAGAGATTGCGCCAAATATTGGATTAGCAGATGGAATTTGTGATATTGTTTCAAGTGGTTCTACACTTTTTAAAAACGGATTAAAAGAAATAGAAGTTCTACTAAAGTCAGAAGCAGTTTTAGCCGTTTCTTCGCAAATATCTGAGAACAAAATGGCTATTTTAAGAAAGATTCAATTTAGAATTCAGTCGGTTTTAAAAGGACGAAATTCTAAATATGTTTTACTAAACGCACCTAATGATAAATTAGAGAGTATACTGAAACTGTTGCCAGGAATGAGAAGCCCTACTGTATTACCATTAGCTGAGAAAGGCTGGAGTTCAGTACACACCGTAATTAGCAAAAATGAATTTTGGGAAATTATAGACGAGCTTAAGGCTAATGGAGCGGAAGGTATTTTAGTATGTCCTATTGAAAAAATGGTATTATAAAATGAAAACAATTATAAACCCATCAAAAAAAGATTGGACTCAAATATTAGAAAGACCAACAAAAACGGTTGATGATATCGAAAAGACAGTGAATCAAATTTTTGAGGATATTCATAGAAATGGAAATGCTGCAGTACAAAAATATACAGACTTATTCGATGGTGTTTCCTTAGAAAATAACATTGTTTCTGTTGAAGAAATTGATGAAGCAATTACAGAAGTTACACAAGAATTAAAGGAAGCTATAAAACTTGCAAAAGACAATATCACCAAGTTTCATATAGCTCAAAAAACAGATAAATTATTTGTAGAAACTGCAAACGGAATCTCTTGCTGGCAAGAAAAAAGAGCCATTCAAAAGGTTGGTTTATATATTCCTGGAGGAACAGCACCATTGTTTTCCACTGTTTTAATGTTAGCTATTCCTGCTACAATTGCAGGTTGTAAAGAAATTGTGTTATGCTCTCCACCAAATAAAGAAGGAAAAATTCATTCTGCAATTTTGTATGCTGCTGATTTGTGTGGCGTTACAAAAATTATAAAAGTTGGCGGAATCCAAGCAATTGCAGCCTATACATTTGGTACAGAAACAGTTCCAAAAGTATATAAAATATTCGGGCCAGGAAATCAGTTTGTAACGGTCGCTAAACAATTAGCAACAAAATATGGTGTTGCAATTGATATGCCTGCTGGTCCTAGTGAATTGTTGGTGGTTGCCGATGATTCCGCAAACGCAAGTTATGTTGCATCAGATTTATTGAGTCAAGCAGAACATGGAGCAGACAGCCAAGTAATTTTGGTTTCTACTTCAAAAAAGATGATAGATAAAGTTTCAATAGAAATACAAAAACAACTTTTAGAATTGCCCAGAGTTGACATTGCACAGAAAGCAATCGCGAACTCAAAATCTATTTTTGTTGAGAATGATGAAACTGCTTTAGCTCTAATTAATGAATATGGTCCTGAACATTTCATTGTTTGTACGAATAACAATAATTTTTATATTGATAATATAGAAAATGCAGGTTCTGTTTTTATTGGAAATTATACTCCAGAAAGTGCTGGTGATTATGCTTCAGGCACAAATCATACATTGCCAACAAACGGATTTTCTAAAGCGTATTCAGGTGTAAATTTAGATAGTTTTACAAAAAGTATTACATTTCAAAAAATATCTAAAGAAGGAATAAAAAATATAGGAAAGGCTATTGAAGTTATGGCAGAGGCAGAAGGATTACAAGCTCATAAGAATGCAGTTTCAATTCGTTTAAAAGATTTAAAGTAACATCTTAATTGTAATGCTAAGCTTGTCTAATTTTTAGTAATATGAAAATAACTTTTAACATCAACAACCTAATTAGAGAAAACATTAAATCTCTAAAACCTTATTCCTCTGCAAGAGACGAGTATAAGGATGTATCTGCTGCTGAAATGATTTTCTTGGATGCAAATGAGAATCCATTTCAAAACGGTGTAAATCGATATCCAGACCCACAACAACATACGGTAAAAGATTTGTTATCTGAAATTAAAGGAATTGACAAGAAAAACATGTTATTAGGAAATGGTAGTGATGAAGTTTTAGATTTAATTTTCAGAGCCTTTTGTGAGCCAAATAGAGATAATATTATCACGTTACCTCCAACTTATGGCATGTATAGCGTTTTGGCAAATTTAAATGCTATTGAAAACAGAACCGTTTTATTAAACGAAGATTTTCAGCCTAAAGTGAGTCAGATTATAGAGGCAGCGGATTCAAATAGTAAAATTTTGTTTTTGTGTTCTCCAAATAATCCCACAGGAAATAGTTTTACTGCTGATGCCGTTGAAGAATTACTTTTAAATTTTAATGGCGTAGTGGTTTTAGATGAAGCTTATATTGATTTTTCAAATAAAGAAACTTGGTTAACAAAATTAGACGAATTTCCTAATTTAATAATAACACAAACTTTATCAAAAGCCTATGGTCTTGCAGGAATACGTTTGGGGATCTGTTATGCTTCAAAAGAAATTATTAAAATTTTAAATAATATAAAACCGCCCTATAACATAAACGAGCTAACCCAGCAAAGAGCAATGATAAGATTGCAAAAAATGACTGAGATTAAAAATGAAATTGCTCAATTAATTAGTGAAAGAAAACGCCTGAAAAAAGAGTTGGAATATTGTGTTCCTTTTATTGAAAAAGTATATCCTTCAGATGGTAACTTTCTATTAATAAAAGTTGACGACGCTACAAAACGTTACAATGAATTAATAGCCTATGGAATTGTCATAAGAAATAGAACGACACAGCCTTTATGTGATAATTGTTTACGTATAAGTGTTGGAGTTTTTGAAGAAAATCAACGTTTGATTAGAACTTTAAAATCCATATCATAAAGCATTATTCCGAGCATGCCTCGGAGTTATTAAAGAAAATAAAATGAGTAAAAAAGTATTATTTATTGACAGAGATGGAACTTTAGTTATTGAGCCACCTGTAGATTATCAATTAGATAGTTTAGAAAAGTTAGAATTTTACCCAAAAGTATTTCAATACATGGCAAAAATTGCTTCAGAATTGGAATATGAATTGGTAATGGTTACAAATCAAGATGGTTTGGGTACAAGCTCTTTTCCCGAAGATACTTTTTGGCCAGCGCAAAATAAAGTGATGAGTGCCTTTGAAAAAGAGGGCGTGATTTTTTCTGATGTTCTCATTGATAAGACTTTTCCGCATGAAAATGCTGCAACTAGAAAACCAAGGACAGGTTTGTTAACCAAGTACTTTTCTGAAGAGTATGATTTAGAAAATTCGTTCGTTTTAGGTGATCGGATTACAGATATGGAATTGGCTAAAAATTTAGGGTCTAAGGGAATTTATTTATCTGAAAACCCTTTATTAGGATTTGATGAAATAGAAACTTCAAAACAAGAAATTTCAGATTGCATCGCTTTAACTAGTAAGAATTGGGCTGAAATTTATGAGTTTTTAAAATTAAAAGATCGAGTTGCAGAAATCACAAGGAACACCAATGAAACCAAAATTTATATAAAATTAAATTTAGATGGTTCGGGTAAAAATGATATCAGTACTGGTTTATCATTTTTCGACCATATGCTCGATCAAATTGGAAGACATGGTGCTATGGATTTAACCATAAAAGTTGATGGAGATTTAGAAGTTGATGAACATCACACAATAGAAGACACCATGATTGCTTTTGGTGAATTATTCAACAAAGCACTTGGGAATAAATTAGGTATTGAAAGGTATGGTTTTTGTTTACCCATGGATGATTGTTTGGCGCAAGTTGCGGTTGACTTTGGTGGTAGAAATTGGTTAGAATGGGATGCTAAATTTAAACGAGAAAAAGTTGGTGATATGCCAACAGAAATGTTTTTTCACTTGTTTAAATCTTTTACAGATGGCGCAAAATGTAATTTAAATATAAAAGCTGAAGGAGTAAACGAACATCATAAAATAGAAGGTATTTTTAAGGCGTTTGCAAAAGCAATGAAAATGGCCGTTAAAAGGGATGCTAATAAAATGTTTTTACCATCAACAAAAGGAATGTTATAGATGAAATTAGTCATTATAGATTATGGAGCAGGTAACATTAAAAGTATTCAGTTTGCTTTTAAGCGTTTGGGTATAGATGCTGTTTTGTCAAATAATATTGATGAAATAAAACATGCCGATAAAGTAATTTTTCCGGGAGTTGGAGAGGCAAGCTCAGCAATGAAAATGCTCAAAGAAAGTGGACTAGATAAAATAATTCCTACTTTAAAACAACCTGTTTTAGGTATTTGTTTAGGAATGCAATTAATGTGTAATTCATCTGAAGAAGGAAACACGAAAGGCCTGGGTATTTTTAATACTACTGTGAAAAAGTTTTCAAATGAGCTTAAAGTTCCTCATATGGGATGGAATGTTATCAAGGGTTTAAAATCTAGTTTATTTTCAGGAATAAATGAAAATGAATTTATGTATTTGATACACAGTTTTTATGCAGAGCATTGTAAAGAAACTATTGCAGCGACAGATTATGGATTAAATTATGCATCTGCATTGCGGCATAATAATTTTTACGGAGTACAATTTCATCCGGAGAAAAGTGGACTTAAGGGTGAGGTATTATTAAAAAATTTTTTAGAATTATAATATGAGAATTATTCCAGCAATAGATATAATCGACGGAAAATGTGTTCGTTTAACCAAAGGTGATTATACTACTAAAAAAATTTATAATGAAAATCCGTTAGAGGTTGCGAAAGAATTTGAAGATGCAGGTATAGAATACTTGCATGTGGTAGATTTAGATGGGGCAAAAGCGAATCAGATTATCAACTACAAAGTACTGGAAAAAATTGCTTTAAAAACCAATTTGAATATAGATTTTGGTGGTGGATTAAAATCTGATAAAGATTTAGAAATCGCTTTTAATTCTGGTGCTAGTCAAATAACGGGTGGCAGTATTGCTGTGAAAAACACAACAATTTTTGAAAGTTGGATTGAAAAATTTGGTTCGGAAAAAATTATTTTAGGAGCTGACTTTTACCCAGATACTGAAGGAGGAAAAATAGCTATAAATGGTTGGCAAGAAGAAAGTTCTTTAGCATTAATTCCTTTTATAAAAGAATATCAGCAAAAAGGAATTCAATATGTAATATGTACAGATATTTCTAAAGACGGCATGTTACAAGGTCCAAGTTTTCATGTATATCAAGAAATATTATCAGAAGTGAAAGATATAAAACTAATTGCTTCAGGAGGAATTTCAACTTTTAATGAACTTCCTAAATTAGCAGAAATGGGCTGTGAAGGAGTTATTATTGGAAAAGCAATTTATGAAAATAGAATAAGCTTAAAACAGTTAGAAAATTTTATATTAACAAACTAAATGTCATTGATGGAACCGAAGCAATCTCGTTATTTATAGATTGATTGCTTCGTCATTCTTCCTCGAAATTACAAATATGAACAAAAAATGTTAACGAAAAGAATAATACCTTGTTTAGATATTAAAAACGGAAGAACTGTAAAAGGAGTTAATTTCGTGAACTTAATTGATGCGGGAGACCCTGTGGTTTTAGCAAAGCAATATGCTGAATTAGGAGCAGACGAATTGGTTTTTTTAGATATATCTGCTACTTTAGAAGGCCGAAAAACCATGATAGAAATGGTACATCAAGTTGCCGAGCAAGTAAATATTCCGTTTACCGTTGGTGGAGGAATTTCATCCGTAGAAAATGTAAATGAATTATTGAAATGGGGCGCAGATAAAGTATCTATCAACTCATCTGCGGTAAAAAGACCAGAACTAGTAAACGAATTAGCAGAAAAATTCGGAAGTCAATGTGTGGTTGTGGCTATTGATGCAAAACAAATTGATGGAGAATGGTTTGTACATTTGGCAGGAGGAACAATTCCTACAGATATAAAGTTATTTGAATGGGCAAAAGAAGTAGAAGAACGTGGAGCAGGTGAAATTTTATTTACTTCAATGAATAACGATGGAACAAAAACTGGTTTTGCAAATACAGCTTTGGCTCGTTTATCAGAATTATTAAATATTCCAATAATTGCTTCTGGAGGTGCAGGAACTATCGAGCATTTTGTAGATACATTTAAAGAAGGAAAAGCAGACGCAGCGCTAGCAGCAAGTGTTTTTCACTTTGGTGAAATTCCAATTATGGAATTAAAAAAAGAATTAAAAGAAAATAATATTCCTATCCGAATTTAATTTCAAAACTGTATAAATGAATGATTTAGAAATTAGACCTTATGAAGATAAATATCATAAAGATTTTAAAAAAATCAACTTACATTGGTTAAATAAATTCGAACTTTATGAAAAAGCAGATGATGCTTTATTAAACCATCCAGAGGTATTCATTAAAAATGGTGCAACTATATTATTGGCTCATTTAGATAGTAAAATTGTAGGTACTATTTGTGTCAATCCAATTGAAAAAACTTTAAATGAAATTTTAAAATTTGCAGTTATAGATGGTTATAAAGGTTTAGGAATAGGAAAAAAATTAATGAATTGTGGTATTGATATATGTAAACAAAATAAGGTAAAAACAATAATTTTAGAATCTAGCAGTAAATTAAAAGATGCTTTAAAAATGTATGAAAAATTCGGTTTTCAACATATAAAAGTTAAAAATACTCACTTTGTAACAGCAGATATAAAAATGGAATTAAAATTAAAATAATGAATATAGATTTTAATAAAAATAACGACGGATTAGTGCCTGCAATCATTCAAGATGCAATAACAAAAAATGTATTGATGCTCGGTTATATGAATAAAGAAGCTTTTGCTAAAACTAAAGAATCAAAATTAGTCACTTTTTTTAGCAGAACTAAAAATCGTTTGTGGACAAAAGGTGAAGAAAGTGGAAATACTTTGAATTTAGTCGACATAAAATTAGACTGTGATAACGATACATTGTTAATTCAAGTAAATCCAAATGGACCAACCTGTCATAAAGGGACTGATACTTGTTGGAATGAAGAAAATAAATCCAATTACGGTTTCTTTTCAACGTTAGAAAATGTAATTACTGAAAGAGTTTCAAACAAAAATACTCAGAAGTCTTATGTAGCGTCATTATTTGCTAAAGGAATTAATAAAGTAGCTCAAAAAGTAGGTGAGGAGGCTGTAGAGACAGTTATTGAAGCTATGGATAACAATGATGAGTTGTTTTTATATGAATCAGCAGATTTGATGTTTCATTACTTGATGCTATTACAAGCCAAGGGGTTCACTTTAAAAGATATTGAGGCAGAGTTAAAAAGTAGACATAAATAATAATCAGCTTATTTCGTCGAGCGCAATCGAAAGATTAATAAATAAAAAATGTTTTTGACTGCGCTTATACATGCATAAACTTAGGAGTTTATCAAATCTAGAGTGACCAAATAGACATCCTGTTTGGTCATTTTTGCTTTTAACCAAGCGAAAAAACTCATTATAAAAATATCTTCTTTTTTTCTTTCAATCCAATCAAAAGAATCTTCTACTTTTTTATGAAACGCATCAGAAGTCACAATTTCAGGGTTTTTATAATAAGTTTCCACCAATTTTAAGTAGGTAATAACTCTTTCCTGTTTAATTTCTTTAAGGTGCTTAAAATAGTTTCTTTTAAAACTTAAAATTCTAGAGTCTACAATATCAATATTTCCTAAATCGATTTGGAGTAAAATTTCTAATATGCTTTTTTTAATAGTCCAATAAATTCCAGCCTTCTCAATATACCATTTATCTGTGTGATAAAATTTTGAAAATAAACGCTGCGATTCTTTGTACTTTTTTTGTTGAGAATAAAACACAATTAAAGACAAATAAATATCTAGTTGAGAAACAATATCAATATCCTTTTTATTGATAAAAGGTGTTAATTGGTTTATTGCAAAATCTTGATTTTGAATATAATTATGATTTAAAGCTAGCAGTAATCGATACTTTAAATGAAACTCTTTAAAGTATTTGTTGCTGTTTTTATGCATATACAAATTCATCAAATCTAAGTAGTTCAAAGAAACTAAAAACTTTTTATTTCTAAATAACGTATTGGCAATTACATACAACACTTTTATATGGTAATACAATTGCTTGTCTTTTGATTTATGATGTTTTAATATTTCATATGTTTCTAATAAAAAAGGTTCAATATTCCAATATTCATAATTTTGAGATGAAGAGATATTGGTAATTTCTATAATTTGATATAACGATTTAAAGGATAAAGAATCAGAAATTGTAATTGAACTCTCTTCTAAAACCTCTTTAATCATTGATTTTATGTCGATAATTTTATGTTGATGATTTACTTGATTTAATAGAATTCTAATTTTAGCATATGCAATATTTAAATATTCTTCTAACTGATGTTGTTTTTGATTCTCCTTAAATTTTTCTATTAAATCATCTATATTTAACGTTGAAATATGATGCGTATATTCAATTTTTGTGTGATAAATTTCAGTTAATATTGAAAAGAGTTGATGCTCATTCGCAATAATTTCGGCTTTCTCTAAAATTTTATAGCCTACTTCATATTGCTCTTTTTGTAGAAAAGTTCTTGCAGATAAAATAAATTTAATGAGTTGTATATCAATAGAATTCTCTTCTTTTAAGCTAGAATTTGCAGTAAAATCGATCAAAGATTGAAACAAACGCTTTCTTAAAGCGTGGAATGCTACTTTATTATCCTTTCGATATAATTGAATACAAATTTCTTTTGATGATACTTCTGAATTGATTAAAAGGTGCACCAATTGTACGTTTTTTGCATCTTTTCTTTTATTCTTTTTATGCAAATAACTGACAAAATTTTGTTGTTGTTCTTTAGTAAATGAATTTATTATTTCTCTTAAATCAATCATTATATCGTCAGTAATATTTAATCAAATATATGATATAGTTTGTAAATTATAAATTATTTATTATTTAATTCGTCAGTATTTTTAAAAAATAGATTTTACAGAGTTGTATATATGACGCAAATTTGTAGTGTAATTAAAAACAAATAGTATGAAACAAGATCTAAAAAAAATAATCGTAATCGTGGCATTTGCAATAGGTGTTATAGGATTTAATTCCATTAAAAAAACAACTGAAAATCAAATATCAAAAGGCATCAATTTTATATGTAAAAATTCTGAAAAGGGAATCACTATTAATTACTAATTATCAAATTATTACTACTAATTATTAAACTAAACATTATGGATTATCAAACTACAGCTTCTACAAATGAAGGAACAAAAAAACAAACAAAAACAAACAAATTAAAAAACAAATTCAACATGAAACCAACATCAGCCTATATTGGCGCAACTTGGGGAGTAGTTATTATTGGATTGCTATCTTACTGTATTGGTTTGTGGAACGCAAATATGGAGCTCAACGAAAAAGGATATTATTTTGCCATTCTTTTAATGGGAATTTATGCTGTTATTTCGTTGCAAAAAGCAATTAGAGACAAGGCCGAAAATATTAAAGTAAGTGATATTTATTATGGCATAAGCTGGGTTATTGTTATCACTTCTTTACTTTTATTAATTATAGGTTTAAGAAATGCAGACTTGTTATTAAGTGAAAAAGGATTTTATGCTATTTCATTTCTGTTGAGTCTTTTTGGTGCCATTACGGTTCAAAAAAATATTAGAGATATTGATTTTACCAACGCTAAAAATGAAGAAGAAAATAGTTAGTTTGATAATGGTTTTGTAAACCAAAACCTCATAAGTGTAGGCTTGTGAGGTTTAAAAAACAACCCTCGCCATTGGCGAGGGTTTTCTAATTTTTAATAGAATAGAAAGTTTAATACTCATTCATTAGAATTACCTCTAAGTTTGGATAGTTTTCTTTAAATTCTTTTTATAAACCAATTTTCATGAATTTCCCTAATGTTGGCGTAATTCCTGTTTTACCTTTTTCTTTTTTAACAATAGGTTAAAAAAACCGATTGCTGATAAACTAAAACAGTAAAAAGCAAATAAACCTTGATAAGTAAACCCTTTTACATAAAACGCTGTTGAGAATGGTAGTAGTAAAATAAAAAAAAGAAGTAAGAAGTTATCCCACAATATTTTACTATCTATTGTAGATGAAAATTTAAAAATTCTCATATTAGCTTTCCAATATAAAGCAGTAACCATAAAACTAACAATTAAACCAATATAACTGGGAATCCTATTTTGTAAAATTTGTACTGTATTGCCAGTTTGAAGTTCTTTATTGCCAGGAATAAATACTTCAAGAACTAATAAAGGCATCGCAATGGAGAATACTGCATCGCTAAAGCTATGGACTCTTGACTTATCATAATTTTCATTTTCAATCATAATTTAATTTATTCTTCTCGGACTAACATTTTTTTTTAAATACAATACTTAATAATAGTACTTTTGTGAAAATAATTTAATTAATTGAAAAATTCAAAAACACTTATAATTTTAGCGTTTATAGCTATTTATTTTATTTGGGGGTCTACCTATTTATTTAATAAAATTGCGGTTACAGAATTACCACCATTCTTTTTAGCTTCCATTCGTTTTTTTGTTGCGGGCATACTAATGTCTGGTCTAGCTTTACTTTCAAAGCAAAAATTAGCTATTTCTAAAAAGCAATTATCAAACTCAGTGATAGCAGCATTCTTCTTTATGGTTTATGGAAATGGTGTTTTCGTTTGGGCTCTAAAATTTGTTGATAGTGGTTTTGGAGCACTATTGGCATCTACACAGCCTTTATTTGTTTTGTTTTTATTAAGATTGATCGATAGAAAACCCTTTCAAAAAAAATCACTAATTGGTGTGGCTTTGGGCATGATAGGAATGTATTTATTAGTAAGTCAGGTAGAATTAAGAGCCTCTGAAGGAAGTTTACTGGGTATTTTTATGATACTAACTTGCGTCTTAAGCTGGAGCTATGGTAGTGTTTTTGTTTCAAAAGCGGATTTACCTAAAAGTTTTATGGTAAGCACGGGTTACCAAATGTTAGCAGCGAGTTTTATTTTATTCATAGTTAGTATTAGTTTAAATGAACAATGGAGCTCTCCATTAACTTGGAGTACAAATGTTCAAATATCAATGCTAATACTAATTGTTTTTGGAGGTATTTTTGCTTTTACAGCCTTTAATTATTTATTAAAAGTAGTTTCACCAGAAAAGGTTTCAACTTCAGCTTACGTAAATCCAGTCATTGCTTTGTTTATGGGATGGTATTTTTTAGATGAAGTTTTATCAACACAATCCGTCATAGCATCGGTTGTTTTATTGACGGGTGTTTATTTTATTACTTCTAGAAAAAGGAAATAGAAAATACTTAGAATTCCTATTAAAACCGAATGCACTTAAAATTGGCATTCATTTTCGAATAAATTTGTGTTTAGCTTTTATGCTTTTGTAACTATGAAAATAGAATCAAAAAAACACCTATTAAAATCCCAAAAAGAGGAACTAATTTTTTGCGCTTATTTTGTTCTTTAAAAATGACGCCACCAGCAACAACAGCTATCAATATTTGACTTCTTTTTATGGCAGATAATAATAATATAAGGGCCTCTGGGTCCTGCAGCGCTTTAAAATAAAAGTAATCTGCTGTTTGCAATAATATTCCAACTGCAGGTATAGACCATCTCCATTTAAAAACTTTTCTTTTTGCTGCGAAAGGAAACCATGTCAAAGATAATATTACAAATAAAACAAGCACGGTGTAAAAGCAAAACCAAAATTGCAATGTTTGCGGATTTAAAGCTAAATTCTGAATTAAAAATTTGTCGTATAAACCGCTTGAAGCTCCTAAAAAAGTAGCCCCAATAATAGCATAAATCCATTTGTTCTTTTTAAAATGAATTCCTTCTTTTTTTCCTATTCTAGAATATAATAATACGGATGTTATAATAAGAATAAAACCAATCCATTGTAGATAACTTGGTCTTTCTTGATAAATAATTAGTGCACCAATAAAAGTAAAAAAAGGACCTGCAGAACGAATTGGAGTTACAATTGTGATGGGTAAATGTTTTAATGCTTGATAAGCCAAAATCCAAGAAGATGCCATTATCATAGACTTTATAACTATAAATCCATGAGTTTTCCAAGTAATATCTGTAATATAGAAACCTATTTTCAGCATATAGTCAGGATACCAAATGGACCCCACATAAAAAGGAACAATTAATATAAAACCCGCAGAAATAGTGCCCAACAAAACAGGAAAAACTTCATTTCCCTGCAGTGCATGCTTTTTACATAAATTGTGTAACCCTAAAAATAGAGCAGCTAAAAGTCCTAAGTACATCCACATAATGCGCGCGAAGATACTAGAATGAAAAAAATACTTAACAGTAATTAATTAATAATATTTAAATTATTTTTTAACAAGATTAAACTCATTTTATTTTGAACTAATCACTAGTTAGTTAACTAAAAATTAATCAAGAATGCAGTATCATAAATTGTTTATTCTAATCAAAATGAAGTCTGTAAAACAGCTCTATTTTAAAAATAGCGCCATCTGAAAAGCCTTCATTTAACCGTGTTCTGTTATCCCCAAAATAAAAAGAGGTAACAGCCAAGTCTATTTTATCATCAGCATCAAACACTTTATAGTTTCTTCCAAAAGCATATCCCAGTTTAGTATTTAAATATAACGATTTACTCATTTTAAATCTTAAATAGGGCGCAAATTCAATAGAATTTTTAGAAACATAAGCACCATTATTACTGTAATTTTGATTATTTAAATTATAACTAGTACCTATGCCATCAAATCTAAATCCTAACCAGAATTTCTTATTTAACTCATAATTAATATCTGCTAGAAATGGCAATGTGAGTTTAGTTTCAAATTTTTTATTAGGACTTAAATAATATAAACCAAAAATTGGAATTACTGCCAATCCAAATTCTTCAGTATTCACAAATACTCCGTATTTATATTTTAAGTTTGTGCGCTTTTTTTTAATAAATAAAGATAAAAAACCTAGCTGTAAATTATCACTAGAAAGTGCAAGATTATCTGAGGAAATTTTAGGATAAACCATAAATGTAGCTGACCATTTATCGTTAAACGTTTTATTAATTCCTAGATTAAACCCTAAAACTTGTAAATTTGAATTAGATACATTAGCATCTAAACTTACCCTTGTTTTGTTTGCAAAAAGACCTGTTAATAAAATTGTTTTTTTACTCAGTACTACTGGAAAATTAACTTCTAAATTTAACTCATTTACTGCAGTTTGGTCATTTGATACTTTAAAATTGTTTGCTGGGGTATCTATATATGTTAAATTTGCAATATCAAAATAATTTTGTGAGGCTCCTTGAAATACAATACAGAAAAATGCAATACTTAAAATATACTTCATTTCTTTTTTTTGTGCAAGATACTATTATTACCAGGAGCATAATTATATATCTTAATTACACAAAATACTACGCTTTCTTTCTTTTAGAAAAATATTTTTTTTTAAAAAAATTAGTATTACTTAAAATTGTTTGTAAACAATCTAGTGATTAACAATATTAAAGTCCTTTTTAAATAAATAAAATAAACGTTATTACTATTTTAAATTCTTAAGTTTTATCGGTTTTAATTGAATAACACCAAATGTATTTAATAGTTTAATTATTAAATAAGTTATATCAATCTCATACCATTTTACACCAAAATTAGCCCTACTGGCATGTTTATGATGATTATTATGATATCCTTCTCCCATCATTAAAAAATCAAAACGAAAGAGATTTTTACTCGTGTTTTTCATTTTATAATTGACATAACCATAAATATGACCAAACCAGTTGATGATTACACCATGGATCGGCGCCATTAAAAATGTTATCGGTAATAATAGCCATTGCCACCAAGCGGTCGCAAAGAATGCAAAGAATAAAATATAACCCGTAATCCAGAGTAGGCGAGAAAAACGAGAACCAGCAAACAAATCAAAAGATTTCCATTGAGGCACATTTTTAGTAAAACGATCATCAATAAAAATACGTTGATTATTGATGTCTTGATAAGTGTTTTTTGTTTTCCACATCATGGCAAACATATTAGGATCATGCGATGGAGAATGTGGATCCTTTTCCGTATCTGTATATGCATGGTGCATACGATGCATAATTCCATAACCATAAGCACTTAAATAACTGGACCCTTGAAAAATCCAAGTTAAAATAAATGCAATTTTTTCCATGGTTTTGGACATGGTAAACACTTGGTGTGCCGCATACCGATGTAAAAAGAACGATTGAAAAAACAGACCTCCATACCAAAGCACTAAAACGAAAGTAACAATAAGCATCTCTTTATTTTTTTGACAAAGATAGTTCGACACTATAAGCGAAACAATGAACCTAAATCAATTAAATTCGTTTTCTAATTCGACTTAACGCCTGTGCCGTAACTCCTATATAAGAACTAATATATTTGAGTGGAATAACTTTCAAAAGCTCTGGACGCTCTTTAAATAATTTCAAATAACGTTCTTCTGCAGTAAGATTCAAAAGATTTTGTTCTCGTTTAGATTTTATTAAAAAAAGACGTTCTGCTGTTAATCTGCCAATAAGATTACCGATTTGAGTTGTTTTATAAACTGCTTGTAAATCATTATAAGAAATACTTAAAAGAGTTGTTTCGGTCAATGCTTGTAATTGATATGCTGATGGTCTTTGTGTTAAAAAAGAATCATAGGCACTAATAAACTGATCTTTAAAACTAAATCCAAACGTGATTTCTTTTTCTGGATTTTCTTTGGGAAGATATAATCGAACAACACCATATTCAATAAAAGAAATATAATTTTCTATCTCATTTAGTTTTAAAAAAATAGTTTTTTTTTGAATGACACGACGATGTAACTTTGAAGTAAAAAAATCCCAATCTGATTTAGATATTGTTGCTATTTGATCTAAGTATGCTTTTATCTGTTGCAAATCTTTTATTCCTATTGATTTATAAATACAAATATAAGGATTCATAAAAACTGCACTAAAAGAAATGTAAGTATATAATTGTTATTTTATTTTCAAATGAAACATTTTAAATTCACAAGTAATTATTTGTCCATTTTACAAGAACGTTATCAGTACCTTTGCAAAAATTTTATTTAATGTCAACAACGTTTTCAGAGTTAGGTATTCATGCAGCATTGCAGAAGAGTTTAGCTAAATTAGAAATTTCTATACCTACAGATGTTCAAGAAAAAACTATTCCTTTAATTCTACATAAAAAGGAAGATGTTGTGGTTTTAGCAAAAACAGGAACAGGAAAAACAGCTGCTTTTGGATTACCTATTTTACAATTAGTAGATTCAGAAAGTAAAGATATACAAGTATTAATACTAGCTCCAACTAGAGAATTAGGACATCAGATATACGATAACCTAATATCTTTTGCTGCAGAAGATCAAAAAGCAACAATTGCCTCTATATGCGGAGGTATCCCTATAAAACCTCAAATAGAACGTTTAAAAGAAACGATTCATATCGTTGTTGCAACACCAGGACGTTTGGTTGATTTAGCAGAGCGTGGCGCTATAGATATAAAAAACATCAACTATTTTATCCTAGATGAAGCAGATGAAATGGTTAGTGCCTTGAAAGAAGAAGTAGATACCATTATCAAAGAGATTCCTAAAACTAGAAGAACATTCTTGTTTACGGCTACAATGCCCGGTGCTATCAAGCAATTAGTGCAAAACTATATGTCGAAACATGTTGTACATGTAGAAGCAGATATGGCAACTATAGGGCATCAAGGAATAGACCATCAATTTGTGGTCGTTGAACCCATAGAAAAACTAAATGTTTTACTTCATTTCTTATCTTCTAAAGAAGGAGAACGTGGAATTATCTTCTGTAAAACGAAGGCTGCTGTTAATAAATTAGCAAAAAACTTAGCCATTAACAAGTTCTCTTCTGGAGCTTTACACGGCAGTTTAACCCAAGGGATAAGAGATCGTATTATGGGGCAATTTAGAGAAGGTCATATCGATATTTTAGTAGCGACAGATTTAGCTGCCCGTGGAATAGATGTAAAAGAAATATCTTATGTGGTCAATTATCATTTACCAGATAGATATGATACATATGTGCATAGAAGTGGTCGTACTGCGAGGGCAGGAGCAGAGGGGCTTTCTTTAAGTATCATACAAAAAGAAGAATTGGAAGAGATTCCTGAATTTGAAGAAGATTTAGGGTTGGTTTTTAAAGAATACAAAAAGGCAGATGCACAAAGTATTGAAGAGAACAATGGTTTGCTGTGGGCTAAAAAAATATTTAAAATTAAACCAAATCGTGATGTATCTGAAGATTTTAAAGCGCAGATAAAAACAATATTTCATCATTTAACAAAAGAAGAATTGGTGGATAAAATACTTGCAAATTACTTAGCACAAACTGCGACTGCAAAAACAAAACCTGAAGTATCTAAAAAGAAGAAAAAGAAATAAGTATGGCAAATATTATAAAAACGCAACAGGATATTCTAGAAAAGTTACAAATAGAAGCTTTGAACCCTATGCAAATTGAGGCTGTTTCAGTAATTGAAAAGAATGCTAACACCATCTTATTATCTCCAACAGGAACCGGAAAAACATTGGCTTTTTCTCTGCCTTTGTTAAAATCATTAGATCCTGAATGTAAAGACCTACAAGCATTGATATTAGTGCCGTCTCGAGAATTGGCCATACAAATAGAACAAGTTATTCGTTCTATGGGATCTGGATATAAAGTTAACGCGGTATATGGCGGTAGACCAATGTCTAAAGATAAAATAGAATTAAAACATATTCCTGCTATTTTAATAGGAACACCAGGTAGAATATCTGATCACTTTGCAAACGATCGTTTTTCTAAAAACAATATAAAAACCTTAATTTTAGATGAGTTTGACAAGTCTTTAGAAGTAGGTTTTGAGTATGAAATGCGGAATATAATTAATCAATTATCTACTGTAGATAAACGCATTTTAACCTCTGCTACTCAAGGTGTTGAGATACCTGATTTTGTGCAATTAGAGGAGCCTAGAATTATCAATTACTTAAAAGGAAAAAGAACCTCTCAACTAGCTTTTAAAACAGTGGTTTCTCCTAATAAAAACAAAATGAGAACCTTGGTAGATTTAGTACAACATATTGGGAATGAACCTGGTATTGTTTTCTGTAATTTAAAGGATACCATTACACAGTTAAGTGCTTTTTTAGACCAGCACAAAGTAAGTCATGCTTGTTTCTCTGGAGGAATGGAGCAAAAAGACAGAGAACGTGCTTTAATTAAATTTAGAAACGGAACCTGTCAATTATTAATTGCTACAGACTTAGCGGCGAGAGGAATAGATATTCCAGAAATGAAATTTATTATTCATTACGAATTGCCAAAACATGAGGAGGAGTTTATCCACAGAAATGGACGAACTGCAAGAGTCAATGAAAAAGGAACGGCCTATATTTTAAAATGGGAGAATGAACGTTTACCAGATTTTATTAAAGCTAGTAAAGGGATAAACATCTCCAAAAAAGCAGAGTATGTGCCTCAATATTGGGAAACTTTGTTTATTTCTGGTGGACGAAAAGATAAAATATCTAAAGGTGATATCGCAGGATTATTCTTTAAACAAGGAGGTATTTCTAAAGATCAATTAGGTGCTATTGAGTTGAAACCAGATTGCGCTTTTGTTGCAATTCCTTTAGCACTTGCAGATGATTTGGTCGAAAAATTAAACAATACCCGTTTAAAAAAGAAAAAAGTAAGAGTTACCGTATTATAATTTATATGAGTGAAAAAGATCATAATCAAGACATTGCAAGGTGCATAAACACATTACAGCAATTATTAGAAGACACCAATCAACTTTTTGATTTACCTGAAGCACAAAGAGTTGCACTTTTTAAAGCAGCTGGTGAATTAACGAGACCGAATCGTGCTGAATTTGAGCGTAGAAGAAAAGATGCCAAAAAAGCAGCGAAACGTAAAATGATTGCGAAAGATACGCATGCTAGAAAAACAACTGGTATTCGTTCTGCACGTGAAGCGGCACTATTTGTAGCACCCAAATTACTTGGGACGGCAGCAATTAATGAAGATACTTTAGAACTAGAATCACCAAGAAACTGTTATGTATGCAAAACAGTATATACAAAATTGCATCATTTTTATGATACCATGTGCAAAGAGTGCGGTGATTTAAATTATGCCAAACGTTTTCAAACCACAGATTTAAAAGATCAAGTTGCCGTAATTACAGGCTCTCGATTAAAAATCGGATATCATATAACTTTAATGTTGTTGCGTTCTGGAGCTACAGTTGTTGCTACCACACGTTTTCCTGCAGATTCTGCGATTCGTTTTTCTAAAGAAGACGATTATAAACAATGGAGTGATCGTTTACATATCCACGGACTCGATTTAAGACACATACCAAGTGTAGAAATTTTTTGTAATTATATTGAACAAAAGTACGATCGATTAGATATTTTAATTAATAACGCAGCCCAAACAGTAAGACGGCCTTCCGGTTTTTATTTCCATTTAATGGAAAATGAAAAGTTACCTTTAGATCAACTACCAAAACTTGCGAGAACGTTGTTAAAGGATCACACTAGTTGTTTAGAAGAGTTAGCAAATTTAAGTGTATCCACTTCTAAAACAAGTAAAAACAATGTTCTGCCAGTTACTTGGCATGGTCCAGAACCAGGAATTGGATTACGTAATTCGGCAGAATTATCCCAAATTCCGTATAGTTTTGACAACTCCTTGCAAACTGCAGAAGTGTTTCCCGAAGGCGAATTAGATGCTGATTTACAACAAGTGGATTTAAGAAAAACCAATAGTTGGCGTTTAAAATTAGGCGAAATTGAAACCACAGAAATGGTGGAAGTACAGCTAGTAAATTCGGTAGCTCCCTTTGTTTTATGCAATCGTTTATCTCATTTAATGATGAAAGAAAATACCGGCAAAAAACATATTATTAATGTCACAGCCATGGAAGGTAAGTTTCACAGATTTAAAAAAGTTGACAGACATCCACATACTAATATGGCAAAAGCGGCATTAAACATGTTAACACACACATCTGCATCTACATTGGCTAAATCAGGAATTTATATGAATGCAGTGGATACAGGCTGGGTTACAGATGAGGATCCAGCTGAATTATCTAAAAGAAAAGTGGCAGTGCATGATTTTCAACCTCCTTTAGATATTGTAGATGGCGCTGCCAGAGTGATGGATCCTTTAATTGACGGAATTAATACTGGTAAACATTGGTGTGGTAAATTCTTGAAAGATTACTTTCCTATTGATTGGTAGATTTATATAATAACTAGTGGAGATAAGCCAAAATTAAAATGATAAATTCTTAATATTTATGAATTTAGAAAACACCAACTTTATCTACAAAATTGGTGATCATTATAAAAAAAAATTAATTAATATGTTGAATATCAAAAAAATGGTAGGATATTTGAAGATTAATTAATAATATATATAATGAGCAAAGGAACAGTAAAATTTTTTAATGATGCCAAAGGATTTGGTTTTATCACTGAAGAAGGAGTAGAGAAAGATCATTTTGTACACATTTCAGGTTTAATAGACGAAATCAATGAAGGTGACAATGTTGAATTTGACTTACAAGAAGGAAAGAAAGGATTAAATGCAGTAAACGTAAAAGTTATCTAAAAAATATACTTCAAGTTTTACAAAAGCCCATCAATAATTGATGGGCTTTTTTTATCTTTATTTTTATTTACATATTAATATATAATTATTAGTGGTGTTCTTTGAAAACTTTATAAAATTAGAAATTAATAAAATACTCTATTTTGATTATTTTAAAGTGAAAAATCAAATTATATCAATACTCTTTGATTAAATTAAGTTAGAATAATTAATATTGGATTAATTACAAAGTTTAAATTCTAAATTTATTAGAAATATTTTAATAAAGAATTAGGGGTTTACATGAGGTTTTCATTTTTTGCCTTTTAGTTTTTAAAAAAACTTCACAGCGCGTTTACTCCTCAAGAATTTTGAAGCCTTTTTAGAAAGGTTATGCTATATCTTTAGTAAGATTTAATGCTTGTTATCTTTTTAAATTGAATTCCTTTTCTACTATCCACATAAACTTTTTCTTCTTTAGAAATTCCGTTAGCAGCTGTTAGTAATATAGAAATAGTATTCTTTCCTTTTTTTAAAGGAATTCGAGCATAATAAATACTATTCGGTAAACTTTGCCAGTTCCTTGTATCTGCTCTTTCAGTTAAGGCGTTAAAGATTCCTAAAGCAGCTCCTAAATCTTTATTTTCTTCTTTTAAAAGGTGTTCTGATATTTTTTTTGTGCCTAATCTAATAGCTGCTTTACTTACTTCACGCACGGCGCGGTCTTTTAATGTTTTAAAAGCAACATCCTCATAGTTTTGAGCTAATTGAAAATCAGCAGTTGTAATAGAATCTTTTATAATGCTAGCTTTAAAAAAATAAGGATTTCTTTTAACGTATTTAGGAAAAGCTACGTTAAAAATCTCAATATCAGAAAATTTATTATTTTTTCCTTTTCCTTTACTTATTGGAACTGGAAGTGTAAGGTTCAGCTCCTCATTATAGATAGAAACAACACCATCTGTATTTCCTGGTAAAACTGTAAAACTATAAAAAGTTTGATCTTTAAAGGGAATTAAACCGTTTTCCCAAAAAAGAATTAACTCTCCTTCTATATTTTCTTCTTTTGGAGAATAAGTAGTTGCAAGTAGTTTTTGATACCGATCAAGTTCATCTGTAAAACCCAGTGCTGCAGCTGTCCTTAAAACATCTTTTTTCAATTGCTCGGGTAAAGTAGTTCCAAAAAAAGAACCACTATTAGCTAAATATAAATTTACGGCATTTCTGTAAGAAATAAAAGCGTTATTCAAATCTCCAGAAGCTTCATACAAAAAACCTTGTATATTTAAGGAGAATCCGTCGGAGGTATATCTATTTTTTTGCCCTGCAGGATATTTGTCATTAAGCTGCTGCAGTTGAAGGTTAATTCTTTTTGCTTCTACTAGAGCTTCATCTAATTTGTTTAGAAAAATATAGTTTAAGGCTTTGTAGTAATGAATAGTAACTTTTTCAAAATCTTCACCTGTATAAGTCTCCATTTCCGAATTTAAGAGCATACCCAAAACTTTTCCTCCCAAATATTTTTTATTTTCTTCAATAAACAGATCTGCTTTATTCAATAAAGAATTACTTAATTCATAATCTCCATTGAGGTATGCTATTTTTCCTTTTTCGAAATAATAAAGTAGTAAATTTCTTTTCTTTTTTAAAAAAGAATTCGCATCGATAAACTTAAGTGCTTTCTCAGTTTCACCCTGTTGAAGAGCTGTTTGAAATTCTTGACTTTTTAAATTGTAAGTAGCGCAACTATTAAAAAATAGAAAAAACAACAATAAGGTTGTATATAAAGCAGTTTTCTTCATATTAAAAAAAGAAGTTATTTTTATTAAAAAAGCTTTTCTATAAATGAGAAAAGCTTTTTTAATATCTAATTAAGTAATATTAATTTTTAACAAACTTTTTAATTTTTTTATCACCTATCCAAACTTTTTCACTTGTCTGAAGGTTTGTTAGCTCTAAATCTATTTGGTAATATGTAATTTTCTCTCTTTTATGAGCATCTACAATAGAATTAATACTTCCCTGTAACATAAAATCAGCACCTGTTTCTAATCCGAATTTTTTTACAGTAGAACTTGCTGAATTTGTTTGTTGATCAGCTCGTTCTGCTCTTAATTCTTCCCTCATTTTTCCGCCAGAAACAATTCGAGCACTTTGTTTTTTAATCAAAACTTTTTCAATATCTTTAATAAAAGTTTCTGATTCAATATGTTCATGAGATTTATTTCTAACTAAGCCAACAATTAACACAGGCTTTTTTCCTTCATTTGCTTGCATAAAATCAGTAAGCCAATCGCCATTTAAAATTTCATCAGTTAGTTCTTCGGCCGCTAACCTAGAATCTGTGTCATTCCATCGTCCACTAATATCTATTTGAGTATTCGAATTTACACGCGTTACTTGCCTAGCACAAGATGCTAAAGCTAATGAACCAGCAATAATTAACGTTACAATAATAAGTTGTTTTCTCATAATTTTTCTAATATATATATTCGTTTTTGTGATAATCAAATTTAGTCAAAATTTAATAAAGTAGGACTCTTTAGTTTAATAAAGAATGGTTATTAAACCAACTTCTATTAAAGAAATTATTACCATATCTAGTATTAAAACTTCTATTTCTACCTCTAAAGAAAGATGGGTTTTTAGCACGCTCAAGACGTTCTTGATGTCTCCATAAAGGGCGCTGAGATCTAAAATATTTTCTTAACTCTTTCCGTTTTCTTTTTTCTTCCATAGGATCTATCGCTACATAGGTTTCTTGAGAAGTAGTGCCTTGAGTTAAGGTTTGACTAATATCTTTACTTGCTGCAACATATTTATCTAAACTAATTTTATAGTTCGGATTCTGATCAGTTCCTAATTCAATGGAGTTCTGAGCTATTCCCATAAAACTTAATAAAGTACATAGGATTATTGTAAAATTCTTAATTTTCATTTTTTCTTTATTTAACAACTAAAATACCAACTACTATGCCAATAATTTAAAAAAACAAAAACTTTTTGTAAAATATACCTAAATATTTTTTTTTAAGAATAACTCTTTTGGCTTTTTCTAGAGCTTAATGTAATTTGTTTTGAACAAATTTAATTTAAGTTTATTTTTGGTAATAAAAAATATTTTTTTCAATAAACCTTACTTGAATATGATTCCATTCCTGATATCTATTTTTAATTGATTGAAAATAACTTCAAAGTAAATTTCTTTTCTTTTTTCAGAATGAAATAAAATTTTACAAATTTGAAGCTTAATAGAACACTACAATCAGATTATTTTTTATAAATTCGTTTCAATTCATACTAATTAAAAATATAAATTAATGGATCTAATCGACTATGTAATTATTGTATTAAAAATTATTATCTCAATCAGTATGTTAAATGTTTGGTTAATTCAATCAAGAAAACCTACAAAATGGAGAGGTGGTGCTTCCAAAAATATTATTGAAGAATTTAAAGTATATGGTTTATCAAAAGAGTTTTGTTATGTAATTGGCTTTTTAAAAGTAAGTTTGGCTTTAGTATTAATAGCTTCGATTCGATTTGATAACTTAGTTTTAATAGGAAGTTTAGGTTTAACCATTTTATTGATAGGATCAATAATAATGCATATTAAAGTAAAAGACGAGTGGTATAAATCATTTCCTGCCTTTTTATTTATTGTAATGAACCTGATTATTGCCTATGCATCTCTTTAAAAGTATTGATTAAAAGTCTTAAAAGCGATACATAAATTTAAAACTGCAAAAATAAAAGAAGGAGAAGATTTTATAAAATTATCTTTAATTTTTATTCTCACTACAAAACCAGCAAACATTAATAAAGATAACCCTATGGATGCTGCTAGTAGTAATATTGGAATAAGGTATAGACCACTTAACGAACCCATTGCACCTATTAATTGTAGAAATCCAGTCATTTTTCTATACTGTGGTAAACCATAACGTTTAAATTCTGAAATAATAAATTCTGAATAAAAACAATTAATTCCGAAATAAATAAACGCCAAACTCGAAAACCAAGTTAATACTGAAAGTAAATCCAATTTATTTTTATTTAAAGTTAAAGAGTTCTAGTTTTGTACAAGTTTACGATAAAACAGTTAATATTTAAGCTAACAACAAAGTTTTATATATAATTTAAAAAGTAATTAAACATTTCTGATTCAACACGGATAGGTTGAAATTAATATATATATTCTAATTTGTATTCATAAAACTTGCGTTACTAGGAAATTCAAAAATTTCTAAACTAAAATAGGGCACCGCAGCTATGATATGATCGAATATGTCTGCCATAATATATTCATAATTTTTCCAGCGTTTATCATTGCTAAAAGCATAAATTTCTAAAGGAATTCCTTGCGTGCCTGGAGCTAGTTGACGTACCATAATCATCATCTCTTTATTAGTGCCAGAATGGTTTTCAATGTAGGTCTCAATATACTTTCTAAACACCCCGATATTTGTCAAGTTTTTACCATTTAATAGTAACTCTTTGTTGATATTATGATTCGTATTATAGTCTTCAATATCAGATTGACGGGTTTCTAAATAAGAAGCAATAGAATGAATTTTTTTTAACTTAAAAACCTCTTCTTTAGTTAAATAACTAATACTATTTAACTTAATATTTAAAGACCTTTTTATACGTCTTCCGTCTGAATTTTCCATTCCTCTCCAGTTCTTAAAGGAGTCAGAAATTAAAGCATAGGTAGGGATCGTAGTAATGGTTTTATCAAAGTTTTGCACTTTTACCGTAGATAGATTGATCTCAATAACATCACCGTCTGCTCCATATTTTTCAAAGGTTATCCAATCACCAATTCTTACCATGTCATTTATAGAAACCTGAATACTGGCGACAAAGCCTAGAATGGTATCTCTAAACACAAGAATAATAACCGCCGAAGCTGCACCAATAGTAGTAATAAATTTAATGAACTCTATTCCCGTAATAATGGCAAAAGCTGATAATATACCAAATACCCAAGCCAATATCATAATAACCTGAATATAGCTATCAATGGGTTTATCTTTTAAACTAGATAATGTTTTGAAGTAATCTTTGAGAGTATTTAGGAGGCTTCGAACAATCCAGAGTATAAGGACAATTGCAAACACTTGCAATCCTTTTTTAACAATCCCTGCAAAAAAAGTAAAATCAATAAAAACAATCGGCACAAGTTCTAAAACCACAATTAATGGAATAATTTGAGCGATATTTCTAGGAGCTTTATTTTTTACAAGTAAATCATCAAAATTACTCCTAGTTTTTGCTGCAAACTTCGTGAATAACTCCATTATAATTTTTCTAATGATAAAATGTACTAAGAACGAAATCACTAATAATGATGCTAGTAAAACGAGCATATTTAAATATTTTGCTGATGTCTCAGACATTCCCTTCATTACTAAATAGTCATATAAAAAGTGACCAATATTCATAAGTATGCAGTTTTATAAAAAGTAAAAGAGTAATATCCCTTAAACTTCTAATTTGTCATAAAAATAAGTATTCCTGTATATATATCCTTTAGTTTCGTAAGTTTTATTTCAATGGATTTCTCAATAAACAAAATGAATATAGAATAAGAAATAAAGAAATTGAAAGAAAATTAATTTTTAGTGCAAAACAACATATCTAGACTCAGAATTAAACTGTAATAATTTGCATCACATCTGCGCATTCTATTTGAATGTATGGCGCAACTCTTTTGTTGAAGAAGCTTTTAATAATTGATTAAATGTTCTTATAACATCAAAATTCTTAGTGATTACATCCGATACAGCAATTCCAGAAATACCCGTTTCTAAAATCGCTGTAACGTCTTTTGTATTGATGCCTCCAAAACCAATAATTGGTGTCTCAGTTTTTAAAGCTTCAATAATTTCGTTATATCCGTTTAAACCTAAAACTTTAAATATATTGCCTTTAGTTACTGCATGCCTAAAAGGACTTAAACTGATATAATCAACTTGTTTACTGATTAATGTTTCGCAATCTTGTAAGGTATTTGCGGTTCCTCCAATAATTTGCCAAGTGTATAAATGCTTTCTTGCCTCTAAAGGGCAGCAATCTGTTTCACCTAGATGAACACCATCTGCTTTTATGGCTTTTGCTATTTTATAGTAATCGTTTATTATCAGTCTAGTTTGAAAATGAGAAGTAATTTCTCTAGCTTCGGTAGCTAATTTTAAGCATTTTTTTTCTGAGATATTTTTTAAACGCAATTGTACTAATTCTGAGCCACTTGAACATGCTTTTTGGATATTATCTAGATGCTCTTTAGGAGAGTTCCCCTGAGAGATGTAGTGTAGTTTAGGAATCATAATGTCTTCATTTTAATAAAAAAATAACTTAGATAATTAAAAAACGTTTTTATCCAGCTACCGTCCTAGAATACTGCATAAAATTAGTTTCTAAGCGTTTTAACATAGAATTTATTTTTTCTGAATATAACACATATTGACATTTTTGAATGCCTTGTGTAATCGCCAAAAGATCTGTATAAGCAGATTTAGAGCTCAAAAAATCGGCATCGTCTATATTAAATATTTTTAATTGCGTTAAATTTATACCTTCTAATAATAGCAACTTACAGACTGTTTTGGGCGTAGCAATAAGAATATCTACACCTTCAAAAATCTCTGAAGTTAGCAATTCAATGTGATGTTTATCATCACATGCATAAACACGCAACGAACTATGTCTCGTGTATGGCATAAAAGCTTCATGTAAAGCTAATACACAATCTCTATCTTCTACTAAAACCATCGCTCTCGGTGCAGCTCCAACTTCTTCACATTTTAATTTATGTAAGGTGGTAAGTATAAGGGTAGTAGTTTTTCCTGTATTTTTAGAGCCTGTACAAAATATATTAGCACCACTTTTTATTACTGGTATGCTAGTCTTCTGAAAAGGGGTTGGTGTTGTGATTTCTAAAGATTCGAGCTCCTCTTTTATATGAGAATGTAATTTATTAAAAGGCATAAGAATTAAATAGATAATTGTTTCGTAAACTATTGACTATAAAGTGGACAAATGTACAACTAAATTGACGTAAGTATTTTTATGTTATGCTTTTTGTTGGTAACAATTTACTAGATAAATTCAGATCCTTTTACTACTTTTTATCTCGCTTATTTATAAAGTTTATATAGAGTTAAATATCAAATGATAAATATTATTAATTTGTCTGTAGCATGAGTAACTTATTGTTTAAAAATCGTAGCCGAAACACTTGCACCATTGATAAACTTCAAATTTAAAAAATAGGCTCCCTTGTGAAGTGCACTTATATCAATTTCTCCTGACTTAAAATTGACTTTCGTTGCTCTTAATTCCTGCCCTAAAAGATTGAAAATTGTGATTTTTTGTATGGTTTGTTCCGAGTTTATTTTCAACTTATCTTCGGCTGGATTTGGATAGACATTAAAAACGAATGCACTGTGATTATAAGCATTCGTGTCTAAAACTAAATTTGAACTAGCTTTCCAACTACTCGCCAGCGAATTATCAGAATTAATATCTATAAGCTCTAAATAAAATCCAGCACCATCTGCAGATTCTGGCCAAGGTGCCTTATCCGAATATTCAACTTGATCAATGAGATTTCCAAAAGCATCTACTAAAACTAAATTATGGCTGCTATTTGATAAATCTCTTTGAAATGTATCAAAAGGTACAACACCATATCTAGCTATGAAAGTATCTCTATCTCCTGCTAATTGAATAGATTGACCAGCTTCAATGGTTGCATTATTTTCGAATTGATATGAAACACCTAGTTTAATCAAATAGATTCCGGTTAAATCTACGTTTGTAGTTCCTGTATTTTTAATTTCTATAAACTCTAGGTCATCACTCTCAGGAAACTCATTTGTTTCTTGCGGATTGTAATCAATTTTAGTAATTACTAAAGAAGGCGTGTTTATCGCTGTACAATTAGAAAATCCACCAAGGTTATTCCCCATCCATGTAATTCGTTCTTGTATCCACGTTTTCATATTACTCACTTCGCCTGAAAAATCAGGAATTGTATTCCATCGTTGATTTTCACGAACTACAGCTTCAGAAATTAATGCAACGGTGTTGTCTATTAAATCTGATATGTAGCTATAATTTAAGGCTCCTCCGGGATTTGTAACTTCATCAAATCGTTTAGATAAATAACATTTAAACGTTGCGTTTTGAAATAAATCTCCCCAAAAACCTGCTCCTGTATTACTATAGTTAAACTGCCAAACATCCGTAAAGCTTCGGTCATAATAAGTTCCAAATGCATTAAACAAGTCATTACCAAAGGTTAAATTATAATCCCAAATAGGACCCGCTCTTAATTTACCACCTCGATCTTTATGGTAATACGTGCTAAGTGCATAGGCATCCACATTCGATGCTATTTCTGCCATAAGCATATAATCTACAAATGAAGGCACATCGATAATAGATGGGTAGCCACTTGTAACATTTGAATTCGTAGCATTATCGTCTAAATCTCTGAAAACTGATTCTATATAAGAAGACTGTATTTGTGTGATATCATCTGAATTTGGTTTTTCATGAATGTACCCAGCGCCATTGTTATACCAAGCCTCAGGGTCTTCGGCATCTGGTCTATCGGTCTGCATTAAATATCCACCAGTTACCTCTGGAAATGAATTTTCATCATCAGATAATTTTGCGATATCTACTCGGTCTCCATCACGTTTTATTTTTTCTGAAAGTGCATACAAGCCTATGTAATCTCCATTAAGTACGACTTCACAATATTTTAAATTAGCTGCATATTGTCCCATTTTTCTGGCCATTTCGTAACTAATATAGTCACGCATCATACTGTCATCAAAAGCAAATGAATTTAAAATCCAGTCATCTTCCTTTGCCATGCCTAATAATTCCACACCTTTATCTTCTATACCATCATCCTCTAAAGTATCAATTCCATAGGGTTTTTTTGGTAAGGTTTGAGAAGAAGAACCTCTGGTTTCGATTCCAATTGTTCCAGAGTAATTTAAAAATTCTTCAGTATTGGCATCGGCTAGAAAATTCCTATCACCATCAGGCCTTTGAATTATTTTCATAGTCCCAAGTATTTTTGGTTCATCAGGAATTGTAGCACCATTTTCTGTGTTGATAATAACGATAGGTAAATTACTACTCGTAAATGAACTATTGTTTAAAATATATGATTTAGTATATACTTGAGATGGCAAATAATTTTCAGAAAATATCTGTGCGCGCACAGTAATACTCTCATTAATTTGAATAGGACTTGTATATATTGGCGAGGTATCTGTAGGATTATTTCCATCGATTGTATATCGTATTGTTTCCTCTGAAGTATTTCCTGATAAAATTAAACTAAGTGGTACATCAAAAAGACCACCTGGTTGAGAAAAAACAACTTCACTCTGAATACTTCCTAAATATTCTTCGTTAGAATTTTCATAACCTGGCGTAGTCTCCAAATAACTTACAATCTCTCCAGAAGTTCTAGATGTACCAATAGAAGTATTTTGGGGAAGATTTTCTGCAATTATTTGGTAAACAAGAGTTCCTGAAGCATCCGTTAAGCTTAAAGTTTCTGAACTAGATGATATTTTAAAATTTGTATGAAGATTATTCTTTGTTAAATCCAAAATAGCCGGTGGATCAATACCAGAATTGTTAGGAACTGAAAAAACTGCAGATAAAAAAGGTATTATTGTGAAATCCGAAGAGTTTGAACTGATATTGTGTGCTTGAATTGTTAAAATATTATCACCTTCATTTAAAATTGAATTGACATTTGTTATAAAAAATCTTTCTGGATTACCCCCAGAATACATTCGAGCTTCATGATCAGTAATAGTACCTGAATCATAAGCGGGTGGATTGCCATTAATATTAGCTCTTGCAACTTCAACACCATTTATGTAAGCAACGAAGGCATCATCATAGTCTAAATCTAAGATTAATGAGGAAACAGTTGATAAGTTACTTATATTAAAATTTTTTCTCAGAAATACAGACTGTGTGCCATTCGGAATGAGCGTAGTATCATCTCCATCAGCATATCCAAACCCTGAAGAACCTGAGGACCAATTTGCATCATCAAAATCTAAAGTATTCCAGTTAGAAGGAGGCTCGGAGTTAGGAATTAAGTACTTAAATTCATCTCCTTGATTGATAAGTGTTCTATAATAATTATTGGTTCGACGATCTTTTGATGAAGCCCATAAAAGCATGTATTGATTGGGACTTAATGTAATATTTGGAAATGTCCATTTTGTAAGATCATTTACATCATCTGATAAAGACCAACCATTAATTGAAACCTCTTGATTTCCAAAATTATGAATTTCTAACCAGTCTGGAGAATCTCCATCTTCATCTGTATATTCAGAATTAGAGGAAACTACTTCATTTATTCTTATTGTTTGGCCATAAGAGAATATAGTAATTGATATAAAGAATAGTGTAAATAAATTTTTCATAAATAAAATTTCGAAAATAAATGATGTACAAAATTAATCTATCTTTCCTCATTGAACAAAATAAACGACAATACATTTGCCATACAGATTAAACAAAACGTCTGTAAAAGAGAAATAAACGACAATACATTTGCCACACAGATTAAACAAAACGTCTGTAAAAGAGAAATATAGATTAAATGACCAGTCTTTTAAGTTTAATTTCAGAAAGGTTTTTTAGAGCTTATAGCAAGAATTAGTTCTTTTAAAAAAAAGAGGCGAAATTTAAATTATATTAATCCACTTCTTTAAGTATTGGCTCTAAAATTTTCCAAACATTTTTAGCTAATATTTGATGGCCTTCCTTTGTTGGATGAATTCCATCAGATTGATTTAATTCGATAACGCCCCCTACATCTTTTAATAAAAATGGAATTAATGATAATTTGTTCTTTTCAGCTAAAACCGGAAAAATAGTTTTAAACTCAGCTGTATATTCTTGTCCCATATTTGGAGGGATTTGCATACCTGCCAAAACAATTTTAGTTGCTGAGTTTTTGGATACAACAGCATTAATAATTACTTGTAAATTTTCTTTAGTTTCTTTTAAAGAAACCCCACGTAAACCGTCATTTGCTCCTAACTCTAAAATAAAAATATCTACTTTTTGATTTAGTACCCAATTAATTCTACTTTTACCTCCAGCACTTGTTTCGCCACTTATACCAGAATTTATCACCATATAATCTAATTGTAGTGAGTCAATTTTTTGTTGAATAATTCCCGGAAACGCATCATTTACATCCTCCAAACCGTATCCAGCTGTTAAGCTATCTCCAAAAAACACAATCCTTTTTGATGTACTATTTTCTTTTAAATTATTGTTAGTTTCAATTTTATCTTTTTCAATATTTTTTTCTTTTTTAGAGTTATCTGACCCACAAGATATTAACAGTAATACTCCTGAAAAATAACAAAACTTTAAGAAAATCTTCAGAACCCTTTCCTTAAAATTAAGGATCAATTGTTTATTTTTAAATTTTCCCATTTCTTGGTAATATATATTAAATGAATACTATGTCAAAGATATTAAAGATACATGAACTAGAGAAAACTTATACCAGTGGTTCAAAAAATTTAACGGTATTAACCCATATTTCTTTTGAAATAGAGCAGGGCAGTATATTTTCTATTGTTGGTCCTTCAGGAAGTGGTAAAACTACACTGCTTGGTTTGTGTGCTGGTTTAGATCACCCAAGTGCTGGCGACATTGAATTATGCGGAGTAAATTTAAAGGATTTAGACGAGGATCAACGGGCACAATTGCGGAATAAAGAGGTTGGCTTTATATTTCAGAACTTTCAATTATTGCCTACACTAACTGCTTTAGAGAATGTAATAGTACCTCTAGAATTACAAGGCGAAAAGAATGCTGTTAAGGTTGGTATGGAATTGTTAGAAAAAGTAGGATTATTAGATCGTTCCCATCACTATCCCTCTCAATTATCCGGAGGAGAACAGCAGCGTGTTGCACTAGCAAGGGCATTTTCTAACAAGCCTTCAATTTTATTTGCTGATGAACCTACAGGCAATTTAGATGAGGAGACTGGTGAAAAGGTTATTCAATTACTTTTTCAATTGAATAAAGAAGCCGGAACAACTTTAGTGATTATTACACATGATTTAGATTTAGCTAATAGAACGGAACAAATATTGAGATTAAAAGGAGGGAAGGTAATGTCTAACGAAAAAACAACAGTTCTTTAATGAACAAAATATTTTCAAAAGTTTTGATGCAATGGCTTTTTAAAATGGCCTGGAGAGACGGGAAGGCAAGTATCTCTAGATTACTACTTTTTATGGCCTCTATTATTTTGGGTATTGCGGCGGTTGTTTCAATACAATTATTTAGCGAAAATTTAAAAGACAATATTAAAAATCAGTCGAAAGCTTTAATGGGTGCTGACTTTATTATCGATAGCAAACAACTTCCTACAAAAAAAGTTCAATTTATTATAGATTCTTTAAATGCGTCTGGTTCAGAGGTTAATTTCGTCTCGATGGCTGCTTTTCCTAAAAATAAAGAAACAAAGCTTGTAAAAGTTCGTGCCATAGAGGGTCATTTTCCTTTTTACGGAAACTTAGTTACAATGCCACCAAATGCTGGTTCGGAATATCAAGAATTGGGCGGTGCAATTGTAGATGCCACACTTTTATTACAATTCAATTTAAAGACAGGAGATTCTATCAAATTAGGGAAGCTCATGTTACCTATACTAGGCGCTTTAAAATCCATTCCGGGTAGTACAGCGATTTCTTCTTCAGTAGCGCCAACTGTGCTCATTCCTTTCCGACTTTTAGACAAAACAGAATTGTTACAATTGGGAAGCAGAAAAGAATACCAATACTTTTTTATTGCACCACCGGCAATGGATCTGGAACTTTTAGATAAAAAAATAGATCCTATTTTAGATGATGAAAATGCTGATTTAGATACACATACAAGCACTAGTAGACGCTTGGGTAGAAGTTATGAAAACGTTTTTAAATTTTTAAATTTAGCTGCATTTATTGCCCTTTTATTGGGATGTATAGGTATTGCAAGTTCAGTTCATATTTATATCAAAGAAAAATTAAAAAATGTAGCCGTCTTAAAATGTTTAGGAGCTACAAGAAAACAGACTTTTTTCATTTATTTATTGCAAATTATTGGAATTGGACTGATAGGAGGGATTATCGGTTCTATAATTGGTATCGGTTTACAATACGTATTTCCATATATTTTAAAAGATTTTTTACCATTTGATGTTCAAATATCAATCACTGCCCAACCATTGATGATTGGCGTAACATTGGGTGTTTTAATGTCAGTATTATTCGCTTTACTGCCATTGTTAGGTACTTGGTATGTTTCACCGTTAGAGGTATTAAGAGGATCAGAAGAAAATTCGATAAAACCAAGAAAGGCACGACTTCTTATATTAGCAACTATCCTACTTTTTATCTTTTTATTTTCGTTTTGGATGTTAAAAAACGCCCTTAACGGATTCATATTTACGATTGGCATTTTAATTACATTCTCTATTATGGCAGGTATTGCAAGTCTGTTTATGAAAGTGATTAAAAAATATTTTCCCACGAACTGGGATTTTACAAAACGCCAAAGTTTACTAAACCTATACCGCCCAAATAATCAAACAATGGTATTGATTTTAGCAATAGGTTTGGGTACTTTCTTAATTAGCACACTTTATTTTACGAAAGATATTTTGCTAGCTAAAACGGCTATTGATAACAAAAAAAATAGTGCAAATATTATTTTAATGGATGTTCAAACCCAACAAAAAGAAGCAGTTCTGAATACCATGCAAACAAAAGGTTTAGAGGTAATAGATAACATTCCGATTATCACTATGAGGATGCATCGCATCAAAGGAAAGTTGGTAAATGATATCCGCAAAGACACGGTTTCGAAAATGAATAGATGGATTTTAAATCGAGAATTTAGAACAACCTATCGCGATTCATTGCTTGATTCGGAAGAACTATTGGAAGGAAGTTGGACCAAAGAAGTGACAGCGGGTGAACCTATTTTAATTTCTATTGCCGATAATATTGCAAGAGATGCAGATTTAAAAGTCGGAGATTTTGTCGTTTTTAATATTCAAGGGGTTTTAATGAAAACCACCATTGGAAGTATACGAAAAGTAAATTGGGGAAATATGCAACTTAATTTTTCAATTGTATTTCCTGCTGGCGTTTTAGAAAATGCACCTCAATTTAATGTGATGACGACCTATGTATCAGATAATGTGAGCTCTGCTGCTTTGCAACGAGATTTGGTCCAGAACTTTCCTAATATTACAATTTTAGATTTAAGACAGATTTACACGATTGTTGAAGACATTTTAGATAAAGTCTCTTGGATTATTAATTTTATGGCCTTCTTTAGTATTCTTACGGGTATTATTGTTTTAATAGGTTCAGTTAGAAATAGTAAATATCAACGAATAAAAGAAAGTGTATTACTAAGAACACTAGGAGCTAAGAGCAAACAAATTTCACAAATTACGGCGCTAGAATATGTCTATTTAGGAATGTTAGGAAGTCTAATTGGTATTTTACTGTCTTTAATTAGCAGCCAGCTATTAGCAGCACTTTTATTTAAAGAACCTTTTATACCCTCTGCAATTCCTTTTTTAGTATTTCTTCCCGGAATTACTATATTGGTTGTAATCATTGGATTAACAAATATTAGAGCTGTTTTAAAAAGCCCTCCATTAGAAGTTTTAAGGAAAGAAGTTTAATACAATATGTCTGTCATTTTTAACTTTTTTTGAGGTCATCTTCATCGAAGATTTTACTGATGGCCATCAAGGGGTATGGACACATTATGGACTTATTATAGTAGGTGTTTCATGTTTTGTTAGTGCATTACATAAAATATTAGATGTTTGGAATGATAAGGATTGATATTTTGACAAGAAATTGAGAAATTTCAGACTTGATATTTAGCGCCATATAAAAGGAAAGGGTTGATAACCCTTTTTTTACGATTAAAAATCTCGTTTTACTGCAAAACTGCTTTGTAATTATTTTAGGTAAATCAAATTAATTAAATAATATCTAATAAAAACAACCAAAAATAAAATTTCAAAAATTTTCTCAGTTTGATTTAATTGAAATTTTATTTTTGGTTGTTTCTTTTAATTATTATAATCAATAATATTGAACCTTTTTAAGAGAATACAATTTTTTAAATACATCATGTGTTTTTATTAATCATCGGGTAAATCCGGAATTATATCCTTTATAAATTCAAATAAAGGACTATCAATAACTCTCTCTTTATTTACATTCTGTATCAATTCTATTATTTTTTCTTGACATTCTTCAGCTTCACGATCTCCAATAACTTGCCCTAAAGGAGTATAAATACACATTTTATTTTGACCTACATCAAATCTTTTTTCTCCTTGTTTCTTGTTTAAAATTATGGTTGAATTAGGGTGAACTGCCTCTCTAATTCCTACTTCATACATTGCGTTTGCATTATCTGTAGTTACGTATGCAATTACCAAGTCAGCTTGCATTAGTATTGCATACATACTTTTTTCGATTATCCCTGAATCGTCAATTTCATTAGCTCTAATACATTCATATCCTAATTTTTCAGCCGCGGGTCTTATAATTTTTTGATACGCTTTGTCTAAGTCAAATGTTATGCCAAAATCAGTATGGTTTTTTTTTCCAAAACCCATTATTACAAAACATGTGTTTTTCTTTAATTTCATTTTAATTAGCTTTTTAATTTAAGTTTCGGATTACCAAAAATGAGTGTAAAAACATTTTAAATACAATGCTTATTTAGCCTGCATAACTTTCTGCGATATATTCATAATAGTGAATTATGGCTATCATTTATTATTTCAATAAAACTGTACTATAATGTTCTGCGTTATGTAACTTCAGCTTTGCTTAAAAGCGAAAGTTTATCTACAGTTTCTTAAAAAAATTATTCTCAAAAGTTTCTTCTACAATGTTAATGGAACACTTTTTATGCGACGACATAGGAGGGAAGCATATTGTGTGTGAAATGAAAAAATAAAACTTATTACATTCTTTTATAGTATTCAATTTGAATATTAGATTATATTCAAAAACACATTAAAGTTAGATCTAAAAATTCTTCACTAAAAATTTATCTACTTACTAAAATATTTTACGAACGATTTAAATTTTGTTTTAAATAAGTTTTGTATCAACAAACGAATATAATTCATTTAAAACACATGATAAAAGAATAGTTTACTGTAATAATAATTATATATGAATATATATATAGTTTTGTCCTATAACAATGAATTTAAATAATTATAAATGATAAAAATAGTATATGTAGGATTTGGAATTGTATCACAAGGATTAGCTGAAATTATTTTAAGAAATAATTCGATAGTACCGCTAGCTAAAAATCTAGAAATACAAACAGTAGGAATTTTGGATACAATGAAAGGTAGTAAGATCGATGCTAATGGTATAAATATGCAGAATATACTTGCAAATGCTAATAATGGTGATTATAGTTTATTAACAGAAAATATACTTGACATTCCTAAAGCAATACAAGAAATTAATGCAGATATCATTATTGAGGCTAGTTTCACAGATATTAATACAGGACAACCAGCACTATCCCATATAGAAACTGCATTAGATTCTGATAAACATGTTGTTACTAGTAATAAAGGTCCTTTTGCTTTAGGGTATAAACACATCTTTAATTTGGCTAAACTAAAAGGAAAGACGTTAGCAATTGAAGGAACAGTAATGAGTGGTACACCTATTATAAATGTTTTAAACAATGGTCTTTTAGGTTCAGATATTACTATTGTAAGTGGTATTATGAACGGAACATCTAATTATATTCTGTCTAAAATGGAATTAGGAATGTCTTATAATGATGCACTTTCACAAGCACAAAAACTAGGATATGCAGAGGCAGATCCTACAAGTGATGTTGAAGGTTTAGACACGTTGGCTAAAGTAATGATTTTGGCAAATGTTGTTTTTAATGTGCAATTAATTCAAGAAGATATTGAAGTGAAGGGAATATCTAAAATTACACTTTCGGATGTAAAAGAAGCATCAGCAAATAATAAGAGATGGAAACTAATTGGAAGCGTTTGGAAGGATGATAAAGGTAATGTTCATGGTTCAGTTTGCCCTAAATTGATACCAATGAATGATTCATTATATGGTATTTCAGATGCTACTAATGCCTTAAAAATCACCTCTAGTATTTTAGGAGATACTACGATAGTTGGAGCAGGAGCAGGAAAAATTGAAACAGGTTTTGCTTTGTATAATGATATCATATCAATAGTTAACGGTTAAAACTCAAAACATGGTGATAGATAAAAAAAACACAATTACTGTACCTGTTTATAATAGTTACACAGGAGATAAAATCGGAACAGTTCCTCAGTCGACTAAGCAAGATGTAATGAATGCACTTAATTTAGCAAAAATAGGAGAGGCTATTGGTAAAAAAATGTCTCCTTCAAAAAGAATAGCAATTCTTAGAAAAGTCGTAACCATAATGGAGCGAGAATTTGATGTATTATCGAATCTTATAGCAACAGAAGGAATAAAAACAATAGTTCAGGCAAGAAAAGAAGTCAGTAGAGCTCTAAATACTATGCAACTTTCTGCAGAAGAAGCAGGAAGAATAATTGGAGCCACCATTCCTTTTAATGCTGTTCCAGGTTCAGAGGATAGAATTGGGTACGAAACCAAAGTCCCTATTGGTATTGTTGTTGCCATTACACCTTTTAATGACCCTTTAAACTTGATTTGCCACAAATTGGGACCCGCAATTGCTGCAGGAAACCCGGTGATATTAAAACCGAGTGATTATACACCTTTAGTAGCCATTAAGTTTGGAGAAATTCTTTCTGAAGCTGGTTTACCAAAAGAAATGTTAAGCATAATTACAGGTTCTCCAGAATATTTTGGAGATGCGCTCATTAGCGATGATAGAATAAGATTGATAAGTTTTACGGGTGGAGTGGAAGCAGCAAAAATTATCCAGAAAAAAGCAGGTTTAAAGAAAATAGTGATGGAACTTGGTTCTAATTCTCCTGTAATCGTTTTATCTGATGCTGATTTAGAAGACGCTGTTCAATCTTGTGTTTCAGGCGCATTTTTTGCAAGTGGTCAAAATTGTGTTGGTGTAAAACGAATTTTTGTTGAAGAGGATATTTACGATTCATTTTTAAATAATTTTTCTCAATTAACTTCTACTTTAAAGATTGGTTCACCATTATCTGAAGATATAGATATTGGACCAATTATAAGTAAAGAATCGATTAATCAAATTGATAAATTTATTAACGAAAGTATTGAGCATGGAGCTAAGATAATTAGTGGTGGAAAAACAATTGGAAATTGCTATACACCAACCATATTGGAGGCTGCCTGCAATAATGATATTGCCAATTACAAAGAAGTTTTTGGGCCTGTGGTAACTATTTCAAAAGTAAAAAACTTAGATCAAGCTATAGAGAACTGTAATAAGTCTCCTTTTGGATTACATATGGCAATTTTTACGAATGATATCAGTAATGCACATAAAGCAATTAATGAACTAGAGTGTGCTGGTGTAATGATTAACGATTCTACAGATTATAGAATTGATGCGATGCCTTTTGGTGGCGTTAAAAGTAGCGGAATAGGTAGAGAAGGAGTAAAGTCCGCTATTGAAGCGATGTCTGAAACCAAAGTTGTTTGTTTCAAATTAAAAATATAAACAAAATTTATTTTTTCAATTAGTAATTATAGAGGAGAAGATCTAATCATTAATTTAATTAGATTTTCATCTCTATTCATCTTTTAAATAAATTGGAAACAATGGGTTTTGTGAAAAATCGTAAATCAAAGAGGTTTCTAAACTTTTTACATAATCTTTTGTGACATGATCCATTACAAAATCTCTTAAATGATTTTTATCTCTTACTGCAATGTAAAGCAGAAAATCTATTTGCCCCGCTAAATGGTAAATATTCACAACTTCAGGTAACAAAGACATTGCGTTTTTAAAATGATCAACTTGATCTTTTGTGTTTTTAGTTAATTTTATAGCAACCATTGCTTCTATATTCGTACCAAGTTTAGAAGAATCTACAATAGCATGAAACCCGAAGAATATTTTTTTTCTCTGTAATTTCCGCATCCTTTCAGAACAGGTAGATTCTGCAATACCAACTTCTGCAGCAATTTGCTTATTAGATAATCTAGCATTCTTCTGTAAGAGTTTAATTATTTGTTCGTCAATTTTGTCTAATTCGTTAGTAGAGTTGTTTTTTCGAATAGTATCCATATTTTTGATATTTTTATTATTTATTACATTGTAAAAGTGTAATAATACAAAATTAAAATAATTATGATTGATAAACCAAAAGTTTAGTTTTATAATATTATGTAAAATAGAATCTCGATATTTAACTTGGCCTCATAAAATTTTGGTAAAACAATAGGTGAGTGGAGCGTACATATTTTAGGCTATACAAATGCAATTATCCTGTGGATGATTGTATTAGGATACAATACTTTACTAAAACCTTGTTTCAAATCGTATTTAACTAAAAATGTACTTTGGGTACATTTTCTTAACGCTAAATAGTCTAAAATATAGCGAATGAACCGTTAATTGTTTCCAAAATTATATGCAGCCTTGAATTTTTGTTTCTTTTGTTTCAAGACATTATTTTGAAGAATTGATTGAGAATCAATTTTTAAAATACTTAATAATGAAACATTAAAAAAAGGATTATTTGAAGTTCTAAATATAACAAGTGCATAGAATTTTATTTTTACTCACATATTTAATTATTTGCAGAAACTTCAAATGTGTTCGTGAATCTCCTAAAAAGCGATTTCTTAAAATTTATGCTCTTGTGGCAAGCTCACGAGAATCGTCTAAATTTTTTTATTGTGTACATTTTATCGAATACGCGATTTTTAATAAGAGTAAAAAGGTTAGCTTTTATTTTGGCGTTGGCAAGCGATGGATAATTACTCGCGTTATTTCTATTTAATATTTTGGAGCTCGTGAATGCTACGCATTTGAGTTATAAAACAATCGAGCGCTTGGTAGCGGCTATTTTACATAACGGCTAATTATAGATACAAATGTTTTATAAACGCTGCGAAGCAAACCGCTTAATAGTTTAATGACCCAAGTAATAAGGTTTCTTTTGAATACTAGATATTCTGGGATATTTTACATAATACTACATTATAGCTATCATTTTTTTTATAAATAAAATGTGTAGGACTAAACATCATAATTTCGCCAGCGCGCCACCATCTGTGTTATAAATAGCTTCATCCACAAGATAAACCTATTTATAAAATGTACTATAATGTACTGCATTATGTTACTTTGCTTTGGTAAAAAGCTTAAAAAAACCAATCTTCTTTATTTTTTTTCTTCTAAAATCTTTCTTTAAAAATGTAATGGAATACGCTTTTTACGAAACGGAGCTTGTCTTTATCGTAGTCGAAAGGATAGGAGTGGAGTGAAATGTGTATGGAATGGGATTGTTGTTTAAATATTAATTAATAGCTCCTAATTTTGGAATGTTCTATGAATATTGTATTTTACACCAATAGTATGATTATTTAAACGTTTTTTATAGCAACAGTTCGCAAAACGGTAACCTTTACTGAGCAACAAGATAAATGGATAAAAGCTCAAATCGAAGCTGGAGAATATACTAATGATAGTGAATATTTACGAAATTTTGTGCGTCAAGACCAAGCAAGTAATGCAAAATATCTCTCTCTTAAGTCTAAAATAATGGAAGGACTTGAAAGCTGCATTAGTAATCAATCATTACCGGAAATCATGAAAGAAGTAGAAATACGTATGCGCAAAGATGGGCGTTTATAAACTCTCCAAAAAAGCCGAAACCGATTTGGCTAAAATATATGAATTTGGTATCCATAAATTCGAGCTAACTCAAAAACAAATAATTAAAGTTTTACCTGATTTTAGTTTTGATACAACTTAAGCTTACGGTAATGTGTTGGAGAATATTTAACAATCCGCTCAAATTGAGAAGCAAAATAAGAAGGACTAGAATAGCCCAATCTATAACCAATTTCACTAATAGATAGTTTCGTATATTTTAAATACTCTTTTCCTTTCTCTATTCGTTGTGCATGAATAAAGTTAATTGGAGTTGTACCAAAATGTAGTTTAAATTGTCTGAAAAAAGTAGCCTTACTTCAACAGGTACTTTAGAAACCGTATTGGCAAATAAACTATGTGCTCCCATGCAGTAATGATAATTATTTTCTGCGCTTATGGTAAGAAAAACTACTTCCGCCTCTGCAGGTGTGAAATTCCCCTCCAAACGAAACTAATTGTGTAACCATACATTTAAGCATCTAGAAGTGCCGGAAGATTAATAATTGGGGATTATTTTATTTTCCTTCCTTGCTTTTAGAAGCAAGACTTTCTGTCGGTTATCAGCTACTTTCAGCCCTATGAGAGGCTCATTTTAAATTTCTTCATAGTTTAATTGTGTTCTGTACTCATTCAGTAATAGTATCAAGTTTATTGATCCAATAATGAATGATTTTGGCAATATATTTCCAGTTTGGTTCCAGCATTAGATCGTGAGCAGCATCAGGAATTATTTCCAGATCTGCGGCATATTTTCTGGCTGTATACTCAAATTCCCGAAGGGTGAACAATTGATCTTTTGAGCCTCCCATGACCAGCAAATTATGATGAGCTGCTGTACTTTTTTTAATGGCTATTGGAAAGAGCATCTGCAGATAAGCCACAAAAGACTCTGAGCAAAGCATTGATTTGTAATATGATAAAGCATGCGAATCAATATCAGCTCTAAACATAAATTGTGGGTATGCTTGGGCAAAGCCAAGTAAATCCCGATTCAACAAATACTTAATTGCGCCCGGCCTAATTTTAATTACCCTAAGGCTGGAGGCTAATGCCCCACTTGGTGGTACAGAAGCCATCAGGATTGCTTTTGTGGGAAGGCGGCAGTTCTTTAAGTAAAGCTGCACAATAAATCCTCCCATCGAATGACCAACCAAAATTGGCTGGGTATCAAACGTTGAGATGGCGTTTTCAACATCCTTAACATAATCACTTAATTTAAGATGATTGTTTGAAGCAGAACGTCCGGCCACTTCATGACCGCTCAGGTTTAATGTATGGCAGTCATAACCTAATGATTCAAAGTGAGGAATAAAATGCTCATGCCAACACCATGCGCCATGGCATAAGCCATGAATGAACAGGAGGGGAGAAAAGTCGACTCTTTCCACTATGCATTGACCTTTAATGTATTCCTTATTGGATTTTTAGATACATAATCTTTTGGCAGTTGCTGTTTTAACTGCTTAACAAATAAATGATAGTCCACGGTGATTGTATGTCGTGCAGTATTGATCTGTTTTATATGTGGGTGCGTGACTTCTCTTTTACAGAGTTCTGCAATGTTCTTTGCCCGTTTCCATTCACCTGTAATGGCCCTGGCGGCTAATTTTGCCTGAAGTTCAGATCCTGGCCAGATACAACCAAGCGGTTGAAACATGCCAATGAAAAACAGATTTTCATATTGTTCATGAAACATTTTCAGATAAAGGGGCACATCAGAATCGCTGTAGTCAATAAAATGCTTTTCGAAAAACGGATGGGCTAATATATAGCCTGTACATGCTACGATAACATCAAATTCTTCGATCGTACCATCTTTAAAAACCACCTTTTTACCATCAAACCGTTCGATATCTCCTTTAGGAAAAACCTTGCCATGTCTTAGTTTATATAGCAACTCATCGTTAATAGTAGGATGCGTACTACCAAATTTAGTTTTTGGTATTTCAAGTCCATATAATCGATTAGAGCCAGTAAGGATTTTAATGGTTAATGCAGAGAAGAAATACCTTAACTTTTTAGGCAGAAACTTTAGTTTGGAGCTGACCACATCACTTGGTTTTCCAAACAAGAATTTAGGAATGATTTGATAACCTCTGCGCCAGCTGATACTGGTTTTCTCACTGATTCGGCTTGTTTCCACAGCCACATCACAAGCAGAGTTTCCTCCTCCAATGACCAACACACGCTTATCTTTAAACGGAGCGGCTTTTTTATAATCATGTGAATGCATAAACTCTCCAGTGAAAACACCTGGATAATTCGGATACCTTGGTTTCCAGTGGTGGCCATTGCAAACGATAAGGTGCGTAAACACTTCTGTATGTTCCTGCCCATTTTTTTCGGTAGTGACCATCCATTTTTCTCGATCGATACGTATACATTTCTTTACAAGAGTGTTGAATTGAATGCAAGGATATAAATCAAAGTGTTTGGCATAAGCCTGAAAATACATTCTCAGCTGGTCATGGGAAGGGTAGTCAGGAATGTTTTTTTCAAAATCATCGAAAGTGAAATCTTCATATTGTGATAAGTTTTTGGAGCTAATGATATGCGTAGTTTCAAAAACACTGGAATTACCGCCATTTTCATTATAAATCCAATTGCCTCCGACATCATGGTTAAAGTCATAAGCAATTACGTCCAGACCTTTATCTTTTAAATTTTTTATGGTAGTTATCCCCGAAGGTCCTGCACCTATTACACAAACTTTTTCCATTATATTCTTTATTTATAAAGCAAATATACTAATAAATGACACTTGTGTCAACTTTTATAAAAAATAGATTATCCTTTTTTGAGAAAAATGACCAGAATTCCTTTTCTTTATGGCTTAATAAATCGAACAGATTGGGGAAATTACAGGAAAATAAGAAACGAAATGAAACTACAATTATCAATGCGGCATTCGAATTATTTGTAAATAAAGGACTTGACAGCACAACTATCAGTGATATTGTAAAGGGCAGTAAACTGGCCAGAGGTACTTTCTATAATTATTTTCAAAGCAAGGAGGAAATATGGGATTTAATCGTCAAAAAACTCGTGGAAAATGTCAATGCCCGTCTTATAGAAGAGCGTAAAAATGCAAATGATATATATGAATTTACCTATAACGCCTTTTTAGGATATGCTCATGTTCTTCAGGAAAATAAATATTTAGATTTGTTGATTAGAAACCAGGCCAATTTCAGAAAGAGTGTTTTTTCAGCTGGGTTACTTAATTCTATTTATGCTTACCTCGAAAAGGATATTGCTAATTCGCCTTATTATAATGGATTGACGATGAGTCAAATTCAATTAATAAGTTATTCCATGATCGGGTCTGCAATCGAACTCATCATCCAGGCACACCTAAATCAACAAACTACATCCATGGAGGAATTGGGTAAATATTTTGCGGATCTATTTATTGGCGGATATGAAAGAATTATATCTAAATCCAGACGAGAAAGTCAGATAAAATAGCGGAGAGATTGTGGCGCTAGTTTTAAATACTTCAATTTAGTGGCAGAATAGAATTTACATTACTAAACTTTTGAAAAGCGCAACAAATAATTAAGGAATTCGCTGAATCAGATAGGTGGTAATCAGTATTATCGTGACAGCAAATATTATATTAAGTAGAATCTTCTCTACAACTAGGCTGGCTGGTAAGGCAGAATAGCGGGTTGTGTTTTGTTTTGTGGGCTGAAGCTTTATTCTGTCTTGATTTTTTTGTTTCTTTTTTATCAAGAAAAAAAGATATAATGAAAACTTAAGAAGTTCAAAACATCAATTTCAATTTTACATAATATTGGAAGTTCCAGTTAAATAAAGGTTAAATAGTAACGAGAATAGAATAAGTGCTTAGAATTTTATTTTTCTTAAAATTTAAGCTCTTGTGGGAAGTTTACGAAAATGGTATTAGAAAAAAATATTGACGGAATATTATAGAATAACATAATCTTATATAAATTAGAAATGTTAGCTTTTGTGCGCTGGCAAGTGTTGGAAAATTGTGTTTAAAAAAATTACTGCGTAGCATAATTATTTTAAAAAAGCAATCGAGCGCATTGGTGTGCGGCAATTTTACATAATGGCTAATTATAGTTACAAACAGCAGGATGTTTATTATTTAGTACTAAACCCAAGAGCCTAATGTTTAATGACCCAAGTTCTACAGTTTATTGTGTGGATAAGATTTCTGGGATATTTAACATAATAGAGAATTATAGCTATCAAATAAAATCCAGAAGTTAATTAGCCGTAATTTCTTTTAACATAATATCTATCGATATAAACCTAAAGGTATTATATCTGATATTATGTGTAAATAGCCTGAAATACGGCTATACAGAAATTACTGTATATTTGTACTATAATTTATATTATGTTAAATAGGTTTTTTGATAATATATAAACCTACTCTATAATACCTCTAACGTTCAATTTGAAAAATGCCTCCTATTTGAGAATACAAATTAACCAACAACTTGTATTAATCCAACCACTTTAAAAAATAAGCCGTAATTTCTTCTTTCAATTCATAGTGCATTTTAATATAAGTTCTCATATCTTCAACTATAGGTTTGTGTTCTCCAAAATAATTTTCATTAAGTTTATGACTATTGAGAATAGTCAATTCCTTTTTACATCTGTGCTTTAATTTTGAAATTACATCTTTTTCAATTAAAATTCTATTTTGAAATTGCTCTAAAGGAATTAAAGCGTTTTTGTTATATTCTCTTTCAGCAACTTCTTCTAGTTTTTCTTCAAACGTGCACATTTCATCAAAATGAAAACTCAACTCTTTTCGCCAAGTTTCTAAATTAAATTTAAAATCACTTACAAGTGATATTTTGGTTTGCATTTTATAAATTATTTAAATTAAACTGATTGAACAACTAACTCTTTTTGAACATTTGCAGGAACTGTTTGATAGGACGAAAAGACAGTACTAAAGGTCGCTTTTCCTTGCGTTATAGATCTCAAAACAGCAGAAAATCCAAACAATTCTACCGCTGGAGTTATGCATTTTAAAATTTGATAATTATCTTGAGTTTCAATTCCTAGAATCATAGACCTTCTCGACTGCAACTCTGTCATTACATTCCCCATCATTTGCTCCGGTACTTTTATAGAAATTTCTTTTGTAGGTTCTAACAATCTGGGATTTGCATTTAAAAATGCTTCTTTAAATGCATTTGCAGCGGCTATTTTAAAAGAAATATCATTAGAATCTACTGAATGCATTTTTCCATCATACACCATTACTCTAATATCTCTTGCAAATGATTTTGTTAACGGCCCAGATTCCATCACTTCTAAAATCCCTTTAAGTACTGATGGTAAATAACGCGTATTTATAGCCCCACCAACAATACAATTATAAAATACTAGTTTGCCTCCCCAAGTTAAATCTACCACTTCTTTACCTCTTATATTGAACCCTTCCGGCTCTGGCATATTTTCATACCAAGGGGCTATTTTCATATGAACTTGTGCGAACTGTCCAGAACCTCCAGACTGTTTTTTATGTCTGTAATTTGCCGTCGCAGAGCGCTGTATAGTTTCTCTATATTGAATTTTTGGTTTTTTAAATCCCACTTTTATACCGTAAACATGTTCCAAAATCCAAGTGATAGTGGCTAGATGCAATTCTCCTTGACAACCTAATAAAGTTTCTTTAGTTTCTTTAGAATAACTCAGCACAATTGTTGGATCCTGACTTTGTAAACGTCTTAAAGATTCACTTAATTTTTCTTCGTCTTTTGTATTCTCCGCGAAAACAGCTTTCGTAATTCTTGCATCTGGATACTGAATTGGTTTAATCGTAAAACCTTTTTCTTTGGTTGATAAAGTATCATTTGTTTCCGTAAATTTTAATTTGGTAGTGGCGCCAATATCTCCTGTAGATAATTTATCAACGGGTTCTTTATTTTTGCCATCCATAATATATAATTGATTGATCGTTTCTGTTTCACCATTTCTGCTATTTATCAATTTGTCATTTACATGTACTTCACCAGATTTTACTTTAAAAAAGGTAATTTGACCAAGATTTGGTTGATATGTTGTTTTGAACACAAACAAAACAGGATCTGCATCTTTGTTGCGCTGTATTTCATTTCCTTCTAAACTTTGTTCTGGTTTAAGATCTGAAGCTGCTGGTGCAACATTATCTATAAAACCCATTAAACGACCAATTCCCATATTTTTTAATGCAGAAACACAAAAAACAGGAAAAAGATCATGATTTAACATTCCTTTCTTAATTCCTTTTCGCATTTCATCTTCATTTAATGTGCCTTTATCAAAAAAAAGTTCCATTAATTCTTCATCATTTTCTGCTGCTTTTTCTACTAACTCATTATGCAGTTGATTGGCAGTTTCAAGTTGTTCTTTAGGAATTGAAAATTTTTCAGGCTTCCCTCCTTGTGCATCAAATTTGTACATTTTCATCTTTAAAACGTCAATAATGCATTGGTTACCATCCATAATTAAAGGATATTGAATTTTTATAGCATTGCTACCAACTAGTTGCTTTATACTATTAAAACTATTTTCAAAATCAGCTTGCTTATGGTCTATTTGGTTTACCACAAAAAGTGTTGGCTTGTGGTATTTGTCAATATAATTCCAAATAATTTCTGTCCCAATTTCAACACCATATTTGGCATTTATAACGGTTGTTATTGTATCAGAAACTCTAATTGAAGAAATAATTTCTCCTATAAAGTCATCTAAACCAGGTGTATCTATAATATTAATCTTATAATTTCTCCATTCTGTGTGCAAGGGTGTTGCAAAAACTGAGGCCTCTCTTTGATGTTCTATCTCATGATAATCTGAAACAGTGTTTTTATTCTCAATTGTTCCTCTTCTTTTAATAATTCCTGCCTCATACAGCATTGTTTCAGCTAAAGTGGTCTTACCACTATTATGAGCACCCACAAAAACAATGTTTTTTATGTGTTTATCATCATATATTTTCATAAAGATATATTTATAAGTTTGCCCCATAAATTTAAAAACTTTATAAAATTAAAAACATGATTTTTATTAGGTTTTAAAATTATTTACATATTCCGTATATAAAAATTATAATCTTTTAAAACAGATAGCCTAACACCTATAATCGGAACTTAATAAATTAGATACTTTACTAAATAATGTTAAAGTTGCTAGTTTAGTGACCTCATCATTACTTTATTTTTTTAAATTTTAAACTCTTATTAAATTTAAATAAAGGTATTTTTGACCCGTGGAAATAAAACAGAAATCAGAACTAGAATTTATAATTGTAATGGCATCTTTAATGTCATTAGTGGCATTATCTATCGATGCCTTATTACCAGCAATTGCAGATATCAGTAAAGCAATACATATTGTAAACCCAAAAAACAATCAGTTATTTATAACAATGATTTTTTTGGGATTGGGTTTTGGACAACTTATTTCAGGACCTTTATCAGATAGTTTTGGCAGAAAACCAATTATTTATGGAGGTTTTATCGTTTTTGCTTTTGCTAGTTTAATATGTGTTTTTGCATCCAGTTTAGAAATCATGATTGTAGGCAGAATTTTACAAGGAATAGGACTCTCTGCTCCAAGAACTATTAGCATAGCAATGGTTAGAGATCGTTTTAGCGGCAATTACATGGCGAAAGTAATGTCTTTTATTGTGGTGATCTTTATTCTCGTACCAGTAGTTGCTCCTGCAATAGGAAAGCTAATGTTAGATATATATGGATGGAAATCTATTTTTTATAGTCAGCTGTTATTTGGTTTTTTTACCATGATCTGGGTATGGAAACGGCAACCAGAAACATTAAAAATAGCACATCGTAAAAAATTTAAATTTTCCCTTTTTATAGAGGGCACTAAAGAATTTTTAACACACAAATATGCTGTTATTTTTACATTATTTTCCGGTTTTATTACGGGTTCTTTCATGGTCTATTTAAGTGCAAGTCAACGGATATTTGAAGAACAATACTACCTAAAAGAAGAGTTTCCATTTATTTTTGCCGGTCTAGCCATAAGTATTGGTTTGGCAACTTTTTTAAACGGAAAACTAGTTGTAAAGATTGGTATGCATAAATTGGTGTCAATCTTTACTATAGTATTTACGATAATTCCAGTTTTTTATATAGTCCTGTTTTCTGGAGAAAAGAATCCAAGTATTTATGTTTTAATTGTATTTTTCGGTTTACAATTCTTTTCTATTGGTTTTCTTTTTGGAAATACTAGAGCGCTGGCCATGGAACATATTGGACATATTGCTGGCATTGGAGCTGCTATAAATGGTTTTGTTTCTACAATTATGGCAGTACCAATAGCCACATTTATAGGAAGTTATATTAACGAGACTGCGCTACCTCTTTTTATTGGTTTTTTTGTTTGTGGATTTTTGTCTTTATTGTTAATTGCCTCTTTAAAATTTAAAAAAAAGGAAGGCCTAGTTTTAAAATCAACTTAAAATATGAGTTTAGAAATTATCTTTGAAGATGAATATCTTTTGTGCGTCACAAAACCCAATAATGTTCTGACCCATCATGCATTTCATTCTAGAAATGTTGCAGATGAGGATTCTTTATTACAAATTATACAAAAAGAGAGAGGTTTAAAGGTATATCCAGTGCACAGGTTAGATCGAAAAACTTCAGGAATTATGATGTTGGCAAAAGAAACTCGTTTTGTTTCTAAATTTCAAGAATTGTTTACCAATAAAGAAATTCAGAAAACCTATTTTGGTATTGTTCGCGGATTTTCTCCGGAGACTAGAACCATAGATTCTCCTGTAAAAGGAAGAGATGGAAAAATACATAAAGAAGCATTAACAGAGTTAAAAACGTTAGAAACGGTCCTTTTAAATATCCCTGTAAAACCCTATGATTCTTCTCGGTATAGCTTCGTTGAATTAGCACCAAAAACAGGAAGAATGCATCAGTTAAGAGTACACACTAATAAAATTAGTCATCCTTTAATTGGAGATTCTAAATATGGTGATAAAAACCACAATGTAATGTTTGATGAAAATTTTGGATGTAAAAACTTGTTTTTACATGCAGGAAAACTCGAGTTTATAAACCCTTTTACCTCAGAAAAAACAATTTTAAAAGCTACTTTTCCAAAAGATTGGATTGCTTTATTTGAACAATTTTCTTGGAGAAATCCTTTGATATAGATATTCATCTAACTTTTAGTGAATAACAACAAATTATAAGGACTCTTATTTCACGCGAAAAAAAAAGATTCATAAAGAAAAATTTTCAAATTCTCTATGAATCTTTATCTAATACTATTTTATTGCTCTATCGATTCAGAATCAAATCGAGTCAATTCATTTTCTTCAAAAGCAGCTGTTAATTCTATGGGATTGCAACAAACTTCACAATCTTCTATATACGTTTGTTCTCGAACACTTGCATCTAAAATCATTGAAATTTCTTCCCAACAATATGGACATTGAAAAAAATGTTCCACTAATCTTCAATTACTTTTAAAACAAGTTTACCTTTTTTATCCCCAGAAAATAATCTATTGTAAGTTTCCTGAAAATTTTCTATTCCTTCATAAATATCTTCTTTAGATTTTAGTTTACCTTCTTTCATCCACATACCCATTTGCTGCGCAGCTTCCCCAAATTTTTCAGTATAATCCATAACTACCATTCCTTGCATTGTAGAACGGGTTACTAATAAAGATAAATAATTACTAGGTCCATCAATTTTAGATTTGTTGTTATATTGAGAAATTGCTCCACAAATAACAACTTTTGCGTGCATTCTTAGTTTACTTAAAGCAGCATCCAAAATAACCCCACCAACATTATCAAAATATACATCCACTCCTTTTGGACACTTTTTCTTTAATGCTGTATAAATATTTTCAGATTTATAGTCTATAGCTTCATCAAAACCTAATTCATTAATAAGATAATCACATTTCTCTTTTCCGCCAGCAATGCCGATTACTGTACATCCCTTAATTTTTGCAATTTGTCCTACAATACTTCCAACAGCACCTGCAGCACCAGAGACTAATACAATATCTCCTTCTTTAATTTTACCAACTTCTGTAATTCCAAAATAAGCGGTCATCCCTGGCATCCCTAAAGTACCAATATACATTGGCATTGGTGCTAAACGCTCATCCACTTTGTACCAACCATCTCCATTGGTAATTGCATATTGTTGCACACCTCCCCAACTTGTAACGCAATCTCCAACTTCAAATTTAGGATTTCCATTATTTTTAATCACTTTTCCTACTGAACCTGCTCTCATTACATCATCTATAGCAACTGGTGGAATATATGATTTTGTGTCATTCATCCAACCCCGCATTGCAGGATCTAAAGAAATATAGTGATGTTGTACTAAAATTTCTCCTTCTTCTAATTCAGGAATTGGATTTGATTCTAATTGCCATGTATCCGCATTCGGAACCCCAGAAGGACGTTGTTTAAAAATAATTTGTTTATTGTTCATAAATGATTTTTTTTTCGAATGCTAAATATAATCAATAATTATGTAAATCTTGAATTGCTTCTAATAAGGTTGATTTCCCTAAATATTGTTGTTCCAAATCTGATTGAAAAGGAATTGGCGTATCTATACTCGCCACACGTTTTACTGGTGCGTCTAAAAACTCAAAACAATTTTCATTGATTAAAGCGGAAATATCACTTGCAATTCCGCCAAACATAGAATCTTCTTGCACTAAAAGTGCTTTTCCTGTTTTTCTAACAGATTGATAAATTGTTTCTACATCCAGAGGTTGCAGGGTTCTTAAATCAATTACATCTGCAGAAATATCCAATAAAGTTTCTAAAGCTTCTAGCACCCAATGAACGGCCGCTCCGTAACTAATAATTGTTATATGATTTCCTTTTTTCAAAACAGCAGCTTTACCAATTTCAGTTGTAAAATAACCGTCAGAAACTTCCTGATATATAGACCTATAGAGTTCCTTATGTTCAAAAAACAAAACAGGGTTTGGATCATTAATAGCAGACGCTAATAAGCCTTTTGCATCTTGTGGAAATGCAGGATAAATCACTTTTAAGCCTGGTGTTTTTGTAAACCATGCCTCATTTGTCTGACTATGAAATGGGCCAGCTCCTACTCCTGCTCCACAAGGCATTCTGATTACAACATCTGCATTTTCAGACCACCTATAATGTGATTTTGCCAACAAGTTCACAATGGGATTAAATCCTGAGGAGGCAAAATCTGCAAATTGCATTTCCATTACTGATTTTATTCCGTTTACCGATAAACCATATGCTGCAGCAACAATGGCTGATTCACAAATCGGAGTATTTCTTACCCTTTCTTTACCAAAAGCCTTTACAAAACCATTTGTAATTTTAAATACTCCACCATATTCTGCAACATCTTGTCCCATAATGACCAAATCATTATGTTTTTCCATGGACAGTTTTAATCCATCAGAAATAGCATCTACTAAACGAATTTTTGTTTTTTTTGATGATGGTTTTACTTCTTTATAATTAAACTCTTTATAAACATCCTTGATTTCAGTTTTTAAATTTGGAATTATTTTTTCTTCATCAAAAGCCATATTAAGATGCTCATTTATTTCATGCACTATTTCTTCTTTATAAGCAACTTCAATCTCTTCAGTAAGAATACCTTTGTTTATTAGATACTCTTGATAATTTTCTATAGGATCTTTTGCTGTCCAAAAATCTAATACATCCTGAGGAACATATTTTGTACCACTTGCTTCTTCATGTCCTCGTATTCTAAAAGTTTTAAACTCTAATAAAACGGGTCTTGGATTTTTACGGACACTTTTAGCTAACGCAAGAACTTTTGTATATACTTCAAGAATATTATTACCGTCAATAATATGACTTTCCATGCCATAACCAATTCCCTTATCCGAAATATTTTCACAATTAAATTGTTCTTCTATAGGCGTAGATAAACCATAACCGTTATTTTCTACGCAAAATAAAACAGGTAAACTCCAAACTGAAGCTACATTTAAAGCTTCATGAAAATCACCTTCGCTAGTGCCTCCTTCTCCGGTAAAAACAGCACAAACCTTATTATTATTCTTCAGCTTATTAGCTAGAGCAATTCCATCTGCCACCCCTAATTGCGGACCTAAATGCGAAATCATTCCTATGATATTATATTCTTGGGTCCCAAAATGAAAACTTCTATCTCTACCCTTTGTAAAACCATTCATTTTACCTTGCCACTGAGAAAACAATCTATGTAATGGAATTTTTCTAGTTGTAAAAACTCCTAAATTTCTATGCATTGGTAAAATATATTCGTCTTTATCTAGAGCACATGTAACTCCTATAGAAATTGCTTCTTGACCAATACCAGAAAACCATTTAGAAATTTTACCCTGACGTAATAAAATTAGCATTTTCTCCTCAATCAAACGAGGTTTTAACATGCTTTTGTACAAATTCAATAATACACTCTTATCTAAGTTGTTATTTGAATTATATTCAATTTTTGGGCTCATAAATTATAAATTACATAATTTAACAAACATACAGATAAAGATGTTTATTCCATAAAAAAATCCTCATCAATTGATGAGGATTTTAAATATTCAAAATATCTTATTTTTAAAATTACAATTCTTTAAAAATTGCGTGCATCATTCTTTTCTTATCATTAATACTTTCCTCAAGAGCTATCATCGTTTCCGTTCTATTTACTCCCGGAATTTCATCTATTTCATAAATGATGTCTTTCGCGTCATTCGTTCCTTTTGCTCTCACCTTACAAAAAATATTATACTTACCCGCTGTTACGTAAGCTACTGTTACATTTGGTATTTTCCTTAAGTTTTCAATCACATTTTGCGTCATAGAAGTTTTTTCTAAAAACACTCCAACATGCGCTATGAAAGAATAACCCATTTTTTCATAGTTTAAGGTTAAAGTAGAACCTTGAATAATACCTTCATCTTCCATTTTTTTTACACGCACATGAATTGTTCCTGCAGAAACTAATAATTGTTTTGCAATATCCGTAAATGGTGTTCTGGCATTCTCTATTAAGATATCTAATATTTGATGATCTATTTCGTCTAAGATGAACTTTTTCATTTTTTTATATATAATTCAATTTATAAGGCAAATTTATGAATTTAATTTAATTTAAAACAATAAAAAGTGAGAAAAGTTTAATGTTTTTTGCTTTCGAAAACGATTTCGTTATGTCCAAATTTCAATTTTAGGTCTTTTTCATCAACTTTATTCAATTTTGAAACTAATTGATCATTCATAATTTCATCTAAATATTGATAAGCTACATCTTCTTTTGAAATGGAATATCTATGGATAACATCATAGAAAATTTTAGTATTATTTGGAATTGTAAAATAGGATTCATAATCGTTAAAATTATCGGAAGTTGCAATGTGATACAATCCTTGTATAATTGCATAAAAAGTATGCTCGCGCGCAATTTCTCTTTGATAGTCATCAGGAAAATGACCCGATTCAATTAAAATTGTATTATATCCTAGTTTTTGAAAGTTATCTCCTGTCGCAGTTGGGTAAAATTCATCTGTATATCTACCAACAAAATCAGGTATAAGTTTTTGCAACAATCTGTTCATAGCAACAATAACATCCATGGTTTGAATTCGACCTTTTGTTAAGGCTCTAGTTTCCTCTTCTGAAGGAGCCAAAAAGGAAATAGTTGCTGGGTTTTTAGTTCCTTCTACGCCAAAAATAGTTCTTTGATCATGTAAATTAAAACAAAACTGTGGATTGAATTCCTCTAAAGTATCTCTTAACAGATTACTTTCTTTTGCAACTCTATTTACTGCATCTCTATTTAAATCTACATTATTTGCATTAACTCTTGTATACGCTTGAGAGCCATCAGGATTTAACATGGGTATAAAAACTAAAGTACATTCTTTTAAAATAATTTTAAATTCATTCTCAGAACAAGTAGAAAAGCAATTGAATATATCAAACAATGCTTTTGTACCTGTACTTTCATTTCCATGCATTTGAGACCATAATAAAATTTTCTTTTTTCCCTTACCTATTTTTAATTTATAAATTGGTCTTTCCTGTTCAGAAAATCCTAAATGTTTAATTTCAAAAGCTTCTTGATATTTTAAAAATAGGTTTTCAATATTTTTAAGAGTAATCCACTTGCCAAAAAGAGATGATTCTTTTTGAGCTTTAAAAATATTCTTTAATAACTCTGGTGATAAAATTTGCACTTGATATTCTATTTAGAAAAACAAATTTACATTTTTGAAAATAAGCAACCTATATAAATGTTACAAATGTAAAACAAAGTATTGTTACAAATGTAAATCGAATTTTCACAAACTATAGTTACTTTTGTAAACCAAAAATCTTTTTACCTAACGTTCTTAAATTATAAAATATGAGATGTTTTTATAATTGATTATAATTTTAATTAAAATACTTTATATAAACATTTTACACATAAAATATAAAGTATTAGTTTAATGTAAAATAAATTCATATTAACATTTAAAACATTCTATTTTGTTGTTTCATAAGTTTGATTTACATTTGTAATACAACAAGTATTTACAATGATAAACAGCTTAGACTTTACAAGTAGAATAAAAAAAGTAATGGATTTTCATCAATTATCTGCTTCTTTATTCGCAGATAAAATTGGTGTTCAGCGTTCAAGTATATCGCATATTTTGTCTGGAAGAAACAAACCAAGTTTAGATTTTATTTTAAAAATAACTTCAGAATTTAAGGATGTAGACATACATTGGCTGCTGCATGGAGATGGTTCTTTTCCTAAAAAAGCAGAACTTACAAACCCCGCTTCTACTCCAACGGTATTCGCTACCAGCTCTAATGATAAGAAAAAGATTCAAAGAATTGTTGTTTTTTATAATGATGGCACTTTTGAAGAGTATAGAAAGTAGTTGAAAATTGAAGAAAATTAATCACAAAATGAAGCTTCCTTTTTTGTTTTGAATTTGTCTAAATATTATATTTTAGCAATAATGAATACAATTGAAATTAGAACTGTAAATGTTGTTCAATATATTTCTCCTTTGCGAGAAGGTGGCTCTTTACCTGCTATTGTAAAAGCTGATGATGGTTTTTTATATGTGCTAAAATTCAGAGGAGCTGGACAAGGGAAAAAAGCCTTAATAGCAGAATTTATAGGTGGCGAACTTGCAAGAGCTATTGGTTTAAAAGTTCCTGAATTAGTTTTTATGAACTTAGATGATTCTTTTAGTAAAACAGAACCTGATGAGGAAATTCAAGATTTATTAAAATTTAGCGTAGGCTTAAACCTTGGATTGCATTTTTTATCAAGTGCTATTACGTACGATCCTTTGGTATCTAAAGTAGATTCATTAACTGCTTCTAAAGTGGTACTTTTAGACAGTTTACTTAGTAATATAGACAGAACAGCTAAAAATACAAATTTACTCAAATGGAATAAGGAATTGTGGATTATTGATCATGGAGCAAGTTTATACTTTCATCATAATTGGCAAACTTGGGAAAATCATCTCAAAAAGACTTTTCCTATGATAAAAGATCATGTACTCTTAACTAAAGCAACTTTATTATCAGAAGCTTCAGCAAAAATTAAACAAAGCATAAATATTGACACAATCACTGAAATTATATCTAAAATACCTGAAGATTGGTTACTAAGTGAAGGAGATTTTTTAAATTCTGACGAAATGAGAGCTGCCTATGTAGCCTTTTTAAATGCAAAAATTTTAATGATTGATGTACTAGTAAAAGAGGCTGAAGATGCAAGATAAATACACATTTGAATATGCAATTATTAGAATTGTACCAAAAGTGGAACGCGAAGAATTCTTTAATGTTGGCGTTATCCTTTTTTCAAAAAGAAAAAATTTTTTAGGTATTAAATATGAAATCAATAAAGATAAATTGAAAGCTTTTTCACCTGAAATAGAATTGGATTTATTAAATGGTTATTTAAATGCTTGGAAATTAATTTGCGACGGAAAATCTTCTGGAGGTAAAATTGGTGAACTAGAAATTTCTGATAGATTTAGATGGTTAGCTTCTTGCAGAAGCACAATAATACAAAGCTCTAAAACTCACCCCGGACTTTGCAATGACCCTAAAAAAGAGTTACAAGATATTTTCGAAAAGTATGTACTCTAATAAATCTACTTGTTTCTGAAAAAAGTTCTTGTCTTTTTTTTTATTTCAAAAAAAACAACCTTAATATTGACTGATTTAACAATAAAACTAGAGTAACTTCGTCATTGCCATTTTAATAATTTCTATATTTTTTTCTCTATTTAATTTGTTAGCTTTCTTTTGCTCTTGTATCATTGTCCTCATTAAATTAATAACAACTTTATCAAAATTAAAACTTTTATATTGATTTCCTTTTAAAATCATATCATCGACCACATTCTGTATCGCTAGCGTATTATTGCTTTCTGAAATTTGTTTAAATGCTTTCTGGAACAATACTTTAGTCGCATCATCTCCAGATAAAAACATCCCAGAAACCACACTTTTTGCAATAAAAGGGAGTTCAGAATCATCTTTTTCTTCAATGAAAATTCTTGTTAAAGGTGTTGCTAAAATTTTTCTAATTTCATCTGGAAATTCTTTTGATTTTGCGATTGCAATTTGTTTGTCAATGTAATACATAGAAACTAAGGCTTTACCCAACACAGAATACGATTTACTCTGTAATCCTTTTTCAAAAATAGATTTTAATTCAGGATCTGTTAATTTACCTAAAGTATTAATTGCCTCTGCTTGAACTAACGTTTTTACATCAGTATTCGCAATCTCCATAATTTTTTTAATGGCATTTTTTTTAGAAAACTTATTAATTAAATCTATCTTTTGTAGAGCTAAAATTCTAATTTCATAAGCTTCATCATCTAAAGCACCGACAACCGCACTAAAAGCAATTTTATCGTCTTGTTTCTTTGCTACCTCCAAAAAAGCCTCTCTTCTATGTCCATAATTATCCGCATTTTTAAGCTGGAAAATATAATCACTTAAAACTTTATTTTCATTGATAACACAAAGTAAAGCTCCATCTGCATTCACCTGAATTAAATTAGGCTGTTTTCTGTATGGAAAGGTAAAAGAAGCATCATTACCATCCACAAAAACATGATGTCTCGTTCTTTTTGACGCTTCAAAAACATCAATTGCAAAAGGGAATTTAAACTTTTCTGTTTGTAACTGAATCACATTTACAGTCACTGTTTTTCTTAAGGTATTATAATCATATGAAATTTCAATATTTGGATGACCACCTCCAAAATACCATTGATTAAAGAACCAGTTCAAATCTTTCCCTGTGAGTTTTTCAAAAATTAACCGCAGCTGATGCACTTCTGCTGTTTGATATTTATAGGTAGTCAAATACTCCTTTAAGCCTAAGAAAAAAGCTTCATCGCCTAAATACGATCGCAACATATGTAAAATTGATCCACCTTTATTATAGCTAACCAAATCGAACATATCTTCTTTATCATTATAATCAAAACGGACTAAATGCTTGTTTTCACTTTGTCCTTTTAAATAAGCTTGCATATTTTTATAAAAATGCATTTCAGAATTTACTTTTCCGTATTTATATTCTCTCCATAAATACTCGCTATAATTCGCAAAAGACTCATTTAATGTTAAATTGCTCCAACTTTCAGAAGTAACTAAATCCCCAAACCAGTGATGAAAAAGTTCATGAGCTATCGTGTTTTCTTGCACATTTTCATCAATTAACTGTCCGGGTTTCTGATATGCTCTTTCGCCATGCATAACAGCAGTGGTATTTTCCATCGCTCCAGAAACATAGTCTCTACCAACAATTTGACTGTATTTATTCCAAGGATATTCAACGCCTAATTTATCGGAAAAGAAACCAATCATTTCTGGTGTTAAACCAAAAATATCTTTTGCAAAAGGCGCATATTCTTTTTCTACATAATAATTTACTGGAATATTTTTATATGAATCTTGCACAATTTCATATACACCAATTCCCATAAAAAATAAATAAGGAGCATGTTTTTTATCAAACTTCCAATAATCTATTCTATTGTTTCCCTTATTAACTTGACTTACCAGTTCGCCGTTAGAAAGCGTTACATATTTATTTGGAACCGTAATATAAATTTCTTGAGATGTTTTTTGATTCGGAGCATCTAAAGTAGGAAACCAACAGCTACTTGCTTCAGTTTCACCCTGTGTCCAGATTTGTGTTGGCTTATTTTTATCAGATCCATCTGCATTTATAAAATAAAGTCCTTTTGCCCCTGTAATTGCTGTACTTCCCTTTTGATATACTTTTTCAGGTTGTGCTGTATATTTTATATAAATAGTAAATTCTTCAGCTCTGTTGAATGTTCTTGGTAAATCAATACTTAATTTTAAATTGTCATAAAAATAGTTTAGCTTTTTATCATCCATGGAAACTTCATGAATTAGCATTGCTTTCGCATCTAGAGTTATTTTGTTCTTACTGTAAAAATGTGGTTTTGCAGTTAACCAAGCTTCACCATTCATAGTTTTATCTTCAAAATTAAAATCTACTTTTAATTTCGTGTGCACTAAATCATGGATTTTTTCTTTTTCTGGTTTGTAGGATGCATTTTGCGCAATACTAACGAAACCAATCAACATAAAAAAAACCACAACTATTTTCTGATATTTCATAAAATATATTCTGTCGCCTCAAAAATAAGAAATATGAAGGAAGAACTTGTTAATGAGCAGTTAAAATGATTAAAAGAAAAAAAAACTTAAAAAAGAAAGTCTATAATTTTTTAAAAACTATAGACTTTAAAAATATTTGTAATTAACCTTTATTTTCCTGCAAAAATAGTGCTAAAACTTTCTAGATTACTGGCATCCATATTTACACTATTCATCATTTCTATTATTTTTACAGGATTCATATTCTCGCCTAATAATCTTGCGACTCCCACTCCAGCTTCTTTACTATAACCAAAAACAATAACCTCATCTAAAGAGTCTGTATTTCCTGTATAATAAACTTTCATGTTCATTCCTTTTGCTTTTATACTGCCTAAACTCTTATAATCTTCGCTAGTGAAAATGTTTTTTAATGTTCCTATTTCAACTTCATACGTAGTAGAATTATCATCTGTTTTTCTTAAGAAAGCTACATTAATTTTTTTGATACTTTTCATAGTCTCTTTTATTTCATCAGAAACATCTGCTTTTACAGATAATATAGAGCTTACAGGCAAATCTCCTGTAAAAAAACCATCCCTGCCGCTGGATTCTACTAAATAACTTTGTAGCGATTTTTCATTTTTGCAAGCACTAACAAATAATACCAAAAAGACTAAAGAAAATATGGTGGTTAATTTTTTCATTATATATGTTTTAATTGATAAAAGTCAGATTTAAAAAACCTGACTTTTAAATATTGATTTTACTATTTGTTTTTCGTAAAAGTATCGGCTAACTCGGACATCTTGTTAATGTCTATATTACCTGTTAAAGAGATAACCATAGCTTCAGACATTTTATTTGTTTTTTTACTGATACCTTTAACAAACATTAAAACTTCGCTAACATAATCTTTGTTTTTACTTGCTTTTACATAAATTTTTACACGAGAGTCATCTTCTTTAATGCGCATTAACTCTGTTAAATTCTGTTTTTTAATGGCAGTATTTACCATGTTACCCATTTTACTTGCTACAGCTATGTTTTCTGTAGAAAACATTTTAAATTCTTTTAAATCTTGAATCATTTGAAAGACTTTCATTCCTTCATTATCATCAATCTTTATATTTTTGAACTTAGAGATTAACTCAAAAGCGTCTTTGGTTACAACAACAACATCTACCCCATCCATATCTTCTAAGGCCTCAAAAAATGATTGCGCATTGGTCACCATTGGAGCAACTACGAATGCTATTAATACTAATATTTTTTTCATGATTTCTTTGTTTACTTGGTTCTATTAATTTCTACTTGGTTTTATTTTAATATTTTATTTACAGTGTTTTCATAAGTATATAAACTCGCGACTGCATTTTCTCCTTTTTTAAGGTTTGAAGATAACAATCTTAATCCTTTACTTATTTGTTCAAACTGTTTTTTTGCCTGGTGCTTTTCATATTCTTGTTTGCCAATAAATACACTAAACAAAAGCATTACTGATGCCGCTACAGATAACCATTTAAAGTTTCTTTTTTTAGATTTCTTAGGTTCTAACTCAATGGTTTTTGTATAAGTTTCATCTTTGGCAGAAGCAAAATAATTAAACATAAACGCATATTCTTGCAAATGAGGTGCAACAGAACCTTCTTTAAAATAGTTTTTTAAGGTTGTTTCTTCTTGCAAAGTAGTTTCTGCATCTAAGTATTTTTCTACTAATTTTTCTATGTTAGCTAACTCCATAGTTGTGTTTTTTAATGAGTTCTTCTCGTATTGTTTTTCTTGCTCTAGATAATGCCACCCGAACTGCTGTTGGTTTCATATCTACCATTATACAGATTTCTTTAAAATCATATTGTTCAACATCTCTTAATTGAATAATAATTTTTTGTTGTTCTGGTAATTTCTCTATCAATTTGTGCACTTGGTTTACACTGTCTTGATATTCCATCTTTTTATCTAAAGATGTTTCTTTCTCTTTATAATTACTGTGAATTAATGTTAAATTACTTGCTTGTTTTGATTTTAATCTGTCATAACAATAATTTTTTGTCATCGTCATTGCAAACGCCTCAACATTTTTGTAATCAGCAATTTTCTCTTTACTTCTCCACAATTTAAAATACAATTCTTGAGTAGCATCTTCAGCTTCCTCCGCAGAAACTAGCAACCTTTTTGCTAATCTAAAGACCTTATCTTTAAATGGTAAAACTACTTTTAAAAAGTCTGATTGGTTCATTATTTATGTTTGCTTTTCTAATATTTTTTTATCTCTTATATCAGATTTACATGATTACGACGAAACAAAATTTATTTTGTTACAAGCAAATTATAAAAAAATACTAAATATGTTTAAATTGCGTTAAATTTATCACAATAACCATAAATACTTAAATGAGGGATTTTTTTAGAATTATTTGCCTTATAATATTAACATACATCTTTACTAGTTGCTCAAAAGAATACGAAATTCCTCAAAACTTAGTTATTCATGATTTTGTTTGGAAAGGTTTAAATGCATATTATTTGCATCAAGATGAAATTACCGATTTGGCTGATACACGTTTTAATTCTGATAAAAACCTAAATACTTACTTAACTACGTTTACTGATTATAACACGTTGTTTTCAAGTTTATTAATTCCTTCGGATATAAAATCGAATTTAATAGAAGACTATAATATTATTGTTGATCCTGAATTGAGAACTTCGTTTACAACTGGTTTAGAATTTGGTTTAATTAAAGAGCAAGATTCAGATACTGTAGTTGGTTATGTTTTGGATATCCTTCCACTTTCCTACGCATCCACTCAGGTAATTTCTAGAGGCGATTATTTTTCTGCTATTGTAAATATAGATAACGACACACTAAATTTAACAAAGGAAAATTATGAAGATTTATTATTAAATTATAATCAAGACACTTTAAAATTAGTAATGGTAGATTATGATGGAAAAGATGTAGCACTAAAGAGTAAAAAGACTGAATTAGTGAAAAAAAATTATACGCATAACCCTATGAGGTTAGAAAATACTTTCTTATCTGATGGTAATACTATAGGGTACTTAATGTATCATAATGATTTTTCAAAAAATTATATAAATAATTTAAATAATACATTCTTAAATTTTAAAAATAAACAAGTAAGTGAACTAATTTTAGATTTAAGATATAATATTGGCGGTGGTAGTTTTGCGAAAAATATTTCACAAATTTCGAGTATGATTTCAGGTCAATTTATAAATGAAGTTCTCATTAAAGAAAAATGGAATGTAAAAGCACAACCTTGGTTTTTAGCAAATCAACCAGACTCTTTATTGACGAGATTTCCAGAATCGTTAAATACAACAACCAATATTAATAGCTTAAATTTGACAGATGTATATATCATTTTAAATGGTGATAATTTTACGGGGTCATCAGCCATTGAATTGTTAATTAACAGTTTAAAATCACACATAAATGTACACCTTATTGGAAATCAAACTGCCGGTAATAGTACTGGCTCTATTACACTATACAATTCAGATGACTATAATTTTCCTTTAAAAAACAACGCTCACACAGTCGCTTTGCAACCAGTTGTTTTAAGTTTTCTAAATAAAAACGATGAAAGCTATGAAAACGGATTTGCACCAAATTTAGCACTTTGTGCAAATGAAGATATTTTAAATTTAGGTGTTTTAGGCAAAACCTCAGACCCCATTTTGCATAAAGTTATAGAATATATTTCTACAAGAAACACAGGCACAAATAATATATGTAATCCTAATAATTTTGAGTATTTATTTAATACTATTAGTGCTCAAAGAGAAATTGATCATGGTGTGTTTATACGTCAAGATTTACCAAATACCAATTAAGAATGAAGAGATTTTTTACAATCAGTGTTTTAACTATCATTTTTTTATTTACTTCTTGTGAAAAAACAAAAACTTACGGAGTTGATGTAAATGTAAATGATGAAATTAACTATTTTATTTGGAAAGGTTTGAATACCTTTTATTTATGGCAACAAGATGTACCTGATTTAGCTGATAAGCGATTTGCAAATTTCGCTGACTTATATCTCTATTTTCGTGGATATTCTTCACCTGAGGATGTGTTTGAAAATTTACGCTACGAGCCAGGAACTATAGATCGTTTTTCTTGGATCGTGAATGATTATGTTGCTTTAGAAAATTCTTTTCAAGGAATTAATCTAAGTAATGGAATGGAATTTGGACTAGTGAAATATAAGAATGAATCTGATAATGTTTTTGGCTATGTGCGTTATGTCGTTGCTAATTCTGATGCAGAGTCTAAAGGCGTTTCTAGAGGCAATATTTTTAACTCTATAGATGGTACTCAATTAACATTAACGAATTACCAAAGTTTATTATTTAATGATAACAATAGTTATACAGTTGGGTTTGCTGCTTATAATAATGGCTCTCCAAACTCTAATAGTAATGCTGTTTTATTAACAAAAGAAGAAATACAAGAAAATCCTGTTGCCATCACTAAAGTTTTTACTGAAGGAACTAAAAAAATAGGTTACCTGTTATACAATCAATTTGCTAAAAATTATGATAGTCAATTAAATGCTGCCTTCTCTAATTTTAAATCAGAAGGTATTAACGAATTAATTATTGATTTAAGATATAACGGTGGAGGCTCTGTAAGCACTGCAACCTATTTAGGAAGCATGGTTACTGGCCAGTTTAATGGGGCTTTATACTCTCAAGAAATCTGGAATGATAAAGTTAAAAGTGCTTTACCTGAAGAAAGATTTTTAAATTACTTTACAGATGAAATTAGAAATACCGATTCTCAAGGAAATTTAATTTTACAAGAAACTATTAATAGTTTAGGTTTAGATAATGTTTATTTTATAACAACATATAGCTCTGCCTCTGCCTCAGAATTGGTTATAAATTCTCTAAGCTCTCATATAAACGTGCAATTAGTTGGTAAAACTACGAGAGGAAAACAAGTGGGGTCGATTACTTTGTATGATTCTGACAACTTACAAAAAAGTGGCAGCAACCTTAATTCAAAGCACAAATATGCAATGCAACCTTTGGTTTTAGAAATAAGTAATAAAGACAATAAAAATTATCCTGATGGAATTATTCCAGGAAATACTTTACCAGGGATAGAATTAGGGGAAGATTATAATAATTTAGGAGTTCTTGGAGAACGTTCAGATCCTTTATTAGATAGAACTCTAGTTTATATTACAACAGGGTCTAAAGGAAATCAAAAAACAATTGTTTCTCATGATTTTAATGAAGTTTACAACTCAAAATTAGCAACACCTGCAAAAGATTATATGTTTATCGAATTTAAAAAGTAATCCCAAACATAAAATATAAATTCAGCTAAAAAGCTGGATTTATTAATGGCATAAAACTTAGCTTTCTATACCTGCTCTTTCATTCTTAATTTGTTATGATAATACATCAGGTCTGAATTCAGTCATTAATTCCTCTCTTTTAGATTTGGCATATTTAAAACCAGATTTCCACCATTTACGCATCAACTTTTGGTCAAAAACTAAAGAATTTGTTGTTAAAACTGTTGGTGTATAATAAATATTCAATTTTACACCCTTGTGGTTTGCTGCTAATTTTCCAATAGTTATATTATGTTTTTCGACGTGAGCAAGCATAAAATCAAAAACATCAAACAGCAATGAAAAAGGATTTTTAGAAGGTATTTTGTTAATCTGAGTAACTTCAGTTTCCAAGATAATAGCATCAATTTCTGTTGCCCCTCTTAAAATTGCTTCTCTTATTGGCACTAAAGCACCAAACCCCCCATCTGCATATTGACAATGATTTTTTTCCAATAAACTCATGAAAGGCACATAGTTGCAAGAACCCCAAATCCAGTCACAAAAATCTTCATAAGAACAATCATTACTAGATTTATATTCGATTTGATTAGCGGTTAAATTGGAAACTGTTACCACAACCTCTTTATCCGTTTTCTGAATTTCTTCAAACATCTTTCTTGAAACATTTTCTTTTATCAACTTCCGTAAGTTTTTACTTTCGCCAAATGTTTTTCTTCCGTTTAAAAAGTTCCAAAGCGTATTTAAATGGTTAATACTTACTACTTTTTCCCCAGCGACCCTTTTAATATGAAAAGGATTATTACTGAAAATAGTTTTTTGATTTACGTTCGTATAAAGTTCTTTTAATTCATCTAACATACCCAAAGCCAGATGCGACACCATTAAACTACCCGTAGATGTACCTACAAACAAATCATAATCTCTATTTTCTTTTTTCATTAAATATTGTGCAACTCCTCCTGCAAATGCTCCTTTACTTCCTCCTCCAGAAATTACCAATGCTTTTTTCATAAACTACAAATGATTTGTTTAATTTAGTCGTATAAAAATATCAAAAATGAAAAGAATATCAATATTAATATTCACTTTCCTAATAATCATTTCTTGTTCGAGTGAATACATACCAAGAATTATTGAAAATATTGAAATCCAAGAATTTAAAATAGACAGCACAAATATCAGAGCAATACAAGGAACCAATTCAGAAACAATTTATTATGTAGGCTCTAAGGGCGATTTTGGTTTTACAGCAGATGGAGGGAAATCTTGGTTAATAAAACACATTACCTATCAAGATTCTATCATTCCAAACTTTAGAAGTTTAGCCAAAAATGGCGATAACCTATTTGCGCTTTCAATTGCGAATCCCGCATTATTGTATAAAATTTCTAAAAATAAAACAGCCTTAGTTTATACTGAAAATCATAAAAAAGCATTCTATGATGCATTACAATTTTTTGATGATGGTAAACACGGAATTGCGGTTGGAGATCCAACAGAAGAATGTGCGTCCATTATTTTAACTTCCGACGGAGGTAACTCTTGGCGCAAAATCTCATGTGCAAATTTGCCAAAATTTGCAGAAGGAGAAGCTTTTTTTGCAGCAAGTAATACGAACATTAAAACAATGGGAAGTACAGTTTGGGTTGCTTCTGGCGGAACAAAAGCACGTGTTTTAAAATCTGAAGATTATGGCGTTACTTGGGACATTTTTGAAACACCAATTATTCAAGGAAATGGACCTCAAGGAATCTATTCAATTGATTTTACTGATGAAAAAAATGGAATTGTAATTGGTGGGGATTATTCTAAACCCGAAGAAAACAAGGGCAATAAAGCAATTACAAAAGATGGTGGAAAAACTTGGACTTTAGTTGCCAATAATCAAAATCCGAATTATAAAAGTTGTGTGCAATATGTGCCTAACACAAATGGAAAAGAAGTTTTCGCTGTTGGTAAAACAGGCATTTCGTTTTCCAATGATTCAGGAAATACTTGGACAGAAGTTTCTAAAGAATCTTATTATACCATTAAATTTGTAGATAAAGATACTGCTTGGTTAAGTGGTTCTCAAAAAATTGGAAAACTGATTTTAAAATAAATGAGAACATCAATTTTAATACTTTTTACTATACTCCTCTATTTTTCTTGCAAGAAACAATCAGAAGTTCATGAAGCTTTTAATTGTAATTCATCAACCTTTAAAAATTTGGAAGAAGTTGAAGGTCTTAAAAACATGTTTTCTGTAAAACTTCCTGAAAATTGGAAAATCAATTTATATCAAGATGAAATACAATCATCAATTTTTGCAGCAGATACAACTATACAGCTTACAGAAACTGTTTTATTAGATGTAACTTTTATCAATAATAATGTAAATTTTGATGACGCTTTTATGCTTGATCAAGAACAAGACAACTTAGCAAGAAGCTTGGTGAAAACAAAATCAAAAAAAATTACACTTTTAGAAAAACCATCTATTTATATTATTTATAAAGGAAATAAAGGGCAATTTAATTATCAAACTTGTCATGTTTTCATCAAAATAAATGAACAAAATTTCATCTTTGCAAAAATAGAAGTTTATGGAGATTCTATTGTAAATCAAAGATTTTGCAACGCTTTCTCATTAATCGAAAACCTTAAAATACATCAATAAAAATGATTCATAAACAACATATCATAGATCGCTTCATAAAATACGTAACTATCGATACAGAGTCAGATCCTAATAACCCTGAATTTCCTAGTACAGAAAACCAATGGAATTTAGCAAAAGTTTTAGAAAAAGAACTCAACCAAATTGGTATGCAAGAAGTTGAGTTGGATAAAAATTGTTACATCATGGCAACTTTGCCAAGTAACTTAAATTATAAAGTGCCAACAATCGGTTTTGTAGCACATATAGATACAAGTCCAGATTTTACAGGCGCAAATGTAAAACCCCAAATTATCGAAAATTATAATGGAAAAGACATCACTTTAAACAAAGAAAAGAACATTATTTTATCTCCAGATTATTTCGAGGATTTATTGCAATACAAAGGTCAAACCATAATTACCACTGATGGAACCACTCTTCTAGGAGCAGATGATAAAGGCGGAGTTACAGAAATTGTAACAGCTATGGAATATTTAATTAACCATCCAGAAATTAAACACGGTAAAATTAGAATTTGTTTTACACCTGACGAAGAAGTTGGTAAAGGAGCCCATTTATTTGATGTAGAAAAATTTGGTGCAAAATGGGCATATACCATGGATGGCAGTCAAATAGGAGAATTAGAATATGAAAATTTTAATGCTGCAAGCGCAAAAGTTACCATTACAGGAAAAATTGTACATCCAGGTTATGCAAAGGGAAAAATGATCAATTCAATTTTGATTGCTAATGAATATATTGCTGCAGTTCCAGAAAATGAAGTCCCAGAAAAAACTGCGGGATATGAAGGTTTTTTCCATTTACATGATTTAAATGGAAATGTAGAAAAAACTGTTTTAGAGTATATAGTTAGGGATCATGATTTTTCATTGTTTGAAAAAAGAAAAGAGTTACTTCAAAAAATTGCCTCCGATTTCAACAAACGTTTACACCAAGATTTGGTTAAAGTTGAAATCAAAAATCAATATTTTAATATGAAAGAGAAAATAACCCCAGTTATGCATATTGTTGATATTGTTGAAGAAGTAATGAAGGATATTGATATTACTCCCTTGATAAAACCTATTAGAGGTGGTACAGATGGTTCTCAGCTTTCTTATAAAGGTTTGCCTTGTCCTAATATTTTTGCTGGAGGACATAATTTTCATGGACGATTCGAGTATATTCCGGCAGAATCTATGATCAAGGCAACCGAAGTAATTATTGGTATAGCACAAAAAGTTTCTGAAAAATTTAAATAAAACTAAATATCTAAAGTTAATATTTCAATCCAACTTTTTTATAATTAAATTCCTTCTTTAAAAATAAACAGAATGGTTTTCTTCGGCATAAAACTAATTTTAGATGAAATATGAAAATTGTTTATGACAATTCAGGTTTTTTACCTTTTACGTTTTCGTAAAAAGAATAAAAGAATTTAAAGTCTTTTTCTTGATCATCAGTCGGATAATAAGGTTCCGATATTTTAATCTTCTTATTTTCAAAATCCAAAGTTGCCATAACTATAGGAACCTTTGCTCCTTTTGCTATGAAATAGAAGCCTGTTTTCCACTTTTCCACTTTTTTTCTTGTTCCCTCCGGCGATAACCCAAGAATAAACTTACTCTTGCTATTAAATATTTGCACAATAGCATCTACTAAATTATTACTTTTACTTCTATCTACGGGGGTACCTCCTAATGCTCGAAAGAAAAACCCGAAGGGACCATTAAAAAGAGAATTTTTACCAATAAAATGAATCATAGTACCAGAAGCCATCCTAGCTAAGATGGCAATAGGAAAATCAATCCAACTAGTATGTGGCGCTGCTATAACTACATATTTTTTTATTTCTTTAGAAAAATCTCCTTCTAACTTCCAACCCAAAATACTAAATAAGATAAATCTTGCAAATCCTTTCATTGTGTCTTTTAAAAGTGATAAATTTAAGGACTTAATTTGATATGATGAACGAATTGATTACATACTTCTTAATTGCACTGATTTTTAGCATTATAAGCTTTTTTATTGGGAAACTTTTATCCAAATTAAATTTTGAAAAAGAGAAAACTTTAATAGAAAAAGAGAAATCTACTTTGGAAGAACGGGCTTCATTACTACAACAATCAAAGGATATGGTAGAAAATAACTATATCGAACTTCAAAAAGAGCTTAAGAATAATCAGCAAGAAAAAGAACATTTAATTTCTATAAATACGAGACAAGATTCAGAAAACATAAATTTACAACTAAAGTTAGATGAGCATAAAACCGAAGTTGAAGAATTACAAGAAAAATTTACTAAAGAATTCGAAAATTTAGCAAATAAAATTTTAGAAGAAAAATCGAATAAATTTACAGCACAAAATAAAGAGAACTTAAAAATAATTTTAAATCCATTACAAGAAAAAATTAAAATCTTCGAAGATAAAGTAGATAAAACTCACAAAGAAAGTATTGATTATCATGCAGCTTTACGTCAGCAAATTTTAGGTTTAAAAGAATTAAACCAACAAATGAGTAAAGAAACTCTAAACTTAACAAAAGCGTTAAAAGGAGACAATAAAATGCAAGGAAACTGGGGGGAATTAGTTTTAGAACGTGTTTTAGAAAAGTCTGGATTAGAGAAAGATAGAGAGTATTTTGTGCAGCAAAGCTTTACGAATGATGATGGAAAAAGAGTGTTACCTGATGTAGTAATTCATCTTCCAGATAATAAGAAAATGATTGTCGATTCTAAAGTGTCACTTACTGCGTATGAGCAATTTGTAAATGAAGATGATGATACTTCAAAAGCACAATTTCTAAAAGAACATATAGCCTCTTTAAAGCGACATATAGAGCAATTATCAGAAAAAAAATATGAAGATATTTATCAAATAGAATCTCCAGATTTTGTTTTGTTATTTATCCCTATTGAACCAGCTTTTGCTGTAGCTATTAATTCTGACAATCATTTATATAATAAAGCTTTTGAGAAAAATATTGTTATCGTTACCCCTTCAACATTATTGGCAACATTAAGAACTATAGATTCTATGTGGAATAACGAAAAGCAGCAAAAAAATGCGATAGAAATTGCAAGACAAGCAGGCGCTCTATATGACAAGTTTCAGGGTCTTTTAAGTGATTTGATTACCATTGGAAAACGAATTGATGATAGTAAAAAGGAATATTCTAATGCAATGAATAAATTAGTAGATGGTAGAGGGAATTTAATTACTAGTATAGAGAAATTGAAGAAAATGGGTGCAAAAGCTAAAAAATCAATTCCAGAAAATATTATTGAAAGAGCAAGTCAAGACGATTAAATAAATTCACTAATTTTTCTATCTCTTTTAATAAAATAAAAATTATCTCCTTTAACCATTTTTTTTCTGTAGCCAAATAAATGGAAAATTTCAATAGCCAAAAACTTGGCTGTTCTCGGGTTTACAATTAAAGTGTAGGCGTTTCTTCTATCTAATTTTACCCCAGGTAAAAGTCTTAGTAATTGGTGAAAATGAAGTTTTCTGGCGACTAAGGAAACTTTTAACCAAAATTTAGAAATTTTTGATATGATAAAAAAACCATCATTTCCTTTTTCTTGATATAACGGCATAAAAATTTTACCTTTAATATTAGAGTGGATTTCCCTTTGATTACTATATGCTAGCAATTCATTTTTTGTAATCTCTTCAAAATTTCTATAACCTTCAATCATTTTGAAATTCTCAAAAGGTTTAATCGTATATTTATAGTCAATTTTATAAAAATCTTGATCTTCTTTAAAAAGGGATAATGAATGTTTAAAATAGGAATACTTTTTTACTTCTTTCTTATGTATGCATTTTGCGGCCACTAAAGCTAACCATAGAAATGCTACACAATTATCTACAGATACCTCTTTATCATGCTGACCTGCCTCAAAACCTACAGCAATATGACCAAACTCGTTAATAAAGGTTAACAATGGCCCGTTTAAATATTCTTCGATTCCTAAAATAGTTGGAATAGAAAAATTTGAAGAATATCTTCTATTATTTAAAGAGTCACTAATAATAATAAAAGGTTGTGTATCTGAAGATGTAGTATGCAGGTCTAAAAAATAAAAAGGTCCTTTTTCTTTATTTAGAATATCTTTTATAATAAAATATATTTCATTTTGTTCTTCTGATTCAATTTCTAACTCATCTTTTAAATATAATTTTAAAATTTCTTCTTTTGTCCAAATTCTATTTAAATCTACATTTTTAAAACGAATATTTTCCGAAATAGCGTTTATGTTTCCTGCAATTCCATAAAAATTTCCATTCAAGCAAATATTTTCTTCTTCTATTGTTTGAAAGACTTTTAATAGTGCATTTAATCCGGCTCGTTCATTACCATGAATCCCGCCAATTGCAATCACAGTAGGAGTTTGTTTTACACCTTCTACACTGCCTAAAATTCTTTGAACAAAGATTTTTTCATTAAAGGATTCAATCACTATTTGATTAATCATTAATTTTTCTTAATTTTTTCTATTCTCTCTAAATCACTTTTAGTAAAAATACCAACTAATTTATCTTCAGTTATAACTGCAACACAAGTATTCTTTGTGTTTAGAATTAATTCTTTTGATTTCTTGTAAGACATTTCTGGGTGTGCAACATCAAAATCTTTATTCATTATATTTTTAGCAACCATATTTAATACTTTTTTTGATGAAAAATCGAGTTCATCTAATTGTTTTTTCTCAATAACACCAACAATCTTATTCCGTTTATTAACCACTGGAATATGATTGATTTGTTTCCATTCCATTATCTTTAAGGCCAACTTTATTAAATCATTTTCATGAACTACAAAAATACTTGTAGACATTATTTTATATAATTTATTATATTTTTTATCACTTTTATTCTCATAAAGATCAACAGAATCCCATTCTGAAATGACTTTATTTGATATTTGATTTCTATAAATATGTTCTGTTAGAATTACATTAGACTCATATTTAGAAACTTTTTCTCTTAATTTTCGTTTGTTTCTAATAATCCATTTACTGCCAGTTGTACTTGTATCAATTCTTTTTTGAATGATTCCTAAATAATAGTTAATTTCAGATTCATTGATCTTTGATTTTAACAAACCCTCTTTTGCCATCGGAATTAAAATATTTTCTAGTAACTTTTTTGCAGAAATTCCTTTATCAAACCAGTTAAAATAAGTATTTATTCCAGTTCTTGCAGCATTTATAAAATTTCCACGAGCATCATAAAAAGACATTTTCTTCCAAATTTTCTGATATTTTTTTGGCATACCTTGCATAACACCTACCCATAAAAGTGCATTTGCTATTTCATCTTTGACACTGGGTCCAGAAGGAATATATCTATTTTCAATTCGCAAATGCGCTGTATTTTCATGAACTCCGTAACACAATCTATTCCATTTATATAAAGTGCCATTATGTAAATTCAGTGCCTTTAGTTTGGGCATAATTCCCTTTTTGACAGACTCTATAGAATTCTCCTCAAATTTTGAAAAAACTAATGGTGGATATCTAGAAATATCGTCTGTAAACAATTCTAAAATCGAATCTTTTACCCAACTATTACCAAAAGAAACTCTTGGTTTTTGCTCTCTAGATATATGAGAAACGTTGCGTAAATCTATACTTTGCTGAAAAAGAGCTATTCTAGTTTCACTCCATAATTCTTTCCCTAATAAAATTGGAGAATTGGTCATAATAGATAGCATTGGTCCTGCAATTGCTTGCGACCAGTTATATTTATCTATTATATCTTCTGGGCTTACTTGTAAATGCACTTGAAAACTAGTATTACAAGCCTCAAATAAGATGGATTCGTGCTTAAGAATCAGTTCATCTATTCCTAGAATATGTAATTTAAAATCATCCCCTCTTATTTTTTTTAAAACTTTATTCAACGTTTTATAACGTTTAAAAGGAGTCACATTTTTAAAGATTAGATCTTTTTTTCTTAATGTAGGTAAGATTCCGGTAAGTATAATTTTATTATTATCAGTTTCTGCGGCAACTTTATACCCTTTTTCCAATAAAGCTATAAGTTGTTTCTCAATATCAGAAAAGCATGTATCCTTTAATTCACAAGGATCTAAATTAATCTCTAAATTAAACAAAGCTAACTCTGTTGTGTAATGAATATCATTAATTTTATTAAGAATTTCTAAAGCATTTGTAGAAGGTCTGTAATCTTTATCTACAATACATAATTCTTGTTCTACTCCTACACGTTGAATTCCATTTTCAAATAAGTCATTTTTAATCATATACTCTAATGCCTCTATATCATTGAGTAAATGGTGTACAAAATCCTTACGATTTTTTTGTGTTTTAATGGCAGTTACAGCGTGTGAGCCCATAATAATCATATTATACCATTGCGAAGTACAGAAATAATTTTTAAAGTAAATATGATAATTGTCATTACAAAAAAAAACATCAAGAGTTAACTTGATGCTTTTTTAACATATTTTTGATTCAGTAAAATACCTTATAACAAAGTCTTACTTTCTACATAACAAATAATCTTCTTGCACTCATCATTTCAGAAACTCGCTCTCCAATTTCGTTCAACGCATCTTCATTTTCTGCATTTTGTATAGCTTCATCGATAAAATCAACAACAGACTTCATATCTTCTTCTTTTAAACCACGCGTAGTTATAGCAGATGTACCAACACGAATTCCTGAAGTTATAAATGGGCTTTTATCATCAAAAGGAACCATATTTTTATTTACAGTGATAGCTGCTTTTCCTAACGCAATTTCAGCATCTTTACCAGAAATGTTTTTATTACGAAGATCAATTAACATACAATGGTTGTCTGTTCCTCCAGAAATTATTTTATAACCTTTGCTAACAAACTCTTTAGCCATTGCGGCAGCATTTTCTTTTACTTGTATTTGATATTCTAAAAACTCATCTGTTAATGCTTCTCCAAAAGCAATCGCTTTTGCAGCGATCACATGTTCTAACGGACCACCTTGATTACCAGGAAAAACTGCAGAATTAAGTAATGTGGACATTTTTTTTAATTTTCCACTTTTCAAAGTTTCTCCGAAAGGATTTTCAAAATCTTTACCAATCATTATAATCCCTCCTCTTGGTCCGCGTAAGGTCTTATGGGTTGTAGATGTTACAATATGACAATGAGGCAAAGGATCATTTAAAATACCTTTGGCTATTAGACCAGCAGGATGCGAAATATCTGCCAATAAAATAGCACCAACACTATCAGCAATCTTTCTGAAGCGCTTATAATCAATATCTCTAGAATATGCAGAAGCACCGGCAATAATTAACTTTGGCTGCTCTTTAGTTGCTGTTTCTTGAATTTTATCATAATTTAAAACTCCAGTTTCTTTATCAACACCATAAAAAGTTGGATTGTATAATCTGCCTGAAAAATTTACTGAAGAACCATGTGTTAAATGACCTCCATGAGATAAATCGAATCCTAAAATAGTATCTCCTGGTTTTAAACATGCAAAAAATACTGCTGTATTTGCCTGAGAACCAGAATGAGGTTGCACATTTACATACTCTGCACCAAACAATTCTTTAGCTCGGTCAATAGCGATTTGTTCTACAATATCAACAATTTCACAACCTCCATAATATCTTTTTCCCGGATATCCTTCAGCATATTTATTGGTTAAAATAGAACCTTGGGCCAACATCACTTGATCGCTTACAAAATTTTCTGAAGCGATTAACTCTATACCATTTAATTGTCTTTCTTTTTCTTCCTGTATTAGGTCAAAAATTTGATTATCTAATTGCATTGTGGTTGTTTTAAATAAGCATCAAAAGTAACAAAAAACAACTCTTTTAAAAATAAGTTTTTATAAAATTTAATAACTTTTTCATCTTATTCTCAAATTGACTATAAAGTGTTGTTAAAATTCATTTTTTCATGATTTTTTTATTTAAAAATGCTAAAAAATTATGTAGGTTTGAAAAAACAAAAAAAAAGACAATGATTATAACAGCAAATAATCCTAATAGAAAATCATGGTTAAAAGTTAATGAAGACTCAGATTTTCCAATACAAAACATCCCTTTTGGTGTTTTTATTACTAGAGATGATATTATTACAATTGGCAGTAGAATTGGAAATTTTGCTATAGATTTAGGAGCTTTTCATCAGTTAGGCTATTTCAAAGGTATTCCGTTAACAGATGATATTTTTTTACAAGATAATTTAAATGATTTTATTGCAGATGGTAGAAAAACATGGCGACTTGTGCGAAATAGAATTGCTGAAGTCTTTGATGTTACCAGTGGGGATTTGAGAGACAATGCAGATCATAAAGATAAAATTATCTTTAGAATGGATGAAGTAGAAATGTTATTACCTGTTGCTGTTGGTGATTATACAGATTTCTATGCGAGTAAAGAACACGCCACGAACGTAGGTTCTCTATTTAGAGATCCTGAAAATGCATTATTACCAAATTGGTTGCACATTCCGATTGGATATCACGGTAGAAGTTCTTCTATTATTCCTTCTGGAACACCTGTTAGAAGACCTTATGGCCAAACAAGACCAACTGAAGGAAGTAAAACTCCAGGTTTTGGCCCTACTACATTATTAGATTTTGAGTTAGAAATGGCTTTTATTACAACGGACGCAAATGCTTTAGGAGATAGAATTCCTATTGAAGAAGCTGAAGAATATATTTTTGGTTTGGTTCAATTTAACGACTGGTCCGCTAGAGACATTCAAGCTTGGGAATACGTGCCTTTAGGGCCGTTTTTAGGAAAAAGTTTCGCCTCTACCATTTCTCCATGGATCGTAACTTTAGACGCTTTAGAACCATTTAGAGTGGATAATCCTAAACAAGTTCACGAACCTTTACCTTATTTAAAGCAAAAAGGAAAAGGAAGTTATGATATTCATTTACAAGTAGGAATTCAACCAGAGAACGGAGAAGAAACTGTCGTTGCAAATTCTAATTTTAAATACATGTATTGGACAATGGCGCAACAATTAGCGCATCATACAGTAAACGGTTGTCCAATAGAAGCTGGAGATATGATGGGTTCTGGTACTATTTCTGGTCCGACTAAAGATAGTTATGGCTCTATGTTAGAGTTAACTTGGAGAGGACAAAATCCTATCAAATTAAAAGACGGAACAGAACGTAAATTTATAAATGATAATGACACCGTCATTATGCGTGCTCATTGCATAAACGATAAAGTACGCATTGGATTTGGTGAATGTGTTGGTAAAGTATTACCTGCTAAATAACATTCTTATCTTTCCAAAATTTTAAAAAATATTACTTATTTAACCTCACTTTTGTGAGGTTTTTTTTGCACCTAAAATAATTATTTTGTGCACGGCATAAAACCCGAAAGATTAAGAGTTTTATATTATTAATCATTCCTCTATTGGAGGGTGCCCAAAAATCTCTTCATAGACTTCATCAAAATTAGAACGTAAAAAGGCATTTAACTTTTTTCGATAATCATCTTTTAACCAAGTAACGAAGTTGTGTGTACTTTTAGAAATACATTTTGCATATCTATTTATTCTATCATCTATCTCCTCGCCCAGTTTCTTAGCTAAAATTAAAGCATCAAATACATCTTCACTGTTTTCAATACACATTTTTGCATGGTGCTCTATCGACTTCTCTAAAACTCTTTTAGAGGATTCTCCAGCCCTAATGGTATCTATGTAAACGAATTTCATGTCAAAATATGTATCCTGAGAATTGGCAAATTCTTTTTTAACATCTGCTGGTAATTCATATCTAAAAGTACTTTCAATATCCTCATCAGAAAGAATTGCATTTAGATAATAATCAGGAGCTCTAAACATTTTTTGCCAATCTAAATCTGCACCCCAAGGTCCAAATCTGTGAAAATTGTTACCTAAATCAATAACTTCAAAAGTATTCTTTTTACTATATATTCTAGAACCACGACCAATCATCTGATAATATAATGTAAGAGATTTTGTTGCTCTGTTTAAAATAATAGCCTCAATACTCGGTTCATCAAAACCAGTTGTTAAAATACTTACAGAAGTGATAATGGCATTCGGTGTTTTATGAAACCATTTTAAAATAAAATCGCGTTCTTTTCTTGTATTAGTATTGTCTAAATGAGCAATAGGGTAACCCGCTTTTTTAAAAGCGTGATACACCTGAATAGAAGTATTAATACCATTATTAAAAATTAAAGTCTTTTTTCCTTTTGCCGTTTCTTCATACGCAGAAACCAATTTAGAAAGCATATCTGAATTAGTATACAAATCTTCTGATGATTTAACCGTATAATCGCCATTTGCACCGACTTCTAAAGAAGTTAATCCTACATTATATGAATATAGGTTAGCACTTGCTAAATATTCATTATCAATTAAATGCTGAATAGATTCTCCCACAAACAACTCTTGATAGTTCTCATACATAGGCAATTTCACATTAGAACTTAATGGAGTTGCTGTAACACCTAATATGAAAGATTTATCAAAAAACTTAAAAATTTTAGTAAATGAATTGTAATGTGCCTCATCCACAATGACTAAACCTATATCGGAAATATCTAGTTTTTCATCATTTAAACGATTCTTTAAAGTCTCAACCATTGCAACAAAACAACTGTATTCATCTTGGTCATCTAACTTTGCTGTACTGTTTATGATTTTGTTGTTAACACCGAACTCGTCCAACATTTTAGACGTTTGTTTGCTCAACTCTATTCTGTGTGTTAAGACTAAAACCTTCTTTTTAAACTTTTCTAAATAACGCCTAACAATTTCTGAAAAAATAACTGTTTTTCCACCTCCAGTTGGCAACTGATATAACAGATGATAATCTTGAGGAGCATCTTCAAACCTTCTAAAGATTTCCTGAAGAGCGTCTTTTTGATATCCGTATAATTGTTTACCTACTTTTTTTTCTGAAGTGCTTATTTCTGCCAAAGGAATATAAATTTGAGATACAAAAATAAGACTTAAAATAGGTTTTTCACGAATTTAAACTATATAAATCTTGTTAAATTAATTTGAGTAATATCATTATGCGAGACAGCATGCACGGAAACTTCATTTTTAATAACCAATAATTGAGGAGATTGATGTATTACTTGAAAGGTATATCCTACTTCATCAGACACATTCCTGTAGTTTAACAAGTCTAAATAATATACTTTTAAGTACTGATGATTTTCTTGAAACAAACCTTCAAATTGTTTGATAACCATTTTACTAATTCCACAACGAGTGGAATGTTTAAAAATAAGTATAGATTCAGTTTTAGATTGTTTCTTTATTGTATCTAGCTGCTCTAAAGAGGACAATGGTATCCATTTTAAATAAGATACTTTTTCTTTTTGAGGTTCTTTACTACCAAATAAACTGTTGAATACGCCCATGTTTTTTTTTATAAATGCAAATGTATGAAACTTTTATGTGTCAAAAAGTCAGTTTTCTCAAGATTTAACAAGACAAAATGACTTTATTTTTTTCGTTTTAGTTGATGGTATTAAAGTTGATTCATTTATTATGAAAATTAAATTGTAAATCCTTTGAAAAAGGGAATCAAAAAACAAAAGAAAATGAACTTGAACAATTACACCACAAAATCACAAGAAACCATACAGATGGCGCAACAAATTGCCCAAAGTTTTAGCCATAATCAAATAGAAAATGAACATTTTTTTAAAGCATTAACTCAAGTTGATAAAAATGTATTACCTTTTTTATTGAAGAAATTAAACATTAATAGTATTGTTGTTGACCAAATTTTAGATAAACAATTAGAAAGTTTACCTAAAGTTTCTGGCGCAGAATTAATGATCTCCAGAGAAGCAGGTAAAACTTTAACAGAAGCAGCTGTCATTGCTAAAAAGATGAAAGATGATTATGTTTCAATAGAACATTTAATCTTAGCTATTTTTAAATCCAAAAGTAATATTGCTCAAGTTTTGAAAGACCAAGGAGTTACAGAGAAACATTTACTAGCAGCCATTGAAGAATTACGAAAAGGTGAAAGAGTTACTTCTCAAAGCCAAGAAGAAACCTATAATTCTTTAAATAAATACGCCAAAAACTTAAATAAATTAGCCGAAGATGGCAAATTAGACCCTGTAATTGGTAGAGATGAAGAAATACGTAGATTATTACAAATTTTATCACGGAGAACGAAAAATAACCCAATTTTAGTTGGGGAACCTGGAACAGGAAAAACAGCGATTGCAGAAGGTTTAGCGCACAGAATTGTAGATGGGGATGTCCCAGAAAACCTGAAAGACAAGCTTATTTTCTCTTTAGATATGGGAGCCTTAATTGCTGGTGCAAAATATAAAGGAGAATTTGAAGAACGTTTAAAAGCGGTTATAAATGAAGTAACAATATCTGCTGGAGATATTGTACTCTTTATTGATGAGATTCATACGCTTGTTGGTGCTGGAGGAGGTCAAGGAGCAATGGACGCGGCAAACATTTTAAAGCCAGCTTTAGCTCGTGGAGAATTAAGGGCAATTGGGGCAACCACTTTAGATGAATATCAAAAACACTTTGAAAAAGATAAAGCTTTAGAAAGACGTTTTCAGAAAATTATTGTGAATGAGCCCGATACTGAAAGCGCTATTTCTATTTTAAGAGGAATTAAAGAAAAATATGAAACTCATCATAAAGTTCGTATTAAAGATGAGGCCATTATTGGCGCTGTAGAATTATCTCAACGTTATATTTCCAATCGTTTTTTACCTGATAAAGCTATTGACTTAATGGATGAAGCCATGGCAAAACTTCGAATGGAAATCAATTCTAAACCAGAAGAATTAGATGTATTAGATAGAAAAGTAATGCAGTTAGAGATAGAAATTGAAGCCATTAAGCGTGAAAAAGACGAAGTGAAATTAAAATCTTTACGTTCAGATTTAGCAAATTTGAAAGAGGAACGTAATGAAATGAGTGCCAAATGGAAGTCTGAGAAAGAAGTTGTAGATAACATCCAAAACGCAAAATTAGTCATTGAAAATTTTAAAATTGAAGCAGAAAAGGCCGAGCGCGACGGTGATTATGGAAAAGTTGCAGAGATACGATATGGTAAAATTAAAACTGCACAAGAAAATTTAGAACAACTGCAAAAAGATTTACAAGAAAACCAATCAGAAAGTTCTTTAATAAAAGAAGAAGTAACTTATGAAGATATAGCTGAAGTTGTTGCAAAATGGACAGGAGTTCCTGTGACGAAAATGATTCAGTCAGAACGTGAAAAATTATTAAAATTAGAAGATCAATTACATAAAAGAGTTGTTGGACAAGAAGAAGCAATTATTGCAGTTTCTGATGCCGTAAGAAGATCTAGAGCAGGATTACAAAACCCTAGCAAGCCAATTGGTTCTTTCTTATTTTTAGGAACAACTGGAGTTGGAAAGACAGAATTAGCAAAAGCTTTAGCTTCTTATTTATTTGATGATGAAAATGCCATGACAAGAATTGATATGAGTGAATATCAAGAACGCCATTCTGTGAGTAGGCTAATTGGTGCTCCTCCGGGATACGTGGGTTTTGATGAGGGCGGACAATTAACAGAAGCTGTAAGAAGAAGACCTTATTCTGTGGTGCTTTTAGATGAAATTGAAAAAGCACATCCAGACACTTTTAATGTACTATTACAAGTTTTAGATGAAGGAAGATTAACCGATAACAAAGGACGTGTAGCTGATTTTAAGAATACCATTATTATTATGACTTCAAATATGGGAAGTCATATAATTCAGGAAAAATTTAGTGATCCAAAAGCTGATCTAGAATCTATAACTGAGTTGGCAAAAGTTGAAGTTTTAGGATTGTTAAAACAATCCGTAAGACCAGAATTTTTAAATAGAATTGATGATATAATTATGTTTACACCACTTACAAAAAGTGATATTTTTGAAATAGTTAAATTACAATTAGCTCATTTAAAGAAAATGATTGGCAAACAAGATATCTATATAGATGCCACAGATGAGGCTATTGAATATTTGGCTAGAAAAGGATATCAACCAGAGTTTGGAGCTAGACCCGTAAAAAGAGTGATTCAGAAGGAAGTATTAAATCAACTTTCAAAAGATATTTTATCGGGAAAAGTAACGACAGATAGTATTATTCTTTTAGATGCTTTTGATGATCAATTGGTTTTTAGAAATCAGTCAGATTTGGTTCAGAATTAATCATAAAAATTTAGTTATTCTTAAAAGCGGTATTTCAAAAATACCGCTTTTCCTTTTTTAGTATATTTGGAGTGAAAAATATTATCATGAAAAAATTCCTTATCCTATTTATTTTTATATTTAGTTCATTAATTTCTTGTACCTCAGAAGAAACTAAAACTACGTATTATCTAATTAGGCATGCAGAAAAAGACAGAACAGACGCAGCTAATAAAGACCCAAATTTGAATAGAAAAGGTTTAGAGAGAGCAGAAAGATGGGCTGATTATTTTGAAAAAATTAATTTAAATGCTATCTACTCTACAAATTACCACAGAACAATGCAAACCGCTGAACCCACGGCTAAAAGCAAACAATTAGCCATTAATAATTATGACCCAAGAGATATGTACGATTCAATATTTCAAAATAATACAGCAGGAAAAACAGTTTTAGTTGTGGGTCATAGCAATACAACTCCAACTTTTGTAAATAACATTTTAGGAGAAGAAAAGCATAAAAACATGGATGATCATGACAATGCTAGTCTATACATTGTAACTATTACTGACGGTAAAAAAATGAGTAAAATAGAGAAAGTTGAATAACGTATTTTAGAAATTGTGTGAAATTTATTTTTATATCAAATTTGTATCAAAATACTTTTTATAAAATTATTAGATAAAAATTTTTCATTCTCCAAAAATTACCACAGCTAACAACTTTAGTTTAAAATATCAACTTTAATATCTTCCAAAATAATCTCAGAAACTTTTTTAAGCTGATTTTCTTCAAAAGCTTGATCAATATCAATTAAGGAAATTGAGTTATTTAATGGTTTATAATTATCATAATCTACAAAACGAATTCCTTTTTTATTGCTTTGCTCCTTTAAAGCTCTAAACCGTTTCCCTCCTCCATTTGTATGATAAGCGTACGCTAAGTAATCAATTAAAAAATCCTCTTTACCAATCCAGTAAATAAATACATCTTCAAAGTCTTCTCCTCCTCCATCTTCAGAAAATGTGATTTCAACTTTGTAATATTCTTTCCCTTTTATTGTTGATGAAGGCAAACGTTTTGCATGAACCGCTTTATCATCCAGTCCAAAAGGAAGTACGGAAAAATAATGCACAGAATTAACGGAATTAGCATACTTTAAAGCCATTGAATCTGCAACCTTAATCTCCACTCCTTCAGCGAATCTTGTAAAATTATTATTACTTAAAATATCCTTAATCGAATCAAAACTTCTAGTTAAATTAAAAAGTCCCTTGTTTCTTTTTGCACTATATTTTTTATCTCTAAATTTAAAGGCAATATTAGCGTTAGAAACCTTATTTGCTCCCGAATTTATGATACAATTATCTATGATGTCCTGAGCAGTATACTCCTTTTTTGAAGCCTTGCATGAAATAATGAAAAGTGCTAAAAGTATATAGAAGTATTTCATTCTGTGTTTTTTTAAGTTATTCAATAGTTGAAGTACAATATTACACTTCTTTATCTTAACCAAAAATGTATATTTGTAAAAATAATTTTAAAACTAAATCAGTCAATGACTGTTCAGAAAAAGATAAATATACAGAATAAAAAAGCACGTTTTGAATTTGAAATTCTAGACAAATTAGTTGCTGGAATTCAATTAACGGGAACAGAAATTAAATCAATAAGATTAAGTCAGGCTAGAATTACAGAAAGTTTTTGTGAATTTAATGAACGTGGAGAATTGTTTATTGTGAATATGTATATCCAAGAATATATGTTTGGTCATCATTTTAATCACAAACCAAAAAGTGAACGTAGATTGCTTTTAAATAAACGCGAATTAAGAAGTTTACGAAAAGATGTTGAAGCCAAAGGAAATACGATTGTTCCTTTACGTTTGTTTATAAATGATAGAGGTTTTGCTAAATTAGAAATTGCATTAGCTAAAGGGAAGCAAACGCACGATAAGCGTGAAGTTCTTAAAGACCGAGATAACAAAAGGGATTTAGCCAGGATTAAAAAGAGTTTCAATTCGTAATTAATTCCTGATGTTAAGAGAAAAATTAAAAGATTATAATATAATTTTAGCTTCTGGCTCTCCAAGAAGACAGGAATTCTTTAAAGATTTGAATATTGATTTTACAATTGAACTGAAAGAAGTTGCAGAAGTATATCCAAAAGAGTTAAAAGGTTGCGAAATCACTGATTTTTTGGCTGATTTAAAATCAAAGGCATTTACAAACTTATCAGAAAACGATTTATTAATTACTTCTGATACTATTGTTTGGCTGGATGGTAAAGCTTTAGGTAAACCAAAAAATGCAGCAGATGCATTTAGCATGTTAAGCGCTTTATCAGGAAAAAAACATGAAGTAATTACTTCAATAAGTATTAAAAGTAAATATTTTCAAAAGATAATTAGCGATACAACCATTGTTTCTTTTAACAATATTACTGATGAAGAAATTAATTATTACATAAAAAACTATAAACCTTTTGACAAAGCTGGTGCCTACGGAATTCAGGAATGGATTGGCCTTATAGGTATTAATAACATAGAAGGAAGTTATTTTAATGTAGTAGGATTGCCTGTTTATAAACTTTATAAAGAATTGATGAACTTGTAATTTCTCATCATATTTAGTTTAAAAAATTTAAATCTTGGACTTCCTCACATTATGTTAAAAAGTCTTTTTTCTAATCTCGCTTTTCTCTTCTTTAAAGGGAAATAAAAGTTTATTTTTACGCAAATTTTACAACACAACAAGTTTACAATGAAAAAATATACATACACAGAGAAAAAAGATACACGTTCTGGTTTTGGTGATGGTTTAACTGAATTAGGAAGAACAAATCCAAACGTAGTTGCTCTATGTGCAGATTTAATTGGTTCTTTAAAAATGGATCAATTTATTAAAGAAAATCCAGAAAGGTTTTTCCAAATTGGAATTGCAGAAGCAAATATGATTGGTATTGCTGCTGGTTTAACCATTGGAGGTAAAATACCTTTTACAGGAACGTTTGCCAACTTTTCCACTGGTAGAGTTTATGATCAAATACGCCAATCCGTTGCATACTCTGGAAAAAATGTAAAAATTTGTGCTTCACATGCAGGTGTTACTTTAGGAGAAGACGGAGCAACACACCAAATTTTAGAAGATATTGGTTTGATGAAAATGTTACCAGGAATGACTGTCATAAATCCTTGTGATTATAATCAAACAAAAGCAGCTACTATAGCAATTGCAGATTTCGACGGACCAGTATACTTGCGCTTTGGACGCCCAAAAGTTCCTGTATTTATGCCAGAAGATGCAAAATTTGAAATTGGAAAAGGAATTCAATTAACAGAAGGAACAGATGTAACTATCGTTGCAACTGGTCATTTAGTTTGGGAATCTTTGCAAGCAGCTGAACAATTAGAGGCTGAAGGAATTTCTGTTGACGTTATAAACATTCATACAATTAAACCTTTAGATGAAGAAATTATCTTAAAGTCTGTTGCAAAAACAGGTTGTATTGTTACCGCTGAAGAACATAATAAGCTAGGTGGTTTAGGAGAAAGTGTTTCTAGAACCTTAGCTTTAAACAATCCAACTCCACAAGAATTTGTTGCTACTAATGATACTTTTGGAGAATCTGGAACTCCAGCTCAATTAATGGCGAAATATGGTTTAGATGCGGCAGCAGTTTTAAAAGCTGTAAAAAAAGTAATTTCGAGAAAATAAGAACGTTTTCATTTTAAAAAGTGTAAAATAGAAATCGATAAAACTTAAATTATGAAAAAAATAATTTTAATATTGTGTTTGACTTTAGGATTAAGTCAGGCGTCGAATGCTCAATTAGATTTTGGTGTTAAAGGAGGTTTAAACTATAACTCAAATTCAATTAAAGAGGTTCAATCTGACGTTTTCTCTGGCGCAAAAAGTAAAACTGGTTATCATGCAGGAGTTTGGTTACGTTTTAAATTACCTATTCTTGGTTTTTATGTTAGACCAGAATTGGTGTATACAAATTTAGAAAATGAAGTGTTTTATAAATTTGCAGCCAAAACTACTTCATATTCGTTTCAAAAAATAGACATTCCTATTTTATTAGGAAAGAAAATTTTTGGAATTGGCAATGTTTTTATTGGGCCATCTTTTCAATATATTTTAGCTTCTAATTTTGAAATTAGTGATATTTCTACTGTCGATGCTGATGGCTTTACAATGGGGCTTCAATTTGGTGGGGGAGTTGAATTTGGCAAGTTAGGAATAGATCTAAGATGGGAAAGAGCTTTTTCTGGAATTGAGTCTACCTTTCTTGCAGGTGCAATAGAACGAAATTTTGATACTAGAATCAATCAAATTATTATTGGTTTGTCCTATAAATTATAACAAAAACTTCTTTCATTAAAAAATGCTCTTGATTTCTCAAGAGCATTTTTTGTTTTTTAGTAAGAATTAAATTTATTTATTTAATATCTGGATTTAAATAATCTGCCAATGTTGGATTATTAGAATCGCTAAAATCATTTGCTGGGTTTCCATCTCCATTAGCATCCTCATCTTTTGTTAATACCCCGTCTCCATCATCATCAATATCAGAGTAATTTGGAACCCCATCTTTATCTGTATCATCATCTCTAGGATCGCCATTACCATCTACATCTTCATTAATTGAAGGGATACCGTCATTATCATGATCTGTATCTTGCACAAAGTCAAATAAATTTATATAGAAAAAGACAGATTCATTTGCTAAAATAGGACCTTTACCTTGATTAGAATATGCCAAACCGGAAGGAATAAATAAAATTCCATTTCCTCCATTTTCGTAAGTAATTGGACCATTATCCGTTATATTATCTCCTCCTTTGAATTTTGTGTATCCAAAAGTCCAGCCTCTAATCACGCTATTAAGTGTAAACCAAATACCATTATTATTATCAAAAGAGTTACTAATACTATCAGTATTAACGATTCTTTGACCAAAATATTTTACAAACACAGAATCCATTACTGTTGGGAATCCTTTATCTATGCTCGGACTACCTATTCTATTAGTATAATAATATAAAGTATAATCTACTTCAAAATCTGTAACACTCATCGACTTTAACTTAGAATCATCATAAAGCGCAGTCTCTCCAGAAACTAAAGTTTTTACCGAATCAACAGAAGTATCAAAATAATGATTTTTTAAAAATTTCACTAAAGTATCATTATCCATTAAAGCTTGCGCTTCGTAATCAAAATCATCAACAACTCCAGTAGACGAGGTACCGCAAGCATAAATAATTAGAGTAAAAACTATAAAAGCTACTATGTTTTTTATTTTATTCATTTATTATCAAAATTTGTGCTCGCAATTTACCATTTTTATACCTTTGTAAAAAGACAAACTTTAATTTTTAACTTTTTTTATGAGAATTGATAAATACTTATGGTGCATCCGATTTTTTAAAACGAGGAGTATAGCAACTACAGCTTGTAAAAAAGGACAAGTTAAAATTGAAAATAAGAATATAAAACCCTCCAAAGAAATTTTTGGAAGTGAATTGATTTTAGTTAGAAAAAATCAAATTAATTATCAAATAAAAGTTTTAGATTTACCAGAGAGCAGAGTTGGGGCAAAATTAGTAGATATTTACAGAAAGGATATTACACCAAAAGAAGAATTTGAAAAGAATGAACTTTTAAAATATTCTAAAGATTATTACCGAAAAAAAGGTACTGGAAGACCTACTAAAAAAGATAGACGAGATATAGAAGGATATCAGGAGGAGACAGAAGATACAGAAGAAAACTTATGACAGTAGAAAGTAACATCATATTAAATACGGTTCAAGTAAACCAAAAAATTAAAAGAATCGCCTACCAGATTTACGAGAGCAATAGCAATGAAAAAGAAGTAGTTATTGCTGGTATTGTGGGAAATGGTTATATTTTTGCTAAAAAACTAGTGGAAATTATTCAAGAAATTTCTACTCTAAAGGCAACTATATGCCAAGTAAATATTAATAAGAAGAAACCATTAGAACCAGTTTCAACTTCATTAGAAGTTAAAGATTACAAAAACAAATCATTAGTCCTGGTGGATGATGTTTTAAATTCTGGAACTACATTAATCTATGGCGTAAAGCACTTTTTAGATGTTCCTTTAAAAAGATTTAAAACTGCAGTTTTAGTGAATAGAAATCATAAAAAATATCCTGTTAAGGCAGATTTTAAAGGAATTTCATTATCAACTTCAATCAAAGAACACATCCAGATTGATTTTTTAGATAAGGAAGCTACAGCCTATTTAATTTAATATTTTCTCTAATTCCGCCGTAATTTCCTTTTTAGATTTATCATCAATTTTAATAGTCATTTTAGCCTGCTCATAAAAAGGACGTCTTTCAAAAATATGTTTAGCGACAAACTCAGGAATTTTATCATCTCCTAAAAAAGCAATTAGCGGTCTTTTGCTTTTCTTTTTAATTAGTCTTTTAATTATAGTTGGAATACTTCCTTGTAAATAAACAGAAATTACATCACTTTTATTGATTTCTTCCATGTTATTTCCATAACAAGGTGTCCCTCCACCTAAAGAAAGTATGAAATCATCATTTATCGACAGAATTTCACTTAAATATTTGCTTTCAATTCGGCGAAAGTAGATTTCACCCTTATTTTTAAAAACATCCTGAATAGACATGTGTTCTTTTTCAATAATGTAATCATCTAAATCTATAAACCTCATAGACAACTTCTTAGAAAGTCTTTTTCCAACGCTAGATTTCCCAGAAGCCATATACCCTAATAAAACTATTTTCACTTTTTTATATTTTAAGCAAATATCTTAAAAATTATTCGATTTTATATTTCAAATTACAATGTTTGATAGTATATTTGCACCACTCTTAAATTAAGACCTGGTAGCTCAGTTGGTAGAGCATCTCCCTTTTAAGGAGAGGGTCCTGGGTTCGAGCCCCAGCCCGGTCACAATAAAAAGTTAAGCTCATTGCTTAACTTTTTTATTTTAGTTCTTAAAAAGCGCGTATGGCGGAATTGGTAGACGTGCAAGCTTGAGGGGTTTGTGTTCGCAAGAACGTGCTGGTTCGACTCCAGTTACGCGCACTTTTATAGAATTAAAAATGACTTCTTCACAAAATATTAACCTTTCTATACCGTTTTATTCTTAAATTAGCCATTATGCAAAAGAACCTATTTATTCTGTGTTTATTTTTAAGTTTAAGCGCATTTTCGCAAAAAGATTCTATCCAATCTAAAACCTTAAAAGGTCAAATTATACACGCTTTAAGCAAGTACCCTTTAAGTGCTGCTCATGTTTTAAATTTGAACACGGTAAAAGGAACCATTACGAATGAAAAAGGTTTTTTTGAACTACCTACAAAAACAAATGACACCATTTTAGTTTCTTATTTAGGGTTTTCTTCAATTAAATTAAAAATTACAAATGATTTACTGAAAGGCAATGAGCTAGAAATTGCACTGTATGAAAAGCCTGAAGAAATTAAAGAAGTTATTATAAAGTCAACCAAGTTAATTGGAGTTTTAGAGATAGACATTAAACAAGTACCAAAAGACAGATTTACCAGAATCCATATTAACGGTTTGCCACAAACGTATGAAGTTGGGAATCCGAAAAGTAAAAACTTCTCCTCTCCTATTGCTGCTTTATTTCAACCTATTGATTTCTTATATAATCTTTTTGGGAAAAAACCTAAACAGTTAAGAAAGCTTCAAAAGCTAAAAAAAGAAGATAATTTACGTAAAATGTTAGCCGGTAAATTTGATAGAGAAGTTATGATGGAATATCTAGATATGGATAGACAAGAATTAACAGACTTACTTGTTGATTGCAGTTACTCAGATTACTTTATTAAAAAAGCGTCTGATTTACAAATGATTGAAGCTGTATTAGATTGTTATGAAAATTACAAAGCACTCAAGAAAGGCAAAATAGAACGTAATAAAATTCCGGTAAAAAACTAATTAAGTCAATTGTTTGTCGTTGGCATTTATAGAATTTAGGAACCTCTATCCTTTTTAAAGATCTCCTTTTTGTTTATAGCACGGCCGTCCTAACGAATTTTCATTTTACTTTTATGATATAAAGTTAGAAAGTGCTTGCACTTTGTAGAAATAGTAAAAAATAACTACATATATGAATATAAAACAATAAAAAATCCAGCTTTTAACTGGATTTTTATGTTATCATAAGAAATAATTTTTTATTGATTTCCTAATATAATTGGCATTCCAGATTTCCCAGAACCAATAATAATTACTTTACTATTCGGAGATTTAGAAAGCTCTAAAGTAGCTTCAATTCCTTTTTCTTGTAAAATTTTATCGGTTAGAGATGCACTTAAAATTTTATTTGCTATCGCTTTACCCTCCGCATCAATTTCTTGTCTTTTTGCTTCTTTCTCTGCTTTCGCAATTCTAAACTCGTATTCCAAAGATTCTTGCTCTTGTTTTAACTTAGTTTCAATTGCTGTTCTAATAGTGGTTGGTAATTTAACATCTTCTACTAGTACTCGTGTAACCAACAAATATTGATTTTTTAAAACTATTTGAATTTCATCTAAAATTTCTTGCTCAATTACATCTCTTTTACTCGAATATAATTGTTCTGGTGTATAACGTCCAACAACACTTCTTGCTGCTGCATTAATTGCAGGGTCTAGCAATTCACGCTCATAATCTTCTCCTTTCGTTTTAATTAGTAATCCCAAATTTTTAAACTCTGGTTCATACCAAATTGTACCATTTACTTTAACTTCTAACCCATTTACGGAAAGCACATTCATTTCATCTGAAATAGATTGTTGACGAACTTTTCTTACAATCATTCTATTCCAAGGAGCTACAATATGAAATCCTTCTCCATACGTTCTTTCAGTATTTATACCACTTCCTAAAGATTCAAAAATAACTCCTCCTTCTCCAGGACCAATAGTTATCGTAGATTTTGAAAATAAAATTATTACTGCTACAATTATTACAACAAAAAAGATGCCTCCTTTTGGTAAATTTAATTCCATTTGATTATTTGCCATTTTATATGTTTTTAATTATGATCAAATTTACGATATAAGTTCTTTAAACACAATCTATATACTAAGAATCTTTAGAAACTTAAATTTATAAAGTGATAGGACTTAAATAAAAATAATCTTTTAAACTTCACCAAATTCATTTTATAATTCAGTCTTTTTTTTTCAAAAATAGGTTTCTAAAGCATCTTTAAATACACTTTTAAAATATTAGATTCAAAATTTACCAACCATAGACTAATATTATCGATTTATTTTATGAATAAAAAAATACAAATAAAGGTTAAACAGACTCGTACTTTTCATATAAAGTTAAAAAAACACGTATGATAAAATTAAATTTTACCATGAAATTTTCTAATGAACCATTCCGCTGTAATTAAAGAAATTACAAAAAATAAAATCCATTTCCAATCAATTAAATTTTGTTGTTTAACTGATGATTTTTGAACTGTATAAAAAGATTTATTTTCTAAAAGTTCATTTTTTAAATCATCAATCTGATTTTTATAAAACAGTTTCCCCCCTGTTTTTGTAGCCAATTGTTTTAACTTATTTACATTAGCATTTGTAAACTGCTCTTCAATTTGATATTCGGTAATTTTAAAACGCCCATATTTATGAATATCCTGATCTAAAACCTCAACTCTATAGGTATATTCTCCGGAAGTTAGGTTCTCTATCTCTAATTGATAAGAATTGTTAATTAATGAAAAAGGAATTTTTATAACTTCTCTTGTTTCTTTATTTGTTATCAATAATTCTAAAGTTGCTCTTGCATCAAATCGATAGTTTTTATCTGTATAAAATGCTGAAATATTGACCGTTGAATTTGCAGGATAGATATTTTCTGCGGCTACTTCTAAACGATCTCTCTTTTTATTAGATGCCAAAAATTGGACTAAACTTCCTGTAAACTTATCAAATTCTTCAAAAGAATTGGTCGTTAGAAAACTGGCAGCTCTCCATTTCCAAATTCCTTCTCCAAATAAAACTGCAGATTTTTGATTATTCACATCAAAATTGACCAATAAAGGTTGTTTGGTTTGAATTCCGTTAATATTTTGGTGCAATAAGATTTGATGCTCTTTAGAAATAGAAACTTCTCCGAATTTATCTTTTAATGGGGGATAATTATTAAAACCAATATCCTCTTGTAAAAAAGTTAAAAATGAATCATTATAAATTGCACCATAATTTTCTGTTTGATTAATTGCTATCTTTCTAAAACCTAATTGATTTTCATTAATAAAATTCCAATCTGTATTTGCACCAGAAATCATGAAAAAATTTCTATTATTTTGTTTTATTTGGGTAAATATAGAATTAAACTTATTGTTTGGTTGATATAATATAACTAATTCATAATCAATTAATTCATTTTTAAATTTATCAATTAAAAAAAAATCTACAGATCGCTGTTTATTGCGCTCTATTGACTTTTTTAGAGTGCCAATATCTGGGTGTATAACTGAACTTAAAACAAGAATTTTTGTTTGTTCATCTATAACCTCTACTGAAAAATTCTTAATGTTATTTTTGATGTTTTTTTCATTTGTGAGTTTTCTAATAGAAGCTGTAAAATATTGCAGACCTTCTTTAGAAGCATTTAAATTTGCCACTATCGTTACTGATTTTTTAGAAGGTGAAAAACGAACATTTTTTCTAAAAATTGTTTTTCCATCAGTGAAGATTGAAAACTGTGAAGTTATACTTTTATCACCTTCATAATTTAAAATTATTTCAACAGGAAATTTATTCTTTATATAACTGTATTTGTTAGAATTTAGCTGCGTAATTTTTAAATCAACATACTTAGCAGTATCACCAATAACAATAGGGTAAATAGGTTGTTTAGAATTTAGGAATTCATAATCTGATCCTATCGTTTGGTTGCCATCAGTAAGTAAAATAATAGGTGCAATTTTATCTTTATGTAATTCATTTACCCCAAGTATTGCTTCTGAAATATTAGTTTGATTTTCCAAAAAACTAAAGCTATCCGTTACTTGTAAAGCAGCACCAAAAGAAAAATTGCTAAGCTCAAATTTCTTTTTTAAATCAATATTGTCATTTAAATTCTTAATTAAATTTAAGACGTTTTTATTCTCCTGAAAAAAAGACACTGATTTAGAGTTGTCAACTAAAATTGATACTACTGGTTTTATATTATTTATTTCTTTTATTTCAACTTTTGGGTTGATTAAAAGTAAAATTAACAGAAAAAGACTTACTGTTTTTAAAATAAATAAAATTGGGGTTACTTTAATCCTGTTTTTTAATTTGTAATATTGAAAATAAGCCACGGAAAGACTGAATAAAAATCCTAAAGTTATAGATATTATGAAAGTGAGTTGCAATATATTTATTTTAGTGGCAAAATATAAATATCGTATAAAAAAGAGAAACCTGCAACGTTATATGTGGCAGGTTTCTGAATAATTGAAAATTAAAAAAATTAAGTACTTTTAAGGCATAAAAAGAAGCTTTAAGGTTATCTAAACTATAGCGTTAAATAATGATATTTAGCACCTTCTTTCATGTAACTTTTTAAAATCCCCATACTTTTTAAATCATCTAGTATGTTATACAAAATAAGTATTAATGAGATATTTTTTATTTTCTTTAAAATCTGAAAACTTGTCAAATGATTTTCTTTTAAAGCTTCAATAACAGCTTGATGTGTGGTCGATATTTCTTTTACATTCATAATTCAATATTTTTTTCTACCATAAATTTACAGTATAAATTTGTTTTGTGGCATTAAAATTAGATACTTGACCATATTTTAAAGATAATTTGAAGCTAACAGTAGATGAACTAAAAAAAACACTAAAGAAGTGATTATGTAAGCATTCCACCATCAACAGACAAAGTTTGTCCAGTAATATAAGAACTCATATCAGAAGCTAAAAATACGCATGCATTTGCAATATCTTCAGGCTTTCCTCCTCTTTTTAGTGGAATAGCATCTCTCCAACTTTGTACAGTTGCTTCATCTAATTTTCCTGTCATTTCTGTTTCTATAAATCCAGGCGCTATTACATTACTTCTGACGTTTCTTGAACCTAATTCTAAAGCTACAGATTTTGAAAAACCTACGATACCTGCTTTAGATGCCGCATAATTTGTTTGACCAGCATTTCCTTTTAAACCAACCACAGAACTCATATTTATAATAGAACCTGATCTTTGCTTCATCATTGGTCTAATCACAGCTTTTGTTAAATTAAAAACTGATTTTAAATTTACCTCAATTACTTTATCAAAATCTGCTTCAGAAATACGCATTAACAAATTATCTTTTGTAATTCCTGCATTATTTACTAAAATATCTATTGAACCAAATTCTTTTTGAACTTCTTTGGCCAATTCTTGGGCTGCATCAAAATTTGCTGCATTTGATTGGTATCCTTTCGCAGAAACTCCAAAAGATTTTAATTCTTCTTCTAAAGCATTTGCAGCATCTACCGAAGAACTATATGTAAAAGCAACATTTGCACCTTGTTTTGCAAATTCAACTGCTATTCCACGTCCAATTCCTCTAGTTGCACCAGTAATAATTGCTGATTTATTTTCTAGTAATTTCATATTGTTTATTTAGTTGATGATCAAATATAAAAAAGAAATTCCCGTTTTCACGGGAATTTATATCTCATTCTCTTTTTAGAGCTCGTTTATTTTAAGACACTTGAAACCATTTCTCCAATTTTTGCTGGAGAACTAACTACATGTATTCCGTTTTCTGCTAAAATTTTCATTTTTGCTTGCGCAGTATCATCAGCTCCGCCAACAATTGCTCCAGCATGTCCCATTGTTCTTCCTGCGGGTGCAGTTTGACCTGCAATAAAGCCTACAACTGGTTTTCTATTACCATCAGCTTTAATCCATTGCGCAGCTTCTGCCTCTAAATTTCCACCAATTTCACCAATCATTACAATTGCTTCTGTTTCATCATCATTCATCAGCAATTCAACAGCTTCTTTTGTAGTCGTTCCAATGATTGGATCTCCTCCAATACCAATTGCAGTAGATATTCCAAAACCTTGTTTTACAACTTGATCCGCAGCCTCATAGGTTAATGTGCCTGATTTAGAAACAATACCAACTCTACCTTTTTTAAAGATAAAACCTGGCATAATTCCAACTTTAGCTTCACTTGGAGTGATTACTCCAGGGCAATTTGGACCAACTAATCTAGTATCTTTATTATCAATATATGCTTTTACTTTTACCATGTCCGCAGTAGGAATTCCTTCAGTAATACAAATAATTACTTTAATTCCTGCATCTGCAGATTCCATAATTGCATCAGCAGCAAAAGCTGGTGGTACAAAAATAATTGAAGTATCTGCTCCTACTTTTTCAACAGCCTCTGCAACTGTATTAAAAACTGGCTGATCTAAGTGTTTTTGACCTCCCTTACCTGGTGTTACACCACCAACAACATTAGTTCCATAGTCAATCATTTGACCGGCGTGAAAAGTGCCTTCACTACCCGTAAAACCTTGTACAATAATTTTTGAATTTTTATTTACTAAAACACTCATGGTTTATTATTTAAATTTGTTCCGCAAAAATAGTTTATTGATTGTTTCTAAGAAAGAATTTTAGGAATTCTTTCTATCTTTTAGAAAACGTTTTATTTCTGCCATTTCTTTTAATTTCTCTCTAGATTCTGAAATCGGAGTTCCAAAATAACTTTTTCCTCCTGCTACCGACTTTGTTACTCCTGTTTGACCTAATATGATAGCTCCTTTGCCAATTGTTATACCACTATTTGTCCCGACTTGCCCCCAAATAGTTACTTCATCTTCAATAATAACACAGCCAGCGATACCAGTTTGTGAAGCTATTAAGCATTTTTTACCAATAACTGTATCATGTCCAACATGAACTTGGTTATCTATTTTTGTTCCTTCTTTAATTATGGTATCTCCTGTAACCCCTCTGTCTATTGTACAAGAAGCTCCTAAATCTACATTATCTTCCAAGACAACTCTTCCTCCAGAAATAAGTTTATCATAACCTTCTGGCCTATTTTTGTAATAAAAAGCATCAGCACCTAAAACTGTATTTGCGTGTATCGTTACATTATTTCCAATAACTATATTATCATAAATTGTAACATTGGGATGAATTACAGAGTTTTTACCAATTTTCACATTGCTACCAATAAAAACATTAGGCTGTATAATTGCGCCTAAACCTATAACTACAGTCTCAGATATACTTTTTTTAGAGGCAATAAATGGATTGAAATTAATTGTTAATTTATTAAAATCTCGAAAAGGGTCTTCGGAAATTAAAAGTGATTTCCCCTCTGGACAATCTACTCTTTTGTTAATCAATATAGTTGTTGCAGCTGATTCTAGAGCTTTCTTGTAATATTTTGGATGATCCACAAAAACGATATCTCCTTTTTCTACTACATGAATTTCATTCATACCTTTTATAGAAGAAGAGGCATCACCAACAAACTCACAATTCAAAATTTGAGCAATTTCTATTAAAGTATGTATTCTTTTAAAATTCAATTTATTATTTCAATTTAAATGCACTCTAATTTTTCTTGAAAGAAATGATTAAAAAACTAATGGATATAAAATAGCCATCAAACTTTATTTGATATCCATCTGAAAGAAAAATTATTCTTTAATACGCTCTTGATACGTTCCTTTTGTAGTTTCAATTTTAATTTTATCTCCTTCATTAATAAATAAAGGCACGTTTACTGTGGCACCGCTTTCAACAGTTGCAGGTTTTGTTGCATTAGTAGCTGTATTTCCTTTTACACCAGGCTCCGTATGTGTTACTTCCAAAATTACACTAGCGGGCATATCAACAGATAACGGCATATCATCTTCAGAATTAATGATAATAGTAACAGTTTCTCCTTCCTTCATTAATTCAGGAACATCGAGAGCACTCTCTAATAAACGAATTTGAGAGTAATCTTGTTCGTTCATAAAATGATAAAACTCACCATCGTTATATAAATATTGAAACTTATGTGTTTCAACTCTTACATCATCTATTTTTCTACCTGCAGGAAATGTGTTATCTACCACTTTTCCATTCGTAACACTTTTCAATTTTGTTCGAACAAATGCTGGACCTTTACCTGGCTTTACATGTAAAAATTCTATAATTTTATATATATCATTATTATATCTAATGCATAATCCGTTTCTAATATCTGATGTAGTTGCCATTTAATTTTTTATTTGTTTTGTTATAAGTATTTTATTTTCAAAATAATTACTAATTAATTTACATTGAAGTACCCTTTCATAATTCCTCTATGTGAATCTTTTATAAATTGTATAATTTCATCACGTTCAGTAGTTGCTTCCATTTCTGCTTCTATAATATCAATTGCTTGCGTATAATTATAATTTTTCTGAAATAAAATTCTAAATATATTTTGAATTTCTCTTATTTTTTCTGTCGAATATCCTCTTCTTCTTAGTCCTACAGAGTTAATACCTACATAAGATAGTGGTTCTCTTGCTGCTTTAACATAAGGAGGGACATCTTTTCTAACCAAAGATCCACCGGTAACAAATGCGTGTTTTCCTACAGACGCAAATTGATGTACAGCAACCATTCCTGCTAACACTACATTATCACCAATCGTTACATGCCCTGCTAAGGTTGTATTGTTAGATAAAATACAATTATCTCCAACAAAACAGTCATGTGCAATATGACAATAAGCCATTATTAAGCAGTTATTACCAACTGTCGTTTTCATTCTATCTTTCGTGCCTCTGTTTATGGTTACACATTCTCTAATGGTAACATTATCTCCTATTTCTACAGTAGTTTCTTCATCATCAAACTTCAGGTCTTGTGGAATTGCGGAGATTACTGAGCCAGGAAAAATTCTACAATTTTTACCGATCCTTGCACCCTCCATAATAGTAACGTTAGAACCAATCCAAGTTCCAGAACCAATAACTACGTTGTTATGTATTGTTGTAAAAGGTTCTATTACTACATTTCTCGCAATTTTTGCTTGAGGGTGTACATATGCTAATGGTTGATTCATAATTTATTTTTTTCTAGCAATTTGTGCCATTAATTCTGCTTCTGCAACTAATTTTCCATTTGCATAAGCATAAGCCTGCATATGACAAATTCCTCTTCTTATGGGAGTAATTAATTCCGCTTTAAAAATTAATGTATCCCCTGGTAAAACTTTTTGTTTAAATTTAACTTTATCCATTTTCATGAAATATGTTAAATAATTTTCCGGGTCAGGAACAGTACTTAACACTAAAATTCCACCACATTGCGCCATCGCTTCAACTTGTAAAACTCCTGGCATCACTGGCGAACCAGGAAAATGACCTATGAAAAAACCTTCATTCATAGTAACATTTTTCATACCAACAACGTGTTTATCTGAAAGCTCTATAATTCTATCTACCAATAAAAAAGGTGGTCTATGAGGAAGAATATCCATAATTTGATGAATATCTAATAAAGGTGGTAAATTTAAGTCATATTGCGGAACATAATTTCTCTTTTCTGCTTTTATGATTTTTGCCAATTTCTTAGCAAACTGGGTATTTATTAAATGACCTGGTTTATTTGCAATTACTTTACCCTTTATACGTATTCCAATTAAAGCTAAATCACCAATAACATCTAATAATTTATGACGAGCTGCTTCATTTGCCCAATGCAAAGTTAAGTTGTCTAAAATCCCATTTGGCTTTACAGCAATATCATCTTTTTTAAATGCTTTCTTTAATTTTTGCATTGTACTTTCTGATAATTCTTTATCAACATATACAATTGCATTATTTAAATCTCCTCCTTTAATTAAATCATTTTCTAACAGCATTTCAATTTCATGCAAAAAACTGAATGTTCTTGCATCTGCAATTTCTTCTTTAAATTCAGAAATATGATCTAAAGTAGCATTTTGAGTTCCCAATATTTTGGTACCAAAATCTACCATCGTCGTTACTTGATATTCATCAGAAGGCATTAAAATAATTTCACTTCCTGTTTTTTCATCTCTATATGAAATAACTTCTTTCACAACGTATTCTTCGATGTATGCATCTTGTTCCTCTAAACCCGCTTTTTCTAAAGCTTCAACAAAATATTTAGATGAACCATCCATTATTGGTGGTTCTGAAGCATCAATTTCTATTAATAAATTATCAATATCTAAACCAACTGCTGCTGCTAAAACATGCTCTGAAGTTTGAATTTTAACACCATTTTTCTCAAGATTTGTTCCTCTTTGAGTAGTTACAACATACTCCGCTTTTGCTTCTATAGTTGGAGAGCCTTCAAGGTCTACTCTACTAAAAGCAAAACCATGATTTATAGGAGCCGGTTTTAATGTCATTGATACAGTATTACCCGTGTGTAAACCTACACCCGATAAAGTAATTTCTGATTTTATAGTCTTTTGTTTCTTAATCATATTTATTGATTTTGAGCATTCAATTCTTTTTCAATTTTATGAACCGATGCTGCAATCTTTGGTAAATTTCTAAAATAAACGTATGATTTGCTGTAATCTGAATATTTCATTGCTGGCGTACCTTGGACCTTTTCTCCATCTTTTAAATTTTTGGTAATTCCAGATTGACCTTGAATTTTCACATTATTACCAATAATTAAATGCCCCGCAAAACCAACTTGCCCGCCAATCATACAATTTTCTCCTATTTTGGTTGAACCCGCAATACCTGTTTGTGCAGCAATTACCGTGTTTTTTCCAATTTCTACATTATGCGCAATTTGTATTTGGTTGTCTAACTTTACACCTTCTCTAATAATAGTTGAACCTAAAGTTGCTCTGTCTATTGTTGATGCAGCACCTATATCTACATGATCTTCTATAATTACATTTCCTATTTGCGGAATTGCTTTATATTCTCCCGCTCCATTCGGCGCAAAACCAAAACCATCAGAACCAATTATACATCCTGAATGAATTTTACAATGATTTCCTATTTGTGTTTCTGAATAAATTTTAACTCCAGAAAAAATAACACAATGATCACCAATAATACTATTATCGCCTATATAACAGTTAGGATAAATTTTAACATTAGCACCAATGATAACATTCTCTCCAATGTAAGAAAAGGCACCTATATATTCATCATCACCAATTTCTGCTGAATCAGCTATAAATTGAGGCGCTTCCCTGCCCATCTTATTATTCTTTACTTCATTATAAAATTCTAATAATTTAGAAAAAGATTTATAAGCATTTTCTACTTTTATTAAAGTTGTAGCAATTTGTTTTTCTGGCTGAAAAGTTTTATCGACGATAGCAATAGAAGCATTTGTTGTGTACAAAAAAGGATTGTACTTGGGGTTCGATAAAAAAGTTAAAGACCCTTTCTCTCCCTCTTCTATTTTTGATAGCTTAGAAACTTCTTCATCAGGATTACCGACTACTTCTCCTTCTAAAATATCTGCTATTTGTTGTGCTGTAAATTTCATTAAACGCAAAAGTATAAAAATTATAGCTATTTGGCTAATATCATTTTACTTTGGATAGCAAATAAAATGTTTTATTACAGGTTTTGTTAAGGCTTGTATATTGAATTGATCAGATGCTTTGGCGATATCTTTTAACTTTCCTTTTTTATTTAAGATAAATATTGGTTTTTCTGAATTATAAGCTTGATTTTTAATTTCTTGCGAAAAAACAAAGGAATTAGTTTCTTCTTCAGATAAATTTAATTTCTTTGAATACTTGCTTATTTTTTTATTGATTTGATCAACATCAAAAGCATCTTTCTGAATTTCAATGCGTAGTAATTTTCTATCAACAATCATTTGAGACAGTAAAGAAAGTACTTTATCTTCATGGTTTGTCCATTCTTTTATGGCTGATAAAATATCATAATCATCTAATTTAGAAAACATTTCTAAAGTTTCATCTGTAAAATTATCTTGATTTATTTCATTGTATAAAAAATATCTTAAAGAAGTACTTGCGAACAATTCATCTCCTTTTTCTGCTAATTCTTTAGCTCGTAGTAAAACATTTACCAACATATGTTCTGCCACCAAACCTGTTTTATGCAAGTATACTTGCCAATACATTAATCTTCTAGCAATCAAAAATTTCTCTACAGAATAAATTCCCTTTTGTTCAATCACTAATTGATCGTCATTAACATTCATCATAACGATTAATCTGTCTGATGAAATATTGCCTTCCGTAACTCCAGTGTAAAAACTATCTCTTTTTAAATAATCTAATCTATCAATATCTAATTGACTAGAAATAAGTTGATAAAAAAATTTACGATGATAATTTCCTTCAAATATTTCAATTGCTAAATCTAATTTTCCATCAAATTCATCATTTAACTTTTTCATGAATTTTAATGAAATTTCTTCATGTGAAATTCCATGCACAATACTATGCTCTAAAGCATGAGAGAATGCTCCATGACCAATATCATGCAACAAAATAGCAATGCATAAAGCTTTTTCTTCTTCCTTCGTAATTTCAATTTGCTTAAATCTTAAAACTCTTATGGCTTTTTGCATTAAATGTATGCATCCTAAAGCATGATGAAAACGTGTATGATTTGCTCCAGGATACACCAAATTTGAAAAACCCATTTGTGAAATCCTTCTTAAACGCTGAAAATAAGGATGTTCTATTATGTCAAAAATTAACGAATTCGGAATTTGAATAAACCCATAAATTGGATCATTTAAAATTTTTAATTTATTTGGTGTTTGTCTCTTCAAAAGATGGGTTTTATCAATGTATCGCAAAATACAAACATTATTTTTTTTGGCAATATTTTATCATTTTAAAAGAACAAAAAATATAACAAAACAGTACTTTTAACGTTAAATGTTAAAATTTAAAGGAAGTTTATGAGCAGCATACAGATTTTATGGGTTGATGATGAAATTGAATTACTAAAACCTCACATTCTTTTTTTAGAGCGTAAAAATTACAAGGTAACCACTTGCACAAACGGGGCTGATGCTATTGATTTAGTAGATGAAGAAAATTTTGATATTGTCTTTTTAGATGAAAACATGCCTGGTTTAACAGGTTTAGATACACTAGCAGAAATTAAACAAAAACAGGCTAATTTACCTGTTGTAATGATTACTAAGAGCGAGGAAGAATATATTATGGAAGAGGCCATTGGCTCTAAAATTGCAGACTATTTAATTAAACCTGTAAACCCTAGTCAGATTCTGTTGAGTTTGAAAAAAAACTTAGACCATTCTCGCTTAATTTCTGAAAAAACCACTTCTAGTTATCAACAAGAATTTAGGAAAATCTCTACGGATTTAGCAATGGTAAACAGCTATGAAGATTGGATTGAACTTTACAAAAAATTAGTTCATTGGGAATTAGAATTAGAAAACATTAGCGATTCTGGAATGTTGGGTATTTTAGAAAGTCAGAAACAAGAAGCGAATAATCAGTTTTTTAAATTCATCAAAAGAAATTATGAGGATTTTTTAACCGCACATGATAGACCTACTTTTTCTAATACTTTATTTAAAGACTATGTGGTTCCAGAACTGAGTAAAGAAAAAGGAGTTTTATGGATTATAATTGATAATTTAAGATATGATCAATACAGAATTTTAGAACCTCTTATTAATAGCTATTACAAAAAAGAGCAAGAATATTCTTATTTTTCCATTTTACCTACTGCTACTCAATATGCTAGAAATGCAATTTTTTCTGGTTTAATGCCATCGGAAATGGAAAAACGTTATCCTAATTTCTGGAAAAATGACACTGATGAAGGTGGAATGAATCTCTTTGAAAATGATTTTTTAACTGCTCAAATTAAAAGATTAAATTTAGATATAAAACATGAATATTATAAAATAACCAATTTAAAAAGTGGAAAGGAGTTAGCAGATAATTTTAACGGTACAAAACAAAATGACTTAACTGCCGTGGTTTACAACTTTGTTGATATGTTGTCTCATTCTAAAACCGAAATGGAAGTGATTAAAGAATTGGCGGGAGATGATAAAGCTTACAGAAGCTTGACTTTAAGTTGGTTTAAAAATTCACCTTTATTTGAAATTATACAAAAAGCACAACAGCTAGGTCAGAAATTAATAATTACTACAGATCATGGGACTATTAATTGCAAACACCCCACAAAAGTAGTTGGCGATAAAAACATCAGCTCAAACTTGCGTTATAAAACTGGTAAAAGCTTGTCTTATGAGGAGAAAGATGTGTATGCAGTTAGAAACCCTAAAGATATTTTCTTACCAACTGTTGCTATGAATAGTCCATTTATTTTCGCGAAAGAAGATCTGTTTTTTGCGTATCCAAACAATTTTAATCATTTTGTAAAATACTATAAAAACACCTATCAACATGGAGGTGTATCTCTTGAAGAAATGATTATTCCATGCGCTGTTTATAGCCCTAAATAGTAAGATCATTCTAATACTAACAAAGAAAATAAACCTATACTCTTTAAAAAAATTGTTCTCTCACAGTTCTTTGTGATAACAATTTTAATAGACACATAAAACAAGAATAGTTGATATCATTTTTTTTTACTAAAATCAAAAGTTATTTTAGTAAAACAATCTATTTTTGCAATATGAATAAAAACTATTCTTTAGAGGATTTATCATCTATTGCTGCCATAATTATCTCATCAGTGAAAATTAAAACATTATTGTTTTATGGACAAATGGGTGTTGGAAAAACTACATTAATTAAAGAAATTTGTAAACAATTAAGTGTTTTAGACAATATTTCTTCTCCTACTTTTTCATTGGTAAATGAATATAAAACATCATCAGACCAAAAAGTTTTTCACTTTGATTTTTATAGAATTACGAATGAAGAAGAAGCATTAGACATGGGGATTGAAGAATATTTTTACAATAATGATTGGTGTTTAATTGAATGGCCTGAAAATATTGAAAATTTACTACCTTTAGATGCTGTTGAAATTCATCTTACAACTTTAGATAATGGAAAACGCAATATGCAATTAAAATAACCAAACTATGAGTCAATTTTCTCCTTTTAGTAAAGAAGAGTTATTACCACAAGCAGAAATGCTAGAAATCAAAAAACAAAAAGGAGAACTATTTATCGGCCTTCCAAAAGAAACTTATTTAGGTGAAAAGCGAGTTTGCTTAACGCCAGATGCAGTAACGGCATTAACTTCTCATGGTCACAGAATTGTTGTAGAAACGGGTGCAGGCGATGGCGCAAATTATACCGACAAAGAATATTCTGAAGCTGGTGCAAAAATTTCTTATGATCTTAAAGAAGCTTTTAAATGTAATATTGTTTTAAAAGTAGCTCCTCCAACAGAAAAGGAAATTGAATATATAAATCCACAAACCATATTAATTTCTTCACTTCAGTTAAAAACACAATCTAAAAATTACTTTGAAAGTTTAGCAAAAAAAAGAATTACAGCAGTGGCTTTTGATTTTATAAAAGATGAACACGAAACCTACCCTATTGTAAAATCGTTGAGTGAAATTGCGGGTACAGCTTCTATTTTAATTGCTGGTGAATTAATGAGCGGCGTAAATAAAGGAAATGGACTGTTATTTGGCAATATAGGTGGAGTTCCACCAACAAGTGTGGTTATTTTTGGAGCTGGAACTGTTGGCGAATATGCCGCAAGAACTGCCATAGGATTGGGAGCAAGAGTTAAAGTTTTTGATAATTCTATTACCAAACTTCGTAAACTACAAAATTGTTTAAATGCGCCTATTTATACGTCCACTTTGCAGCCAAAATCAATTACAAAAGCATTAATGAGATGTGATGTTGCTATTGGTGCCATAAGAGGTAAAAATAGATCTCCAATTATCGCTACCGAAATGATGGTTGAGCAAATGAAAGAAGGTGCTATTATTGTTGATGTAAGTATAGATAGAGGTGGATGTTTTGAAACTTCTAATGTAACCACTCATCTTACACCAACTTTTGTAAAACATGGAATAATACATTATTGTGTACCAAATATTCCTGCGCGTTATGCTAGAACCGCATCTTTGTCTATTAGTAATATTTTGACTCCATATTTATTAAATATTGCTGAAGAAGGTGGTTTTGAAAATGCCGCCCGCTTTGATAAAAGCTTACGAAATGGCATGTATTTTTATCACGGAATTTTAACAAACAAAACAGTTGGTGATTGGTTTGATTTACCTTTTAGAGATATTAATTTATTGATTCTTTAAGAATTTAAAGCAAAAAAAATACTTAAATTTGAAAAGTTTATTATGGTAAACATCAAGAAATAAAATCGTCTTATCTTCAGAAAATAGCCTCAAAAAAAGGTAACTTTACAATTCAAATTTTGACAATGCTTTTAAAAAGAATAGGGTATTATTTAGTTGGTTTATCATTAGGGTCTATTGGTGTTTATTTTTTTTGGCAAAAGAAACAAGCTACTTTCGACTATGGAATGGATGCGAGGACTTTAAAAACTATTAGAATTAAAAAAAGAGTTTTTTCTGATGAAGCTAAAAGCACTATGGAAAAATTTAATATTGATACTTTAAAAATTTCCACAATTTTGTATTCCGGTGATGTTGATTTTGGAAAAGGAAATCCAAGAGAAAAACCTTGTGCTGAATATTATATTACAGGTGAAAATGAGTTAGAGAACATACATCTATATGTAAAACGGTGCGATTCCACTTCAACTATTGAAAAAATAATTATTGATTAAAATTGATTCTTTTTTAGAAATGAGATTTAAAATTGATTGTAAAGTCTAAATCCTTTTACTTTTTTGTTTTTAAGGTATTCATTATTCTTAATCACAATCGGAAAAACATTTATCAATTTCAAGTTAATTATTATTTTGATAATAATGTTGTTCAATTTTATCAACATTTTTAATGGTTTTCCTTACCCAATCCAAATACAAAATTTCTTTTTCTTCTTCAGATAATTTCCAATCAACATTAGACATCCTCAATTTTGTAGTAACATCTTGCAAGATAATTGCAGCGGCAACAGAAATATTTAAACTCTCTGTAAAACCAACCATTGGTATTTTTAAAAAACCATCTGCATTATCTTTTACATACTTAGAAACCCCTTCTGCTTCAACTCCAAAAACAAATGCTGATTTCTTGGTAACATCAAAATCCTGCAAAAGACAAGAGTTGTTATGAGGTGTTGTTGCTATGATTTGATATCCTTTTTCTCTTAAAGTATTTAAACAAATTTGTGTATTATTCGCATCTGATTTATACCGTTTTGAAGTTATCCATTTTTGAGAACCTTTTGCAACATGCCTAGAAACCTTATTTGTATATTTATTTTCAATGACATGAACATCTTGAATACCAAAAATATCACATGTTCTTATAACTGCGCTTGCATTATGTGGTTGAAAAATATCCTCTAAAACAACTGTAAAATGACGCGTTCTATCTTCTAAAACTTTTTTAAAGAGTGCTTTTCTATTCTCTGTTAAATAACCTTCAAAATATTTTAATAATTTTTCATCCATCATAAAATATAAATTTAGTAAAAAAATAAGTCCTTAATTACTCTGATTTAGATTAAAACTTAATTGATGTTTCAAATTTGTGTTTTTTAATTTAAAAAGTCCTAACCTAATAACACATCTTGTCATTGATAAAAAAAAAGTTGTTTTAAAAATAGTATGAATTTCTATTAAAGCGAAATTAAAACTCTTGGAAATTAATAAAATTATTAAGATAGACACTATCTAAATAGTAGCCTTTTAAAATGAATAATTTAAGTTATGGTTGAAAGCAGCACATTTACATAGTAAAGAAATTTGTGTTTTTTAATAGAATTATAATAGGTCTAACCGCTTCATTAACTCCTTTCTTTTAGAACGACTAACAGGCACTAAATCTTTTTTGATTAATACACTGTTGTCTTCTATATCTATAATTTTCTTAACATTAATAAGATAAGAGCGATGTACTTTTAAGAATAAAGAATCAGGTAATTTTTCTTCTATCTTTTTTAATGTAGAATGCACAACATAATTTCCATCTTCCGTCTTAATATGAATGTAATCTCCTTTCGCTTCAATTAAGTATATACTATGCAAATCAATTTTTATTAATCTTCTATCTATATTAACATAAAATTCGTTTATGAGGTCAAGTTCACTTTTTTGACTTGTTTGCCTCTGAAAAAAGAGTTGTGTTTCTACTTTCTTTATTGCCTTTTCAAAACGCTGTAACTCGATAGGTTTTAATAGATAATCAACAATAAAATCGTATTCAAAAGCTTTTATTGCGAACTGAGGGTCTGAAGTAGTGAAAATTATTTTAGGTGGATTTTTTATGGTTTTAACAAAATCTAATCCACTAAAATTTGGCATATGAATATCTAAAAAAACAAGATCAACTTTATGCTCGTTCAAGTATTTAATTGCTTGAATAGCATTTGAAAATTCATGAACAAGGTTTAATGAGTTTACTTGATCGCAAAGAGTTTTTATAATAACTCTTGCCATTTTTTCATCATCTATAATAATACAATCCATAGTGTGGGGCTAAATAGTTAACAAATATTCAGAAATAACTTTTAAAATTTTATCAAAATCTTGATGTTCTTTTAAATCTAATTGATTTTCTCGAAGATTATGCTCAAATTTATTTGCTTGAGCGTACCCTTTTTCTAGTCCTAGGATACTAAATTTATGTTTAATTCTATGAACATTATCTTCGATTCTTTTAAAATCCTTAATCTCTATACTACTAAAGTAGTCTCTTATTTCATCAGGGAATTCAGTTTTTATGACACCTATCAAAGTTTTCTTTATGGATTCTTCCCCTCTAGCAAGTTGTTCTATATACTTTAAATTTGGTTGTTCCATGTTTGTTTTTTTATTTTAAAATAAAAAATAGTTTCTACATTTGGTAAAGATTCTAACCAAATTTGCCCTTCGTAAGTTTCTATAATTTTCTTAACAATTGACAAACCAATGCCTGTAGACTTATAATCATTTTCTAGTTTTTGGAAAGCTATAAATATTTTATCAAAATACTGTTCTTCTATTCCTTTTCCATTGTCTTTTATGATAAATTGCCAAAATTCATCTTGTTCAGAACAACGAATCTCTACAAAACCACCTGTTTCTTTATCATTAAATTTAATTGCATTATAAATTAAATGGCGAAATAATAATTCTAGTCGATACTGATCTCTTTTGATAATAGGTAATTTTCTAGGAACAGAAATTATAACGCCTTTTGGATTCTCAAAAGTTAATATAAGATCATTAATTAATACATTTAAATCCACTTCATAGATTTCTTTTTCTACTTTACCAATGGAAATATATTCTGAAATTCCAAAGATTAATGTATCTATTTTTTCAATATTCTCTCTTATATGATTTATAATTTCTCTTCCTCCTTCTCCTAAAACTTCGAAATAATCTTGTTTTATCCAAGTTGTTAAAGCATCAATACTCTGCACAGGTGATTTCAAATCATGAGAGACCATATGTGCATATTCATTTAACTCTTGATTTTGTCGCTCTAAATTTGATACAAGCTTATCTTTCTGTTTATTTATTTCTATTAACTCTCTTGTTTGATTATCTATAAAATCGACTAATTTTAAAGAATCTTTAGTTTCTAATTGAAGGTTTTCTTTAAGACCATAGAAATTTAATGTATTTATTACATTATTAAGCTTCTCTATGATTTTTTTTTGAGATTCCGACTCCTCTTTTAATTGTTGATTGGAATTAAAAAGTTCTTCAGAACTTATAGATGCCGCCCTTTGAAGTCTCGAGAACTGATCTTCTGAAGTTGCATAAGATCTATCTACGGCATCTAAAAAAGCATGCAAATCTTTATTAGATTGCAAATCTTTAGGTAAATATTTTCTTAATTGTCTTTTTAAAAGAGGGTTCATCATTCACTAATTAAGGTAATAGCCATAGTTTGGTTGTGAAGTTGACAGTTCTTTTCTCCGTTAAACGGAACTATTTCTCCATAGGAATAGAAACCTAAAATTGTTGTTTCTTTATCTAAAACTTCTTCTACTTCTTCTATTTCTTCTTCTACTCTTTGGTCTAAAACTAATTTTCTACCAAAACAACTTACTAAAATTGCTAATTCTGGTTTGTTCTTTCTTAACTCTAAAGCACTTACAGCAGCAATCTCTGCCGCAGTTACGATGCTATCTACATTTGTCATCATTAACTGAACTTTAGAACCTTCTAATATATCACCCGCTAATAGCATTGAGTTATTTTCGTCATTAATATTTAAAATGGTTCTTACAATTGATTTTTTTTCATCTGTAGATTTCACTTTTAATGGATACAATAATGCTGCACTAGGTAATTCTTTAGATTTTTCTCCTAAATAAGTCTTGTATAAATTTAATGCTGGTTTACCATCTAATTCAAATAAAATATTATTTTTTGATTTCGTTACTACTCTTTCGGGTCCAAAAGGTGTCCAGCCTCCATTTGATGCAAAAGTTACTTCTAAGGTCTCACCATAAAAACCAATAGCAACTATTTTTCCTTCCTTCGGATTTTCATTATAAGATGACAATGTAGTGTCAAATCTCACTCCATCTCCGCACAAAGCGCCAGTTATAAAAAGACGATCTTTGGAAGCAAAATTCATACCTTTAGTAAGTTGACTTCCGTTGGTATAACTTCCATCAGCAACAACAAAGGCATATTTTAAATCTTTTTTCGGTAATTTTAAAATTAATTCTTTACCTGTTTTAAAACTATCAATTTGAGCGTTAGAATTTAAAACATTTGCTGTTTTAATTAAAAATTTACTCTTTTCAAATTCTATTGCAGTAATAGTTATACTTTCATCATCAACAGATTTTGAGATTATATTTCCAGAAGTTGAACCAAAAACTATATGACCGTCTTTAAAAATATCTCTAACTTCATTAAAAATATTTTTTTCTTGCAACATAAATCTATTACCAAATACTAAAACTAGAGGATCTTTTAAAGTAATCTCTTCTGTTAAATACTCAAATTTTTGATTTTTATTTTTTTTTAATTGTACGGTTTTCATTTTTAAGAAACGTTTTCTTTCCCAGTATATCTATATTGTTCTTGTTTTTTTTGTGAATAATATATTCTAAAATAACTTCAGATTAATCTTTTTGAATAACGAATCTCACTTCTGTTCCGTCCTCTTTTATTTTTTGAAGCTCAATTTTTGCTGTAGAATTAAAGTGTGAAAAAGTTTTATTCATTAAACCTAGACCAAAATGATGCATAGCTCTACTAGACTTATAAATCATGATTAAAGAATTTTTATGTTTTTCTTCTACAATAAAAGTCGGCAACTCTGCATCTGGGTATATTTTTTTAACCTCTATATGAATGTGATTCTCTATAGATGCAAGCATTTCTATAGGATCTTTAAAAGAAGCCAATAAGCCGGGATAACTCTTTTCTATCACCGAAAAAAAATGCTCACCATATATAAGTAAAAGGCTATCAACTGAAATGGTTGTGTTCTTACTTAAATTTTGCAATAATTGCAGCATTTCTGAAAAGCTATAAGTACCTATGGTTGTATATATTCCGTTAGATTCTAGTTGAGCTTCAGAAATTATTTTGTCTACCATTTCTAAACCAAACTTATCTTCAACAAGTTCTAAAAATTCAGTGAAAACAATTCCTTTCATACTGTTTTATAATTTTCTTAATTCATTTATACTCCAATAAACTAAAACACTTTCAATTTTTTTAACATAATCCTCATATTTTAAAGGTTTTAAAATATAGCCAGAAATGCCTTCTCTATAGCATTCTAATAAATCTTTTTCATTACTTGATGTAGTTAAAATAACGGTAGGAATGTGTTTTAAGTAACTCTCTTTTTTTAAGATTTTAAGAAACTCAATACCATTAATTTTAGGCATATTTAAATCTAGTAATATTATATCTGGTAAATTAGTTCTATCCTCCTCTAACAAAATTAAAGCTTCTTCACCGTTTTTTGCTTCGTGAAGAATATGATCTAATTTTAAAAATGAAATTGTTCTTTTCATCTTCATAACTTCGATTAAGTTATCTTCGACCAATAAAATTTTTAATTTTTTTTCCATTCCATTTTATGAGTTGATTTTTTTCATTTTACAAGATAAAGTTTATAAAAAATAAATTCTAATAAATAATGATGATAGACAACTTTAAGATGTTTAAATACCATAAAGTATCGATGAAATGTATTTTTTAGTCAACGAGTGTGTTTCACAAAAGGATATAAAAACACACCATATTTATAAATTAAATTAACTAATTATAGTATTAAAATATTCAAAAATTTCTCCTTTTGAAATCGAACTTCCTTTTTCAATTAAATCGAAAATTTCTAGATTTCTTTCGAAGTTATAAGGTTTTGAACCTTTAAAAATATCCACAGAGTTATCCATTGGATTTTTCATCAGCCACTCAAAACCTTTTTGCTCTAATAGGTTAATATCCCAATTTACTTTAATAGCAACTCTATGTATCTCATTATCATCACATTTAAATAAGTTCACTGAAGTTTTTGAGAAATGTTCTGCATAATTGGTTTTTGATAAAACATCATCCCAAACGATATCAGAAAAAACATTCATTTGATCTTCTGCGATACTTAATTTTTCTTTTTTTATTTGGGTCCATTCTTTAACATCTATACTTTGAGATGCTAAAAACTGTGAAAATTCTGCATGTAAACTTTCAAATTGTTCTTTAGTAAGTTGTCTGTATTTCATTTTAAAGTAAAAAGTTGATAATATGAACTAAAGCTTTAGATAGTAATCTGTTATTCCAAAAGTAAGAAAAGTAATACTATAAAAATACTTAAAAAAAAGGTTTAGACTTTCACTTATCTTAAGTAAAATATAAATACTGAACCTTTGGTTAAATTTAAAAAGCCCGTTATTTCTAACGAGCTTTTTAATAAAAAATTTTAAGAGAGTTACTATTCAGCAACCACTTCAAAAATAATATCTGCAACTACTGCTCTGTGTAATCTTACAGAAGCCTCGTATTTACCTAATCTTTTAACAGAACCACCAACAACTTTGATAAATTTCTTATCTAATTCTGTTCCTGCTTTTGCTAATGCTGCTGCTAAATCTATGTTGTTCACAGAACCAAATAACTTGTCTCCTGAACCTGTTTTAGATGCAATCTTAATTTCGTATCCTTTAATTGTTTCTGCTAATTTATTAGCGTCTTCAATTAATTTAGCTTCTTTATAAGCACGTTGTTTTAAATTCTCTGCTAAAACTTTCTTTGCAGATGAAGTAGCTAAAACAGCTTGCCCTGTTGGGATTAAAAAGTTTCTACCATAACCGTTTTTCACAGATACAACATCATCTTTAAATCCTAAATTTTCTACGTCTTGTCTTAATATTAATTCCATATTCTACGTCTTTATTATTTTAACAAATCTCCAACGTAAGGCATTAACGCTAAATGACGCGCTCTTTTGATTGCTTGCGCAACTTTACGTTGATATTTTAATGATGTTCCTGTTAAACGTCTTGGTAAAATTTTACCTTGTTCGTTTACTAAATACATTAGGAAGTCTGCGTCTTTAAAATCGATATACTTAATATCTTTCTTTTTAAATCTACAGTATTTAGCTTCCTTTTTAGTGTCTATATCTAGTGGCGTTAAATATCTAACGTCAGCAGATTTACCACCTTTTGATTGTTGTTCTATTGTTGCCATTTTTTATTTTTTTGCAGATTTAACACGTTCCGTTCTGATTTTAGCCCAAGCTGCTGCATGTTTGTCTAATTTAACAGAAAGATATCGCATAACGCTATCATCTCTTCTAAACTCCAACTCATAAGCAGAAATTTCTTCTCCAGCTACTTTGAACTCTAATAAATGGTAAAAACCACTTTTTTTCTTTTGGATTGGGTATGCTAGCTTCTTTAAGCCCCAATCTTCTTTTGAGATCATTTCAGCTCCTTTGGAAACTAAATAATCTTCGAATTTTTGTACTGTCTCCTTTATCTGAGTATCAGATAAAACGGGATTCAAAATGAAAACAGTTTCGTAATGATTCATAAATTAAATATTTATTGTTTATTTTTAAGGCTGCAAATATACATACTTTTTTGTATTCTAAAGCATATTTTCTACATTAAAATCTCTTCATTTTTATAATGAGTTAAACTATTTAAAATACTGATATGCAAATACCTGAACTACCAAATTTAATTCATTATGCAATTCCCTTTTTTATCCTAACTGTAATTCTTGAAATAATTTTAACCGTAAAAGTAAAACTGGAAGATTACGACTTTAAAGATGCTACCACTTCTGTTTTAATGGGTTTAGGAAATGTTTTTCTTGGTTTTTTAAGTAAAGCCATGGTTTTAACTCTTTTTTTATTTCTTTATAACTATCGCATATTTACGATTTATTTTACTTGGTGGTCTTGGATTTTAATACTATTTGCAGAAGATTTTACATACTATTGGTTTCATCGAATTAGCCATGAAAGCAGATTATTTTGGGCTAGTCACGTTGTACATCATTCTTCAAAAAAATACAATTTAAGTACTGCTTTAAGACAAACTTGGTCTGGAAGTTTTTATAGTTTTATTTTTTGGCTTCCTTTAATTTTAGTAGGATTTCATCCAATAATGGTAATGGTTCAAATGTCAATCAGTTTGATTTATCAATATTGGATTCACACAGAATTAATTAATAAATTGCCAAAATGGTTTGAAGCTATTTTTAATACACCAAGTCACCATAGAGTTCATCATGCCACAAATCCTCAATATCTAGACAGAAATCATGCAGGAATTTTTATTATTTGGGATAAGCTTTTTAAGACTTTTGAAGCAGAAGTTGAAAAACCTATCTATGGTTTGGTTAAAAATATTGAAACTTATAATCCTGTTAAAGTAGCATTTATTGAATGGTTTGAAATGTTTAAAGATTTTTCTACATCAAAAATTTCTATAAAAAATAGATTACTTTATTTAATTAAACCACCGGGATGGAGACATGATGGAACTAGTATTTTATCTGATGATTTAAGAAAAGAATGGGAAAAAAATAAAAACACTAACAATTAAAACGTAGATTCATTTGTGAATAATTTTACTACAATTAATTATTTTTGAATTATTAAAAATAGCTTTCTTTTAAAATTATAAATAAAACAGCAATGAAAAAGTTAATTTATATTTTCAGCATACTCTTCACTTTTAATTTTATAGCCCAAAACAAAAATAAAACTGTATACAATCTAAAAGAAATTACAGGAATTATCACTTTGGAAGATTCCCCGCTATCTGGTGTAAATATACTTATTAAAAATTCTAATAGAGGTACAAATACGAGCAGAAAAGGGTTTTATAAAATTAAAGCTAGAGCGGGAGAAATAATCCAATTTTCTCATTTAAATATGAAACCAATAGAAATGCTCGTAGAAGACGTCACGACGATTTTAAATTTAGAAATGATTCCTGCTGAAAATATTTTAAATGAAATTATTATTACAAGTAAACTAGACAATAAAAAAGGAATAGGGATAAAAACTCCAAGAAAATTTTCATCAGCAAGAATGAATATAGATACTAGAAGAGCCGGTTTTGCTGCTGCATTTATAAAAGGAGATGACCTCAATAAGTCTGCCTCTAGTATTGCTCAAGCACTGCGAGGTAAAGTTTCCAATTATAAATTAATAACCGATTTAAATGGTCTTGAATATGTTCGATTAAGAGAAACCAGTTTTATCGGCACTGTTTCCTATGCACTTTGGGATGTTGATGGAACTCTTTATACTCAGGTTCCTAACATAGATTTAAATGATGTTAAAGATATCGCTGTAATTAAAGGTTTAGCAGGAACAGTAAAGTACGGTTCTCAGGCCGTTGGAGGTGTAATTGTTGTAACAACAAAATCAAATTATTTTGCTTCAGCTACTGCTAAAAACATTAAATCTAAAGACAATAAATACACAAATAAAAATTATTATAATAATGATGCTGTTGCCATAAATGATTTAAAAATTGGTGAACCAAATTATTATAAGTTATTTGAAGCTGCTGGAACACCAAGCGCAGCTTATGAGAAATATAAAAACATATATCCAGAATGTAAGGCTAAATCCAATTTTCATTTTAACACTGCTAATTATTTTATAAACACATTTAAGAGCAAAGAATACGGACTAAAAATACTTTTAGATTTAGAAACTTATGCAAATAACAACCCTGAAGTATTAAAAGCCATAGCCTATAAGTATCAAGAATTAAAATTACACAAAGAAGCTGTTGGTATTTATAAAAAATTGATGGTAATTAGACCTAAACATGCTCAGTCTTTTAGAGATCTTGCAAATGCATTTACACATGCAAATGAATACAAAAATGCTTGGAAAATATATCTTTACTATCTCAGAAAAGGATTCGAGATTAAGGAAAATGGAATAGGAGAGATTTTTAATACCGAAATGCAAGCAATATATGTTCAAAGAAAACAGAAAGATAATATTAAAGAAAAATTGGCTTTTAAAAACAATGATTCTTTGATTAAAAATGATATTCGATTGGTGTTTGAATGGAATACTTCCGAAGCAGAGTTTATATTCGAGTTTGTAAATCCAAACAAGCAGTCTTTTAAAGTAAACCACACATTGTCTGAAAATAGCCAACAAATATTAGATGAAAAATTAATGGGCTATAACTCTAAAGAGTTTTTAATTGAAGAAGTTGGAAACGGTGATTGGCTAATAAATCTTACATATTTAGGAAATAAAAAATATATACCCACATTTTTAAAAGCAACTACTTATTATAATTGGGGAAAATCAAATCAAAGAGAAGAGATTAAAGTATACGAATTAACTTTAAAAAATGTTAAAGCGAAACTACTAAGTCTTAATGCTGGTATGCTTTATAACTAGTCTTAAGATATAAAAATCCCAATTAAATAGACTCGAAAATTTCATTAGAAAAACATATTATTATTTTATCTTTTAGTGTTTATATTGACTAAAATAGCAAACAGTAAAATAAATCAATATTTGATTAAAAACGAAAGTGAACTCAAAAACTAGCTAACTAAAAACCTACCTAATGGATACTATCGGATTATTTAATATGCATCTACATCAATAATAAAACGAATTGGTCTAAAATCTTTTACAGCTTCAAACGTATTTTTAATTTTACTTAATTGATTTTTTGCACTTACTAGGTTTTGTTTTGGCGGAATTTTAATAACAATATTTTTAATATACTGATTTCTAATTCTTGAAACAGCTGGTGCAGTTGGTCCTAAAACATGTTCTCCAAAAGAATTATAAAGCGCTTTAAATAACCAATTAACTCCGCTATCAACTTTGTTGTAATCTCTATGTTTTAGTGTAATTTTTATCAACCTGTAATAGGGCGGATATTTATATTGCCAACGTTCTTGCAACTGTTCTTTATACATTTCTGTATAATTTGTAGTTGAAACTTGTTGTAATATTTGATGAAATGGATTGTAGGTTTGTATGGCGACATTTCCTTGTTTTTTACTTCTTCCTGCCCTACCGGAAACTTGCACCATCATTTGATATGCTCGCTCATGCGCTCTAAAATCAGGAAAATTCAACATCGTATCAGCATTTAGAACACCAACCAAAGAAACATTCTCAAAATCTAGACCTTTTGAAAGCATTTGTGTCCCTACTAAAACATCAATTTCTCTTGCTTCAAAAGCACCAATTATTTTTTGATATCCATATTTTCCACGAGTGGTATCTAAATCCATTCTTCCGATTTTAAAATCTGGAAATAATTTTTTTAATTCTAACTCAATTTGTTCAGTTCCAAAACCTTTATTATCTAAAGTATTACTTCCACAAGCACCACAACTATTAGGCATTGCTCTTTGATAATTGCAATAATGACAACGTAACTCGTATTTAAATTTATGGAAAGTTAAGGAAACATCACAATTTGGGCATTGAGGGGAAATTCCACAAGTTTTGCATTCAACAACTGGTGAAAATCCTCGTCTATTTTGAAACAAAATAACTTGTTCTTTTTGATCTAAAGCTTCTTGAATTAATTTTAACAACCTATCGGAAAAATGACCATTCATTTCCTTTTTTCTCTGCTTCTCTTTAACATCAATCAATTCAATTTTGGGCAATTGAACATTTCCATAACGTCTTTTGATTTCTACAAAACCATATTTATTTTGCTGTGCATTAAAGTAACTCTCCAAAGAGGGAGTTGCCGAACCTAACAATATTTTTGCTTTGTGAATTTTTGCCAAAACAATTGCAGCATCACGTGCGTTATATCTTGGTGAAGGTTCAAATTGCTTATAAGAAGTTTCATGCTCTTCATCCACTAAAATTAATCCTAAATTAGAAAATGGTAAAAATATTGAAGACCTCGCACCTAAAATAATTCTGGCTTTTGTTTTGTTTCCTAAAACATTATTCCAAACTTCCACCCGCTCATTCATGGAATATTTTGAGTGAAAAACCGAAATTTGTTCTCCAAAATAAAACTGTAAACGTGATATAATCTGAGTAGTTAAAGCAATTTCTGGCAATAAAAACAATACTTGTTTACCCTCATCTAAAACCTCTTGTATTAACTTTGTATAAACCTCTGTTTTACCAGAGCTTGTAATTCCATGTAATAAAGTTACGTCTCTATCTTTGAAAGATTCTTTAATCTCTAAAAGCGCTTTTTCTTGAAATTCGTTCAATAATTTCAGAGAATTTGTATCACCTTTAAATTGAATTCTATCCGTTTGAATATTATAGAATTCAAAAATATTTTTATCTACCAAAGATTTTAAAATCATTGAAGAAACAGCTGCTTTTTCCTCTAAGTCTTTAGCCTTTATTGGATTTTTGGTTGATGATAATTGAAAAAATGTTAAAACCGCTTCTCGTTGTTTTTTTGCTCTTGATAATTCTTGTAATAATTTAGCTAAAGAATCATCCGAGTTATAATTTGAATGCAAACGAACATATTTCTCCAACTTTGGTTTATATTGTTCGTAAATTTCTTCCTTTATTGTAATAGCCGATTTTTTAATCAATTCATTTACAATTGGCATTACATTTTTCTTACCTAAAATATCGGCAACTTGATGAATAGTTAATTGCGATTGATGTTGCAAGGCCTCATAGATTAGAAACTCATCATCAGTCAAAGCTGAGTCCTCTAAAAATCTCTCATTTTTGTAAATAACAGTTTCACTTTCTAATAAAAAAGCAGATGGCAAAGAGGCTCTATAAACATCACCTAAAGAACACATGTAATAATTGGCAATCCATTGCCAATGTTTTAATTGTAATTCATTTACCAATGGAATTTTATCTAAAATTTGATGAATTTCTTTCGCTTCATATAGCGCAGGTGCAATTTGATGAATATTAAAAACTAACCCCGTATATATTTTTGTTTTACCAAAAGAAACTGCTACACGCATTCCTGTTTGAAGAAAATTAGCTTCTTCTTCAGTTACAGAATAAGTGAACGTTTTCTGAAGTGGAATCGGTAATATGATATCTATAAAATTAATTTTATTAAAATTTAATGTTAAAAAGTTCAAAATTAATTAAAAATGATTATATTTATATCATAATTTTAATTAATCCCCCAGAAAATTATGACTACATTAAATTGGAAGGATAGAGGAACATTCTATTCAGTATCAAACAAAAAAATTTTTGTCATTGATGAAGGTACGTCAAAAGACGTATTAGTAATCTTACACGGTTACCCAACTTCATCATTTGATTATGAAAAAATTTTACCAGAATTAAGTAAACATTACAGAGTAATAATTCATGATCACCCAGGTTTTGGTTTTTCTGACAAACCTGATTCTTTAACTTACTCTCTCATAGATCAAGCTGATTTTGCTTTACAATTATGGTATAAAATGGGTTTGAAAGAAGTCACCATTTTAGCTCATGATTATGGCACTTCTGTAGCAAAAGAAATTTTAGCTCGAAAAAACCACAACCAAATTACTATTAAAATTAAAAAAGTATTTCTATGCAATAGCAGTAAGAGACTTGAGTACTTTCATTTAAGAAACATGGACCAACTTTTAAAAAATAAAAGATTGGGGAGTTTTATTGCGCAACTCGAAGCTAATGGAGTTCGTAAAATTAAGAAAAAAATAACTATTGAAAATCAACCTAAAAATGATATTCAAAAAGTTTGGAATAATCTAAATTCAGATGAAGGCAAGAAAGAAGTTCACTTATTAAGTAATTTTATAAATCAACATTACACATTTTGGCATAGATGGGCGCAAGCTTTAAAAGAATCTAAAATACCAATAAAAATAATTTGGGAAAGAAATGACCCTTCAGCGGTTAAAGAAATTGCCATAGTTTTAGCAACAGAGAACGGTAATCATAATTTAGAATGGTTGGAAAACACCCGACATTATTCTATATTAGATACCCCAAAGCATTGGTTAAAGCTTGTTTTTAAATTTAATTGTGCTGCGATGTATTAATGATATTTAGAATGACGAACAATGATGAATTTATTTCTTCTTTAGATTGGCAAAAAAAAGGTTTTTTAATACCGGTTCATAATAAAAATATTTTTACAATTGATACAGGTGGCGAACATGAAAATTGTTTGGTAATTCTTCATGGATATTTAACATCGTCTTATGATTATAGAAAGGTTTTACCTGAATTATGCAAACATTACAGAGTTATCATTCAAGATTTAATTGGGTTTGGTTTCTCTGACAAAATAGAAAACAAATATTTTACAATTACGGAACAAACTGATTATGTTTTGGAATTATGGAACATATTAGAATTAAGAAACTTTACTTTAGTTTCTCATGATTACGGGAATCTAATTACTAAAGAAATTTTAGCAAGAAAAAACTCTTACAGCACAAAAATTGAAATAAATAAGATATATTTTTCTAACGGAAGCGCGCCAATAAATCACCATGATTATTCAGAAATACATAAACCTGATGAAGATGATGTTTCTAAAGAAATGATTTCTATGCTAACGTCTTTTGGCGTCTATAAAAAAATAATGAAAGAGAGTTTTTACGATGAAAATAAAATTACGGACGAAGAACTGAGGGAAATGTGGACTCAACTTCACTATAACAATGGTAGAAATATTATTAATTTTGTCTATAATTACGTAAGGGAACGTAAAATATTCTGGGGTAGATGGGTTAACGCATTAAAAGAAACGGAAATACCAATTGAACTTGTTTGGGGAAGAGAAGATAAAATTACAGATCATTGTTTACCCAATTTACGGGATAACAAATTTGCTAATCAGAATATTTCTTGGATAGAAAATACTGCTCATTTCCCAATGTTAGAAAGTCCAGAAAAATGGTTGCAAAGCATTTTAAAAGCATAAGAATTTAATTTGTTTTAATTTTACTATTCGTTAATGATTATTAAAAAAGTAAAAATGAATAGTTTAAATTGGCAAAATAAAGGAGAAATTATATCTGTTAATAACAGAAATATATTTGTTATAGACACTATAAATATTAATTTAAATACAATAGAAAATCAAAAGAAAACGCTTGTTATTCTTCATGGGTATCCAACTTCTTCTTTCGATTATTATAAAGTTTTACCAGAATTAAGTAAACATTATAGAGTTGTTATTCACGATCATTTAGGTTTTGGATTTTCGGATAAACCTTTAAAATACTCCTATTCTTTAATTGAGCAAGCAGATATTGCACTTCAATTATGGAAGCAATTGAGTTTAACAAATGTTACTTTGCTCGCTCACGATTATGGAACAAGTATTGCCACAGAAATCTTAGCAAGACAAAACAAAAAACAAATTAATTTACAAATTGATGAACTCATTCTATGCAATGGGTCTATGCATATTGAGTTGTCTAAACTACGTACAATTCAAAAATTGTTAAAAAATAAAATTACTGGTAAATGGGTTGCAAAATTAACAAACTATACTATTTTCAAGAAAAATATGCGCAATGTTTATTTTGACAAAACAAAAGCTACAGAAGCAGAACTTAAAGAAATGTGGTTACAATTAGAGCAAAACAACGGCCGAAAAATAATTCACTTTTTATCCAATTACATCAACGAGCGCTATTATTTTTGGCATAGATGGATTGGTGCTTTAAAAGAAACTAATATAAAAACTAAGATTATTTGGGCAAAAAATGATCCGGTTGCTGTAGCTGCAATTGCAAATTTACTAGCTACAGAAATTGCAAATAATAATTTATATTGGATTAAAAATTGTGGACATTTCCCAATGTTGGAAAAACCAGAAGAATGGATTGAAAAAATTTTATCTGACTAAATACTTCCAAAAATTAATTCAGAACTATTTCATGTTTAAACCTATAAATTAAATCGAACTTACTTTAGTAAAAATTCCTAAACCTATAATTCATCATCAATCATTTCGAATTACAAAATGGTTATGAATAGCTCATGAAATTTCTTAAAAAAAACATTTTTTTCTAAGATTTTAATCCAATCCTCAAAATTACATAAAAAACTAATCTTCCGGCTCAGAATCAGCATTCGTCTTTATATCTATTTCTCCTTTGCGATCCTTAATCTTACGCGATCCTTCATACAACTCATATTTTACAAACTTACAATCTAAGTCTGCATTTTTCAATGCAATTCGTTTTGATGTTCTTAAACCTACCGATTTTAAAGCATCTGTATCTGAGGTAATTAACCATGCTGTTGAATTTGGATAATTATGTTTTAGTGTATCCCCGATTTTTTTATAAAATTCTTCAACATCTATGTTTAAACGTTCTCCATATGGTGGATTAAACAAGATAGTTGTATTACCAAAAACTTCTTTTGTTGAGTTAAAAAAGTTAACATGATGTACGCCAATAAACTCATCTAAATTAGCATTTTCTACATTGGCTTTTGCTTTTTCTACTGCTGAAGGTGCTTTGTCAAATCCCATGATTTTAAAATGAGATGAACGTATTTTCTTTAACAGTGATTCTTGAATTGTAAAATACAAATCCTCATCATAGTCTTTCCAATTTTCAAAAGCAAACAATTTTCTGTTGATATTTGCAGGAATATTATTTGCTATCATTGCTGCTTCAATTAAAATAGTTCCCGAACCACACATAGGATCAATAAAATTTTCGTCACCTGTATAGCCAGATAACAAAACCATACCTGCAGCCAAGACTTCATTAATTGGTGCTATATTAGTTGCTGTTCTATAACCACGTTTGTGCAAAGAATCTCCAGAAGAATCTAAAGAGACAGTTAACCACTCTTTTTGAAGGTGAATATGAATCTTTACATCTGGATATTTTAAATCTACATTTGGCCTTTTGTGATATTTATGCCTAAAATAATCTGCAATTGCATCTTTAGATTTTAAAGAAATATAATGTGAGTTTGATGTAAAATTCTTGGAATTTACAACAGCACCAATGGCAAAAGTACCTTCTGCATCCAAAAAATTTTCCCATTTAATTTTCTGAATCGCTTCATATAAATCTTCCTCATCATAAACCTTACAAACTTTTATAGGTTTTAAAATTCGAACAGCGGTTCTTAAGGCAATATTTGCTTTATACATAAAACCTTTATCGCCTCTAAAAGAAACGCTTCTTACCGCTTCTTTTATATCTTGCGCTCCTAAATTTTTAAGCTCTTCCGCTAAAACACTTTCCAATCCAAAAAGTGTTGTTGCTGTCATTTTAAAATCTCTTTCCATACTTGTAAAATTGACCACAAAAATACTATTTAAAAATAGGTTTTATACTAATTACGAAATTCATTTTTATAAACGTTAGATTTGGTTACTTTTACATCCTTAAATTACTTATGAAAACAAAAGATTGGTTTACAGATTGGTTTAATACTTCATACTATCATACATTATACAAAGATAGAAATGATGTAGAAGCGCAGTTATTTATGAAAAATATAACTGCTTTTTTAGCATTACCAAAGACCACTCATATTTTAGATTTACCTTGCGGAAAAGGACGTCATGCTGTATTTTTAAATTCTCTAGGCTACAAAGTTACTGGAGCTGATTTAGCAGAAAACAGTATTCAAATTGCTCAAAAATTTGAAAATAATTCTTTAAAATTTAAAGTACATGACATGCGTCAACCTTTAAAAAATCAATATGATGCCATCTTTAATTTATTTACTAGCTTTGGGTACTTTGAGGAAGACAAGGAAGACCTTTTAATTCTTGAAAATATTAAAAACGGATTAAACAAAGACGGTTTTTTTGTTTTCGATTTTTTAAATGCTGATTTTGTAAAAGCAACTTTAGTTGCCAAAGAAACTAAAATTATTGATAATATTACATTTCATATTACACGAGAAATAAAAGATGGTTTTATCCTAAAAAATATTACTTTTTTTGCGGATAATAAAGATCACGTTTATACAGAGAGCGTAAAATATTTAGATATAAATAAAATGAAAGCTTATTTTGAAAAAGTAGGTTTTAGAATCACCAATATTTTTGGAGATTATAATTTATCTAATTTTAACGTTGAAACTTCAAACAGATTAATATTGGTTGCAAAGTGAATTACATCTTACTAATTTTTCCTGTTTTAGTTGGTTCTATGTTGGTTTTTGTAATAAAACCGAGCAATAGAATCGTGCGGCTTTTGCTCGCTTTTAGCGGTGCATACCTTTTATCTGTCACTATTTTACATTTATTACCAGATGTATATTCTGAATCACAAAATCACAAAAGAATAGGCGTATTTATTTTAATAGGGATTATTTTACAATCTGTTTTGGAGTCTTTTTCTAAAGGTGCGGAACATGGTCATATTCATATTCATTCTGATGGAAAACGGTTTCCAACCTTGCTGTTTATAAGCTTATGTATACATGCTTTTTCTGAAGGATTGCCAATTCATAATACTGATTATAATTTATTATGGGCAATCGTTGTTCATAAAATACCCATTGCAATAGTCTTAACTACCTTTTTAATTCATACAAAACATACAAAAAAAACTGTTTTTATTTTTCTGTTCTTCTTTGGCTTAATGAGTCCTTTAGGAGTTTTAGTCGGTAATAAATTTCAGTTTTTTACAATTTATGGAACAGAAATTACTGCTTTCATTATTGGTGTTTTCTTGCATATTTCTACAATTATTCTTTTTGAGAGCTCTGAAAACCACAAATTTAATTTACAAAAGTTTACTGCTATTCTTTTCGGGATTATATTAACCATCCTTACTTTGTAATTTTTTTTATTGATAAACTTAAAAATAAAGAATGTGATACTACTTTTTTTGAAAAGTATTTTTGTTTAATAAAAACTCATTAATAGTTGTTAGAAAACATGCTCAATAAGTATCCGTAACTTCTATAAATAAGTTGAATTAATGGGTTATAAATAAGAACTAAAAACTTTAATTAGCCACTTCATTAATAAATTTAATTCGCATTAAACGAAGCTCATCTTCATCATAATCACCATCAAATTCATTTAAAGCTTCTTGTATACTATCAGTCTCAGCTTCCATAAAGTACTCATGAATCTCTTCTTGTTGATCCTCATCTAACAAATCATCGATTGCATAATCTATGTTCAGTTTTGTCCCAGAGAAAATAATAACTTCCATCTCTTTAATTAGCTCCTTCATATCCAAACCCTTGGACTTAGATATATCTTCTAAAGGTAATTTTCTGTCAGTATTTTGAATAATGTATAGCTTTAGTCCAGAATTTATACCTGTACTTTTCACAATTAAATCATCAGGTCTCAAAACTTCATTATCTTCTACATATTTCGAAATTAATTTGACAAAATCTTTTCCAAATTTTCTGGCCTTACCTTCTCCTACACCATGCACTTTGGAGAGCTCTTCTAGATTAACTGGATATTTTAGAGCCATATCGTCTAGAGAGGGATCTTGAAAAACTGCAAACGGAGGAACATCCGATTTTGTAGCCACTTTCTTTCTTAAATCCTTTAACAATTTCACAAGTTTCTCATCTGAAGAACCTCCTGCCAATTTTGCTTTAATTAATATCGAATTATCATTTTCTTCATTATACAAATGATCTTCCGTCATCATAAAAGAAGAAGGATTATTAATATAATCGATTCCTACTTCGGTTAATTTTACAACTCCATACTGTTCTATCTCTTTCTTGATAAAATTTACTACTAAAACTTGACGTATTAGTGCCATCCAATAAGAAGCTACTTTGTCTTTACCAATTCCGAAGAATGGTTGTAAGTGAGTTTTATGAGAAGTAAGCAAAGCATTTTCTTTACCAATTATAGTGTTTACAACTTCTTTAGACTTATATTGTTGTAAAGTATCTTTTATTACTTTTAAAAGTTTTATTACATCCTCTTGAGCTTCATGTTTTTTCTTTGGATTTCTCGAATTATCGTCCATATCAGCGCCATTGCCGTTTATAGCATCAAACTCTTCACCAAAATAATGTAACAAATATTTACGCCTGTTCATTGAAGTTTCTGCGTATCCTACAACCTCTTGTAACAACGCATGCCCAATTTCTTGCTCAGCGACGGGCTTACTCGCCATAAATTTTTCTAGCTTTTCTATATCCTTGTATGCATAAAAAGCCAAACAATATCCTTCTCCGTCATCCCTACCTGCTCTACCCGTTTCTTGATAATAGCTTTCTAAACTTTTTGGTATATCATGATGTATTACAAAACGCACATCTGGTTTGTCTATTCCCATTCCAAACGCAATAGTTGCAACAACAACATCACAATCTTCCATCAAGAACATATCTTGATGTCTAACTCTTGTTTTAGCATCTAACCCTGCATGATAAGGTACAGCCTTAATACCATTAACTTGTAAAATTTGAGCAATCTCTTCAACCTTTTTCCTACTTAAACAATAGATAATTCCAGATTTTCCGTCTCTTTGTTTTACAAAACGAATGATATCTTTTTCAACTTCTTTTGTTTTTGGTCTCACTTCATAAAACAAATTGGCCCTATTAAAAGAAGCTTTAAATCTGTTTGCATCTGTTATTCCTAACGTTTTTAAAATATCTTCTTGTACTTTTTCTGTTGCTGTTGCTGTTAAACAAATAACAGGAACGTTATCTATCGCTTTAATAATATGCTTTAAATTTCTGTATTCTGGTCTAAAGTCATGACCCCATTCAGAAATACAATGCGCTTCATCTATGGCCACGAAAGAAATTGTTTGAGTTCTTAAAAAAGTAACATATTCTTCTTTTATTAATGATTCTGGAGCTACATATAACAGTTTTGTAATTCCGCTTGCAATATCTTCTTTAACCTGATTTACTTCTGTTTTGTTTAAAGAAGAATTTAAAACATGTGCAACTCCATGTTGTTCAGAAATACCTCTAATAGCATCTACTTGATTTTTCATCAATGCAATCAAAGGAGAAACTACAATTGCAGTGCCTTCTGCCATTAATGCTGGCAATTGATAACAGAGAGATTTACCACCACCAGTAGGCATAATCACAAAAGTATTTTGGTCATTAACAATACTTTTTATAACCTGTTCTTGTAATCCTTTAAACTTATTAAATCCAAAAAACTTTTTTAAAGGACTATGTAAATCCATATGTATAATTATTCATTTATTGTTAAAGAAATAGTAAACCTATTCCTATATAGTTTCAAGAAACTTTTTTTTGTAGTAAATTTGTTCTTTTCTATATATAAAGATATAACTTTTTTTATTCTGATAAAAACATAAAGCTTGAAAGATAACTCTAACATTATTGCAAATGCAAAAAAAACAATTTTAACAGAAAGTAAAGCAATAGCCAATTTAGCCAATTTTATAGATTCAGCTTTTGAAGAAGCTGTTGAATTTATATACAATTCAAAAGGAAGAGTAATTGTCACCGGTATTGGCAAGAGCGCAAATATTGCTACGAAAATTGTTGCAACTTTTAATTCTACTGGCACTCCTGCAGTTTTTATGCATGCTGCCGATGCCATTCACGGAGATCTAGGAAATGTTTTAGAAGATGATGTTGTTATTTGCATTTCTAAAAGTGGTAATACTCCTGAAATAAAAGTATTAGTTCCATTAATAAAAAATTACGGAAATAAAATTATTGCGATTACCGGAAATATAGCTTCTTTCTTAGGTGAAAACGCTGATTTTCCTTTAAATACTTTTGTAGAAAAAGAAGCTTGCCCAAACAATTTAGCACCAACAACGAGTACAACTGCGCAGTTAGTGATGGGCGATGCTTTAGCAGTTTGTTTATTAGAATTAAAAGAATTTACAAGTAAAGACTTTGCAAAATACCATCCAGGAGGTGCTTTAGGAAAACGCTTGTATTTAAGAGTCTCTGATTTAATAAAAAATAATGAATTACCCCGGGTATCAGAAAATGATTCCGTTGTTAAAGTAATTGTTGAGATTTCAGAAAAACGTTTAGGAGTTACCGCCGTTATTAAAAATGATAAAATTATTGGTATAATTACTGATGGCGACCTTAGAAGGATGTTAAGTAAAACTACTGAAATTAATAATTTTACAGCAAAAGATATTATGGGTAATAACCCAAAAACAATAAATGAAAATGCTATGGCTATTGAAGCGTTAGATGCTTTAGAAAACAATAGCATTACTCAAATTTTAGTAACAGATGATACTAATAGATATGCAGGAGTTGTACATTTGCATGATTTAATTAAAGAAGGGATTTTCTAATGGCAGAGCAACAAAAAGAAATGTCATTTTTAGGGCATTTAGAAGAACTACGATGGCATTTAGTAAGAAGTGCAGGTGCTATTTTCATATTGGCTATCGTACTTTTTGTGTTTGATAAACAAGTTTACGATCATTTTTTATTAGCACATATTCAACCAGACTTTATCACGTATCAACTATTTTGTGATTTCTTTAATTTGTTTGGCATAGATAGCTCCTTTTGTAATGTGAATTTTGCAGATAAAAAACTCCAAAGTATAAAAGTTACATCACAATTAATGAATTCTATTTGGTCTTCATTAATATTAGGAGTTATCGTTTCTTTCCCTTATATTTTATGGGAGATTTGGCGTTTTGTATCTCCTGGTTTAACAAAAAAGGAAATTATAAAATCGAGAGGATTTATATTTATAGCATCACTGCTTTTCTTTATTGGAGTGTTGTTTAGTTTTTATGTAATAGCACCAATATCTGTTCATTTCTTATATAATTATCAGATTACAGATGCCATTGAAAATAGTTTCACTTTAGAGTCTCATATAGGGTTAATAACAAATATGTTATTAGGTGTTTCAATATTATTTGAGTTACCAGTTTTAATTTTCTTTTTAACAAAAATCGGATTAATTACTCCAGAATTTTTAAAGAAATACAGAAAACATTCCTTAGTTTTTGTGTTAATTTTGGCCGCGATCATTACACCTCCAGATGTTGCAAGTCAAGTTATAGTGGCAATACCCATTCTTATTTTGTATGAAATAGGTATAATCGTTTCAAGAAGAGTTATTAAAAAACAACAAAAAGATGTCTAAAAAAGTACAAGAGTTTAATGAGTATCGTCAAAAAATGAACGATAAAATCTTAGCTTCTGATAATAAAGTTATTAAACGAATTTTTAATTTAGATACCAATGCTTTTAAAGAAGGTCACCTTCCAGTAAAAACAAAAGAGTTATTAGGTCTAGTGGCATCCACAGTTTTAAGGTGTGATGATTGTGTGCAATATCATTTAGAAGCAGCAATGAAAAATGGGGTTTCAAAAGAAGAAATGATGGAAACTATGTCTATTGCTAATTTAATTGGTGGCACAATTGTAATTCCACATTTAAGAAGAGCTGTTGAGTATTGGGAAGCACTTGAAAGTTAGGTTTAATTCTTTGTTCATGTAAATGTTTAAGAATGTTTTTAGTATCTTAAACACTATATTGATTACTTTTACACAGTTCTACAATTCTAAAATTGCACATTTCAAAAAAATATGATTTTAAGAGCAGAAAACATTCAAAAAATTTACGGAAGTAGAAAAGTTGTACAAGACATTTCTTTAGAAGTTAAGCAGGGTGAAATTATTGGACTTTTAGGTCCAAATGGAGCAGGAAAAACAACCTCTTTTTATATGATTGTTGGTATGGTAAAACCAAATGCTGGTCATATTTACTTAAATGACGAAGAAATTACTGGTGATGCCATGTACAAACGTGCACAAAAAGGAATTGGTTATTTAGCCCAGGAAGCGTCTGTTTTTAGAAAGTTATCTGTAGAAGATAATATTAAGTCTGTTTTACAATTCACAAACTTATCTAAAAAAGAACAAAAAATAAAGTTAGAATCTTTAATTGAAGAATTTAATATTGGTCATGTTCGTAAAAATAGAGGAGATTTACTTTCTGGAGGAGAAAGGCGTAGAACAGAAATTGCACGTTGTTTAGCATCTGACCCTAATTTTATTTTATTAGACGAACCTTTTGCTGGTGTTGACCCTATTGCTGTTGAAGATATCCAAAGTATTGTTGCTCAATTAAAAAACAAAAATATTGGTATTCTAATTACAGATCATGATGTGCAAGCAACGCTAGCAATTACAGACAAAACTTACTTAATGTATAATGGAAGTATCCTAAAAGAGGGAACCCCAGAAGAATTAGCGGCCGATGAAATGGTGCGTAAGGTTTATTTAGGTAAAGATTTTGAACTTAAAAAGAAGAAAACATTTAAACCTTAAACTTTAATTAATTACTATCTCTTTTTGACAAGTTAAAATGAAAACAAACTCCTTTTTTGTATTCCTCTCGGTGCTTTAATTCTATTTTTCCTCCAAGCCTTTTTATGATAGATTTTACAGTAGTTAATCCTATGCCCGTATTGTTGTTACCTCTATTATCTAAAGTTTCAAACATTTTAAAAACTTTATTCCAATATTGCTCCTGAATTCCTGGACCATTATCTTCATAAACAAAATGATAACTATCTAGATCTTCTTTACACCTTATAGAAATTATTACATTTTCTTCATCAGAAAATTTTCTTGAATTAGAAATTAAATTTTGAAAGATTTGCAAAAGACCAATTTTTGAGCTGCATACTTCAATATCTAAAAGCTCAGAATTAATTAACAACTTATTTTCAAAATCAATGTTAATTCTAATACTATCTACTAGATCCTTTACATTAAATTTTTCATAGATAATATTTTCGCTTGCTACTTTAGAATCTTTTAAAATTTTAGTAACTAAATTATCCCTATATAAAATTCTGTTAGAAATTAAACTGACATACTCTTCTGCTTTTGTGTTTTTAAAAAGTTCAAAATGATCTTCTTTTAAAACATCCAACAAAAAATTCACCCCATTAATCGGTGATTTTAAATCATGAGTTAACCTATATGCAAAATCGTTTAATTGTTCATTTAACTTTAAATTTTGCTTATTTGACTCGGCTAATTCTGTGTTTTTTTTCTTAATTCTAAAAGAGTAACCACTTGTTTCGCTAATAAACTTAAGCTTTCTTTTTGAGTATTGTTCAATTTTTTTGGCTCATTATCAATAACACATAAAGTTCCTAAAGAATAACCCTCTGAACTATTTAATGGAGCACCAGCATAAAAAACTACATTAGGATCACTGGTGATTAATGAACTATCAAAAAAACGTTTGTCTTTGCGTGCATCATTAATGATAAATAATTCATCTGGCTGCAAAATACTATGAGCACAAAAAGAAAATTCTCTAGGAGTTTCTGTCGCATTTAAGCCATGTTTGGACTTAAACCACTGCCTACTTTCATCAATAATAGAAATAAGTGCAATAGGAGTATTACAAATAACAGAAGCTATTTTTGTGATAGCGTCGTACTCTTCTTACGGTAGCGTATCTAAAATATGATAACTTTTTAAATTCTCTAACCTTTTAGCTTCATTTTGGGGGATATTAGCCGGTTTCATTATTGATTATTTTTTTTGGGAAATACTTTTTTAATTAAGGATAAAAGCACATAAATTACAATAATAATTGGTATCGATAAAAAGTGAATAGTTCCAATTAATATGATAGAAATTGAAAGAAAAATATATTTAATACTGTTATTTTTTATAGAATAATCTTTAAATTTTAAAGAAAATAAATGCAATTCTGCATGCATCAAATAAATTAAAACAAAGGTTACACCAATTAAAAAATAATTGTTCATAATTAAATCTTTCACAAAATCAACATCACTATATTCTGTAATTAAAGGTAATGAAAGAACAAACAAAGACATTGCCGGGGTTGGTAAACCAATAAAGGAGTCTGATTGTCTGGTATCAATATTAAATTTTGCCAATCTAAAACCTGCTGCTAATGTTAGTAGCATACCAAATAAAGGGATATCGAATATTTGTACCGCTGAATTCATAATATTTGGTTTATCTATTAAATTATCTTGCAATAATTTATACATAATAATACCTGGTACAACACCACTTGTAACCATGTCAGCTAAAGAATCTAATTGTTTACCTAATTCTCCAGAAACTTTTAGCAATCGGGCTACAAAACCATCAAAAAAATCAAAAATAATTCCAATACAAACAAATAATGCTGCCATTTTGTAATCTCCTTCTACCGCAAAAATTACAGCCACAGTTCCTGAAAGAAGATTGCCTAATGTAATAAAATTTGGAATTTGTTTACCTATGTTCATTTATAGATTATAATTTAAAAGCTAAAGTAAGAAATCAAAATTTGTTTGTTTTCTAATTCGTTAAATTTTTGTCATATTTGTAAAAATAAAAAGGTCTATGCCAGTTTTTACATCAAATTTCTTACCTACAATACCGTTTCGAAATGGTCATTTTAACACTATGTACAGGCCCCTTTTCATGAAAGATACTGCAACGTACACAAGAAAAAGAGTTTCAACATGGGATCATGATTTTATTGATTTGGATTTTTCTTTTGTAGGTTCTGAAACTTTGATTTTATTAATTCATGGTTTAGAAGGAAGCTCAAATTCTAAATATATAGCAGCCAACACTAACCATTTAAATTGCAAGGGATTAGATACCGTTTGTTTTAATCTAAGAGGTTGTAGTGGTGAAGATAATTTACAACTTGCAACCTATCATAGTGGTAAAACTGAAGATGTAAGTTTTGTTGTAGATTATTTATTAGAAAATTATAATTACAAAAACATTGTAATTGTTGGATTTAGTTTAGGAGGAAATTTAACCTTAAAATATATAGGCGAAAAAGGTGAAAGTATTTCTTCAATAATCAAAGGTGGAATTGCAGTTTCTGTTCCTATAGATATTGCTTCTGCAGAATTAGAAATGGATAAATTAAAAAACAAATTATATATCGAAATGTTTTTTAAAACAATGAAAAACAAAGTTTTAGAAAAAGCTTTCAAATTCCCAGAATATAAATTAGATCAAGAGAAACTTTTTAAAGCAACCAAATTTAAACATTTAGAGTATTTATATACAGTACCTGTTTTTGGTTTTAAAAGTCCTGAGGACTACTGGGAAAAAGCAAGTTCCAAACCTTACCTTTCTAAAATTAGAAAACCAACTTTATTAATCAATGCAAAAGATGACACTTTTTTATCAAGGGAATGTTATCCTTATCAAGAAGCAAAAAACTCAAAATTTTTCTTTTTTGAAGAAACAAAATTTGGCGGACATGTTGGCTTTATGACCTCTTTTAAACCCGAAGAGAATAAATGGTTAGAATTTAGAATTGAACGTTTTATAAAGGAAAATATTGAATTAGATATTTTGTAAACAATATCTACAAAAAACTATAGTTATTTTAATAGGTTTTAAGATATTTGTTATACTTAACTTTCAATACTTGTGAAGTACAAAATATTTATTTATTTATTTGTTTTACCGCTTCTTCTAAATGCGCAAACTTTTAGAAATTATTCCAATGAATTTTTAAACATTGGAGTAGATGCAGCGGCTTTAGGGATGAGTAAAACAGTTGTAGCAACTACAAATAATGTAAATGCCATATACTGGAACCCTGCAGGACTAGTGGGTATAGAAGACTACCAAGGCTCTTTAATGCACGCTTCTTATTTTGCAGGAATTGCTAATTACAATCATGCCGCTTTTGCAATGCCCATAGATGCTAAAAGTGCTTTGGGAATTTCAATAATTCGTTTTGGAGTCGATGATATTTTAAATACAACAGAATTAATTGATAATCAGGGAAATATAGATTTTAACAGAATTAGTTTATTTTCTTCCGCAGATTATGCTTTTAATTTTTCTTATGCTCGAAATTTACTTTTTAAGGATGTTAATTTTGGAGTAAATGCAAAAATAGTAAGAAGAATTATTGGAGATTTTGCTTCTTCTTGGGGTTTTGGTTTTGATGCAGGTATTCAGTTTGAAAGAAATAATTGGAAATTCGGAATCATGGCAAGAGACATTACAACCACTTTTAATAGTTGGGCAATTAATGAAGAGGAATTCAATAAGATTAAAGATGCCATTCCCGGTCAAAATCAAGAATTACCAGAATCCACAGAAATTACAAAACCAAAAATACAATTAGGTATTGCAAAAGAATTTAGAATTGGACGATTTTTCAACCTTCAAACAGAAGTAGATTTAAATATTCGTTTTGAACAAACTAATGATATTTTCTCATCAAATGTTGGAAGTATAGATCCGGCTGTTGGGTTTCAATTAGATTACGATAAACTTGTATATTTACGTCTAGGAGTTGGCAATTTTCAATATATCACAGAATTCAACAATTCAAAATCACTTTCTTTACAACCAAATTTTGGAGTTGGCTTTACCTATCAAGGTATTCAAATAGATTATGCCTTAACAAATATTGGTAGTGTCGGTAATGCTTTATTTTCAAATATTTTTTCAATAACTATTGATTATAGCTTTTTTAGACGCTAAAAATTATGAAAAAAAACTACTTACTACTATTCTTTTTCTTTCTACTTACAAAATCACTTGTTGCACAAATAAACCTTTCTGTTTATTCTGAAGTTAGTATTATTACCGCCGGTCCAGGAATAGAATTGTATGAAGCTTTTGGTCATTCTGCAATAAGAATTAAAGATCCTGTTTTAAGATTAGATTTAATTTATAATTATGGGATGTTTGATTTTAACGCTCCTAATTTTGAATTAAATTTCACTAAAGGAAATTTGATTTATAGCATGGGGCGCTATAACTTTAGAGACTTTTTAGCAGGTTACAAAAGAGACAAACGTTGGGTAAAACAACAAGTTTTAAATTTAACCCAAGAAGAACGACAATCTTTTTTTATCTATTTAGAAAATAATGCTTTACCAGAAAATAAAAATTATAATTATGATCCGTACTTTGATAATTGTGCCACAAAATTAAGAGACATTACCACTGTTATTTTAGGTGACAAAGTTGTTTTAAGTAATAAAAATATAAATGAAAGACGTTCTTTTAGACAACTAATGGATAGAGAAATTCCTTGGAACACTTGGGGAAGTTTTGGAATAAATTTAGCTTTAGGAAGTAAATTAGATCAAAAGGCAAATTTCACACAATACATGTACCTGCCTGATTATGTATATTCTATATTTAAAAACAGTGCTATATTTATTGAAAATCAGCCTAAAAAATTGATTAAAAGGGAAGATGTTTTATTAGAGTTCAAGGAATTAAAGCAAGAAATTTCATTATTTAATCCATTTCTAATATTTAGTGTCATTTCTTTCATTGGCATCTTCGTTACTTTTTCTGATTTTAAGAACAAAAAAAGATCAAAATGGATGGATTTCATAGTACTATTCATTACTGGACTCATAGGATGTGTGATTTGTTTTCTTTGGTTTTTTACCGACCATTCTACAGCACCTAATAACTTCAATTTTTTATGGGCATTTGCTCCTAATTTAATAATCGCATTTTTAATGCTCAAGGTTCATCAAAAAAAATGGTTGAAATCTTATTTTAGATTTTCATTTTTTCTGCTGTTTATCATTCCAATACTTTGGGTTTTAGGAGTTCAATTATTTCCAATTGCTATCATTCCATTCTTAATTTTACTTTTGTTTAGATATGCCTATTTATCAAAAACATTGAATTAGTATATTACTTTTCATTTTTTAATAAAAATTTTAGATTTCTTTAGGTGAAAATTTTACATTTGATAAAAATTCACCAAACATGCATAGACAACTTATAGAATGCGTACCTAATATTAGTGAAGGTAGAGACATCAATAAAATACATACGATTGCTAATATCGTAAAAACTGTAGAAGGTGTAAAACTGCTTGATATAGATCCTGGAAAAGCGACTAACAGAACTGTAATCACCTTTGTTGGCGAACCAGAAAAGGTAATTGAAGCTGCTTTTAGGTTGATAAGAAAAGCATCAAAATTGATTGACATGAGCAAACAAACCGGAGAACATCCACGTTTTGGAGCTACCGATGTTTGTCCTTTAGTTCCAATTGCAAATATTTCTATGGAAGAAACTGCAAAGTATGCGCATCAATTAGGAAAAAGAGTTGGTGAAGAATTAGGCATTTCTGGTTATTTTTATGAAAATGCAGCAACTTCTAATGAGCGTAAAAACCTAGCTACAGTTCGTTCTGGAGAATATGAAGGTTTAAAAGAAAAGTTATCTAAAGCGAATTGGAAACCAGATTTTGGCCCAACTCAATACAATGAACAAATTGTTTCATCTGGAGTAACGGCCATTTCTGCCCGTGATTTCTTGATTGCTTACAATGTAAATTTAAATTCAACATCCACAAGACGTGCAAATGCCATTGCTTTTGACATCCGTGAAAATGGAAGAGCTAAATTAGTTGAAGGAAAAAAAGTATTAGACAAAGACGGTAACCCTGAGAGAATTCCCGGTAAATTAAAAGCTGTAAAAGGTATTGGTTGGTTTATTGAGGAATATGGAATTGCGCAAATTTCGTATAACCTAACCAATATTACAATCACTTCTATGCATGAAGCTTTTTATGAGACTGATGTCGCGGCAACAAAACGTGGTTTGCGGGTAACAGGTTCAGAATTGGTAGGTTTAGTTCCTTTGCAAGCAATGTTAGATGCTGCAGATTTTTATCTTAAAAAACAAGAACGCTCTTTGGGTATAAGTGACAATGAGAAAATAAAAATTGCTATTAAGTCTCTAGGCTTAGATGATTTAAAGCCTTTTAACCCACAAGAAAGAATCATTGAATATGTGATGAATGCTGATGCGGAAAAAAAGTTAATTGACTTTAGCGTTAAAGATTTTGCTGAAGAAACTGCATCCGAATCTATGGCTCCTGGAGGCGGCAGTATTGCTGCTTACGTAGGTACTCTAGGTGTTTCTTTAGGGGCTATGGTTGCAAATTTATCTGCACACAAACCTGGTTGGGATTCTAAATGGGAGTATTTCTCTAATTGGGCAGAAAAAGGGCAACAATACAAAAATGATTTGTTATTCTTAGTTGATGAAGACACCAATGCTTTTAATAAAATTATTGATGGCTTTAGAATGCCAAAAACCAATAATGAAGAAATTGAAATCAGAAAACAAGCAATTGAAGATGCAACAAAATATGCCACTGAAATTCCTTTTAAAGTTATGGAAACTGCCTGTAATTCTATAGAAGTGATGTTGGAAATGATGAAAAATGGATTGCAGAATTCACTTTCAGATGGTGGTGTTGGCGTTTTGTGTGCTAAAACAGCTGTTACCGGGGCCTATTTTAACGTTCGTATAAATGCAAAAGATATTAAAGACAGAAAATTTGCGGAAACTATTTTAGCAAAAGCAGAAGATATCTATCAACAAACGATTGGTTTAGAAAACGAAATGATGCAAATTATAAACTCAAAAATTTAATTTATTTTTGGCACTCTTTTCTGCACTGAAACTGAAAAATTTTAGTGCAGAAAAGTCGAGCTTTTTGTTTCAATCTTTTTATGTGTACTACATATTTTTATTTTTCCGTTATCACTTCAAAATAAAAACTAAAACTGACATAAATAAGGATTTTCACTTCAATCCCTAATGCAAACTTATATACTATGAAAATAGAAAATCTAGAGATTATAGCGTACCAACCTCAATTGGCAATTCATTTTTATAAGTTAAATGTGGAGTGGCTGGAAAAATATTTTTATGTAGAGCCTTATGATCAAAAGGTTTTAAGCAATCCAAAAAAATATGTAATTGATCCTGGAGGCTTTATCTTTTTTGCAAAATATAACAGTGAAATTATTGGTGTAGTGGCTTTAATCAATCAAAAAACATTTTTTGAGTTGAGTAAAATGGCGGTTTCACCAAAATACCAAGGCTTAAAAATTGGTCAAAAATTAATGACTTTCTGTATAGAATTTGCTCAAAATCAAGAATGGAAAAGCATCACTTTATATTCTCATAGAAAATTAGTTCCTGCAATAAACTTGTATAGAAAAATTGGTTTTAAAGAGGTTACTTTGGAAGAAAATTCTCATTATGAGCGTTCAAGTATTAAAATGCTTTTAAAATTATAAGAAACTCTGGACGGCCAACTCATATCCTTTTAACCCAAATCCGAACAGAACACCTTTTGCTGCAGGAGCAATAAAACTATGATGTCTAAACTCTTCACGAGCATGTACATTAGAAATATGCAGTTCAACAACTGGCGCATGTATGCCTTTAACGGCATCTCCAATACCAACAGAAGTATGTGTGTATGCCGCTGCATTTAAAATTATCCCATCATAATCAAAACCAACTTCATGTAATTTATCAATAATTTCTCCTTCTATATTAGATTGAAAATAAGACAATTCAACATCTTTAAATTTTAATTGCAGAGCTCTAAAGAAATCTTCAAAAGTTTGTAATCCATAAATTTCTGGTTCTCTTTTTCCTAATAAATTTAAATTAGGTCCGTTTATGATGATAATTTTCATATTGCTAAAATATAACAAATAAAAAAAAAACTGTATTTTAAAAAGTAAATAATTCATTTATAGTAATTTTCAGGTTTTGGTCTTTGTAATACAATAAATTTAATACCTTGTGATTATGAAATGGCAAAACGCGATTAGAGATTATCAATTGTTTTTAAAAATTGAAAGAGGTTTATCTCAAAACACTATTGATAGTTATTCTAGAGACTTGGATAAATTAACCTTGTTTTTGGAAGAAAATGAAATCAATCTCTCTCCTATTTCTATTACTGAAACTAATATTCAACAATTTATTTATAATGTTGCTAAAAAAGTAAACCCAAGAAGTCAAGCAAGAATAATTTCTGGTTTACGAAGTTTTTTTGATTATTTAATTTTTGAGGATTATAGAAAAACAAATCCAACAGACTTAATAGAAGCTCCAAAAATTGGAAGAAAATTACCAGATACATTGTCTGAAGATGAAATAAATGAACTTATTACTGCAGTTGATTTAAGTCATCCTCAAGGAGAAAGAAATAGAACAATTTTAGAAACAATGTATAGTTGTGGTTTGCGTGTTAGCGAGCTCATCACCTTAAAAATTTCTGATTTATTCTTTGAAGAAGGTTTTATAAAAGTAACTGGAAAAGGCAATAAAGAACGTTTTGTACCGATTCATTATCGTGCTCAAAAATATATTTCTATGTATATTACTGAAATTAGAAGTCATCTAAAAACGACTAAAGGCTTTGAAGACACGCTCTTTTTAAACAGACGTGGTAAAGGTTTAACTCGTCAAATGATATTTACTATTTTAAAAGATTTAACTATTAAAATCAATTTAAATAAAAAAATAAGTCCGCATACTTTACGTCATTCTTTCGCAACTCATTTATTAAAAAATGGTGCAGACTTAAGAGCGATACAGCAAATGCTTGGACATGAAAGCATCACTACTACTGAAGTATATGTTCATTTAGACAATAGTTATTTAAAAGAAGTTGTAGAAACTTTTCATCCTAGAAAGATCCTTCCTGAGCTTTAGATTTTGTGAGTACCTAATATAAAGCAGAAAAGATGTTCTTACTCATAAAGAAATTTTGAACTAAAAAAAAATTCCTACTTCAAAAGCAGGAATTTATTAAAAATATAAGTTTAAGTATTTACTCTTCCCTAAGAAAAAAATAATAGTAACTACTTAGCAACATTTACAGCTCTTGTTTCTCTAATTACAGTTACTTTTACTTGACCTGGGTACGTCATATCATTTTGAATTTTTTGTGAAATATTAAATGATAATTCAGCGGCTTTCGTATCATTAACTTTACCACTTTCTACCATAACACGTAATTCACGACCAGCCTGAATAGCATAAGCCTTTTGAACACCTGTAAAGCCAAAAGCAATTTCTTCTAAATCTTTTAAACGTTGGATGTAAGAATCCAATACTTGACGCCTTGCCCCTGGTCTTGCCCCTGAAATCGCATCACAAACTTGCACAATTGGAGACAATAAACTCTTCATTTCTATTTCATCATGATGGGCTCCAATTGCATTACAAACCTCTTCTTTTTCTCCATATTTTTCAGCCCATTGCATTCCTAAAAGTGCATGAGGAAGTTCACTTTCTGATTCTGGCACTTTACCTATATCATGCAAAAGACCAGCTCTTTTTGCCAATTTTGAGTTTAAGCCCATTTCAGAAGCCATAATTCCACAAAGGTTTGAAACTTCACGCGAGTGCTGTAACAAGTTTTGACCATAAGAAGAGCGGTATTTCATTCGTCCAACAGTTTTAATCAATTCTGGATGTAAACCATGAATACCTAAATCTATAACTGTTCTTTTACCCACTTCTATAATTTCTTGAGTAATTTGCTTTTCAGTCTTTTTAACAATTTCTTCAATTCTAGCCGGGTGAATTCGACCATCAGTAACCAATTTATGCATTGCTAAACGCGCAATTTCTCTTCGAACAGGATCAAAACAAGACAAAATAATTGCTTCTGGAGTATCATCAACAATAATTTCTACACCCGTTGCAGCTTCTAAAGCTCTAATATTACGACCTTCTCTACCAATAATTCGCCCTTTAACATCATCAGATTCAAGATTAAATACAGATACGCAATTTTCTACTGCTTGCTCAACACCTACCCTTTGTATAGTGCCTAAAATAATTTTTCTTGCCTCTTGTTCTGCTGTTAATTTTGACTCTTCTATAGACGTCTGTACAAAAGCCATTGCTTCTGACTTAGCTTCTTCTTTCAAAGAAGATACAAGCTCCTTTTTTGCCTCATCTGCAGATAAACCAGAAATTTGTTCTAGCATGTCTACATGACGTTTATGCATTTTATCAAGATCACTTTCCTTATTCTCTAAGAAATCTAACTTAAAATTATAATCTTTTTCTTTTTGCTCTAAAGATTGATTTAACCGTTTATTTTTATCAACTTCTGAAGCCACTTTAGATTCTCTATCTCGAATTCTTTTCTCTACATCTGAAATCTTTTTTTCTCTAGATAAAATTACTTTTTCATGTTCCGATTTCAGTTCAATAAATTTTTCTTTTGCTTGTAATATTTTATCTTTTTTAACTGATTCTGCGTCTATTTTTGCTTCCTTTAAAATAGTTGCAGCTTCTTTTTTAGTAACGTCAAGTATCTTTTTTCCTTTCGATTTTTCCATCAATCTAAAGATTATAAAACCTATTACTGCTCCTGCTAAAACTCCCATAATAATGGGAAGTATCATATCATCCATAATTTAAATTTAATATAAAAAAAAGCCTACACTAGTTGGGTTTTTAAACTCCAAAATGACATTTATAGGACTAACTAACCGTTCAAGACTCCATTTAAATATTAAATAAATTCAATATTAATGGCATGCTTTTGCAGTTAAGACTCATCCTTCATAATAGAATAGTGTTGAGTTTAATAAACAATTACTAACGTAGGCAGTGTGTTGTTAATGTATTTTAATGAACTTACTTTAAATGAGAACTTACCAATTTAGTAAGTTCACTTATTTTTTCTATTTCTTCTTTTTTTGTGTGGTTTTTATCCAAAGATAATATTTCTAATTTAGATGCAAATTGCAGCGCAGACATTGCTAAAACATCTTGTTTATCGCTAACGGCGTAATTTTGCTCATACATAGAAATTAGATTATTAATTGCTATTGCAGCTTTACGCATCCCCTCTTCTTCTTTAATGTTATTAACGCTTAAAGGATAAGTTCTGCCTGCAATTACAATATTAATCTTTAGTTTTTCCACAATGTAAAGAACTTTATTCTTGTAACTGAATAATACACTTATCAATTTCTCTAATCAATGTATTTATTTTCAGTTTTGTATCTTTAGTATTTATACTACTGCCTTCAATAGTTTTAGCAATTTTCAGCATATCAAATTCTTTTTTTTGCGCTACTAAATTTTGCTCTTTTTCTAAAAGTTGATGTTGTAATTTTGTGTTATTTTGAAGCAATATTTGATTTTCACTTTTTAAAAACTCATAATTAGAAAGTAGTATTTTTAACTTATCTTCCAGTAAATGAATTGCTTCTATCGTATTACTCATCTTACATTTTAGAATAATCTATCTCTACAAAGTTAACATTCTGTTTTATACTTTACAACATTTTATCACTTTTTTACTAATTCACTGAAATTAAACAAATTATAAAAACAATGATTTTCACTATTTTTACCGAAATAATAAATGCATTTTGAAAAAACTACTAGTTCCCTCCATTTTATTGCTTCATTTTTTATGTTTTTCTCAAGAAAAATATCCAAAGAATTATTTTATGAACCCTTTAGATATACCAATTCTTTTATCTGGTTCATTTGGTGAATTACGCAGCAATCATTTTCATGCAGGTTTAGATATTAAAACGCTAGGAAAGGAAGGCTTACATGTTTTTGCTGCGGCAAATGGTTATGTTTCCCGAATAAAAGTGCAGCAGTTTGGCTATGGAAAAGCGATTTACATTACACATCCAAATGGATATACAACTGTCTATGGTCATCTAAGCAAATTTACTGATGCAATTGAACAATATGTAAAATCAATTCAATATAAGAAAGAAAATTATGCTACTGGAAACTTATATTTTAAAAAAGATAAATTCCCTATAAAAAAAGGAGAAATAATTGCTTATTCTGGTGATACTGGTGGCTCTGGAGGACCACATTTACATTATGAGATTAGAAATACTGCTACAGAACATGTTATAAACCCGCTCTTATTTGGCTTGAAAGTTGAAGACACAAAAGCTCCTGTTTTTCAAGCCCTCAAAGTGTATGCTTTAAGTTCAGATGCAAGAATCAACCAACAAAGAAAAAGCTACCAAATCCCCATTAAAAGTATTGGTAAAGGCAAATATACTGCTGGTAGAATTACTGCAAGTGCTCTGATTGGTTTTGGGGTTAGTGTTTTTGATCGATTTAACAAAGCACCAAATAAAAATGGAATCTATAGTTTAGAAATGCTGGTAAATGGTAAACGTTTTTACTATCATGATGTAGAAACTTTTTCATTTGCAGAAAGTAAATTTTTAAATTTACATATTGACTATGAACATTTTAAAAAATACAAAAGACGATATCAAAAAACACATAAAGCAACTTCAAATGCTTTATCTACGTATGAAGACTTGATAAATAATGGGAAAATCAACATCCAAAAAAATTTAAACTATGCAATAGAAATTATTGCAAAAGATTTTGAAGGAAATCTAAGTTCCCTTAAAATTCCTGTTGCGGGAAAAGAAAGCAACGCTATTTTCACGAAACAAAAAGATACAACAGCTTATAATGTGATTACTAAGAATTTTAATAAGTTCACACAACAAAATGTAACGGTTGCTTTTCCTAAAAACACTTTTTATGAAGATGTGTATTTAGATTTTAATGTTGATAAAGAAATCGCAAAAATTCATACACCAACAATTCCTTTAGATAAAAGTTTTACATTAACGTTTAATGTTTCTAAGTATTCTGAAGCTGAAAAACAATCCTTATATATTGCAAACGTTGAATATCCAAAATACCCAAGATATCAATATACCAGAAAAAAAGACAGTACTTTTTTTATTACAACAAAAATTTTAGGCAATTACACCTTACTTTCAGACACTATAAAACCTACCATTAAATTGTTATACCTCCAAGATCAACAATGGATTTCAAATGCTAAAACACTAAAAGTTAAAATTGCTGATATTGATTCTGGTATTAAAAACTACCGAGCAACTATTGATGGAGAATGGATTTTAATGCAATACAATCATAAAAAAAGAATTTTAACCTATAATTTTAGTGATAAAAAATTGGTTGGTAGCAAACATATCTTTAAAATTGTAGTCTCAGACAATGTAGGAAATACGAATGAGCTTTCTGCAACGTTCTTTAAGAAACAAATAAACTAACTTTTGTGAAAAAAATATGCTTCTTTTTGTTACTATTACCAAGTTTTCTAGTAGCCCAAAAAACCACAATCTTAAAAGGTACTGTTAAAAATAATCAGAGAGCACCTATAGAAAAAGTGTCTATAAAGTTTGGAAATACTGGAACTGTAAGTGACAAAGCTGGAAATTATCAACTAAGAATTCCTTTTAAAGAAGAAATTACTTTAGTCTTTAGTCACGTTTCTTATCGAACTTTTACAAAAAAATTTACTGCAAACAGCAGAAATACCGTTCGCTTCTCCCCTACTTTAACTTTAAAAACTGAACAACTAGATGAAATTATTATTAAAGATAATAGAAAAATAGCTTCAGGAATTACCAATATTGATATTAAAAAAGCTAAAAATATTATTGGCCCAAACGCAGGTGTAGAAAACGTTTTAATGACTTTACCTGGGGTAAGTAATAACAACGAATTAAGCACTCAATACAATGTTAGAGGTGGTAATTTTGATGAAAACCTTGTATATGTAAATGGAATTGAGATCTACAGACCTTTTCTAATTAGATCTGGTCAGCAAGAAGGTTTAAGTTTTATCAATTCGAATATGGTGCAAAATATTAATTTTTCTGCGGGTGGATTTCAAGCAAAATATGGCGATAAATTATCATCCGTTTTAGACATTACGTATAGAAAACCAAAAGAAACTGCCACCACCATAGATGCAAGTTTGCTAGGTGCAAGTGTAACTTTTGAAGGTCAGTTTTTTAAAAATAAACTGAATACAATTACTGGTGTTCGATATAGAGACAATAGTTTATTTGTAAATAGCAAAAAAATTGAAACCAATTTTAGACCAAAATTTACAGACCTACAAACCTTTTTAACCTATAAATTTTCAGAAAAATTTTCACTTAATTTTTTAGGTAACTTTTCTTTAAACAATTACGATTACCAACCATTATCAAGAAGAACACGTTTTGGAACAGTAGCGAATCCATTAGAGTTGATAGTTTTTTATTCTGGACAAGAAAAAGATAAGTATTTAACAATGTTTGGCGCTTTATCTGCTGATTATAAAGTAAATAAAAATTTTACTTTAACAACTACAGCTTCTAGATACAATACCCAAGAAGAAGAACATTTTGATATTGCTGCAGCGTATAGTTTAGGTGAAGTTGATGCCAATATTGGTTCTCAAAATTTTGGCGAAGTAAATTTTTCTCAAGGAATTGGCTCACAACTAAATCATGCACGTAATGATTTAGATGCTTTAATTTCTAATCTTCAAGTTAGAGGAACCATTAAAAAAGGGAAAAATCAATGGAATTTTGGAGCTAAATATCAAAAAGAAGAGATTAAAGATAGAATTAGAGAATGGGAAATTATTGACTCTTTAGGGTTTTCTATTAGACCTCCTTATCATGTAGCAAACGATCAACCATATGAGCCTTTTGAAGGAGAAATTACGCCGTATCAAAATATAAGAAAAGACAATAATGTTGCAATAAATAGAGTTTCTGGCTTTGCACAATTCAACCAACGTTCTTTTTGGAATGAGCATGAAATTTTTTATAATATAGGTATTAGAGCTCATAATTGGTCTGTTACAGGAAATGGAATAAAATCTAAAAGTCAAACTATTATTAGTCCAAGAGCACAATTCTCTATCAAGCCAAATTGGCAAAAAGATATGTTGTTTAGAGTTTCTGGTGGTTTATATGCACAACCGCCATCGTATAGAGAATTAAGAAATTTTAATGGTGATATAAATGTAGATGTAAAAGCACAAAAATCAATTCATTTTGTTGCAGGAATGGATTACAGTTTTCAAATGTGGGATAGACCTTTTAAACTGACGACAGAAGTTTATTTTAAAGATTTATCTGATGTTAATGCGTATTCGATTGATAACGTAAGAATACGTTATAGAGCTGATAATGTTACTACTGCTTTTGCAAACGGAATTGATGTACGTTTAAATGGAGAGTTTGTGCCTGGAAGTGAAAGTTGGGTAAGTTTAGGATATCTAAAAACCGAAGAAAATATAAATAATAGAGGAGTTATTGCTAGGCCTTCTGATCAACGTATAAAATTTGGAATTTTGTTTCAAGATTACATGCCAAATTTACCTGATTTAAAAGTATACTTAAATTTAGTTTATAATACTGGAGTTCCTGGAGGTGCTCCTGCGTATTCAGATGTATATCAATTTCAAGAACGTTTAAGAGATTACAAAAGAGCAGATTTAGGTGTTTCTTACATTTTTGTGGATGCCAGTAAAAAATATACTACCGGTTGGCTTTCTAAATTCAAAGAATTAACCGCTGGTTTAGAGCTCTTTAATATGTTTGATATTCAGAATTCAATAACAAATACGTGGGTAAGAGATGTATACTCTAAAACACAATTCGGAATACCTAATTACATGACCTCTAGAATTTTAAATTTTAAAGTTGGCATGAAATTTTAAATATAAAAAAGAGTTAACTTTCATTAACTCTTTTGTATATTTCGATGTATGCAGAGATTTTAACCCAAAATCTGAGCAGCATGTGCTTTTGTTTTCACTTTTAAAATAATGTCTTCAATAACTCCATTTTCGTCAATAACAAAGGTAGTTCTGTGAATTCCGTCATATTCTTTTCCCATAAATTTCTTTGGTCCCCAAACATTAAAAGCTTCTATAACAGCTTTATCTTCATCTGCTAACAAAGGAAATGGTAACTCGTGTTTATTTATCCAATTCTGTTGTCTTTTGGCAGAATCTGCACTTACCCCTAAAACGTCATATCCTTTCGCTAAAAAAGTTTGATAATTATCTCTTAAATCACATGCTTCATTAGTACAGCCAGGCGTACTTGCCTTTGGATAAAAGAATAACACTAACTTTTTACCTGCGTAATCAGTTAGTTTAATTGTATTTCCAACATTGTCTTTTGCTTCAAATTGTGGAGCATTATCTCCTATTTTTAGTGATGTCATATTCTTAATAGTTTTTAAAGTTTAAAAGTACAAAGTTTATAAAGTTCTTTCAAGTTTATTCTTGAAAAAATAAATTTTTAAAACAGTCTACTTTACTTTCAACTTTTTAACTTTACAACTTTATAACTCATTTTATGACGAAGCAAGAAAAAGTTCAATTTGTAATTGACACACTTGAAGAAAAATATCCAGAAATTCCAATTCCTTTAGATCATAAAGATCCATATACTTTGTTAATTGCTGTTTTATTATCTGCACAATGTACAGATGTGAGAGTGAATAAAATAACACCTTTATTATTCGCTAAAGCGGATAATCCTTTTGACATGATAAAAATGTCTGTGGAAGAAATTAAGGCAATTATTAGACCTTGTGGATTATCGCCAATGAAAAGCAAAGGAATATATGGTTTATCGAAAATTTTGATTGAAAAATATAACGGAGAAGTTCCGCAAAGTTTTGAAGGTTTAGAAGAATTGCCTGCTGTTGGTCATAAAACGGCAAGTGTGGTTATGAGTCAAGCTTTTGGTATTCCGGCATTTCCTGTAGATACTCATATTCACAGATTACTATTTCGCTGGAATTTAACAAACGGAAAAAATGTTACACAAACAGAAAAAGATGCAAAACGTTTGTTTCCAAAAGAATTGTGGAATGATTTGCACTTACAAATTATTTGGTATGGCAGAGAATACTCTCCTGCACGAGGGTGGAATTTAGACCAGGATATCATTACCAAAACCATTGGAAGAAAATCAGTTTTGGAGGAATATTATAAAAAAATAAAGCAATAAAAAAAGCCTCAACGTTAGTTGAAGCTTTTTCCACTCTTAATTCAAATTCAATTCAATGAAATTTTTTGATTTAATTTTCGCAATAGTTAGCGATTTGGAAAAATTAATCAAAAATTGAACTGTTTCTTGTTTAGGTTGCATCTGTAAATTGGATGACTTTCTTGTGTAAAGTTTCATCATATATTTTATTTAATCTACTGGTTATAAAATATTAACGACACTTTTTTACTTTTATTATTAGTTTACTAAAATAATTTCATGTTTTTCTATTAATTTTCTCATATTTATTAAAGCATATCGCATTCTGCCCAATGCTGTATTAATACTAACACCAGTATTCTCGCTTATTTCTTTAAAACTCATGTCTTTATACATGCGCATTATTAAAACCTCTTTTTGTTCTTCTGGCAATTCTTTCACTAAATCTCTTACATCACTATAGATCTGCTCTTGGATAATTTTTTTTTCAGCATTCAAACTCCCATCACCTAAAACAGAAAAAATATCAAATTCATCAGTATTTTTAAATGTTGGCATTCTATTAGATTTTCTAAAATGATCAATAACTAAATTATGAGAGATACGCATCACCCAAGGTAAAAATTTACCTTCTTCATTATAATTTCCTTTTTTCAGCGTTCTAATGACCTTAATGAAGGTATCCTGAAAAACATCTTCAGTAATATCTCTATCCTGAATTTTACTATAAATAAAGCTGTATAATCTTTGCTGATGTCTTTTAATTAGGATTTCTAAAGAAAATTCATTCCCTTCGATGTAACTCTTTACTAAATTGCTGTCTGTTTCTTTTTTATTACGCATCATAACTACTTTTTTGAAGAAAGAAAAGTATCTCTCTTATTTATTATTTATCAATAATTTAAAAGTAATTTTTAGCTATATGCGTTTTTTAAGAAGGTTATTATAACCTCAAATATAAAGGTTATTTTTAAATTTTACAACTATTTTTACAAATACTTTAACAAATTCAATGCTATTATTATTTTAAATTCGATGAAAATAGTGGTATTTTTATAGCATATTTTAAGATTAAATGAAGATTGATATTTCTACTGTAAACCCTAAAGAAAACATCATAATTAAAGGTGCGAAACTGCATAATTTAAAAAATATTGATGTCGTTATTCCAAGAAAAAAATTAGTAGTCATTACAGGTCTTTCTGGGTCTGGAAAATCTTCTTTAGCTTTTGATACCTTATATGCTGAAGGTCAAAGAAGATATGTAGAGAGTTTAAGTTCTTATGCGCGTCAGTTTTTAGGTAAATTGCACAAACCAAAAGTAGATTATATTAAAGGCATTGCACCTGCGATTGCCATTGAGCAAAAAGTAAATTCTACAAATCCACGTTCAACAGTGGGAACATCAACAGAAATTTACGATTACATAAAACTTTTGTTTGCAAGAATTGGTAGAACCTTCTCTCCTATTTCTGGTAAAGAAGTAAAAAAAGATACTGTTTCTGATGTCGTGAAATTCGTTAAAGAGTTTCAAGAAAAAACGAAACTACTTTTATTAGCACCAATTATTATCGATGAAAATCGAGATTTAAAGACTGTCTTGCAGGTTTTAGAACAACAAGGTTATGCCCGTTTAAAGTGGAATCATAAAGTATACAGAATTGCAGATTTCCCACAAAAAGATTTTAAAAATGAAGCCTTATTTTTAGTGGTTGATAGAATTATTACGAAAGATAATGAAGATTTTTACCACAGATTGGCAGATGCAATTCAAACTACTTTTTTTGAAGGAAAAGGAATTTGTTTTATTGAAAATTTAGAAGACAACCAGGTGGCAGAGTTTAGTAATAAGTTCGATTTAGATGGCATGTCTTTTCTAGAGCCCAATACACACTTGTTCAGTTTTAACAATCCTTATGGCGCTTGTCCAACTTGCGAAGGTTATGGAAATGTAGTTGGAATTGATGAAGCATTAGTGATACCAAATACTGGGTTATCAATTTTTGAAGACTGTATTTTTCCTTTTAAGACACCTTCTTATTTGCATTATAAAGAAGACTTAATTGATGTTGCCTATCAATTTGATATCCCGATCCATAAACCTTGGTTCGAGCTCACTGAAATCCAAAAGGAATTGGTTTGGAGTGGAAACAAAAACTTCAAAGGAATTCAACATTTTTTTACTGTTTTAGAAGAAAAAAGTTATAAAATTCAAAATAGAGTAATGCTTTCGCGTTATCGTGGAAAAACAAAATGTACTTCTTGCCATGGAAAACGATTACGGAAAGAAACCGATTTTGTAAAAATAAATGATCATACCATTTCTGATTTGGTTACGCTTCCTTTAGATGAATTAACGCTCTTTTTTAAAAACATAAAACTAGATAAGTACGAAGCAAAAATTGGAAAACGTTTACTTACTGAAATTAATAATCGTTTGCAATTTTTAACCGATGTAGGCCTGTCTTACTTGACGATTAACAGAACCTCAAATACTCTTTCTGGTGGTGAAAGTCAGCGTATAAATTTAGCAACTTCTCTAGGTAGTTCTCTAGTTGGCTCTATGTATATATTAGATGAACCAAGCATTGGCTTGCATCCAAAAGATACAGAACGTTTAATAGGAGTGTTAAAAGATTTACGTGATTTAGGAAACACCGTTGTTGTTGTAGAGCATGATGAAGACATCATGAAAGAAGCTGATTACATCATTGATATTGGACCAGAGGCGGGAACTTTTGGTGGTCATGTGGTTGCAGAAGGAACTTTTAAAAAAATTTTAAAATCAGACTCTTTAACAGCAAAATATTTAAATGAAGAGTTAAAAATTGAAGTCCCTACAAAACGTAGAACTTCAAAAAATAGTATACAAATTATTGGAGCAAGAGAGCATAATCTCCAAAATATTGATGTTACATTCCCTTTAAACTGTTTATCTGTAATTACAGGAGTTTCAGGTTCCGGGAAAAGCACATTAGTCAAAAATATTTTATATCCATCAATGCAAAAAAAGTTGATTGGCTATGGAGATAAAATTGGACAGCATACAGATATAAAAGGAAATTTCGAAAATTTAAAACACGTAGAATTTATAGATCAAAATCCTATTGGGCGTTCTTCACGCTCAAATCCGGTAACCTATATTAAGGCCTATGATGATATTAGAATGTTATATTCTAATCAAAAATTGTCAAATATTAGAAATTATAAACCAAAGCATTTTTCTTTTAATGTTGAAGGTGGTCGCTGCGAGGTTTGCAAAGGTGAAGGTGAAGTAACTATTGAAATGCAATTTATGGCAGATGTGCATTTAGAGTGCGACGTTTGTAATGGAAAGCGTTTTAAGAAAGAAGTTTTAGAAGTAAAATTTGATGGAAAATCTATTGACGATATTTTAAGCTTAACTATCGATGATGCTGTTGCATTTTTCTCTGAAAACTTAGTGCCTAAAATTGCCAATAAATTAAAACCTTTACAAGATGTTGGTTTGGGTTATGTAAAATTAGGGCAATCCTCTTCTACCCTTTCTGGTGGTGAAGCCCAAAGAATTAAACTAGCATCGTTTTTAGTAAAAGGAAATTCCAAAGACAAAGCTTTATTTATTTTTGACGAGCCCACAACAGGTCTACACTTTCATGATATTAAAAAATTATTAGGCTCTTTTAATGCCTTAATTGATAAAGGACATTCGATTATTGTAATTGAACATAATATTGAACTCATAAAATGTGCCGATTATATTATTGATTTAGGTTTAGATGGTGGTAAAAAAGGTGGAAATCTCATTTTCCAAGGAACTCCTGAACAATTAGCAAGAAATAAAAAATCGTATACTGCTAAATATTTAGCAGAAAAGCTAACTTTCTAAGAATACAAAAACTCTAATTATAGTTTTAGTAGGAATATTTGAAGCAATCTTTAAATCAGGAGTTAGTGGAGACTTTGAGGTACGATTGCTTCTTTTGAAATTCTAAAATTCCATAATATTTAAATTTAATCCTATATACATTTTAAAAACAAAAAAAGTCTTCTCTAAATAGAGAAGACTTTGTCTTTTGGGTGGAAGACGGGACTCGAACCCGCGACACTCGGTACCACAAACCGATACTCTAACCAACTGAGCTACAACCACCATATAATTGCGGATGCAAATATAATTGTTTTTTCTTTTTCTAAGAAAGAAAAAATCAAATTAATTTATCTAAATTTTCTACGGCAACATAACGTTCTGTAGTAAAGCCTTCTGCGTATTCCACATTAATTAATCGCCCTAAATCTCTAGCTCTATAATTAATACTATCAATAAAATTTTTACTAGTTATTGGCGTTTCTGGTTCTTTACTATTTTGGTCATAAAATTGAGATGAGTATGTTGATACAGCATCAATTTTTTTTTCAACAAAACCAGTAACGTCAACTACAAAATCCGGTTCAATATTTTTCCATTGAATATAATGATAGACTTTTTTTGGTCTCCATTTTTCTTGATTTTTACCTTCTACAGAGGTGTTAATTTTTACTAATCCGCTTAAAAAACAAGCATCAGAAACCAAACTACTTCCTTTAGGATGGTCTATATGCCTATCATCAATAGCATTACACAAAACAATTTCTGGTTGATATTTACGAATCATTTTAATAATTTCTAACTGATGTCTATTATCATTTATAAAAAACCCATCAGCAAAGCGCAAATTTTCACGCACTGATATTCCTAAAATATCCCCTGCGCTTTTAGCTTCGAGATCTCTTAAATTTGCAGAACCCCGAGTACCTAACTCACCTCTTGTTAAATCTACAATCCCTACCTTTTTACCTAAAAAAATTTCTTTGGCAATGGTTGCTCCACAACCTAATTCTACATCATCTGGATGTGCCCCAAAAGCTAAAATATCTAATTTCATAAATTATTCTTTTTTAAAAATCATCTTCTTTTTGGATCAAAAAAATATTTAAAACGAAAAAAATGTCATGATTTTATTTTAATAGTATCCTATAATTGAGCAATATTAAATAAACAATCCCTTAAAGTAACTAAATTAAAGAAATTATTTAAAAAAGAGATATTTCTATTTCGTTTTCGTGGATGCATTTTAATAAAATTAAGCATTGTTTTTTATCATAATCATAAAAATTAAAAGAGTTTTAAAATGATGACATTTGTCATAAAAATCAGCCAACAATGCCCTAATTTTACCTTCTTAAAGAAAGAGAAATATTTAATAAAAATTAGATAATTATGGTTTTAATGCTCGTTATTTTAACAATTACAATTGGTGTGTTTATTTGGGGAAAATACTCTCCAGATGTCGTTGCCCTAGTATCCATGCTAAGCTTATTTTTATGTGGAATTTTAAATCTAAATGAAACTTTAAGTGGTTTTAGCAATCCTACCGTAATTATGATCGCTGCTTTGTTTATCATTGGTGAAGGTTTATCACAAACAGGATGGACCGCCTTAGCAGGGAGAAAACTAATTGATTTAGCAGGGAAAAGTGTTCCTAAACTATTAGTGATTATTACTCTAGGTTCTGGAGTTTTATCTGGTTTTGTTAGTAATACAGGTACAGTAGCTACTTTATTACCTGCCACAATATCTTCCGCTTGGAGTATTGGTACATTACCTTCAAAAATATTAATTCCTGTTGCTTTTGGATCTAATACTGGTGGTTTGCTAACATTAACGGGAACTCCACCAAATATTATTGTAAACAATAGTTTAATTGAAGCTGGTTTTGAAGGTTTTTCTTTCTTTGAATTTGGATTGATTGGTTTGCCTCTTTTAATCATTGCCATTTTATATTTTAGATATATAGGTTTTAAACTTTTACCTAAAAACAAAACCAACAACAAACCAATTAATATAGATTCTACGCTCCATGAATGGATTGAAGTCTATAAAATTGAAAATGATTATTACAGACTAAGAATAAGATCTGTATCTCCATTAATCAATACAAAAATTAGTAATTGGGATTTAGAAAATAAGTATAAAATAAATATTATTCGTTTAAAGAGAAGACACCCAAATCGATTAAAAGGAACACAACCTTTTATTGAAATGCCTAAGGAAAATACCGAATTGCGATATCATGATATTATTACTGTAAAAGGTACCACTGAAGATATTAATAAATTGATGATTAATTTTAGATTAGGACTTTTAGCAAAAGAGTCCGCTGAAAGCGAATTAAGAAACAATTTAATAAGTCAAGAGGTAGGAATGTCTGAGGTTTTGGTTACACCTAATTCGCGATTAGTGGGAAGAGAAATTAAATTACATGAATATTTTAAAAGATATGACATTCAGTTATTAGCTACTTCTAGACACAGAAAACCGTATTTAGAAGATTTAATTACTGTAAAATCTGGAGATAGTTTTATTATTAGAGGTCCTTGGAGAAATATAGAAAAGTTAAAAAATCAACACGAAAATTTAGTTGTAGTTGGAAGTCCAGAAGAAATGTTAAAAGATGTAGATGATTTAACTCCTAAATCATACATAGCATTAGGTGCTTTAATATTAATGATTGTGATGTTAGTTTTTAAAGTTGTTCCAGGTTCTATTGCTGCTTTAATTTCTTCAGGAATTGTACTATTTGCTGGCTGCATACCTTTTTCTAAAGCATACAAAGCTATTAGTTGGACGAGTGTGGTAATGATTGCTGCTATGATTCCTATGGGGGTTGCAATACAAAAAACTGGTGCTGCAGTAATGATTTCTAATGCTATTATTGATTTACTAGGAAAAGAAAATCCGACTTTATTATTGGCAGGAATCTTTTTACTAACTACAACATTTAGTCAATTTATAAATAATTCTGCAACAGCTGTTTTAATGGCTCCAATTGTATTATTAACTGCGAGCATCTTGCAAGTAAATCCTGAACCACTTTTAATTACTATTGCCATTAGTGCATCAACCGCATTTTTAACCCCTATAGGAACGACCACAAATGCAATGGTTATGAGCTCTGGTAATTATAAGTTCATGGATTATTTTAAAGTAGGCTTGCCGCTTTTAATCATCTTTTTAATAACTACAATTATTCTTGTACCAATTATTTGGCCTTTTTAATCAATAAAGCTAATTACTTAAAAAATATATAATCTCGATAAGGCTCTTAATTTAAGCTTAAAAAACTTAATCATTTTAGACTTAGACATTATGAAAACAAGAATATTTTACATATTATTATTCATTTCAATTATTAGATTACATGCACAAAGCACGAACAAAGGTGAAAATTCTTTAGGAACTTGGTATGCAGTTACCACCTCTAGCAAAGTTTCTGATAAATTTAGTATTAGCGGTTCTTTAACGAATTGGAATTATAAAATTGTAGACAATCAGCACTTATTATTAGCTATTATTGGATTAAATTATAAGGTTAATAATGCTGTATCTTTTGGAATTGGATATGGATATGGAAGTATAGATACAAGTTTCGAAGAAACAGGTGATCCGTACTTAATAGAGAATAGGACTATTGAGCAAATTAGTGTAAAATATAAAGTGTATAAATTTTCATTATCTCATAGATTTAAATTAGAGCAACGTTTTATTGAATATGAAACACAGTATAAATTTAAAAATAGAATTCGTTATCGTTTTAAAAGTTCATTTCCAATTAATAAAAGATTGTCCATTACTTTTTATGATGAAATTCATTACCATTTAATAAACGGGTTAGATTTTCATCAAAACAGAGCGTATGCAGGTTTAGGTGTCAAAATTAATAAAAACATGAATTTCCAATTTGGGTATGCAAGACATAGCTACAAAACAAAAAGTTTTAACAGACTATCTGCACAACTTAATCTAAAGTTTGATTTCAGAAAAGCAAAGATTTAATTCTTTGCTTTTTTTATTGCTTGTTCTATATCAGCAATTAAATCTTCTGTTTCTTCAATACCTACAGAAAACCTTATTAAGCCATCTTTAATTCCTCTCTCTAAACGTTCTTCTTCATTTAATAAAGCATGTGTAGTTTGCGTAGGACTTACAGTTGTACTCTCTACACCAGCCAAACTCATAGAGGGTTTTATCAATTGTAAACTGTTTTGAAATTTCATTGCATCAATTCCTTTATTTAATTCAAAAGATAACATGGCGCCAAAACCTTTCATTTGTTTTTTTGCAATTTCATACTGTAGATGACTCTTTAATCCTGGATAATATACCTTATCAATATTGGGATTACCCTCAAAATATTCAGCCATAATTTGAGCATTTTTTGTTTGCTCTTTTACACGCAAATTCATGGTTTTTAAACTTCTTTCTAATAACCAAACAGTTTGATCGCTCAAATTACCACCAAAATTAATAGCAGTTTTCCATATCTGTTCTATATGTTTTTTGGATGCTGCTACTGCACCAGCAGAAATATCAGAATGACCGCCCATATATTTTGTAGCAGAATGTAAAATGATATCAATTCCAAAATCAACAGGGTTTTGATTGATCGGTGAGGCAAATGTATTATCCATCATCGTTATGATCTCATGCTGTTTTGCTAAAACAGAAATTGCTTTCATATCTGTAATGCCTAATAACGGATTTGAAGGCGTTTCTATATAAAGAATCTTCGTGTTTTTTCTGATTAAGCTTTTAAAATCATCCACTTTATCACTTTCTGTAAAAGAATATTCTATTCCGTATTTATCAAATTCAGCAACCACAAAGTTATATGTACCTCCATAAATTACTTGTTGAATAATTACGTGATCTCCTTTTTGTAAAAAAGCTAACATGGCATTCGAAATTGCAGCCATTCCTGAACTAAAAATCAAAGCATCTTCTGAATGTTCTAAAGCCGCAATTTTTTTACACAACATTTCTTGATTTGGTGTGTTTAAATATCGAGGATAGCGCTTCACATCTACTCCATCAAAAGCATAAGAAGTAGACATGTAGATTGGAGAAATTGCTCCCTTAAATTGCTCATCTTTTACTTCACCAACATGAACGCAAGTTGAGTTTATTCCTAATTTTTTACTTTTATCCATTTCAGAAAATTTATATTGCTAATTTAAGAAAACCTATTGATTAGTTTCTACAAAAAAACAATATCTTCGTTTTATGATATCAGTTTTACTTGTTGGAAATGGAAATGTTGCTGCACATTTACACACTGCTTTTTTAAATGCTCCTGCTATAAATGTTACTCATGTAAGTTCTAGAGATTTAGAAATCATTCCGCAAGCGGATATTACGATCATTGCTGTTTCAGATGATGCCATTGCGGAAGTTTCATCCAAAATTAAGAACCATTTTGTAGTTCATACATCAGGAAGTGTGGCCATGAATGGTTTAAAAAACACCACAAGAAAGGGTGTTTTTTATATGTTACAAACTTTCTCTAAAGATAAAATAGTAGATTTTTCTGAAGTTCCTTTTTGTTTAGAATCTGAAAATGAAAATGATTATAATTTATTGGAAAAACTTGCAAAGTCAATTGGAAAAAAAATGTATGCTATAAATTCAGAACAGCGTAAAACAATCCATTTAGCTGCAGTTTTTGTAAATAACTTTACGAATCATCTGTATAAAATTGGGAACGATATTTGTAAGGAAAATAACGTGCCTTTTGAAATTTTACAACCCTTAATTAAAGAAACAGCCTCAAAAATTGAGGAATTATCTCCAAAAAAAGCACAAACAGGACCAGCTATAAGAAATGATGAAAAAACAATAAAAAATCATTTAAATTTGCTAGATAAAAAGCAACAAAAAATCTATAAAATCTTTACAAAATCAATCCAAAATGGAGATAAGCTATAAACAGTTATTACCCAATATAAATACCTTAATTTTTGATGTAGATGGAGTTCTTACAAATGGCATAGTTACTATAATGCCAGATGGTGAATTAGTAAGACACATGAGTATTAAAGATGGATATGCCCTAAAAACCGCTGTGGATCAAGGTTTTAATATTTGTATTATTTCTGGTGGAAATAATGAAGGGGTAAGAACACGTTTAGCTAACTTAGGTATTAAAGACATTTATTTAGGTGCGCATGATAAAATAAAGCAATATCAAGAATTAGTTCATAAATATCAATTACAACCAGAAAACGTTTTGTATATGGGTGATGATATCCCTGATTTTCCGGTAATGAAATTGGTAGGATTGCCTTGTTGCCCAAACGATGCAGTTCAAGAAATTCAAAGCATATCTAAATACATTTCATACAAAAAAGGTGGTGAAGGTTGCGTTCGAGATATTATTGAGCAAATTTTGCGAGTTCAAGGAAAATGGGACAATAATTTTAATGCTAAATATGACTAATATAAATTTATGAAAAAAATACTTATTTCTTTCACGTTCTTGATAATTACTGCGTCTATAAACGCACAAAATATTTTCGGAAAATGGCATTCAACCAATGAAAATACCGGAGAAGTTGATTCTGTAATAGAGGTCTATAAAAAAGATGGAAAAGCTTTTGCAAAAGTTGTTGATATTAAAGATGCTGCAAGAAAAGATGCTGTTTGCGAAAAATGTGAAGATGAAAACAAAAACAGGCCTATCTTAGGCTTAAACATTCTTACAGGATTAGAAAAAGACGGAGAAGAATGGTCTGGAGGTAATATTTTAGATCCCAGAAATGGAAAAATTTATAAATGCTATATCAAATTAATAAAACCAAATAAATTGAAACTGCGAGGTTATATTGGCCTTGCTCTATTTGGAAAAACAGCCTATTGGGAAAGAGCTGAGTAAAATTAGAAAATCATAAAAACACGAAAACTATTCGGCCTAATTTTTTTCTTCTAACATGGGTACAAAAGCAAAATCTCCTAATTCATGCTTTTCAAATTCTTTATAAGATTTTCTAATAAACAAAGTCATAATTTGAGTTGTATCTCCCACGGGAATCAATAACATTCCGCCTATTTTTAGTTGCCCTAACAATGGTTTTGGAACAAATGGTGCGCCAGCAGTTACTATAATTTTATCAAATGGAGCTTGTTCTGGCAGACCTTTGTAACCATCACCAAAAATAAATTTCTTTGGTTTATAACCTAATTTTGGCAAAAATAAAGAAGTTCTTTTGAATAATTCGTGTTGTCTTTCTATGGAATAAACTTCTGCCTTTAATTCTAATAAAACTGCTGTTTGATACCCAGATCCTGTTCCAATTTCTAAAACTTTATCTCCATTTTTTATGGTCAAAGTTTGCGATTGAAACGCAACTGTATAAGGTTGAGAAATTGTCTGTTCTGCAGCAATAGGAAAAGCTTTATCCTGATACGCATGAGATTCAAAACTAGAATCAATAAACAAATGACGTGGAATACTTTTAATCGCTTTTAATACATTTTTATCTGTAATACCTTTTGCCTTTAATACGGTAACTAATTGATTTCTAAGTCCTTGATGTTTTGCTGTGTCTTTCAATTCTTGTTAAGTTTCTAAAGGCTAAAAATACTAATAAATCTAAATAGATTCTTATAAAATTGTATCTTTGTTATTATCCAATTTTAAAATTGGAAAATACTAAATAAATGTCTCTAATTTTAAGAATAACAAAGTAATATTTCTGTTATAAAATTAATTTACTTTATTCTCAAAAACAAAAAAAATATTTATGTTAAAAGTTGGCGTTTTAGGTGCCGGTCATCTTGGAAAAATTCATCTTCGTTTATTACAAGAATCTGAAAAATATGAATTAATTGGTTTTTTTGATCCATTAACAAAAAATGCACAAAAAGTAGCTACTGAATTTGGCTATAATTTGTTTAATTCTATTGATGAATTGATTGAGGCTGTAGATGTTGTAGACATCGTTACCCCCACTTTATCTCATTTTGAATGTGCTAAAAAATCAATCGAAAAGGGACGTCACATATTTATTGAAAAACCAATAGCAAAAACTGTTTTGGAAGCAGAAGCAATTAGAACTTTGGCAAGCCAATATCACGTTATAGGTCAAGTTGGCCATGTAGAAAGATTCAATCCTGCATTTATTGCCGCTAAAGGTATGATTGATAACCCAATGTTTATAGAAACGCACAGATTAGCAGAATTTAATCCAAGAGGAACAGATGTGCCTGTAGTTTTAGATTTAATGATACATGATATCGATATTATTCTTTCTGTAGTAAAATCTAAAGTTATAAATGTGCATGCTAGTGGCATCTCTGTTATTTCTGAAACTCCTGATATTGCAAACGCGAGAATTGAGTTCGAAAATGGTTGTGTAGCAAATTTAACAGCGAGTAGAATCTCTATGAAAAACATGCGTAAAACGCGCTTTTTTCAAAAGGACGCCTATATTTCTGTGAACTTTTTAAGTAAAGAATCTGAAATTGTAAGAATTCAGGACGCTCCAAAAAACCCAGATGAATTTGCAATGATTCTACAAAATGATGAAGGTGTTAAAAAACAAATTTATTTTGAAAATCCAGAAGTTGTAAATAATAACGCTATTTTAGATGAGTTGGAAACTTTTGCTGATGCAATTGTTCACAACACAACACCTATTGTAACTTTGCATAATGGAACTGAAGCATTAAGAATTGCACAATGGATAATTGACTGTTTTAAAACTGGAGATAAACATTAAAATCTCTTTTCGATAAAAAATAGTGTAATACCAAATGTTAAAAGATTCAATATTGATCTACTTTATTTGTTATAACTATAAATTTTTAAATAAATATTCATGAAAAATTTAGCGGTAATTGGTGCTGGAACTATGGGAAATGGAATTGCGCATACGTTCGCACAATTTGATTATAAAGTTCAATTGATTGATATTTCTGAGACTGCACTTAAAAAAGGAATGGCAACTATCACCAAAAATTTAGATAGAATGGTAGCTAAAGAAAAAATTTCTGAAGCTGATAAAGAAAAAACATTAAGTAATATTTCTACTTTTACTTCCATTCAAGAAGGTGTTAAAAATACAAGTTTAGTTATTGAAGCGGCTACTGAAAATGCAGTTTTAAAAGCTAAAATATTCAAAGAATTAGATGAAGTTTGCGCTAAAGAAACCATTTTAGCTACAAATACTTCTTCAATTTCTATTACTCAAATTGCAGCTGTTACCAACAGACCTCAAAAAGTAATTGGAATGCATTTTATGAATCCTGTGCCAGTGATGAAGTTGGTTGAGATTATTAGAGGCTACAATACTTCTGACGAGGTAATGCGCTTTACAGTTGCTTTAAGTAAAAAAATTAATAAAATTCCGGTTGAGGTTAATGATTATCCTGGTTTTGTTGCTAACAGAATTTTAATGCCAATGATCAACGAATCGATTGAAACTTTATACAATGATGTTGCTGGTGTTGCAGAAATTGATACGGTTATGAAGTTAGGTATGGCGCATCCAATGGGGCCTTTACAATTGGCTGATTTTATTGGTTTAGATGTTTGTTTGTCTATTTTAAATGTAATGTATGATGGATTTAAAAACCCTAAATATGCGCCTTGTCCTTTATTAGTAAATATGGTGAATGCCGGGAAATTGGGCATAAAATCTGGTGAAGGTTTTTATGATTATTCAGAAAACAGAAAAGCTGAAAAAGTTGCTAAAATGTTTAGTTAACTCAAAACAATGAAAAACAAGTTCTTAAGTTTTTTTTCACTCTTTATTGTGATGACTTCTTTTAGCCAAGAGAGAAATAAATCTATTCTAAAACCTTATAAACTTGGTTTTTTATATAATTTTAGTTCAAATGAAAACTTCATTTTTGATGATGTAGATTATACATATATTACAAATACTTATAAAGCTCAGGTATTTTATAAACTTGGAAAATGGAAAAATATTAATCTAGAATTAATTGTGCAACCTCAGGTTCAATTTTTAAAACATCAACTAATTAATGAGCAATTTATAACACCTGATCAAGAAAATTATTTAGAAAAAAGAACTGAATTTACGAAAGTCAAAATGATGAATTTATATGGTTTAGAATTTGGTTTTGGAGCAAAAAAAGAAATAACAGAAAAATTAAATTTACAAGGCACAATAAGTTTAGGTTTATCTTTTATTGATACAAGAACAGAACGATTAACAAAAGGATTTACGTTTATAGAAAACTTCTCTTTAGGATTTTCATATAAAATAGTTAAAAATAGCTATCTATATATTGGAACTAACTTTGGACATGTTTCAAATTTAAATTTCCAAAAACCAAATGATGGATATAATGTTTTGGGTATAGAAATTGGATATTCTTATGTTTTAGAATAGATAAAAACATCATTCTGAAAACGAATTTACAGCCACTTTTTCACCATCAATATCATGAGAAATATTCGTTCCTGCCAGGACAGAACCTAAACGCACATAATCTTCAAAATTATGCAAATGCTTGCCTTGAAAAGTTAAAATGTGTTCTGATATTTCATCTATTTAACATTATAATCTGTTTGCAAGACCCCAAACTTTAAGTGTAATCAATAGAAAATTTTACCTATTATATTTTAATACAAACCTCATAAAATTTTATAATTCATTTAAAACAAGCTAATCAACCATTTATTTTTTTTAGCTAAATATTTAAGTTGGTTTATGTCTAAATCTAAATATTTATGATCATTTATTACTAGTTTTTATTTTCTAAATTAGAATTAACTTAAAATATTATCATTAAACTATAATTAATATTGATAGTTTTAATATCTTTATCAGAAAATCTTATTATAATGACCATTACCCAATTAAAATACGTTTTATCAGTTGCAGAGTATCAAAATTTCACGGTGGCCGCGCAACATAGTTTTGTTACTCAACCAACTTTAAGTATGCAAATTCAAAAGTTAGAAGATGAATTAAGTATTCAAATATTTAATCGCTCTAAAAAACCGATTGAATTGACTGAAGTTGGTAAAAAGATTGTTGAGCAAGCTAAAGTTATTGTTGATGAAAGTAACCGAATTTTAGATATTGTACACCAACAAAAAGGTTTCATTGGTGGTGAATTTAAATTAGGAATTATCCCAACGATAATGCCTACTTTATTGCCTATGTTTTTGCAAAATTTCACTAAAAAATATCCAAAAGTAAAGTTAATTATTGAAGAATTAACGACTGAAGAAATTGTTAGAAAATTATCTGATGGTCATATAGATGTTGCAATTGCGGCAACCCCTTTAGAAAATGAAGCAATTAGAGAAAGGCCTTTATATTATGAACCTTTTGTTTGCTTAATTCCTCAAAATCATAGATTATATAAAAACAAAACTATTACTGCTGATGAGTTAGAAATGGAAGATATTCTTTTGTTGGAAGATGGACATTGCTTTAAAGACAGTGTGATTAATTTGTGTAGAACTCATAAGATTGATAATAAAAAAGGGTTTCAGTTACAAAGTGGTAGTTTTGATACATTGATTAAACTTTCTAAAGAAGGTTTAGGAATGACTCTTCTACCCTATTTACATACATTAGAATTAAATGAAGTTGATAGAACACTTTTACGTGAATTTACAACTCCCCCCCCGCAAGAGAAGTCAGCTTAATTTATCATAAATCACAACTAAAAATGCAATTAATTGAAGCTTTAAATAAAACGATTGATGGCGTTATTAGAGGTGCAATTTCTTTTTCTGATGTAAAAATTATTAGTCCTTTAAAAAAGAAATAAAATTAGTTAAAGAATTTAAAGAGTAATATTTAGAGAACAATTAAAAACCTAATCTAAAGCAATATGCATTTTAAATTAGGTTTTTGAATTTATCAGTAATTCGTAAAAAATGTTACTATTTTTTATGAGTACATTTTTTCACGTAATTCTTTAATTTTTGGATCTGACAAATATTCATCAAAAGAAGTGTGTCTGTCGATAACACCTTTTGGCGTTAATTCTATAACTCTATTCGCTACAGTTTGCGCAAACTCATGATCATGCGTTGTAAACAAAACTGTTCCCTTAAAATTGATTAACGAATTGTTTAAGGCTTGAATCGATTCTAAATCTAAGTGATTTGTTGGTTCATCTAGCACTAAAATATTGGCTCTTTTCATCATCATCCTAGATAACATACAACGCACTTTTTCTCCTCCAGAAAGCACATTACTTTTCTTTAAAGCCTCTTCACCAGAAAAAATCATTTTCCCTAAAAATCCTCTTAAGAAAACTTCTTCACGCTCTTCTTCAGTTTGTGCGTATTGCCTCAACCAATCAACTAAATTCAATTCTCCATCTTGGAAAAAAGAAGAATTATCTAGAGGTAAATAAGACTGTGTTGTAGTAATACCCCATGAAAACTTACCAGTATCTTGCTTTTCATTAGCAGTGATAATCTGATAAAACGCAGTAACTGCCCTTGAATTTTTTGAAATAACTGCAATTTTATCCCCTCTATTTAGATTGATATGTACATCATCAAAAAGCTTTTCTCCTTCAAATTCCTTAGATAAACCTTCTACATTCAAAATCTGATCTCCAGCCTCCCTATCTCTGTCAAATATAATAGCTGGGTAACGTCTACTTGAAGGTTTAATTTCATCAACATTTAATTTCTCTATCATTTTTTTACGAGAAGTTGCTTGTTTTGACTTTGCCATGTTTGCAGAAAATCGTCGAATAAATTCTTCTAACTCCTTCTTTTTCTCTTCTGCCTTTTTATTCTGCTGCGCTCTTTGTCTTGAAGCCAGCTGACTAGATTCATACCAGAAGGTATAATTCCCAGAATAATTATTTATTTTACCAAAATCAATATCAGAAATATGTGTACAAACTGCATCTAAAAAGTGTCTATCATGTGAAACTACAATTACACAATTATCAAAATTTGCAATAAAGTTTTCTAACCAAGCAATTGTTTCAAAATCTAAATCATTAGTAGGTTCATCCATGATTAAAACATCTGGATTTCCAAAAAGTGCTTGTGCAATTAATACACGAACTTTTTGTTTACCATCTAAATCTCTCATGAGCGTATAATGTACATCTTCAGAAATACCTAAATTAGATAACATGGCAGCAGCATCAGAATCTGCATTCCAACCATTCATTTCTTCAAAAATTATTTGAAGCTCACCAATCTTTTCTGCGTTTTCATCTGTATAATCAGCATATAAATCATCGATTTGCTTTTTAATTTTAAATAACTCTTTGTTACCCATAACAACAGTCTCTAAGACAGGGTACTCATCAAAAGCATAATGATCTTGAGTTAAAACAGACATTCTCTTCCCTTTCTCTAAATGAACTTGACCAGAAGTTGGTTCTTGAACACCAGAAATAATCTTTAAAAAAGTAGATTTTCCTGCACCATTTGCACCAATAATTCCGTAACAATTTCCTTGCTGAAACTTCGTATTAACTTCGTCAAACAAAATTCGTTTACCGAACTGAACAGATAAATTAGAAACTGATAACATAATATTATTTTAAATTTCTGCAAAAGTAGTAAATTGATTTCTCTTTTCCCACCTGATTTTTAATGGTTTTTATAAAAAAACATAGTTAATAGGTATTTACTTTAGAATATTTTTAACAACGTATTAACAACTGTCATTCCCTTGAATACTTAAATTTGTAATCAGGTTTTCCTAGACCAATAATATGATAAATAAAGTTATAACTTTTTTACAAATTTTACTCTTAATCGGTTTAATTAGCTGTAAATCAGAAAATAATAAAAGAGCAACTTATTTTGGTGGTAAAATTATCAATCCAAAATCTAACCATGTTGTTCTTTTTTCAATGGACAAAGCCATTGACACTTTTTACTTAGATAAAACGAATAGATTTATTGGGAAATTAGATAGTATCGATGAAGGTTTGTATTCTTTTTTTCATGGAAATGAAAGTCAATATATATACTTAGAGCCCAAAGACAGCTTAATGTTGCGTCTAAATACTTGGGCTTTTGACGAATCTCTAGTCTTTGCTGGTGAAGGTGCTGAAAGAAATAACATTTTAATTGATTGTTTTTTAGAGGATGAAAAAGAGAAAAAAGAATTTTACAATCAAAATAAATTAGAGCCGACAAAATTCAAAGAAAAAATGGACTCTTTATTTGTTTTAAAATTGAAAACTTACATTACTTATTTAGAGAATCATCCGAATGAAACAAAAGGATTTAGTGAAGTTTTAAAAATATCCCTTACATACCCCTTGCTGGCGAGAATTGAAAAATACCCAATAATGTATGCTAAATATTCGAAAACTAGGAATTTTCCAGAATTAGATAAATCTTTTTTTAACTTCAGAAACAATATCAAAATTGACAGGGATTTATTAATGTATTATCCTCCTTATTATAGATATGTTAAAAATTATTTATATAACGAAACTTATTCTTTAGGCCATCCTCCTGTAAAAAATACGTATTCAGCAAAATTTACGTTTGATTTATTAAATACAATTGACAAAAAAATTGTTAGTGAAAAGTCAAGAAATGCTCTTTTAAAAGAAACTTTTATTAGTCATTTTTATAATAAATCAAGTTGTAACATAAATAAAGACCCACTCAATAAATTTTTTGAACTTAGCACTAGTGAAAAAGATAAAAAACTTATTCAAAAAATAGTCAATGACGCTAAAGCTGTAGTTAAGAATCAAAAAATTCAAGATTTTGATGTTATTGATTATTCCGATTCGAAAAAATCAATTAAAGATATTATAAAAGGTAAAAGTGCCATGCTTTTATTTTGGAATCCAGAATATTATTCTGAAAGCTATATTGTTTCAAGAGTAAATTACTTATCAACATCATATCCAAACATAAAATTTATTCAAATAAAAATTGATGGAAATGATTCAGATAGAATAAAAAAACTTGATATCAAAGATCAATTCTACCTTGATAAAAATAGTGAAGCTCAAACTTTTTTAACTAGTAAAATGCCTCGATGTATTTTAGTGAATAAAGTAGGAAAAGTTACAAATGGATATGCTTCATTCTCTTCTTATAACATAAATCCATATCTTAAATTACTAAATGAGATTAATTAATTGGGTTTTAATCCAATATCTATTAATTTTACAGTACTTTTGCACGGTTTTATTTTTGAGTGTAACTCATTAAAAACCAAGTCGAATTTTATAATCGGGTTTGCAGCAGGGCGTTCTGTGAATCCAAAAAAACACAGAAATGTCAACATTTTTAGAATTAGGTTTAAAAGAACCTATAGTTAAAGCATTAACAGATTTAGGTTACGAAAAACCAACTGTTATTCAAGAAAAAGCAATACCACAAATTATTTCATCTACAGACGATTTAAAAGCATTTGCACAAACGGGTACAGGTAAAACTGCCGCTTTTAGCTTACCAATATTAGAACTTTTAGATGCCTCTAACGGTAATGTGCAAGCAATTATTTTATCACCAACAAGAGAACTAGCCGTTCAAATTGGTAATAATATTAAAGATTTTTGTAAATACTTAAAAGACGTTAAAGTAACAACTGTTTATGGAGGTTCTAGTATGGAAGATCAAATTAGATCTTTAAAAAGAGGCTCTCAAATTGTTGTTGGAACTCCTGGTAGAACAGTAGATTTAATTAACAGAAGAGCATTAAAATTAGGAAACGTTCAATGGTTAGTCTTAGACGAAGCTGATGAAATGTTAAATATGGGATTCAAAGATGAATTAGATAAAGTACTAGAAGCAACTCCAGACACTAAGCAAACCTTGTTGTTTTCTGCAACTTTCCCAAGAGAAGTTGAAGCTATAGCAAGAAATTACATGACCAAACCAGTCGAAATTACTTCTGGTCAAAAGAATGCAGGATCTGAAAATGTAAGTCATGAATATTATGCAGTAACAGAAAGAACACGATACCCTGCTTTAAAAAGAATTGCAGATTTAAACCCTGACATCTACGCAATTATTTTTTGTAGAACTCGTAGGGAAACTCAAGAAGTTGCAGACAACTTAATTAAAGATGGCTACAGTGCAGATTCTTTGCATGGAGATCTATCTCAAGCACAGAGAGATTCTGTAATGGGAAAATTCCGTAAAAAATCAATTCAAATATTAGTAGCTACAGATGTTGCGGCTCGTGGATTAGATGTAACAGAATTAACACATGTAATTAATCATAAATTACCAGATCAAATAGAAAACTACACACACAGAAGTGGTAGAACAGGTAGGGCTGGTAATAAGGGAATCTCTATTGTTTTAGTAAATGGAAAAGAGAAAGGAAAATTACGTCCTATCGAAAAAATTATTCAAAAGAAATTTATAGAAGGTAAAGTTCCTTCTGGAAAAGAAATTTGTCAAAATCAATTAATGAATTTAATTGATAAAGTTCAAAATATCGAAGTAAACGAAACTCAAATTAATGAGTTTTTGCCAAGTATTTATGAAAAACTAGAAGGATTAGATAGAGAGGAATTAATCAAAAAATTTGTTTCATTAGAGTTTAATACAATGTTAGCTTATTATGAAAATGCTAAAGATTTAAATAACTTATCAAAAGAAACTTCTAGGTCAAGAGCAACGGCAGATAATATGACTCGTTTTTTCATCAATATAGGAAGAAAAGATAGTTTGAATCCTGCTAAATTAATTGGCTTAATTAACGACCAAAATATTGGTGATAAAATAGAAATTGGTGCTATTGATATTTTAGACACATTTTCTTTCTTTGAAATTGATAAAAACTTCCAAGAAAAGACTTTAGAGGCTTTTTCTTCTAATCAACCAGATTTTGATGGACGCTCTGTAAATGTAGAAATTACAAAAAAAGAACGTTCTGGTGGTGGAAGCGGTTCAAGAAGAGGTGGTAAAAAGCCTTTTGGTAATAAAGATGGTGGATTTGGAAGACGTAGAAGTGATGATAGGGGAAAAAGAAGATCAGAAAACCGTTCTTCTGATAGACCTGATAGAAATTCTGGAGACAGACAATCTGGTGGTTTTGGAAGAAGACGTAGAGAAAGATAATCTACCTCAACACAATATAAAGCCTCACATTTTGTGAGGCTTTTTTTTTACTTAAAAAATAAAAGTAATTATAACAGATGATGTTTCAGTATTTAAGGGTAATAGAAACAATTAAGAAAGCTTTCCCAGCACGATAGGAGATTGATGATGCTAATAAAGTGACAATTAATGCCATTAAAAAAAAATATTACTTAAATTATATTTTAAAAAAAACTGTTCAATAATAAAAACATTAATTTTTCTGTTTTCTTAGATATTCAAAAACAGCTTTTCTAATATCAAAAGCCAATTCGTTTTTTTCAGGTTTATATACTGATAATACTTCTTTATTTTCTATTGATAAAAAAGGAATATCAAAACCTTTTAACAAATAATCAGAAAAAGCAACTGTATACGTTTTTCTATTATTTAACTCTTTGTTCTGAATCATCCACTTCTCTCCTATTTTTCGAGCATTAAAACGTTGCAAATAAGCTCCTGTTCCCGCAGCTAAAACACCATAATCCAAAACACGTTTTAATAATCTTCCTTTAATTTCTACTTTTAAAACAGCGCCTCCATAAGGTAAAATTCTAAAAACATCAACTGCATTAATATCTCCTTCTAATTGATCATCAATTCTAATAGAACCGCCATTTACCAAAGCACAATCAACTTGATCATCAAAAGAAAAAGACATAGCCTTTGTTATAATTTGACCTAAATTAGTCTGAACACTTCTAATTGGTGTATCTCTACCATCTAAAGGAGTTTTTGCCGTATAGATTATTTCTTCTGGATTTGGAATAAGTTCTTTAATTTTTATTTTTAATGTTTTTTGCCATTTAGTTACAACTTCACCAACTTTATCATCAGGTTTAATTGAAGAATTTATTTCTTTTAATTCTGATTTTATAATCGTTTTTTTTGTCTTTTTATCAAATGAAATTCTATGAATATAAGCTGTCTTAGCATTGGCGTCAGCCTTAGATATTATTACATTTCCAATTTTATTATATGAATTTGTGTGCTCGTGCCCTCCCATTATTAACGGTAAATCTGGAATTAACTTTGCAATTCTTTTATCATTTGTAATTTTAACATGTGTTAAACCAAAAACAACATCAACTGAATCTTTAATGGCAGCATAAGAAGCTCTTGCTTTTACAAACATATTGCCATATTCTACATAATCTTTTGGATTTGAGGGTATACAAACACTTATAAAACCTACTTTTATTTTTGTACCATCTTCATCAGAAAATTCTTTAATAAATGTTTCTTTTAGAGGATTTTTTTTTCCTTCTTTTTCTTTATAAAAAGGAATCGATTTTTCTTTTGTCTTTAGTTTTACATTGGCAGAAATCCAAGGAAAATTACTTTCGTTTAAGCGTTGCTGCAAGTCTTTTTGTGATACATCAAATTCATGATTTCCAAAAGCTACTAAATCTATATTCATAGCGTTTAGCACTTCAATCATTTGTTTTCCGCGAACTCTTTCTCCATCAACCTTTATGGTTCCTATTAAGGAAGGGTTTAAAAAATCGCCCGCTAAAAGCAACATTGTATTTTTATTTTCTTCTAATAACCCTTTATGCACTGTTTCTACTCGTGCCATTCCTCCATATTCTCCACCTTGGATTGGCGAAATTTCATAGACATCATTAATTTGCAAGAAAGTGAAATCAATTTTTCCATCATCTTTTTTACAAGAAAAGAAAAGAGAAATTGATAAAATATAGCATGCTAATTTTGTGATTTTCATTTTATTTTTTTTTAGATTTCTGTTTTACAGTTATAAGTACACTTTGAACTTAAACAAAAAGCTCCAAAGCTTTATTGTAAGCAGTATCAAAACTCATTGACTTTATATTTGTATCCACATTTTCAGCTCTAAAATAACTCAATAATTTTTCTGTAGGCATATTACCTGTCAACTCGTCTTTTGCCATCGGGCAACCTCCATAACCTTTTATTGCGCCATCAAAACGATTACAGCCAGCCTTGAATGCTGAAGCTACTTTTTCTAACCATTCATCTGGTGTTGTGTGTAAATGTGCACCAAATTCAATTTCTGGATATTTAGGAATTAAATTTGAAAATAAATAAGTGATATCTTTTGGAGTTGAACTCCCAATTGTATCTGAAAGTGATAAAATTTTTACACCCATTTTAGAGAGCTTTTCAGTCCAGTTTCCAACAATATCAACATTCCAAGGGTCTCCATAAGGATTTCCAAAACCCATCGATAAATAAGCAACAACTTCCTTTTTTGATTTATCAGCAATCTCTAAAATCTGTTCTAAAGTTTCTATTGATTCAGCAATTGTTTTATGTGTATTACGCATTTGAAAATTTTCTGAGATCGAAAAAGGATATCCTAAATAATCTATTTCTTCGAATTGAACTGCATCATTTGCCCCTCTAACATTAGCAATAATTGCTAATAATTTACTTTGCGTTTTAGATAATTCTAACTTCTCTAAAACGGCTGCTGTATCTCTCATTTGAGGTATCGCTTTTGGAGAAACAAAACTGCCAAAATCTATCGTATCAAAGCCAACTTTCAATAAAGAATTAATATATGATGCCTTTTTCTCAGTAGAAATAAAATGAGATTTTATTCCTTGCATTGCATCTCTAGGACATTCTATGATTTTGACTTTTTTCATTGAAATCAAATATACAATTGAAATTTCATTTTTAAAGCTATATTAGTTTAATAAAAATAGTTCGTGAAAAAAAAATTGAAATGTACTCTGCTATTTCTTTTACTATTTTACTTAAAATATTCATCTGAAAATGATCTTTAACAATTTTATTAATGTATTCAGCATTTTTATGTATTTGCATTTCATTAAACCAATTGATTATGCAACTCTTTTTGGTAAATTCGCTTTATAAATGAGCAAGTCAAAAACTATATTACCAATCATTGTTATTTCACAATTTTGCTGCACTTCTCTGTGGTTTGCAGGAAATGGAGTAATGAGCAATCTTTTAGAAACCTTTAACCTAAAACAAAATGCCTTAGGATACTTAACTTCTTCTGTTCAATTTGGATTTATAATAGGTACTCTCGTATTTGCTTTATTTACAATTGCCGATCGTTTTTCACCATCAAAAGTATTTTTCTTTAGTGCAATTTTAGGAGCTTTTTTTAATCTTGGGTTTATATTTGAAAATCAGTCTTTAGTTAGTTTGATAAGTTTACGTTTTTTTACAGGTTTTTTCTTGGCAGGAATTTATCCTATAGGTATGAAAATAGCCACAGATTATTATCAGAAAGGATTAGGAAAATCCTTGGGGTATATAGTTGCTGCTTTAGTTTTAGGGACAGCTTTACCTCATCTATTAAAAGATGTTTTAAACAATTTTTCTTGGAAGAGTGTCTTAATTACGACTTCTTCGCTCGCATTTTTTGGTGGTTTATTAATGGTACTCTTTGTGAAAAATGGTCCTTATCGTAAAGCAAGTAAAACTTTAGATATATCTATTTGCTTTAAAGTTTTTAAAAATATAAAGTTTAGAAAAGCCGCTTTTGGATATTTTGGACATATGTGGGAATTATATGCTTTTTGGGCGTTTATTCCTGTTTTACTAATCAAATACCAAAAATTACACTCTGAAATTATTCTTAATATTCCTGTTTTATCTTTTTTAATTATTGCCGCTGGTAGTGTATCTTGTGTATTAGGAGGATATATTTCTCAGAAATTCGACATAAAAAAAACTGCTTTAGGTTTTCTTTTATTCTCTTGTTTGTGTTGTCTTGCTTCTCCATTTATGTTTCAACTATCAAATAAAAATATCTTTATTACTTTCTTGCTTTTTTGGGGAATGGTCGTAATCGCAGATTCGCCCCTATTTTCAACACTAGTTGCTCAAAATGCACCATCAAAAGATAAAGGAACTGCATTAACCATTGTAAATTGTATTGGTTTTACAATTACTATTATTAGCATACAAATTATAAGCAGTGTCCTAAATGCGACTAATTCTAATTTAATATTTTCAATTTTAGCTATTGGGCCAATTTTTGGATTGATTAATTTGAGAAAGAACTTAAACTAAAATAAATACGGCAATTAATACAAAAACTACAATTTGAGTCCATTTTAGATAAAGTGCTATGTTTTTGTTTTCCTTTATTTTTTCCGCTATTACGCTTGCCAAAATTGCTATTGCAGAAAATATAATGAGTGAAACTAACATGAAAATTATGCCTAAAATATAAAATTGAATTACAGTAGAGATACTATCCGAAAATAAAAAACCTGGAAAAAAAGCTAAAAAGAAAATAGAAACTTTTGGGTTTAACACATTCATTATAAATCCTTGTTTAAATAATTGTGCGGTCGTTTTATTTTCGACATTACCTTTTACTAAAATAATAGAGGCATCTGATTGATACACTTTAAAAGCCAAGTATAGTAAATAAATTGCTCCAAATAATTTAATTGTAAAAAATAAATTCTCCGATTGTTTTATAATAGCTGATACTCCAAAAGCTAATAAAGTGGTGTGGACTAAACATCCTGAAATTAGGCCAAAAACAGTCGCTAAACCAAACTTTTTTCCGTTAACGATACTTTGCGTGAGTACAAAAATATTATCTGGCCCAGGTGAGAAAGATAAAATTACTGTTGCTAAAACAAAAGATAAAAGGGTTTCTAACATTAAAATAAAATTATATATTCTTTAATTACAAACAGAACTGCCATTTCTTAAAAATAAAGTCCCTCTTTATTCTTCGGTTTAATATCTATAAGTCTTTCAAAATAGCCTTGTTGATTCTTTTCACCAAACTTGGTCCTTCATAAATAAATCCAGTATAAATTTGTACTAAATCAGCACCTGCATTTATTTTTTCTAATGCATCTTTTTCTGAATGAATACCTCCTACTCCAATAATAGGAAATGATTTATTGGAATTATCTGCCAAGTATTTAATCACTTTTGTACTCTGATTTTTAATTGGCTGGCCACTTACACCTCCATTACCAATTTCTTGCAAACGTTTTTTAGACACTTTTAAATTATCTCTTGTGGTAGATGTATTAGAGGCGATCACCCCATCAATCTTCGTCTCTGCAACTAATTCTATAATTTCATCTAATTGTTCATTATTTAAATCCGGAGCAATTTTTAACAAAATTGGTTTTTGTTTTTCTTCTTGATTATTAAGTTTCTGACATTCAGAAATTAACTCTAATAAGTAATCTTTGTCATTAAGTTTTGCGTGACTTCCTACATTTGGACAACTCACATTTAGCACAAAATAATCTACATACGGATGCAATCCTTTAAAACATTCTTTATAATCTTCTGTATAATTCTCGGGTAATGTTTGTGTGTTTTTACCAATATTCCCGCCGATAATAACTTTGCCTTTGTTCTTCTTTAACTGGTGAATAGCACTGCGCAAACCGTCATTATTAAACCCCATTCTGTTAATGATCCCTTGATCATCTTTTAAACGAAATAACCTTTTCTTCGGATTTCCAGCTTGGCCTTTAGGAGTTACCGTACCAATTTCTATAAATCCAAAACCAAAATTAGCTAATTCGTTATATAAGACAGCATTTTTATCAAAACCAGCGGCTAAACCCACAGGATTTTTAAAGGTTAATCCAAATAAAGTACGTTCTAATTTTTTATCATTTACTTGGTAAATAGCTCTAAATATATTTGAAACTAAAGGAATTTTAGACACTAATTTTATGAAGGAAAAAGTAAAATAATGAATTTTTTCTGGATCAAAAAGAAAGAAAAAAGGTCTAATAATAAGTTTGTACATAATTTATCAAATATAAAAAAAGCTCCAAAATAGGAGCTTAAAATTTTATCTTAAAACAGCATCTAAATTCTTCTCGAAACTTTGCTGTAATTTTTGCATTATTTTATCTATTTGCTTTTCTTCTAACGTTTTAGTTTCATCTTGTAAAACAAAACCAACGGCATAGGATTTTTTACCTTCAGGTAATTTATCACCTTCATACACGTCAAACAAATCTACATCTTTTAATAACTTTCTTTCTGATTGAAAAGCTAAATTATATACTTCCTTAAATTCAGTTTTGTTATCAATTAACAATGCTAAATCTCTTTTTACAGAAGGAAATTTAGATAAATCAGAAACTTTAATATTTTTCTTACTAGATAACTTTAAGACATTTTCCCAATTAAAATCTGCAAATAAAACTTCTTGTTTAATTCCAAATTCTTTTAGAATTGAACGTTTTACTACTCCAAAATCCACTAATTTTATTTTCCCCAAACTCAACGTAATTCCTTCAGAAAAAATATCATTTTTAGTAGGGGTAGTTTTTAAGTTCTGAATTCCTAATCTATCTAGAACTGAAGTTAAAACTCCTTTTACGTAAAAGAAATCAGAAGTTGAAGTAAGTGTATTCCACGATTCTTTTGTTCTTTTTCCGGTTACAAAAAGTGTTAGGTGTTTATCTTCTTGATACTTGTCATTATATTTATGATATGTTTTACCAAATTCATAAAATTTTAATGAATTATTTTTTCTATTTAAGTTATAAGAAACCGACTCTAAACCACTAAATAATAGCGATTGGCGCATAACGCCTAAATCACTACTTAATGGATTTAACATTATAACATTAGCTTCATTATTAATATTTTCTGACAACTCTGTATAGCTTGCTTTTGTTAAAGAATTCGCCATTGTCTCATTGAACCCTAGAGAACTTAATTGATTAGCAACAACGTTTTCTATCTTAATTTCTTTATTCGAATCAAAAGAAATTGAAGTATTTAATTTATGAGAAAACTCAATATTATTATAACCATACACACGTAAAATCTCTTCAACAATATCAGCTTCACGCTGAACATCTGCCCTGTAAGAAGGAATTGTTAATCCCAATCCACCTTCAGTTTCACTGCTAATTTTAATTTCTAAAGATGCTAAAATATTCTTTATCGTTTCTTTTGGAATCTCTTGTCCAATTAACCTGTAAGCACTCTCATAAGAGAAAAATACTTGAAAATCTTCAACTTTTACTGGGTAAAAATCTGAAACGTCAGAAGCTAGTTTTCCACCAGCATATTCTTCAATGAGTAAAGCCGCTCTTTTCAAAGCATACTCTGTCATACTAATATCAATTCCTCTTTCAAAACGGAAAGAAGCATCCGTATTTAAAGCGTGTCTTTTTGCCGTTTTTCTTATAGAAACAGGATTAAAATAAGCACTTTCTAAAAATATTGAAGTTGTATTTTCTGTAACGCCTGATTTTAAACCACCAAAAACACCACCAATACAAAGCGGATTAGAATCTGCATCACAAATCATAATATCTTCTGCAGAAAGCTTTCTTTCTACTTCATCTAAAGTTGTAAACTTTGTGCCTTCTTTTAATTTTTTTACAATAATTTTATTTCCTTTAACTTTTTGAGCATCAAAAGCATGTAAAGGTTGTCCTAACTCATGTAATACATAATTTGTAATGTCTACAATATTATTTTTTGGCTGTATTCCTATGGCTTTTAAACGATTCTGAATCCATTCAGGAGATTCTTTAACAGTAATATCCGTAATTACAATTCCACAATAACGAGGCACTAATTCTTTATCTTCAATTTCTACATCAAAACGCAACGTTCTCTCATCAACATGAAAATTACTTACAGAAGGAGATATGAATTCTAACTTAATATCTTTTTGAATTAATCCTGCTCTTAAATCTCGTGCCACTCCATAATGACTCATAGCATCAGATCTATTTGGTGTTAAACCAATTTCAAACACGTAATCTGTTTCGATTTTAAAAACTTCCGCAGCCGATGTTCCTTGTTTTATTTTTTTATCTAAAACTAGAATTCCATCATGATCTTTACCTAGACCTAATTCATCTTCGGCACAAATCATTCCATTGCTTTCTTCCCCTCTAATTTTTCCTTTTTTTATTTTAAAACCTTCCCCTTTTTCATCATACAAAACTGCACCAATTGTAGCTACAGGAACCTTTTGACCGGCAGCAACATTAGGAGCCCCACAAACGATTTGAACAGGCTTCCCATCTCCTAAATCAACAGTAGTAATCTTTAATCTATCTGCATTTGGATGCTGAATACAAGTTAAAACTTTACCAACAACAATCCCTTTTAAACTTCCCTTGATGGATTCTTTTATTTCTATACCTTCAACTTCTAAGCCCAAATCAGTCAACAACTCACCTGTTTTAGAAGTTTCCCAGTTAATCTGTAAAAATTGTTGTAACCAATTGTATGATATTTTCATTTTTTTTCTTTCAAATTTTCAGGCGCTAAATTAACCAATTTTTATCTATTTTTTTCCTTAAAAGTTAAATGTTAATATCTAGTTTATAACTAACTATGTTGGAAAGCTTTAACATTTCTTATTTCTCTTAATTTGCAATATTATCAATTTTTAACCCCTAAATACTTATCAAATGAAAAAATTATTACTTTTTTACGCATTGATCATATCATGCTCGGCATTTTCTCAAATTCCAAATTATTATAATGATGTTAATTTAAATCAAACTAGTACCGCATTAAAAGATGCTTTAGCTCTTAAAATTATTACCACACATACTACTAACTTATCATACACGCCAGGTGTATGGGACGCCTTAAAGCAAACGGATTTAGACCCAAACGATAATACAAAAGTTGTATTAATATATGGGTATAGCGATATTGATGGAAACTATGTCACAGATAGAACAAGAGATAAAAATTTAAATGGAGGAACTTCTGGAACACAATGGAACAGAGAGCATACCTACCCAAAATCTTTAGGAACTCCAAATTTAGGAACTTCTGGTCCAGGAGCTGATGTACACCATTTACGTGCCGCAGATATTACATTTAACGGACAGAGAAGTAGCAAAAAATTTGCAGATGGCTCTGGTAATGCAGGCGATGTTTCTGGTGGATGGTACCCTGGAGACGAATGGAAAGGTGACATAGCCCGTATGATGATGTATACTTACTTAAGATATGGAAACCAATGCTTGCCAACAGGCGTGGCCATAGGTTCAACTGCTACTTCTGATGTAAACATGTTAAATTTATTTTTAGAATGGAATACAGAAGACCCTGTTTCTAACTTCGAAAAACAACGTAACCCAATTTTAGAAGGAATTCAAGGTAATAGAAATCCTTTTATAGATAATCCTGCATTTGCAACTCAAATTTGGGGTGGACCACAAGCTGAAGATTTATTTGGTAATCCTCCTAATGGAGATACTGAATCCCCTACCGCTCCAACAAATTTAATAGCATCGAATGCAACGCAAAGTTCTGTAGATTTAACTTGGACGGCATCAACAGATAATACAGCAGTTACTGGTTATGCTATTTTTAATGGAACAACCCAAGTTAGCACAACACTCAATACCAACTTTACTGTTTCAAGTTTAATGGCTGGAACTTCATACTCTTTTTATGTAAAAGCATTTGATGCAGCTGCCAATGTTTCCTCTATTAGCAACGCAGTATCTATAACAACTACTTCTAATGAAACTGGAAGCGGAACAGCCACGGAGTTATTAATTTCTGAATATATAGAAGGCTCTTCGAATAACAAAGCTATTGAAATTGCAAACTTCACGGGTGTAACAGTAGATTTAGCTGCATATTCTATTAAAAAAGCAACAAATGGAGGTGGTACTTTTTCTAGTACTTTAACTTTAACTGGTAATTTAGCAAACGGACAAGTATATGTTATTGCCCATTCTAGCGCAACCGCAACAATTTTAAATGTAGCTAATTTAACAAATAATGGTGTTATGTCTTTTAACGGAAATGACGCTATGGGCTTATTTAAAAATGATGTATTAATTGACTTAATAGGTGATGCCTCAAACAGCAGTAACTTTGCCCAAAATGTTACATTACAAAGAAAATCATCGGTTACAAGTCCTAATAACTCTTATTCTGCAACTGAATGGAATTCTTTTTCAACAGATACTTTTAATGGTTTAGGAAATCATTCGATAGATGGAGGAACAACTTCAGATACTGAAGCTCCAAGTTCTCCTGCAAACCTAGTTGCTTCAAATATTTTACAAAATATGGTAGATTTAAATTGGTCGACCTCTACAGATGACACAGCAGTCACAGGTTATGATGTTTATCAAAATGGAGTAAAAATAACAACTGTAACAAATACAACGTACACTGTTTCTGGTTTAGTAGACAATACTGCCTACAGTTTTTCTATAACCGCGTTTGATGCAGCGGCTAATGTTTCATCAGCTAGTAACACTGTTTTTATAACAACATTGCCAGTTCCTGACACTACAGCGCCAACTGCACCAACTAATTTAACTTCATCTAATATTACACAAACTACAGCTGATTTAAATTGGACTGCTTCTACTGACAATGTTGCTATAACAGGTTATGATATTTATCAAAACAGCACAATTATTGCATCAATTTCTGGAACAAACTATACTGTTTCTGAATTGACATCTGGAACTTCCTATAATTTTTTGGTAACAGCAAAAGATGATGCAGGAAATATTTCTAATGCTAGTAATATATTAAATGTAACTACAGAATCTGCTCCTATAAATGGAACAACGACTGAATTATTAATTTCTGAATATGTAGAAGGGTCTTCCAATAATAAAGCTATTGAGATTGCAAACTTTACGGGTAATGCTGTTGACTTATCTTCTTACTCTCTCAGAAAAGCGACAAATGGTTCTGGTTCTTTTTCTAGTGTTTTAAATTTAGATGGAAATTTAGCCAATGGACAAGTTTATGTTATTGCAAATACTAATGCAAATGCTATTATTTTAAATGTTGCTAATATTACAAATGAAACTGTTTTAAGTTTTAATGGAAATGATGCTATTGGATTGTTTAAAAATGGAATTTTAATTGATTTAATAGGTGATGAATTAAGTAGTTCTGTGTTTGCACAAGATGTGACTTTACAAAGAAAATCATCAATAACTAGCCCTAATGTAACTTATATAATTTCTGAATGGAATTCTTTAGCAACCGATATTTTTAGCGGACTCGGAAACCACTTTATTGATGGTGGTGTTATACCAGACACTTCAGCTCCTTCTATTCCTTCTAATTTAGTGACTTCAAATATTACTGAAACGGCTGTTAATTTATCATGGTCTGCGTCCACGGATGATACCGCTGTAACTGGTTATGACATTTACAATGGCACAAATATAATTGGAAGCGCAGAAACTACTAATTTTAATGTTACTGGTTTATCTGCAGTAACTTCTTACAACTTTACAATTACAGCAAAAGATGAAGCTGGTAATGTATCTTCTGCTAGTAATAGCGCTAATGTTACCACTTTAGATTTAACTGCTCCTTCTGCTCCAGTTAATTTATCAGCTTTAAATATTACACAAACCACTTTAGATTTAACTTGGACCTCATCAACAGATAATGTAGACGTTATAAGTTATGATATTTTAAATGGAAGTTCTTTTATTGGCTCTGCTTCTGTTAATAACTTTTATATTAGCGGTTTAACTGAAAACACTACTTATAGTTTCTCCATAGTTGCAAAGGATGCTGCAGGAAATTCAACAACTAGTAATCCTATTGCCGTTACTACCTTAACACAGCCTACAAATACCTCAACAATTTTATCAGAATCTTATTTTGAATCTGGTTGGGATAATTGGATTGATGGAGGAAGTGACGCTTCTAGATATGCTGGTTCTCGTTCTTTTGAAGGAACTTATTCCATAAGAATACGTGATAATTCTGGTTCAGTTTCTGCAATGACATCACAAATCTATGACTTATCTTCTTTTGACACTGTTGAAGTTGAGTTCCATTTTTATTCTTATAGCATGGAAAATAATGAAGATTTCTGGCTGCGATATTATAATGGAAATTCTTGGACCACAGTTGCAACTTATGCTAGAGGAACTGATTTTGAAAACAACAACTTTTATTCAGCAACAGTTACTTTAAATAAAAATGAGAACGTGTTTGCCAACAATGCACAGCTTAGATTTCAAAATGATGCCAGTGGAAATGCAGATCATATATATATAGATCAAGTTATTGTTACTGGAAAAACGGGTTCTTTTTCAGCAAAATCTAGCGTTAAAAATTCTAAATCGACAACTTTTCTAAAAAGTCTAAATACCGATGAATTTAATAATTTTGAAGCAGGTTTTAAAATCTATCCGAACCCTACAACTGGAAGTTTTGTACATATTAAATTACAAAATACAGATTCAGAAAACATTACTTTTAAAATTAGCAATACATTAGGTCAAGTTGTTAAAAAAGGAACTTTATTAAAAAATACAATTGATGTAAAATCTTTAAGAAAAGGAATTTATGTAATTGAAATTAATGACGGAGAAGAGAAAATGACTAAAAAACTTATCAAAAAATAGTTCTTTATTTTAAAATAATGAAAGGCCTTATCAATTTTGATAAGGCTTTTTTATTTAAAATTATTTACTTTAGTTCTCACAACTAAATTTAAAAATGAGAAAATTATCCTATATATTTTTAAGCATTATATTTCTAATTTCTTGTACAAAGCAAACTAAGAAAACATTACAAAAAGGAACCTATAGAGCTGTTTTAAAAATACAAGACAATCAAGAACTACCTTTTATTTTTGAAGTAAAAAATGATTCTTTACTTTCAATTTTTAATGCTGATGAAACAATTTTTGTTGATGAAATTACCTATCGTAACGATTCTGTAAGAATACAAACACCTGTTTTTGAAGGATACATTATTGCAAAAATTGAAGACAACTTTTTAAAAGGAAGTTTTATAAAAACCAGTTTAGACAGAATTGTTCCTTTTGAAGCGACTAAAAATAATGTGCGTTTTTCATCAAAAAAAGAATCTACAAAAAACATTAGCGGAAACTGGGAAACGGTCTTCAATGAGAACTCTGCTGATGAGAAATATATTGCTAAAGGAATTTTTAATCAAAATGGAAATCTTGTAACCGGAACTTTTAGAACCACTACCGGAGATTACAGATATTTAGAAGGTCTTGTATATGGTGATTCTTTAAAACTTTCCACTTTTGATGGTGCGCATGCTTTTTTATTTACTGCAAAAGTTACAGATTCTACAATGAATGGTTTTTTCTATTCTGGAAATCATTGGAAAGAACCTTTTGAAGCCAAATTAAATAATACTTATGAATTACCAAAAGCAGACAATTTGACCTTTATAAAAGAAGGTTATGAAGATTTTGATTTTTCTTTTCCAGATACAAGAGGAAGAATTGTTTCTCTAAGTGATACTAAATTCCAAAATAAAATAGTTATCATACAAATTATGGGAACTTGGTGTCCAAATTGTTTAGACGAAAGTAAATTTTTGGTCAATTATTTACAAGAAAACCCAAATACTAACATTGAAGTTATTGCTTTGGCTTTTGAAGTTGCAAAAACTAGAGAAATTGCATTTAAAAGAATCAAACGATTAAAAGAAAGAATAGGTATTGAATATCCTGTTTTATTAGCGCAATATGGAAATTCGGCTGATAAAAAAATAGCAGAAAAAACATTACCCATGCTAAATCATTTAATTTCTTATCCTACCACTATTTTCATTGATAAAAATGGAAAAGTAAGAAAAATTCATACGGGTTTTAATGGACCTGCAACAGGAAAAAAATATAATGAGTTCAAAAATGAGTTTGAAAACTTTATGGATGCATTAGTTCTGGAAAAAGAATAATTTCTTTATTTTTTTAATTGAAAATTATCCATTTTAAGTTTAAAAAAAATCAATCTACTATTTCTAAAAAGATAAAATTTGGTTATTTTACGATTACTTTTTTCTACAGCGTATTTATACTTTCAATAATAAAAAGTTAAACAAAAAGTTTTTTTTCAACTTTCTTAAAAAGGAAATAATACATATTTGCTAGCAAAATACCTGTTACTATTCCTAAAGAAATATCAATAGGGAAATGCACGCCTAAATACAATCTACTGTACGCAAAAATTAATGGAAAAAATAAAATTAAATAAATAAATTTGTATTTTTCTCTTAATAAAAAGATGACAAATACTGAGAAAAAAGTGGATGTTGTTGCATGACCAGAAATAAAACTAAAGCTTTGAGGCCTTTTTAATATACTTAATAAATGCTGTATTTCGGGATCATTATTAGGTCTTAATCTTGCTGTAGAATTCTTGATTAAGTTTACAAATTGATCAGAAAAAGCCACTAAAACAATCAATGCTAAAATAACAAAACCTCCTTTTTTCCAACCAAAAGATTTTATAACTAGATAAAAAATTAAAAGGAACAATGGCGTCCAATTAAATTGGTTGGTAATTAGCAACCAAAATGAATCCCATTGTTCACTTCCTAAGTTATTTAAGAAAACAAGTAATTCTTTGTCTTTTTGTATAATGGAGTCAAATAAATTATTCACCAATTTCTAAGATTTCTACTTCAAAAACTAAATCAGATTTTGCAGGAAAAGGTCCATATTTAGCCTCTCCAAAACCTATATAATATGGTATAAACAACCTTGCTTTTTCGCCTACTCTTAAAGTAGCAGCGCCTTCTTTAAAACCAGTAATCATCGGTTTTTCTGCATCATCTAACTGAAATACAAATGGATTTCCTGAATCTAGAGTAGATTGAATTTTTGTACCATCGGCAATGTACAATGTAAAGTGAGCTTTTATAGGTTTATTTGTCACTACTTTTTTTCCTGACGGATTGCTTGTTAACTTTAAAATTCGCAAACCAGAAGCTGTTTTAATTGCTTTTGATTCATTCATTTTCGCTAAAAAAGTCGTTCTATTTTCTAAGTATTTCGAAAAACGTTCTTCATCTGCATCTTTCGCTTTCTTATTTCTGTCTTTTTTACCTTCAGCGTATTTAATGAATTCATTGTCAAAAACTTCACCAGCTTTAAAAGCATTAGCCACAGCACCTATTCTAATAATTTTTACAGTAAAAATGGTATCAAATTGTTGAATACTGTTTACAACAGACATTCTTAAAGAATCTATAGCATTCTTGCGTTTTAAAGAATCTTTAATTTGAAGTTTTAAAGTATTTAATTGCAAAGAGTTGACAACCGTTTTACCAAAAACAGTATGCTTACCATCTAAATGTGGTATTGCTCTGTGTGTAATAAAGAACTGACTTCCATTACTTTCTGGACCTCCATTTGCCATAGATAACATTCCTGCATCACCATGAATGTGCAATAATTTCCCGTTTATATCCTTGGTAAATTCATCGCCAAATCTATAACCAGCAGTTCCTCTTCCTGTTTCTGTTGGATCTCCTCCTTGAATTATAAAATTATTAACAACTCTATGAAAACGAATACCGTCAAAGTATTTTTTTCCTTGTATAGAATCCGTAACTTTAGTATTGGTTCCTTCTGCTAAGGACACGAAATTGGCAACAGTCATTGGGGCATCTTCTGCATATAACTCCAACAAAACATCACCTTTATTGGTTTGTATTTCTGCATAAAGACCTTCCTTTAGACCATTATATTTAGCTGGTGTACAACCAACTACAAGGATTACAATTATAAAGCTGTAAATATATATTTTCATTTATTTTTTAATTATATCCAATAGCTCTACTTCAAAAACAATCGCTGCAAACGGCTTAATTATTCCTGGTCTTGGTGTTGCTCCATAAGCCAATTCTTGAGGAATAAATAACTTGTACTTAGCGCCTTTATTCATTAATAATAATCCTTCTGTAAACCCTTTGATAAACTGATTTGCATTAGAATCATAAGGTTGTTTCTTATCAACAGAACTGTCAAAAACGGTGCCATCTATTAAAGTTCCATGATAATGAATTTTAAGTTTTGAGGTAGCTATAGGGTTTTCTCCCTTTCCTTCTTTTAATACTTTATATTGTAAACCACTCGCTGTAGTAATAACACCTTCTTTCGTTTTATTGATTGCTAAGAATTCTTCACTTGCTTTTTTAACATCTGCAAATTTTGATTCTGCATCCTTCGCTGCTTTTTCTTGAGCTGCTTGTCTTTTTTTAATTTGCTGCTTCTGGAAAAAGTCTCTTAAAAAAATATTTAAATCTTTTGGCGTCATTAATAAATTCGTAGAATCCATTCCATTTCTATAGCCTTGTAAAAATAAATCTGTGCTGGATTCCTCCAAATTTGCCTTTACTTTAATCGCCATATCCATTCCTAAAGCATAACTCGCTGAATCTAATCCTGTTTCTAAAGATTTAACATCTGCTTTATAATTTCCACATGAAGACATTGATGCTACTGCTGTTATAATTACTAAACCTTTTAGTATTCTCATTTTTCTATTTATTTATATTAATTAAAGTTACTTTACTCTTTATTGATTGATTGATTCCTATTTTGTTTCCATCTCCAGCAATACCAAAAGCGCTGTAAGAAGGAATTACAAATGTAACGGTTTCTCCTATTTTCATCAACTTTATTCCTTTTTGTAATCCAGAAATAAAATCTTCTTTATCAATGATATATTTTTTAATTCCTAAATCTTCTTTACTATACAAAACTGAATTATTCAAATCTGTAATATTGTAAGCAATTATTACCTCATTACCTTTTTCAGGAGTAGGTAAATTTTCTTTTACTCTATGAATGTATGTGTACCAAAATCCATTTGAAGATTGCAAATATACTTTACTAGAATCTTTTTTTATAATTTGAAGTATTTTATCGTCTTCAATTTTATTTAAAGCTAAAGCTTTGTTTATAGTTTCTTTATATAATGTTGTTGATGGTTTTGGATTGATTGGTTTTCTTGGTTCAATTTTAGAACACGAGAAACAACATAACAGCAAAACAAATAAATAACTAATCTTCATAAGCTGTTTCTAAGTCAGATTGATATTCTGATAATAAACTTGTAAAATTTGTAATAGTTTCTTGCATTGACTCTTCAGATTTTCCACCAGCAGCATTATCATGTCCACCGCCACTAAAATGGTTTCTTGAAAATTTATTTACAGAGAAATCACCTTTTGAACGGAAAGAAATTTTGATAATCCCTTGTTCTTTATCTTCAATAAATATTGCTGCAAAAATAATCCCTTTTAAAGAAAGTGCATAATTTACAACACCTTCCGTATCTCCTTTTTGAAAATCGAAACGATTTTTCTCTTCGTTCGTTAATGTTATGTATGCTGTTTTATAAGAGGGTAAAATTTGCAAATTACTAAGTGCCTGACCTAATAGCAACAATCTATTGTATGAATTTGCATCATATACATTGTTATGAATTCTGTCATTTTCAGCTCCTTTGTCAATTAAATCAGCAATAACTCTATGCGTTCTGCTGGTCGTAGATCTGAATCTAAACGAACCTGTATCTGTCATGATACCGGTATACAAGCAAGTTGCAATATCGACATCAATAAAATCTAAGTCATTATTCATTTCAATAAACTGATATACCATTTGGCATGTTGAACAAATTTCAACATCAGAATACATATATTTCATATCATCCGGTTGCTGATGATGATCTATCATTGCAAAATCATTTGGATACGCTTCTAATATTTTTTGCATATCATGACCAACTCTGTGTAGCGCATTAAAATCTAAAAGAAAAATTAAATCAGAATTATCAATTACTCTTTTAGATTGAGAATTTTGCCAATCAAAACGATAGGTATTTTCAGAACCAGGCAACCAATGTAAAAATTCTGGGTATTCATTAGGCACCACAACTGTACAGTTATGTCCTTTTTTAGCTAAATAGTGCTTTAATGCTAAGGTAGAACCCATAGCATCTCCGTCTGGATTTCTATGCCCAACTACCACTATATTTCTTGGTTTTTCTAGAAAGCGCTTTAACTCGTCAAATCCTTTTAAAATCATAATTCGCGAATATACAATTTAATTAAAAAATTTATGTAATTTCGCGCCGAATTTGTGAAACGCTTAACAATTAGTTTTACAATATTAAATATTAATCATAAAGTAATTAAAAGTCAATAGAATGGCAACAAATAGAACATTTACAATGCTTAAACCAGATGCTGTAGAAAACGGACATACTGGTGCTATATTAGAAAAAATGAACGCTGCAGGATTTAGAATTGTGGCTTTAAAGAAAACTCAAATGACAAAATCTGACGCTGAAACTTTTTATGCTGTGCATAATGAGCGTCCGTTTTTTGGAGAATTAGTTGAGTTCATGACAAGAGGGCCAATTGTAGCTGCAATCTTAGAAAAAGAAAATGCCGTGGAAGATTTTAGAACTTTAATAGGTGCTACAAATCCTGCTGATGCTGCTGAAGGAACTATTAGAAAATTATATGCAACTTCTATGGGAGAAAATGCTGTACATGGTTCTGATTCTGATGAAAATGCCACGATTGAAGCAAACTTTCACTTTTCTGGAAGAGAGCAGTTTTAATTTATATTAAAGCGCTTCATCATAAAATTTAAGAAATTTAGATTCCAAAAATATATTGGTTAAAAACTCACAATAAAAATTGTGAGTTTTTTTTTGCTTAATAAAAATATAATCTAACATTTAGAGTTGAAAATATTTAAATTCTAAGCTTGAAGTTTTTTTTTGCTACAAAAAAATTTATCTTCAAGGCAATAAGCGCCTCCCCAGAAACAGGGAAGAAAAAATCTCATCAATTATAGGGATTGACTTGTTTCAGATTTTTTTTTATTTTTACCAAAAAGAGATTGTGATTATAAATAAAATAGTAGATAAAAAATTATAGACGCCTTGCCAATAAAATCTATAAAAGTTCCTGTTATCCGGAAACAGAAACCTATAAACAGGAGGTTTATTCTCCATATAACGAGTTGTGCATAATGCGAAAAACCAACCAAAACCAATAAAATGACATCAGAAAATTTCGAAAATCATAACATATTTGACAGGTTAAATTCTTTAGAAGAAATTTTAGGAAATGATGATGTTAAAGATAAAATAGACCTTGAAAAGCTTTCTTTTTTCCAAACAGTTTTCTCTTATGTTAATCAAAGAGTAAAGTTGACAATTCCAGATTTAGTTCAACAAGCGGAATTGGATGCTTTAAGTAACGAACTAAATGCGGGAATAACTCAAGTAAATAATTACGTTGGAAATAATAATGTTGGACATTTAAATAATGCAACTAACAATTTTAATGCAGCGATTAATAGAATTAAAAACTTTCCTATTCCAGTAGCCAAAGTTGACTTTAATTTTTCTCGTAAAATCGCTGACTTTGAAAAAACAGCTAAAAGCAAATATAAATCTTTAGAGAAAGACAAAGACGAACTAAAAACTGAAATTGAAAAATTTAAAACTGACTTAACAACTAAAGAAGCTGAAATTCAAAGGTTACTTAAACTGATTGAGGGAAAAGAAACAGAAATTCAAAATTTGAACTCTACATTTCAGACCAACTTCAATAACATAAAATCAGAACATAATCAAAACTTTGAAAACGACAAGAAGACTTATCGTTCAGAAATAGACAAAGCTAAAGTAACTTTTCGTGAAGAAATTGACGAATTAAAGGAAAGTATTGATACAGATACAACAGAGACTGTTAAACAACTTAACGCCAAACTTACAGAAGCGAAAACGCTTGTGAATTTAATTGGTAATGTTGGAGTTACTGGAAATTATCAAAATATTGCTGATAGTCATAAAAAGAGTGCGAATTTTTGGCGTTTTATGGCAATTGTGTTTATGACAGTATTCTCAATATTGTTAGTTTGGACTATTATTGATTTAAGTGCAGAAGGTTTTGATTGGACTAAATCATTAATAAGAATTATTGCAGCAGCAGCATTGTCATATCCTGCAACTTATGCTGCTCGTGAATCATCAAAGCACCGTAAACTGGAAACAATAAATAGAAATGCAGAACTTGAATTAGCATCAATAAATCCGTTTATTGAAGGATTATCAGACGACAAAAAACAAGTTATTAAAGAGAAATTAGTGGAGAAATATTTTGGAAATAATAAAACTAACGAATTTTTAGAAACCAAAGAAACTGAAGGGTTATCGATTCCAGCAATCGAGAAATTATTAAACGCTATTGCAAAATTGAAAGGATAAAGCACTATGCACAACACCGTATATAATTTATTGCTAGTTCTAGCCTACTTACGAAAATCCTCGCGGATTTCCTATTCGGTTTGTATTTGCTAAATTAGGTGCTTAAAACACGCAACAAACCATATACAAACACGTTGTGCATAATTTAAACTGAACCTCAAAATGCCATTTCCAATTGACGAAAAATATATTTTAGAAACGGAAACTGAATTGAACGTCAAATTCCCATCTGAATTTAAAAACAGAATGATAAAATCAAATGGTGGAGAATTAGTTACGGACGAATTTGAATTTGAACTTTATCCTTTTTTTGACAAATCTGACCGAAAAAGAATAAGTCGAACTTGTAATCACATTGGACTTGAAACAAAAAATGCTCGCGAATGGAATGGATTTCCTGAAAATGGAATCGCAATTGGTTCGGACGGATTTGGAAACTTAATAATATTGATTCACGGCGGAAATGGAATTCTGACTGACAAAGTTTATTTCTGGAATCACGAAATTGGACAAATGGAAAAAATTGCTGAATCGATTAATGAACTGGACGAATAAAAATGGATGAAAAAACTACAGAAAGACTTTTAAAGAATTATTACAATGCTAGAAAAAGTTGGGAAGGTTGGTGTTATCTAAATAATATTCATTTAAAAAAGAATAATTCTTCTATTCGAGAATATGTTGACCAAAATGAACTGCTTTATCATTGTCGTTATCTACTATTAAAAGACTTACACATTGAACTTTATAAAATCATAAAAGATAAAAACTCTACATCAAGAGATAATATTTTTAAATTATTGAGAAGTATTGGTAGTAAAGAAGCTATTCAATTAATAAACGAACTGAACGATTTTAAATCCGAATTGGATTCATTAACGAATACAAGAGATAAATTTTACGCGCATTTAGATGAGGATTATGAAGACTTTTTAAAGTCTTTTGAAATAGAAAATTATTACAAGACATTTGAATATATTGAGTCTGCGATTATGATATTAGGAAAAGAAAAAGAATTGAAGGAGTTACTTAAAAAGATTCCTTCAAGAGATGAATTTGAATTAAAAATATAAAACTATGCACAACAACGTGTATAATTAATTGCTAGTACAAGCTTACTTACGAAAATCCTCGCGGATTTTCTATTCGGTTTGTATTTGCTAATTTAGTTGCTGAAACACGCAACCAATCATACACAAACACGTTGGCAATAATGCGTGAATAATAAATAATAAAAATATGAACGATTTAGGAGGCTCAATTTGGTCAGCTGCAGTATTACTTTTTTTTTTAATGGATCCTTTAGGTAATATACCTGTATTATTATCAGTTTTGAAGGGTATAAGCCCTAAACGTCAACGATTTATTATTATTCGAGAGCTTTTAATCGCTCTTGTAATACTGATTATTTTCCTTTTTGTTGGGCAGAGTCTTTTAAATTTTCTTCATTTACAACAAGAATCAGTTACGATTGCTGGAGGAATTATCTTATTAATAATAGGTCTTCGACTGATATTTCCTCGCCCAGAAGGTGTAATGGGAAAACAACCTGGTGGAGAACCTTTTATCGTTCCTATTGCTATACCAATGATTGCAGGGCCTTCAGTTTTAGCTATGCTAATTCTAATGACTAGTAATGAACCCGATCAGCTGGGTAATTGGTTTTTTGCACTTCTTATCGCTTGGGCGCTATCTGCTTTATTATTGCTGACTGCCCCATTTCTTTATAAAATTCTTCGCGAGCGAGGGTTGAAAGCTATTGAAAGCTTAATGGGAATGATATTAGTTATGATGGCAGTACAAATGTTAATAAATGGTATTAATATTCTTTTCTAATCATTTAATAAAAGCACGTATTGCCAACACCGTGTATAATTAATTGCTTTGGCAAGTGCTTATTTGGAAAATTCCTTCAGAATTTTCTCTGGTTCGTATTTGTTTATTAAATTAGTAGCTTAAACACGCAACAAACCATATACCAAACGTTGGCATTCATATTCCCTTAAATGTTTAAAAAAAAGCAATAATTGTCTTTATCTATTTAAATTATCTTAATTTAAAAAAAATTACTCATGAATCATAAACTATCTCAAAAAAATAGATTCACAAAAGCACATACACAGAATTATAGACAATCTTTTGCTTTAAATAGAAACGTATCGGGTTTCAATATTCAAAAGAAAGAACTTATTTACACCATAGTTTCGGATAAATCTGACGGTGCTTTTATTTGGGATATTGACGGGAATAAGTATATCGATTTAACGATGGGTTTTGGCTCTATACTTTTTGGCCATAATTATTCACCCATCTGTAAAGCAATTGAAAATCAATTAACTAAGAGCTGGTCAGTTGGACCTATATCCCCACTAGCAGGAATACTAGCTAAACAAATTACAACGGCTACAAATACAGAAAGAGCTGCTTTTTTTAATTCTGGAACAGAGGCAATCATGGTTTCTTTAAGAATTGCAAAAGCAGTAACGAAAAAAAAATATATTGTATTTTTCAAAGGCGCCTATCATGGTACATTTGATCCATTACTCACTCTAAGAAGAGATGAGCAAACAAATATTGCCAAAGAATCTATTCCTGGAATTACACAATCTATTTTAAATGAATCTTATGTTTTTGATTATGGTGCAGAAGATTCTTTAGATTTTATTAAAAAAAACAAGGATGATATTGCAGCTGTTCTTGTTGAACCAGTGCAGAGCAGAAACCCTAGTTTACAACCAATTGAATTTTTAAAGAAAATACGAAGTATTACCGAACAAAATAATATTGCACTCATTTTTGATGAAGTAATTACTGGTTTTAGAATTGATGTTGGAGGTTGCCAAAAACTATTTAACATACAAGCTGATATTGTTACTTACGGAAAAGTAATTGGGGGTGGATTACCAATTGGTATTGTCGCTGGTAAAAGAAAATTTTTAGATGCTATTGATGGAGGATTTTGGAAATATGGAGATCAATCAATTCCAACAGCAAAGTCAACTTTTGTTGCTGGTACATTTTGTCATCATCCTTTAGCAATGGCTGCGTCTTTAAAAACATTAGAAATACTCACTAATAATAACGGTCAATTACTAAAAGACATAAACATTAGAACATCTAATTTTTGTCATAGAATGAATGTATTTTTTAAAGAAAACTTTCCAAAGTTGTCAATTGTTCATTTCGGATCTTTATTCCGATTTGTGACACCTGGAAAATATAAAGAACTTTATAATCAACTTCTTTTAAATGGAGTTTATATTTGGGAAGGTAAAAACTGTTTTATTTCAGCAGCACATTCAGATGATGTAATTGCTAAATTGGAGGATAAAATTAAGTTAAGTTGTAAACAATTATTAGATAACGGTATTATAAAAACACGAGCTTAAGCAATTATGAAAAAAGAGATCTTATTTACTGACGGCAAATATTCAATTCAAAGACATCAAGGTATACCTAAAGAAGCATTTCATTTTTTAGATAGTATTGCTTGGGGAAATGAAGGCGCTATCTATGAACACAAAAATACAGAAGAAAATATTAAATTGATAAAAAACCCAGTACTTCTCGCAATATTTGAAGGTGAAAGAATAAGAGCAACTGCTGTTTTTTGCATGACAACTGTAACGACTAATAGAGAACAGTTTAATTGTAATTATATAAGATATTTTGCTTCATCAAAAGAAATACGGGGCAAAGGAGTTATGAAAAAATTCTCTATAAAAGTGATGGAATTAATTCGGGAAAAGGAAAAAGAAAAAACCATTTATTTTGCCTGCATAGAAAGAGCTAATAAGAGTTCTTATAAAGTGGTAGAAAGTGCTGGATACAAACCTTTAGGTAAGGTAAATACATTAGGTTTTAGTCGTTTTTTTCCGAAGACAAATAAAAGCATTAAACAAATAACCACTAAAGAGCAAAAAGTAGAAGTTTTAAATTTACTTGAGCAAACCTATGAAAACCATACTTTAACCCAATTTGATTCTTTATTTATTAAAAACAATTATTTTGTTATTCGAGAAAAAGGACAAATCATAGCTGGATGTCAATATCACCGTTCACATTGGATTATTAACAATATGAAAGGTTTTATGGGGAAAATAATAATGAATATTGTTCCCTTAATACCGGTTATTAATAAATTATTTAATCCAAAGCGATTTGAATTTTTAGCTTTTGAAGGCCTCTATTTTAAACCTGGTTATGAAGATCAATTATATGCTTTATTTGAAGGTTTGCTTGCTAAAGAAAAATTAAAATCTTCTATGTTTTGGTTGGGAAACACCTGCCCAATTCGTGAAAATATTTTAACAAAAGGTAAATTAGGGATGATTCATTCTTTTATAAAAGATTCTGATGTTGAAATTATGGCAGCTTACAAAAATTTAAATGAAACTAAAATTGAGGTTTTAAAATCGAAACCTATATACGCTTCGGCTTTTGATTATATTTAAAATTCATTTTATGAAAGAATATGAAAATTTCGCGAAATTACTCATCAATCCTAAAGGTTCAACTCCTATTTATAATTGCCTACTAAATATAAATAGCGAAAAAAGGAATATCAATTATAATATTGCTTTGGGACAAATCGATGCTTCGGGTGAAAAAATAGCTAGCAATTATCGTTTTCGAACAGGAAGTATTACCAAAACTTTCACGTCGACTATTATTTTACAACTGATGGAGGAGGGATCACTAAAATTAGAAGATTCTTTTCTAAACTGCGTACAAAATGATGAAACAAAAAAACTCTTGTTGGAAATATTATTTTGTGAAACCATTAATTGCTCTAGTCAAATAACAGTCAAAAACTTACTGCAACATAAAAGTGGCTTACGAGATTGTTTTGCTGATGATGAAAGGTTTTTTGCAGACATCAAAAAATATCCAAATCGAGATTGGAATTGGAACAACATTTTAGAGAAGTACTTTAAATATAATTTACATAAAAAAGGGTTATTCAAGCCGGGAGAAAGCTTTTATTATTCTGATACAAATTATGTCCTATTAGCAATAATAATTGAAGAAATAACAAGCAAAAAATATTCTGAAGTACTGGAAGAAAGAATATTAAACCCACTCTCTTTAAATGACACTTATTTAGAATTTCACCAAAATAAAAAAGGTTTTATTCCAATTATATTTCCATATCATGGTACAAATTCATTGAAAAATATAAACACATCATTTGATTGGGGTTGTGGTGGTATAGTATCGTCAACAAAAGATTTGAATGTTTTTATGAGGTCACTTTTAACCGGTCAAGTATTCAATGATATTAAAACCCTCAAGCAAATGATTAATTTTGATGATGGCTCAATTATAGCATCTGAGAAAAAAAAGAAAATAAAGTATGGAATGGGCATTCAACAAAAGAAAATAGGAGAACATAATTTTATTGGTCATAACAGTGCTTATGGAGGCATGGTATTTTATCATGTGGAATCTGATACTAGTTTAGTTCTTAATATAAATCAAGTTATAGCACCTCACAAGGCTGATTGGCTTCTAAAAAAAACGGTTGAAGCTTATTTTTCATAAAAAATAGACACTGTATTATAAACGAAATGCCAACACCGTATATAATTTATTGCTAGTGCAAGCTTACTTATGAAAGCCCTCGTGGACTTTCTTGGGCAGTAATTATATACTAAATTAGTTGCTTAAAACACGCAACAAACCATATATAACAACGTTGGCAGTAATTCTACTCATTTTCAAAAAAATAAATTACTTTGAGGAAACGTTTCACGAAACTTAAGTAGTTTATAATTAGGAAATTAAAAAAAAATATTCAGAATATAAAACCTGTAAATTAATTCAATAAAAAACATGAAGAATATCACGAAAATTCATTGGAAATATAATAACATTCTTACTACTTATTCTTTATTCTTCGTTCTGTTTTTATTATTTAATAAAAACGTTTATTCTCAAAAAAAATCTGATTTATATCAAACACGAGTACTAACAAAAAATGTTTACTCAATAAAGATTGCAAAACAAGTTTATAAGCATTTAAAACAATTTCATTCTTTGTATTCCTATCAAGATGAACTTTTGAAAATTGCTACAGACGCAACACTTGAAAAATATAATAAAAATAGAAAAAGTATATCTAAGGACATCAAAGGTTTAAATAAAATTTTGTCGCGTATTGAAAAACATAATGAAAAATTTCAAATGCCAATATCCATATTTAAATCAAGTAGTTATGACCCAGAAATTAAAATGAATAATTTACTGTCAAAAAATTTTAATAATCAGTTGACTGTACTTATTTCGTTATATAAAAACTCAAAGGGATATCATACCAAATTGAATAATCTAGAAGAGTTTGCTATAGAAGTTAATACTAAAGTTCAATTATCTGCCAGTGTAAAAGAAACTTTATACAAAGTATATAAGGAACTTCAAGATTTTTGTAATATACCTAATACATTAGCAACATTACAAATCTATTCGAAAACATGTCTTCTAACATTAGGAATTGGTAGAGAAACTCACCCTCTTAGTAACAGAATTTTGGTTGATTTAAGAAAGAAATCAACAAGTCTTGATAAACTAATTAAACAAGATAGAATCAAGTTTCACAATTATATTTCAAACACGAAACTTCTTACCCAAAATGTAATTGATTCTTATAATAAAGAATTATCAAAAGCTAGTTATAAAAAACTAAAAACATCTGAATCCATAAAAGATTTTTTTAACGACTTTAGTAAAGTGAGCAATCTCAAAGACAAAATTAAAACATATAATCAAAAATCAAAAAAATACAATTCTAACAATAGTGAAAAACACACTTTAATAGCAAATATTAGACAATTGGAAAACGAATTGTCCAAGGTAATAAAGCAGTTAGATAATTTGAATTTCAAATGCCCGGAAAAGTATAGTTATAATAACTGCAATCATGAAAGTCTTAAAAAAATATACGATCAAAATTTAAACTTACTCAATTCAAACTACGATTACATAAAAAATAAAATCTCGTTTGCTAAATCTCAACTTACGGCATTTGACAAAAAAAGAAAAAAGGAACTAGAAAAACTAAATACCGAATTAAAGGAGCTTGAAGATGTTCAAAAATTTGCTATTACAATGAGCACCAGCAGTGAAAAAAGAGAAAAAGCTGTTAAGACTTTAGAAAACAACTTGCAAGAACGGATAGATAATGATTTTTTAGTCCAAGAACTAAATAGTAAAATTGAATTACTCAATAAGTTAATGGAAAAGATAAATATTATAATATAATTCTACAGAAAATTAAAAGCTATTATTTTCTATAATTGTAAAAAATACTACCGCCAACACCGTATAAAATTAATTGCTGGTTTTGGCATACTTACGTAAGTTCTCGCAGACTTTAAATCTGTGGTATATTTACTAACTTTAGTGCTTAAAATACGCAACTAATCTTATATAACAACGTTGTAAGCAATTAATAGAAACATGAGTGAATTAGAAAAAATTCTAAATATCGAAGCTAACTCAAACCTTAAGCACTTTAAAAAGGGTGAATTTATTCAACGGCCGAATCAATTAAATGCTAATGCTATCTATGTAAAAAAAGGACTAATTAGAAGTTACATTATCGACAGCACTGGAAAAGAACACATTTATATGTTCGCCTCTGAAGGATGGATTACAGGAGACATTGAAGCTGTAGAATTTAATGAACCGACTACGTTATACATTGATTGCCTAGAAAATTCAGAGGTAATAGTATTAAAGAAAAATTACCTAAAAGAAGCTGACCTTTCAAAAGAAAAATTACTGCAAAACATGAAGAAGATGTCTCGAAACATTGGAAAGATGCAACGCAGGATACTAATGCTTATTGGGTCACCCGCTGTTGACCGCTATAATTATTTTTTAGAAACATATCCAGAGCTTCCTAGTAGAGTCCCCCAAAAAATGATTGCATCATACCTAGGTATCATGCCGCAAACACTCAGTACAATACGGAGCAAAATCGCAAAAGGAGAATAACTTCATTTCTTCATCTACATGAATGCATAGGTATTTAATAGTCATTAGTTTTACTAAAATCAAAATTTAGTAACTATGAGCAATGCAAATGTATCGGGCACGACCCCACAAATGGAACAATTAGAAGAAGGTAAAACGTATGCGTGGTGCGCATGCGGAAAATCCGAAAATCAGCCTTGGTGCAATGGTGCGCATGCTGGAAGTGAGTTTACCCCAAATGTATTTACAGCAGAAGAAAACAAAACTGCAGCTATGTGTATGTGCAAGCAAACAAAGAACCCTCCATATTGTGATGGCTCACATATGAGCCTGTAAGTTTCTATCAACTTATGGTTAATCATTATATACTAAATTTTAATCGACAGGTGAAACCCGTATGTGTGTTAACGTTTAATGTATAAAATAGTTTTAATGCTTTTTACATAGTGTTGTGCATTCGTTTTTTTTGCATTTATAAAGGTATACAACCCAAAAGTTTCACAATGGATTGCAATTGAAAATGCAATCACTAAAGAACTTAAAAACCAAATAAGCAAATGTCTATTAGGGGCGCTTTCTTATTACGAAAACATATAACTCAGATGGAAATAGGAATAGATAGTTTTGCAGCAGCACCAATAAATAATGAAATTTAAACGATCAAAATGATTAGCAATTATGATACTAACTAGAAAAATAGAAATTTCAAAACTATATGCTTTTACTAAAAACAATATGTGGTTTTTGGTGGCAACTTGCATTATCACTTTTTTTTGTGCAAATTATTTTGATCCAGATAAACTTAGGCAGCTCACCTTTCCTACAGGTGTGATTGGAACTGCATTAGCCTTTTTGATTGGTTTTAGAAATAATTCAGCCTATGACCGGTGGTGGGAAGCCAGAAAAATTTGGGGAAAATTAGTAAATGATAGTCGGTATTTTGGCCTTAAAGTAATTAGCCTTGTTGGAACTCAATGGAATTCTGAGCTTACAAAAGAGGATATTATCTCTGTTCAAAAAAGATTAATTTATAGGCATATGGCTTTTGTTTGGGCTGTAAATAAGCACCTGAGAAAATTAGATTGGAAAGAAACAATTTCTCCATTTATATCCAAGGATGAATTTAATAAATTACAAAAGAAACAACACATTCCATTGGCGATATTGAAAAACCAAGTACTTGATATAAAAGCTTTATATGAACAAAAATATTTTGAAGATTTTAGACATTTAAGCTTTGATGCCATTATGGAGAATTTTAATGATGCACTTGGAAAGTCTGAACGAATAAAGAATACTGTTTTTCCGATGCAGTATAATTGGTATATGCAATATGCCATCAGGGTCTTTCTAATATTATTACCATTGAGTTTGGTTGGATATTTTGATTTATGGTTTTTCCCATTATCATTTTTAATCGGATATGTATTCATACTACTTGAGTATTTGGGAAGACATATAGAAAATCCGTTTGAAAATCATCCGAATGACACACCAATAGATGCGCTTTCCAGAACAATAGAAATAAATCTGCGAGAAGTATTAGGAGAGTCGGATTTACCACCAAAAATAGAACCCATGGAAGGAAAGTATTTAATGTAGTAAAGAATTTGTTTAAGAATTCGAAATAAAAAAATATCAAAATGGACAAACCAAAAATTGTAGATAGAAAACCTATTAAAGTAGAAGTGAATAAAGGAGAAGACCAGTATTGGTGTGCCTGCGGTTTAAGTAGCAAGCAACCTTTTTGTGATGGCTCACACCGCAGTACCGATATTACACCTGTAAAATTTACTCCAGAGGAAACTGGTGATGCCTACTTATGCATGTGTAAACAAACTAAGAATCCACCATATTGTGACGGAACACATGCGACATTAAAAGAAGAAAATACTACATCTGAAACATCAGAACCAGTTAGTTCTGGCGCAACCAAAGAAGAGCCTACGTTAGCTTACATCAAAGCTCTGGCTAAAGATGGTTTGTCTAAAACAGGCCATCATGGTGAAATGGGTGCTATGGGTGTTCCTATTCCCGAATTGCCTCGCTGGAATGACATTCAATTATTGGCTGCTCAAATGGCAACTAAACCATTAATGGAAGATGTAGCCGTGGGATCTGAATTAATCATTGGACCAAATGCAAAGAAGCCTTTAAAGTTAGACATACCATTATTTGTTTCGGATATGAGTTTTGGGGCATTGTCTGAAGAAGCAAAAGTTTCTTTAGCAAAAGGAGCAGAAATGGCAGGAACAGGAATCTGTTCAGGGGAAGGTGGGATGTTAGATGATGAACAACAAGCCAATGGTAAATATTTTTACGAATACGCGTCTGCTAAATTTGGTTTTGAATGGGAGAAACTAAAAAGAGTTCAAGCCTTTCATTTCAAAGGTGGCCAAGGTGCAAAAACAGGAACTGGTGGTCACCTTTCGGGAAATAAAGTAATTGGCAAAATAGCAGAAGTAAGAAACCTAAAAGAAGGTACGCCTGCAGTTTCGCCACCAACTTTTGACGACTTGCATACAACAAAAGATTTCAAAGCATTTGCAGATAGAGTCAGAGAAGTTGCTGGCGGCATTCCAATAGGCTTCAAATTATCTGCAAATCATATTGAAGAAGACATTCAGTTTGCTTTAGATGCAAGTGCCGATTACATTATTTTGGACGGAAGAGGTGGTGGAACTGGTGCTGCTCCATTAATTTTCAGAAACAATATTTCTGTACCTACAATTCCTGCTTTAGCCAGAGCGAGACATTATCTGGATAAAATAAACAGAAAAGATGTTACACTTATTATTACAGGAGGAATTAGAGTTCCTGATGATTTTATAAAGGCAATGGCTTTAGGTGCAGATGGGGTTGCTGTATCTAATTCTGCATTACAATCTATTGGTTGTGTTGCAGCAAGAATGTGTAACACAAATAATTGCCCTGCAGGCATCGCTACGCAAAAACCTGAATTGAGAAAATTGATAAATATAGACAAGTCAGCAACCCAGCTTTATAATTTCTTTAATGCTTCTACTGAATTAATGAAAGTTATGGCAAGAGCCTGCGGACATAATCATTTGAACCAATTTGAGCAAAGAGATATTACCACATGGAAAAAAGATATGGCAGAATTAACTGGAATTAGGTTTGCCGGCAAATAGTCTGTATGAGTCCATTTATTTGCTGTTAAGCATTCATATACAGCCCGTTGCACCCTATTAAAAAAGATAAAAATAATGAATAGTTTGGTATCACATAAAATCCAATTGTTTAAAGAGAATCAAGAGATTAATTGTCCTGACACCAGTACCATATTAGAAGCCACCTTAGCTGCTGGCTTTAATCACGCGCATGCCTGTGGAGGAATAGCAACATGCTCTACTTGCAAGGTTCGTATAATAGAAGGATTAGAAAAATGTAATCCACGAAACAAGGAAGAGCAAAAAATGGCCGAAAAATTAAATTTTCCTTCAGACATTCGTCTGGCTTGCCAAACCAATATAATTGGCAATATATCAATCCGAAGAATGGTATCGGACAAATTGGATATGGACATTATATCCGAACAGTTTTCTAAAGATTCAGAAATCGCTCTTGGGAGTGAACAAAAGTTGACTATAGTATTTACCGATATTATTGACTATACGCCCTTAGCAGAAAAACTTCCTTCTTATGATATAGTTCATATTCTTAATCGATATTATCGAATTATGAATGTGATTATTCAAGATTATAAGGGATTTATTAGCGATGTAGCTGGGGATGGTGTTTTGGCTGTTTTTGGAACGGATAAAAAAAGTAATAATTCCGTTTTGGATGCAATTCAGGCAATAGAAGAAATGAATGAAAAATTAGAACTGTTTAATAAATATCTTGATGAAAATTTTAATATAAAATTTAGAATTCGTGCAGGGGTTCATTACGGGAACGTCATTCTAGGACCCTTTAATACCAGGAATATGAAGAAATTGGCAGTTATAGGTGATAATGTAAATTATGCCAGTCGTATTGAATCCGCTAACAAAGAGCTTGACACTAAACTTTTACTTTCTGAAGAGGCTTATCAAGAAGTAAAAGAAACATACCCAAAGCATAATTCGTTTCAGACTACCTTAAAAGGTAAGACAGGACAATATAACCTTTATGAAATCTTATAATACCTGAGTTCAATCTAAAAGATAGATGCATTTGCACGCTGCTGGTCTTATACTAAACGTTGTAAGCAATAAATAGTAACATGAGTGAATTAGAAAAAATCCTAAACATCGAAGCTGACTCCAACCTTAAGCACTTTAAAAAAGGGGGATTTATTCAACAACCGAACCAGTTAAAAGCCAATGCAATCTTCGTTAAAAAGGGACTTATTAGAAGTTACATTATCGACAGCACTGGAAAAGAACACATCTATATGTTCGCCTCTGAAGGATGGATTACAGGAGACATTGAAGCTGTAGAATTTAATGAACCGACTACGTTATACATTGATTGCCTAGAAAATTCAGAGGTAATAGTATTAAAGAAAGATTACCTAAAGGAAGCTGACCTTTCAAAAGACAAATTACTGCAAAACATGAAGAAGATGTCTCGAAACCTTGGAAAGATGCAACGCAGGATACTCATGCTTATTGGTTCACCCGCTGTTGACCGTTATAATTATTTTTTAGAAACATATCCAGAGCTACCTAATAGAGTCCCTCAAAAAATGATAGCTTCTTACTTAGGCATCATGCCACAAACGTTAAGCACAATAAGGAGCAAAATAGCTAAAGGAAAATAATTTCATTTCTTCATCTATGTGAATCCGTAGAAATTCAGAAGTACAGACATTTGTATAAATTAAATTTTACTACAAATGAAAAAAGTAAAAATTATTGTACGAATCCTCTTAGGATTAATGGTTCTGATATTTGGACTAAATAAATTTCTACAATTTATGCCCATGCCTCAATTGCCAGAATCGGCTGGTGAATTTATGGGAGCCTTAGTTAAAAGTGGCTACTTAATGCAGGCAGTGGCCATCGTAGAGATTGTAACAGGAATAATGCTGTTAATCAACAGATTTCAAGCATTAGCATTAGTAATACTATTCCCCGTATTACTGAATGCCTTTTGGTTCCATCTTTTCTTAGATCCTGCATGGATTGCTGGAGCTTTTATAGCCATAGCAATGAACCAATTCTTATTCTTTGCTAATAAGGAATCATATAAATCAATACTAAAGTTTAAAGAAACACATAATGAAAAAGCAATATAAAAATGAGGATATAACGATCCATTGGGATCAGTCAAAATGTATTCATGCTGGAGTATGCGTTCGGTCATTGCCTAAAGTCTACAATCCCAAAGAACAACCATGGATAAAAATCGAAAATGCTTCTTCTGAAGAACTAAAAACTCAAATAAGTAAATGTCCATCAGGAGCATTAAGCTATACATCTAACAAAAATGATAATTAATAATGAAGGAAACCTTACATGTAAACGGCACCTTGGGTGAGGAAAAATACTTAATGGAAATAAAAACTACTAATCACACCATAATGGTAGATGAACCTATATCCTTAGGTGGTTCTGATAGTTTTCCAAACCCTGCACAATATTTACTAACTGCTCTTGCTTCGTGTACTGCAATTACCATAAAAATGTATGCGAACAATAAAAGATGGGATGTAGGAAATATTAATGTAGATGTGAAACTGAAAGATGTTCTTTCTGAAGGGAAATCAATCAAAAAAATCATTAAAGCTGTCACGTTTGAAAAACGCCCTGACGACTCACAAGTAGAACGATTATTAACCATTGGCTCAAAATGTCCGATTTCAAAATTATTGGAACAGCCAATAGAAATGGAGTTTCAAAAATTATGAAATATGATAAAACATATTGCAATTATTATTCTGTTGGCTACCTTTATCGGGTGCGCAACGGACAAATCAAATACTACTAAAGAAAACACTGAAAAATTTATGGAACCAAGAATTTTAGCAATAGGAAGATTGCAATCAACTTTAGATATTTTAGTTGAAGAATGGGAAAGATATGGTAGAAACGTAATTGCCAGTAATTCAAAAGATAGGATTAAAGAAATCATTGAAACAGAATCAATAGATTTTATCTGCATTGGTGGTGGACTTCCTGACAACGAAAGAGACGAAATGGTGGTATATATCTCTACTATTAACTCCAGTATATCAGTTCATCCAATACCACGAACTGAGGATGCTATGGGACCGCATAACTTCATCCCTTTCCTTAACAATCTTGCGCTCATGTTCAAGGTGCGTAAAGCAATGAAAGAATAAAAGCTTACAACAATGTATAAAAGTAATAGCGGTTTGGGTGTTAACTCGAGCCGCTATTTTAATTTAATTTAGTATTTTGTAAATCTAGAGCTATTACGTTTTTTTTTCGCTACTGCTCTTATACTTAACCGTTGTAAGCAATTGAAGAACCAAATGAGTAAATTAAATAAAATCCTCAATATTGAAAATGAATCGAACCTCAGACGCTTTAAAAAGGGTGAATTCATTCAACAACCTAACCAATTAAAAGCTAATGCAATCTATGTTAAAAAGGGACTTATAAGAAGTTACATTATTGACAGCTCTGGAAAGGAACATATTTATATGTTCGCTTCAGAAGATTGGATTACTGGTGACATTGAAGCCGTAGAATTTAATGAACCCACTAGCTTATATATCGATTGTCTCGAAGATTCAGATGTCATATTTTTGAAAAAAGATCATGTTGAAGAAGCAAACCTTTCAAAAGAAAAAATGTTTCAAAACATGCAAAAGCTCTGGCGAAACATGGCTAAATTACAACACCGGATTCTCATGCTATTAGGTTCTCCTGCTATTGATAGGTACAAGTATTTTTTGGAAATTTATCCTGAATTACCCAATCGAATTCCTCAAAAAATGATTGCATCATACCTAGGTATAATGCCTCAAACCCTTAGTACAATTCGTAGCAAAATTGCGAAAGGAGAATAATTTCATTTCTTCATCTATGTGAATGCATAACTAATCTTATGTGCTGACCTTTGTATAAATCAAATTATAAATACAAATGAAAAAAGGACAACAAATTATCAGAATACTATTAGGATTAATAGTACTGATATTCGGATTAAACAAATTTTTACAATTTATGCCTATGCCTCCTATGCCTCAAGCGGCTGGTGAATTTATGGGAGCACTAGTAACAACTGGCTACTTAATGGTGGTAGTCGCAATAGTTGAAATCATTGCGGGTATAATGCTTTTAACAAACCGCTTTCAACCCTTAGCATTGGTTTTATTATTCCCAGTATTACTTAATGCTTTCCTGTTTCATCTTTTCTTAGCACCTGCTGGAATTGCTGGTGCACTAGTAGCATCTGCAATGAATATATTCCTATTCTTTGCCAATAAAGAATCCTATATTTCAATACTGAAGATTAAATAATCATTATGGAAAAACAGTATAAAAACAAAGAGATAACTATCCATTGGGATCAATCAAAATGTATTCATGCTGGAGTATGCGTTAGGTCATTACCTAACGTATACAATCCTAAGGAACAACCATGGATAAAAATAGAAAACGCTTCTTCTGAAGAACTTAAGACTCAAATTGACAGATGTCCTTCTGGAGCATTGAGCTATACCTTGAACAATAAAAACGATAAGTAATGAAGGATACTTTACACGTAAATGGTAAACTTGGTTCAGAAAACTACCTGATGGAAATAAAAACCACCAATCATACAGTTATGGTAGATGAACCTATATCAATTGGTGGATCTGATCAATACCCAAATCCTGCTCAATATTTACTTTCTGCTTTAGCATCTTGTACTGCTATAACGATAAAAATGTATGCGGATAACAAGGGATGGAATGTTGGTGAAATCAATGTAGATGTGAAAATGAAAGAAGCAATCTCTTCAGGGAAACCAAGAAAAAAAATAGTTAAAGCGGTACAGTTCGAAAACCCTTTAAAAGACGAACAGATTGAGCGTTTATTAACTATTGGTTCAAAATGTCCTATATCAAAACTATTGGAACAACCAGTAAATATGGAATTTGAAAAATAATATATTATGAAAAGGCTATTTTTTATATTCGTCCTAGGAGCTATCTTAACGGCATGCTCAATCGAAAAAAAACATAAAACAGAAAATCAAATGGAACCAAAAATTTTAGCAATAGGAAGATTGCAATCAACATTGGATGTGTTAGTTGAAGAATGGGAAAGATATGGCAGAAACGTTATTGCCAGCAATTCAAAAGATAGAATTAAAGAAATAATTGAAACAGAATCAATTGATTTCATATGCATTGGCGGTGGACTACCTGACAATGAAAGAGAAGCAATGGTAGAGTATATCTCTAATATTAATTCCAGTATTGCTGTTCACCCAATACCAAGAACTGAAGAAAAAATGGGGCCATATAAATTTATTCCTTTTCTAAACAACCTTGCTATAATGCACAAAGTGCGTAAGGTAATGGAAGAATAAAAGCTTACAACAATATATATAAGCAATAGCGGTTTGGGTGTGAACTCAAACCGTTTTTGTGTTTAATTGAGTATATTGCTATCTGAAAAGTTAGCGCAGTTTTATCCGCTACTTCTCATATACTAAACGTTATGCACAATAACAAAAAGAAATAGGCGTTAAAAAAAATTAAAGAAACTGTATAATGAAAAAAGCAATTTTACTATTTACTATTTTATTGTTAATTATAAGCAGTTGTAATAAAGATGATAATAAAAATCCAGAGGAATGTTACTCAAATACTAATGCACAGACTATAGTTCATGACGGTCTCAACAGAGAATATGTGTTTTATATACCAAACTCTTATGACGGAACATCTTCTGTTCCACTAATGCTCAATTTTCATGGGTTTGGTGGTAATGCTAGTGATTATATGCAAGAAGCAGATATGCGCTCATTGGCAGAAGCTGACAATTTTATTTTAATCTATCCTCAAGGTAGTTGTTTAGATGGTTTATCTCATTGGAATGCTTGTCCATTAGGACCAGACAATAAAAGTAATGCTGATGATTTTGGATTTATTGAATCCATGATAACTGAAATCTCATCTCAGTATAATGTAAATATGGAGAGAATTTATGCTGCTGGATACTCAAACGGAGGCATGATGGCGTATGGACTTGCGAACTATAAAAGTGATTTAATTGCTGCGGTAGCATCTGTTTCGGGAGTTATGTTAGATTGTACTGGACCTACCAGTCATCCTATGCCGATAATACATCTTCATGGAACTTCTGATGGCGTTCTCCCCTACAATGGGAGTAGTGACTATAACTCTACCCAAAGTACGTTGGACCATTGGATTAATTTTAATAATACAGTTTTTACCCCAACCGAAACAAGTGACAATAATATTGAACATTATGTTTATGATCAGGGAGATAGCTCAGTTTCTGTTGAGCATTACAAATATATTGGTGGAGACCATGTTTGGTTTAGCGCAACTTTTCAAGGTCAGAACACATCTGAATTGGTTTGGAATTTTGTGTCACGATATGACATAAATGGGTTGAGATAAAGAATAAAAGTGCATAACAATGTATATAAAAAAATAGGCGAAATATTAGTAAATTCAAGGCTATTGGCTCGCATCAAACTAATTGCTTAACCAAAAGTTTCTTGCTTCGTAATCGCCTACTTTTCATACACAAACACGTTAGAAACAATCCACAATATGAAGAACATAATATTTGTCGTCTTAATTATATCGTTACAATACTCTTGCTCTAGCGATTCAACAATAAGTAATAAAGAAAATTATACAATCTACTATAATGGTGAAATTTTAACCATGGAAGGAGATGTTCCAACATATACTGAAGCGGTGGTCGTGTCAGATGGCCAAATTGTATTTATTGGCGAAGAGTTAAAGGCAAAAAATAAATTCTCTGGAGCACAATTATATGATTTAAAAGGTGCTACTATTACACCGGGGTTTATTGAGCCTCATTTGCATCCTTCCTTAGGTTCTGCAATGATGAATTATGAAGTAATTGCTCCTTTTGACTGGGTCTTACCTTCTGGTATAAAAAAAGGAGTAAAGAATCATGATGAATACATTAAAGCGATTGAGATCGCTATCAAAACTAAATCTAAAAAAGAAGAAATTTTTTTTATTTGGGGTTACCATCAGTTATGGCATGGTGACATTTCAAGAGAGATGTTAAATGAAATTTCAGAAGGTCATCCTGTAGCCATTTTTCATCGATCATTTCATGAAATTTTTCTAAATGATGCAGCAATAGATTTAATTGGTATTTCGGAAGGCGATTTTTCACATAACTCTCAAGTCGTATGGAAGAAAGGTCACTTTTATGAGGGAGGTTGGCTCGCACTAGTGCCGCACATGGCTCACATTCTCTTTGACCCTGAAAAATATGCTTTTGGACTTTCCGAGATGACTAAACTTATTGAAGCTAATGGCATAACCACAATAGCAGAACCTGGTTTTCCAAGTGCTAACTTCGATTTAGAGTACTCCATACTTGAGAAAGAAATGACCAAATCACCTTTCTATGACACCTATTTAATTGGAAACGGCACCCAACTAAATGGAATGAAAAATGGAAATGAAAATGCCCTAGCATTTATTGAAGAATTATCTAAAAGTGAACAATTTTCATCTAAAAACCTTCATTTTCTTCCTAAACAAGTTAAACTATTCTCGGACGGAGCAATCTACTCGCAGCTTATGCAAATGAAAGAAGGATATATTGATGGACATCAAGGTGAATGGATGACTCCACTTAATGTTTTTAGTGAACAACTAGAATTATACTGGAAAAACAATTACAAAATTCATGTTCATGCTAATGGAGATTTAGGAATACAAAGAGTAATAGACTTGGTCAGAAAACTGCAAAATGAAACTCCTAGAAAAGACCACCGACTAACAATTCATCATATGGGTTATTTCGATGATAAAATAGCTCAAGAATGTAAAGAATTAGGAATAGAGGCTTCTGTAAACCCTTATTACCTTTGGGCCTTATCTGATAAATATGGTGAATACGGACTTGGTGTAGAAAGAAGTGAAAATTTAGTTGCGATTAATTCCCTAGTTTCTAAAGGCATCCCGGTATCTTTTCATTCAGATTTTTCGATGGCTCCACTAGACCCCTTAAGGCTTGTTTGGACAGCAGTTAATAGAATAAGTGCAAATGGAAATAAATACTCTCAAAATCAAAGAATAGATGTTTATGATGCCTTAAAATGCATAACAATTAATGCTGCGCGAACAATAAACAAAGAAAATATCATTGGAGGTATCAAAGTCGGCAAACAAGCTAATTTTACAATATTGGATAAAAACCCAATCAATATTAAACCAGAGAATATAGCGGATATTAGAATTATCGGCACTATATTCCATGGAAGAGTTAATATTCTATAAATATATTTCTAACACTATGTAAAAATGCATTGAAACGCATTTTACACTAACCGTTATATGCAAGCTAAAGAAACACCTGTACTCAAATTGAATAACATCGAAAAAACAGAAAACAAAATATATTTTGCCTGAGGTTTCAATATTTTACTTATAATAAATATATAGGATTAGAGATTTAATTTTTTTTTAAATAATAATCAATCATTTAATTATCAAAAATATTAATTACATTTTCACCTATTTGATATCCTTGTTCTAAACCTAGATCAATTCCTTCTCTAAAATGTATACCTCCGTATAATCTTGATTCAGCAGCCTCCTCCGCCATATCAATAAAAGATGAATATTCTCTTGGTGTACCATCAATATCTGCTCTAGTTTCGTGAGTACGATCAATAAATGCATAATTATCTCCAAATAATGAAGTTAAAATACTTGCTAATGCTCCAGATTGTACTGAATGACCTGACGTATATTCTGGGAACGGTGGAGTTTCTAAAATTGTTTCCCAGGAAGCGTCAATTTGATTTTTGATTACTGTAACTGGTCTTGGATAATTGGTTGTGTATTTTACTTTCCAGCAAGAAATAAAAGAATCATTAATCCCAATAGCTAATTTTGCAAATGCTTCAGACGAAGCTAATAAATCAAAATCATTATCATTAATTAACTGATTTAGAATTGATATTGAATGACCAGGAGGTGTGGCAGAAGTTTGTGGGTCATCTGACCAAAATTCAGCTATTACAGTTTGTTCAGGCGTTACATTATTTACTACTTCGTAAACTTCAAGAGCTCTTTGATAATAAATAGAATTAACATCAGTACTATAAACTGGCGGGTCAACAAAAATAGAGCTTTCAACATTTAATGAAATAAATGGTCTATTATTTCCCCAATAAGGTTGTAAAGCTCGTTGGCCTGGTGCAGTAGGTTTCCAAAATTCAACACCCGGTAATGGCTCGTATTCTGTCGGAAAATTATTAAACTGAGCAGCATAACCACCATCAGTTGTAGACCATAGTATAATTTGTTCAGTTAAATCATTTGCAAAAGTAATTGATCGATTAACTACATCTTCAGCTATATCATTTGAATACTGATTGTTAAATTCCGTTTCTAACTCAAGAATCCTAGAATAATTGACAATAGAGGCATTAGAGTAAAAGAATTTGGTCATAATTGCCATTGTAGTATTTGCAACTGTTGGCCAATGATATTCTAAACCTTCCTTGATAGTCGTTTCTATATTTAAATCATTTATTCTACCTGTTAAGGATAATTTATCAGACGAACCAACTTGTATAGACTCATATAAAGCGATACCTGTATAACCAAATGCCCTTGCTGCTACAGGAGGTGTATAGCCTGCTGTTTCAGTAGTCAATACTTTAATTAAATTAAACCAACTCACAACAACATCAGAATTGTATTGGGCAGGACTTACGCTTTCTAGTTGGGCAATATCATTGTCACTATCCGGGGAACATGAAACAATTAGAATCATAAAAATAATACTGCACTGCAAATAACTTTTTTTAATCATAATTTTAAATATTGGTTTATAAAATTTAAGCCCAATTGCAATTATTTGAATGTTCAGATAAATATTTTTTTTTTTTATAAAACATCAATTCATTATAAATATTATCTTTTTTGTCTTTTCGATTTCTCCTCACTACGGAGATAACATTATATTATTTGCAAATAGCAATTAAATATCTTTTTTATTAAAAATAATTGTCAAATGAGGACGTAAAATTTGACTTCATATATTAGGTGAATACATGATCAAAATTATAAAATTACAGTTGCCGAAACCGTATATAATTTATTACGGGCTTCTTACTTACTTGCGAAGGTTCTCTCTGACTTTCTTCGCAGGTAATACTTACTGCAAACTTTAACATAAATCTTCAAAAAAATATTTTATTTTGACTGTTCATCCATTTTGTGTCGCTCATTGGCTAGTTTGAATGGATTAACTGATTTTATCGACACTAGTTTTTGTATTATAATACCGGTTTATAAATAGTTATATTTAAGTGTCTAGGATTAAAAATTTGTATTTAGAAAGTCTATGGATAACAAAAAATTATTTGTGACCATAAAAAAGTTCAACAACTAATTATTTTTAAAGATGGTCAGAAAATAAAATATGATTATAAAATTGTAAGTGAATCAACAATTGGAAATAATATTCAATTATTGACTGAGCCAATTATAAAAGGAAAAAGAAATTTGGACAAAACGATCATCAAGGTTAGTATCAGGATAATTTTAGAGGTTATGGGAATAGTGGTTTTTCATCTGGTGGCAGTTATCATTTGACAACATATTTTGTTTCAATTAATAGAAAAGACAATGTTGTTTATTTGGCAACGGCAAGAACTAATTCAAAAAAAAATAAAAAATTAGCTACAACAACTTTTAGCGAATGTAGTGATTTGACAAAGAAAATAAAGTCTAACTTTTTTTTGGGAAATAAGGTATAGTTGAAATTGTTCAATCTTTAATGACCATTTTGGAAATTAAAGAAACTTTTGCAACACCGTTTATAATTAATGGCTTGTTCTCCCCTACCTACGAAAATTCTGGCGAATTTTCTATCTGGTTTTTATTTGTTAATTTAGCTGCTTAAGCGCGCCACTAATCATACAAAATCGTTTCTCTGTATTTTTAGAATAATTAAATAAAACCCAAAATAACACCAATGAAATTTGACAACTAAATCAGACTGATATTTTTATCTGTATATTTTTACTTTGACAGACTCTCTTTTTTATCTATGTTATTTTTATAAAATTCACGATATTAAAACATTTCAATTATGAAATACATAACTATATTACTTCTTATCATAGGGTTCTCTTTTCCTAATTTCGCGCAACAAACCATCGATGGATCTATTATGCACGATGGTATTCAGCGAGACTATATTTTATATATTCCAGCTATTTATGATGGCAATACAGATGTGCCTTTGGTTCTAAATTTTCATGGGTTTGGTAGTAATGCGAACGAACAAATGCATTATGGTGATTTTCGTGATATAGCTGATACAGAAGGATTTCTTTTGGTTCACCCTGAAGGGACTTTATCAAATGGAGATCAATTCTGGAATGTAGGATTTCCAGGAAGCACAAGCACAATAGATGATGTTGGTTTCACCGAAGCTTTAATCGACGAATTATCAACTTTATATGCCATAGATTTAGACAGAGTTTACGCAACAGGAATGTCTAATGGTGGTTTTATGAGTTTTTTATTGGCTTGTCAATTGAGTGAAAAAATTGCGGCTGTGGCATCTGTAACTGGTTCTATGACCCAAGACACTTTTAATGACTGCAACGCTCAACACCCAACACCGGTTCTGCAAATTCATGGCACAAGTGATAGCGTTGTTCCTTATGATGGTAATATTACTTGGACATTATCTATTGTTGATGTTTTTTCTTTTTGGATGAATTATAATAATTGCGATACAAACCCAATAATTACTACTTTTTCTGATATATACACTTTAGATGGAAGCACCGTTGATCATTTTGTTTATTCAGGTGGTGATAATGGTGTAACTACAGAACACCTGAAAGTTATAGGAGGAGGTCATACTTGGCCAGGCTCAGCTTTTAATTTCCCGGGAACAAACTATGATATTAATGCTTCAATGAAAATTTGGCAGTTCTTTTCGAGGTTTGACATTAATGGAACATTGTCTGTCAGTGAATTTGATAATAGACAAGTAATCATCTATCCAAATCCAACCAATTCAAAAATTAATTTGTCATTGAAATTTTCTGAGGAATTGAATTATGAATTGTTTTCTTCTTTAGGAAAGCGATTGATTATTGGAACAATTAAAACAGATAATGAAGAGATTGATTTATCAAATTTATCGCCTAATATATACTACTTGAAATTAGGAAATCAGGTATTTAAAATTTTAAAGTCCAATTAAAATTATTTAATGAAATATTTGATTGTTTTTGATAGAAAACTAAAAAGAACAGCGTATATTATTTATCCCTAGTAATCCTCTAATTACGAAAACTCTCTCGGATTTTCTATTCATTTTTTTATTTAGTAGAATACCTGCTCAAAAAACGCAACTTTCCTTGCACAATCAAATTGGCCAAATTAACACTCGTTAACACTAAATAACTTTAAAAACAAATAAGAATAAATAAATTTACAAAAACTTTATAGCATAAATAAAATATGAAAAATATCATTTTACTTTTATTAATTAGCGGATTGTTATTCTCTTGTTCGACCTCTAGAACAGTTCAGGAATCGGGAATAACAAACGAATTAGAATCCAGTAGTTTAGAACAATTTTTAATTAAAAATAATAAATATATAAAAATTCCGTTAACAAAAATGGCTTCAGGACATTTACATCTAAACGCTCTAATAAATGGAGTTAGAGGAGAGTTCATTTTAGATACAGGAGCTGGAGCAACTGTAATTGACACTAAACAACAGAAAAAATTTTATATGAAAACGCAAGAATCTGAAAGCTTAGGAGCTGGAGCTGGTGGTCAAACAAGTTTACAACAATCATTAGATAACTCTTTTAAAATGGGGACATTAGAAATGCCGAAATTCTTACTCTATGTTATGAATCTTGACCACGTTAATAATGCATTTACCTTAATGGGATTAAAAGAAGTTGATGGTGTAATTGGAGCTGATATATTAACATCAAATAAGGGTATAATTGACTATGCAAATTTAACCCTCTATCTGAAGAAATAACTATTGCCTACATAGTATATAAAAAATAGTGCAAGTTTCTGCTAACTTGAAGGTTTGGGCATTTTTGGAAAGTCGCGAAAATTTTAAATTTGACAAATCCCCAAAAATAAAATAATTAGTAAAAGTTTAAAAATTGGTTTGTGTATTATCTGAAAAATTATAGCTACTTTTTAGTGCTACGTTTCATATTCAAGACCGTTAGCAAAAATGTAAAATGAACATCAACAATTAAAACAAAAATTAATGAAAATGAAAAAAATAATGTACTTGACTATTGCTGCTTTAACAGCAGTCGCCTGTAAACAAGAGCCTAAAGACTATGTTACGTTTTCAGGAAAAATAACAAATCAAAGTTCTGACTCCTTAGTCATAGGATCAAATACAGACAGAAACTTTCAAAAACGAATTACTGTTGATGCTGATGGTGCCTTTAGTGATACATTAAAAGTAGTAACTGGTGGTTTTTATGTATTTGATGGGACAGAAAGTACTCCTCTTTACCTTAAAAATGGTCGAGATATACATTTAACTCTAGACACGAAGCAGTTTGATGAAACTGTTCTTTATACTGGAAGTGGTGCTAGTGCTAATAACTATTTAGCTAAAAAAGCATTAGACCAAGAGGCTATTTTTGCAGATGAAACTATGTTTATGATGATCAAAGAAGATTTTGTTGCAAAATTAGAAACTATTGAAAGTGATTTCATGAAAAACCTTGACGAAATATCTGGTTTAGATACTGCTTTCGTTGCAAACGAGAAAAAAGGATTTGACGAATTAAAGAAATATCTATTAAGTTATCAAGAAGATAAATTTTTCTTAAACACTGTTTTAAGAAAAGGAAAAAACTCTCCAAAATTTATAGCGTATGAAAACAATGCTGGCGGAAAGACTTCTTTAGATGATTTAAAAGGAAAGTATGTCTATATTGATGTTTGGGCTACTTGGTGCGGTCCTTGTATAGCTGAAATTCCCTACTTAAAAGAAGTAGAGAAAGCTTACCACGGTAAAAACATTGAATTTGTAAGTCTTTCTATAGACGAACCTAAAGATTATGACAAATGGAAAACGATGATTAAAGAAAAAGAACTAGGGGGAATTCAATTATTAGCTGACAAAGCATGGGAATCTGAGTTTGTGAAAAACTATAGGATAAACGGGATTCCAAGATTCATTTTAATCGATCCAAAAGGAAATATCATAACTCCTGATGCGCCTAGGCCTTCTATGAAGAAATTAAAAGAGTTGTTTGGTAATTTAAGTATTTAAACTTTTTATAACATCCGAAAATAATTTAAACCGCATATTTAATGCTTATGAATACGATGAAAAATCTTTAATAAATAATTACGACCCATTTGTAGTAGTCGTGTTTTTAATTATGGTAATAATTCAGAGTGTGAAATTGATTTAACTGAAATTGAAAACTCTGAAAATATAAAAGAAATCAGTGAACTAGAATTTGAATTTACCTTTCGTTTTACATAAGAAAAAAGAGAAATTTGAACATTGTAATTTATAAACACTTTTGCTAACACAACATATAAAAAATAGTAAGTTAAGTGCAAACTACAAAGTTTGTACTTTTCTGTTATCTTTGTTTATAAACTGAAAGTAATAGTATTTTTGTTCTGCTACTTTCCATATACTATACCGGTAGTACCAATTATGAAAAACTTTGTTAAACTAGCATTTTGTGTCCTAATCTTCTATTCATGTAAGACTGAAATGAAGAAAAATAAGGCTACTGAAATCTCTAATAAAGAAACGAAGGAAAGCATTATTCTATCGCGCAAAAACTATTGTAATCAATTATATGGTTTTTGGTTGGGCCAAAGTATTGCAAATTGGACAGGGCTCGTTACGGAGATGGATAAAATTGGTAATATAGGAGAAATTAGAACAGGTAATTTTTACACCAGGGATGATTGGGGTAAACCCGATCAACCAAGTATTTGGGGAGCAGGTATTCCTAGTGACTTATCCCCAACTATTGATTTTGTCTTCAGAGACACAAATGAAATTTGGGGCGCAGATGATGACACTGATATTGAGTATATGTACCAACATTTAATGTTTGTAAATCAAACAAGTTTTTTAACACCTGTACAAATAAGGGATGGATGGTTAAAACATATTAAACAAAATGAAGAAAACTATTTGTGGGTATCAAATCAAAAAGCATATGATTTAATGCTGGAAGGGGTCTTGCCTCCTGAAACTGGAAACCCAGAGAAAAATGAACATCATGAAATGATTGACGCCCAATTAACTACTGAGATATTTGGCTTATTTTCACCTGCACGTGCAGATGTTGCAACCCAAATTGCCCTTCTACCCATTCAGACCACGGCAAGGGAAGAATCTGAAGATATATCAAAGTTTTATGTAACTATGTATTCATTGGCTTCTTTGAATACCGAAAAGACTTTGAGTGAGCGCATACATTGGATGGCCAATAAAGCGAGAAAGGTGCTTCCCGATAATTCATATCCAGCAAAAATGTTTGATTATTCACGTAAATTATACGAGTCAGGCATAACTTGGGAACAAACCAGAGATTCCATCTACTATAGATATCAGGTTCAACAAAAAGATAGTTATGATATTACATCAAAAAACTTGTATTGTAATGGTTGCTTTGCAGCCGGGATAAACTTTGCATCGAGTTTGGTAAGCTTGTTCTATGGAGAAGGTGATTTAAAAAAAACCATACAAATCGGAACTCTAGCTGGATGGGATTCTGATAATCCCACAGCAACTTGGGGTGGATTAATTGGCTTCATGATTGGCAAAGACGGAATTGAAAAAACTTTCGATAGACAATTTTCTAATCGATTCAATATTCACAGGACGAGACAAAACTTTCCTGAGGATGGAATCGATACTTTTGAAAGAATGGCCCAAAGGGGACTACTTGTGACAGATCGAGTTGTAAAAGAAGAAATTGGTGGAACAATCAATGAAGAAAATGATACGTGGATTATCCCAATCGAAATTGAATATAAATAAAAAAGCTGCTAACAGTTTATATAATGTATTGCTTGTTCTAGTTTAATTAAGAAAATCCTCGCGGATTTTCTATTCGGTTTGTATTTGCGAAATAATGTGACAAACCAGACAACAAAAAACAGACAACAACGTTCCAATAGTTTGAACTTGTGCTTAAAAAAAAAATGAATGAAAAATAAGATTTTAATTACCACCATTATTTTATTTGGCCTAATGCTAAGTAATTGTCAAGATCCATATATCAGATTCAACCCTCTGATAGATGAAAATAATATAATTGTACCAGATACAATCAAACCACAGGAATCTATTAATGACCCTCAACAAACCGGCGTTGACTGTAATTATAATTCTCAAAATAAGTCTTTTACTGATTTAATTGATATCATTGAAATTCCAAATGATTTACCTGAAAATTATGATTTATCTAGCGATATGCCTCCTGTTAGAAGTCAAGGTAATCAAGGAAGTTGTGTAGCTTGGGCAACTACTTATTACTTAAAAAGTTATCAAGAAAAAAAACAGTATGGTTTTGACTACCTTTCATATGAAAATATTATTAGCCCTGCATTTGTATATAATCAATCGAAAGTAAACAATAGCTGTAATTCTGGCTCAACAATTGCTAATGCTTTGGAGGTTTTAAAAGAATTAGGAGCAAATAATTGGAAAGATTTTCCTTATTCAGACACTCAATGTTCTAATTTACCAACAGAAGAATTACTAATTAAAGCAGCTCAAAATAAAATTAAAGAGTATTTTCAGGTCGGAATTCCGGACTCGAATACTGACGTTAATTATACTCTAATAAACCTAATTAGAACTTTAATTTCTGAAGAGAATCCAATTGTCGTGTCGTTAGATTGGCAGGACCTTATTTTTGAGACTCTAATTGATGAAACCATAGCAACCTCTTTCAGTCAAAATCCTACCGATGAATGCGGACACGCAGTTTTAATAGTAGGCTATGATGATAGAATAAATGCTTTTAAATTTGTTAATTCTTGGGGAACAAGTTTTGGAAACGAAGGATATGGATGGATAAGTTATGATTTTTTCTTACCAATTGTTGATATAGATTTTCAAGAAGGATTAACAGGCGCTTATATTGCATATGATGAAGATGAATAAACTGACTTACAACATTCGGTATAATTAATTGCTGGTGCAGACTGCTTAACGAAATTCTTCATGGACTTTACATCTGTGATTTATTTGCTAAATTAGGGCTTAATAAAAGTTAGTTGCATTTTTGTTAATTCTGATTTTGCTTCGGAAATTAATCGTGCAAAAAACGTAACTCTTCTATTACAAACACGTTATAAAGAATGTTAAATAAAATTACAAAGCCATCAATAATTATATTTTTGGTATCTACTTTAATTTTTGGTTGCAAGGAAGAAATAAAAAATCCTATTTCTGTAATAGAAGTTAATATCACTAATCAACAATTATTAGATAGCCTAATTATATATGATAAAGATAAATCATGGGAGATAAAGTCTGTACTTCGATTTAAGGAATCAAATAGAGTTGTTGATACTTTAAATATTCTAGAAAATAAACTTTATCAAATTTATTCATTTTTAGATAGTAAACAGGGAGAATTGGGAGAGTTCATAATTTCCCCAAATAGTAAAATAGCGCTATCTATAGATGAAAAGGAACTTTTCGAGTCCATAGATTATTCTGGCAACTTTAAGTTATCTAATAATTTCTTAGCCTTTTCTAAAAAATATCAAAACCAATTATCTGAAAAGGTTCGCAATGGAATAGAACAAAAGGAGCTTGAAATACTCATTCAAAAAAAAGGTCAATTAATATATGAAAAAGGAATATCTCTAAACATAGTTGATAGCTTAAGCACTTATGTAAAATTAAAATTTAATGAATTTTCTGATATTCTTAAAAAGAAGAATATTAAATACATATACAAAACATCACTAATTAATAAAATTGGAAATAACTTCTTTTTCAAAGACATAAAAAATAACGTTAAAACATTAAAAGATTTTAAAGGAAAATTTGTGTACATCGATGTTTGGGCAACTTGGTGTAAACCCTGTAAAGTAGAACATACTTTTCTAAAACAGCTAGAGGAACACTTTTCTAACAACGATGAACTTCAAATTATTTCTATTAGTACTGATCGCGAATATGATAAGTGGGAAAAGTATATTACCAAAAATTCAATTGATGGAGTGCAACTTTATTCTGGGTCAAATTCGGATTTTGTAAAATTTTATGATATTGGGGCACTGCCCAGGTTTATATTTTTAGATAAAGAAGGTAGCGTGATTAGTCCAGATGAGATAAGACCTTCTAACCCTAAAACATTACAAAAATTAGAAGCAGCGATTCATAAAAAATGAGATTTAAAATAATAGTAAATGAACAACAAAACCATTTTTTTAATCGGAATAGTAGGAGTTAGCCTTTTTGTAGTTTCTTCTATTTTAGGTGGATTTTTAATTGAAAATTATAACGTATTAAGTCAATATATAAGTGAATCTTATGCAATTGACACTGAATACGGAAAAATTTTAAGAATATTTGGTTACCTACCAAGTGGTATTCTTGTCACCTTATTTTGTTTTCTTGGAGTGAGATATTTTCAACCTTCCAAACTACTCAAAATAGGGTTTTATGGAATCGGAATATTTTATGGACTAGCTACAGTAATTGTTGGAATATTTCCTTGTGATAGCGGTTGTAACAGGGAATTAATCGATCCTAGTTCTTCTCAACTAATTCATAATTTTGTAGGTTTACTAACTTATCTATTCGTTCCTTTTTTTATAATTTTAATTGGGTTTGGATTAAAAAAAACACCCAATAACAATACATTTTCTTTACAATCAATTGCATTGGGCGTAATCAGCATTTTGTTTGTATATTTATTTGCATCTAACTCAAATTCTGAATATATCGGACTTTATCAAAGAATGGTGGAGTTGATGTTTGTTATTTGGATAATTTTTTGTGCTATTGTAATAAAGGATAAAAAACCAGCAGTTAACAATATTTAGGGGCAACTAAGGCGAATTCAACTACGTCAGAATCCCGTCGAAATTACTAAGGTCAGTTCTAAGCCAAATATTAAGGTATATAAACCCGCACTAAAAATTATACGAGAACGCTAGACAAACCATCCAAAAAAACTTTACAATAGCATTAGTTTAGATATTACTCCTTCTCCTATTTCTTCATTCATCATTTTAATAATCTTCTCTTTCCCATAACTTAACTCTTCACGCAAAACTGAAGAATTTAACTGAATAATAAGTGTTTTATTTTGCAATTTCACAGAGGTTGTGTGCGTCGTAACACCAGGTCCCATCATTTTATGCCAAGTTTCTTCAACTTTTATTTTTTGCATTCCTTTACCCAGATTATTTTCCTTGATAAAGCTCTGCATTAAATCTTCTATTGAAAAAGAATCATTTTCCCTTTTTGCCATTATAATTTAAAAATTTGATAAGGTTTGTTACTCTGTTTTACAATATTTTCTGTTCTTTCTGAATGAGTATCCGTAATAAATATCTGACCGAATTCATCATTATTTACCAAATCAATAATTTGAGAAACTCGCTTTTCGTCTAATTTATCGAAAATATCATCTAATAATAAAATAGGAACTACATTTGATTGTTGCTTTATAAACTCAAACTGAGCTAATTTTAAAGCTATTAAATATGATTTTTGCTGACCTTGAGAACCAAATTTTTTAATAGGATATTCGCCAATTTCAAAACTTAAATCGTCTTTATGAATTCCGGATGTTGTGTACTGTAAAATTTTATCTTTCTCTAATGATTGCTTCAATAAATCTGATATAGAAAAATTATTTAACTGGCTTTTATAGATTAAATTAACAACCTCTTTATCGCCAGAAATAATTTGATATTTTGCATTAAAAATGGGAATAAATTCTTCTAAAAAAGCTTTTCTAATTGTATAAATTTCAGCACCGTAATTGGCTAATTGATCATCATAAACACTCAAGTTTAAAGCATCAAACGTTCTATTTGCTGCAAAATATTTTAACAATGCATTTCTTTGAGTTAATACCTTATTGTAGGCAATTAAATTTTGTAAATACTTTTTGTTTTGCTGCGAGATAACACCATCAATAAATTTTCTTCTTGTATCACTTCCATCTGTTACTAGATCTCTATCTGCTGGAGAAATAATAACCAAAGGAATTTGACCTATATGTTCAGAAAATTTGTCATAATTCTTTCCATTTCTTTTCAAAACTTTTTTTTGCCCACGTTTTAAACTGCAAACAATTTTCTCATTTCTATCATTTAAAATATAATCACCTTCTACCATAAAAAAAGCTTCACCATGCTTTATATTCTGCACAGCAACAGAATTAAAGTAACTTTTTGCAAAAGACAAATAATAAATAGCGTCCAAAACGTTCGTTTTCCCTACTCCATTATCACCCACAAAGCAATTTATTTTCTGCTGAAAATCAAAAGATTGTGATTCTAAATTCTTAAAATTGACTAAAGAAATTTTCTGTAAATACATGAATAAAGACTTCGTTTAAAAATGAATTGCAAATTATCGAAAATTTAGCGAATTATCCGCTTTTACAATCCAATTAAAAAAACTATTTTTGCGCCACTAATTTTAAGGAAAATATGGCAACATACAAGAAGAAATATAAACCAGAAGGTAAAAAAGAAGCGAATCAAATTGACGAATCTGAATTTGAAACAGCAGGAGTATTAAATACATTAGACGAAACAGCTTCTAAATCTGAAAAATGGATAGAAAAAAATAGCAAACCTTTATTTTACACTTTAATAGGTATCGTTGTTGTTTTCTTAGCTTTTCTTGGATATAATAGCTATATCGTTGAACCTAATGAATTAGAAGCTTCTAACGAGTTAGCTTTTCCAAGAAAATATTTTGATGAAGCTGCAAATGCAGGTGCCGGAAAAGATTCTTTGCTCAATTTAGGTTTAGAAGGTGCAGATGGAAAATACGGTTTTTTAGACATTGCTGATTCTTATAGCGGAACAGATGCCGGAAATTTAGCAAACTATTATGCAGGTGTTTCATATCTACAAATGAAACAATATGATAAGGCTATTGAATTTTTAAGCAAGTTTAATTCTGATGATGAAATGTTAGGACCTGTTGCTTTAGGAGCAATCGGTGATGCTTTCTCAGACATAGATCAACAAGACGATGCTTTGGAATATTATGAAAAAGCAGCAAATAAAAAATCAAACGAGTTTACAACTCCAATGTTTTTATTCAAAGCAGGACAAACTGCCATGTCTTTAGAAAAATATAGCAAAGCAGAACAATTATTTACACAGATAAAAGAGAACTATTCAAAATCTGATCAAGCAAAAGATATTGAGAAATTTATCAATGCTGCTAAATACGCGAAATAGTATATCGTAATTAATTTCAATGGGCAATGCCTTATTGAAAATGAAAAATAAAAAAAATGGCTACAACCAATTTATCCATTTACGACAAAGCAACAATCCCAAATGCGAAAAATTTTCGATTTGGGATTGTTGTTTCAGAGTGGAATCCTGAAATAACACAAAATCTAAAAAAAGGTGCAATTGAAACGTTTTTAGATTGTGGAGCAATCCAGAAAAATATTGTTTCTTGGGATGTTCCGGGGAGTTTTGAGTTGATTTATGGTTGTAAAAAAATGATTCAATCTCAAAAAGTTGACGCTATTATCGCCATTGGAAATGTAATTCAAGGAGAAACAAAACATTTCGATTTTGTTTGTGAAGGAGTAACACAAGGAATTGTAGATTTAAATATCAAATTTGATATTCCTGTAATTTTCTGTGTTTTAACCGATAACACAAAACAACAATCTATAGATAGATCTGGAGGTAAGTTAGGCAATAAAGGTACAGAATGTGCTGTAGCAGCTATCAAAATGGCCGCAATTAAAAACCTAAATAGAACGTCAGAAAATATTGGTTTTTAATAAAAAAGCAATCTTATTCTTTTAAGAATACTTTTAACATCATTTCTTGATTCATTACTTTTTAATTATTTAAATTTGATTTATTCAAAATTGGTATAATACTTGATTTTTTTTTTAAAAATTAATATTTACCAATTATTTTCTAAAATTATGGGATTTTTAAAAAGAACAAATAAAAAATTTGATTACAAACCACGTTATTATAAGGGTGATGGCAGTCCTTACAAAATTGAACATAAATTAGATAAATTCAGAAAAACTGCAGGTAAAAACAAGGGGATAAAATCGAAATTTTCAGATGCCATCAATGAACTTAATAGTCCAAATAAAGGAGCTAACAAAACAATAATTTATATTGTTTTAGTCTTAGTTTTAATTTTTTTGTATATCATAGATTTTGATTTGTCTATATTCTTTTAAATATAATGTCAGATATTATTCAACTTTTACCAGATCATGTAGCGAATCAAATTGCTGCAGGAGAAGTAGTTCAAAGACCAGCTTCTGTAGTTAAAGAATTGCTAGAAAACGCTATTGATGCGGGTGCAACCAGTATAAAATTATTATTGAAGGATGCCGGTAAAACTTTAATTCAGGTTATAGATGATGGCAAAGGCATGAGTACTACTGATGCCAGAATGTCTTTTGAAAGACACGCTACTTCAAAAATTCAAAAAGCAGAAGATTTATTTAACCTTTGTACAAAAGGTTTTAGAGGAGAGGCTTTAGCCTCTATTGCTGCAATTGCCCATGTTGAATTAAAAACAAAACAAGAAAATGAAGAACTTGGAACCTTTATAAAAATTGAAGGAAGTAAAATTATTTCTCAAGACTTTATTTCTACCTCCAAAGGAACAAGTATTGCCGTAAAAAACTTGTTTTACAATATTCCGGCAAGAAGAAACTTTTTAAAATCAGATACTGTAGAAACACGTCATATTATAGATGAATTTCAAAGAGTAGCTTTAGCGCATCCAAGTATTGCTTTTTTAATGCACCATAACAATAATGAAGTTTACCATTTAAAAAGTAGTAATTTAAGAAAACGAATTGTAAGTGTTTTTGGTACTAAAATGAATGAAAAATTAGTTCCAATAAACGAACAAACTGATATTGTCTCTATTAATGGTTTTGTGGCAAAGCCAGAATTCTCGAAAAGAAAAAGAGGAGAGCAATTCTTTTTTGTAAATGACCGATTTATAAAAAGTTCTTACTTAAATCATGCTGTGGTAAATGCTTTTGATGGTTTACTCGAGCATGGCTCGCATCCCTCCTATTTTTTATACTTAACAGTGCCTGCAAATACAATTGACATTAACATTCATCCGACAAAAACGGAGATAAAATTTGATAATGAAAAAGCATTGTATGCGATGTTAAGAGCAACGGTAAAACACAGTTTAGGACAATACAATGTAGCACCTCTTTTAGATTTTAATAGAGATGCTAACTTAGACACACCTTACCATTTAAACACAAATACAGAATCTACAAAAACACCAATAATTTCAGTTGACCCAGATTTTAATCCTTTTAAGGAATTAGAACAAAAAGAAATACGATTTCCTTTCAAAAGAGAACAACAAACTGAAAGTTGGGAATCTTTATATACTTCTGTAGCAGTTACAGATGAAGAAAGACAATCGGAATTATTTGATAATCAACAAGAAATAAAAACACAAAAAACGTTTCAAATTCAGCGTAAATATTTGCTGAGTTCTATAAAATCTGGAGTTGTATTAATCAATCAATCATTAGCGCATCAGCGCATTTTATATGAAGATTTTTTAGAGAGCATTACTGTAAAAGAAGCCAATAGCCAACAATTATTATTTCCTGTAAAAATATCATTCTCATCGCAAGAAATAGAAATGATTTACACCATGAAAACTGAATTAGAAAATGCTGGTTTTTCTTTTGATGAATTCACAAAAAGTGATGTTACCATAAAAGGAATTCCTGTTTCTGTAACAGAAAGTAAGATTACTATTATTTTAGAAGAGTTATTAAGTGATATAGATTTAGAAGTCCCAGATGCAAGTTTTAGTCATTTTGATGTAATGGCAAAATCGTTTGCAAAAACATTGTCTATAAAAACAGGAACACAACTTTCTGAAAAAGAACAAGAAAGTTTAGTGAATAATTTATTTTCTTGTAAAGAACCTACAATTTCTCCGTTTGGAAAATCAACATTTAAAACACTGACTTTAAACGAAATAGATAATCTATTTAACAGTTAATATGAATAGACTTACAGACGCCATTAAACACCTAATTATAATCAATGTAATTTTATTTGTAGTACCACAATTACTGCAATTAGACTTAACAAATATATTGGCATTACATTTTCCGAAAAACGAGCATTTTGGATTTTGGCAATATATAACTCATATGTTTATGCATGGAAGTTTTCCACATATTTTGTTCAACATGTATGGTCTATACGCCTTTGGAACTCCTTTAGAACAAATATGGGGGAAGAATAAATTTATATTTTTTTATTTTTCTGCGGGTTTAGGAGCAGGAATCATCTATTCTTTGGTGAATTATTACCAATTTAATGGCGTTTATGAGCTTTTTATAAATGCAGGTTTAAATGATTCTGAAGTTTTATCTATCTTAAAATCAGGAAGTACAAATGACGTAAGAGTCATAAATGCAATTTCTCAAGAACAATTTAATAAAATAACTTCCTTATATAGTACACCTGCGGTAGGTGCTTCGGGAGCAGTTTATGGAGTTTTAGTGGCTTTTGGGCTGTATTTTAAAGACGCTAAACTAGCCTTACTGTTTTTCCCTGTTCCCATTGCAGCCAAGTATTTTATTCCGGTAATGATTTTAGGAGATTTATTCTTTGGAATGACAAAATATTCTGTTGGAAATATTGCTCATTTTGCGCACATTGGAGGAGCCTTAATAGGATTTATTATTGCTTGGCATTGGAAAAACAATCAATTTAAAGTGCGTCAATGAATTATATAAATAACTTAAAAAACCGTTTCAAAAATGGAAATATTGTAGAAAAATTAATCTACATAAATATTGCTATTTTTATTTTATCCTTACTTTTTAATGTTTTTCAAGGTTTGTACAAAGGGCAAACAAATTGGTTTGTAAATTGGTTTTCTTTAGATGATGATTACGACTCTCTATTAAAAAAACCATGGTCTATAATAACCTATGGTTTTTTACATGCAGATTTTATACACATCTTAATGAACTTAATTGTTCTGCACTTTATTGGTAATTTATTTATAGAATATTTCACTCAAAAATTATTACTTAATTTTTATATTATCGGTACTTTTTTTGGCGGACTTTTGTTTGTTTTTAGTCAAAATTATTTCCCTCTATTTGAAGGAAAATCATCTTTACTAGTCGGTGCTTCTGCAGGAATTTCTGCCATATTTATAGGGGTTGCAACGTACATACCAAATTATCAATTAAAGCTACGTTTTATAGGTTTTATAAAATTATGGCATTTAGCTGCCTTTTGGATTGGTTTAGATATTATTGGTTTAATTGGAAGTAATTCTGGTGGACATTTTGCCCATTTAGGAGGAAGTTTATTTGGTTTCTTATATGTTAAAAAAGCAAATAACAAAAAAACTGATTTCTTTAAACAATTTTTATCACTTTTTATAAGGAAGAAAACTCCTTTAAAAACAGTCCATAAATCTGCAAAAAAGAAAAGCAATTCATTAAAAAACACCGATATTACACAAAAACAGATAGATTCTATATTAGATAAAATAAGTAAATCTGGTTATGACACTTTAACAAAAACAGAAAAAGATTTTTTGTTTAGACAAGGAAAAAAATAATTTTTAAAAGTGAAGAAATTATCAGTTCTGAATAAAATAATATACTTGCTAAATTCGATTTTAGCGACAGTACTTTTGATCTCTTATTTACTACCTTTTATATCTCCAAAGAATATTCCTGCATTAGCAATTTTAAGTTTATTTGTTCCCACTTTAATTATTTTAAATTTATTTTTTATAATCTATTGGATACTTAAACTAAAAAAACACTTTATTATGTCGGCCTTTATTTTGGTTATTGGTTGGTTCTTTTCTAACACTCCGTATAAGTTTACCGAAAACAAATCTTCGTTAAATGATGATTTAAAAGTAATGAGCTATAACGTAAGAATGTTCAACCATTGGAAATGGATTGATGACCAAAACATCCCTGAAAAAATAAATGCATTTGTATCTGAAAAATCGCCAGATATTTTATTATTTCAAGAATATTATACTCTAGAAAAACAACTTTTTTTATATCCTTATAAGTACATAAAAACAAAGGACGAAAAAAATAAAATTGGTTTAGCCATTTATTCTAAATTCCCTATTATCCAAAAAGGTTCTTTAGATTTAAAAAACACTTCTAATAATATCATTTTTGCAGATATCGTAAGAAAGAAGGACACCATTAGAGTGTATAATTTGCACTTGCAATCTTTTGAATTAAACACTAGTCAAGAGAATTTCGGCCAAGAGAATTCAGAAAAACTAATTGAAAGATTAAAAAACCGTTTTAAAAAACAAGCAGAACAAACCGAAGTATTCACTGCTCATGAAAAACAATGGACGGGTAAAAAAGTTGTAGCTGGAGATTTTAATAATACGAGTTATTCTTGGGTTTACAATCAAATTTTAAAAGATAAAAAAGATAGTTTTATTGAAGCAGGAATCGGTTTTGGAAAATCATTTAATTACTGGCTTCCTATGAGAATCGATTTTATATTAACTGATAAAAATGCCATTGTGAATCAGTTTAGTTCATTTTCTGAAAAAAATTCTGACCACTTCCCTATTTTGGCCAGAATAAATTGGAAAATTTATTAATAACTTCTTTTTTCTATAATTTTATGAGCTTTACGTTCTATCTTTTTCTTTAACAAACTAGCCATTGCTAAAAAGAAACCTTTAAATTTTGCTGCTCTCAAAGCATAATGACTAAACTTTAAAAGTCTACCGAACTCTTTTTTAAGATCTTCATCATATTTTTTTAATGAAGATTCAGAAAAACCATCATTATTTAGACATCTTTCTATATTTTTTGCAGCAATAATACCAGACATCATTCCTGTACCAATACCTTCTTTGTAAAAAGCATTTGCCAAACCAGCGGCATCTCCAACTAACAAAAATCGATCTCCAGAAGTTTTGTAATTTCCAAAATGAAACGGAATAGACCATCCCCTCCAACTACCTACTTTAGTCGCATTGCTAAATTTATTTTTAACCTTTTTATGTGTTTTTATAATGCTCTGAATTTCGTCAACTAAATTAACTCCATATTTTTTAATATGATCTGCACGTCCACCCAAACTAATATTTACTTGTCCGTCTGATAAAGGAAAGATATAAAAAAATAAAAGCATTTTTTTATAAATTATACGAACTTCTGCAGCGTTTCCATCAGGAAGGTCTTTTACATCTTTAAAATACGCACTGATAAAAGTAGATGAAAATTTTTTATCTATTTTATTGATAGCCAACTTACTAGAAACAATAGATTTAACACCATCTGCACCCACTACAAATTTTGATACTATTTCTTTACCATTTTTTAATTTGACAAAAACACCTTCAGATTCTTCTCTAAGCTCTTTAACTCCACTTCCAAAATGTTGATTGGCATAAGTATCAGATAAATGACTTACCAAAAATTGATCAAAATCGATACGTTTAGCGTATGAAATAATCATATCTCTATCATCACTCTCCTTAAATTCTATATTAGATGTATTATTTATATGCAGGCTAATTTTTTTACTATGTATAAATTTTGGGTTTTTCAAAAAAGAGGTGAATAAATCTTCTCCTAAAAGCTTCATAGCCTTATAAGCATATAAGATTAAACCATCTCCACAAGTTTTATCTCGTGGAAAAGTTGATTTATCAATAATATAATGTGGAATTTTCAACTTTGTTAACATTAAAGAAGTCGCAGTTCCAGAAGGTCCTGCTCCGATAATGCAAACAGCTGTTTTTTCAATTTTATTCATAGCTATACAAATGCAATATAGAAAATATTTCTAACCTTCAACTCCATATTGTCGTTCTACTTTATAAAATCATATTTGGTGTTTTTTAGACCATTTTTCTCTCCCTAGACTTCTTACTTCTGTATGTTCTAAATTATTTTTCTAAATAACAATGTCATCCAATGTCTACCAATAAGAAACTTTAATCCCGGTTTCATTTCTTGCGGATTCTATTCCTAAATATCCTTTTTGATTTTTAGCTAGTTCTTCCATCCTTATTGACATTTCAAGATAGTCATGGGTATTATCTGCTAAAATAGTTGAGAAAATCACTGCATAAGAAAATAGCGTTAATTTGTCTTCAATCATAAAATTAATTCATATTTTGTTTCTAGTAATTTAATATCGTCATTTATAAACTGTTTTACAACTTTAAAATTATAACGTACTAAAATTTTAGCTGAGGCTATATTTTTGTTAACAACATACCCTACTATTTTCGGAATTCCTATTTGTTTGCAATGGTAAATTAGTCCTTCACAAATTTCAGAACCATAACCCTTTTTCCAATATTTCTCTAAAAAACGATATCCAATCTCATCATCTTCTCCATCTTTTACTAAAGCAACCGTTCCTATAAAATGAGTATCAAATTTTCTTTCAATGGCGTAAATCCAAAAATCATTATTAGATAAATTATACTTGTTAATAAGATCTGTTAATTCAACTAAATGCTCCTCAAATGTTTTTGTTTCACCATCAACAAACTGCATAACATTATCATTGCTTTGCATTTCGTGAAAAGCCTCTAAATCATCTAAAACGAGCTTCCTAACTAATAATCTTTCAGTTTCAAAAATCATGAATAAAATCGTATTTTTGTCATTGTTAAATGTACATGAATGATGGCAGATAAAAAAGTAGCTTTTTACACATTAGGTTGCAAATTGAATTTTTCGGAAACATCCACGATTGCAAGAAATTTTGTTAATGAAGGTTTTGACCGTGTTGATTTTGAAGAGAAAGCAGACATTTATGTAATTAATACATGTTCTGTAACGGATAATGCAGATAAACGTTTTAAATCGATTGTGAAAAATACATTAAAGAAAAATGACAATGCTTTTTTAATAGCTATTGGATGTTATGCCCAACTAAAACCAGAAGAATTAGCAGCTGTGGATGGTGTAGATTTGGTTTTAGGAGCCACTGAAAAATTCAATGTAACAAGTTATATTAACGATTTAACTAAAAATAATGTTGGCGAAGTCCATTCTTGTGAAATTTCTGATGCTGATTTTTATGTAGGTTCTTACTCTATTGGTGGCAGAACTCGTGCTTTTTTAAAAGTACAAGATGGTTGTGATTATAAATGTACGTATTGTACTATTCCCTTAGCGCGAGGAATTTCTAGAAGTGATACTTTAGAAAATGTAATTAGTAATGCTAAAGAAATTTCATCTAAAGGAATTAAAGAAATTGTTTTAACAGGTGTAAATATTGGTGATTATGGAAAAGGCGAATTTGGTAATAAAAAACACGAACATACTTTTTTAGAATTAGTTAAAGAGCTCGATACAATTGACGGTATTCATCGTTTACGGATTTCATCCATAGAGCCTAATTTATTAAAAAATGAAACCATAGATTTTGTTGCGAAATCAAATTCATTCGTTCCTCATTTTCATATTCCTCTGCAATCTGGAAGTGATGTATTACTTAAGAAAATGAAACGTAGATATCTGCGAAAAACATATACAAATAGGGTTGTTAGGATTAAAGAAGTAATGCCAAATGCTTGTATAGGTGTGGATGTTATTGTTGGTTTTCCTGGAGAAACTGATGAATTATTTTTAGAAACTTATAATTATTTAAACGAAATGGATATTTCGTATTTACACGTCTTTACCTACTCTGAAAGACCCAATACAGAAGCTGTAGATTTGGAAGGAGTTGTTCCAAAAAAAGTACGTGCAAAACGCAGCAAAATGTTACGAGGATTGTCTGCTAAAAAAAGACGTTCTTTTTATGAATCGCAGCTTGGGAATACATTAACAGTTTTGTTTGAAAACGAAAACAAAGAAGGTTATATAAACGGGTTTACAGAAAATTATGTAAAAGTAAAAGCACCTTGGAATCCTGAATTAATCAACACTTTGCATACAATTACACTAACTAAAATTGATGAAGATGGTTTGGTGAGATTTGATTTTGTAGAAGAAGCTGTAATTATCTAATTTGACAGTAAAACTGTATTTAAAACAAAACAAAGTACGTTTATATGGCTAAGATTCCTATCTACTTTATGCCTGGCTTAGCCGCTGGTCCAGAAATTTTTGAACACTTAAAATTATCTTCAGAAATTTATGAATTCTATTATTTAGAATGGATAGAACCTATAGATTTAGACGAATCTATTTTTAATTATGCACTGAGAATAACAAAAGATATTCAGCATATTAACCCTGTTTTAGTTGGTGTCTCTTTTGGAGGGATTTTAGTTCAAGAAGTAAGCAAACTTATAGCTACTAGAAAAGTAATTATTATTTCAAGTGTTAAAACACATCATGAACTTTCTAAAAGATTTAAAGTTTTAAGCATAAGCAAACTGTACAAAGCATTTCCTGCAAAATTTGTAAATAATTTTGAAGATTATGCAAAATTTTTCATTGGAAAATCCTTACAAAAAAGAGCCGTAATTTATCAGAAATATCTGTCTGTTAGAGGAACAAAGTATTTAAAATGGTCAATTCACAATGTTTTAAACTGGCAACAAGAAAGTAATTTAAAAAACATTGTTCATATTCACGGAACTAAAGACAACCTTTTTCCAATAAAACATATTAAAGACTCCATAAAAGTAGAAGGTGGTACTCATGTAATGATTTTAACAAAGGCAAAAGAAATATCAATAATCATTCATCAAAGTTTAACTTGTTAAAACTATTTCTATTAGTTACTTTTATAGTTGATTAAAAAAGGCATTTATCATGAATAAATCTTTACGTGTTTTATCTCTCTTAAGTATTGTTTGTATGACTATCTTATTTATGAATGCAATTCATAAATCTGATATCGATTCAATTACAAGCACACACAAAACTTATAAAATTAAAGCATTAAAGCTTCCTAGTAATTTGAATTTAGCTGGAGAAAGAGTACCTATAGAAAAACCAGATGTAAAAGAAAGAATGGACAGAGAATTGTTGGTAAATACCTATTGGCAATCTAATGGATTATTACTTTTAAAACGAGCTAATAAATATTTCCCTATACTAGAACCTTTATTAAGAAAGTATGGATTACCAGACGATTTTAAATTTTTGGCGTTAGCAGAAAGTGGTTTTAGTGATGAAACTTCTTCAGCTGGCGCGGCAGGAATTTGGCATTTTATGAAAGCTACTGGCAGAGAATATGGTTTGGAAATAAATAAAAATGTAGATGAAAGATATAATATTGAAAAATCTACAAAAGTAGCAGCAGAATATCTAAAAAATGCAAAAGATCGATTTGGATCTTGGACGCTTGCAGCGGCTGCATATAATGCTGGTAAATATGGAATTGCTAGAAGATTAGAAACACAAAAAGTTTCTACATATTATGATGCTAAATTAGCGAATGAAACTGAACGCTATGTATTCAGAATTTTGGCTTTAAAAGAAATTATTAAAAATCCAGAAAAATATGGTTTTGTTTTTGAAAAGGAAGACTTATATACAATTAAAAAAACCTACACTATAAAAGTAGATACTGCTATTAATAATATAGCTAGTTTTGCAAAAGGGTTTAATATTAATTACAAAGAATTAAAAATTCATAATCCTTGGTTAAGAGAAAATAAATTGAATAACAAAAGTAGAAAGGCATATAAAATTAAGATTCCAATAAAATAAGTTACTCAATTACATTTTTCACCCTTCCAACAAAACCTGATGCTAACAATACTTTAATTCCATGAGGATGATGAATGGACTTTGTTAAAAGTTTTGCAACTATACCTTTTGTTAATTCACCCGTTCTTTGATGTGATTTTTGAACAATTTCTACAAAGGAATCAATCTGTATATTCTTTCTTTGTCTACCATCAATCATAAATATATTTTTTTTATAAAATGAAAATAAAAAAGCCTATCAAATTTGATAGGCTTTTAGATAAAAAATTAACTAGTAATAGATATATATTATAATACTCTTACGTTTACTGCGTTTAATCCTTTTTTTCCATCTTGTAAGTCAAATTCAACTTCATCGTTTTCACGAATCTCGTCAACTAATCCTGACACATGCACAAAATGTTCTTTGTTTGATCCTTCTTCAGTGATAAATCCAAATCCTTTAGATTCATTGAAAAATTTTACGGTACCTTTATTCATTATAAAAAATTATTGTGTTGTTAATTTAGTTACTAACAACTTCTAGTGAGGTGCAAATATAATGCCAATAATCGAAAGATAAAATGAAATGTTTATTTTACTTTATCTTTTATCAATAATAAACAATATTTTTTAAAAATTAAAATAAAAAAAGCCTATCAAATATGATAGGCTTTTAGATAAAAAATTAACTAGTAATAGATATATATTATAATACTCTTACATTTACTGCGTTTAATCCTTTTCTTCCATCTTGTAAGTCAAATTCAACTTTATCGTTTTCACGAACTTCGTCAATTAAACCTGAAACATGTACAAAATGTTCTGTGTTTGTTCCTTCTTCAGTAATAAATCCAAATCCTTTAGACTCATTGAAAAATTTTACGGTACCTTCTTTCATTATAAAAAATTATTGTGCTGCTAAATTAATTAATAACAGCGTTTTATTAAAGTGCAAATATACACTATTACCTATAAAAAAACATAAATAATTTATTTATTTTAAAAAATCATAAATCACTATAAACCAATTCTTTAGATAAATTATACTCTTCAATAATTTCTTCTAAAACTATTTTTGCTGGTTTTATATTATGAATTAACCCCGCAATTTGACCAATTTCTAACTCTCCATCCTCTAAATCACCTTCAAACATTCCCTTTTTTGCTCTTGCTCTACCCAACAATTCCTTTAACTGATCTTTTGATGGATTTTGTTGATATAATTCTTGTACTTCTTGATAAAATTTATTTTTCAATAAACGAACAGGAGCTAGTTCTTTTAAAGTTAAATGTGTGTCTCCATCCTTTGCATCAATTATCATGTTTTTAAAATTTTGATGAGCAGAGGATTCTTCTGTGGCAACAAATCTACTTCCTATTTGAACTCCATCCGCACCTAAAACCATGGCAGCAAGCATTCCTTTACCAGAAGCAATTCCGCCTGCTGCTAATACAGGAATACCTACTTGCTCTTTTACCATAGGAATTAGCGTAAAAGTTGTAGTTTCTTCACGCCCATTATGTCCTCCAGCCTCAAAACCTTCGCAAACAACAGCATCGACTCCCGCTGCTTCTGCCTTTAAAGCAAACTTCACTGAACTTACGACATGAACAACAATAATGCCTTTTTCCTTTAAAAATGAAGTCCAAATTTTCGGGTTTCCAGCAGAAGTAAAAACTATCTTCACTCCTTCTTCAATAATGATATCCATAATTTTTTCAATATCAGGGTATAACATAGGTACATTTACGCCAAAAGATTTATTTGTTGCTTTTTTACATTTCTGAATATGTTCTCTTAATACCTCTGGATACATTGAACCTGCGCCTATTAAACCTAAACCACCCGCATTAGAAACAGCAGAGGCTAATTTCCATCCAGAAACCCAAATCATGCCTCCTTGCACGACTGGATACTTAATTTTAAAAAGAGCTGTAATTTTATTTATCATTATTCCTTTATCAACTTTATTATTTTATGTTGCTTTTCTTTTTGGATTTTAAGTAGATAAATCCCTTTTTCTAGACAAGAAATATCTATTCTATCTGAAGTAAATTTTGATTCTTCTAAAACCTTTTGACCAAGTATATTAAATATTTGAAAGGAATATTCATCCAATGAAATATTGTTTTTTGTGATTGCAAAGATTTTTTTTATCGGATTTGGAAAAATTTTAATATCAGAAAAAACATCCAAATCATTAATAGATAGCACCGTATTATATGCAGCTTCAAAGTCGGGAATTCCATACCCGTATTGATCTGTAGGATTATTAAATTTATCTGAAGAACTCCGAATTAAATTCATAATTTCAATATTTGTTTTGTTTGGAAAAGCCTGCCAAAAACAAGCTATAACTCCCGCCATGACTGGTGATGAAAAAGAAGTTCCGTTTGAAGATGATACGTTTCCTGATAAAAAATTAATGATACTAGTATTTTGACCTTGCGCTAAAACATCTGGTTTTATTCTATTATCTGCAGTTGGTCCAAAAGAACTAAAACTTGCAATATTTTCCTCAGCATTGACGGCTCCAATACTAAATACTGAGGCTACATCTGCTGGCGCTCCAATATATTTCCAAGAATCAGTACCACTATTTCCTGCTGCATTTACTAAAATCATTCCTCTAGAAGCTCCTATTTCCGCTCCTCTTGAAATAAAGGTAGTTTTCCCATCCATATCTGTATAGGAATGACTGTGATTAGGATTATCATAAGTGGTATATCCTAAAGAGGTATTAATAACATCAACACCTAAACTATCTGCTCTTTCCGCTGCTTCTACCCAAAGTGTTTCTTCTAACACTGTTTCCGATTCCGCAATTTCAGAAATAAATAAATAAAATTTTGCGTCTGGCGCTGTGCCTACGAATTCATTTTCTAAATAACCCGCAATTGTTGATAAAACATGTGTACCATGACTGTTTCTTGTATAATAATTTGTATTTCTATCAGCAAAATTATAGCCTCCTAAAATTTGATTATTATCTCTTAATCTTTGAAAAGCTGAGAGTGTATTTACATTTGGAAAACCGGCATCAATAACTGCTATTACTTGATCTTGTCCTGTAAATCCTTGTTGATGTAGATAATCACCTTTTAACATTTTAATTTGGTTATCGGCAGCTCCATAATCAAAATCAGTTAGCACTTGATTAAATTTATTGTAGTGGTCAGGAATTATTTTCTTTCCTTTTGTTTTTGCGCCAGTATTCAGCGATTTGTTAGCATATTCTATAGATTCTATAAAAGAAAATTTAGACAATAAAGCGTTAATTTGATTAACTGTACCCTGAACATGAATTGCATTCAACCATTTCGATTTTCCTAAAACAGCAATTGTAGCCTCATTTTTTAATTCACTATAATAAACGTTATGAATAGGAACATCTTTTTCATCTATCGGAAGATTAGTTTTCTCTCTTCTTTCTATAGAACGTTGCGATAACATTTGTAATGGATTTGCTAGAAAACTAGCAGCATTAGGTTTGTCTTTTATAAATACCCAAGCATCTTCTGTTTGAGAGAAAACGTGAACAGAAATAGTTGTAAATAAAAAAAAAAGTAAATTTTTCATCCAACTAAATTACTACTTTTTAATTTTATTTTTTAGATGAATTAAAAAATTACTCCAGAGCCCAAAAGTTCTTCATCTTTATACCAAGCCACAAATTGCCCCTCCTGAATTGAAGATTGCTTATTTTCAAATTCTACATACAAACCGGTTTCTACTTTGTACAAAGTAACATTTTCTAAAGGCTGTCTGTATCTAATTCTTGCTGATAACTCAATTTTTTCACCAACTTTTAGAATTAAATCTTTACGAATCCAATGCACTTCTTCATTCGAAACAAATAATACATTCCTGTAAATACCCGGATGATTTTTTCCTTCTCCTGTATAAATTATGTTTTCTGCAACATCAGTTTCTATAACATACAATGCTTCTTTTGTACCTCCAACATTTAGTCCTTTGCGTTGACCTTTTGTAAAATAGTGCGCCCCTTGATGCTTACCTACTAATTGTCCGTCTTCTTTTTTGTAAGAAAACTTTGTTGAAAAAAAGGCTAACTCCGCTTCTTTGTTTTCAAAAATTGGCGTTGACTTTGTGTATTGAGAAAAATCTACTGGAATAGTTACAATAGCACCTTCCCTTGGTTGTAATTTTTGTTGTAAAAACTCAGGCAATCTTACTTTACCAATAAAACACAAACCTTGAGAATCTTTCTTTTCAGCAGTAATTAAACCTGCTTCTTTAGCAATTACTCTTACTTCTGGCTTTGTTAATTCGCCAATTGGAAATAATGCTTTAGTTAATTGTTCTTGAGATAATTGACATAAAAAATACGATTGATCTTTATTCGTGTCTTTTCCTGCTAATAATTTATAAACAGGTTTTCCATGGATAATTTCTTCTCCTTTTCTACAATAATGACCAGTAGCCACATAATCTGCACCTAGATTTAAAGCAATATCCATAAAAACATCAAACTTTATCTCTCTGTTACACAGGACATCTGGATTTGGAGTTCTTCCTTTTGAATACTCGTCAAACATATAATCTACAATACGTTCTTTGTATTGCTCGCTTAAATCTACAACTTGAAAAGGAATCCCTAGTTTTTCTGCAACAATCATTGCATCATTACTATCTTCTAACCAAGGACATTCGTTAGAAATGGTTACAGCATCATCGTGCCAATTTTTCATAAAAAGCCCAATAACATCAAAACCTTGTTCTTTTAATAAATGTGCTGTAACACTAGAGTCAACACCACCAGAAAGACCAACAACTACTCTTTTCATTTTTTAATTTTGAGATCGCAAAGTTACAAATTTGATTAGGATTTATTGATTGAAAGAATTGATGTTATAATTGGTTTACATTATATTAAAACTATTGTCGTCTTTTTTTAATTATAATCAAATAGAAAAAGATAAAACGTCATTTTGAAACTTTTGAAACTTAGCAATCAATTCTCTTTTTGCTTCAAAAAATTAGATTTTTTTTTCTTTAAATCTTCATCCGAAGCAACTTCGCCATCTAAATAATACTCCCACTTTCCAATTCTTTTTCCTGCTAAGTATGAACCAGTCTCTTTTAAATTTCCGTTCAATTCAAAATATTTAGCAATACCATTTAGTTTTCCATTTTTATAATTAACACTTTCAATTAAAATTCCCTTGCTTGAAAATTTTTCAGAAGTTCCATTTTTAAAACCTTTTTTATAAAATGAAATTTCTGTCTCTTTTCCATTCGGATAATAGTTTATTAACTTTCCTTCTAACCTTCCCTCTTTATAAAATTCTTCAGACATTTTTTTACCGTCTTGAAAATAATATATCCAACGACCCACTCTATTTTTATGTAAAAAAGAACCTTTACTCTGTAATTTGCCATTTAGTGAATAAAACTTGACTACAACAACATCACTTTTTTTAGAATAGGATTTAATAATTACTGGAAATTGAGAGTTTGAATTGTCATAAAATTTAAAAACTCCAATTTCTTTTCCTTTTTCAAAAGCACCAGAATAACGTATTTTATTGTTGGGATAATATTTTCTCCAAACTCCTGTCCTTTGCTTACTTTTATCAAACTGATTAATTGCTTGAGCAATAGTATTCATACTTATAAAAAAACAAGTAAAAAAAGTAAATATAAAATTGAGTCTTTTTATCTTTATCATTGATATAACCTTTTTAGAGTAAATATACACTAATCGTATTAAAATGAGTGTGCTTTTTTTAACTGAACAATTTAATTCGATGGGACCTCCTAAAATATAAAACCGTCAAAAAGTTGCTAATATTATATTAGAAAATCAAAATTTGTTTAAAGATTTAGTCTCTCTAACTTTTGATATGGAAAATAAAGTTTCTATAAGAATAACCTGGATTTTAGAACGGATATGTACACATCATGATTTAGATGAGATGGTTCCTTATTTCAATGAATTCTCTGCACATATATCCACTTTAAAATTTGATAATGCAATTAGACCTTTTGCAAAAATTTGCGAACATTTAGCAACAGCTTTTTATTCATGTAAAGAAAATGAATTTAAAAAAGCATTAAAAGATTCTCAGATAGATGCCATTGTGACATGTGCATTTGATTGGTTCATTACTCCTCAAAAAATAGCTACTTGAGTTTATACAATTTATACTTTATATCTATTTGGATTGCAGAAAGATTGAATTCATCCTGAATTAAAACTGCTCATTGAAACTAAAATTATCCACGAGAGCGAAGGCACAAACGCGAGAGGAAAACAAGTACTGATTTTGATAGAAAAACATAAGGAATCTACTTTGTAAATCTGTTGAAATGCTTATTTTTGCATTTAACAACAGAACTGAACAATGAACTTAACTCAACTAAATGCTATTTCTCCAATTGATGGGCGTTACAGAAATAAAATATCAAAATTAGCCAACTATTTTTCTGAAGAAGCTTTAATAAAATACAGAGTTAGGGTAGAAATAGAATATTTTATAGCACTATGTGAAATTCCTTTGCCTCAATTAGCTGACTTTAATATTAATTTATTTGAAGATTTGCGTAAAATTTATACCGATTTCACAGCAGAAGATGCTCAAAAAATAAAAGATATTGAAAAAGTTACAAACCATGATGTAAAAGCGGTTGAATACTTTATAAAAGAAAAATTTGACATTTTAGGTTTACAAAAACATAAGGAATTTATTCATTTCGGATTAACTTCTCAAGATATAAATAATACTGCAATTCCGCTTTCTATAAAAGAAGTAATGAACGAAGTTTATGTGCCACAATATAATGAACTTCAAGAGCGATTACAAGAGTTAGTTATTGAATGGAAAGATATTTCTATGTTGGCAAGAACTCACGGTCAACCAGCATCTCCTACAAGATTAGGAAAAGAAATTGAAGTTTTTGTGGTTCGTTTAAAAGAGCAATTTAATTTATTAAACGACATCCCTAGTGCAGCTAAGTTTGGTGGCGCTACAGGAAATTTTAACGCACACAAGGTAGCTTACCCATCTATTGATTGGAAAGAATTTGGAGGTAAATTTGTACAAGAAAAACTAGGATTACATCATTCTTTTCCTACAACACAAATAGAACACTACGATCATTTAGCAGCTTTGTTTGATACTTTAAAACGTATTAATACAATTGTTTTAGATTTAGACAGAGATTTCTGGACGTATGTTTCTACAGATTATTTTAAACAAAAAATTAAGGCTGGTGAAGTAGGTTCTTCTGCAATGCCACATAAAGTAAACCCTATTGACTTTGAAAATTCTGAAGGTAATTTAGGTTTAGCAAATGCAATATTCGAGCATCTTTCTGCTAAATTACCAGTTTCTCGTTTACAACGTGATTTAACCGATAGTACTGTTTTAAGAAATGTTGGTGTCCCTTTTGGACATACAATTATTGCTTTTACATCAACATTAAAAGGTTTAAATAAATTGTTATTAAACAAACAGAAGTTTGAAGATGATTTAGAAAACAATTGGGCTGTTGTAGCAGAAGCTATTCAAACAATTTTAAGACGAGAATCCTACCCTAATCCTTATGAAGCACTAAAAGGGTTGACAAGAACAAATGAAAAAATAAATCAAAGTTCAATTGCAGATTTTATTGATACTTTAGAAGTTTCAACAGAAATAAAGTTAGAGTTAAAAGCAATTACCCCATCCAATTATACAGGAGTTTAATGAAAAAAGCAATCTATATCATCTTAGGCATTTTAACATTAGCATCATGTAAATCTGAATTTGAAGACAATTCAGATCGATTTAAAGTAGGTGTTTTTGAAATTCCTGCTGGTAAAGGTTTTGTAAAAGAAACTATTATCAGAAAAGATAGTATTCAAATTAGTAAACATGGAAATCATATAGATACTTTGTCAATAAAATGGAAAAATAATTTCTTTTACACCTTAAAATATATTAATCCAAAAACCACATTACAGAAAGATCCAATGTTTGTACAGATTAATAAAATTCATAAAGAATCTTATGATTTTACTGTTAAAATTGGCTTTTCAAAATTTAAAAAAAAAGCAACAATATATAAAGTAAAATAATATGGAAATATTTTTACATATAGATACTTGGGTTGCTCTGCTAACGCTTACTTTTCTAGAAATTATTCTGGGAATAGATAATATTATTTTTATTTCTATTTCAGCCAATAAATTACCTGAAAATCAGGTGAAAAAAGCGACATTATTAGGCTTAGGTTTGGCCATGGTTACAAGAATATTGCTTCTATTTAGTGTTTCTTATTTAATAGCCATGAAAAATCCATTTTTAACGCTGGATATTGGTTGGTTTAAAACTGGTTTAACAGGACAGAGTATTATTTTATTTTTAGGAGGTATTTTCTTATTATTCAAAAGCACCAAAGAAATAAGACAAAAAGTTGAAAACATAAATGAAGAACATGTTTTAAAATCACCTAAAATCATATCTTTTAAGAGTGTTATTGTACAAATAATTTTAATAGATATTGTTTTTTCTTTTGATAGTATTTTAACGGCTGTTGGTATGACAAATGGAATTGATGGTGCTTTAATTATTATGATAATAGCTGTAATTATCTCTATAATTATTATGATGATTTTCTCTAAGCCAATCAATAAATTCGTCAATAGAAATCCAACAATTCAAATGTTGGCATTGTCTTTTTTAATATTAATTGGGTTTATGTTAATTACAGAAGCCGCTCATTTATCTCATACAGCCTTTTTTAACAAAACTGTTGGTGCTATTCCAAAAGGATATTTGTATTTTGCGATCTCATTTTCTTTAGGTGTTGAAATGTTAAATTTAAGAATTAGAAAAAAAGAAAAATAAGATTAAAACGTTCAAAAAACATATAGGTATTTTTCTAATGGTAATATTTTTATTACCATTAACTATAAATTCTATTCACGATTTTTTAAATCATGAACACGCTGTTTGTAGTTCTAAAACAAATCAGCATATTCATAAAAAAGATATTGATTGTAGCTTACATCTTATAAAACAAAGTGTTTCTTTTTTAGCCTCAAATCATTATAAAATTCTTACCAAAACTGTCATTTCTAATGATGATAGTATACAATATAGTTTCTTAAAAAATCATTATCGATTATCGTTTTATTTAAGGGGACCTCCTCTTTATGTTCAAGCTTAAACTTTTTTTGAACATAAAAGACTAAAATGCAAAAACTATTTTTTTTGTGCGCACTTTTGTATTGCATAAGTGCAACTGCACAAGATTGTAACATCACTTTTAAAGGTAAAATTATCGATTTCCACGACAAAACACCAATATTTGGTGCATCAATTGTTGTACTTAATTTAAATAAGTATTCAACATCAAATATTGATGGTGAATACGAAATTAATAATTTATGTAAAGGAAAAATAATTCTAGAAATTAAACATATTTCCTGCGAAACAAAGCAAATTTCAATCGATATAGATAAAAGTATTGAAAGGGACATCTTTTTAGAACATCATTTAGAAGAATTAAATGAAGTTGTTGTAAAAACAAATATAAAAACGGAACAATCTAGTGTAGAACAATCTATCAAAAAGGCAGTAATAGAAGAATTTACTGATAAATCTTTAGGAGATGCGTTAAATAACATTAGTGGTGTTTCCTCACTAAATACTGGGAATTCTATTGTAAAACCAATGATTCATGGCTTACATAGTAGCAGGCTTTTAATTATTAACAACAATGTAAGGATGTATGACCAAGAATGGGGAGATGAACACGCACCAAATATAGATATTAACGCCAGTGATAGAATTGATGTTATAAAAGGGGCAAATACATTAAAATATGGCAGTGATGCTATAGGTGGATTAATCCTTCTAAGACCAAAAAGATACTCAGTTAAAGATAGTTTATTTGGTAGCACTTTAACATCATTTAATTCAAATGGTTTGGGTGGTAGTTTAAATTCTGAAATTATTAAAACCTACAAATCAGGGCTTTATACAAAATTTCAAATGAATTACAAACAATTTGGAGATTTTGAAGCAGCCAATTATAACCTAACCAATAGTGGCATAAAAAGCTTAAATGGTTCTGTTCAGTTTGGCTATAATAGTTTTGAAAAAGGTTTTGATGTCTATTATAGTTATGTAGATAACGAATTTGGTATATTAAAAGCGTCTCATATTGGTAACGTAAATGATTTAAAAAATGCTATAGATAGTCCACTACCAAGGGTTATTGAAGATTTTTCATATACTATAGATTTTCCAAAACAGTCTATAGCTCATCATTTAGCAAAAATTGAAGCTTACAAACGTTACAAGGGTTTTGGAAAATTAACTGTTCAGTACGATTTTCAAATCAACAGACGTAAAGAATTTGATTTACGAAGAGGTGATTTAAAAAATACACCTGTTATAGACTTGAGATTGTTTACCACAAGTCTTCAGCCTAATTTACAGATAGATTATTTCGATAACTTAAAAATAAATACAGGTTTGTTATTTCGTTATCAACAAAACGTAGCTTTTAGTACTGGTGTTAGAGCTTTAATCCCAGACTTTGATAAATATGAAGCTGGAATGTATGCTATTGCAAATTATAATTTGAATGAAGTTAGTAAATTAAGTGCAGGAATTCGTTATGACTTTTCAGCAATCAATGTAAGTAAAATATATAATCTTACAGATTGGAATGAAACTTATAATTATGATGAATTGTTTCCTGAGTTCGAAGTATCAATTGACAATACACGAATTCTAACAAATCCTGAATTTACATTCCACAATATTTCTGCAATTCTAGGGTATAGCAAACAGTTTGAAAAAAATATATCATTATTTACAAATTATGGTTTGGTTTCAAGAATGCCTAATCCATCAGAATTATTCAGTGATGGTTTGCATCATAGTGCTGCAAGGTTAGAATATGGCTTTTTAACGATGAAGAAAGAAGTTGCAAACAAATTTGTAATTTCTCTTGAAAAAAATAGCGATGATTTTGGGTTTACTATTAGTCCATATTATAAATATATTGATGATTTTATTCAACTAATTCCTTTTGGCATAGATAGAAATATCAGAGGTGCTTTTCCTGAATGGAAATACATTCAAGTTAATGCGCAAATTTTTGGCGTTGATATTGATGTAAATAAGAAAATTAGTAAAAACTTCAATTATCTAGGTAGTTTAAGTCTATTACAAGGAGATAATTTAACAGATGATATTCCTTTAATTCATATGCCTGCCGCTAATTTTAGTAATCGTTTGTCTTACGTAAATGATCATTTAAATCAATTAACAATTAGTTTAAGTAACAAAACTATTTTACAGCAAAATAGATTTCCAGATTACAATTTTTATACATACAATGCTACACTGCAAGAAGATGTTTTTATAGATATAAGTTCAACACCTCCTGCCTATTCGCTATTTAGTTTACACACATCAGCAGCGTTTAAGATTTTTAATGAAGGGAGTTTAAAATTAGAATTCAATATAGATAATGTGTTCAATGTATCTTACAGAGAACATTTAAATAGATTACGATATTTTACCGATGATTTAGGAAGAAACTATAACCTAAAACTTAAAATAAATTATTAAACAAACAATTATGAAAATTACAAATACATTAAAAATAACTCGATTACTAGCTATATTATTAATCTCTTTCTTAACATTTACAGCTTGTTCTGATGATGATGATCACGACCATGATGAAGGTACTGAAGAAGAACTAATTACTACAGTTAGATACACCTTAACCAATGGTAATAATATAGTTACGTTAACTTTTAGTGACCCTGATGGTGAAGGTGGAAATGATGGAACATATTCTATTTCTGGCGATTTAGATGAGAATCTAACGTATACAGGTCTGATTGAATTATTAAATGAAACAGAATCTCCGGCAGAGGATATTACTGAAGAAGTGAAAGATGAAGCAGATGAACATGAGTTTTTCTATACTTCTGATGTGTCTGGATTATCAATTACTAAAACTGATACAGATGGTAATGGTAACCCTTTAGGTGTTGAAACTTCTTTAACAACTGGTAGTGCAGGTTCAGGAACATTAACTGTTATCTTGAAGCATGAACCTACAAAGCCGAATAGTGGAAGCTCTGCAAGCGCTGGAGGAAGTACCGATGTAGAAGTAAGTTTTAATATTACAGTTCAGTAAAACTGAACTATTTTAAATGAAAAAGCAGCTATTTATTAGCTGCTTTTTCATTTAAATCAATTTAATTATTATAAATACTTTATATTAAATTCGTACTTTAAAAATTAACACTTAAAAAAGACACACATATATGTCTAAAAAGATAATTTTAAATGAAATTATTTTAGCTTACAGAAATGTAATTGAAGAACGATATCAATATGAAGTTTTAAAGAAAAAACATGATTTTCCTAAAACGATAAATGAGGAAATTGTAGGTGAAATAAAAGACTATTTCTTAATCTATGTATATCCTAATTTAGAAAAGAGAAAAGAATTAAACGAAGCGTTTGGCGCTTTAGATGATTTCATAAAACACCCAGAAAAGTTGTTAAATTTAGTTTTGGATTCTTTTCAATTGGTATTGAGGCAAGGAAGATATTTACCTAAAGTATTTAACGCAGGCTTAAAAGCAATGAAATCTTATCGGGGTGCAACCACATTTGAAAATGCCTTGGTTGTTATAGCTATCAATAAAAATATTGACCCTCCTTATACTACATCCAAAATAAATACTTTAATTAAACTTTTACCTTATAAAGAAATCGAAGGTTTCATGAATAATACAGAAACTTTCTTCAATATTATCCATGATAAAGAATTGGTTGCAAAAATTAAAGAAATCATTGCTTATTTAATTTCTAAAATGAAAATGAAACCTAAAATTTTTTCCAAAAAAGAAACTTTAGGTTTAGAATTAGCTCTAGAAACCATTACTAAAGGAGAACAAATGCTAAACAAACTCACCAAAAAAGATCAAGAAATTTTGATTGAATTCGTCTTGAAAATAGAAAAAGATAATTTGATAGAAATATTTTTAAAATAGATTACTGTACATATTTTGTCTTTTTCAGAGTATTTAAAACTAAAAAAGAAGCTAAAAAGAAAATAGCCAAACACAATACACTCCATTGCATAGAATCCGTAATTGCGTACAATAAACCATATACGAACGTTCCAAGAACAATTGCTACTTTTTCTGTCACGTCATAAAAGCTAAAGTATGTTGCATGATCCTCTGTCTCTGGAAGTAGTTTAGAATAAGTAGACCTAGTTAAAGATTGAATTGCTCCTTGTACAAAACCTAATAAAACTCCTAAACCGTAGAAATAATACTCTACATTTTCTTGATTTTCATCTAAAAGAAAAGCAGTAAAGCAAACCAACATCCAAGTACAAATAGTAACTTTTAAAGCTTTAATATTTCCCCATTTTTCTGATAATCTAGAAAACACAAAAGCACCTGCAATTGCAACAACTTGCACTAATAAAATGGTTATAATTAAATTCATTGCTGGCAAGCCTAATTCGCTAGAACCAAAAATTGCTGCCATTAAAATAATGGTTTGTACACCAATACTTAATAAGAAAAAAGAAATTAAAAACCTTTTTAAGGTTGGATAATTCATCACTTCTTTTGCGACTACTTTAAGCTCTCTAAAACCTTTCCAGATATAATCTCTCTTTGGTTTTTTGTTATAAATATCATCGGGCAACCTTCTAAATGTTATTTGTGCAAAACCTATCCACCAAAGACCGACTAAAACAAAAGAAATACGTGAAGCCATTGAAGCAGTTATTCCAAACCATTCTGGTTTTTGAATCATTAATAAATTAATAATTAACAAAAAAACAGAACCGGTATAACCATAAATAAATCCTTTTGCACTTGCTCTATCTTGTTGCTCTGGATTTGCAACTTCTGGTAAGTATGCATTGTAAAAAACTAAACTTGCCCAAAAACCAATACTTGCTAAAATTGTGAAGAGAATACCAATCCAAACAGTATCTATCCCGTCAAAAAAATATAAACCTGATACAGACAAGCCTCCCATCCAACAAAAGAATTTCATGAATTTTTTCTTACTTCCTGTATAATCTGCAATTCCTGATAAAATAGGTGAAATAAATGCCACTACTAAAAAGGAAAATGACAAAGCGTAACTATATAAACTATCAGGATGATCCCATTCTATTCCTAGAAAAAAAACAGTTTCGCCCTCAGTGACTGCACTATAATATAAAGGAAAAACTGCCGTACTTATTACTAATGAATATACAGAGTTTGCCCAATCATAAAAAGCCCAAGCATTTATTAATTTTTTATCTCCAATTTTTAACATAAAATATATTTTATAAAAAACCGCTCAATTTCTTGAACGGTGTACAATATAGTAAAACTATTTATTTAATTTAATTTTTGATTTGAGATAGTGGTTGATTATACTTTTTAGCATACATTTTTGCCGTAGGTAAATAACTTTTTAAATCTTGTATTCTTGCTGCATTTGATGGATGTGTGCTTAAAATTTGTGGTGTACTACTTCCTCCGGAATTTTTACTCATTCTTACCCAAACTTCTGCAGCTTCTTTACCATCATAACCTGCCATTAACATAAAAACCAAACCTAGCCTGTCTGCCTCCTGCTCATGAGTTCTACTAAATTTCAACATTGTTAAACCAGAACCAACACCAAAAGCCGTATTCCAAATTTGTTGTGTCTCAGGATCCTTTTTTGATGTTCCTAAAGTCACCAATAAACCCCCAATTTGTTGACCATAAGATGAAGTCATACGTTCTTGACCATGTTTGGCAAATGCATGTGCAACTTCATGCCCCATAACTGCCGCAACACCATTTATGTTATCACAAATTGGCATAATACCAGTATAAAAGACAACTTTACCTCCTGGCATACACCAAGCATTTATCGTTTTATCTTCTACTAAATTAAATTCCCATCGATAAGAATCTGCTTCTGTAACCATATTGTTGGCTCTCATAAAGCGATCTACAGCTTGAGAAATATTTTTACCAACTTCTTTTATTTGGTTTGTCATTTCTCTATTAGTAGATAATTTATTTTCCGCTAAAAAACCTTTATATTGGGCAAAGCTTGTTGGTAAAACTTGCGAATCACTTACTAAATTCACTCTTTTTCTTCCTGTAATTGGCACAGTACTGCATGCTTCAAAAAGAACCATGATTATAACTAAAATAAGTACTTTTTTCATTTTTTTATATGTTTAGTCTATAACTAGTAAGACACTTTCTTATACAATAGGTCACAAATTTATTACTTTTTAAATTATAGATTCTATCTTTATTTAAAAATGTTTTTTTGTTGATATTTTAATAATTTATAATATTGTAAGTTATTTAATAAATATACGTCAAACCTATAAAATCAATTCTTTTATTACCAATGGATATAATAATATTCAATTAAAAAAAGATAATATTACACTTTTAGATATATGAAAAAATTAATTAGTACTCTTGTTTTATTAATGATGTTTAGCTGTGTAGGAAATTCACAAAATTCATCAAAAGAAAAGAAATCTTATAAAGTAGAAAAAACAGATATTGAATGGAAAAAATTACTTTCTCCAATGCAATATTATGTATTACGTGAAGCTGGCACAGAAAGGGCATTTACAAGTGAATTTAATGAAAATCACAAAAAAGGTATTTATGTTTGTGCGGCTTGCAAAACAGCTTTGTACAAATCTGAAAATAAATTTGATTCAGGCTCTGGCTGGCCTTCTTTTGATCGCGCTATAAACGGCAATATTGAGTTAGATGTAGATTATAAAATTGGGTATCGCAGAACTGAGCTCAAATGCAATACTTGTGGTGGTCATTTGGGGCATTCTTTTGATGATGGACCAAAAGAAACCACAGGAAAACGCCATTGCATTAATGGAGCTGCTTTAGAATTTGTTGTTGAAAAATAAAATTTCTAATTACTCAAATCATTACTCATAATTACTTTTTTTGTTACACTTTTGAGTTGATGTCTTCTTACTTTTCGAAACAATGGATTACATTTATAATAAATTTAATAGTTATGTTTTAAAAACATAGAGAGAGCATTGAAAAAGCTTAACAAAATATTAAATTATGAACACTTTAAAATTTTGTTAAAAAATTTCACTTCAAGTGCAATTCATAAATACATAAGTATTATTGGAACTTCTCAAAAACTAGCAATAAGCGTAATAAATTAATAGAAATTTATTTTCACTAACTGAAAAAAAGAATACCAATTTCTAAATTTATTCTTTGACTATTTTTATTAAAGGTTTAAGCACTTTTATAAATTGCATTTGTATTTTTAATCTAATAAATAGAGAACTTTTTGGTTAATTAAAGAGTAAATAACATAGCCACGGTTATGATAAATTATTTAATCACTTTTTTAGAATATATTATAGTTTTGCTAAAAAAACGATTCCTTTCTGCCCTATTTATATTGCTACCAAATGCTACGACTGGAATTAAAATACTTTTGATGTATGCAATCATCTTATTTTAAATCTTATCAATTATGCTTAAGGATTAAAAAAGAATGGCAAAGTTTAATTCAGCTCTAACTATATAGTCTAAATGCTAACATCCACACTAAATCACCATCAACATATCGAGTATAAAATCTACCCTATTTTACTACTATATCTTATAAATTTATTACATTTAACGCCGCAAATTATGGATGGATGGATAAGGATGAGATTTTAGATATATTAGAAACTAAACACCAAGAATTATTTACTTGGTTAGAAAATCAGCCTCAAGAAAATTGGATATTAGGTCCCGAAAAAAAATGGTCTACAAGTCAGCACATACAGCATTTAGCAGATAGCTTACAACTATTAAATAAGGCTTTAAGTTACCCAAGATTTTTTCTGAAATATAAATTTGGCATTTGTAATAGAGAATCTAGAGATTATAATACTATTGTAAAAAAATACCAGCAAAAACTTTCAGAAAATAGAGAAGGAATAAGAAATTTTAATAAAAAATTGAATAAACCAACTTTAAAAGAAAAAAAGCGTTTAATAACAAAACTTCAAATTCAACAAAAAAAATTGCAATACAAAACTAAAAAAATTAGCGAAAAAAACTTAGATAGCTTGGTTATTCCGCATCCTTTAATGGGAAAAATGACCATAAGAGAAATTATTATGTGGACAGTATATCACACAGAACATCATACAAAAACTTTACAAAAATTCTATTAAGTGAAAACTATTATTAAAAAACCTCATATTTTATTTTTTAGCTTAATCCCTCTTTTTATTTTTACAGGCTTAATAAGGGAAGATAACGTAATAGATGTAACAATATATAATACTTTTTTTGCCGTTAAAATTCATTATTGGTCTTACTTTTCAGCTCTTTTTGTTGCTTTAATTGGTTTAAATTATTACATGCTTTATTGGGCTAAAAAAGCAACAATACCTATATTATCTCTTTTTCACATTATATTTCAATTAGCTGCATTCATTCCTTTTATTTTTTGCCTCTTGTTTATAAATACAAAAACTGTTTTAGTACCTAACTTTCTGTCTGATTATATTAATATGTACGCAATACTTTCAACTTCATATATTCTTTTTGTAATATCCACATGTATATGTCTACTTAACTTCATTTTAGCTTTATTAAAAAAAAGAGATAGTTAATTTCAATAATATTTATGACCTACTTTTAACAAAAACTGATTTTTCTTTATTGGCTTTCTTTCATTATTTAATGAACTTTTTTACAAGCTCATTTCTAAATAAAAGATGATTAAAAAACTTTTTTAATCCCTAAACAAATCATCACTAATTCTTATATTTGTGCTTCCTAAAAAAGAACACAAGTTATGTTTAACAGTTTAAGCGATAAATTAGATAAAGCCTTACATACCCTAAAAGGACATGGTAAAATTACTGAAGTAAATGTTGCTGAAACCCTTAAAGAAGTTAGAAGGGCATTGTTAGATGCAGATGTTAACTTTAAAGTTGCCAAAAATTTTACAAAGAAAGTTCAAACTAAAGCATTAGGCCAAGATGTATTAACGACATTAAATCCTGGACAATTAATGGTAAAGTTAGTAAAAGATGAACTGACTGAACTAATGGGCGGAGAAACTGTTGGTATAAACCTTGGTGGTTCTCCGACAGTAATTTTAATGTCTGGTTTGCAAGGTTCTGGTAAAACTACTTTTTCAGGAAAATTAGCAAATTTTTTAAAAACAAAAAAGGCGAAGCAAGTTCTTTTAGTTGGTTGTGATGTATACAGGCCTGCTGCCATCAATCAATTACAAGTTGTAGGAGAGCAAATTGGAGTTGAAGTATATGCCGAAGTTGATAATAACAATCCTGTTGAAATTTCTAAAAATGCAATTGCTCACGCGAAAGCAAATAGTAAGAATGTTGTGATTATTGATACTGCTGGACGCTTGGCGGTAGATGAAGAAATGATGACAGAGATTTCTAACATTCATAAAGCTGTAAATCCACAAGAAACATTATTTGTGGTAGATTCTATGACTGGACAAGATGCTGTAAATACTGCAAAAGCTTTTAATGATATCTTAAATTTTGATGGAGTTATTCTTACAAAATTAGATGGTGATACAAGAGGTGGAGCAGCTTTAACCATAAAAACTGTTGTAGATAAACCGATTAAATTTATTGGTACTGGAGAGAAAATGGATGCTATTGATGTTTTCCATCCAGATAGAATGGCCGATCGAATTTTAGGTATGGGAGATGTTATTTCTCTTGTAGAGCGTGCTCAAGATCAATATGATGAGGAAGAAGCAAGAAAATTACAAAAGAAGATTGCTAAAAATCAATTTGGTTTTGATGATTTTTTAAGTCAGATTCAACAAATAAAAAAGATGGGAAGCATGAAAGATTTGGTTGGTATGATTCCTGGAGCTGGAAAAGCAATGAAAGATGTAGATATAGATGATGATGCATTTAAAGGAATTGAAGCAATTATTCATTCGATGACACCAGGTGAAAGAAGTACACCAAATTCAATAAATGCTAGCAGAAAAAAGAGAATTGCAAAAGGATCTGGAACTACAATACAAGAAGTAAATCAATTGATGAAGCAATTTAATCAAATGAGCAAAATGATGAAAATGATGCAAGGCGGTGGTGGTAAAAAAATGATGCAAATGATGAAAGGAATGCAATAAATTACACTTAGCAGTTAGTAAAAACAAACCTCTTTCAAATTGCGAATTTGGAATATAAAGTAACACAATAAACACTGAACCTGAAAAAACAAATGATTTTATTAGACGGAAAAAAAACTTCTGCAGATATTAAAGAAGAAATTGCTTTAGAAGTTCGAGAATTAAAAAATAGGGGAAACAAAACCCCACATTTAGCTGCAGTTATAGTTGGTAATGATGGTGCTAGTATTACGTATGTAAATGCCAAAGTAAAAGCTTGTGAAAGAGTTGGTTTTGAATCTACTTTAATCAGATTACCAAAGGAAACTTCAGAAGAAGATTTGTTAAATGAAATTGCTATATTAAATATCGACAATGATATTGATGGTTTTATAGTTCAATTGCCTTTACCTAAACATATTAATGAACAAAAGGTGATCATGGCTATTGATCCTAATAAAGATGTAGATGGTTTTCACCCAACAAATGTGGGAAAAATGGCGCTGAATTTACCCACTTTTATTTCTGCAACTCCTTTTGGAATTTTAGAATTATTAGATAGGTATAATGTTGAAACTTCTGGGAAACATGTTGTTGTTTTAGGAAGAAGTCATATTGTTGGTAGCCCAATGAGTATTTTGTTATCACAAAAAAGAAAAGTAGGAAATGCTACTGTAACCATGTGTCATAGCAGAACTAAAAACCTCAAAGAAATTACTTTACAAGCTGATATTATTGTTGCAGCAATCGGAATCCCTGAATTTGTTAAAGCAGAAATGGTTAAAGATAATGTTACTATAATTGATGTAGGAATTACTCGTCTAGCAGATTCCTCTAGAAAAAATGGATTTAGATTAGTTGGAGATGTTGCTTTTGATGAAGTCTCTAAAAAAGCAGCTTTTATTACTCCTGTTCCTGGTGGTGTTGGGCCAATGACCATTGCAATGTTATTAAAAAACACTTTATTAGCTTGCCAAAGAAAAAACTAAATAATTACTTTTTCTTTTGAATACCGCAGCATGTTTATTGAAAATACTCAAAACCCTTCTTTCAAAAAGAGCATTTTAGATGATACTTAAATAGCGATTAAAGTTCTACTGCTATTTATTAAATGGTTAAAACTAAAGTTACTAATAGCAATTTTAAAGTTGTTAATCATTATTGTAATTACTTTTTAATTTTATGGAAACTGATTTCTCAAAAGGATTAAAAGAAAGTCTTTAATATCTATTTTTGGGTTTAGCTTTATTCCTTTTGAGAAATTTATAACCATCAAAATAAATTTATAATTCCTGTTTTATTCTCTATGTACTAAATCTATGGAAAAAGCAGGCAGACAAACAGCAATATACTCGCAATCAGTATCAAAAGGATTAGAATATTGAACTCGTGTGTTTTTCTCTATTTTGATGGATTGCCCAGCTTTTAAAACAATCGTTTCGCCCTCGATAATAAACTGCTTTTTTCCCTTAATAATATAGGTGTACTCATCAAATTCTGGAGTTTGAAAAGGCTCACTCCATTTTGGAGGTGCAATCATGTGTGCAATACTTATTTGCGAATTTTGATCAGTAGCATTTCCAAAATGTTCTTCAATAATTTTACCATCTGTTGTTGGCACAACAAACGGTGTACTTTGAATTTGATATTTTTTTTTCATTGTAGAATTTAATTAAACCAAACTATAAAAGATTTAATTTTTGCTAAATCAGGAATTTGCTCTAAAGATATTTTTTGAGTAATAATGTCTTTAATACCTAACTCCTCTTTATCAATTGTGATGGTTGCATTTAATTCATCTAAAAAAAGGGTCACAGATTGAAGGGTAGATTCCGGCCTTATGCTATTATTGGCATTGATTTCAGAAAAATTAGAACTTAAACTTAAGCCAACTTCCGTTTTAAAACGATTATCATGAATTTCAATACTTCTTATAGTAGATGTAGAATCCAACTGATCTTTTGGTATAATTGTTAACAAATGTTTTCCTCCTTTTTCAAAAACTAAAATTTCATCATCATCTTGAAAATAATTATTTCCAAGAGCTCCTTCACTTAAATTCTTAACAAGAGAATCGTTATTGAAAATAGTTTCTAAATCTTTTATAGTGGTTACAGTAGAAATTAAACCTACTTTACCTTTTTCAATTTTAAATTTATCATTTTTATTACAACTGATAATTAATAATGAAAACACAATTAAAATTACCGATAAGGACTTCTTTTTGATCATTCTTTTTGTTTTATATTTTCTTTAAACGTTTAATTTTTAATTTTGTTATTTAATCATCTTTTTTAAAATTCCAAAAAAGGCTCTAATAAAAGTGGCACTTGTTAATACTTTCACAATTGGGTTTTGTCTTGTACTTCTTCTTGAATAAGATTTCGTCGCTCTTTTTTCTTTTATTTCTCTTTCTTTTTGTTCTGCTAAATTAATCTTTTCAATTTTATTATTTAACAATTCGTAGGCACTTTCTCTATCTAATTCTTGATTATATTTGTGCATTAACCTTGAGTTATCTATTACATTGCCTAATTCTTTGTCTGTTAATACATCCATTCTACTCATTGGCGCACGCAACATTGTTCTGGCTAGTGGAGTAGGAATTCCTTTTTCATTTAAAACAGATACAAATGCTTCTCCAATTCCTAATTGAGTTAAAACTTCTTTCGTATCATAATAATCAGAACTTGGATAATTTTCTGCAGCCAACTTAATTGCTTTTCTGTCTTTTGCAGTAAATGCTCTTAATGCATGTTGTATTTTTAAACCTAATTGTGCTAAAATATCTTCAGGTACATCTTTAGGGTTTTGAGTAACAAAATACAAACCAATTCCTTTAGAACGTATTAATTTTACAATACTTTCTATTTGGTTTAATAATGCTTTTGAAGCTTCTTCAAAAACTAAATGTGCTTCATCAATAAATATAATAAGTTCTGGTCTGCCACTATCTCCTTGTTCTGGAAAGGTTTCATAAACCTCTGCTAACAATTGTAGCATAAATGTTGAAAATAACTTAGGCTTGTCTTGAATATCGGTTAAACGTAAAACTGAAATAATTCCTCTTCCGTTTTCATCAATTCTACTTAAATCTTCAACATCAAAAGATTTTTCACCAAAGAATAAATCCCCTCCTTGTTGTTCTATTTGTATAATTTTACGTAAAATAGCTCCAGTACTGGCCGTAGAGATTCTACCATATTCAGCTTGAATTTCTTCTTTGCCTTCTTGCGTTACAAATTGTAAAACTTTTTTAAAGTCTTTTAAGTCTAGTAAAGGCAACTTGTGGTCATCACAATACTTAAAAATAATTGCTAAAATACCTGATTGTGTCTCTGTTAAATCTAAAATTTTTGATAATAAAACAGGACCAAATTCGGATATAGTTGCACGCATTCTTGTACCATCCTGTTCTGAAATTGTTAGAACTTCTATTGGAAACTTTTTTGCTTCAAAAGGAAAACCAATTTTTGCATGACGTTCATCAATCTTTGGATGACCCGGGCTTGGTTGCGCCAAACCAGATAAATCTCCTTTAATATCCATTAATAAAACAGGAATTCCTTTTTCCGATAGATTTTCAGCTAAAACTTGTAGCGTTTTTGTTTTTCCTGTACCAGTAGCGCCAGCAATTAAACCATGTCTATTCAGCGTTTTTAAAGGGACCTTAACAATGGCATTTGTAACCGTTTCTTCCCCTAACATAGCTGCTCCAAGTGCTATAAACTCTCCTTTAGTTTTATTACCATTGTTTATATACTCAAAGAATTCCTCTTGCTCACTCATCTTCTTAAATTTTTATAAAAATAATCAAAGTTTCATTGTTAAATAATAAAAAGTGGATTTAGTTTAATTCATTACCTAATTCAATAATTTCATATTTAATAGAAATCTGTTAAATTATTTGTGGAATCTTAATTGAGCTTTTCTATTTTGTATCTTGTAGCCCGTTATAAAAAACCAAACTCAATGAAAAAATTATTTACAATCCTTTTTTTAAGCGCTAGTTCTCTACTCTTTTCTCAAGAGTTTTCCATGGATATTCTAAAAAATATGACACCAAGAAATATTGGCCCCGGAGGAATGTCTGGGCGCGTAACTTCTATTGATGTTGTGGAATCTAATCCTGAAATTATATATGCTGGTACCGCTTCTGGTGGAATTTGGAAATCAACTTCTGGTGGAATTAAATGGAAACCTATTTTCGAAAAAGAATTAACGGCTTCCATAGGAGCAATTGCCATCCAGCAATCAAATCCCAGTGTTATTTGGGCAGGAACAGGTGAAGGAAATCCAAGAAATAGTTTAAATGGTGGATTTGGAATTTATAAATCTTTAGATGCGGGAAAAACATGGAAATCCATGGGTTTAGAAAAAACGAGACACATTCATAGAGTAATTATCAATCCTACAAATTCAGATGTAGTTTATGTTGGCGCCATTGGCTCTCCTTGGGGAGAACACAAAGAACGTGGTGTTTATAAGACCATGGATGGTGGTAAAACTTGGAAACAAATATTGTTTACAAACATAAAATCTGGAACTGCAGATTTAATTATGGATCCTACAAATCCAAACAAATTAATTGCTTCGATGTGGGAACACAAACGTGATCCTTGGTTTTTTAAATCTGGAGGAACAGGAAGTGGGGTATACATTACGCATGATGGGGGAGAAAACTGGAAACAAATTACAGAAAAAGATGGTTTCCCTAAAGGTGATTTAGGAAGAATAGGCGTTGCCATAGCTCCTAGCAACCCCGATGTAATTTATGCTCTGGTTGAAGCGAAAAAAAATGCGTTGTATAAAAGTGAAGATGGTGGTTCTAAATGGAAGAAAATAAATGACAAACCTGGTATTGGAAATCGTCCTTTTTATTATTCAGAAATTTATGTAGACCCTCAAAATGAAAATAGATTATACACAGTGTTCACGTATATTAATGTTTCACAAGACGGTGGCAAATCTTTCGAACAATTAATGCCTGCTTACGGCGTAGATAACGGCGTTCATCCAGATCATCATGCTTGGTGGATTCATCCAAAAAATGGAAAATTCATGATTGATGGGAATGATGGTGGATTAAACATTACGAAAGATGGAGGTAAATCATGGCGTTTTATTGGTAACATACCAGTGGCTCAATTTTATCATATAAATGTGGATAATGAATTTCCATATAACATTTATGGTGGCATGCAAGATAATGGCTCTTGGAGAGGTCCAAGCTATGTGTGGAAAGCACAAGGAATTAGAAATTCTTATTGGCAAGAAATTAGTTTTGGAGATGGTTTTGATGTTGTACCCGATAAAGACGATTCAAGATATGGTTGGTCCATGAGCCAGCAAGGTTCTGTAGTAAGATATGATTATAAAACAGGAAATAATTATTCGGTAAAACCAACACATTTCGATGCTAGTATAAAATTACGTTTCAATTGGAATGCAGCTATTAATATGGATCCATTTGATAATTCTACCTTATATTTTGGAAGTCAGTTTGTACATAAATCAACAGATAAAGGTTTAACCTGGAGTGTTATTTCTCCGGATTTATCAACAAATAATCCTGAAAAATTAAAACAAGCAGAAAGTGGTGGTTTAACTATGGATGCAACTGGTGCAGAAAATCATTGTACCGTTTTAGTAATTGAGCCTGCTGTTTTAGAAAAAGATGTTTTGTGGGCAGCTACTGATGATGGTCAAGTACATATCACCAAAAATGGGGGTAAAAACTGGGTGAATGTAGCAAAAAACATAAAAGGTTTACCCAAAAATAGTTGGATTACACAAATAAAAGCATCCAATAAAAATAAAGGAGAAGCATTACTAATAGCAAATGATTACAGACGTTTTAACTATACTCCTTATGCCTATAGAACTAAAAATTATGGATTAACTTGGGAACGTATTGTTGACGAAAATGATGTACAAAGTTATACGCTCTGTATTATAGAAGATCCTAAAAACGAGAATCTACTTTTCTTAGGTACTGATGATGGTTTGTATATTTCTATAAATGCAGGAGAAAAATGGACAAAATGGACGGAAGGTTTTCCAACCGTTCCTGTAAAAGATTTGGTAATTCATCCAAGAGAAAATGATTTAATTATTGGAACTTTTGGAAGAGCTGCATGGGTTTTAGATGATATTAGACCATTAAGAGCAATTGCAAATGGAAATATTACTACTAAAAAGTTAGCATTATTCTCAGCTCCTACTGCATATCAAGCAGCAAGACAACAACCAACAGGAAGTAGATTTGGTGCAGATGCTTTGTATCAAGGAGAAAACAGAAAAAGTGGTGCTTTAATTTCTTATTATATAAATAGACCTGCGAAAAAGAAAGAAGAAATTAAGTCTACAAAGAAGAAAACAAATGAGGACAAAATTAAATCTGAAGGCAAAAAAACAGTAAAATATGACTCTATTAAATTAGAAGTTTTTGATGGTAATAGACAAATAAGAACTTTAAAATTTAAAGCACCTAAAGAAAATGGAATTCATAAAACTAGATGGTTTTTAAGAGAAAAAGGTGTTGCTAGAGCTTCCAGAAAAATTTCTAAATCTAAAAGAGAACCAAGTGGCGTTTCTGTAAAACCAGGAACTTATAAATTAAAAATGACTTTTGGCGATGTTATTTCTGAACAAAATATAAAAGTAGAATTTGATCCTAGATTAGCAATTTCTGATGAAGCAATTAATCAAAAATACAATGCTAGTAAAGAACTGGAAAGATATCAAGAAAAAATTACTTCTATTGTAAACCAATTGGTAGAAAGTAAAAATACAGCAACTTCCATAAAATCTCAATTAACAAAAGAGAATAAAACGAAATATAAAAGTGAGATAAAATCATCCTCAAAAATTATAAAAGAAATTGACACTTTAATAGCTATATATCTAGGGAAAGTTGACAAAAGGCAAGGGATTACTAGAAACAAAGAAGTTACGGTAAATCAGCGTTTTGGAACTGCTAATTATTATGTTCGTTCACGATTCGGTAAACAGACTGCCACAGAAATTCAATTGATAAATCAGTTTAAAGAAGAATTCAATAAAGCGCTTTCTAAAACAAATTCTTTTTTCAATAAAGAATGGATAAGCTATAAATCATCAACAGAAAAGATATATATTTCCCCTTTTAAAGAAACTAAAATTTATTCAATTAAATAAAGATGAAGAAAACAAGTGTCATTTTGTGCCTGAGTTTTTTATGCTTTCAGCTACAAGCACAAAAGACTGCTGAAAACAGCCTAGGAACATGGTATATGTATAATGGTTCCCATCGACTATCAGATAAGATTGCGCTAAAAACGATGGCTCATTTAAGATATTTTGAGGTTGCTAGCGAATTTCAACAAGAGGTTTACAGATTAGGTCTTAACTATACTTTTAACCCAAAAACTAATCTTACAGTAGGTTTAAGCTATGCTACTGCTGATGTTGCTTATGATACTCCTTCAAATAATTTATACGAATGGAGATTGTATGAAGACTTAAATTTAAAATCTAAATGGGGAAAATTTATAGCAAAACATCGTATTCGTTTTGAGCATCGTTTTATTCATAAAAATATTACTCAGGATGCCACACAAAGTTGGATTCGGTATAACTTAAATGTAGGCACTCCAATTTCTAAAAAATGGAGTGTTTACGCTTTTAATGAACTATTTTTAAACCTAGATCGAGGTAAAAGATTTTCTCAAAATTGGACTGGAGCTGGTTTTTTACACAAACTGAACAATAATTTAAAAATAAAATTAGGCTATATCCAAATAAAATTACCAGCTAACACTTTAAAAAGATTACAATTAGGTGTAATTCTAAATACAAATCATAAAAAAAAATAAACAGATAATGACTGAACCAATTTTTACAAATGATGCCATTGTTTTTGGTATTTTAATGATTTCTTTAGGATTTGTTTTTTACACAGAAAACATAAAAGCTGGTTTTTGGCAAAAATTTTATAAAATTGTACCAGGGTTATTTATGGCTTATTTTATCCCTGCTTTGTTTACAACTTTTGGTGTTATATCTCCAGAATGGGAAACCACAAATACTATGGGAGAAACCGTTGGTGCCAGCTCACAATTGTATTACGTATCGAGTCGTTTTCTGCTACCTGCAGCTTTGGTTTTAATGACGTTGAGTATCGATTTAAAAGCTATTTTCAACCTAGGTTCTAAAGCATTAATTATGTTTTTTACCGGGACTGTTGGTATTATCATTGGTGGGCCTTTAGCTATATTATTAATTTCAATTTTCTCGCCAGAAACTGTTGGAGGGGCCGATTTCGATGCAGTTTGGAGAGGACTCTCTACACTTGCAGGAAGTTGGATTGGTGGTGGAGCAAACCAAACAGCAATGCTCGAAATTTATCAATACAACCCTGCAAAATATGGTGGAATGGTAATTGTGGATATTGTTGTTGCAAATGTTTGGATGGCCATTTTATTAATAGGAATTGGTAAAAAAGATAAAATAAATAAATGGTTAAAAGCAGATACAACCGCTATTGAAGAATTGAAAGAAAAAGTAATCAGTTTTACGCAAAAAGTAAAAAGAAATCCTACCCTTTCAGATTTAATGATCATGTTAGCCATTGCATTTGGAACCGTTGGTTTTGGACATTTTGCCTCTAAATATTTAAGTATCTTTTTCTCTGATTTTGTAGCTTCCATCGAATCCCAAACTTGGCGTAATATTTTCTCTTTCTTAGGATCCGGTTTTTTCTGGTTAATTAGTGTTTCTACCATTGTTGCAATTATTTTATCTTTTACCAAAGCAAAAAATTATGAAGGTGCTGGTGCAAGTAAAATAGGTAGTGTTTTTATTTACGTTTTGGTAGCCACTATTGGTATGAAAATGGATTTAAATCAAGCTTTTGAAAACCCTGGCTTAATGGTTATTGGATTGGTTTGGATGATAATTCATGCGGGCTTATTGATCTTAGTTGCTAAAATCATCAAAGCTCCTTACTTCCTTTTGGCTGTTGGAAGTCAAGCAAATGTTGGTGGTGCAGCTTCTGCTCCCATTGTTGCACAAGCATTTCATCCATCGTTAGCAACTGTAGGTGTTTTGTTAGCCGTTTTTGGCTATGCAATTGGAACTATTGGTGCAATCGCCTGTACTATTTTAATGGAATTAGCTTCAACTTTATAAAAAAAAACAGCATATTTGCACTCCAAAGTCATAATCAAAATGAAAAAAATTACCACTCTTCTAGTATTATCAATTGTGCTTTTTGCATGTTCTTCTAAAAAGGAAGGAAATATGATTGTACAAGGACAAATTAAAGGCCTTAAAAAAGGAACTTTATATCTTCAGAAAATGAAAGATACGTTATTAGTTTCTGTAGACTCTGTTGCCTTATTAGGAAAAGATACTTTTACATTAACAGACAACGTAGATTCTCCTGTTTTATATTATTTAACATTTGATGGAAATACAACAGACAAAAGAATTTTATTTTTTGGTGAAAAGGGTGTTATTACCATAAATGATCAAGTTAAAGGTTTTGGTTATGCTCCAAAAATTACTGGTTCTAAAAATCAAGCAATATTAGATAAATACAATACTGTAAGTAAACGATTTCAAAATCAACGTTTAGAATTTATCAAGAAAGATTTTGACGCAAAAAAAGCAAATGATTTAGATTTGTTAAAAAAGTTAGAAGTTGATTACAAAAGACTCACCAGAAGAAGAGTTTTATACACAACAAACTTTGCACTTACGAATGCTGATTATGAAGCTGCACCATATATTGCTTTAACAGAAATGTATGATGCTAGTCTAAAAATGTTAGATACTGTTAATTACTCTTTATCTCCTAAAGTGAAAAAATCAACATACGGAAAACGTTTTCAAGAGTATTTAGATAATATTAAAGAAGCTGAAAGAAAAGAATAGTTTACTTATCAATGCTTTTTATTGCTTTTTTAAGATCCTTTTGAGGTAATTTACAGGTACCATTTACGCATACATAAATAAAGGTTTCATCTTCATTGAATTTATACGATAACAATGGTAATGTGGTGTTCTCTTTCGTGGTTCCAGCGATTAAAATATTTGGATTATAATTATTAATTAAACTAGTATTTACTTCCATTGCATTATCACCGGCAACAACCACTTCATAAAAAGGATTCGTGAAATTGGTCATTAAATTTAACCAGTTACTATAATTAGCAGGATTCAATTTAACATTATCCTTTAAATTATTTAACATTTGTTCTGACGTTTTTAAATATTTGGAATTTGAAAAATAATGCCCTAATTTAAAAAGACTGTTTGCTATCATTGAGTTTGACGATGGAATTACACCATCGATGATTTCGTATTTTCTAGCAATTAAATTTTCATCTTCTTTAGACGTGAAATAAAACATTTTAATGTTTTCATCAAAAAAATTAACAAACAGAATATCTATTAAATTTTTGGAAATTGTTAACCATTTTTCATCTAACGTAACTTCATATAACGAAATAAACGACTTCATCACTGTTGCATAATCTTCGGAATATGCATTTATAGTGCTTTTACCATTTTTAAAATTTCTATATAAACCTTGATCTTTTCTTAATTGATTCTCTGCTAAGAAGTTTGCATTTTTAAGCGCACTCTCTAAATATTCTTTATTTCCAAAAGCTCTATACGCATCCACATATCCTTGAATCATTAAAGCATTCCAAGAGGTCAGCACTTTATCATCTAAATTAGGTTTGCTTCTTTTATTTCTTGCTTTATGTAAAACCTTTTTCCACTTAGAAACTTTTTCATTTAGAACTACTATTGTAATATTTTGTTCTTTTGCAAACTCAACTTTTGATTTATTTCTTATCAAAACATACTTGCTATTTTCCCAAAGTCCAAAGTCATTTATGTTATAAAATTCTTTAAAAAGAGTAAAATCATCTTGAAGCAATTCTATTAGTTCCTCTTCCGTCCATTCATAAAACGCTCCTTCTTCTTTTTCTCCTGAGCTATTTTTACTGTCTGCATCTAAAGAGGAATAAAAGGCTCCATTATTGCTTGTTAATTCGTTTTCAATGAAATGTAAGGTTTCTTGTACAACATCTTTATAAAGTTTGTTTTTATCCTTTAAATAGGCTTTAGAGTATAAACTCACTAATTGTGCATTGTCATAAAGCATTTTCTCAAAATGAGGAATATGCCATTTTTCGTCAATAGCATATCTTGAGAAACCACCACCAATATGATCATAAATACCGCCAAAAGCAATTTTTGCTAATGCATTTTCTAGGTAATTATCGATTGAAGTATCCTTAAATTGATAACTATACCTTGCTAAAAATTCTAATGAATTTGGCATTGGGAATTTTGGTACACCTTTAAATCCACCATAAATAGTGTCCATTTGATTTCTCCATAAGGCCACAGAAGATGTAATCTCTTTTTTAGTAAAACTAGGCGTTTCTTTGTTTAAGGTAATGAGCTGAGATTCTTGAATACCCTTTGTTAAATTCTCTGCAAACTCAATAGCTTTTTGAGGTTCTTCTTTATATAATTTAGAAATACTCTTTAATACTTTAGACCATTGTTCTTTTGTAAAATAGGTTCCTCCATAAATAGGTCTTCCATCTGGAAGTGCAATGCAATTTAGAGGCCAACCACCGCCGCCTGTCATTAATTGTACCGCATTCATATAAACTTTATCTACATCTGGCCGCTCTTCTCTATCTACTTTTATATTGATAAAATTAGCATTCATAATTTTAGCAATAGAATCATTTTCAAAACTTTCTTCTTCCATTACATGACACCAATGACACGCAGAGTATCCTACAGAAATTACAATTAGCTTATTTTCTTTTTTTGCTAATGCCAATGTCTTTGGATTCCAGGCTTTCCAGTTTACAGGATTATAGGCATGTTGTAATAAGTATGGACTTGTCTCATGTATTAAATCGTTACTTTTTTTAGACTCTTTTAACGCTTCCTTTGAACAATTTAAGAAAATGAATAAAACAAATAGTAAGGCTGTATATTTATTGAAGAAAATCAATTTGTATTTTTTTTTATAAAATTAAAGATACTAAATTACGCATTAGCTTAAAAACTACAAACAAAAAAAACGCTCAAAAGTAAATTTTGAGCGTTTTAAAAAATTTTAAAATTTAGTTGTTATTGCTTCACAAATTTAGCAGTACCAACTTTATTGTTTACGTTATACTTAATTAAGTATATTCCAGAAGCTAAGTTAGAAATATCAATAGACTCACTTGATTTATTGATTTCTAAACTCATTACTTTTTTACCTAATACATTGTATACAGCTGCATTTTGAATTACTTCTTTTGCAGAAATATTTAATCTGTTAGATGCTGGGTTTGGATACATAGAAAAACCTAATAATGCATTGTTGTCTACACTAGCAGTTGGAGCTCTGTATGCATATAAATTATCATACCAAAGTTTATTATTAAGATTACTCGTAATTCCAAATTCTTTAAAACCGTCAAAACCAGTTAAATCTACTGCAATATCTAAAGATAACCAAGAACCAGCAGTTAAAGCAGGTGTTGAAGCAATGTTTAAATTAGTTTCGTTCGCAGCACCTCCTGGTTGTTGTACAAATTTTAAATTAAGAACAGCAGAAGTTAAATCAGTACCAGCTTGAATATAAACATCTACATGAAGATTCGTATAATCACTTACATCAACACCAGCATCTAAAACAATACCTTGACAATTATTACCTTTCCAAGCCATAGTTGCATTTCCATCAACCATAACTTCTTCTATTGAACCATTACCACACCAACCTGCATCAAAATTACTTGCAACATCCGTATAAGAACCACTGTATAAAGATACTATATCCCAACCATTTCTATTCGGCGGAGTTGGAGCTGCTGTTGTAGGAGGTTCAGGACATGCATCACAATTAGGTCCTCCACAATCTATCGCAGTTTCACCATTGTTCATTATACCATCATTACATGTTTCTGACGCAACTCCTGCAGTCACTAAAGAAATATTGTCATAATAAATTGCATCTGTAAAACCAGCACCCGCCATTAAGAAACCAATCTGAACGTTCGAAAAAGAAGAAGAAGCATTAAAGGTTGCAGTATACATAGTCATTGTTGTTGTAAGATCATAGTCCGCTCTAAATTGGTCAGACCAAACACCAACATTTTGAATTGCTACTGTAATTTTTCTATCTGCTGCTGCACGAGCATAAAAGGTAAAAACATACTCTTTATTTTCTTCAAATTCCAAATTAGCATGAACCAATTGCGTATCCCAAGGATTACCTCCTGCATTAGTTTCACTAACAAAAGCTTCACCAGCTACAACACTTAAGTTATTTCCTACCCAAGGCTCTGTACCATTCTCGAAATCACCATTAGTTAGTAGATCATAAGTTTGCGAAAACCCAAGTGATGTAATCAAAAAGGCACATAATAATGTAATTTTTTTCATAATTTTAAATTTGTTTTAAATTAAATAATATTAATTGTTAATATCGTACACAATATAGGTAATATTAATGTTGTTTTTAGTAAAATATTATCACAAAAACTATACAAAATAAAAAGCTACACACAATCAACGATAATATTCTGCTGTTCTTTGGGTTTTTGAAACGCTCATAGTTATTTAAAATTTGAGGGTATTCCTTACAAAAGAAATAAAGTATAGGTATTGTTGTGGTTAAATTAGAATTTTTAACCGAAGATTATGATTAATTGATAGAAAAAATAGAACAAAATTTGGATTATTAAAATTAAAAAGTTTTGAATCGTAAAAAAAAGAAAAAACAACGTGTTATATAAATCAACAATTTCTTTGAAGAAACTTTAAATAATTATTAACTCTTAATATTGCTTCTTTATTTTAAATGATTTGATTGAACGACCTGTAATAGAATATAAACTCCGCTTTATGAAGATTTAGTCGATTTAAAATTATTATTACCAATAGCTAATACAAGAAGACCATTCTCTGAATTATAGCATTATATCTTATAGTTTCTGCACTATGATGAATATTATAATTAATATTTCTATAAATCCGTCATTATTAAAATCATTTTTATTCTACTTCCTAAGTTTATATAAGCAGCTACTGAAGGATTACTTCACCATCTTCATGGATTAAAATAATATTTTAATAATTAGTAATTACATATAATACAGCAGCATTAACTTTATATTATGGAAGAATATCTAGAAATATCTTCAAACTTAAAATTTCCTTTATTCTGATATATTCTTTCACCAACTTAATTACCTCCAAAGAAAATATTTAGTAAACCATCGTTATCTAAAATCACCTATAGCTGGACCAGAGCCCACATATATTTGACCAAAAAGATAATGATTAAAGTACTTAGATTCTTTTATCATATTATTAAAATCAATTCCTGTTTGTTCTAGGGCCAATAATTCAAATCCCCCTACTAAAGTTTTTGGATATATGTCGCGATTTGATTTTTCAAGTGAGAGAATTAAAAAGCAATACAAATAAATGCTTCAAATAAATGAGTTTGAATTTCATAATCAACCGTATTTAATAATACATATATCTAATTCATGAATATATTGTAAATATTAAACCTTTGTATTTCTAACACTTTATAAAGTAAACAAAAAAAGAGTTTCTAAATAAATAGAAACCCTTTGTAGTTTATTAAAAAATTAATTAACCCTTAATACTTTAATTTTTCATGCTTATCCCATAGTCCCCAATACGCTCCAACAACACCTTCTGCTCCTACTTTCCATGATTCATCAAAAGAAGAGAAATAAAACATATCTATATCGTCCTTTGAAGACCAGGCTTGAGCATTAATAAAATACTTCATGGCATTTTCTTCAGATGAATGTGCGCCTCTTAAACTTTCTCCTTTACTTGGCCAACCAGATTCTGTAATAATTACTTTTTTACCATTTGCCGCATGTGCTGCTTGTCCATACATTTGCTGCATGTGGTTTAGAGAATGCTCTATACTACAGCCTTCCCAATATGGGTAGCAATTTGCTAAAATAACATCAGAAACTTCTACTAACTCTGGATGCTTTGAAAATTCATAATACGCATCCACATACCCAACTGGCATACCCGGTAATGCTTCTTTTACTCTTTTTATGTAGCCTAATAATTGCTCTAATGATAAATCATTTCTGTATAAAACTTCGTTACCAACTGCCGCTATATCTACACATCCTTCTTTTGCAAGTTGAATAAGTCCTTCTATTTCCGACTCATTCATTTCTAAATCGTCACTTAACCATGCACCAACCATGTTTTTCAAACCGTGCTTATGCGCCATTCTAGGTATATGCTCATTACCTTCTATACAAGAAAAAGAACGAACCCATTTTGTATAAGGTTTTATAATTTTAATTCTTCGTTCTACTTGCTCGATCGTAATAACATCTCCAGGTTTCTGTTGATCTTCATACATGCTAAAACAAAGACCGTGCATACCATTTTCTAAGGTATCGTGCCAAAGTTTTTTCAAATCCTCTTCTGAAGAATATTCATTAAAATCTACTCCTTCATGAGATTTAAAATCCTTTTCTAATTTTATAAAACTTTCTTTACTACTTGCGTAATACTGCTCTTCTCTAAATGACATTTTAATTTATTTTTTTTTATTTATTTACAACTCTCCTCTTCGTTCTACTAACAAATCTTTAATTTCTTTAGCTCTAGCCTCGTTTAAACTATATTTCCACATAATCCATATTGCCAAACCTGCAGTTGATGCCGGAATTACAACATCAGCAATACGCAAACTAGTCATTGTCTCTGCAGTTTGTTGTGCTGCAGCACCATCAAAACCAACCATTTTTAAAACGAGTCCTCCTAAAACTAACGCTAATGCTTGTCCTAATTTTACCATCCACCAGTAAATTGCTCCAAAAGTTCCTTCTTTACGTGGCATACCATTTTCTAATTCATCTAAATCACAAACATCCGCTGTCATAGACATCATTAAAGTAAATAATCCTCCTAAACCAAAAGCCATAAATGGAATTGGCATAAATAGTAAGTAAATATTTTCTGGGTCAAATGCCCACCATTTTAAAACATAACCAACAATAGAAATCGCTGTAGAGTAAATAAAAGCTCTACGTTTGCCCCATTTACCGGCCATCCAAGAAACTACTGGTATAACTCCAAACGCTGTAATAACTGCAGTTACTGTAGAAAACCAAGCTGGTAAAGTACCAGCGTCCTCATAACTACCATTATACATATAAAATACGATGATATAAACACTGAAAGCTGCTACCATTTGAAAACCATTAAAGACTAAAAAAGTAGCACCACAAAGCTTTGTAAAAGGTTTATTTTTTGCAACTTGCGCTATACCTCTAAAAAGATCCATTAAATTAGAACCAAGAGATTTAAATGAAATTTCTTTTCTGTTCTCCATGTTTGCAGAATCAATTCCTTTACAGAAAAAAGCAGGTATTATCCCTAAAACGATACATGCTGCACCAACTATTACAGAAAGCTTACGAACACCATTTGCTTGAACCGCTTCTAATGTAGTTTTTGCTGCATCTGCATCACTTAACCCTAAAGAAGCTATTCTACTTATTTCTTCAGCAGATATAGGCAACATATCTGGGTCACTAATTATAACCCAAAACCAAGGAACAATCATCCATGCAATTTGACCTACCGTTTGTGAAAATGCCATTAAATTTGTTCGCTCATTATAGTCAGAAGTCATTTCATACCCTAAACCTACTAATGGAGTTGCAAACATGGTATTACCAATTAAAAACACCATGGACATAATTAAGAAATACCAAAAATTATAATTCTGCGTGTTCTCTGGATCTAATTGCCATAAGAGCGCAAATAAAACACCACTTAAAATAGCACCCACAAAAATATACGGTCTTCTTCTTCCCCATTTAGATTTTGTATTATCTGTAATAAAACCCATAATTGGGTCCGTAATAGCATCAAATATTCTTGGCAAACCTCCGAGTAATCCTGCTAAAAAAGGATCCATTCCAAAAGCGGTTAATAAGAAGAACATAAAAACTCCCAGTGAACCAGGTAATAGATTAAGTACTAAGTGACCTGAGCCAAAGGCAGCTTTCTGTCCGAATGGAACTTTACCTCTTACTGGTGTTGTAGATTTATTTGACATATTTTTACTGATTTTAAGTTAGTTTTATTTTTAATTTGGAATCACAATGGTCTGAATTGCTTGTCCTTTTATGTTAATCTCGATACTCTTATCTTTTAGAGTTAAGTTTATTTTTTTATTTATTTTGCCTTCATTAAAAACAACGACTGCGATAGTTCCGTCAAGGTTTTCTGCTGCAGTTACCATTAATTCTTTATCGGAGTTTTCAAGTCCAATTACCTTTGCCTCTGGTCTTATAAATTTGCTGAAATGTGACAGTGTATAATAAATTGGCGTGAAATATATTTCATCTTTTTCTGGATCGACAATCACGGGCGCAACGCACCAATTCTTAAACCAGTTTGGCCCTCCTTGCGTATCTAAAACCATATTCCAATCTATCCAACCATCAACATAATTATTTAAACAACCAATAATATCTCTAGCATATCTGTTTACCGGAGCATACTTAGGATGTAAATATTTATCTTTTTCTGGAGCCCAATCCCAACCCCAATCTGTAGCCTCTTTTCTCCAATACCACGCATCATCTTGCCATTGTGGAATTTCTGAATCTACACAAGCTTCTGACTGAATGATATATTTATTCGGTGCTTTATTGTGAGCATATTTTAATTCTTCTGGAAAATAATCATATGTACTTGCATACCAATGAATTGCTGTTCCATCAAAATATTTAGATGTTTCCTCATTTTTATACATGGAATCTACCCATTCATTTAAATGTTCTCTATTTTGATCGTAGCCTAAAATTTTTGCTTTATGGCCATCGGCTTCTAATTTTGGACCTAAATGATTTTGAACAAAATTGGTCATTTCATCAGGTGAAAAATGCATGCTCTCCCAGTTATTTCCATTTCCTAAAGGCTCGTTTTCCACTGTAAAGCCCCAAATATCAATTCCTTCTGCTTTATATGCACTTATATATTTAGAGAAAAACAACGCCCAAGTATCATAATATTCTGGTAATAACTTACCTCCTACCCATTCCTTATTATCTTTCATCCAAGGTGATGCCGTCCAGGGTGATGACAGAATTTTAAAGCCATCTTTCGATACTTTCATAGCATCTTTAATCATCGGAATTATATCGTCTATATCATCTTGTATTGTAAAATGCTTTAATTCTTTGTCATCTGCAACAGGTGCATAAGAATATTGGCTAATAGAAAAATCACAAGAATTCATATGTGTTCTTGTCAATGAATATTTTGCCCCACTTTCACCAAAATAAGCTTCAATAATAATCTCTCTATTTTCTTTACTTAACTTATTTAATAAGTAAGCAGATGATTCTGTAAATGATCCACCGAAACCTGTGATTGTTTGACGTTTTTGTGCTGGTAGTAATTTTATTTGAATTGCATTTTCTTGAGTCTCGTTAGTAGAAAAATCATCCAATTTGGTTAAATTATTTCCGCTTGCCGAGGTTTCGTATACTTCTACTTCCAATTTGTCTTCTTTACTATTGCAGCTTAAAATCATACATGTCAGAAATAAATAAAAAATATATTTTATAGTTCGCATAAGTAGTTAATTATCTGTGGTATTCTGTATTAGGTACTAAAACGTCTTTCATCAAAGCCTCCTTATCTCCTTTAAATGTTTTAATAATTGAATTACCATTTCTTTTTAAATCTTTAAAAATTCCTTTATCTACTAAATCCCAAATTGGATATTTAGCTTCTCCTTTCAAAGTAAATAAACCAAAGTGATTTTCTGAACCTTTTGCATTATGTGCATCTTTCCACTGTTCATCAAAAGCTTCAAAATAGAAACAAGAAATACCTTCTTTATTTGTCCAATCACGCAGATGTTTGTAATATAATCCTTGCTTGTATTCATCTGTTGCTCTCGATCCATTAGCCCCATAATGCCCGCTAGAGACAGTTGCCCATCCCGTTTCGCCAATATGAATTGCCTTTGTAGAATCTATACTTTTCACATAATCCGAAACATCTTTATATTGCGTTTTTGCAAAATTTAATGCACGTAACATAGCCTGGTCTATTTTTTCTTTATCCGATAAACCTTTTTCATGATTTGGAACTTTCCAAAATTCTGGGTTATAATGAGAGTTATGATAAGCGTAGGTATGCATTGAAACATAATCTACTGCCCTAATTATATCTTCTAATTCTTTAACTTTATAGCTTGGATCTCCACCACCCCAGGAAGCAAAATCATCTGAACAAGTAATCCACAGATCTTTAGAAAGTTTTCCTTCTTTCTTTAAACCTTGTAAATGGTTTACCCATTTTAAAATAACATTAGGTCTTACAAAATAACTCGTAGCCCATTTAATCATGGCTTCGTTACCAACAGCAATCACTTTAACAATATCTGGATATTTGTTAGCTAGAGCAACAGCTCTTGCAATTTCTCCTTCATTCTGATCGCTTTCAATTTCGTGATTAGGCACTTTACCTGTCCAAGCATTTAAACAATCTATCCAAGCACCTAACATCACATACATTTCGAAATTTTCATCTTCTTTTTTAAGTTGACTAATTGCTTCTAAAATATTTGATGCGTGTGGTAGTTTTGGTTGCACATTATAAGTTCTAATAATCCGAATACCCATTGCGTGCATTAACTTTAAATCTTCTTTTAACTCAGAGATTGTTGGCTGTACTTCTCTAGATTTTGCTCTATATCCTCCATAAGAAATTGCTAAATATTCTGGATTTCCTAAAATTTTGGCTGCTGTCATTTCTTTAATTGGTTGCTTTACTTCTTTTGTATTCTCTTTTTTAGAACTACATCCAAATACAATCTGTAATATTAAAAACGTTACTAAAATTTTTAAACTTGATTTCATATTCTTCTGCACTTTTTAAATGATTGTTCTTACTTCTTTTCCTTATTTAATATTTTAAACCATACCCCAAAGGATATAATGGTTGTATAGTTTTATCCCAAAAATTGGGTCCGTACTTTCCTTTGTAATCTTCTTCTGATTTTGGCCAAGAATGCGGTAATTTTCCAGAAAAATTAAAATCTCCAAAAATAATTTCGGCAACTCCATCTCCTTCTGAACCTAATAACCAAGTTGCCATAAATGCGTCAGACGTTTCTATTTGGTCTGTTACAACCAAAGGTCTTCCCGAAACTAACACCACAATTGTTTTTATTCCTTTTTCTGAATATGTTTTTATGTAGTTTTGATGTTCTTCTGTTAAAGTTAATTTTCTTGTATTTGATTCATGCCCAATATCTCCGAAAAATTCTGCGTACGGAGTTTCTCCAACAACGATAATAGCAATATCGGCATCAAAATGATTTTGAGTTGGTTCTTTATCATACACAACATTTCCTTTTGCATGTTTTTTAATTCCTTCTAAAATGGTTGTTGCTCCTTTATAATTTTCTTTGGTTCCTTGCCAGTTAACAGTCCATCCTCCAGATTGCAAACCACTGCTATTTGCATGCTCTCCAACAACTACAATTTTCTTAGTTTCTTTATCTAAAGGCAAGACTTTATTCTTGTTTTTTAAAAGTACTATAGATTCTCTGACTGCCTGTCGTGCAACATTTCTATGTTTTTTAATTCCTATTTTAGAAACTAACGTTGAATCTGGAAATGGGTTTTCAAATAAACCTAATCTAAATTTTTGACGTAAAATTCTTTTCACTGCGTCATCAATTCTAGACATCGCAATTGTATCTGTTTCTACACCTCTTTTTACTCCTTTTTGAAAATCTTCTAAATCACCATCAACAGCCATAATCATGTCTATTCCAGCATTTATGATATCATTTTTACCAAAACGGGAATACCCTTTCCAATCAGAAACTACAATGCCGTCAAAATTCATATCAGCTTTTAAAACATCAGTTATTAAAGACTTATGCGCATGCATAGAAATACCAGAAACTGTATTAAATGATGCCATAACTGCACCAACATTTTCCTTAACGGCCATTCTGTAAGGCGCCAATAAACGTTCTTTAATTCCAGCTCGAGATAAAGAAGTATTACCACCTTCTACACCAAAATCCGTTGCACCATCGCCTACGAAATGTTTGGCGGTTGCCATTACCGTTTTTGGGTCTGCTAAATTTCCCTGATGACCTTTAACAGAGGCTCTTGTTAGTTTTTCTGTTAGTTCTGTACTTTCTGAGAATGCTTCGTATACTCTTCCCCACTTTTCATTAAAAGGAATTGCAACGCAAGGTGAAAACACCCAATTAAAACCCGTTGCCTGACTTTCTAAAGCGGTAATTTCCGCAATTTCTTGAACTAAGTTTTCATTTCCTGTTGCTCCTAAACCTACGTTGTGTGGAAAAATAGTTGCTCCTTCAAAAGTATTTTGACCATGAACAGCATCTACAGCAAATAATAAAGGAATACCCAATCTTGTAGAAAGCGCCTTCTTTTGAAGTTTTATAAACCTCTTTTGCCACCCTAAAGCGGTTTTTCCCGGATTTGGGCCTTGCGTATGAATGATTGACCCTATAAATTTTTCAGTAACATGCTTATCAGCAGACTCTTCAAAATGTCTTATTTGTGACATTTGTCCGATTTTCTCTTCTAAAGTCATTAACTCTAAAAGAGCCTCCACTTTTTGTTCTATTTGAGCTTTACTACTTACTTTCATTTCATTATTGCAACCAATACCTATCAACAAAAAACAACAAATTAGGTATATTATATTACGGTTTTTCATCAACTTTACTTAATAATTGATACTTTTATGTGGTTAATTTTATTTGATCTATCAAACATTTCCGAGCTTGTGCTTCCATCTAAACTTAAACTATCAAAAACTGTATTTGATTCATCGTTAAAAATAACTTCAACGCTGTTATCGTTAGATAAACTATAAATGATTGGAACTTGACAATACGTAAAACACAGCTGATTTTTATCAATATTTAATTGCTGTTTTTCGCCGTTAATATTTATATACTCAAATACTTTTGGTTCATTTAAAAACTCAGAAGTTTTTAATAACCTTGGTTTAAAAATAATTTTTCCTTTTTCAACAAAAACACCTAACTCGCCAAATCTACTTAGTAAATCTTCTTTTACTTGGCCAGTCATCCCTGGCTGTTGAGCACCTTTTGTTGCTGGAGTATGTGAATAGGCATCTGTTGGAAAAGCACCATATAATTCTGGTGATTTATGAACTCCAACCCCCGCATTTATTTCATAATAATGGTCAAATAATTTACCAATAACAACTTCACTTTCACCGGAGTTTACTGCTAATAAACAGTTTTCTTGGACTGCTAATAATAGCTTAGAAACCATGTGCCAATAAATAGAACCCAAACCTTCATAACCAAAGAAAGTTCCTGAACGTCCTGTAAAAGATTTATGATCAAAAATTTCCTCGAAAATATCTAAAACAGCATCCGATTCCTTTATTACTAATTCTTTATAGTCTTCTGGCAAACTTGCTAAAGCTTCTTTTACACTATTTGCATTGTTAAAATTTCCGTTAAAATGATAGTTCCCTAAAACGTCTTTTTCTATTAATTGTTTGTTTTCTGCAGCTACTAACTCTTTTAATAATTTAGAAGTTTCAACTTTTTCTGATGGAATATTATTTTTCTTGGTAAATCTTGGTAAGTTTTTATTTGGATATAAAATATAACTGTATTGGTCCGGTCTAAACAATGCCGAGGCTTTTAATCCATCTAACAAATCTAAAGCTTGCGTTGGAGTTAAGTATCCAGAACTTAAAGCTGCTACTTGACCTTCTAACATTTCCGATAGGTATGAAATGGAAACTTCATCCGTATTTTCTATCGTCATTAAATTATATGCATGATACATATTATCCGAACGTTTGTTTGCTCTAATACTATGCTCTAAATAGTCTTTTGTGATTGTAAAAAAATGTAATAAAGATGCTTTAGTTAGTGCTGATTTTTTAGCCGAAAATCCGTTTTTATAGATAAACTCTCTATATTTACTTGCAGGATTCCCTAATCCATCTAAAACTGTTTTTCTATCTTTATCTGATACTTTACTCTCTAAAATGGTAGTATTTCCGTCTAAGGTTTTTAAAATATCATTAAATAAAACTGATACCTCATCAGAAATTTGAATATTATTTACATCAGAATTTTCTAAAATACCCTCAAAGAAATTAATAAATCTTCTTAAGTAATTTAACGTTACCATAGAAACCCCATTACCAACTAACGCGTTGTTTGCATCATTCCATTCTGGTCTTTGTGTATTTAACCAAATTCCACCTTCAGGAATAAAGTTTGAAACTTTTGCCAAAACCGTAACTAATAACTTTTCAATAAGGTTTACTTTATAAACATTTTTATTTTTATCAGTTAGTAAAGATCCATCAGCACCCATTATCGCTCTTCTCTCATCAATTTCAGCATTTAATTGGTGATCGAAATCAATCGTATCTTTTGGATTCTTTAAAATATCTGAATACGGTTTTATTTTATATGGCACATTAGCATATACAAAAATATCATCATTGAATAATTCTGCAAGTTTAGATGGATAATGTTTCTCTATAAACTCTAAAAATTTAAGTAAATAAATTATTTGGTGATCTCCCCAATAACCTATATAAGACCAAGGATCATTCTCTTCTATCACTTCCCAATCAAAACCACCTTTTGTAACTCTGTAAGGATTGTAACCCTCAAATGTAGTTGCATTCAAAAATTTATGAATCATACTCTCTATAAATTGAGGATATGAATAGGCAAGAACCTCCCAATTTTGAAAAATATCTCTCCAGTTTCCTTCGTAATCTAGAATTTTAGAGCCATCAATTTCACTTTTTGTATTGATAGAAAATTTGTTCCAAGGTCTACTTGGATCTCCATGCCTTCTACTAAATTTTAATGGTAAATATTCTAAGCACAATCTTTTAAAATCTTTGTCTGCATCATTTTCTGCTAAATTTTTAATGAAATTCAATGTGAATTTCTCTGGTAAGCTAGCTAAAAATTCTTTTTTTGCAACAAATAATTGTTTGTTTGCTTTTGATAAATAGGTAATAAAATCTTGTTTTTCAATTGAGTAATTATCATCAAAAATACCACCTCTCATAATATTGAAAAGCGTATTTGAAAAATGTCTTGTATTAATTAATGGATCATTAGAAAGTTGCAAACCATCTGAAGCTGCAGCCAATTTTACTAATTTTTTTGTTCCTTCCTCTATGCTAACTTGTAAAAGTTCGTCTAAGCTAGCATTATTTTTAATCATTTCTGAAATATAAGTAACATCAGAAACTGTTTGATTTACATTCACAACTTGCAACCATCTTTTTTCTTGATTGGCAGGTAAGTTGATATTAGCATTTAAGAAGTAAGCACCTTTTTCTGCTTTCATATCCACTTCTTGCTCCAGCTTCATGCCTCTTCTAAAATTGTTTAATTGTAAAGAAGATAATAAGTATTTAGGGTTTTCTAATCCACGAGACCAAACAACATTTGCTTTTAAAGCTTCACTCGGTTCTGCTTTATCCACGATAATAGCACTTAATGCATAAATACCCAAACCTGAGTCTACTTCAAGTTCACATTTTTTATAGGCATCTACCAAGTTACTTCTAATCCCTTGCAAATCTGAACTTACACCAAAAGGTAAAATATCCTGAAATCCGTCTAGAATAGAAATATCTAAATCTAAATCAGAATTATTTATCAGTGTCGCTTTTCTAACAAAACCAAATTCATCACTAGAATTCCATTGATATTTGAATGTAAGTCCTAAATCTTGATTGATTTCTTCAAAAATTACTTTATTTCCAAATTCATTTTTGTAAAGATTTCTAACTATTGAGTAAATACCTGCTTGTCTTTCCGAAAATGGCTCCCATATAAGTGTTTTGCCATTTTTTTGTATTCTAAAAATCGATTTACAACCAGTAGTTTCTGCTAATTCAGTTATTTTATCATCTGTATAATAAGGAAAAATAGCGGATTCAGCATTTTTTCTACCTGCTGTTAAACCTCCATTACTTGAGATAAACATCCAATGATTTGAGTCTGAAATAATACTCATAAAAAAAGGACGCATTTTATGACTATTAGAAATCTTATAATAAGATTCATTTTCATAATTAACTAACTCTCCAGTAATTTCCTTATCACTTTTAGAGGTTAAATTGTCTTCGTAAGAAACAGTTTTACTCATTTATTTTGTCTTGATTATATTTATATTTTATCTTATCTATAGTTTTACTATACTTTATTTAGACTTTAGTTGATTTTTTATTGCGCATAAAAAACTTCCAAATAATGTCATTTCATAAAATTCTGTTAAACTATCTTTTATTGAAGAATTCAGTTAGATATATTGAAGTGAGTCTTAAATAAAAATTTAAAGCGAAAATATTTTTAAAAAATAGAATGATGGTATAATTAATTACCATCATTCTATTCTAAATTGATTTTTTACTGATATACTTTGACGTAATCTACTACCATTTTTTGTGGAAACTCAGTTTCAGCATTTGGTGAACCTACAAAAGATCCCCCGACAGCCATGTTTAGAATAAGATAAAACTGGTTATCATTAAAAACCCATTTAGTTCCTTCTGGTAAATCCTTTGGTGTTATTTGGTTATATAAAACGTCATCAATATAATAATTAATGTAGTTTGGGCCCCATTCAATTCCAAAAACATGAAAGTCTGTATCAAATCGGCTGTTTTCTAAAGTATAACTTTTTGTGACTGCTTCGCCGGCTGAATAACCGGGACCATGAATGCTACCATGCGCAATTGTTGGTTCTTGACCAACATACTCCATAATATCAATTTCACCTATTTTCGGCCAAATAACAGTGCCCTCAGCATCATCGCCAAGTAGCCAAAAAGCGGGCCACAAGCCTTGGCCCCAAGGCAACTTTATTCTAGCTTCAAAGCGACCATATTTGGTTTCAAATAAACCTCTTGTTAATACTTTTCCTGAAGTATAACCAGAACCCATATAAGATTCTTGCAATGCAGTAATATGTAACATCCCATCTTTCACCTCAACATTTTCTAATCGGTCAGAATAATATTGTAATTCATTATTACCCCAGCCATTATCTCCTGTACCAGTATCATAAGCCCATTTTGCAGAATCTAGAGCCCCATCTACTTCAAAGTTATCTACAAAGACTAATTTCTTCAATGTGGTTACAGTTTGAGTTTCGTTATCTGAACAGCTATAAACCACAAATAATATTGCTGTTATAAAATACTTGCCAAATGACATAATTTTATTTTTATTAATAAAATTCATATTTGTATCTTTTTTATTTCTTATTATTTATTAAAATATATATTATCAACATACATATCAGTTACAGTTGCGTCTGAAACAAAAACAACTTGTGCTAAATTAGATGTACCTGTTAAACTAGAGAGACTAGAAAGAGGTATATCTATACCTACCCATTCTCCTGCTACTAAATCTGATGAAGAGTATTTAATTTCTGCAGCAGAATCGTCTCCAGTGCCAAAAGTATTATCCGGTCCAATATCTTGTAATTTTACTGTAACAAAATCCCCAGAATCTAATTCATTTATAACTTGTATGTCTACATGAAAATTAGTCATTTGAGAAACGTCTATTGTAGGCTTTGTAAATTGAATACCAACAAAATTCAGTTCAGAATATTTTATAATATTATCTCCATTTATTGTAATGTCATTCTGTCCTAAGGTTGTTTGATAAGGTGCCCAATAACCATTATAATATTCTACTGGTTGATTTGTATAAGCATCGCTAAAGATTGAAATTACATTACTTGCATTTACTGTTGGTGTTGCAGCTACCACAAATTGACCTAGAGAGGTAATGGATAGAGAACCTGAAACTTCAACTCCATTAAGAGTTGCTGTAATTTCTGCTGTTCCCTCGCCTACGATAGACACTAAACCTGATCTAGTTACTGTGGCAACAGAAACATCTGTTGTAGAGAACTTAAAATAATGCCCGCCAGCAGTAACCGTTTGATTAACTCCTGTTGCTAAATTATATGTTTGTGTAAGACCTGTTATTTGAATACGTCCTCCAATAAAAGAAGTTTCAATTTTATCTTCACCATTAAACATTTTTGGTTTTGCCTGTGCAATAGTACCTAACTTTTCATACTTTAATTCGTCTACCCAAAAAGTATAACCTACTTCGTTACCTGCAGGTCCTTCTGGTCCTTCTGCATACCAGAACATTCCTTGTTCTTGGGTTAATTTTGATGCGTCAGGAATTGGAATAATATATTTAACCCAATTCGTTGATAATTGAAGACCTTGATTACTAACCTGAAATTTGTTTCCAAAGAAATCTTGTCCAAAGCCTATGTCATTAATTACAGCTGATTTTGATGACTTTGCATAAAAGGTTAAAGCATCGTACCCAGATAAATCTCTTCCTCCATTATCATCCCGAAATATTGCACCAGCATATGCACCTCGAAGATCTCCAACATTTGGAACGTCAAACCTCATAGATGATGAACCTGAATATTTAACTTCTGTATCCACAGAAAAAGCTTCTTGCTGAGAATCTGCATAGGGATAATATTCTAATCCACCACTAAAGCCGTCTATATAAACTTCTGCACTATCCGAAAATGTAGCTAAAACTACATCGTCCGAAAGTTCTCTTTCACAACTTATGACTGTTACGAATAATAGCCCTAAAAGGAAAAAAGTTTTTGTATAATTATATTTTATATTTTTCATAAGTTATTTATTTTCCAATGTTGATATGAATGTATGTTCTAATCTCCCATTCCGAACCATTATCAAATCCTACAGGACTGATTGTTGGTGCAGTTGCAAAAGCTGAAGATGTTTGATTTGGTGAGTATCTAGGAGAGTATTGATCTAATGATCTCCAAGTTCCTCTTAAACCAACTTTGGTGCCCGGTAAAAGCAACCAATTTGGTTTCCCTACAGATGTAGATAAATCTAACATGAATTGTGCTGGGTATGTTAAATTAAAATCTCTGTGATAATCAAAAGGCCCCCAATCGTTAAATTTAGCCATTGCAATAACTTTCAATTTATTATAAATCATTCTAACATCACCTCCTGCTCTTGTAATTAATCTTTCATCACTACCATTAGATTGTCCGTTACCGTAATATAAGTTTGCTATAAAACCAAATTCTGGATTTATTTTAGATACAATTCTAGAATTCACTTCCCATAAATCTTCAGCTGGTGCTGAATTTGGAAATGCAAATGAACTACGATTTGCTAAAAAACCAATTGCTGCATCTTGCGTTGTTGGTAAATGACGATATACAAAACCAAGGTTCATTGCAAATTTTGCATCTTCTGCTCTATCATTATTAAACTCATACATCCAAGTTCCTGGTGTTGGATCAAATGTTAACAAAAGTTCTCCGGCAGTGGTTTCTCTATTTCCTCTAACAGCAAATGGATCCAATACAACATTTCTTAATCTTCCCGGAGCATTTACATCATTTGGCATTGCAGCAACTAATGGTTTTTGCCATAAGAAGTTTGGTGCTATTTCGAATTTACCGAAATTATACGCAAAACCAGTTAAAAAGTTAGATTGATTTCCGCTTCCATTATCTTTTAATTTCCATCCTGTAAACGTTTGTGTTTGATCAAAACCACCATTAGCAACTAAGCCCATAACGGCACCTTGTGCATACCAATTAAAAGTTCCTTTTTGAAAAGTTATTTTCGCTTTACCTCCCCAATTATCTGAAGACTTAATTTTATCAACAACAACATTTGAAAATCCATTTTGGTATCTAATATCTTGATACTCTCTACCATTTAAAGGCTGTCCTCCCCAGATTGCACCTAATTGCATTCCAAAATTTGCTCCTTTTCTTTCCATAGCCAAAGTGACTCTCTTTGTTTTCGGTAACGGGATAAATCCTGATGTTTGAGCTTCAGTATTACTAGCTATATCCTCATGATAGATACCTGTAAAATTATAGTGACCTAATTGTTTACTATATTTTAATAAAACGGCTGGGTTTGCTCCCCACCATAACTGCGGTCCAAATGCTGCTTTTAAACCCTCTAAAGCACCTTTACCATCAACTTCAATTCCTAAAATCTCCCCATTATATATGTCTAAATTTGGACCATAATATGATTCCCGGTATAAGCCAAAAAAATCGCCTTCATATCCCCAATGATAATGACCAGTCCTATAAAAACCTCTCATCTCAAAATCTTCAGCATTCCACTCAAATGAGGCGTTATAGACACGCAATCTATTATTATCATTAACAGGCATAGCCTCATAACCACCATTACTATTTACACTTGCAAATGAAACAGTTCTTCCTACATTTTCATAAAAAATATCATCTATTGGATTTCCAGCAATATTTCCTAATATATTAAAGTTTACTTCTGCCCTCATGTTTGCAGAAGGTTGCCCTTGAACTCCCACATAATAAGATTGCATGTGATCAAAACCTGTTTTGTCTGGATATTCACCAGATGTACCATCTAAACCATCAGTTGTTAGTAACGATCCTCCTGTATTAAAAGTGGTGAATTCTGCCCTTAAATTACTTAATTTAATTTTTTCATTACCTCCTAAAGCAGCTTTATCTCCTCTCGCTCTTAAAACAGCATCCATTAATTGGATATTATTAAAATGATTTGTTACCGAGGTAGCAGAGACTCCAAGTCCATAAGGATTTATACTATGAGCTTGTTTTAAGGCATAATATGCTGCCCTTGGGTATAATGTATATAATCCTGCAGAATTTGTTGGTCCTTTTGCACAGATACCAAACCATTCTTCATTCATATTATTACTCCCATTTTTAGTATCTAAATAATAACCTCCATTAGACCAAGATGCTCCATTATCATGAACATCCAAATTTTCAGTTTGACCTAATTTCCACCAGCCATCACTAAATTGAAATGTAAATCCTCCAATAGAATTATTCGCTTTCCCTAAACCTGCGGCATTTTGATAAATCTCCTTCCAATTTTCTAGCATAAAAAATGCCTGCATTTTTTGGTCTTCTTGATTCGTTAAAGCATTAAAAGCATCCGCCCCAAATTCTGTAAACATTATCGGTTTATTCAACTCCTTACTAGCTCTTTCAAAAGCATCTCCAAAAGATTTACCTCGATACATATTTGTGCCGTAAATATCTACATCTGGACATTCCTCTGCAACAATATCTGAAAACAAAAAATCACCATTACAAATAGCAACCGGATGAGAACCATCTAAGTTTTTCATTAAGACGGCAGCCTCATTCATCAATTTATACATTGGTCTACCTCTTTTTTCACCAACAGCCTTCTTTTGCTCCTCTCCCTCAGGAAAATCTTCAGTTTCTGCCCCAGACCAAAAAAGACCATAATTATTTTCATTCCCTAATAAGAATAAAAGTAATCCTGGAGTTCCTTTGTAAGTATTGGCCATCTCCTTTGCATCCGATAATAATTGGCTTTTAGTTTCTGCCTCCCTGTAATCCGTGACAGGTGTCCAAACACCATTAATCGTTAACCCATAGCGCCCAAAAGAGTGATTTAACATTGTATAAATGCCAAAATTTTCATGGATATAAGAAATCCACTTTGGCTGAATACCAGTATAAACCCGAATCGTGTTTACACCCATATTTTTTAGCAATCCCATTTCCGCATCCAGAGCACTTTTGATAACGTCCTCAGGTTGCTTCCATAAACTGTATGCATAATTTGTACCAATTGGAACATAATCCCAATTCATACCATTAATCATAAAATCTTCTCCATTAACCACTAACTTCATTCCTTGTTCATTACTAACAACAGAAACTTTATCTGTTTTTTGAGCAAAGACATTCATTGCGAAAAAGAAAAGTAACAATCTTAAAAAAATGTTCTTCATAATTTCTTTTTTTTTTAGAGATAATGCTTTTTAGAATCGTTGATTACTTAAAAAGCAACATCCATTAAATAATTTAACTTATTAAACTTCTATAAATGTAATATTCTTTTAGTACTATATCAAGTCTAGATACCGCAACAAAAAACATACATGACAAATAAATTACAAAACAATCAGCAATACCTTTAATATACTTCATCCTTAAGAATTCATAAAATTTGAAATCTTTATTAATGTTGTGGTATTGTATTGATTCTTTTAAAATCATTACTACATCAATTAAAAGAAAATCGTTTCGTTGATTACTTATTTGAATAAAAATAAAAAGCCGGTATTAAATAAACTTAATACCGGCTTTTAATTCAATTAATTCAAAATTCTATACTAATTATTATTGTCTTACTAATTTGTATTTCCAATAACCACCGCCTGCAACTTCAATATCTATTTCTAAAGTATCACCATCCAAATCAGCCATATATGTTATTGAATCTGGCGCTTCTGCTGGAGATGCCAACTCAGCCAAATTAATAACTTTTGCCAAACCTAAATAAGCTCCTCTACCATCTAGTGTTATTGAACCAGCAGTTGCATCATACGTGTATGTTGCTGCTCCGCTGCCGTCATGAGGAAATACTGGAACACCACAATCATCAGGGTCCGCACCTTGCCAAGCTTCTAACCAAGTGTCTGCTCCTAAAACATTATTAAAAGTTCCGTCTGCATTGAACACATATTCATCGTCAAATAAACATGCTCTTGTTGTTACATCATCCGAAGAACTAGAAAACCAAGATACATCATCTAATGCCGGTCCAACTCCGAATGCTCCAGATTCTGGCGCTAATTTCCATGTACCTTCTAAAGAAGGTGCTGCATCTCTAACTAATTTATAAGACCAGTAACCACCGCCTGCAACTTCAATATCTATTTCTAAAGTATCACCATCTAAAGCAGCGATATACGTTATTGAATCTGGAGCACCAGCTGGAGACTCCAACTCAGCCAAATTAATAACTTTTGCTAAACCTAAATAAGCTCCTCTACCATCTAGTGTTATCGAACCTGAAGTAGCATCATACGTGTATGTTGCTGCTCCGCTTCCGTCATGCGGAAATACTGGTGCACCACAATCATCAGGATCAGCACCTTGCCAAGCTTCTAACCAAGTGTCAGCTCCTAAAACATTCTGAAAAGTTCCATCCGCATTAAATACATATTCATCATCAAACAAACATGCTCTTGTTGTTACATCATCCGCAGAACTAGAAAACCAAGATACATCATTCAATGCTGGACCAACTCCGAAAGCTCCAGACTCCGGCGCTAATCTCCAAGTACCGGCTACAGCACTGGTATCACCTCCACCGCCTCCGCCTGAAGGAGGAGCTACTACGAAAGTAACTGTATGTTCTTTAGTAATTGAAACATCCTGTGCTCCTTCTAAAGAAGCTGTTACTGTAATTGTATATGTTACTGTTTCTTCTGGATAATCATAAGTAACCATTGGGGCACTTGTTTGAAATACATCTGTATCTGAATCAGCTGTAGCGCCAAAGTCAACAGTATATAAAATGTTTCCGTTTCCAAAAGCGGTAGTTGGCACAACTCCTGCTTTTGTTCCTTCTGCATTTAATGTTGCTACTACGAAATCTAAACCAGTGATTTCAGCTATGTCATCATCATTATTTTCACAAGATACGGTGACACCTAATAATAATAGTAGTACTAAATAAGATCCTCTTTTTAATAAATTCATTTTGTTTTGTTTTTTATTCAACTTTTATATTTTTTAATAATTTGGGTTCTGACCCCATTTTTCTACCGCATTTGCTAATTGTAATTCCACTAAAGGTATCGGAAAAATTCCGTGTTTATTTTCTATGTAATTTACCGTATTAAATTCTGCTGGTTTGCTTGCATTAAATGCATCAAATGCACTTTTAGCTTTACCTGTTCTAACCAAATCGAAAAAACGATGACCTTCACCGGCTAACTCTTTACGTCTTTCTGTATAAATTGCTTCTAGCAAAGAACCTTCAGCAGCAGTATAATCTTGACTATTATTACCATATGCTCTTTCTCTAACTTGGTTTAAATAAGATTCCCCGTTTGAACCACCACTCTGAACTTCTGCCTCTGCAGCCATTAATAATACATCTGCTAAACGAATAGCTCTATAATTATTAGGATGATTTAATGGATCTGACCCCACTCTATCATCAGCTTTGCGCGGTAAATATTTTTTATTAAAAAACCCAGTATCATCTCTACCTTGAGAATAGATATCCTGTTGATCTCTTAAATCAAGAAAGGTAACATCTCTTCTTAAATCGTTCGCGTCAAACAAATCGTACAACTGTTGTGTTGGTAAATTAAATCCCCAACCTGATCTATATTCTGTGCCATCATATGGTGATCTTGGTCCATTGTATTGAACGAAGTACGAACCTTCAGAACAAATAATACACCCCCATCCAGCAGCTTCAACTCCTGTATATTGGATTTCAAAAACAGCTTCAGAGCCATTCTCTCCCGTACTTTCGAATAAGTTTAAATAATTATCTCCTTGAACTAAACTATAATTTGCGTTGTTCGCTACTAATCCAAGTTGATTAGCAGCTTCTGCAAATTTGGAGTTATCAAATGTACCATGATATAAATATACTTTACCCAATAATGCTTGAGCAGCACCTTTTGTGATTTTATATGCCTCCGTTTGAGATGAAGCAGGTAATTTCGTAATGGCTTCCTTTAAATCCTCTTCTATTAAACTATAGACATCTGCGATACTACCAACTCTATTAACGTCAAACTCTTGTCCAAATAAAATTCTTTTGTCGACCATTCTATTTACACCATTTCTTTCTTCAAAACTCAATGGAACATCCCCAAAAAACTTTGTCAATTCAAATGTAAAATAAGCTCTTAAAAAATATGCTTGTGCTATAATTGCATCTCTACCTGCAAATTCTGTTTTTTCTTTAAACTCTAAAACATAATTAGCTCTATTAATTCCAGCATACATTAACTGCCATACTTCTCTTAACTGATTATTATCGGCAGGAGTATGAATCATTGAATTGATATTCTGCAGTGTTGGTTGATCATAATTAAATGCATCTCCACCAGCAATAATATCATCCGAAGCAACTACACTTATTAAAACATTCTGAAATGTAGCCTGCAATAAATCATAAGCTCCTAAAAGAGCACTTTCGTATTCTTCCTCAGAATTAAAGTAATCTTCTGCTTCAACCCCTATAGGATCTACATCCACAAAATCATCACATGCTGAAAAAGTTATTAGTATTACTAAAAAATACTGTATTATTTTTATATTCTTCATCTTTTATTAAAAATTTAAGTTAACACCTAACAAATAAGAACTAGCAACTGGATAAAATCCTTTATCTACACCTGCTCCAATAGGAGAGCCAGAACTTGCTGAAGGATCATATCCTTTATAATCTGTAATTGTAAATAAATTATTTCCTGTAAGATATACTCTTATTTTGTTGATTCCTGAACCTTTTAAACTGTCTTCTTGAATCGTATACCCTACTTGTATATTTTGTAAACGAACGAAAGAAGCGTCTTCTACAAAGAAGTCAGAAAAATTATCTGTATTTATAGATGCTCCAGAAAGCGCTCTTGGAACGGTATTACTAGTACCAGTACCTTGCCATCTATCTAACATATAATCACCTCTATTTGCAAATAAATCTTTACGCTCATAGTCCCTAACCATATCATTCCCTATAGAGGCAAATGCATTTGCACTAAAGTCTAAGTTTTTGTATGAAAAGCCTACATTGAAACCCATTGTTATATCCGCAATTGGATCTCCTATATACGTTTTGTCATCATCGCTTATCATCCCATCTCCATTCGTGTCTACGAATTTTAAATCTCCAGGACCTGCTCCTAAATGATATGTACCTTCCGATGCATTTGCATCTAAAGCATCAATTTCTGCTTGTGTTTGATACAAACCGTCTGTTTGAAAACCATGAAAATAACCCATCGGGAAACCTGCTTCCATTCTAGATGTATTAATACCTAAACCAACTCCAAAATCTCCACCAACTTCAAAACCATTATCACTTGAAACAAAAAGTACTTCGTTATCTATAGTGGTAAAATTGAAACTCATATTAAATTTAAAATCTTCAGAAAAACTGTCATTATAGTCAATTTTAAATTCTATTCCTTTATTCTCTACTGTTCCTGCATTTTTAACAGGAGTAGAAGCACCGGGTGCATAAGGACCAATTAAACCTGAAACCTGCGGAGCAAGCAATAAATCTTCAGTTCTTTTCGAAAAAGCATCTACAGAAAGTTTGATTTTTCTATCTAAAAAACTAGCATCGAAACCAATATTAGCAGATTTTTGTTTTTCCCATCTAATATCTGGATTTCCAATTTTACCGATTGCTACTCCGTAAAGTAAATCATCTTGAGTTACTTCATTATTTGATGAATAAACTCCTTCTCCATTTAGTAATGAAACAAATGCTCCACCTGGAATCTTATCATTACCAATAACACCATAACTTGCTCTAAGCTTTAATGTATTAATAATTTTACTATCTTGTAAAAATGGTTCATCCGAAACATTCCAACCAACAGAGGCTGATGGGAAATAACCAAATTTATTATTTGGACCAAAACTAGTTGAGCCATCTCTACGCAATACTGCGGATAGTAAGTATTTACCTTTATAGCTATATTGTAATCTCGTAAAAATTGAAGATAAACGACTATCGAAAAAGCCTGCACCCTTGTCAATTTCACCTTGAATAACTCTAGGTGCTAACAAAGTACCATCTAAACTAAACCCATAAAATTGTTCTCCCGTAGTTTTAAATATAGAAGTACCTAATAAAACGGTTAAATCATGAACTTCGTTAAATGTATTTGTGTAGTTAATATAGTTGTCCCAAGTATAATCATCATAAATATCAGAAAAATCTGTAGTAAATTCTTGAGTTCTATTTGCAGATTTCCCTGGACCATAATCAGCAATAGGACTAAATGAATCATAAAGCACAGTTGCATGGTTTATTTGAAACTTAGAGCTTGCCGTAAAATTTTTCCAGAACGAATAATCTAATCCTATAGTTGCACTATATTTATCAATTCTAGTGGTATTACTATTATTTGCAATTTGAGCCAATGGATTTATAATTTCAATTTGTGAAATATCATCAACAGTTGTAAAATCACCATTCTCATCTCTGATCGCTAAATCTGGATTCACGTTTACTGCACTATATAAAACCGAACCAATACCTCCTTCTGGTAAATTATTTTTTTCTGAATTTGTAAATAATCCAGTTGTGGATAATTTTAAATTATCTAAAATATCATAATTAAAACCTATTCTTGCGGTAGACCTTGTAAAATTAGACTTCCCTAAACCAACGATACCATCTTGATCCAAGTGGGATACCCCAAAAGTATAAGCTGCTTTTTTAGTTCCACCACTCGCACTAAAGTTAACACTTGAAATAATCGCGTCACTAAAAACTTCATCTTGCCAATCAGTACCTTTATTAGGATATACAAAAAACCTTGTTTGATCTCCTGCATCATTCACATAAAGTGCAAAATCTTTTGGATTTAATAAATCGATTTTTTTACTTGTAGATTGTATACCTGTATATGCATCTAACTGGAATTTTAACTCAGATTCTTTTCTACCAGTTTTAGTTGTAATTAAAACTACTCCATTTGCTGCACGAACACCATAAATACCCGCTGTAGCATCTTTTAAAACATTGATACTTTTAATATCGTTAGGATTTAAAACTGACAAATCTGAAATAACATTACCATCCACTAAAATAAGTGGACTACTATCTCCATTTGTTGAAACCCCTCTAATTCTAATATTAGATCCACTACCTGGAGAACCAGAGGCAGATGTAATATTAACCCCAGCAATTTGACCTTGTAAAGCTTGCTCAACTCTAGTTGGGTTAAGCTTCTCAATTGCTTTAGAATCTAATACAGATACTGCACCAGTAACTTCCTTCTTCTTTTGAGTTCCATAACCAACAACTACAATCTCATCAAGAGATTCTGCTGACTCTTCCAGAAAAACATTAATTTCAGTAGAATTAACAACTACTTCTTTAGGTTTCATACCTAAATAATTAAATACTAAGATTGATCCTACCTTTACATCTGAAAGTTTAAAGACACCATCAAAATCAGTTTCGGCACCAACAAAAGTACCTTTAATAACAACACTAACTCCTGGCAAAGTCTCTCCAGAGTTTGCGTCTTTTACAACACCTTTTACGTTTAATGTTTGGGCCGAAAGACCAAAACTGCAAAACATAAAAAGTAGTAATGTAATCATTTTTCTCATAAACTATGTTTTAATTAATAATGCCGTAAATTTATACATCCTTTCTTATTAAATCACTAAAAACAACCTAAACAAAAAACATACAGGGCCTAATCCACACTGAATACCTTTACAGCACTAATGTTATAGAAACGTTAAATTACAGTCAAATTAAAAAAAACAAGTAAATGTTGTGTTATTGTATAGGTGACTTTAATCTTTGTTGTGTCTTTTTAAACTTCTAAAATATAATTCGTTAAATTTGCATCATGCGGTAAACTCATTTTTTTACGAAGCCTGTAACGTTTTACTTCTACACTCCTCGGAGAGATATTTAACAATGGTGCTATTTCTTTTGAAGTTAAATTTAATCTTAGGTAAGCGCACAATCTTAAATCATTTGGAGTTAACTCAGGATGTTTCGTTTTTATTTTCTTTAAGAATTTTTCGTCTGCATTATTAAAAGCTTCTTGAAACATTTTCCAATCATCTGTATTATTTAAGTTTTTATCAATAATCTTGACCACCTTTGTTAAACTTTTGACTCCTCCGTCAATTAATTCAGTTTTTATCGAACTCAAGAACTCATTCTTCTTAATAATACTCATTGTAGATGTTGCCAACTCTCTATTTTTACTAGCTATATCACTTCTTAACTTTTCATTATTCAACTTAATAATTTCTTGAGAGCTTTCTAATTCTTTTAATTCAGAATCCCTTCTCGCTTTTTCTAATAAATCTTCTCTTTGTTTTCTATAATATCTCTTAGAAGCTATGTGCAACAAATAGAATACTAGTAAAAACAACAATATGTAAAATGCTATTAATGTGTTTGATATATACCAAGGTCTGTTTATTTTAAATTGATAAACTGCTACATTACTGCTTAATTTATCTCCTACAATAGCTCTTACTTTAAAGGTATAACTACCATAAGGTATATTCTCATACAAAACTGATTTAGAACTAGAAGGAACACTCCAATGCGCACTTTGCCCTAGTAATTGATATTGATATTTTGTACTTGTAATTTTATTATAATCAGGTACACTGTAAAAAAATTCAAAATTATTTTCTTCCTGTGAAAAGGTTTTACTTACAGCTAATTTTTTACTGACTTTAGGCTGATCTAAAATAAAATTATTAACTTTATTAAGGAATATATTAAAGTCTTTGGGTGTTTTTAATTTATCTAAATTTACTGCAACATACCCACTATAAGTACCTACTAAATGTTTTTCGTTTTTTAAATGAATAATGTTCTCATAACCATACGTTGCTTTTGGCATTGATGCAGAAATTGGTATGCTCTTAATTATTGGCTTATCACTTAGTTTTCCAGGTGCTAAATAACTAATATTTTCTTCAGAAAAAGACCATAGTTTATTACTTGATTTATCATATGCCAATTCTCCAGAAACAAAATTATCTTCCGAAATTAACTGACTATAAATACTATCTCTTTTAAAAAGCTCTAATTTTTTATCATATAAATAAACCCCTGTTTTGCTTGAATACAATATTTCATCCTGATATTCAATTAAGGATGAATGTAATCCTTTTGAAACGGAGTTGTCTTTTTTAACATTAATTACCTTAGTAAATTCTTTATCCAATGTTAACTTAAAAACGCCTTTATATTCATGATTCACTAAAAGTTTGTACGTATCATATCTCGCAAAATATTTACTAGAATTACTAAAGCCTTCAATTTTATTTCTTTCTACCCAAATATCATTCTTCTTTTCTAAAACATATAATCCATCATAGCAGCCTTGTATTAAGATATTATCCTTTACTTTTTTGATAATCCAAGTACCTTGCTTATTAAAAATTAACTTAGACTTATTTTTATTTACTAAAAAAGTACCAGAAGTATGACCACAAAATAATGTATCATCAATAATTGTTAAACTCCAGGTCTGTCCTTGCGTGTTATCTACCAACTTAAAACCTTCATCTGAATTAATCTTTCGGTAAAACAATCCTTGATTCGTTCCTAAATATAAATAATCCTTGTGAACGATAGATGCATAAACAGAGCCAATAAAATCATTCTTATTAGTATAAAATTTAAAAGGTGAATCATTATTTATGCAGTTAATTCCATTATCAAGCCCTAACCAGATGTTATTTTCAACATCTTCAAAAACCGAAAGTATTGTATTATTGCTTAATCCCAGACTTTGAGTTATTTGATAATTAACTTCACCATTACTATACAAATAGATATAACCATCTGAAATTGTACCTAAAGCGAAATCATTATTTTTTAACAGCTTAGCATTATAAACAGTTACATTTTTAAGAACATTATCTGTAGGAGCTTTCCAACTTACAAGTGAATCTCCTTCTAAAAAGAAAAATCCTAGCTTCTGAGTTAAAATCAATAATTTGCCGTTTTTTTTAAAAAATTCTACGACAATATTCTCTTTTAAAATTTTGTGATTTGAAATTAACTTCGGAACACCATTTTCTATCCTATAAATACCCTTATTATTTTCTTGAAAATAGATAACATTATCTACTTTCGATAATTTATGAATCCGAAAGTCTGAATTTATAATTTTTATTTTTTTTGTCTCTACATTGTATAAATAAATTCTCTCTAAGGACTTAAAAATCATCCAGCCATCAAGCTCAAAGATTTCCCAAATTTGTTCATCTTCTATCATTTGAACATTTCCCTCGCTTACTATAGAAGTGTATTTTAAAGAACCAAATTCATTTTTTTCCCAATAACCAAAATCCATGTAAAAGCCCGTATAAACTCTATCTTCAAAGCATTTAACTGACCGCATGATGGTTTCGTTAGGTGTAGGAAATAATCGCCAAATTGCTCCATTAAACTCCAATAAACCTTTATTATTCGCTACATAAATAAATTTATTCTCAGATTGAGAAATTGCCCAATTTTGATTTTCGGCTTTATAATCTTTAGCCGTATAGGTGCTAATTGGTGGTAACTCTTGTGCTGTAATTGTAATAGAAATTAAAAGAAAGAGTAAGGTGAAAATAAATTTATGCATCTTTAAGAAAGTAATGTTTGGTTACTAATTTACGCTAAATATAATAAAACAGAATTAAAGAAGACTAATTAAAGCACTTTTGTATAGGCAAAAAATAAAGAACAAAACATCACAACATTAATAATTTAAAAAAATATAGTTTTAAAACTCTTAAATTTAGTAACTTTATTGAAATTTAAATTGATTTATGAATTTTTTAAAAAAAATGGGAATTGCTAACTTTTTAATGCTAGCCTTGTGTGTTCTTATTATCCTTGTGGCAGAATATCTTTTTTTATCTGGCGATAAGTTACATGGAATTTTTATTGGCCTTTGGGCTCCTACGTTATTAGGAGTGATGATTTACTTAAAACTAATAAGCAATGAGCACAGATAACATTATTTTCTACTTTTCAATTTTTGTTTCAGTATGTGTAGTTATTTGGGCCTTCATTATGATTAATGAATTTAATAAAGTAAGTAAAAATTAAATAATTAAACTACTTTGAAAGCAGCTCTTTAATTTGCGCAAGCGTTATATCTATCTCTTCTTTAGTTGTAAACTTAGAAAAAGAAAAACGAACAGAAGTTTTGCTCAATTCATCGGCTTTTAATATTTCTGATAACACATGAGAACCTTTAAGACTCCCACTTTGGCAAGCAGAACCGCCAGAAACTGCAATACCTGCCATATCTAAGCTAAATAAAAACATATCATTACTCAAAGGGAAACATACACTTAAAATAGTATAGCTACTAGTATTTAAATTGGAGGAAAGGCCATTAAAACTTATGTGCTTTGACAGGGTTTGAAACTCAGAAATAAAGTATTGCTTAATTTTTTCTATATGCTCTTTATCACTATCTAAATTTGCAACTGCAATCTCTAAAGCCTTTTCCATTCCTAAAATAGCATGAACATTTTCTGTACTAGACCTTGCGCCTTTTTCTTGATCTCCTCCATAAAACATTGGTAGCACTCCAAAACCTTTTTTAAAATAAGCAAAGCCCACTCCTTTTGGTCCATGAAATTTATGGGCACTTGCAGCAATAAAGTCAATAGGTGTATTCTGTAAATCTAAATTATAATGGCCAATTGCTTGGACAGTGTCAGAATGAAAAAGAGCATTATAGTTTTTGCACAAAACCGAAACCTCATCAGCAGGCAGTATATTACCTATTTCGTTATTGATGTACATTAAACTAACCAAGGTTTTGTCATTTGAATTTGACAATAAATCTTTCAAATGGCATAAATCTATATTTCCAAATTTATCAACATTAACAAAATCTAATTTTATATTATGAATCCTTTCAAGAAACTCACACGTATGCAGAACAGCATGATGTTCTATTCTTGATGTAATGATTCTCTGAACGCCTAAATTTAAAACTGCATTATGCAAGATTAAATTATCTGCTTCTGTTCCACCAGAAGTAAAAATAATTTCACTTGCAGAAACATTAAAATGTTGAGCAATATTTTTTCTAGCAGTTTCAAGAGCAGACTTTGCTTTCCTTCCAAACTGATGAGTAGATGATGGATTTCCGAAATTTTCTTGCATCGAAATATGCATCAATTCTAGAACATCAGAATCAATTTTTGTTGTTGCAGCATTGTCTAAATAAATAGCTTTCATAAGTTAAAAATATAATTAATTAGGGTTCTGAAAAACATATACTTCAGTAGCTCCTAATCCATATTTTTTAAAGGAGGCATCATAATGTTTTACAGGATATTTATTCAGTAATCTTTGAAGTTCAGATTTTAAAACCCCTTCTCCTACTCCATGAATAAATACAATTTTAGAAATTCTTTTATTTAATGCAAATTCAATTTTTCTTTTAGCAGTTTCTAATTGTAGGTTTAACATATCATAATTATCCAAACCTTTTTTCGACTTTATTAATTGATTAATATGCAAATCAACCTCAAAAACAACTTCACTTTTTTCTTTTTTAAACAAACTTTTTTTAGGTATGTTTGAATCAATTTTTTCCTTTAAAAGTTCATTATTTATATCTGAAAATTTAGACAATTCATACTGTTCTGTATCAATTCTAACCAACTCAGCTTCTGAGAAATTAAAAATCATTCCATCAGATGTTTCAACAGAAATTGAATTACCAATAATATTGATAATTTTTCCTTTTAAAACATCATCTAAAATGGCCACTTTATTTCCAATTTCTAAACCCATTCTTAACCTTATTTTAATTTACAAAAATACTTTATTTACCTAACTTTGCGCTAAAAATAACAAGATGCTTAAAACTTCAACCATTTCTTTAGAAAATTTCTTTGAAAATGCTTTCAAAAAAACTAAACTGACCAAAGATAGACAAATACTTTTATCAAAAATTGCTGAAGCAATTGCAAAAGAATATTCTGTGAATGAAGTTGTTAACCTCAATTTTATTTGTACTCACAATTCTAGAAGAAGTCAATTAGGACAAGTTTGGAGTTACTTTGCTGCAAATTATTTTAACCTCAACATAAATGCTTTTTCAGGCGGAACAGAAGTAACTGCATTTTACAGAAACACGGTAAAAACGCTCCAAAAAGTTGGTTTCGAATTTAATTTAACAGACTTCTCTCATCAAAACCCTACCTATGAAATTTCTTTTCATAAAAGAAAAAAATCTATTTTAGGTTTTTCTAAATTGTATAGCAACCCCATAAATATAGAACCCTTTATGGCAATTACAACCTGCAATAACGCTGATAAAAACTGTCCATTTATACCCACTGCAAGTCACAGGTTTCATTTACCTTTTGTAGATCCAAAACATTCTGATGGAACTAAAAAACAAGAAGAAACATATTTGGAAACCAGCGAACAAATTGCCGGAGAAGTTTACTTTATTTTTGCTACTGTAAAAAAACTTCTTTCTTAAATTTGCTCATAAAAATGTTTTTTTTGTTAGAAATACCTTTACATAAAATTACATTAACCTCTATTTTAAGTAATTGAATAGGAGTGTAAATAAAAGAAAGGATTTCACTCAATTTAGAATTTTACTTGATCCCTAAAAAAATTAGAAATAACATTTATTATGGCGCAACCATCTAGTATTTCTTTTAAAATCTAAATTTAAATGTAATATTATTTCGTGAGAGCTTAAATTACTACCCAAATTCATTGTTTTATAATCATATGCATATCCCACTCTAAATTTTTTATTTAGAATTACTGAAAATAAAGCACTTACTGAATTTTGGTAACGATAAGACAAACCAGCTTCAATAAATTCTTTATATAACAAATTTGAATTAATATCTATTGAAATTGGCAGATTAGCCGTATATCTGACCATTGTTGATGGTTTAAACATCAAATTATCTGAAAGTTTAAATAAAACCCCAGCAGAGAAAAAATAGTTTAGATTTGTAGCAAGAGCACCTTTTCTATAATTTTCTTCAATATAAAATTGTGGGGTTTCTAATAAATATGGTATTGAGAAACCTACAAAGAATTTTCTATTGTAAAAGAAAGTACCAAAACCAACATTTGGAAATCTACCCGAAATAGAATTATATATATCATTATCGGGGGTAATTCCATTGAATAAATTATTGTTAAAAAACGTTACCCCTGCTTTTAGCCCAAAAGACAGCCTACTATATCGAGAGGTGATAATTGTATATGATCCATCTAAATTTAAATTAGTCGTTTCTGATAAGCCAATTCTATCATGCACAATTGTTGTGCCGATGCCTAACCCCCTGCTTGTTCTTCCATTTATAGAAAATGTGCTAGTACTCGGCGCTCCCTCTACACCTACCCATTGTTGTCTAGATAATAAAGAAATGCTTAAATCTGACTTAACACCTACATATGCGGGATTTATTATCTGCATATTATATAAATATTGGGTGTAGTTTGGTAATTGCTGGGAATACGCTTTTAAACTAGTCAAAAGAGTGGTCATTATTAACATCCAAAACCACATGTTCTTTCTAATCTTAAAGACGATTATCAGTTTGTTTATCATCATCTTATTAATTGTATAAAACTTGTTCTCGGTTTAGTAACCCCATCATTAAAATCTAAAGTGTAAAAATAAACCCCAACAGGAACGGGTTTTCCTTTATGATTACCATTCCACCACAAAGGATTTATTCTCGCATTATTGCTATAATTAAACACTTCATTTCCTAAACGATTAAATATCGTCAATTTAAAATTCGGATAATCTTCAATTCCAGATATTTTAAACAAATCACTTTTACCATCAAAATTTGGAGAAAACAAATTTGGATAATCATTGTCTGTTATTAATCCTTCTCCTCTTGGTGAAAAAGTATTTGAAGTATTATTAGTAGTTATATTGACTTCCAAAAAAAAGGCTTCCGTATCTTCATTTAAGCGATCATCTATCGTTTGGATAGATTGATTTATAGAAGATGTGTAGGCAGGAATATTTGTAAAATTAATGATCGATTCATAATCTTCGTCGGCAATGGCCGTATTGCCGAAGGTCTCTAAACTAAATTTTATTGGTAAATAATTCTGCATAAGCTCAAAATTTGCATTTAAGAGACTAATTGTAAACTCTAAAGAATTACCTTCTTCAGCTTTTACATCATCTATATGCACTAAAGGATATGGGTCAATATCTATAATTGTGCCTGTTTTCATTAAATCTTGAAACCCCACATTATTTGTTGACACGGCACCTGTTACATTTAAAGTTTCTTCATCTAACTCATTTAAATTATCCATTATTGTAACAATGTTAAACGAGACTTCCATGTTTGCATTATTTTGGTCTATGGTGCCATCTATGGTTAAAGTTTCTAAAACTTCTAAATAATCATCTGGACTTACCGCAAGATTGTCTTCTGTTTTTATATCTATTAATATAGGTGTTGAGCAAGGATGAGCTATCGTTATTGTATGCACTAAATCTACACCTTCATTCTCTCTAGAGTTATTCATAGTTATGGCAGGAGCTAAATCATCATCCAAAATAGTTCCTACTCCTTTTACTTCAGTATTTAAAGTATTGTTTGATATAATAACGCCCGTTAATGTAAAAAATTCGTCTAATTCAAAAATAGCATCATCCAAAGAAGTCACTGTAAAAGTTGATGTATTGTTTAGAGCAGGAATTGTGAGAATTGTATTTGTAATACTATTATAATCATATGGTGAAGTGGCTACATCATAAATATCCGTGGCATCTGTTCCGTTTGATGTAGAAAAATTAATATCAATATCAGAAGCACTTTCAATTAAAATGGAATTATCATTTTTTGTAACGAAAGTTAATTCAAATATAAAATCTCTTCCTTCTATTTCAGAGACATTAGTGATAATAACCTCTATTGCTATTATTTCTCGCCAATCTCTCTCTGGATTATCTATATTATCAGCATTTGGAAAACTTGTTGGAACCTGTCCATTTGTGGGATTTACTAAATTGTCATTAGTATCAAAAGCATCATCAAGTCCATCATTATCTTGGTCTATATTTGACGGAAGTATTTCTGCAGTACCATCACTATCTATATCCCATCCCTCAATGATATCATCTCGAATATCATTATCTGAATTCGTGTCGATATAGTCATAAATACCATCATTTTCTGAATCAATAGGCGAAATTCCATTAGGATATGCGGTATCAATTCCTGCCTCAGAAAAAATATTACTAATTGTAATATAATTATCTGTTGATTGTCCTTCAATATTATCTACAATACCATCTCCATCGGCATCAATATCTAAATAATTTGCATTCCCATTGGAATCTGTATTTGGAACGGTATATGTAAGAAGTGCATTGCTAGTATCATTAGTTTCTATAGTATTATCAAGTCCGTTTAACCCAACAGCATTATTAGTTCTTCCGTTATTATTGGCATCTAATGCAGCGTTTCCTGCTTCAACAATATCTAGAATTCCATCATTATCACTATCTAAATCAAAATGATTAGGAACACCATCACTATCAAAATCAAAAAGATCTACAATGCCATCTCCATTCGCATCTGGTCCAAAATTTAAATCTCTATAATTTGGTATAAGGTCTGCATCATGGTCATCTAAGGGATTTAAACCGTTATATTCTAATACATCTAAAATTGTATCGTTATCATCATCTAAATCTTTATCATTAAAAATACCATCATTATCTGTATCCGAAAACGCATTTACCTCTACAAAAGACGAAGAAGAAAGCAAAACATTAAAAGGATCATTTGAAGTAAAAACAGCAACATTATTACGAATACATGTTTCATTAAATACAACCGAAAATTGCACAGTAATTGTTTCATTAGCTCCTAAAATTCCTGATGAGCCATCAAATAAATTTATTTCTGAAATTCCATCATAATTTGCATTTAATAGAGGGTTTGTATTTGCTGTAGAATTTTGAATAATAGGCGTTGTTACAGAAACAATTTCTCCGGGACAGATATTATTTAAATTATCCTGTATTTGTAAATTTTTTAATTCTACCGATTCACTTGTATTTTCAATCGTAATTTGGAAAGTAATTTCTTCATGCTCTAAAATACCATTTGGAACTTTATTAACATTAGAGATTACTTTATTCATATTAGATGAAGATTCGTAAAAAAATGACATAGACGCTGTGCTACAAACACACTGCAAGCTAGAAGACACACTATTTGTTGGATTTGTTGTTTTATAATACCTATCTAAATGATCTCCTAAATTATCTGACCAGGTAACAAAAGAGTGTCTTCTTTTTATAGCATCTAAAGATTCATCAAATCCATCAAGAACTCCTTGCGTTTGAGAAAAGGGATTCTGATTGAAAACACTAGACAGGCTTGATCTAATGGGTTGTGTTAAGTAAAATATTTCTAAAACTAGTTTTTCACCTGATTGAAGTGAATTGTTTGGAGAAAGTAAACTAGTTTCTGTATTTCCATTATAAGCTTGATTAATAGCTACATCAGGGCCTGAAACCTTTACAATATTTAATTGATCAAAGACAACTCCTTGGTCTATAAAATTACCTAAACCCATATTAAAATTAACATTATTAGCAGTAGCAGTGCCTTCATTTGTAATGATTACAGTATTTGTATAATCAAAAGTTCCATCTGGATTTATTACTCCTGGAGGATCTAATGAATCATTAAATTCTGGCACATATAAACCTGCCGTTACAACTGCTTCTGTTGTATGAAAATCTGTAAGTAAGAGTTCTTTTGATGCATTTCCTTTATTTGAGGTAACATTTATTATGTTGTTAAAATCAATGCCAGAACCTGATGGCGTTGGATTAGGTCTGCCATTACAAAATGGGTCTACCGTAACACAGAAAATTACAGTAAAGTCTTGCCTTGGATATAATATTAAATTATTTATTGCACTATCATTAAAAACTGAGGTTGATGTTACAGTAGCAAAATTAGGATTTATTGCATCTCCATCAAATTCTACTGGATAACTGATTTCAGTATTAAAATCTATTCTATCAGGACCATTATAAACATTAATTCCATCTACAAGAGTTACACAATCATTTCCAAAAGTTGTCTGTAAATTATTCCTTATATCTATATTACGTATGAAACTTGGGTCATGAAAATCTTTCGCTTTGCTTCTATTACGAAAAACAGCTGAATATCTGACTTTGTACTCACCATTTGCAGTATAACCCTGATTACAACTGCTAAAACTGATAATTTCTAATAAATCTTCTGTAGGCTCAACGGTTAAAAATAACCACGCAGAACTTGTAAAAACACCGTCCGTTATAGTATATAAAATATTAGGAACAGTACCTATATAATTTGGAGTTGGAATAAATATATAACTACCGTCTGAGGCAATTGTTATACTCCCTTCAGATAAAACAGCAGTTTGACCAGGTGCATAAGTTACCCCATTTATTACAAATTCTGTAACAAATAGTTCGTCTCCATTTTCATCCGTATCATTTACAAATACCCCTGGTGATGAGATATTTAATGTAGTATTTACATCTACAGTATCATAAAAATCATTTGCATTTGGAGGCACCGGAATTGATAAAATAGAAATTATTAAATTTGCAGAACTTATCAAAGATCCATCTGTTATTGTATAGTTAATTATAGAAACTTCCCCAATATAATTTCCAGCGGGGGTAAAAGTATAGCTACCATCTTCAAAAATTGTAATATCTCCTTCAGCAAAATTAGCAGTTTGTCCGGCAACATAAGTTGTTCCATTTATTAAAAATTCTGTAATTATAATTACATCTCCAGCTCCGTGAGTATCATTTTCTAAGAGCCCAGGAGCCGAAGAATTTAAAGGAGTGTTTTGTATTGTTGAAGCTATGTCATCATTTGCAATTGGTGGCACCTGCCCAACAATAAGATTTGTGGCAAATAATAAAAATAAGAAGCTTAAAGGCATATTTTTTATCAAAGACGAAAAATATGTAATTCTCAAAAAAAATAGTTTCATAAATGGGGGAGATTGGGTATACTTAAATTTCTAAATTCTTATCATAAGGAATACTTTTTAAAATGTGATTTATTACATTCACCCGTGCTTCCGTTTTTCTGTTTGCACGTATAATTTTCCAAGGAGAAATTTTAGTATGAGTTTTTTCAAACATTGCTTTTTTATAATCTGTGTATTGATCCCATAAAGCTTGCGCTTTCTCATCTAACTTGGTCATTTTCCATTGTTTTAGAGGATCACTTTTTATATCTGCAAAACGTTTTGCTTGTTCTTTTTTAGAAATAGACATGTAAATTTTAACCAAATGAATTCCAGATTCTAAAATCATTCTTTCAAAATCATTTACCTGATTCATGAAAATTTCATATTCTTTTGGTGTACAAAACCCGTTAACAGGCTCTACAACTGCTCTATTATACCAACTTCTATCAAAAAACACCATTTCTCCTGCTTTTGGAAATTGCTCAACATAGCGTTGAAAATACCATTGAGATTGCTCGTCTTTAGATGGTTTTGGTAATGCAACAATACGCATATGCCTAGGATTAATGCGTTCTGTAACCCTTCTTATGGCGCCACCTTTTCCTGCTGCATCCCTGCCTTGAAAAACAACAATTATACGTTCATCATTATTAATTGCCCAAGTTTGCATTCTAATTAATTCGGTTTGCAATTTCTCGAGTTTTTTCTGATAGTCAATATACCTAAGAGCTCTTTCTATGTTTAAAGGTTCTTTAGACAACAAAGCAATTAGTCCTTTTTTAGAATTTAAACTCCTTACTTCTGATTCTGATAATTCTTTATTCATAAAAACTTAATCTAATTCATTATTATTTGAACGATAATAGCGCATCACAACATTTGGGTCTGGATTTACAACCGTGCCAGCTTCTGATTTTCCATCATAATCGAACTGTGATAAAACATGCCTCATGGCCTCTAATCTTGCTACTTTTTTATCATTGGTTTTAATAATCATCCAAGGACTATATGTGGTATGTGTTTTTGAGAACATTTCAGATTTATAATGGGTGTATTTATCCCACAATATTTGACCTTGCTTATCAACAGGACTAAATTTCCATCTTTTTAAAGGATTTTCTTTTCTGCCTTCAAAACGTTTTTGTTGTTCCTCTTTAGTAATTGATAACCAAAACTTTATTATTACCACGCCATCTTCATACATCATGTGCTCAAATTCTGGAACTTGAACTAAAAATTCTTTGTACTGGTTATCTGAGCAAAAACCCATAACTGGCTCTACAACCGCTCTATTGTACCAACTTCTATCAAAAAAAACTATTTCACCAGGATTTGGTAATTCTTTAATATATCTTTGAAAATACCATTGCCCCTTTTCTATATCCGTAGGCTTATTTAATACCACCAGCCTACTTGACCGTGGATTTAAGTGCTCCATAAATCTACGAATATTACCGCCTTTTCCTGCCGCATCTCTTCCTTCAAAAATAATAGCAACTCTTTTATTATTTGCGGAAATATAGCGCTGTAATTTAACCAATTCTATTTGTAATAGACGTAATTCATTATTATAAGAAAGAGTCTTTTCTACCTTCGAATATGAAATGTTTTTTTGTTTTAAAAGCCTTATAAGATCCTGGTTGCTTTCTAAATTTCCTAAATCTTCTGCCGTTAGGATTTCCTTTTTATTCATACATAATTTTTACTACATCGAAAATAAGCTTTTTTTTGAAAAATCTATTATAATTTTATCATTTTAAATTAGTTCTGCTATATTTGTTTAGTATGAAATCCCTAATATTTTTCTGTTTATTTTTTTTATCTTTTTTTATTTTTTCTCAAGAAAAATTTTCTAGAGAAGTTAGTTTTATAACTGATAATGATTTGTATGTTTCTACTGCTAAAGATCGATATTATACAAGTGGTTTTTTTTTAAGTTATAGATATCTCTCTAAAACAAAAAAAGAAAACCAAGAAAAAAAGATTTTTGAATGGCTAATTGGTCATGAAATGTATACTCCATATAAATCTATTGTAAAAAGTATTAATGCACATGATAGACCTTTTGCAAGTTATTTATATGGCAGTTTTGGAATCAATAGAATTTATAAAAAGAATACAACTTTAAATACAACTTTACAAATTGGCATAGTGGGACCTAATGCCTTTGGCGAAGAACTACAAAATTTTATTCATAATATTTATGGTTTTAAAGAAGCTATTGGTTGGAAGTTTCAAATCAAAAATGCTTTTGGATTCAATTTCAACACGAATTACAATCAATTTTTAGTTAAAGACCCTTCTAACCATTATGATCTTTCATGGATAAATTCTGTAAAACTAGGTACTGTTTACACAAATATTTCTTCTGGATTTTATGCAAGATTAGGCTTTAAACCACTCGCAAAAATAATTAATTCTATTGCTTTTAAAACAAACTTAAATGATAAAAATACTAATTTTGAGAGAGCAATAGAATCTTTCTTATACATTAAGCCTTTGGTTAGATATGCGCTCTATGACACAACAATACAAGGTAGTTTTTTAAAGACTACTAGTGAAGTTACAAAAGAACTAGTCCCTTTAGTTTTTCATTTAGAAGTAGGGTTAAAATTTACAGCTAACAGGTTTCATTTTGGGTATATTTTTCATTATAATAGCAATAAATCTAAAAATTTAAGAAGAGATAATGGAAATAAATATGGTACAATTTCTGTTAATTATTTACTTGATTAATCTAGAAAGAAATCATCTTTAAAACTAATTAAATACAGTTTCTCTTGTGCCCTTGTCATGGCTGTATATAACCACCTAAAATATTCTTTAGAGACGCCATCTGGCAAATATGGTTGCTCTATAAAAACCGTTTTCCATTGCCCTCCTTGAGATTTGTGGCAAGTCATTGAATAAGAGAATTTAACTTGCAAAGCATTGAAATACTTGTTGTTTTTTATAGCTAAAAATTGTTTAAATTTCGATTTTTCATGCGCATAATCTTCTTTTATTGTTTGATACAGATTATTAGATTCTTCATACGTTAAAGAAGGACTTTCACTGGTTAAGGTATCTAATAACAAAACAGTTTCAAAAGGTTGCATATCTGGATAATCAATCATTCGTAGCTCTACCTCAGCAAATTTAAAGCCATATAATTCTTTAATTGAAAAAATTTTTAAAACCTCACAAATATCTCCATTAGCTATAAAACCTGCTGCAGATGATTCTTTAAGCCAGTAATAATTATTTTTTACAATCATTACAAAATCACCTGCAGAGATTTCATTTTCTTGTCCACGGATTTTCATTCGTATCTGCTGGTTGTATTGATTTGCTCTTTTATTGGATCGGACTATAAATGCAGTATCTTCTACTCCATCTCTATCATATGCCATGACTAAGGCATCTTCAATGTCATAACCATCAATCAATCTTGTAATATCAGGGAAATCAATATCAAACTGAAATTTATTTCCTTCATTTTGCAATTGCAATCTTAATTGGGTTGCATTTGCCAGAATTCCAGAATTCTCATGTTGACGCATCACTTCATCTAACTCGATCTCTGTAACAATTTTATCATAATCATAAGTTAATATATCTGCCTCTAAAGCTGGACTAACATTTAATTTTACAGGCGGAAGTTGCGCTGTATCTCCAATAAAAATTAATTTACATTGATGTCCAGAATATACATAAGAAATTAAATCATCTAACAACGAGCTAGATTCAAACATTTTTTGATTTTGTCTACCATCAGGAATCATAGAAGCCTCATCAACAATAAAAATTGTATTTCTGTGTTTATTAGGCTGCAAAACAAAATCTACAGATCCGTTGGTTTGCTTTTTAGGAAAATATATTTTTTTATGAATTGTAAATGCTGGTCTCTTTGAATATACTGCAATTACTTTAGCAGCTCTTCCTGTAGGTGCTAATAAAACTGCTTTTTTTCCAGCACTACTAAGTGTATTTACAAATGTACTTATTGTTGTCGTTTTACCTGTACCTGCATATCCTTTTAGTAAAAACAAAGATTCTTTTTCCTCATTAAAGATAAAAATACTAAGTAAATTTAAAAGTTCCCTTTGTTTTTGGGTAGGTGTAAAAGGAAATTTCTTTAATAGTATTTTATAAAAGTCCGCAGTTATTTTTATCATAAAAAATTTTAATTATCAAAGATACATTTCTTTATAAAGAAAAATTTTTATCATTAAAAAAAAATTGTAAGTTTGCTTTATACTATTAAAAAAATAACAAAAATGGATTTATTACTAATGATTTTAGGAGCTGTGTTAGCTTCTGTGCTTGTAGCCTATATTATAGTTAAATTTTTGCCTTTAAAATTGAGGTGGATTCCATCTATTTTATTGCTAGTTTTAGCAATATTTTTAGGTTTTAAAATTTATAATGGGATTATGGAGCCTATTCAATTTAATAAAGAAAAAGTGGTGAAATATGCCGAAGTTGTAGCAAGCTTAAAAATTATTAGAGATGCCGAAGTAACTTTTTATGAAGTTAATGGAAAATATACCATACAGAAAGACAGCTTAATTAAATTTATAGATTCTGACTCGATTGCATTAACCGAAACGAAAACTATTGTAGAAAAAGTTAATAAAGGTGGTGGTGTTATCATAGATGTAGAAAAAAGGGTTACGGATACTATTGGTTTTGAGCCGGTTTTAAAGTATTTTAAAGATAGAAACTATAAAACTATGTTTAAAGTTCCTGGAGTTGAAAATACTGAATTCGAATTAGAAGTTGGTGAAGTTGAAAAAGTACAAGGCTTAATTGTACCTACTTTTAGAGCTAGAACTCCAAAGAAAAACATTTTAAAAGGCATGAATGAATCTTTGGTAAAACAGGAGTTAGAAGTTATAGAATCAGATCAAATTAAAGGAGAATATGTTTCTGTAGGTTCTTTAGATGAAGTTACTACGGGTGGAAACTGGCCTCCTTCTTATGATAAAAGAGACGGTGCAAAAGAAGAATAAAATAATTTCTTTAAAGAAAGCAAAAGATATAGAATTATCCATCCAATTTAGTTTGGATGGATTTTCTTTTTGTGTTATAAACTCTAAGACTAAAGAAGCTCTTTATTTTAAAAAATATCAATTTGAAGGAACCTTAAATTCTCCTGAGGATTTATTGAAAAAAATTGAAGCTATCTTCAAGAAAGATAACAACTTACAACTCACCTACTCTAAAGTTACTGTTATACATCAAAATAATTTATCGACATTTGTACCATCGAAATATTTTGATGAAAATTCTTTGGCAACCTATCTTAATTTAAATATTAAGGTTTTAAAAACTGACTTCATTACTTTTGATGATATCCATTCTATTGATGCCAAAAATGTATATGTTCCATATGTAAACATTAATAATTATTTATTTCAAAATTTTGGTGAATTTGAATACCAACATCACAGTTCTATTTTAGTAGAAAAACTTTTAAAATTAGAGAACTCTCATCAAAAAAAAATGTACATAAATGTATCTAAGAGCTCTTTTGATTTGATGATATTAGAAAACAAAAAACTCATTTTTTCAAATTCATTTTCATACACAACTAAGGAAGATTTTATCTATTACATTTTATTTACAGCAGAACAGCTTCTATTAAATACAGAAGAGTTTGAACTTTATTTTATGGGAGAAATTAAAGCTGAATCAGAAATATATACAATAGCATACACCTATATTAAAAATATCTTTTTTTTAGAAAGTAAAAATTCTATTTTCAAGGATTTAGAAATCGATAATCACTCTAATTACATACTATTAGGCTAATGAGAATTATATCAGGAAAACTAAAAGGAAGACGTCTCAGAGCTCCTAAGAACCTGCCTGTTCGACCTACGACAGATATGGCTAAAGAAGCCTTGTTTAACATCATTAACAACCTCTATTATTTTGACAGCATTACTGTAATAGATTTGTTTTCTGGGACAGGAAATATTAGTTATGAATTTGCCTCTAGAGGCACTAAAAATATATACGCAATTGATGCCAATTACAATTGTATCAAATACATTTCTAATACAGCAAAAGAATTAAATTTAGAGATAAACACTTTTAAAAGTGATGTTTATAAATTTATTGATAAAACTTCTATGCAGGCTGATATCATTTTTGCCGACCCACCGTATGACTTTGAAATTGAAAAATTTTTAGAAATTGTTGATACTGTTTTTACAAAAAATATTTTAAAACCAGAAGGTGTTTTGATTATAGAACACTCTAAACAAACAGACTTATCAACACATAAAAATCACTCCTATGATAAACGTTACGGAGGAAATGTATTTAGCTTTTTCGAAAATTCTACTGAAGAAGATAATTAAAGTAAAGAGTTGATAATATCAGAAATTGAGATTCCTTCTGCTTCAGCTTTGTAATTTTTCACAATTCTATGAGATAATATAGGAATTGCAACAGCACGAACATCTTCTATGTCTGGTGAATATTTACCACGAACAGCTGCGTGTGCTTTTGCTCCTAATATTAAGCTCTGAGATGCCCTAGGACCTGCGCCCCAATCTAAATAGCTTTTCACCATGTCTGTTGCTTCCTTAGACTTTGGCCTTGTTTTACCAACCAAGGTAACAGCATATTCAATTACATTATCTGTAACGGGTATTTTTCTAATTAGCTTTTGAATAGCGATGATGTCATCACTAGAAAAAATAGCATTTACTTTTTGTTGAATATCACTCGTAGTACTTTTTACAACTTCAACTTCTTCTGCAAATGTTGGGTATTCTAAATTTATAGAAAACATAAATCTGTCTAATTGTGCTTCTGGCAAAGGATAGGTTCCTTCTTGCTCAATAGGATTTTGAGTTGCCAAAACAAAAAACGGTAACTCTAATTTATAATGATTTCCAGAAACTGTTACCGAACGTTCTTGCATCGCTTCTAATAAAGCTGCCTGTGTTTTTGGCGGAGTTCTGTTGATTTCATCGGCCAAAATAATATTTGAGAAAATCGGACCTTTAATAAATTTAAACTGTCTGTTTTGATCTAAAACCTCGCTACCTAAAATATCTGAAGGCATTAAATCTGGAGTAAACTGAATTCTCTTAAAATTCAATCCTAACGCATTAGAAACAGTATTTACCAATAAAGTTTTTGCTAAACCTGGAACACCTATCAAAAGTGAATGACCCCCACAAAAAATTGATAAAAGCGTAAATTCTACCGCGTCTTTTTGACCAATAATTACTTTACCTATCTCTGTTTTTAATAAATTGAATTGACTTACCAATTCATTTACAGCTTTCACATCAGACATTATTTACTTATTTCTTTTTTCCAATTTTTTTCAAAAGAACATTTACTATGGACTTCAGACATTTTAATATAAGTATCTTTTATCTTTCCTTTAGCCCATTTAGTAATAGTTTCTTCCCTCTTCTTTCTTAAAGCTAAATCTTGTACTTTCACATAATCCTCCACCAAGTCGGCTATATGAGTATCTGTTCTATCTTTCATAACAATGAACTTAAACATTTTCTCTCCATTCCTATTTTGATCAAAAAAGACATCAGAAAGCTCTCCTTTTTTTAATTCTGCAACCCTCGCATATAAAGCAGGATCCATCCTAGTTAAATCAAATTTTGTTTCTCCTGAATAAGGGTTTACAATAACGCCTCCATTGTTTTTAGTTTCTTTATCTTCCGAATATTTTTTTACTGCTTCTGAAAACGTAATTGAACCTTCTTTAATATCTTTTGCTATTTGCTCTGCTCTTTGTTGCGTATCTTTTAATCTAGTATCTGGGATATCTGGTTGCATTAATATGTGTGATGCAACTCTCATGTTTCCTTTTACTTCGTGTAATTGCATTAAGTGATAACCAAAATCTGATTTAAAAGGTTTAGAAACTTGACCAATATCTAAACTAAAAGCCATTTCTTTAAATTCTTTTATAAATGGTGAATCTTTTGTTACTTCGTATCTTCCTCCGTTTTGAGTAACACCCGGATCATCAGAATTGATGATTGCTTTCATTTTAAAACTTGCGCCTTCTTCAATCTGTTTTTTTATCTCCGTTAGCTTCGTTACAATTCTATCATTTTCTTCCTTTGTAGGTGCAGCGTTTAAAACAATTTGTGCCAATTCAATTTCTGCTGGAAACTCTGGTAACTCTTCATTCTTTTTTAAACCGTTAAAATATAAACGAACTTCTTCAGGAGTTACATCAATTTTCTCTGTGATATTTTGCTGTTCTTTTTCTATTAATACATTCTCTTTTTGAACCGTATATAATTCTTTTTTCAAATCATCTAAATCGTTAAAACCATAGGCTTTAATCACCTTATCTAAACTGCCATATTGTTGCGTAAAATATTCAACACTTCGATCTACCCTGCCAGAAATTTCGGCTTCAGAAACAGTAACACTATCAACAATCGCATGATGTGCCAATAATTTTTGTTGCATTAATTTTTCTAACATTTCACAATCTGAGATTGTAATTTTCCCCTCTGATCTAGCATCTACTTCTTGTTTAAATTTCTCAATATCTGAATCTAAAACAATATTTTTACCAATGACCACTGCAACACCATCTATTTTTATTTTTTGTGCAAAAGTTGAAATACTCATCAACCCAAAAAAAACTGTTAAGACAGTTAATTTAGTATACTTTAAAATTGTTATTTTTTGTTGCATCTTTTACTATTATTTTTTCTATTTCTCTTATTAATTCAATTTTGCGCTTATGCAAAATCATTTGTTTTATCGTAGGTCTTATATAGCTTAAAGGAGCTATATCATTTCTAACTAATACGTCTTTTATTGTGGTCAAATATAAACCTATTGAATCTTGTTTTTGAAGTAATTTTGTTTTTTTTAACAGATTTTCTTTAGAAAACGGAAGTTTTAACAAAACCTTATCTAATTGTGTCCAAATTGAATCATTAAACTGAAAATATTTAAAACTTAATTGTTGTTTTTCTAATGCTTCTAGGTCTTCAATTTCCTCTGATTTAAAGAGTTTTAAAAATTCTTTTTTACTGACAACTTTATTGTCAAAATGAAGATATTTTATTTTAACTAACTCTTCATTTAGTCTAAAATTATCTTTACTTTTTAAGTAAAAATCTTCTATTTCCACATCACTAATAACGGTATCTAATTGCTGTTTTATCAACATTTCTTTATAATTATTAATGAACAAACTTTCTCTGTAATCATTTACAAGATGGTTAATTTCATTAATAACTTCTAGAGAGTTATTGTTTTCTGCCTTATGCAGCAATAATTGTTTTATCGCCCAATCGTTGATAAAGCTTTTCACTAATACAATACTATCGTCTTTACTTATATTTTGAGGAATAACATTTTTTAAATCTTCTTTAAACAATTTCTCTGTATTTACAATTGCAATTATTTCAGATGATTTATCTTCTTTTTCTTGCACTATAAAATAATTGCAAGAGTTAAATAAATAAATTATTAAAAATGCATTTAAAATACGTTTCATCTATTTGCTACTATATGCTTTAATTATTTTCTTTAGTTGCCTTTTTTCCACTTGAATGACGCTTTTTCTTCTTAAATCTGCAATCCAATTTTTTTCTAAAAAATTTTGATAATCATTAATTACCTCCCCTTTTATTTTTTTTAATTCTTTTGGTTGATACTTGCTTAAATTAGCGTCAAAAAAGCTTTTTAAACCTAACGTATCTTTGGATGATTTCTCCCAAATTTTTTGTTGCATTAACTCAAATAATAACAAACCATCTCTATACTCTTGCAAGACTTCTGCAAATTCAGGCTCTGTTTTTTCTAAGTTTTCTTTGTAATATGCTAAAATTTCCCTGTTTTTAAATTCGTTAAAAATTTCAAAAACAGGTTTATTTCTTTTACTCTTTAAAAAACCAAAAAATTCTTCTTGTGTAATTTTCTTATCGTTTATTGATAATATTATGGCTTGCATTGAGTCTTTAGTCATTGTTTTAATATCTTTTCTATCAAAGATTTTCTTAGCTTCTTCATTCTCAGAAATCGAATATTTATTCTTTAATTTATGGATAACAGCGTCTTTGGATAATTGAGCTCTATCGCCAGATCTGACTTTATTTTTCAATTCTTTTTCCAATTCTTTAAAAGATAATACAGGATGCTTTTTCGTTAATTGTAAAATATGCCATCCAAAACGAGTTTTAAAAGGTTTCGAGTATTCACCTTCTTTTTGTAAACTAAAGGCAACTTCTTCAAAAGGTTTCACCATGACTCCTGTGCCAAATTTTCTTAGCTTACCTCCTTTAGTTTTTGTACCAGTATCATCAGAATATTTTCTTGCTAAAGCTTTAAATTGCTCATCTGCTTGCAGCTTTTTATAAATATCATTAATTAATTCTTCTCCTTTAGCGCCTTTATCATTTAACAAAATATGTGCTACTTCAACTTCTCCTTTCGATGTTCTAAAAGCGTCAACTTTTAAAATATGATATCCATAACGTGTTCTAAAAGGTTTAGAAACTTCACCTACCTTCGTATTGTAAGCTGCCGTCTCAAAGGAATACAACATTCTAAAAGCAGAGAAATACCCTAAATTACCGTTATTCCCTTTTCTTCCTGATTTGGCGTCATCTCTTGCTGAGGGATCTTCTGAAGTCTCTCTTGCTACTATTTCGAAATCTTCTCCATTTAAAACTCTATTTCTTATTTCTGTAATTTTTTGATATGCCAATAAGGTATCTTTTGGAGTAAGTGATTTTGGAGTTTTAATTAAAATATGTTTAGCTTTTACTTCGTTTTTTGTTCTAAAATAAGCATCTCTTACTAACTTATTTATAAATACAGTGTCTTGCATATAAGGCGCAGAAAGTTGATTTTTATAGGTTTCAATCTCTTTTCTATAAGATGGCAAAGTATCTAATTTTATGTGGTAAGCTTCCTTCACTTTTAACTTATAATTTATATATAAGTCTAAGTTTTTCTCTACATCTTTGGCGTCTTCATTATCTATAGCGTCTAAGTTTTTCTCATACACTCTCTTAAAGTCTGAAACTGTTATTTTTTCACCATCTATGGTTAATAAAACTTTGCTTTTCTTTTGTGAAAATAAAACACTCGAAAAACATAAGACCACTAATAATATTAACTTTTTCATAAATTTACAATGATATAATTCCTTTAATTTTTTCTACTTTTTTGTAATATTCAATTACTTTATTAGCACTTTCTATTTTTAATACGATAGAAACACTAATATATTTTCCTGTTTTCGATTTTTTTGTTTTTATCACTGCTCCTTGGTTATTAAACAAGCTATGCACTTCTTCTGCTTGATTTTCATCAGTAGGAACAATAAATTTATACATATAATCAGCTGGAAAATTAGTCGTATCGTCTAACTGCGCTTTTAATTTAGTATAAAAAATATTTTTTTTATCGCTCATAATTGAACTTCTTTTCTATTCATTTAAAAATAACCACTCACAAAATTACATTAAAAATTAGTTTTATGAAGCGAATGATTTATTTTTGTAAAACTTTTATTTGAAGTAAAAATCAAAAATAATAATTCTAAGATAAATAGCTTGCAAAAAAATCAGCAAAAAATTGTTTTAATAGGAGGACCAGGAACTGGGAAATCTACTGTTTTAAATAAACTGAGAGAAAAAGATTTTTTCTGTTTTGATGAAGTTTCAAGAGAAGTAATTTTAAAAGCGCAAAAAAAAGGAATAGAACAACTCTTTTTAACTGAACCTCTGTTATTTAGTGAAATGTTGCTTGAAGGAAGGGAAGAACAATATTTACTAGCTGAAAATAGAAAAGAAAATATTATTTTCTTGGATAGAGGAATTCCAGACATACATGCGTATCTAAATTATTTTAAAACAACCTATCCTGCTTTATTTTTAGAAAAAAGCAAACAATACAAATATGATTTAATTTTTCATTTTTCTCCCTGGGAAGAAATACATACCAAGGATAATGAACGTTATGAAACTTTTGAAGAATCTAAAAAAATTGATAAATTTCTTACCAAAGCCTACGCTGACTTAGATTACAAAATTATAAACGTTCCATTTGGCACTGTTAGCGAAAGAACAAATTTCATCCTTCATTCGCTTTCTTGCGATTTATGATTTCTGCCAAAGAAATATTAAAAAAACACTGGAATTTCTCCTCTTTTAGAGGACCTCAAGAAGACATCATAAAAGCTGTTTTACAGCAAAAAGATGTGATTACTTTATTGCCAACCGGTGGAGGGAAATCTATTTGTTTTCAAGTTCCTGGTATCGTTAAAGAAGGTGTTTGTTTGGTTATTTCTCCATTAATTGCTTTAATGCAAGATCAGGTAGAAAACTTAAAAAAGCGCAATATAAAAGCCACAACGATAAAATCTGGTTCTTCTCAAGATGAAATTATAACACTTTTTGATAATATTAAATTTGGCAACATTAAGTTTCTTTATATCTCTCCAGAAAGGTTGCAGTCAATCTTTATGCAACAAAAAATTAAAGAATTAAATATTTCTTTTGTTGCCATTGATGAAGCTCATTGTATTTCTGAATGGGGACATGATTTTAGACCTTCTTATAGAAACATAAAGATTTTAAAACAAATTATACCCGATGTAAATTTTATTGCACTTACGGCTACAGCAAATAAAAAAGTTCTAGAAGATATTTCTTCAAATTTAGAATTAAAAAATCCAGTAATTTTTAGAAATTCGTTTGCAAGAGAAAATTTAGCCTACCAAGTTTTTAATGTTGAAGATAAATTATTGAGGTTAACGCAGATATTTACAAAAACAAAATCGCCAGCCATTGTTTATGTTAACTCCAGGAAAAAAACCGAAGATCTTACAAAATTTTTAAATGCAAGGAATTTTAAAAGTAGTTTTTATCATGGAGGATTATCAGTGAAAGAAAAACAACTTTCTTTTGATAATTGGATGACAGAAAGAACACCAATTATGATTTCAACAAATGCATTCGGGATGGGAATTGACAAATCTAATGTGGGAATTGTGGTTCATTTTGACGTGCCTTTTAGTATCGAAAATTATATTCAAGAATCGGGAAGAGCGGGCAGAAATGAAAAAAAATCTTTTGCTGTTTTGTTAAAAAACGAAAATGATATTGCCATTCATAGAGAGCACATAAAAAAAGGCTTGCCAAGTATTTTAGAAATCAAAGAAGTGCACAAAAAACTGTATCAATATTTTCGAATTTCAAATGGAGAAATTACTGAAAATTCTTATAGTTTTAATCTTTTAGAATTCTCTGAAATCTATAAATTCACATCTAAAAAAGTAGATGCTGTTTTAAAAATATTATCCAATAATGGCGTCTTAGAGCTAACAAATACTTACAATCAAAAATCTACTGTAATTTTCACTTCAAGTAGTAAAAACATCATTTCACATACTATAAACAATATCTATACTAAAAACCTTATAGACACATTACTAAGAACTTACACTGCATTATTTAAACAAGAAGTTAAAATAGATGAATTCTTGCTAGCAAAGAAAAGCAATACTACTTCTAAACAGGTAATTGCTAATTTAGAACGTTTAGAGCAAGAAGAAATACTCACGTATAATAGCGTGAAAACAGACTCAGAAATCCGCTTCTTACTTCCGAGAGAAGATGATAAAACAATTAATAAATTTTCAAAAGAAATCAGTCGTTTTATAAAACAAAAAGAAAAAAAATCAGAAGATTTTTTAGCTTATATTTTAAATAATAAAGTATGCAGAAGTATTCAAATTTTAGACTATTTCGATGAGATATCCAATAAAAAATGTGGTATTTGCGATGTCTGTTTATCAAAAAAAAGAATTAAAAAAAAGGATATCTCTTCTGAAATTTTATCCATTTTAGAACAAAAAAATGAGTTAACTTCACAAGAAATAAATCAATATTTAAAAGCAACCGAAAAAGACATTTTAATACATTTGCGACAACTTTTATCAGACAATAAAGTACGAATTAATCATCAAAATAAATACCACCTAAAATAAAAATTATGAAAGATTTACGCATCGTTTTTATGGGAACTCCAGATTTTGCCGTTACCATTTTAAAACATTTAGTAGAAAACCATTATAATATTGTAGGTGTAATAACTGCCGCAGACAAACCTGCTGGAAGAGGTAGAAAACTAAATGAATCTGTTGTAAAAAAATATGCTTTATCTAAAGAAATAACAATTCTGCAACCAACAAACTTAAAAAACCAAGGATTTCAACAAGAATTAGAAAACTTAAAAGCAGATTTGCAAATTGTTGTAGCTTTTAGAATGTTACCAAAAGCCGTTTGGAAAATGCCCAAACTTGGTACCTTTAACCTTCATGCCTCCCTACTGCCATCTTACAGAGGTGCTGCTCCTATTCATTGGGCAATTATAAATGGAGAAACAAAAACGGGTGTGACTACATTTTTTATTGATGATAAAATTGATACGGGAGAAATTATCCTACAAAAAGAAATTTCGATTGATAATGATGAAACTGTTGGTTCCTTGCATGATAAATTAATGTTCTTAGGAGCCGATTTAGTGACAAAAACTGTTGATTTAATTTCTGAAGGAAATGTTACCACCAAGAAACAGCCAGATCTTGAAGAAAAATCAGCTCCAAAGCTAAATCCTGAAAACACAAAAATTAATTGGACACATTCTTTAGATACAATCTATAATCAGATACGCGGATTAAACCCTTTTCCTGCCGCTTGGACAAGCATTAAAAATAATGATGAAGAAATAACTGCTAAAATTTATGCTGTTCGTAAAGAAATACAAAAACATAAATTTAATACAGGAAAAATAATTGCTTCTAAAAAAGAGCTAAAAGTGGCTATTAAAGACGGCTTCCTAATTATTGATGAAATTAAGATTTCAGGAAAGAAAAAAATGGATGCAAAAAGCTTGTTAAATGGATACACTTTTTCTGAAGATGCAGAAATGCTATAAACCCTTTATTTATAAGGTTTTTAGAGTTTTTTGATTTTACATGCTACCTTTATTAACAATTTACACCTATTTATCAACAAAATCCTACTTTTTTTAAGGGCAAATTTGCGTAAACCCTTAATCCGTCTATATTTGTTAAGCTATTATTAGCAAAATAAAATAATATTCAATTAATTTAAAATCTATTTATTATGAACAAGTCAGATTTAATCGACGCAATGGCTGCAGACGCAGGAATCTCTAAAGTAGCAGCTAAAGCAGCTTTAGAGTCTTTTACAGGTAACGTAACTTCTGCTTTAAAAGGTGGAGACAAAGTTGCTTTAGTTGGTTTTGGAACTTTTTCAATATCTAACAGAGCTGCCAGAACAGGAAGAAATCCTCAAACAGGAAAGACAATCCAAATTGCTGCTAAAAATGTAGCAAAATTTAAAGCAGGAGCTGGGTTAAGCGAAGCTGTAAACTAAGATATTGTTTTCGAAGTGATAAAGAAACTCTCTTTTTAAGAGGGTTTTTTTTATTTCCATATTTTTTTTTATATTTACCTATGACCCATTTAAAACCTCTTAAAGGTAGATTGTTAATTGCTGAACCCGCTATTTTAAATGACAGCTCTTTTAATAGAGCAATTATTTTAATTACAGAACACACAGACAATAATTCTGTAGGTTTTATTTTAAACAGGCCTTTAGACTATACACTCCAAGATTTATTACCAGAAATTGAAAGTGATTTTGTTATTTATCAAGGAGGTCCTGTAGAACAGGATAATTTATATTTTGTGCACCAAGTGCCTGAATTAATACCAGAAAGCATTAAAGTAGATAATGGTATATTTTGGGGCGGTAATTTTGAATCCTTAAAAAAATTACTTAGCGATGGATCTTTAAATAAAAATGATATTCGTTTTTTTCTTGGTTATTCTGGCTGGGGAAAAAATCAACTTGAAGATGAACTAAATTCAAACTCTTGGTTTATTTCAGAAAATGATATCAAAAACATCTTTTCTAAAAACGAGGAATCTCTTTGGAAAAATAAAATATTACAACAAGGAGGTGACTATAAACTTTGGGCGAATGCGCCAAGTGATATCAATCTTAACTAAGAAGCAGTTATTTCTAAAACTTTTAAACTTTTACTTATTTTATTCGCAAAATCAATTGTGAAATTTTTCTTTTTATAATTCGTTACTGCCTGGACACCTATAATCGCATTTGTAATGAATACTTCATCTGCCTTTTGAATTTCGAATGGCGAAATAGTTGTTTCTTCTAAAGTATATTCTTTGTTTTTAAGAATAATTTCAATCACTTTATTTCGTACAATACCTTTTATACAACCCTCAGTTAATGCTGGCGTTTTCACGATATTTCCTTTTAAAACAAAAATATTAGCATTGGTAACTTCAACAACTCCTTTTTTCTCATTGATTAATACACAATTATCTAAGTCATTTTCTTGAGCATAAATACTTGCGAGGGTGTTTACCATTCTATTATTAGTCTTTATCGTTGACAATAGCCCTGAATAGTTATAAAAATCTTTAAAAACATCAACCGTATACGTGTTTTTTGTTTGATACGTATTTACCTTAACATCAATCAAATAATCTATTTCATTCGTTTTTGGTGTATACAAACCTCCATCTTTTCTGTACACATTTAATCGAACTCTAAAAGATGAAGCTTCTTCCTGCACAGCAACAGCTTTTAAAATTTCTTTCTCTAAAAACTCTAAAGTAAATTGCATCGGAATTTTCATACGCAACATTCTCATAGAAGCCATTAATCTAAAATAATGATCTTCCCAAAAAATCACTCTTTTATGACTAACTTTTATGGTTTCAAAAACTACATCTCCATATTTAAATCCTCTATTCTCTGAAGATAATTTTACATTTTCTTCAAACAATAATTCACCATTAAAATTAATCATCTATCTATTTTTAGATTTACAAAATTAATACATTTTAATAAAAAGAATGCAAAAAAAAACTCAGCAATTTGCTGAGTTTTAAATTTCTATGATACTTTATTTTTTAAGCACCAATTGTATGTCTTAATTCTTCTATTTGATTTTCCCAAAGTTGTTTTGACTCTTCAACTTCATCTTCATCATCTGCAAAATCGGTGACAATTAATGAAACATCTTTAGTAAGGGCATCTACTTGAATTTTAATTTCAAAAAAACTATTATCTCCTTCGCTTTCTAACCATTTCCAACGAACTCTTTCTCCGGCTTTTTTTGTAATTAACTCTGCTAATTCTTCGGTACCTTCCCAAACAAAACTATACACTTTACCCCTAGAATTTACTTTGTCTGCAAACCATTCTTGTAAATTAGATGGTGAAGAAATATATTGATACAACATGTTTGGAGATGCATGAATAGGGATTTCTAATTCAAATTGTACTTTTTCCATTATTTGTTTTGTTAGTCGGGCAATATAGGTATTAATTCTATGTAAAAAAAATTAAAAACACATGTTGCCAATCTATAAAAAGTAATTATATTTGCACTCGCAAAAACAATGGCGAGGTAGCTCAGTTGGTTAGAGCGCAGGATTCATAACCCTGAGGTCACGGGTTCAAATCCCGTTCTCGCTACAAAACCTTTAAAAAAACCAAGAACGTAAGTTCTTGGTTTTTTTTTGTTTTTAACAATGAAAGAAATCAGGTTTCTTTTTCCATTATGATAAGAGTTTATCAAAAAGATTATATTTAATAAAAGAAAAAAAAGGAAAAAAAATTAAACTTTCTTATCAACTTAGATGTAATAATTAAACAACTAATTTTAATAGGTGGAAACCTATAAAATAAACTTTAATGTTTAACTATCTGTTTCAAAAAGAGTATATTGAAAAGAAACATCTATCTGTTTAGTAAAAATAAATTCTCAGAAAAAGGTTTTTGAAAAAGTACTATTTAAATTTTATAAACTACAATTAAATAGCATTTTCTTATTGTAAAAAAGAGCGTTTAAAAAAAATAATAGAAAAAAATTTATTCAAATTTTATTTTTTACAACATCGCTTTCTTTTAACGTTATAACGGAGTTATTAATCGAAACTTTACATAAATTTTAACGAATATATTCCAAACAACATTGATTTCGCAGCATTTTTGTTTTTCATGATGCACTCTTAAAATTATTTTCTAGAGAAATACAGCAGGATAAACATGTCTTACTACTCTTTTTGTATACAAAAAAAAATAAAGTAGATATGAATTGTAACTAAGAAAAAATCAAAAAAAAAAAATTACTATGACTAAAAAATTAAAACAATTTAAAAGCGTAAAAAGCCTTTTAATTATATGTTGCTTTTTTCTGTTCACGAGTTCTGCTTTGGCCTCTCATTTTAGATACGGAGATATTAGTTATCGAGTAGACACAAATGACCCAACAGGAAGAACGGTAATATTTAAAGTAAATAGTGGATGGCGAAGTACATGGACCAGATCTTTAAATATTGAACTTCGTTTTCAGCCAACAGGTGGAGGTAAAGCTGAACTTATTGGTAAAATTCCAGAAAACTTAACTGGGAGTTCTAACGGTGTAAACTATTACACAGGTGAAATTTCTTATACTTTTAAAACGAATGGAGAATATAAAGTTTATTACGGTAGCTGCTGTAAAATAAGTACACTTGAGAATAACAAAGATAAGCCATGGTATGTGTATACAAAGGTGAATGTTGGTTCAGGAAATAGTTCTCCTGTAACTTCGCTACCCGCAGTGCAATATGTGCAACAAAATACAATAGCTAAATTTAATATCCCAGCGGTAGATCCAGATGGTAATGCTTTAACGTATAGGCTCGCAACAAATGCAGATGGTTTTGAAGGAAATCAACCTTTGAATTTTTTAGTCTCTTCAAATGGAGAAGCTACATTTAATACTACTGGAAAAACAATTGGTAAATTATATAATGCCGCAGTTGTAATAACCGATTCTGATGGAGCAGAAATTCTTGTAGATTTTATTCTAGAAATTACAAAGCAGTCTACTCCTCCTCAATGGGATTATAGCGCGGGAAAAACACCTGCTAATGACACTGCATATCAAATCTCTCCTGGACAAACCATTACATTTCCTGTTGAAGCATTTGATACAGATTCAGGAAGTTCTGTAAGCATTTCAGCTTCAGGCATGCCGTCTAACTCAACAGTTTCTCCAGCATTTGGTACTACTTCGAATCCAATAAATCATCAATTTAGTTGGACACCAAATGCCAATCAGTATGGACAATTCTTAATTAATTTTACAGCAAAAGACAATAATAATGTTACAGTTTCTTCAAGTGTTTCAATAAACATTTCTTTAAAACCTGTTTTCGACGTACCACCTACGCCAGTTTCTGGCGTACATAATACGATTGTTAGCCCTGGCGAATTAATTCAGTACACCGTGCAGGCTTCAGATCCAGATCCAACAGATTTAGTGCGTATTATTGCTATGCAAGGTAAAGACATGAGCGGAAATCTTGTTTCAGTTTATACAGGCGCCTCTTTAAATCCTATACCTACTGCTTCCAATAACCCTACATCAGGTACTTTCAGCTGGACACCAACACAAGATCAATGGGGTCATAGGCATGTTATATTTACAGCAGAAGACAGTTATGGTGATCAAGCAACCCACGAAGTGAGTCAATTAGTAAATACACCTCCCGTTTTTGCCTCTACACCAGTACTAACAGCAGATGTAGGCGTACCTTATTCTTACACTATTAAAGTAACCGATCCAGATTTACCTTATGGAGATTCTTTAATGATCTTCGGAACTAATTTACCTTCTTGGTTAAGTGTAACCGATAATGCCGATGGAACTGCAACACTATCAGGTACTCCAACGCCATCAGATGTAGGTATTAACGCTGTAAAAATTGTATCAGAAGACTTACATCATCACATGGATGCTAGAGGGGTAATTAATCAATTATTCAATATCACAGTTAATAACTGCAGCGTTAATGCAATAGCAATGGATGCTGTTATAGAATTAGATGTAAATGGTCAAGCTTCAATAACGATAAATACTATTAATAATGGATCCACTGCCTCTTGTGGCATTGATACAATTGTTCTAGATAAAACAGATTTTGACTGTAATAATTTAGGAAATACAAATACAGTAACACTAACAGTTACCGACTCTAACGGAAATATCGGAACAGCAGCAGCAAATATTACTGTGCTTGATATAATTGCACCTGTAATTTCACCTCCAGCCGACATTAGTGTAATTGCTACAAGTACAGCAGGTGCATTAGTAAATTATACAACACCTGTTGCAACGGACAATTGTACAGTAACAACTGCATTAACTGCAGGTTTTGCAGATGGTGCTACTTTCCCAATAGGAACAACGGTTGTAACACATACTGCAACAGACGGCGCAGGACTTTTAGCTTCGGCTTCCTTTAACGTTATTGTATCTGGTCTTGCTCCCAACATAACAGTTCCTGCCAATATAACAGTAAACAATGATTTAGGAGTATGTGGTGCGATTGTAAATTATGCCGCTACAGAAACTACCGCTATTCCAGCTTCAGTAATTACATATGACATCCAACCTGGTACTACTTTTGGAGTTGGAACTACTACCGTAACAGCGACAGCAACCAATACACTTGGAACTTCTTCAAGTACATTTGATGTTATTGTAGAAGATTCTGAACTGCCAACTGCAATTACAAAAAATATTACTGTACAATTAGATGCATCTGGTAATGCCTCTATTACCCCAAATATGATTGACAACGGGTCATCTGATAATTGTAACGTGAACACAATGACATTAGATAATACTGATTTTGATTGTGAAAATATTGCTGGTTCTAGTTCAAATAATTTTGCTTTAAACTATAATGGAAATGATAATGTAGTCATTCAAGACAATCAAGACCTAAGAATCACAGGAGATATGAGTCTTGAAGCTTGGTTTAAAATGGATACCAACCCCGGAGATTGGGTTAGAGTTGTAGGAAAAGGAGCTTCAGGACCAAGAAACTATGGATTATGGTATCATCCAAATGGTGAGTTCTTATTTCAGCAATATGGAAGCGGTGTTTCCGTCAGATTAAATCAGACAGTTAATCAAGGACAATGGTATCATTTTGCGGCCACTAAAGAGGGAGCTTTAACTAAATTATTTATTGATGGTGTTTTAGTTGCAACAACTAATGGAGGTATAAATCCAGCAACAAGTGCTGATCCTTTAACAATCGGTTATGCAGGATACCACGCATATCATCGAGGTCAAATTGATGAAGTAAGGCTTTGGAATGTGGCTAGAACAGATCAAGAAATTTTTAATAATTACAATATTGGATTAAGTGGCACTGAAAATGGTTTAGTTGCTTATTACAATATGGAAGAAGGTCAAGGAACTTATCTTACAGATGTTTCGGGGAATGATCATGTGGGTGCTATTCAAGGATCAACTTGGACTAGCTCATCTGTTGATTTGGCAGGTGGAATTTCTGGAGGTTCAGGAAACAAAGTTACTTTAACAATTACTGACACTGCAGGTAATTCATCTTCAGCAACAGCTTTTGTAACCGTTGAAGACAATATTGCTCCAAGCATTACTTTAAATGGTACAGATAATGTAAACCATGCTGCCTTCACAGCATATACAGATTTGGGTGCGACTACTGCAGACAATTGTTCAGCTACCTTAGTTACCACAGATAACCTGAATGTAAATATTCCTGGAGACTACACAGTAACTTATACGGCAACAGATAGCAGTAATAACGTAACAATTAAAAGTAGAACTGTATATATTGTGGATACAAATAATTTTCCAACAGCTCAAAATGATACAGGCATAGTGATGAAAAATAGTGAAGATAATCTTTTTACGGTTGTCACTAATGATAGTTATGGAACAGACGGACCTAACGCAACTCATCCAATATCACTTACAGGATTTTATACCGATTTAGGAGGAAAATTAGAATTAGTTGGAGATGTAGTAAAATATACACCAAAAAAGGGTTACGTAGGAATAGATAGTTTTAAATATATCATTACAGATTTAAATGGTGATGCAGCAAATGCAGAGGTAATAATAACAGTAGAAGAAATTTCAACACCCACAGCGCTAGCAGACACAGTAGATGTAATACAAGATAGTGCATCAAACCCTATTGACGTATTATTCAATGATAGTTTTGGTTCAAATGGACCAGCAGGATCAAATTCAATTACTGTTCCAGGAATAACTGCTGAATCAGGAGTGCTGGTTGTTAATGATAATAAAGTTGATTATACCCCAGCTTCTGGTTTTAGCGGAACAGATACCTTTAGCTACACAATTACAGATGGCAGTGGTGATACAGCAAGCGCAACTGTAACGATAATCGTAGCTCCAACAGTTCTAATAGATGGTTTGTTAATGGCTAAAAGTGATGCAGTAACGGTAGCACAAAATAGTACCGCTAACTATATTGATATTCTGGCAGACAACGGATCTGGAGCTGATGACTTTGGAATAGATGGCGCAATAGATAATGGATTAACCATGACAGATGGAACGCTAACCGGCCTAAGTGAACAAGGAATAATAATTGTAGACACTAATTCAACAGATAGTCCATTAGATGATGTAATTGTTTACACACCAAATACAGGTTTTGTAGGAGTCGATCATTTTTATTATATGATTACCGATGCAAATGGTGCTACTTCGATTGCACAAGTAACAATTACCGTAACCGAAATAGATACACCAACGGCACAAAACGATACTGTAGGTGTAACACAAGACAGTACTGCAACAACTATCGACGTGCTAGCAAATGATAGTTTTGGTTCAGATGGCCAAGCAACGATAAATGCGTTAACCATTAATAATGCTACCAATACAAATGGAGCAACCATCGCTGTAAATGATGCAAAGGTAAATTACACTCCGGCAACTGGTTTTAGTGGAACAGACATATTTACGTATTCAATTACAGACGGAAATGGCGATGCATCTACGGCTAACGTAACGGTAACGGTTGGCTCATATAGTTTACCAACAGCAAAAGACGATTCAGTAACCTTTATACAAGATAGTGTAGACAATGTGATCTTTATATTAGACGATAATGGATCGGGAGCAGATAGTTACGGATCAGACGGTGCTAATGCTAGTCATCCCATATCACTTGTAGCATTTTATACAGATAAAGGAGCAGCATTAGAATTAGACGGAACAACTGTAAAGTATACACCAATGGCTGGTTATGTTGGTATAGATACGTTTAGTTATTTAATTACAGACTTAAACGGAGATGCAGACAAGGCTACTGTTACGGTAACGGTAATAGAAATAGATACACCAACAGCAAATGATGATACTGCAACCGTAGCACAAGACAGTGGTATAACTAGTATCGATGTGCTAGCTAATGATAGTTTTGGATTCGATGGAGCAGCGAACGCAAATGCTCTAACTATTAATACCAACACTAATGGAGCAACTATAAATGTTAATGCAGCAAAGGTAGATTACACTCCAGCAAGTGGCTATAGTGGAACAGATAGCTTTACGTATACAATTACAGATGGAAATGGTGATACAGCGACAGCTACTGTAACGGTAATAGTAAGTTCAGATAACACAAATGGTTTACCAATAGCGCAAGATGACATCGTTTCGGTTATCCTAAATAGCTCAGACAATGTGATCTATATATTAGATGATAATGGATCTGGTGTAGATAGTTACGGAACAGATGGTCCTAATGCAACCCACCCAATATCACTTTCTGGAACTTATACAGATTTAGGAGGTAAATTAGAATTAGATGGAAACACTGTACTCTATACTCCTGCAGATGGTTTTTCAGGAGTAGATAAATTTAATTATATACTTACTGATGCAACCGGAGATGCGTCAACGGCACAAGTAACTATTAATGTTACTTCTTCAAAGTCTTCAGGGATTGTAACTACTGACGCAGTAATCAAAGACCTTCAAGTATATCCTAATCCGTCAAAAGGTGCTTTTAAAGTATTAGTTTATAGTGAAAAGGCAGAACAAGCTTCTGTACTACTATTTGATGTTACTGGTAAAGTGGTGTATAACAAGAAACAATTACTTTCTACAGGGAACAATACAATGAACTTACATGTAAATGTGCAAACAGGTATTTTGTTTCTAAAGGTGTATACAGATAACACCAACTTTGGAACTAAAAAGATTTTATTCAAATAGGTAAATAATAGCTGTAAATAAAAAAAGAGGAACTGAAAAGTTCCTCTTTTTTTTTGTGATGTTATTTTAAAAGAAATAAGTGCTCCTAATTATATTTAGAACCAGATAAAAAAAACTTAAAACATGAGTAATTGAAATATTATTTATAAATAATATATTCACTGAATCTTCGGCTCACAATCCTCGCCATTAAAAAAAACACAACGTTTTCAAGTTAAAAAAGAAACTTATTTGCAAAAAAATATTTGAGCATCTAGCCATTTTTAAGGATAACTTGTTAAGATTTTTTATGTTAAAGTCAATTCTCAAAAAAAACTAGGCTATAAAATATTTCAGAATTTAAATTAATGATTTTTTTAAAGCTGCCAACTCTACTCCTAACCCATTAAACATATTTATAATACTGCTTAATTTTAATTCGTGTTCTTCATATTCTTGTGTGTTGATACTGCACGTAAACTTCCATAATTCTAAGACTTCAGAAACAGGAACATTATAAGATTGATACCCTGAATTGTCTGGCTTTAATAAAAAAGATTGCTTCTCTTCTATTTGATTATAAATTCTTTTATAGGTCATTCCATCATCTTTTGTGACCACAATATAAGAACATCCGCTTTTTGCTTCTTTTATATCTTCAACAAATTCTGCGACTACATACGAACCATCTTTCATTGGCAACATAGAATCTCCTTTTATTGGAAAAGCTCTGTGTTTACCTGTAGGTAAAAAAGGCAACTTTATTTTTTCTAATTGCTCTATATATTCCGGATCATCATATCCTAATAGATATCCTGCAGATGCTTTTGCTGAAACAACTTCAATTAAATTCTCATTATCAGCATCAACTGTTATTGGAAACAAAACTCTTTTATTACCAACTTCAATAAAAGAAACGTCTTTTGCTTTTGTTAAATCGTTTTTTATAATGACGTCTATAGGAATTCTAAAGTAAGCAGAAAAGTCTATTAAAAAGTCTATTGTAGGTGAAGATCTATTCTCTTCATAAGAACTTATTCTTGATCTTGTAACCAACAATTCTTCTGCCAAAGACTCTTGTGTTAACTTTTTAAGAGTTCTTAAATGTTTAATGTTTTTTGATAAATTATTCATAATGCTACAATATTGAGCAACAAATGTATGAATTTGTAGCTAATTTTACGGTGTGAAAAAAAATATTTTACATCTTGATTTAGATACTTTTTTTGTTTCCTGTGAACGTTTGATTGACAGCCGATTACAAAAAAAACCTTTGTTAGTTGGCGGAACTGGAGACCGAGGTGTTGTTGCGGCTTGCAGTTATGAAACTAGAAGATTTGGTGTGCATTCTGGTATGTCTATGAAAATAGCGAAGAAACTCTGCCCCGAAGCAATAACTATTAGAGGAAATACAGGTACTTATTCTAAATATTCAAATTTAGTAACAGAAATTATCAAAGAAAAAGTACCACTTTTTGAAAAAGCAAGTATTGATGAGTTCTATGCAGATCTTACCGGTATGGATGCTTTTTTTGGAAGCTATAAATACGCGTCAGAATTGCGTTGTAAAATTATCAAAGAAACAGGATTGCCTATTTCTTTTGGAATGTCGCAAAATAAAATTGTGTCTAAAGTTGCTACTGGAGAAGCAAAACCCAACAATCAATTATTGATTGACAAAGGTTTTGAAAAATCATTCTTAGCACCTTTATCAATCCGAAAAATTCCATCTGTGGGTACTAAAACATATCAAACGTTAAGAAACCTTGGTATCGATAAAGTAAAAGTGATTCAAGAAATGCCTTTAGAAATGATGATAAGCGTTTTGGGGGCTAATGGAAAAACAATTTGGAAGCGTGCAAACGGTATTGACAATTCGCCAATTATTGCGTTTCACGAACGTAAATCTTTATCTACAGAAAGAACCTATCATAAAGACACGATTGATATGATAAAATTAAAAGAAACCCTATTTGCAATGGCAGAAAACTTAGCATATCAATTAAGAAAAGGGGATAAATTAACGGGGACTTTAAGCGTGAAAATTCGGTATTCAGATTTTAATACGTACAGCAAACAAATAAAAATACCATATACAAGTGCAGATCATATTATAATTCCTAAAGTTTTAGAATTGTTTAAAAAATTATACCAACGAAGATTGTTAATTCGATTGGTTGGTGTAAAAGTATCTGATATTGTAAGTGGTAATTATCAAATTAATCTTTTTGATGACACCGAACAAATGTTAGATCTATACAACGCTATGGATAACGTTCGTAATAAATATGGTGAATTAAGTATTATGAGAGCGTCTGCTATGGGGGCAAAATCTATTGGAAGGTTTAGCAATCCGTTTAACGGTGAACCGCCTTTAGTTTTAGCACATAGAAAACAATAGTACTATGTATATAAATTGTCACTCCTACTATTCGCTACGTTATGGCACATTTTCTGAAATTGAGCTATTGCAACTTGCCGTAGCAAACAATATTAAGACGATTGCGCTAACAGATATCAACAATACCTCTGCATGCTTAAACTTTATTCAACAAGCCAAAAAACACGCAATTAAACCTGTTGTTGGTGTTGATTTTAGAAATGGCAATACCCAACAGTTTGTTGCAATCGCAAAAAATAATACCGGCTTTAAAAATATTAATAGTTACTTGTCTTCTTTTTTAGAGACAAAAACTATTATTCCGGATATACCGACCTATTTAGACGAAGTATTTATCATCTATCCTTTTGAAAAAGCTTTAGAATTAAATCTTACTTCTTTTGCTGAAAATGAATTTATAGGAGTATCGATTGCAGAGATTAATAAACTTCGGTTTTCATATTTAAAAAAATACGAAGATAAAATTGTGATACAGCAACAAGTTACCATTCGTAATAAAAGAGATTTTAATGCGCATAGACTATTGCGTGCAATAGCTAACAACACTTTGCTAAGCAAACTGCCAACAACAGAAGAATGTTTGGTAACAGACACCATGCATACGGCAACAAGCCTGCAAGAATACTTTAAAGAATTTACTTTTATTATTGCAAATACCAAAGCACTATTACAAAGTTGTAGTATAAATTTTGGGTATGATATTGACCGTAAAAATCAGAATTTACAATTGTATTGTAATAGTTTTAAAGAAGATTATGAATCGCTCGTACGCTTGTGCAATAACAATATTTATAAACGGTATCCAAATCCAACACAAAAAGTACATGCCCGACTTCAAAAAGAATTAAAAGTAATTGTCAAATTAAAATTTGTTTCCTTTTTTTTAATCAATTACGACATTATCCATTATGCTAAAAAAAACAACTTTTTTCATGTAGGTAGAGGAAGTGGTGCTAATAGTATTGTGGCGTATATTATTGGTATTACAGATGTAGATCCTGTTGAGTTGGATTTATATTTTGAGCGATTTATAAATCCGTTTAGAGCTTCGCCACCAGATTTTGATATTGATTTTTCTTGGAAAGATAGAAATACGGTTACACAATATATTTTTGATCGTTTTGATAATGTTGCCTTATTAGCAACTTATAATACGTTTAAATACCGAGCTGTTGTTAGAGAATTAGGGAAGGTTTTTGGCTTACCGAAAGAAGAAATAGATAAATTAAGTAAAGGAGGCGCTCAAAATAAGTTAGATGAGATTTCTAAATTGGTCTTAAAATACGGAAAACTCATTGAAGGTTTCCCTAATTATGTGAGTGTTCATTCTGCTGGAATTTTAATTTTAGACAAACCCATTCATTATTATTCTGCAACCAGTTTGCCTCCAAAAGGATTTGCTACCGTTCAGTTTGACATGAATATTGCCGATGATGTTGGTGTTTTTAAGTTCGATATTTTAGGGCAACGTGGGTTGGCAAAAATTAAAGATGCTTTACAAATTATCAAAGAAAACAACCCAGATGCTCCTGAAATTGATATTACAGATGTTGAAAGTTTTAAAAAAGACAAAAACATTAATAACCTTTTAAAAACGGGCGGTGCAATTGGCGCCTATTATGTAGAATCCCCAGCCATGAGAGGGTTAATGCAAAAATTACAAACACAAGATTATTTAGGTCTGGTTGCTGCAAGTTCTATTATTAGACCAGGCGTTTCTGGCTCTGGAATGAAAGAAGAGTTTATAAAACGACATCGTTTTCCAGAAAAAAGAAAAGAAGCACATCCTATTTTACTAGAAATTATGCCTGAAACATATGGCATAATGGTGTATCAAGAAGATGTAATGAAAGTTGCTAATAAATTTGCAGATTTAACCTTGGGTGAGGCAGATGTTTTACGAAGAGGTATGAGTGGCAAATACAGATCTGTAAAAGAATTTAAAGCTGTTGAAGATAAATTTATTTCTAATTGCAGAAAAAAAGGACACGAAGATAAATTGATTTTTGAAGTTTGGAATCAGATTAAAAGTTTTGCAGGATATGCTTTTGCCAAAGGACATTCTGCTTCTTATGCAGTAGAAAGCTACCAAAGTCTCTTTTTAAAGTGCTACTACCCTATCGAATTTATGACGGCAGTATTAAATAATGGTGGTGGTTTTTATTCGACAGAACATTATATACATGAAGCTAAAATGTGTGGAGCAACTATAGCGTTACCTTGTATTAACAATAGCGATCATGCAAATCGTATAAAAGAAAAAACAATTTATTTAGGATTTGGATATCTTAAAAATTTAGAGCATTTATTGGTGCAAAGATTTTTAACAGAACGCCAATTATATGGCCCGTTTCTTTCTTTGGATAATTTTATAGACCGTATTGCAATATCTATAGAACAACTAAGCGTTTTAATTCGTATTGATGCTTTTCGATTTACAAAAAAACCGAAAACCAAACTACTTTGGGAAGCTACTTTTAAACTACATAAAACAAAAACGCAAAAAGTTGAACAACAGGTAAAGTTGTTTCGATTACAACATCAAAATTTTGAGATTCCGAAACTAAATTCTCATTGGTTAGAAAATGTGTACGATGAAATAGCTTTATTAGGGTTTACCATTCACAACTATTTTTCATTAGTTACAGAAGCATTTCTACCCCATATAAAAGCCAAAGAAATGGCGCTGTTTACAAACCAAAATGTACTCTTATACGGCCAATTGGTAGCAACGCGCTTTAATAAAACTTCACAAGGAAAACTAATGCGGTTAAGTACGTTTATTGATGCAGATGGCAACTATTTTGATGCTGTTCATTTTACAGATGTTGTGCAGCTGTATCCAATAAACGGTATGGGCATTTATGGATGCTATGGAAAAATTACCAACAGATTTGGGTTTTGTAGTATGAATGTTCTTACATCTAAAAAAATGAGTATTGCCAGTGACCCCAGGTGTTAAAGCGTTTTTTTACTATCTATTAAATAGATACTTTCTAAAATAGCTCTTTATTTATTTTATTTTCATTAGATTTAGGTGCTATATTAAAAGAATGAAAAAAATCCCTACTATCTTTTTAGAATACAAGGATTACAAAAAGACTCCTCAACTACTCGTTAAATTTAAATATAACGACTACTTACTTAATTTGCTAAGAAAAATACCTGCTGCTACTTGGAGTACTTCGTTAAAAACATGGTATTTAAAAGACACCAAAGAAAATTTAAACTTAATTATAAGCACTTTTAAGGGTATTACAACCATTGATTCTAGTAAGCTTACTAAAAAAAATATTTTTAAACGAAATTTAACTGACAGTGAAAAAACACTTCTAAATAATTTCTACTTGTACTTAAAAGGCAAGAGATATAGTAAAAGTACGATACAAACTTATACTTTATTTATTGCTGATTTTATAAACTTTCATACAAAAACACCCTTAGCTGAACTTACAAACAGAGATGTAGAACTTTTTATTGAGACCGTATTTATAGAGCGGAAATATTCTATTAGCTCTCAAAGACAATTTATAAGTGCCTTAAAGATTTTTATTGTTTTTTATCCGCAAACAAAAATCAATGATTTGTCTTTAGAGCGGCCCAAAAAATCTAGAACACTTCCCAATGTATTGTCTCAAGAAGAGGTATTACGTATTATTCAATTAACTAAAAACTTAAAGCATAGAGCCATTATTGTATTACTTTATTCTTCTGGACTGCGTATTGGAGAGGTTACGGGTTTATTGTTAAAAAATATTGATATCTTAAGAAAGCAGATTAAAGTTGAAGGAGGAAAAGGCAGAAAAGACAGATTTGTTGTTTTAGCAACTAGTTATTTACCTCTTTTACAAAATTACTTAACCACTTTTAAACCAGTATTTTATTTTATAGAGGGCCCAACAGGTAAAAAGTACTCTGAGAGTAGTATTAGAAAGTTTCTATTTAAGAGTGTACAAAAAGCTGGTATTTCAAAAAAAGTAACCCCACATACTTTACGACATAGCTATGCTACACATTTATTAGAAAATGGTGTTGGTTTAAGGCATATACAAGAGTTATTAGGACACGCTAAACCAGAAACTACCATGATTTATACACATGTTGCAAAGAAAGATTTACTAGATATTCAGAGCCCGTTAGACACTATTTTATTAAATTTGGATAAAAACGATAAACGAGAACAAAAGTTCCTGTTATCCGGAAATAGAAACCTATAAACAGGAGGTTTATTCTCCATATAACGAGTTGTAAGTAATGCAGAAAATCGAGCAAAACACCAAAATTTCGTTCTGAAAAGCCAACCGCACAGTCAAGCACATTTCATTTTTTTCGTGCCTCAAAAAATAAAAAGAGCTTGCCTTTCCCCATCTCTCACTCATACGAAATGATAATTTTAATACTCATTTAGTGAGTATGTGAAAAATCTTATTTACATTAGTGAGCGGAATTAAAAAAATTCGAAATGAACCGAATAAAAGAGGTTTTAGAACAAAAAGGAATAAAACAAATCTGGTTGGCTGAACAATTGGAAAAGAGCTACAATATGGTACACTCTTACGCCCAAAACAAAAGACAACCGAGTTTAGATGTTTTGTATAAAATTGCGGAAATTCTGAATGTTGACATTAAAGAATTGTTAGTTTCTAATAAACCTGAATAGAAAAAGTAAATGAAATCAACCGAAATAAAAACTAACGTTCAAAACTTAATAGATAACTTCTCAAAAGAGGAATTTATCTATAATTTGTTAATTGCATACGGAATTTCAAAAACTTCTGTAACTCGACTAAAAAAAGGCGATTACAATTTTGCCAAAGCAGATGGAGAAATTTTATACAAAAAGAAAATATTCTTTAAAGTAGAAGCATCTGACAAATTGTTGAGTAGCATTGAGGAAATTGCAAAAGAAGAACAAATTGCAAAGCACAAACCAAGGTTTGCAATTGTTACAGATTACAAACAAATAGTTGCAAAAGACCTTAAACTCGGTAATAATTTAGATATTGAATTAAAAGATTTACCGAATTATTTCGATTTCTTTTTACCATTAGCAGGTAGCGAAGTTTATAACGCTACAAACGATAATGAAGCAGATAGAAATGCTTCATACAAAATGGCTTCGTTATACGATTTGCTGATTGAGGAAAATCCACAGATTTACAACTCAAAAGCAAGTATTCACAATCTTAATATTTTCTTATCTCGTTTATTGTTTTGCTTCTTTGCAGAAGACACAGAAATATTTAAAGAAGATAGTATTTTCACAAATACTTTAGCACAACATACTGACGAAAACGGAAAAGACACACATTCGTTTTTAGATGAATTATTTGAGCGCTTAAATACAGAAAACGCAGAAAAATTTCCTGAATATTTAAGAAAATTTGAATATGTAAACGGAGGTTTATTCAAAGACCCAATAAAATCCCCAACATTTACAGCAAAGGCAAGAAAAACATTAATTGACCTTGGCGAATTACAATGGAAAGACATTAATCCAGATATTTTTGGCTCAATGATTCAAGCTGTGGTAATTCCTGATTATCGTAGTGATTTAGGAATGCATTATACGTCAGTAGAAAACATTCTAAAACTAATAAAACCTTTGTTTTTAGATGAACTTTACGAAGAATTTGAAAAAGCTAAAACAGTAAACCAATTACGAACGCTAATAAAAAGACTATCTAAAATTAAGTTTTTTGACCCAGCTTGTGGAAGCGGAAATTTTTTGATTATTACGTACAAAGAAATTCGTTTGTTGGAAATTAGAATTTTAGAAAAAATTATTGATTTAAGTCCAAATCCAACATTAGAATTTACACAAATACAACTCTCACAATTTTACGGAATTGAAATAGATGATTTTGCTCACGAAATGGCAATTCTCTCACTTTGGTTGGCAGAACACCAAATGAACCGAGTATTTGAAGATACTTTGTTTGACTTTGGTAGGTCTAACCCTATTCTACCATTAAAAGAAGCAGGACAAATAACACACGGAAATGCAACAAGAGAAGATTGGAAAAAGGCCTGCCCAATTTCTAAATCAGATGAAGTTTATATTATTGGAAATCCACCTTATTTAGGATTTAAAGGTTGGGATTCACAACAGAAAAAAGATATGGCTCTCGTGTTTAGTGAGTTCACAACTGTTAATAGATTAGACTTTATTAGTTGTTGGTTTAAAAAAGGTACGGATTACATAAAAGATAATAATGCCAAATTAGCTTTTGTAAGCACAAACTCGATATGTCAGGGAGAACAAGTGAGCTTAATATGGCCTTATATTCTCAATAATGTTGAAATAAATTTTGCTTATACTTCTTTCAGTTGGTCTAATAGTGCTAAAGGAAATGCAGGTGTTTCTGTAATTATCATTTCCTTGGCTAATAAAAATAAACAAGAGAAAATTATTTTTTCTGATAATAGAAAAATAAGCGTTAAAAATATCAATCCTTATTTAACAGGAGGCGATACTATTTATATTAAAAAGAGAAATGAAGCTATTTCGATTTTACCAAAAATGGTTCTTGGAAGTAGTGGTATTGATGGAGGTAATTTGATTTTATCTAAAGAAGAAAAAGACTCATTTATAAGTCAAAATCCTAATTCAAAAGAATTTATAAAAAAATTCTTGGGTGGTAATGATTTTTTAAATGGAGTTGAAAGGTATTGTATATGGATAGATGACGATAAAATAGAGAAAGCATTAAAAAATAACCTCATTAAAGATAGAGTTGATAAGTGCGAAATTTATAGATTGAATGGAGGACGTGATGCACGTAAAGCATCAGATGTTCCACATAGATTTTTTTACAGGAAATACGAGGAAAAAGAATCATTGATACTGCCATTTACAAGTTCTGAAAGAAGAATTTATCTACCAGTAGATTTAGGTAAAAAAGAAACTGTGTTTAGCAATGGTATGCTTGTGATTTATAATTTTCAGCCATATTATTTTGCCATATTGGTTTCAAAAATGCATATGATTTGGGCAAAAGCTGTTGGTGGTAAATTGGAAACAAGATTAAGATATTCAGTAAGTATGGTTTACAATACTTTTCCATTTCCAAACATTTCAGACAAACAAAAAGAAAACTTAAACTTATATGTATTTGCCATTTTAGATGAAAGAGCAAAACACCCAAGTAAAACAATGGCACAATTATACAATCCAGATACTATGCCAAAAGGTTTACTAAAAGCACATCAAGAATTAGATACTGCAATAGAACAATGTTATCGTTTACAGCCTTTTAAAAACGATACAGAGCGTTTAGAATATTTGTTTAAGCAGTATGAAGAAATGTCAAAGAAAGACACGCTTTTTGCAAAGCAAAAGAAAACTAGAAAAAAGAAAGCCAAAAAATAAAATATGCCAAATTTAGTACACGTAAATTACGACCAAACAGGAAACAGCAAAAGTACCAATGCTTTAGGAATGCGAGAAATGCAAGAAAAAGCGTATGCAGGAAGAACTGCACAATATTTATTACTAAAAGCACCACCAGCATCAGGTAAATCAAGAGCATTAATGTTTATAGCTTTAGACAAATTAAAAAACCAAGGTTTAAAAAAAGTAATAGTTGCTGTTCCTGAAAAATCAATTGGTGCATCATTTGGTTCAACAGAATTAAAAAAATATGGCTTTTTTGCAGATTGGAAACCAAATCCAAAATATAACCTTTGTACACCAGGAAAAGAAAAAAGTAAAGTAACGGCATTCTTAAACTTTTTAGATTCTGACGAACAAATTTTGGTTTGTACTCACGCAACTTTGCGTTTTGCTTTTGATGGTTTAGATGTTAAAAAACTAGATAATACTTTAGTTGCTATTGATGAATTTCATCACGTTTCAGCAGAAGGTGATAATATTTTAGGTCAAGTTCTAAAAAGCATAATGGCAAATTCAGATGCTCACATAGTAGCAATGACAGGTTCGTATTTTAGAGGAGATAGTGTTCCTGTTTTAATGCCAGAAGATGAAGCAAAATTCACGAAAGTAACATACACCTATTATCAACAATTAAATGGCTACGAGTTTTTAAAATCTTTAGGCATTGGATATCATTTTTATACAGGTAAATATTTTAAAAAGCATCCTGACAAAGAACAGTCAGCATTGGCGGAAATTTTAGATGAAAACAAAAAAACCATTATTCATATACCAAGTGTAAATTCGGCAGAATCTTCCAAAGAGAAATACGAAGAAGTAAATCATATTATTGATGTTTTAGGAAATTTGGAATTTCAAGATGAAGAAACAGGAGTTTTACACATAAAAAGCAATAAAACAGGTAAAATTTTAAAAGTTGCTGATTTAGTAAATGACAATCCAAAATCGAGAGATAAAATTAGTGCATATTTAAGAGAAATAAAATCGGCAGATGATATTGATATCATTATAGCTTTAGGAATGGCAAAAGAAGGTTTTGATTGGCCTTATTGTCAACACGCTTTAACCATAGGTTACAGAGGTTCGCTAACCGAAATTATTCAAATTATTGGTAGAGCTACAAGAGATAGTAATAATAAAACACACGCTCAATTTACAAACCTAATTGCACAACCAGATGCACAAGATGAAGAAGTAAAATTATCTGTAAATAATATGTTGAAAGCGATTACAGCATCATTATTAATGGAACAAGTTTTAGCACCAAACTTTAAATTCAAACTCAAAAAAGATGAAGATGATGAAGAAGAAGATGATGACAAAACCATTAAAATAAGAGGTTTTAAACTACCAACTTCTAAAAGAGCTGAAGACATTATTGAAACGGATTTAAATGATTTAAAGGCAAAAATATTACAAGACCCACAAATGCTAAAAGCAATACCAGGGAATATTGAGCCAGAGACTATAAACACCGTTTTAATTCCTAAAATAATTAGAGAAGTTTATCCCGATTTAAATGACGAAGATGTAGAAGCTGTTAGGCAACACGTAGTTGTAGATTCTGTAATTAAAAACAGTACAATTGAGGAGCAAGGAGATAAAAAATTTATTAGAATGGCAGGAAGTTTTGTGAATATAGATGATATTCATATTGACTTAATTGATAAAGTAAATCCGTTTCAGAAAGCATTTGAAATCTTATCAAAATCTGTAACAACTCAAGTTTTAAAATTAATTGACGAGCATATTCAGTCTACTAAGTTTGAAATGACAGAAGAAGAAGCCATTTTGTTATGGCCTAAAATAAAAGAATGGGTAAAAAACAATAAAGGAGAACAACCCAATATTCAAGCATTTGACCATAAAGAAAAAAGAATGGCAGAGGCTTTAGTGTTTTTAAGAGAACTGAAACGTAAAAAAGCACTTGAAAATGGCTAAAAAGAAACTAACAATAGACGACATTTTTAATGATGATGATTTTGGTTTGTTAGAATCAAAAGTTAAAACTTCAACTGTAAAAACAGATGAAGATAGACTTATTGATTCCTTTGAAGAAATAAATGCATTTTACGACAAGAATAACAGAGAGCCAAATACGAGCAGTATGTCTGAATATGGACTTTTAGCAAAACTGAAAAACTTTAGACAAAACGAAGCACAGAAGAAAACTTTAAAACCTTTTGATAGACATAATTTGTTAGGTTTTGTAGAAATGGAAAAACAAAGTATTGATGATATTTTAAATGATGATGATGATTTTGGCTTATTAGATTCTGATAAAGATTTAGATATTTTTAAATTCAAGCACACACCAAAACCAGAAGACCGAGCAGAAACTGATTTTGTAGCAAGAAGAAAAGCGATTAAGGAAAAAGAATTCGAGAAATACGAACAAATGTTTCTTCAAGTTCACAAAGAAATTAAAGAAGGAAAAAGGAAAATAAAACCTTTTAAAGATGTGGATAAACATTTAAAGGAAGGTCAATTTTATATTGCTGATGGGATAATGCTTTTTTTAGAAAGAGCTAATTTAAAACGAACACAAGAAAACCTAAAAGACTCAACTTTAAACAGAAAAGATGGTCGTACAAGAATCATTTTTGAAAACGGAACATTGAGCAATATGCTTTATCGTTCATTAAGTAAAACATTGTATAATGGCAATGGAAAAATGATTACTAATACAATTGAAAAAACAGAGCAAGATTTGTTTGTGAATACTGGTCTTGTAAAAGAAGAAGATTTACAAACAGGTTGGATTTACATTTTAAAATCTGAATCTACAAACAAAGAAATCGCAGGAATTAAAGATTTATATAAAATAGGCTTTGCGAGTAATTCTGTAGATGACAGAATAAAAAATGCGAAAAACGAAGCGACCTATTTATTTGCAGATGTAAAGAAAGTTGCGACTTACAAAGTTTATAATCGAAATGCGGACAAATTGGAAAGTCTTTTACATAGATTTTTTGCAAGTGCTTGTTTGGATATTGATTTATTTAACGAGAAAGGACAAAGACTAAATCCGAGAGAATGGTTTGTAGTTCCTTTTGAGGTAATTGAGGAATCAATCGAATTGATTTTGAACGAAAATATTGTGAATTATGAATATGACACGGAATTGAAAAGAATTAAACTGAAAGAATAAGCCAACGCTCAAAGCCATACACATTGCCAAGTCGCTCAAAAGCCAACCGCTCAAAGCCAAAACTTGGCAAAGAGTATGTCTTCTGCCAACGCTAGCAAGTTTGCGGAAAGAAAAAAAGCACTACTTACAACAACGTGTATAAAACATAGCTATTATAGGCTTTCTGAGAGGTTTTTGTATATTTACAAAGTACGCCAAATTTTTTATTTGGTTATATTTATAAAAGAAAATTAAACATAAAAATAAAAAATTCGGCTCGTGCTAAATCCGAAAAGTTAGTGTTTATTTATACGCTACGTTTCATACACAAGACCGTTGGTAGCCATTTGAGCAGCGAACAGAGCAATTTAAAGACCATCCGACTTACGGAAAATTGAAAGAAAAATATGAATTGACTCTCTGATGTGAAGAATGAAAACTAACAGGTCTAAAGTGGATAGTCCACAACCTAAACTATAATGACCATAAACTTATAGAGTTTAGATTTTAACAATTAAATATTAAAAAAATGAAAAAATTATTTTTTGCTTTAGCTTTTATGCTAATTGGAACATTTACTTTTGCAAACAACACAAAGGTGAAAAATGAAGTCCAAAATTCATCTATTATCAATATTAATGGGATTACATTTTCTAAATCATCTAATAAAGATAATGTAGAATTGTTAACCAATGATAATACAAAATCACCATTATGTAGTGTTTCATGTTCTGTAAATGTAGGAGGTGTTGTATTTAGTGCTAGTGCGGGGAACTTTCTAAGCTCATGTGAAAGAGCAGGTAGAAGATGTGCCGAAAAACTTGCGGGAGCAGTAAACCAATTTTTGCAATCAGCCCCCTCTGGAGGTAATAGTATGCCACAGTATACCTAATAATTTTGATTTTTATGACGGAACAATTGGTTTGGAAATTTCTAAGCCAATTGCTCTGTTTTTTAACTTAACATAAACCTTATATCACATGAAAATATATATATCCTTAATTCTTCTATTTACAAACTTTTTTTGTTACTCTCAAACACTAAAAGTTAAATATGAAAAGAAAATTAAAACTAAAGAAACATTATTGTCAAAAACAGAGACTTTTAGAATGATTTACAGTAAAAATAAATCTATTTTTTATGGAATTTCAAATGATTCTACCAAATATGAATATAAGAAATTCATCGAAAATGTAAAAAAAATAGGAGTTGTTAGACTTGTTAAGATGGATGATAACACTTATGATTATTCATATAACGAAATGTTATACAAGGATTATTCTAAAGATACACTTTTTCTTAATGATTTGATTATGAACAAAATGATATGTATAGGTGAAAAAATAAATAAAATAGATTGGACAATAGATAGTGATATAAAAAAAGTGATTTTAGGAAAAAATTGTATTTCTGCTAAAACTAACTTTCGTGGTAGAACATATACTGCTTTTTTTACAACAGAGATCGAAGGCATTAATGCTGGTCCATGGAAATTTGATGGTTTACCCGGTGTTATATTATCAGTTAAAAGCGATGATGGATATGTATCATTTGAAGCACTAAAATTATCTATACAAAATAAGGATTTAAAAATTAGTAATCCGTTTGTAAAAACAAAAAATATAAGTTGGGATAAATATAAAGATCAATACAAGAATACCTTGTTAAATGCATTAAAAAGAATGAAATCGCTTTCAGGTGATGGCGAATCTGGTAGTATAGAAATTACTGACAAGATAGAAGATTTAGGAATTAAAAAACTAAAATTTTAAAGTGAGAACAATCTTATTTCTTCTTTTTATTTTTTTTACAGCTATATCTAAAAGTCAAATAATTAAGGGCACAATACTAGATAATTCTGGGAATAAAATATCTCAAGCTAATGTGTTTTTTAAAAAAGAAAAACAAGCGAAAAATTTTCAAGAATTTACCATTGCTAAAAATGGTTACTTTGAGCATGTTTTAAAGAGAGAATATGATAGTCTTTATATCACTATTCAAACTTTAGGTTATGAGGAAAAAACTCTTTTTCTAAAAAGTTTAAAATCGAAAACTATCAATTTAAAATTTGAATTATTAAAAAGAACGACCCTTTTAGACGAAGTTGTTGTTATATCTAAAAAAAGACCTTTTACAATAAAAAAGGACACTATAAGATATAATGTAAAAGGTTATATGGATGGTAGTGAACGAAAAATAGAAGAAGTTATTAAAAAATTACCAGGTATTCAAGTTAACGAACAAACAGGAGAAATAAAATATAAAGGAAAATCTGTTGAAACAGTCACTTTAGATGGAGATAATCTTTTTGGTTTTAATTATACATTAGGCACAAAAAATATCAATGTAGATATTGTCGAACAAATAGAAGCAATAGATAATTATTCAGAAAACCATCTTTTGAAGGGCATAGAACAAGGCGGTAAGGTTTCTTTAAATCTAAAGTTGAAAAAAGGAAAAACAGATTTGTCAGGTAATTTTGACGTTGGTTTAGGTATACAAAGTGAAAATAAAGGCGTATTAAACATAAATTCTAACATTTTGTTAATAAATAGAATAATAAAATCATTTTCAACTATATCAAGAAATAATATTGGGATTAATCATTCACCATTTGATTACTTCAGTTTTAACTTAAATACTGAACAACTTTTAGAATCAAATTATACTGCAAAAAAAATAATTCCTGAAACACAATTCTCTAATTTGTTAGATGATAAAAGAGTGAATATTAACAATCAGTTCTTTGGAAACTACAATGCTATTTTTAAACTTAAATCAAAATTGAGTATCAAAACTAATCTTTACTATTTAAAAGATAGAATCAGCACTAATCAATTGTTTGAAAATCAATTTGAAATAAATAATCAAAATTTTATAACATCAGACAACACTTCCATAATCAAAAGACCACAACAATATCGTGGTGATGTCGAAGTAAAATACAATACATCTAAAACCTCTCTTTTAGAATACAAATTAAGATTAAGACAAGAAAATATTGAAACACCAACAACGGTTATTCAAAATAGAACAGATACGTTTTCAACATTTCTAAACACAGAAGATTTTTATCTAAAGCAAGATTTACTTTGGACAAAAAAGCTATCTGATAAAAAAGCTTTACAAGTTTCTTTGTTTCATTCATTTAATGATTTACCACAGACTTTTAGCATCACACCGTCGCTATTTGGCAGCAATGCTTTAAATGACACCCAAGAAAGCAATTTTCGGAGAACATTCCTTGAAGGTAAAGCAATTTATCTCGGTTCAGGTAAAAGAGATAGATATATTTTTTCTGTAGGTGCGAATTTAAATTCCTCACCTTTTACTTCAAGATTGTTTAATTCAATGCAAACAATTTCTGAAAACAATTTTTCTTATACTAAAACTAATATTTTTAATAGAGGTATGTATAATTTTAATAGAGGAAATTGGCAAATTTCACCATCATATTCTATTCGTGTTTTAAGTCAAAAATTGAAACAAAATATAGAAAACTTGGAAGAAGCTACAAGCGATTTTATTTTTGAACCTACTTTAAACTTAAAGTATAAATTGAATTCAATTTCCTTTTTATCTTTTAATTTAGGCTATAATCAAAATACCAGCTCAGAACAATATTTTTTCTCAAATAAAGTCTTAATTAATAACAGAACTACTATAAATAATTTACCAAGTTTAGAATTACAAAGCAGTCAAAGATATAGTTTGTTATATTTTAATAATGATTTATATAATCAGTTTCAATTTAATGCAAACGTAAGTTACCTAAAGTCAACAGGAAACATATTCACCAATCAAAACATAACAGAAGATACCACGCAAATAGAATACTTCTTTCTACCACAAGACAATAGCAATTGGAATATGAATATACAAATATCAAAATATATTCCTTTTATTGAATCGACCTTAAAATTAACAAGCAATTATTCAAATTCAAACTTTAGAAATGTGGTAAATAATTCTGATTTAAGACAAAATCAAAATCAATTTTTAAGCAATTCATTTTTTTGGAAAACAGCGTTTGATATTTTTATCAATTTTAAAAATACATTTACTTATCAATATTCCAATTCAAAAAGTGAAAATCAAGCATCATTTACAAATAAATCTTGGCAAAATACTTTTAAAGCTATTTTAAAAACTAATGAAAGATGGTCTTTTATAGTTTCATCTGACTACTACATTCCTAATACTAAACAATCTGAAGAACAGTTTTTCTTTTTGGATGCAACGTTAAGACATAAACCAAAAAGCAAAAAATGGGAAATAAGTTTTATTACTAGAAACCTAACTAATGAAAAGAACTTTGAACAATTTCAAACTTCCGACATATCTACTACAATATTTAGAAGTAATCTATTGCCAATGTATTTTTTAGTAAATTTAACTTGGAACTTTTAATAGAAATAAGAAATCGATTGAATTAAAACGGCTACCAACAATGTATAAAAATAATAGCGGTTTAATTGCTAAGACATAAAAGTAAATGAAATAAATTAAGGTCTGTGTTCAGCAGAAAAGTAAGTACCTAAAAATCCGCTACTATTCTTATACTAGACCGTTGTGCATAATGCGAAAATCGTGCTAAACATTAACATCTGAACTAAAAAGCCAGCCGCACAAACAGCACATTTGGTTTTTTGCCAACACATAAGCCAACGCTGAAAAAACCAAAAGAGCTGTTTTTCGCCAACGCTCAAAAACGTAGTTAAGAAAAAACTTTGCAACACCATTGCATTGATATTTATTTATATTTGTGCCAATGAAATTTGTTACTATCATATTAGCATTAATAATCCTTGTTTTGTCAATCAAACCTTGTTCTGACGGAAATAATGCCGAAGACCAACATCAAGACGAAATAACTGCTGAACACAATCATCAAAATGATAGTGATGATAGTTGTCCAATAACTTGTATTTGTAATTGTTGCGGAATCGCAATTACATATCAACCAATTCTAACTTTTGAATTAGGTATTAACAACCAAATTTCTACAGAAATACAATCTGTTTATCAATCAATCTACAGGTTTAATTATCATTCCAATATCTGGCAACCGCCTCAATTGATTAGCTAATTTATCGACCAAAAGTCAAGAATTTTTAGTTAATTAATTTTTACATTTTCAATGAATAAATACATATTGAGCGCAATGCTCACAATTATAATATGCTTTTCAGTAAAAGCACAAACCTCTGATATCTTAATAAAAGTCCTTTCAGAATCCGAAAACGAACCGTTATTTGGAGCAACAGTATATTTTGAGGAATTAGAAAAAGGAGCAGTAACGGATTTTGACGGAATCGCAACATTTACAGAAGTTCCAAACGGAGAACATAGTATCATAATTTCATATTTGGGTTATGAAACCTTAAAAACTACTATTCAAATTCCAAATAGTTCCGATTTAGTTTTCAAATTAAAAAGTGGTGGAAATGAATTGGACGAAGTTGTATTACAATCTTCAAGAAGCACGAGAACCGTTAAAAAAATTCCAACAAGAATAGAATTTATTGGAGCAGAAGAATTGGGCGAAAAAGCAATTATGAACCCTACCAATATTTCAATGGTACTTCGTGAAAGTACAGGAATACAGATGCAACAAACCTCTTTAAGTAGCGGAAGTACAAATATTAGGATTCAAGGACTCGATGGACGTTACACGCAACTTTTGAGAGATGGATTTCCTCTTTACGGAGGTTTTTCAAGTGGTTTGAGCATATTACAAATTCCACCTTTGGACTTGCAACAATTTGAAATCATTAAAGGAAGTTCTTCAACACTTTATGGTGGTGGAGCAATTGCAGGTTTAATAAATATGGTTTCAAAAACACCTGACGAAGAACCAGCTTTAGATATTATGTTAACGCAAACCCAAGCATTAGGAAGTACAGCAAATGTATTTTACAGCAAGCGAAATGAGAAATTTGGTGTTTCGCTTTATGGTTCTGGTCATTCTCAAAAAGTATACGACCCAGAAAATGATGGTTTTAGTAATTTACCAAAAACAACTTCTATTTCATTCAACCCAAAATTCTTTTATTATCCATCAGAAAAAACAACGTTTTGGATTGGTTTAAATGGAACTTACGATGACAGAATTGGTGGAGATGTAACAAAAATTGAAAGTGGAGAAAATGGAATTCATCAATATACAGAAGAAAATATCTCAAAAAGGCTGAGCAGTCAAGCAGTTTATAAAACGCAAATAGATTCAATAAGTTCTTTGAACATAAAAAATAGTATTTCGTTTTTCGATAGAAACCTTACTATTCCAGATTTTAATTTTGACGGTAAACAAATCAATACGTTTACAGAAGTTACTTATCAAAAAGCAACTTCAAAAGCTGATTGGATTTTTGGAACAAACTTATATACTTCAAAGTTTGATGAGAATGATAGTGCAACTTTACAACGTGACCAAACAGATATAACGTATGGAATGTTTGCAAACAACATTTATGACCTTTCAGATAATTGGATTTTAGAAACTGGATTGAGAGCAGATTACAACACAGACTTTGGATTTTTTCCACTTCCAAGAGTTTCATTATTGTATAAAAATGACAATGGATTTTCAAGCAGAATTGGTGGTGGTTTAGGCTACAAAATACCTGATATTTTCACAGAAGAAGCAGAATTTATAAATTTCGAAAATGTACTTGGTATAGATAAATCAAACTTAAAAGCAGAACGTTCTTATGGTTTAAATCTTGATTTTAATTACCAAACACGCTTGTTTGAAACTATTGGGTTTTCAATCAATCAACTTTTTTACGTTTCAGCAATAAACAACGGTTTGTTATTAAATAGTACAGATAACGGCTTGTTTGCATTTGAAAACGCAACAGACGAAATATTGAGCAAAGGAGCTGAAACAAATATTAAGTTTACATACAAAGACTTTCGATGGTTTTTAAATTATGCGCTAATAGATACTAAATTGAACTATTTAGAAGGTAATCCACAAAAACCACTAACTGCAAAACATAACGCAGGTAGTGTATTGATGTACGAATCTGAAAAATGGCGAATAGGATATGAAACATTTTATACTGGAAAGCAGTTTTTATCAAACGGAACTGAAACAACGGACTTTGTTACAATGGGTTTACTATTAATGCGTAATTTTAAATTTGGTAGTGCATTTGTGAACTTTGAAAATTTCACAGATAGAAGACAAAGTAGGTTCTCACCATTAGTTTTACCACCACACGAAAATCCTATATTTCCAGAAATATATGCACCAACAGATGGATTTATATTTAGTGTAGGTATAATAATTAAACCATTTGGAAACGAAAACCACGATTAATTATGCAAACAATAGAAGAATTATTAGAATCTAAAAATATTCGTGTAACAGCAATGCGTTTGTTAATCTACAAGTTCCTTGCAGAAAAGCAAATTGCTGTTACATTAAGTGATATAGAAAATGCTTTTGAGAAAGCAGATAGAACAACGTTGTACAGAACCGTCAAAACATTTGAAGAAAAAGATATTGTACATCAAATAGACGATGGTACAGGAATTACAAAATATGCATTATGTGAAAAGGGTTGTAATTGCGAAATTGAAACCGATTTGCATTTACATTTTCATTGTAACAACTGTAACGAAACTGTTTGTTTAACAGAACATAAAATTCCTCAAATTAAAGTGCCTGATGGTTTTGTTTCAGAAAATATAAACTTGGTAGTAAAAGGAATTTGTGATAAATGTAGTGGTCAGTAATTGCACTTCCATTGCATTGATATTTAGAGCACTTTTGTATCAAATTAGAAACTATGTTATTATTTACTTATCTGATATTATATTTTTTATTGGTATTTGTATTAAGGTCTATTTTGCTTTGGAGAAAAACAGGTATAAATCCGCTAACGTTTAAAAAGACAGATAATGCTCACGATTATAATGGTAAGGTTTTTACATTTATCACAATCTTTGAGCTTATTGTTGTTGGAACCTATGCTTTTAAAAATGAGTGGTACGAATATTTACTTCCTTTTTGGTATTTAGAAAATCCTATTTTACAAAAAATTGGTTGGGCACTTTTGCTTATATCATTAATTGTAGTTTGGATTTCTCAAAGCCAAATGGCAAATTCTTGGAGAATTGGTATTGATGAAAACAACAAAACCAAATTAGTAACTAATGGAATGTTTTCAATTTCAAGAAACCCGATATTTCTTGGAATTATGATTGCGAATATTGGATTATTTCTTGTAATTCCCAATGCATTTACTTTACTCATAATCTCATTATCTACTTTAAGTGTAAATACACAAATAAGATTAGAGGAAGAGTTTTTAAAACGTGAATTTGGAAATGAATATATACAATATGTGGAAAAAGTGAGAAGATGGATTTAAACTAATAACACAGAATTGCCAACGCTCAAAGCCATACACATTTCCAGTCGCATCAACCACGCTTCACCCAAACTGTAAAAGAGTATGTCTTACCAACGCTCACTTTTGAACAAAATAACAAACATCGGAAAACCAAGCTGAACGTGAAAAGCACTATGCACAACAATGTATATAAAACATAGCTATTACAGGCTTTCCGAGAGGTTTTCGCTTATTTATTGAGTCCGCCAATTTTTTATTTTTGTATATTTAAAAAATTAAAAATAAATAGAAAAAATAAATAATCGGCTCGTGTATAATCCGAAAAGTTAGCGTCTTTTTACACGCTACGTTTCATATACTAGACCGTTGTGCATAATGCCGGAAATCGCGCAAATCATTAAACTTTCATAAGGAAAAGCTAATCGTACAGTAAAATTCAAGAAAAATAAGATTGATTCAATTTAACATAGTACAAATTTAAATAGACTGCATTTCTATGAATCTAGCCAACAAATTTTCAAATGGTGATATACATAGATTTATATCTAATGGAATATGAGTAATAGTAATTTCATAAGTCATATATAAATAAATGAGAATTTGAGACTCAAATCAGAAGTGACATTTTAAAAAAATATTAGGTAATATTTAGGGTATTTCAAATCTCAGTTGTTATATTTACAAGCAGGGGAAAAATTATAAAAAACTCTTTATTTATAATTTAAAGCTAATCTTAATCAATCTAAAAACAATTATTATGAATTATAAAAATCACACTAGTTTATTTAAAAATCCTATTCGTAATAATTTTATTGGAGACTTCTTTTTAGGTCTACCGTTACGTGTCAGAGCGTTTACTATAGTTTTTGCAACCTTATTTTATATGGCAGAAGCACAGACCGTGGAAGCAAGACGAACAGGCTTTGCATGGATAAATACAGAGAACGTCACAGACACGAGTTTTGGATCAGGTTTTACAATGTACAGTGCAGCTTGGCCAATATTTAAAAACTATCCAGGTGCATTTAATTTTCAAACAGGGCTTGGAAGTTCTTGGCTAACGACGCAACGAACAGGTACCGAACCAGTAGATTTCTATACTACAATAGAAGGTGGATTAGGTTGGTGGGGCGATACTAGATTTGCTACAGAAACGCCAAAATTTATAATGGGTGGTGTCTCTCATAATTTCTTTGCTTGGGCAAACGGAACAGGAGCAGGGCAAAGTGACATGTTACCCAACGGACAACGCGATTGGAGCACACCAGGCGGAAAATATGGTGTTGCGCAATTATCAAACCGATTATTGTGGGCTCCAGATGGTTTAAATATGGCGCAAGGATTAAGCGGTGAATTATTAGGTTACGGTTACACTCCTTTACCAATTACCGATCCGATGACTGAAACCGCTGGAGTAAATATAGTAACAGGCAATCAATGTTGGACCTTATTTATGAATGCTACTAATTTTAAAGGGCCAATAAGTTTTTTCTTACCGACATTCTGGACAAAACCCGTATTAGAAAATCCATCTTTAGAAGGCTTGTATTTTGATACCAGACCTTCAGATCCAAACGTTGGTTTGGGTGTTGAGCAAGCCGATTTTCCTGCAATAATTTCTACAGATGCTAGTGGTAATCATTTCGCTAAAATTGAAAGAATACAGTTTCCTGAAAGCGGAAGTAATAATTCTTTTGTTATTAATCAAGTAACGGCATATTCTCAAAATGCTTTATGGAATGATATGAATGCTTGGTTTAGTGGTGGTGCAGCCGTGCAACCAGGAATTAATTCAACAGGTATCTTAAATCTCGATTTTGTTGATAATGGTGGTGCAATGATTGGTGAAATTTCGCAAGTTGCACCAGATGATTTAAATCATGAAATTGATTTAACTTATATAGAAAACGTACAACAGTCTAATGATGTCATGGGCTTTGAGTTTGATCTCAATATCGTTGAAAAAAGTAATGGCATTTTTACGTTACCAGAATATTTTAGGTTAGATACAGACAACAAATGGCGTCCAATTGATGAAGCAGCAGTGCCAACTTCAACCAGTCTATTGACCACCAATGTACCAACCACACCAAGAAGTGAAATTCCCTACCTCACACCAATGGAACCAGATTGTCTATTTCAAGACCCAAGTGGTCCGTGGCAAAGTCCTGGTCCGACGGCAGGTCCTTTTACAGCAGATTTAGGCGATGGCACCACAGTAACCTATTATTGGTATCGGTTTATAGATCAGCCTGCTGTTATTCATGCCAATCTTCCTGAACCTATGCGTGCGGCTATGCAAGCTAGAGTAGAGTTAATTCATTCTAATTGGAGCCATACAGACGACTATTTGGCGCCACCAACTGTCGGAAACTTAGCAACTCTAGACCCTAAAATCATTATTGATACACCTGCTGGTTTAGAGATTGGGTATGTGCCAATTGTAACGCGACAGCAACAAACACCATCTAAAGTGAGGGTTTTTATTTTAGCTGGACAGTCAAATATGCAAGGACAAGGAGCGGTTGTTGATCCAGAAAATGACCCAGGAGATTTAATCGATGTCATCCAAAATGACGTAAATGGTGATTGGTCTGATGTTGGATTAGCTGATAATTGGAATACCTTAAACAATGTCTATTTATATTATGAAGGAGATGAAGGCATCATTAAAGAAAACGTTACGGTTGGTCAAGGCGCAAATTCTAATGCTTTTGGGCCCGAATTAATGTTTGCACACCAACTCGACAAATTTTATGATGATCCTATTGTAATTATTAAAACAGCTTGGGGAGGCACGACTTTGGCAGAAGATTTTCGTCCGCCTTCTGCTGGTGGAACAACAGGAGCATTCTACAATCAAATGATTCAAATTGTGCAAGATGTGACTCAAAATTTAAGTACAGAGTTTCCAGCTATTGGCATAACAGATTTCGAATTATCTGGTTTTGCATGGTTTCAAGGTTGGAATGATGGTGATAACACAGGATTTTTAAATGAATATGAAAGTAATTTAAATCACTTAGTCAATGATGTAAGAAATGATCTTGGAGTTGCTGAACTTCCATTTGTTATTGCAAGTTCTGGGCATGGAGGTTATACGCTTAGTAATGATCCTTGGGTGCAAGGTATTCAAAATGTAATTTCTGTAGCCCAAGAAACCGTTGGCTGTGATGATGACACCTATGGTGGTCATGTTGGTTTTGTAGATACTAAAACATTTTATCGCGATACTTCAGTGTCTCCGTACGATGGTATATTTCATTTTAATAATAATGCGCTCACCTTCTTAAATATTGGAAAATCAATGGGAGATGAGATGGTTAAATCTATTAATGAAATGGCTTTTTGTTATCAAGACTGTGGAGAAAATTTAGTTATTCCAGGAGTGGTGTCTATTGGAAACCGTGTTTGGAATGATCTCAATAGAGATGGCATTAACGATCCTGACGAACCTGGTATTGCAGGTGTGTCGGTTGTACTATGGAGTGATCCTGATGGTGATGGTAATCCGGATGTCTTTAGTGGAGTTGAAGTTACAGATAGCGACGGTTATTATCAGTTTTCAGGTTTAACACCTGGTAATTATCTACTTTTTGTTTGGAGTGTCGATAATTGGGAACTTGGCGAACCTTTGCATGGTTTTGTATCAACAAATGGTTTTGTTGCAAACGCTAATAACGATGTTGATGGTGATAATAATGGTTTTGGAGAGCCCTTTACAGATATTATGTCTGGCATTCTAACGTTAACTACAGATGGTGAACCTTTAAACGACGGAGACCCTTTTGATTGTAATTTTAATTATGATCCTGCTGGTAACAACTCTGTCGATTTCGGTTTCTTTGATCCTGATGTAATATTGGGTATTAATGATGTTAGTAAAACCGAAATTCAAATTTTTCCAAATCCAGTTATAAATCAATTAACTATTAAAGGCAATTTAAATCTATCCCAGATTAAAATATTTGATGTGATAGGAAGAATTCATCGAACAATAAACCCAATCAATGAGACAGAAACGATAAACATTTCGACATTGTCAAAAGGCATATATTTTATAAGTTTAATTGATGAAACGAACAATGCGTTGAAGGTTTATAAAATAATAAAGCAATAGTAAAGTTCATAATAGCTAATTCAGTTTTATTGTTAAATAAATAAACTAATACATTATATTAGAGATATTAAAACTAAGGTTTAATCCGAACTAAATAATAAACATCTGAACACTAAATTCAATGTAAAAAGCACTATGCACAACAACGTGTATAGCCAATTGCTCGGTTCTCGCCTACTTGGAAATTCCTTCGGAATTTCCTCTGGTTCGTTTTCTTTTGCTACCTTAGTTGCTAGCCAACGCAACTGAACCATACACGAACACGTTGGCAATAATTAAAAATGACAAAATCCTTATCAACATTTGAACCTAAAAAAGGTTTTTTCATTTCAACTGAAAGTGTTATTCTAATCTTTTTAACTGGAATACTTTTTCTATTTGGATATTTACAAGAAACTCCAAATTTTGAATTTGGAAACTTAGTAACTTACCTTTCTATTATTTGGGTTTTATACTTAACTGGATTTATGATCAGTACTTTTTTTCTACATGAACATGAAAACGGGAAATTTATTGGTAAAATAAAATTAGATAATAACTCAATTATCATAAATGAAACAAGTTATCTAACTGAAGAAATAAGTAAAATATCAATTCACTCTTTTGACGTAGAAGGCCAGTTTGTAGGGTATGCATTTGAATTTTCTCGAAAATTATCAAATGGTCTTAATAATGAAATAACTTTAAAATTAAGAAACGGAGAAGAAATTAAATGTCATTTTCTTCAAACTAAAAGAGAGCGAATGAAATACTTTAAAGATTGTTTAATCAATTATCATTTAAAAGGAAAAATGAGCTGGTTACACTTATTAAGCATTTTGGAATTGGAAGATTATGATGAAATTCAAAAATTAAAAAAAGAAATAAATTAAAATAACTATAGCCAACACCGTGTATAATTAATTGCTTGGTTCTCGCCTACTTACGAAAATCCTCGCGGATTTTCTATTCGGTTTTTATTTACTAAATTCCGTGCTTAATCACGCAACTAATCATACACAAACACGTTGGCATTCATTAAAACCAAACCCTGAAACCTATGAAAAACATTTTAATTTTAGTATTACTAATAATATTTTCGTCTTGTAAAAATGGAGAAAAAAAAGAAGAAAATATAGTAGAAAAAGTACCTACTTCAGAGGAAAGAGCAAAATATGCTGAACTGAAAACCGAAGCTTGGAATCTTTATGAAAACCAAGAGTATTTAGGATCTGCAAAGAAATATTCGGAAGCATTTACTGCTCTTGGAAATAAAGGAAATACAAACGACAGATATAACGCTGCTTGTTCTTGGGCGTTAGCCAATCAAATTGATTCGTCATTCGTACAATTATTCAGAATAGCGGAAAAAGGTAATTATAGTAACTATGGACATATTACAACAGATGGAGATTTGAATGCTCTACATTCTGATAAAAGATGGAATGAGGTTTTGAATTTAGTTAAAGGCAATAAAGAAAAAGCGGAAGAAAATTTGGACAAACCTTTAGTTGCTATCCTTGATACAATATATCAAGAAGACCAAGGTTTAAGAAGACAAATTAGCGAAGTTGAGGAAAAATATGGTAGAGATTCAGACGAAATGAAAGCTCATTGGGAAACCATAAACGAAAAAGACTCTATCAATCTTATAAAAATACAGAAGATACTTGACGAGAAAGGTTGGCTTGGTCAAGACATAATTGGAGGACAAGGAAATACAACACTATTTTTAGTCATTCAACATTCGCCAATTGAAATACAGCAAAAGTATTTACCAATGATGAGAGAAGCTGTTAAGAAAAATAATGCGCGACCTAGTAGTTTAGCGTTATTAGAGGACAGAGTAGCTTTAAGAACTGGTAAAAGACAAATTTACGGCAGTCAAATTGGTAGAAACCAAGAAACAGGAGAATTTTATGTTTCACCAATAGAAAACCCCGAAAAAGTAGATGAAAGAAGGGCCGAAGTTGGACTTGGTACTTTACAAGAATATATATCTAATTGGAATATAACTTGGGATGTTGAAAAACATAAAGAAATGACAGCGAAATTAGAGGCTGAAAAAGAATAACGAAATGCCAACAACGTATAAAAACAATAGGACAATTGGTGCTTAGCCCAATGTTTCAGGCACTTTTGAAAGGTAGCCAAATTTTTAAATTTGGCTATTTGAAGAAAGAAAGATAAATAGAAAAATTTAAAAATTCGGCTTGTGTTCAACCGAATGGTTTGTGCGTTTTTTCCGCCCTACTGTTCTTATACAAATCCGTTGTAAGTAATTAAAAACGAGGAGTTACTATTCGAAATTAAACTTCATTAAAAAAATGAAAAATGGGAAAAATTAGCACAAAACTTGAAATTAACATAGAAATTGACGTTGTTTATAACAATCTAAAAAACAGATACAATTCTGAAAGGTTTAAAAAAGCTTCAATTGATACAAAAGGATATGTTCCGCCAATTGAATTAATAAAAAATGAAGTAAATTCAAAATTGGTATTTAAAGCCAAAGGAACTGACTCTTTAACAAAAATGAAAATCGGTGAATGGAAATGGTCTTACGACTTTAGAGATTTAGGAGAAAAACGATCTGAAATAATAATCTCTTACGAATGGAGTTCTTTAATGGAATTTTTATCATTCTTTACAATTAAGCACCAAGCAGCAAATGAATTGACCGAAACAGTACTTTCATTAGATTCTTTAGAATACCTAAATGTTTAAAACTAGACTAATGATAGTTAACGAATAAAATCATAAAGGAAATTAAGTGAAATGAGAGTATGATATTGGAATTTTCTTGTGTATTCTAATAATAAAAGTATTTAAAAAACTGAATCTGAAATGAAAATTAAATAAAAACTACTTACAACACCGTATATAATTTATTGCTAGTTCTAGCTTACTTACGAAAGACCTTGCGGACTTTCTTGGTCGGTAATTATTTACTAAATTAGTTGATTGAAACACGCAACAAACCATATACAAACACGTTGCCTGTAATTTGCGAAACCAATCAGAATGAAAGAATTAATTATCCCTTTTGCAACTACAGTTGGTTATATGCTGAAAGTCTTAAAATCTAATGTAAAAATTGACAAATTCAACCCTGAATTTAAAATGATTAGACACGGAAATTATTTTGAGTTTATTAATTCTGTAAAAGGAGAAGTACCTCATACAGTTGTTTATAGTAAAGGCAAAATTACATCCGATAACATCGCAAGAAAAGATGACTTTGACTTTTTGGGATTATTTAACGCAAATCCATCACTCCAAAAATTTTATATCGATTGCCACAAGGAGTACAGAAAAATAACTGACACTGATATTCCGGATTCGATATACGGAATTGCCGCATTATTTGAAATAAGCATCAGAATGCACGCTAACAATAACAATTTGATTGAATCGAGAGAAAATTTAGTTGAAGTGATTAATAAATTATCCAAATTCAAAAACCTAACTGAAAACGAAACAAATAAATTACATCAAGGAAGAAGGTTTATTAATATGATAAAACATTTTAAAAATCAGTACTCAAGTTGGAATGAAGGAATAGATGCTATGACAATCGCATACGAATTAATAAAAGAAAAAAAATTGACTATAATATAAAAACTACAGGCAACACCGTGTATAATTCATTGCTAGTACTCGCCTACTTACGAAAATCCTCGCGGATTTTCTATTCGGTTTGTATTTGCTAATTTAGTTGCTGAAACACGCAACGTAATCATACACAAACACGTTGGCACAAATTCCTGATAGTAAAATATGATTTTATAATAAACTTTATACTGCAAGGAAATTGCAGTGAATGAATTTATATTTGTGTTATTCAAAATGAAAAATAGGTCGACATATTATAAAGTTTTGATTGGGATTGTGGAAATTATCTTTATTTAATAATTTAATTTTCATAACCAAAAACAAGTATTAATTTAAAATTATGAATCAAAAATTATGAAAAATTTACAGAATTTTGGTGTTAAAGAATTAAAAAAAGAAGAAATCAAAAGAATAAGTGGTGGTTGGGCTTGGCCAGCTTTTGTAGCTGGTGCTCTTTTGGGTGGTGTAATATACGACGCTGCCAAATGGCTTATTTGTGAAAACAATGAAGCTTATGGTGCAAATATGATGGCAAGCGGAAGCCCTGGAGGTCATAAATAAAAAAACAACCACAATTTATGCATCTTTAAATTGTGGTTATTTATTTTTAGTAAGTATGACAAAAAGAAAAATTTACCTAAGAATAAGTATTGCCGTAATTGCAATTGGAATTATATTATCTTCATTTTATCGTCCATATATATACAGAAATAATATATCTGATTTTGGTTTTGCGGATACAATTGGGAGTTTAGTGTCTGTAATTGGTTTTTGTACTTTCGTTTGGTCTCGAAAAGAATATTCAAATAGAATTAGAAATATTCATATAACTTTAGCTACGATTATTTACGGAATTCTTTGGGAGTTTTTAGGTTACATTAATTTATATGGAACTTTTGATAAGAAAGATATAGTTGCCGCTGCAATTAGCGGAATATTTACCTACTTTATAAAAACATATATTGAATACAGATATCAAAAGAAAGAATTGAAATAACTTGTGCCAACACCGTGTAAAAAAAATTGCTAATTATTGCTTTCATTTTGTTTATTGCATCCTTATTTACTATATTTCTAAACGGAAATTATAAGTGTTTTTAAACGCAACTTTCCTTACACAACAACGTTACCTGCAAGCTGAAAAGAAGCCCACCGCACAGTCAAGCACATTTCACTTTGTTCGTGCCTCTCAAAATAAAAAGAGCTTGCCTTTTCTCACCATCGCCCTTAACGTGAAATAATTACGAAAAACAAAAGAATTAACCTATTAAGTTAATATATTTGCGTATTACACAAATTAATTGGCAAAAGTGGAAATAAATAGAATCAAAATAGTTCTTGCGGAAACCAGAAGAAAAAACAAATGGTTAGCCGAACAATTAGACAAAGATGAATCTACAATATCTCAATGGTGCACAAATGCTAGACAACCATCATTAGATACATTATTAAACATTGCAAATGTCCTTAATGTGGATATTAGAATATTGTTACACTCTACAAAAAGTAATTTATAAATATGGAGAGTCAAAAGACATATATTGATTTGTTCTCTGGTTGCGGAGGGCTTTCACTTGGACTGCATAACGCAGGTTGGAAAGGAGCTTTTGCAATTGAAAAAAGCGAAGACGCTTTTAACACTCTAGAACATAATTTAATCAAAAAGAAAAAGCATTTTGATTGGCCAAATTGGTTAGAACAAAAACACCACGACATCAATCAAGTTTTAGAAGACCATTCTGAAAATCTAATAGCCCTAAGAGGTAAGATTGATTTAGTCGCAGGAGGTCCACCTTGTCAAGGTTTTTCAATGGCTGGAAGAAGAATTGAAAATGATTCTAGAAACGATTTAATTAATTCTTACATTAAATTCATTGATTTAGTAAAACCAAAGTTAATATTTTTTGAAAATGTTAAAGGGTTTACACAAGGTTTTAAAAAGAATGATAAAAAAGGGAGTGCATATTCTTTATATGTAATTGATGAACTGAAAAAGAAAGGATATACAGTCCAAGGACATTTAATAAACTTTGCTGACTATGGAGTTCCTCAAAAAAGAACACGATTTATTTTAGTAGGAATTCAAAATGAATTTGTAGAAAATAATTCAGACATCAATAAAGAAACTTTTTTTGAAGAAATTAAAAACAATAAAAAAAACTTCTTAATCAATAAAAACCTTACTGTAAATCCATCTTTAGAAAATGCAATTTCTGATTTACTCCAATCTAATGGACAAGTTGAATCGGAAACGCCTAATTTTAAAGCTGGTGTTTATGGAGAAATTGAATCGAAATATCAAAAGCACCTACGAAAATACAAAAGACAAGAAAGTAAAGTCGACAGTCATCGATTTGCAAAACATACAGACGTAGTTAAGAATAGATTTCAAATTGCTTTGAATGAAAAACTAACTAGCTCAACATATAGAGAACGTTTCAAATTAAAAAAGAGTAGCACAAAAATATTAGAGGCAAATAAGCCTACACCTACTATTACAACATTACCAGATGATTATATCCATTATTGTGAACCAAGAATAATGACAGTTCGTGAATATGCACGTATCCAATCATTTCCTGACACTTATCAGTTTAAAGGAAAATATACAACTGGCGGAAAAAGAAGAACACAAGAAGTACCAAGATATTCACAAATTGGAAATGCTATTCCTCCTTTATTTGGAGAACAAGCAGGTTTAATTTTAAAATCAATGATATAATGGCAAAAGTAAGTTTTAGAACTAATGTTTTGCTTAAAAGTATCATTGGTAAAGACCTCATTACGGATGATAACATTGCCGTTTTAGAACTAGTTAAAAATTCCTTTGATGCAGGTTCAAAAGAATCAAATATTATATTTAGGAACCTCCTTCATAACCAAGAAATTAAAGAGTATAAAAAACTAAATTCCTCAGAAATCATTATTTCGGATAGAGGTTCAGGAATGTCTGAATATGATTTGATTAATAAATGGTTAAATATTGCATACTCAGAAAAAAAAGCAAAAAAAGAAGAGCATAACAGAACCTTAGCAGGTAATAAAGGTGTTGGTAGATTTTCTTGTGACAGATTAGGTAAATTTCTAACAATCTACACAAAAAAGAGTGATTCAAACTTAATTAAACTGTCAATAGATTGGAGAGAATTTGAACAAATTGATGATATTGAAATTAACATTCAAGATATAGGTTTTGAACTTGAAGAAATATCAATGAATCAATATCAGGATGAAACTAATTTAAACTCTTTTAAATCTGGAACTACCTTATCAATAAAGTCTCTTAGAGAAGAGTGGAATCACAAAAAAATTCTTTCACTTAAAAGACAACTTGAAAAATTTATCAACCCTAATCAAAGTTTTGAATCTGAAAAATTTGATGTTAACATATTAGCAGAAGAGTTTTTAAAGTTTGAAAAAGAATTTCAATCTTTTCAAAAAATAAATGGCACTGTTGAAAATAAAATTTTTGACAAGCTTAATTTTAAAGTAACATATATTCATTCTGAAATTTCTGAAGATGGAAAAAAAATAACCACAACCCTAAAAGATAGAGGTAACGAAATTTTCACTCTTACAGAGCATAACCCTTTTGATTTACTCAAAAACATAAAAATTCACATTTACTATTTAAATCCATATTCCAAAGCTTACTTTATGAAGCAGACTGGAATTCGCTCTAACGAATTTGGTTCTATATCCTTTTTTATTGATGGATTCAGGGTTCCTCCTTACGGAGACTCTGGGAATGATTGGTTAGGTATGGAAAATAGAAAAAACCAAGGTAGAGCAAGACATCTGGGAACTCGTGAAGTAATTGGTAGAATAGAAGTTTTTGATAACGTAGAAACTGATGATGATGAAAAATACTTTAAAATTATTTCTAGTAGGTCAGGAGTATTAAACAATGATATTTTCAACCAATTAACTAAATTCTCAAGTCCTTTTGGTTATTATTTAAAAACGTTACGAAGACTTGAAAGGTTTGTTGTTGAAGGTATTAATTGGGATAGTATTGTAGAAAAAAATTACAGTAAACTAGAGGATGAAATAATAAATGACCCTAATTGGAATGAATCAAAAGAACTTTTCAATGAAGATTCACTAACAAGAAACAAAAGAATTCTATCTGTCATAGAGAAAATAATAAACGCTAAAAAAGATGAAGTCATTGATTTATCAATTAATAGTGATTTTGTTTCTGATTTAGCCGATGAACAAAAGGAGAAATCAGAAGCTGAATTAAATTCTATAGCAAATGAACTATCTAAAAAAGAACTATCATCTATTGAACTAAACCAACTTTTGAGTAAAATATCAACTACAAAAGTTGAACTTGACAATTTTCCAATATCTCAAACTGAAATAAATAAATTAAAATCAGAACAAAAAAGTTTAGAAACTCAAATCCAACAACAGTTTAAAGATGTAAAAGCTCTTGAGGAAGAAAAGCAAAAAGCTACGGAAAATGCTGAAAGATTAGAAAAAGAACTTGAATTAGAAAAAGAAAAAAACACTTATTTAAGAACATCTTCAAGAAACTTAACAGAGGATGCAAAAGGGCTGGTTCATAATATAAAAATTACTTCGAAAAAAATAAGTGATAGTGTAGATAATGTATACCATAAAGTTTTAGACGAAAAGTACACTAAAACATATCTTTTAAAGTCGCTAGGAGCAATTAAATTTCAAGCAGAAAAAGCAAATAAGATTAGTAAAATAATCACTCGCTCAAATTTTAAAGCAGATGCAAATACACAAATTGCTGATGTAGTTAAATACATAAATCAATATGTGAATATCTACTCTGATATCTACCCAAAAACAGAACTTAATTTTGAGGTAATATCGAATAAATCAGAACTTATTAAAAAATTCAGTCTATTAGATATTTCAGTTGTTTTAGATGATTTGATTTCTAATTCAGTTAAAGCATCTGCTAAAAATATTAAAATTGAAATGTCCAATCCAACAAAGGAAATTTTGAAAATATATTTCTCAGATGATGGAAGCGGTGTTCCTGAAAAATTTATTGAAAATAAAGAAACTATTTTTGATTTAGGTATAACAACGACTATTGGTGGTTCTGGTATAGGATTAAACTCTGTTAGAACTGGTTTAAAGTCAATGAAAGGTAAGATTAATTTTATAGGAAACAATGTCCAGTTAAAAGGAGCTTGTTTTGAAATCACAATACAATAATGGTTAGAAAGTGCTTAATAATCGATAACGAAGACCAAACTGAAGAGATAGAAAAACTAATCAGAGATGCTAAAAATGATGGTATCGAATTAATTTGCGAACAATTTAGTGTTGGAGACCCTGAATATATTGAAGTTCTTACCAAAGGAGCTATAGATATTGAAAAAGTTATTTCAGAATACAGAAGAAGGTTTAGTGGAGTTGTATTTCATCTTGTAGCTTTCGATTATGATTTTGAAGATGTTAAAATAAACGGAGTTGAATTAATAAGACAATTAAAAGCAAATAGAATCTTTAGGAATACACCTAAAATTGTCTATTCAGGTTTAATGGATGATATTCTTAAAACGATTATTCGTGATGAATCAAGAGATAATGCTGTTACTAGAATAAAAGCTTTAGTAAAGAATGGTGTAATAGATTATTTAGAACGAGACAATAGAGACATTGAAATAAGGAACTTTTTTAAAACCAATATTGAATCTACTGATTTAATTATTGAAGAGGAATTGAAGAAATTTCCTGATTTAATATTTGAACAAAATTTTATCAACAAAAATTTAGTAGGTAAAACATTTCTTGAGATAGCCAAGCATATTGAGGCTAATGACCAAATTAGGAATGAATTCAAAAAAGAAATAATTCAACAGACTATTGCTTATCTAACTACCAAAATCTAATATGCAAAAGTCTTTACTTATTATCCATCCGGAAGATTCAACTACAGGTTTTTTAGATAAAATAAAAAATCATTTAAATGGTGAGTTGACAGATTTAACACATCATTATAATGTTAAACCTAATGAAGAATCTCACCAAAATTGTCTTCAAAGTATTTCTGAACATCCTGAAAATGGTTTAATACTATTTATGGGACATGGAAGAAGTAATTACTTGTATGGAGCAAAAGGAAAGTCATTTGACAATGCTTTTGTAAGTGAAGATGCAAAAAAGGAACACTCAGAAGATTATTTTCACAAAGAAGAATTTATAACATTTGATAACATTGATAAATTTAAAAAGAAAAAAGTCTTTTGTTTAACTTGTAATTCAAATGGAAAAATAGGAAAAGAATCTATAAAAAAAGGAGCTAAAGTATTTTTAGGATTTGGAGATTTACCTACTTCAATTGAAGAACTAAAAGAACAAGGAGAGGAAAACAAACCAGGGACTTCTCTAGCTTCAATCGAAAGAGTTCTGAAAACAGAAATAAATTATATAATAAAGAAAAGCATTACTATTGGAATTAAGAAAAACCAAACTTTTGAACAGTTATTTGAACTTATAAGGTTTATGACAAATCAAAGAATATCTTATTACTTAGTAGACCAAAAAAAAGTCAGCGAAAGGAAACTTATAGCAAATTATCTTTATGATTTTAAAAAAGGAATTGTTGTCTATGGAAATGGAAAAGAAAAACTAATTGGATAAGCCAACGCAAGTTCTAGCACATTTAAAGTTTGTTCGTGCCTCACAAATTTAAAAGAGCTTTCACGCCAACGCTAGCAAGTTTACGGAAAGAAAAGCCAGCCAGGTAACAAGGTATAAAAAACATAGGGCATTTGTGCCAAACCGAAAAGTCTGTGAATATTAACAAAGTCCGCTAAGTAATAAACCGAAACGATAGTGCTTATCACCTTCCCTACGTTTCTTATACTAAACGTTACCCACAAACTAACACGAGAATAAAATGAATAGAAAAGTTAAATTAGGAATTACTCTATTTCTCATTGGATTTATTGGAATTTTATCGACTTTAACTATGGATTTAGTCTTTCCAGAAAAAATCCAAATAGTTATTGATAAAATGTTTACACCTTGGGAATTTAAATTAATCTCATTAATAAACCCAACAATTTTATTATTAATATTTGTAATAATTGGAACTACAATCTACGATAAAGTAAATTTTAAATTACCAATAATAGAAAGTATCATATCTAAAGAAAAAGTGCCCGATAAAAATGAAATTCTAAAATATGGAATCATTGGAGGAGTAATAAGTGGAATTTTAATGACATTAATTTCTGTAATTTTTATTCCATTTTTACCAATTGAATTTATTGAAATCGGAGAGAAATTTAAGCCTGGAATAATCACGAAATTTCTTTATGGTGGTTTGACAGAAGAAATTCTAATCAGGTTTGGATTAATGTCATTAATTACGTGGATTGTTTTTAAAATTACAAGAAAACTAAACCCAATTATTTATTGGGCTGGAATTATTATTTCTGCAATTGCTTTTGGTTTTGGACATTTACCTATTGTGTATACATTAATTGGAACACCAACAACCGAATTATTACTATATATAATTTTAGGAAATTCAGTTGGAGGAATTATTTTTGGTTGGATTTATTGGAAAAAAGGTCTTGAATCAGCAATGATTGCACATATTTTTGCTCATATATTAATGATATTAGGAGAAAGTATATTTTGAGAATTGAAAAGAAAAGTCAGTGGGTAACACCGTGTATAATTTATTGCTGGTTTTAGCCAATTTACGAAAGCCCTCGCGGACTTTCTATTTGTGATTTATTTGCTAACTTTAGTGTTTAAAACACGCAACAAACCATACACAACAACGTTAGGTGCAAGCTGAAAAAAAAGCCAGCCGCACAAATTGCACATTTGGTTTTTGCCAACGCTCAAAGCCAAAAAACAAAAAACCAAAAGAGCAATTTCTTGCCAACGCTCTACATTCCGTTAGCCGAAAAATATGTACTTTGTGGACTTAAAAAAATAGAACAAAATAAATGAGTGACGACCAAAAAAAACAACTCGAACAACAACTGTGGAATATAGCGAATACGCTAAGAGGAAAAATGAATGCGGACGAGTTTCGAGATTATATTTTGGGATTCATTTTCTACAAATATCTATCTGAAAAAATGAATATTTATGCCAATAATATTCTAAAACCAGACGGAATAGTATTTACAAGCATAAAAGAAAACACCGAAAACGGACAAGAATACATAGAAGCTATAAAAGAAGAAGCGGTTGTAAAATTAGGCTACTTCTTAAAACCTAATGAACTGTTTAGCCAAATCGCCAAAAGAGGAAATAGTGACGTAGAAGGCGTTTCTAATTTCATATTAGAAGATTTACAAAAAATTCTAACAAATATCCAACTCAGCACAATGGGAACGGAAAGTGAAGAAGATTTTGACAATCTGTTTGAGGATATGGATTTGAACTCTACCAAACTAGGAAAATCGCCAGAAGCAAGAAATGAAATTATTGCAAAAGTGCTGTTGCACTTAGACAAAATAGATTTCAAATTAGAGAATACAGAAATTGACGTTTTAGGAGATGCTTACGAATACTTAATTGGACAATTTGCAAGTGGAGCAGGAAAAAAAGCAGGTGAATTTTACACACCACAAGAAGTAAGCAAAGTTTTAGCAAAATTAGTAACCACAGGAAAAACGAAATTAAAATCAGTTTATGACCCAACTTGTGGTTCGGGTTCACTTTTATTGCGTGTAGCTAAAGAAGTAGAAAGTGTAGCCAACTTTTACGGGCAAGAACTAAACCGTACTACATACAACTTGGCGAGAATGAATATGATATTACACGATATTCATTACCGAAAATTTGATATAAAGCAAGAGGACACTTTAGAACACCCACAACATATTGACGAGCGTTTTGAAGCCATAGTAGCCAATCCTCCATTTTCAGCAGATTGGACAGCTAATCCACTTTTTACAAGTGATGATAGGTTTAGCCAATATGGGAGATTAGCACCAAAATCTAAAGCTGACTATGCTTTTGTGCAACATATGATTCACCATTTAGCAGAAAATGGAACTATGGCGATAGTTTTACCTCACGGAGTTCTTTATAGAGGTAATGCCGAACTTTCAATAAGGCAATACCTAATTGAAGATAGAAATTACTTAGATGCAGTAATAAGTTTACCAGCAAACTTATTTTACGGTACAGCAATACCAACTTGTATTCTAATTTTTAAAAAATGTAGAGAAAACCCAGACTCAATTTTATTTATAGATGCAAGTGATGATTACGATAAAGCAGTAAAACAAAATATCTTACGAGATAAGGACATTGAGAAAATTATTTCAACTTTTCAAAATAGAACTGAAATAAAAAAATATAGTAGAAATATATCTCTGAAAGAAATTAGTGAAAATCAATTCAACTTGAATTTCCCACGTTACATTGATAAGTTCAAAAGAAATGCAAATATTGACTTGAGTTACATTTCTGACTTTTTAAGTCAAATAAACAATCAGTCGATAGAAATCGAAAAACAAATTGATGTTTTTTGTAATGAATTAAATATTCCTACTCCTATAGGAAACAATATGGAATTACTCTCTCTTTTTAGAGAAGGTGTGATGCAAAAAATATTCAATAAATCAATTTGTTTCAAAAAACAAAATGGAGATAAATTTCAAAATTGGAAAAAAACTTATCTAGGAGATATTTTTAGTTATCATTCAACTAATTCCTTTTCAAGAGAGAAACTTAATTATGAAAATGGTAATGTAAAGAATATACATTATGGAGATATTCATACAAAATTTCATTCTCATTTTAATATCGAAAAAGAAAATGTGCCTTTTGTAAATCCCATTATAAATTTAGACAAAATTTCAGAAGAAAAATATTGTAAAGTAGGAGATATTATTATAGCTGATGCTTCTGAAGATTATGCAGATATTGGTAAATGTATCGAGATAATTAATATTGATAACCAAAAAGTAATTGCGGGATTACATACAATTCTTGCAAGACCTGATAAAACCCAAGTAGAACTTGGTTTTTTGGGGTTTTTAATGAAGTCTGATACAGTAAAGTATCAAATTATGAGGTTTGCACAAGGAACTAAAGTCTTGGGTATCTCGTCTAAAAGAATTTCTGAAATTGAAGTTGAATTACCATCAAATGAAGAACAAAAAAAGATTGTTTCTTTTTTAACCGCAATTGACAATAAAATAAATTTCAACAATTCTCATATTGAAGCAATAGAAGAATATAGAAAAAGCTTGATAATATGAGTACACAACCAGAACAAGTATTAGAAAATCAATTAGTTGCGCAACTGCAAAAGTTGAAATACGAAAAAGTAGTCATTAAGGATGAAAGTGCCTTAACTACCAACCTAAAAACACAGTTAGAAAAGCACAACAATATTACGTTTTCAGCCAGTGAGTTTGAGCGTGTTTTAAACATACTTAGTAAAGGTTCAGTTTTTGAAAAAGCAAAAACACTACGTGCTAAACAACACATAGAACGTGATAATGGCGACAACCTTTATTTTGAGTTTTTAAACACAGACTTTTGGTGTCAAAATCAATTTCAAGTAACGCACCAAGTTACTATGGAAGGTAGTTACAAAAACCGCTATGATGTTACTTTGCTTATTAATGGTTTGCCATTGGTGCAAATAGAACTAAAGCGTAGAGGCTTAGAAATGAAAGAAGCCTTTAACCAAATAAACCGTTATCAAAGGCATTCGTTTGGAGCAAAATCGGCTTTGTTTCAATATGTTCAAATATTCATTATTAGTAATGGTGTAAACACAAAGTATTATGCCAATAACAGACACCAATCTTTCAAACAAACTTTTTATTGGACAGACAAAGAAAACAAACGTCAAACCAATATTTTAAACGGTTTTACGAGCGATTTTTTAGAGCCTTGTCATATTTCAAAAATGATAAGCAAGTACATTGTACTTAACGAAACGCATAAAATTTTAATGGTGCTTAGACCGTATCAATTTTATGCAGTAGAAACATTAGTAAATCAAGTAGAAAACTCAAACAACAACGCATATATTTGGCACACCACAGGTTCGGGTAAAACCTTAACTTCTTTTAAAGCAAGTCAGATAATAATGAATATGCCACAGGTTAAAAAAGTGGTATTTGTGGTAGATAGAAAAGATTTAGATTATCAAACCACCAAAGAGTTTAACAGTTTTAGCAAAGGTTGTATAGATGGTACAGACAATACAAAATCCTTAGTCAAGCAATTTGGAGACGATACAAAACTAATTGTAACTACCATTCAAAAACTAAATACGGCAATAAGCAAAACCAAGTATTTATCTAAAATGGAGGCTTTACAAGATGAGCGAATTGTATTCATTTTTGATGAGTGTCACCGTTCACAATTTGGCGAAACACACAATAGAATAAAAGCCTTTTTTCATAACAACCAAATGTTTGGTTTTACAGGAACACCGATTTTTAAAGATAATGCGGTAAAAAACGAATTAGGAAAAAGAACCACAAAAGAACTTTTTGGCGAGTGTTTGCATAAATATGTAATTACAGATGCTATAAAAGATGAAAACGTACTCAAATTCTCAGTAGAATATGTTGGGAAATACAAGCGTAAAGAATCGGCAACAGAAATAGATATTGAAGTAGAATCTATTGACACGAGAGAGTTAATGGATAGTGAAGCTCGTTTAGAAAAAATTACCGATTACATTATTGCCAATCATAACCGTAAAACACATCAAAAAGAATTTACAGGAATGTTTGCTGTAAGTGGTGTGAAAAATTTGATAAAGTATTACGATTTATTTCAGAAGAAGAAACTAGAAGGTAAACACAATTTAAAAATTGCCACCATTTTTAGTTATGTAGCAAACGAAGAAGATGCAGATGCCAATGGTTTTATTCCAGAAGAAGTTTCGGTAGTAGAAGAAGCACCTGCTTTGTATGGAATGAATGTACACAGTAGAGAAAAATTAGACGAATATATTGTAGACTACAACACAATGTATGGTACTAAGTTTTCTACCAAAGACAGTCAGTCGTTTTACAATTATTATAATGATATATCCAAGAAAGTAAAAGAACGAAAAGTTGATATTTTATTGGTAGTCAATATGTTTTTAACAGGTTTTGACAGTCCACCATTAAATACTTTATATGTAGATAAAAACTTAAAATATCACGGTTTAATTCAAGCATATTCAAGAACCAACAGAATACTAAACGAACAAAAATCGCAAGGAAATATTGTTGTTTTTAGAAATCTAAAAAAGGCAACAGATGAAGCCATAACCTTGTTTAGTAATAAAGAAGCGATTGAAGTAATCATTATGAAACCTTATGATGATTATGTTCAAAAATTCAATGATTCCTATGACGAATTAATTAAGATTACACCAGATGTAGATAGTGTAAATGATTTAGTTTCGGAAGATGATGAATTGGCGTTTATTAAGGCTTTTCGACAATTAATGCGTGTTCGGAATATTCTAAATGCTTTTTCAGATTTTGAATGGGAAGATTTAGCAATGGACGAGCAACTTTTTGAAGATTACAAAAGCAAGTATTTGGATTTGTGGCAAAAAGTAAAAAGCGATACCGAAAAAGAAAAAGTTTCCATATTAGAAGATGTAGATTTTGAATTAGAGTTAATCCACAGAGACGAAATCAATGTAAACTACATTATTCAATTATTGATTAAATTAAAATCGGAAACTCAAAAAGACGCAACAAAAACGGAACAGGAAATTTCTAACTTACTGAATACAGAAGTTAACCTGAGAAGTAAGCGAGAATTAATACAGCGTTTTATAGAAGAAAGTTTACCGACTATTGAAGATACAGATGACATTCCAGAAGCATTTGAGGTTTATTGGAATGAGGAGCAAAAGAAAGCGTTTAAGAAACTAACGACAGAAGAAAACCTATCGGAAGAGAAAACGCAAAAACTGATAGAAAACTATCTGTATGCAGAACGTGAACCATTACGTGATGAAGTGTTGGATTTAATAGAAGGCGAAAAACCGTCTGTGCTAAAACGAAAGAAATTAGGAGATAAAATATTAAAACAGATTGTTGAGTTTGTGGACACATTTATAAACGGAATAACAGGAAACTAAGTGAATGAATAGCCAACGCACAAAGCCATACACATTGCCAAGTCGCTCAAAAGCCAACCGCTAAAGCCAAAACTTGTCAAAGAGTATGTCTTCTGCCAACGCTAGCAAGTTTGCGGAAAGAAAAGCCAGACACCTAACAATGTATATAAAAAATAGGGCGATTAGTGATAAATCAAAGGTTTGTGCTTGTTTACAAAGTCCGCCATATTTTTAATTTGTATTTTAGAAAAAAGATAAAAATAAAATGAAAAATATGGCTAAGTGTAAATCCGAAAGTAAGTGCTTATCAACTGCCCTACATTTCATATACTAACCGTTGTAAACAATTATGGAGAACCCTCAAGATTTTAGTAAACTACCAACAGTTGACGAATTAAATTCGATAATTTCGACTATAGAATCTACCGATTTTTCTCAAGTTTCATACAATAAATTAGTTACAGCTTTGACAAGTTTACAATTCGTTCCATTTGTAACTGCAAAATTGAAAAAAGGACATACTATCGAAAGAGCTCGGATAAATAGACCTGATGAAATTTTCACTACCGAAAGTCAAATCTCATACCGAACAGATTATCCAAACATTAAAACTTATGGAAGAGCAAATGTTCCTCATTTTTCATTATTCTATGGTGCTTTTGAATCTGACGTAATTAAACATCCGAGATTTGTGAACCTTCTTGAAACAAGTGAGATATTTAGAAATCTTGAAAAGAATGAAGTGGAAAATGCCGATTTTGTAATGACAGTTGGTAAGTGGAGAATAAAAGAAGATATAGAAGTTGTTGAAATGGTCTTTGATGAAAAAACAATCAAAAATTCAGCAGATATTAAACGGTCTTACGAATTTCACTTGAATAAACTAACACAAGAATTGCCAGAACATAAAGAGCAATTTGAAATAATTCTTCGATTTTTCTCGAAACATTTTGCCAAGAAAGAAATAAATAGCCATTTTGATTATATGATTTCTGCTGGTTATACCGATATGGCAATTAATTGGAGAAATCATAAAGGACTAACTTATCCAAGTGTTAAAACTGACTATCAAGGTCATAATGTTGTATTAACGCCTTTTGTAGTCGATAAATTTTTAGAATTAGAAATCGTAGCAATGTATAGAGTTCAAAAAAATGGTAAAAAGTCATTTATTTCACCACTTAAACACTCGACCGATTTCGGACCATTAAACACAAAATTCGTTTGGACTGACTATGAACCTGAAAAAATAGAAATAGTGGAATAAATAACTGTTTACAACACCGTATATAATTTATTGCTAGTTCTAGCCTATTTACGAAAATCCTCGCGGATTTTCTATTCGGTTTGTATTTGCTAAATTAGGTGCTTAAAACACGCAACAAACCATATACAAACACGTTGTAAAACATACGAATGAACAAGCTGCTAACATTAAAAATTCTGATTTTATTATTTGTTTCTTGCGTTAATAAAGAAAAAAGTGAATCGGAATTTTATGCAGAAAATAAAACTTCATTTTTCGATTTAAGGAATTCTGATTGGACAAAAAACACGTGGATTAGAAAACCCGAAAATTTAAGAACAATTCACGAATCATTTAAAAAATTAGGTTACGAAAAACTCGAAAATCTGATTTTTAAAAGCGAAAATAGTTTTCTAATCGAAGACATTTACATAAAACGGAATTTTGAAAATTTAATGGACAGTTTGCAACTGACTTACAACAAACCTAAAATACAAACCAAATATTACGCTGAATTTTGGAATCGCAGAAAAGCGGAGAAAAATGACTCAATCGTTTATGAAATTCTTAAAGAATTAAACTCTGTGAAATTGGACAAAAAACGCCTGAATTATGAAAAGCAGTTTGTAAATGACACTTTAGTTGACCTTTTAAAAATTGAATTTGACAACAACAATCTGAATACCGAAAAAGCAAACTCGGATTTTGATATATTAAAAAAATACGGATTTCATCAATCAGCTTATAACCTACTTTTTGAAAGAGCAGAATATTCTGAATTGGATTTAGAACGAGAAAAATTAAAAAAGGAATTGACCAAAACAAAGGAGTTTAAGCAACCTTGGTTAATTGATAATGAAAAATAAGTACGTTTTACAACACCGTGTATAATTAATTGCTAGTTCTTCTCTACTTACGAAAATCCTCGCGGATTTTCTATTCAGTTTGTATTTACTAAATTAGTCGCTTAATCAACGCAACAACTCATACACAAACACGTTGGCAATAATTAAAGAGTACGTTAAAAAATTACTAATTAACAGTTCATAAATATTGCAACCTTTTCATATTTATATTTTTGATTTAAATTTAAAATCTTATAATGAAAAAAGCATCAATCATATTATTTCTTTTTATTTCCAACTTTATTTTTTCTCAAGGAGAATTCAATAATGAAAAAGAAATTAAGAACATTCAAAACTATAACATTGAAGAAATAAGTAAAAAAGTAAATGAAACAATTACAATTTTCGGAACATTATTAACACCAAAATCTGACTATAATAAAATACTTATAATCATATCTGGAACTGGAAAAATATCTCAAAAAGCTCATAATTACTTAACCGAGTATTTACTTGAAAATAATATTGGAGTTTTCAAATTTGACAAAAGAGGAGTTGGAAAATCTACAGGAGAATATAATGACCTACCAAAAATTTACACGAGTGATTTCATTGAAATTTACAGAGAGTTTGAAAAATCAAAATTTACAAAAAACAAAAAAATAGGCTTTTTAGGTCACAGTTTGGGTGGAATAGTTACAACTTTATCAATTAAACAGAATATAAAACCTGATTTTCTAATTCAATGGTCAGCACCAATTGGAAAACCAAGAGAATTATTAAAATATCAAATTGAGAATGGAATTAAAAATTATGACAAGTTAATAATTGGAAAAAACACTGAAGAGCGAATAAATGCTTTAAATTATGTTTATGCATTGATAGATAAGAATCCAAATAAAACTGCTTGGGAATTATGGAAAATCGGAAAGAAAGAATCTAAAAAAATAAACGTAAACAAAAAATCTTTTTCTAATTACCTAATGCCTCATAATGTTGAATTTGCTCGAATTGATAATACAAAAACATATCAGAATATTGATTTTCCAACTTTGATAATTATCGGGAAAGAAGATATTTTAGTTGACCCAAAACAAAGCAAAACCGAATTAAATAGAATTGAAAACTCAAATATTGAATTTAAAGAGATTGAAAAGTTAGACCACTTTATGACCAAAAAAGGAACTAACCAACTAACAAATGAAATTTATGATATTGATTCTTCATTTAAAGAATATTTAGTGAATTGGATAATAGAACTGAAAAAATAACTATTGCCAACACCGTGTATAATTCATTGCTAGTTAGTGTTTTCTTGCGAAAGTCCTAGCGGACTTTCTATCTGTGATTTATTTGCTAACTTTAGTGCTTAAACATGCAACGAGATCATACACAAGACCGTTGGCAACAAGTAAAACTGAAAACAAAATGAAAAAGAAAATTAAGTTTTTTATTAGAAGTTACATTATAATTTTATTTTTGGGAATAATTTCCTGTGAAGATGATTGTGGACCTTTTCCGAATAAATTTAAAATATCTTCTCTGAATTCAGAAATATTACAAATTGAAGTTTTAAATGAAAAACATCAAATAAAATTATCAGAAATAGAAAATAATTCTGTTTCTTATGAAAAATATTCAATAAGAATAACCGCTGAAATTGAAACATATTTTGCTTACGAAAAAAGTAAAATGAAAAATATTTTTATTGAAAATTCTTATGCCTGTAGTCCTGCTCCACCAAAGACTGACGAAAAAATAACAAATATTGAAATATATACTAACAATGATTATAATTCAATGAATCAGTCAGGTCAAAATATAAATCAACTTTTTGATGTTTTAGTCTTGAACCACTTTAGCAGTTTTCCATATTATGAAAAGTTTGACTTAATAGAATATATAAACACGAATCCAAACATTGCTAATGAACTTATTTTTGTTTTAAAAGAAGCTCCTGAAAATAATGACAATTTTATATTTGAAATCAAATACTATCAAAATGGAATTGACTTAAATGAATATAGCTTTGTTACAAATGAAATAGAAATAAGGAAAGAATAAAAAACCAGTTGCCAACACCGTGTAAAAAAAATTGCTGGTAAAAGCCTACTTACGAAAATCCTCGTGGATTTTCTTGGTTCGTGTTTTATTTACTAACTTCATTGCTTAAACCACGCAACTTTCCTTACACAAACACGTTGCCATTCATTGAGAAATGACACTCAAGAAAATGATAAAACAGACATAAACTCTCTTTACTATCATTGCCATTTTAGGTATTATTTAGGGTATCGGCTCCACTTTTACGTAATCTACATGAAACTTTAATTCGTTCTTCATTATTTAAAATATTCTTTTAATCTTTTTAATAGATTCGCCTTACTAAAAACTATCTAATTCTATTCAAATTATCATTAACATCCTTGTTCTTATAGGATGATTTTATAGCTCCAAAACTATATTTTAACGAAATAGCAAATTCATGAGAGCGACTAAAAAAGATACTTTTTGCTTTGATGTTTTGTAGCTGGTAATTTTCCTTAAAAGTCATCGTATTAAAAATATCATTGAGACTTAAAGTTAAATCTAATTTATTAAAAAAGGTTTTACTGAAAGTAGCATTAATGGCATAGACCAATTTTCTATCAAAAACACCTTCTTGTCGGTTAGTTAACGCCCATCCATTAAGATTAAAAGAAGATGTATTATTTATTTTAAATTGGTGATTTGTGTATAAATAAAAATAAGGGGAGGACTTTAACGAAACCATTCTTACATCATTAATAGTATTATAATTTAAACTGATGATATTACTCGAACTCCAAAATTTATATTTAAACGGAACATTAAGAGTAAGCGAAAAACCATATTCTTCTTTAAAATTACTCGGAAACATAACGCTTATTTCATCCGATTTATCATAAATTAGACTGTAATGTACAGGGTTTTTCATGTAAGAATATTGAGCTGTTAAGGATTTATCTTTGTATTGAAAAGTCGTCGAAATTTCATCTATTAAAGTTGGTTTTAACGATGTATTTCCTCTGAATTCTAATACAGGATTTATAAATGCTGCCGTAGAAGCAGCCGACGAATAATTAGGTCTTAAAATAGTTTTTGCATAATTAAAACTTAAGGTTTTTGTACTATCAATAGCAAAATTAATATCCCCTTTTGGGAAGAAATATGTATTATTTCTATCAATTTCTAAATTGCTATTTTCTTTGTAACTAGCTTCAACTTTTGTGTTTTCTACTCTTAAACCAAATGAGAAATTTACTTTTTTGATTGTACCCGAAAATTGCGAATAAAAAGCTGTATTATTTTCGGTGTATTTATACTTTGTAGTGTTGTTTTCAATTTCATTTAACGCACTTGAACTTGTATTAGTATAGTTTATGCCTAATTCTAATTTTTTATCCTTTTTAAAGGAAATATCATAATCTGCTCTAGCTGAAAAATCATCAACTTCAAAATCTTGAAATCTATCTAAAAATGTTTCTTTAAAAGGATTATCATAGGTGTTTTTTATAGCGTTTTCAATGCTGTTTTTGTAGTTCGTATATTGAAATCCTGTAAAGAGATTACTCTTTTTATTAATTGATTTTGAAAAGTTGATGTTTGAACTTGAAAAACGTCTAACATTTTCGTTATCACTATATGAATAAATATTATTTTCAGTGCCATTTTCATTTAAAAAGGTGTTTGTTTCTATATAAAAAGGGTCGTTTTGTGTTCTGTAGCGTGTACTTATCGAAATATAATCATTCGTGTTTAATTGATAGTATAGCCCACCACCAAAAATAAACTGCGGTCTAGTGGTAACAGCTTTTACCAAATAATCTGAACTTGTATTTTGGTCTGTTAATTCATAATCTAAACTATTACTCTCCCATACTTTTAGTTGATTGTAACTAGCATCAAGTTTTAGTTCTATATTGTTTTTTTTTGTGGTAAGATTTGTGCTTAAATAATTATTAAAGTAATTTTTAAAAGAAGCTGTTTCTGTTAACGAAACTTTTGTTCCTTTTCCTGCATTTTTCTTTCTAGTAATTAAAATAACACTTCTGCTGTTGGCCTCATATTTAGCAGATGGATTGTTAATTATTTCAATAGTTTTAATATCATCAACTTGTAAACTGCTAAATTCTTCAATAGAAATTCGTTGACCAGCCATGTAAATTAGCGGATTACCTTTACCAATTACTGAAATAGTTTCCCTATTTGGCCCTACTTGTATACTTGGTAATTTTGATATCAAATCAATAGTATTAGATTCTTTGGATAGTAGGGTCTTATCAACATTAGCTATCAAATTTCCATTTTTATTTTCAATCAGTTTTTTTCTAGCTGTAATTAGAACTTCATCTAGCTTTGTTGTTGATCCTTTTAACTTAATTATAAGTTTTAAGTCTTTATCTAAATTCAATTTTTGTAAGTAGGTTTCATATCCTAAACTATAAATTTTTAAGGTGTAATTTCCTTGGGGAATAGCTTCCAATAAAAACATACCATTATTTATAGATGTATATTTCACAATGTTATTGTTTTGTAAAATTAATACATCTCCAACTATAATTTGATTGTTTTTTTCGTCAGTTACTTTTCCACTAAAGTTGTGTAAGCTTTGAGAGAACGAATAATTGAAACTTGCTATTAAAGTTAAAATTAGAATAAATGGTTTCATAAATATTAAATTATGAAACAAATAACTATAACAGGAAAAGAAACACCTAAAAAACGAAGTCTGATTTAGGTACTAGTATGGGGTCTATTTTTAAATTTACAAATCAAATCACCTCTATTAGAGAGGTTTAACTTTTTATAAATATTAGTAATATGAGTCTTTACAGTACTTAAACTAATAAACAGTTCTTTAGCTATTTCTTTATTAGATTTACCTTCTATAATCATTTTTTTAACTATAGTTTCTTGTTTACTCAATAATAAAACTGGTGTTTCTTTACGTTTAGATTTTACTAAAAAGATAAATAAACCTATTAATGAAATGCCTAGTATAATATTAAGCCACTTACTGTAAGTATATTTGGTTTCAACTTCGTTAATTAAAAATTTTGAGAGTTTATTTTCTAAAAATAAATATTCTTTGGGTTCAATATCGCTTTCTTTTAAGTCTTGTAATAATTTGATATAAAAAAATTTGTTTTTAACAATATCTTTGTCTAACAATTTTTTAGCATTCAGCTCATAGATACTAATAAGTTTGACAGCTAAAATCTGTAAAGAATCTTTAGTAAATGTATGAATCTTATTTAAATATTTCTTTTCATCTTTAATATAGGTAGTTTCTAAGAAATATGCCTTTAACTTTTGAATTTCAAAATACGTTAAGTTATTTTCAAAATCTTGTTTTTTTATTGAAATAGAATCAATCTGATTTAAAAACACTAACTTCTCATTGTGAGCATACGTGTTTGTTAAAAAGCATAAAAACAAGATAACAAAGAAGCTCTTAATTTTATTAATACACGGACTATTTTTTCTGATTTCAAAATGAAATTTCCATTTATAAGGGCTTACTAAAAATGCAGTAAGTTTAATTTTTCCATTGTCAACATTAACAACTATTGCATCTTGCATCTGTTTTTTATTTATTTTCTGAGGATAAATTTAGCTAAATTTTTTATATCGAACACGCATTTATATTTGACAACCCTTAGATGCCTGAAAAACAGGCACAAACATAAATTTAGAATTCAAACAACGAAATGGCAACACCGTATATAATTTATTGCTGGCTTATTGCCTACTTACGAAAGTCCTTGCGGACTTTCTTGGTCGGTAATTATTTACTAAATTAGTTACTTGAAACACGCAACAAACCATATACAAACACGTTGTACATAATGCAAAAAAAATCGATATGCTTAAGAAAATTTTGATAATTGTTGGAATAATAATAGCGATAATTATTATAATCGGTGCCATTGGGATAAACTACTTTAAGCCAGATGCAAATTTAGTTTTAAACTTCATAAAGGAAAATCCAAACAAGACAGCTATTAAATTAGTAAGAAATGATTCTTTAATTGCTGAGAGAAACCCGAATAAATTAATGCCTTTGGCAAGCACAGTAAAAATTATTTTGGCAATTGAATACGCATTGCAATCATCACAAGGAAAAATTAATCCGCAAGAAGAAGTTTCGATTGATGAACTCGCTAAATTTTATATCCCTAATACTGATGGTGGAGCGCATCCAAGTTGGCTGAAATCTGTGAAAAATAAAATCAATGATAACCAAATCACTATCAATGAAATTGCAAAAGGAATGATTCGTTATAGTTCAAATGCAAATACTGAGTGGTTAGGAAATACATTAGGCTTAAAAAATATAAACAATCGAATTGATAGCTTAGGAATTGAAAATCACACAGAGTTTTATAATATCGTTTCTGCATTATTTGTCGGAAAAGAAAAATTCCCAAAATCAAAAGGAAAAGAATTGCAGAGCAAATTAAAGAATTTGAGTATAGAAGATTATATAGAAACTACGAATCAAATTCATAAAAAACTTTTAACTGATTCTATATACAAAAAAACCATTGGAGATTTGGGAATGAATATACAACGAATTTGGTCTGACAATTTACCAAGCTCTACCGTCAAAGACTACTTTGGAATTATGAAAAAAATTAATTCTAAAACATATTTTGATACCGATGCTCAAAAATATTTAGACGAAGTTATGGAAGGACTTATGGAAAACCCTGCCAATAGAAAATGGCTTAAACACGCAGGAAAAAAAGGTGGTTCAACCGCTTTTGTCTTAACAGAAGCATTTTACGCAACAGACAAAAAAGGAAACACAACAGAGTTAGCTTACTTTTTCAATGATTTAGGCACTATAGAAAACACAAGATTACAAGGAAGTATGAATGATTTTGAACTAAAAATTTTAACTGATAAAAAGTTCAGAGATAAAATTAAAACGGAACTTAAAAATTAAAAAGCACTATGTACAACATCGTATAAAATTTATTGCTAGTTCTAGCTTTCTTACGAAAGACCTTGCGGACTTTCTACCTTGCCAGCGGCAGGCAGGTCTGTGATTTATTTGCTAAATTAGGTGCTTAAACCACGCAACAAATCATATACAAACACGTTGGCGTGCATAAATCCTTCCAATGAAAATTTAGTGTTTATCTAAAGTATTTATAGTTTCAATTCAATATTTGTGATCAAGTTTGCGGATTGAATTATGAAATCTGTCTCTTAAGATTTTGATTACCATTTGTACATTTTTGTCCCAAATCTTTTTAGTTCTATTCAAACTTTTTGAGCAAGTTTGCGGATTGAATTATGAAATCTGTCTCTTAATGCTTTGATTACCATTTGTACATTTTTGTCCCAAATCTTTTTAGTTCTATTCAAACTTTTTGAGCAAGTTTGCGGATTGAATTATGAAATCTATCTCTTAATGCTTTGATTACCATTTGTACATTTTTGTCCCAAATCTTTTTAGTTCTAATCAAACTTTTTAAGCAAGTTTGCGGATTGATGAAAATAAAAAATTACGACACGCCAACAGCGTGTAAAAAAAATTACTACTTTAGTGAAAAAAAAAGGCTATTGCTTTTTTGCTAGATTGTTTAAATATTCGAAAATTATCGCAGTCAAAACCGCAACTTTCCTTACACAATCACGTTACCACACATTTGGAACAACTTTTGTACATTATTTAAAGTTAAATCATTATATTTGAATTGTTATGTCAACAGATAGAAGAAAAATATTAAGCGCTAGATTTAGAACAGCTGGAGCATCTGGAAGAAAACTTCACGTTATGTCAAGAAAAGGACATTGGGTTGTTTTTAGAGAAGGCTCGGAAAAAATAATTTCTGAATTTAATACAAAGAGAAATGCCATACTGAATGGTAAAAAAATCCTTAGTTCAGAGCAAGCTAATGTTTTAGTAGTTCATAAAACTGACGGAACTGTTGAGAAACTTCAAACAGCCGAATAATATACATGGCATTTGAAGATAATATTTTCATAAATTGTCCATTTGACAAAGAATACAAACCTATCCTAAAAATTCTAGTATTTAGCTCTATTTACCTAGGCTATAAACCTTTATTATCAGAAACAATAAATTCTGCAGACTCTAGAGTCGAAGGTATTCAAGATTTAATTTCTCAAGCAAAATACAGCATTCACGATTTATCAAGAATGGAATCTACAAAAAAAAACGAGTTAGCTCGTTTCAATATGCCTTTCGAACTAGGTATTGATATCGGTTGTAAAAGATTCGGCAATACTGATATGAATGAAAAATGCTTACTTATTTTAGATAAAATAAAATATCGTTATCAAAAATCAATTTCAGATTTATCAGGTAATGATATTGAAATTCATAATGACGACCCTGAGACAGCTTTAAGGAAATTAAGAAATTGGATTTTTAAGATTAAAGGAACTAAAATTGATAGTGCAAACAAAATATGGAGGCTATACAATGAGTTTAATGGAGATTTCTTTGAGATAGCTAAATCTGATGAATTGAGTGAGGCAGATATAGCAGATATGCCTTGGGACGAACTTTGCCTCTACATTTCAGAATGGAAAGATGGAAGAGACAACTTCGAATAAAAACGTGTGGTAACACCGTGTATAAAAAATTGCTACATTTAGCTTAATCAAAGGTTGTTGCATTTTTGCCAACTTCTGAATTTCCTACGGAAATTCCTCGTTCACAAAATCGCAACTTTCCATACACAACCACGTTGTAGAGCATTAGAGAAAACATATGAAATACATATTTTTAGACACCAACATATTCTTACATTTTCAAGATTTTGAAAAAATTGACTGGCTATATGAATCATCTTCTAAAGCCTGCAAATTGGTTATTCCACCTGTCGTAATTGATGAATTAGACGAGAAAAAAATTGGCACCAACAAAATTGGAAATCGTGCGAGAAATATACTAAATCGATTTGAGCAACTTGCAGAGATGGAAGATTCTAAAATCAAAGAAAATATTGATTTTGAAATTCTTTTATTAAAACCAAGTCGAGAAATTTATGAAACAAATGATTTAAACTTTGACGAGAAAGACCATAGACTTATAGCGAGTATGATTCAATTCAGCGAAGTCTGTGATTTAGATAAAATACTATTATGTTCAAATGACATTGGCCCTAGATTAAGAGCTAAAATGTATGGTATTAAATCGTTAAAACTAGATTCTAAATACTTAATACCAAATCAAGTATCTGAAGAAGAAAAAAGAATTAAGAAACTCGAAAGAGAAAATCAAATATTAAAAACAAGAATTCCCAAATTAGATGTATTGTTTTTGGATGAAAATAAATTTCTAAAAATTAAAATTCCTCAAAAAGATTATTCAAACTTTGAAGACTTTAAATCTCAAAGATTAAAACAAATTAAGGTAGAAAACCCCTACATAGAATCTACCAGTCCTCAAGGTAATCTATTAGCTCAACTTAGTGCTTTAACTTCTTCTAGAATTGATGAATATAACAGTCAACTAGATCAATTCTATTCTGAATACGAAAATGCATTGGACAAAATTTTTGAATATGAAAAGAAAGAGTTGCTTTCATTCAATATTCAATTTATAATTAAAAATTCGGGAAATAGTCCTGCAGAAGATATTGATTTACATCTTCATTTTCCTGACGGCTTTGAATTAATTGAAAGTTCAGAAAAAGAAAAATACCCTTCATTACCAAAACCACCCTACAAACCAAAGAGTGCTTTTGATTTTGGACATTCAGCATTTCCAATGGCATCACCTTTTTACAATCAGATGACACCAAACACATCTTTGAATTTTAATTCACCAAGTATAAAAAAAACGAATAGTTATGACGTAGATTTTAGCAGAAAAAGATTAAAACATGGATATTCAGAACAGATGGAAGAATTAACAATCATCTTTGATTCTAATTCTAGCATTAATAATTTTCAAATAGACTTTGAATTGAGTTCGGGGAATGTACCTGATAAATTAGTAGGAAAATTAAATGTGCAGTTTGAAGAATAACGCTCTACAACACCGTATAAAATTAATTGCTGGTTTTAGCCAATTTACGAAAGTCCTCGCGGACTTTCTATCTGTGATTTATTTGCTAACTTTAGTGCTTAAAACACGCAACTAATCTTATACAAACACGTTGTGCCACATTAACCAAAAAACATGAAAAGATACTTAACATTTTTATTTTCAATTATTTCAATATTTATTTATTCTCAAAATAAACCAGATTTAGCTGACATAGTTGAAACAGGAAAGAATATTTCTAAAAATTCAAATCAAAATCAAATAACAAAAGAATGGTTCTCAAACATTGAAGTTGAATTCGGCATTAATAATGAAGTAAGGTATGATTATGCTTTATACGATAATAATGATAAGTTAATTTCAGGAAAAACAGCTGAATTGGACAATAAAACATCTTTTGGAATTTTATACAATATCAATTATCCTATTTTTAATAAACTAACGTTAGGAGCAGTAAGCGGATTTCAATATCAGTCACAATTAAAAATATCGACATTAAAAATAGGCGGAATTTTAAGATATCACTTTATAAATTATGAAAGTGTAAATATAAATTTAATGACTGCTTACAATATAGGAATTAGTGATAATATAGAAAGTGAAATGGGAAATGTGAGACTTGGTTTGCAATTTCCAATAAAAACAACTGATGATTTTATTCTAAATCTGAATATTTTTAGTGATTATAATTTTTATGGATATAATGAAAAAGTTTTTAATGAAATGAACGAAAGACCAAGCAATATAATATTTAGATCCTTCGGTTTCAGTTTAGGAATACAATTTTAATAATTAAAACGTGGCACAACACCGTATAAACTTTATTGCTGGCTTCTTGCCTACTTACGAAAGTCCTCGCGGACTTTCTTGGTCAGTAATTATTTAGTAACTTTACTACTAAACCAACGCAACAAAGCTTATACAACACGTTGTACCACATTAAAAAAAAAATGACTAAAAAAATTACAACATCAATCTTACTACTAACTTGTTTTACTTTATTTTCTCAAAAACCAAGGGCAAGAGATTTGGGAATACAATTTGATGGAATTACTGGGAAATATAATGCTATAACTGATGTCCAAGGAGTTGCTGTTGGACACTCTACAATAATTTCTGGAGAAGGAGAAAACAAATTAGGTAAAGGTCCCGTAAGAACTGGGGTGACGGCAGTATTTCCGAGCGGAAAGAAAAAAAGACCTTTATATGCAAATTGGTACAGTCTCAATGGAAACGGTGAGATGACAGGAACAACTTGGATAACCGAATCTGGTTTTCTTGAAACCCCGATAATGCTTACGAATTCATTCAGTGTTGGAACCGTAAGCGAAGCTACATTAAAATGGATGGTAAACAACTCATGGAGTGAAGATGATTGGTGGTGGACTTTTCCCGTAGTCGCGGAAACTTATGATGGATTTCTAAATGATATTTATGGATTTAAAGTGAAAGAAGAGCATGTTTTGGCGGCTATTAATAATACATCTCAAGGTTTTGTTGAAGAGGGTAATGTTGGAGGCGGAACAGGTATGATTTCATTTGGATTCAAAGCAGGTATTGGAACTTCTTCTAGAATTTTAAAATTCCCAAATAAAGATTACACAGTAGGAGTTCTTGTTCAATCAAATTTTGGAGACAAAAGTAGGTTTAGAATAGACGGTGTTCCAATAGGAAAAGAATTAAAAGACACTTTAGATTTAAAATTCAATGCACCTCCCAAATCAAGACGAAAAAATGGTGACGGCTCTATAATAGTAATTGTTGCTACAGATGCTCCATTACTACCATATCAACTTAAGAGAATAGTTCATCGAGTTCCAATTGGCATTGGTAAACTTGGAGGAATTGGCTCTAACGGTTCAGGTGATATTTTTATAGCTTTTTCTACTGCAAATAAAAACGCATACATTAGAAAAGGGAAAGCATCCGTGGAAACCTTATCAAACGATTGGATGAACGACATATTTGAAGCGACTATTCAAGCAGTTGAAGAAGCCGTAATAAACGCTATGGTCTCGGCTGAAACAATGGAGGGTATTAATGGAAATAAGGCATATGCATTACCTAAAAAGAAGTTAATCGAAATAATGAAAAAATATAATAGAATAAAGTAACGTGGTACAACACCGTATATAATTTATCGCTGGCTTTTTGCTCACTTACGAAAGTCCTCGCGGACTTTCTTGGTCGGTAATTATTTATTAAATTAGTTGCTTAAAACACGCAACAAATCATATACAACAACGTTCTCTGCCATTTCACGAACTACTCAAGTCTTCTAAATAAGTTAATGAATCCTCTAGTGGCTTTATAACCTTTCCATTCCCTAGATTTGAAAACAGTATCTAATTCAGTATGAAAAATATGATTTGTATAATTACTTATGGTTTTTATAGAAATTGCCAAAATTATACTTAACACGTGACTTTCAGTATAACCTGCATTTAAAAATACGTTTACATCTTCTTCTGTAGGTAAACCTCTTTTATTTACCATTATACTTGTAAACTCTGAGAGCTTGCTAAATTTTTCGTGTGGTATTTTCTGATTATTTCTTATCGCTTCAGTAACTTTAACGGGCACATTCGAGGCTGTATCAGCTAACAAGCTATGAGCACCCATACAATAAACACAATGATTTTCAGCACTAATTGTAAGAAAAACGACTTCTGCTTCTGCGGCTGTAAAGCCACTTTCTTGACGGAATAATTTGTAACCGTACATATACGAATCTAAAAGCGCTGGACTGTTCGCCATTGCCTTATACATATTTGGAATCATTCTGTTTTCCTTTTTAGTCTTTTGAAGTAATTCAAGTTGACGTGCATTACCGTCTTTCAATTCAATTAATGACAATTTTGTTTTAAACGTTTTCATAAGATTATGTTTTATTTATTCATAGTTTATTTTGTAAAGCTACTAACTTTTAGTTACTTTTACAATAGGTTTAATTAATGAAACCTTATTACCGTATGGAAACTGTTACTGAAAATCAAATAGTTGAAAGAATAAAAAAATTAAAAAATAAATTTCCTGACTTTACTATTGGAGCACCAACAAGTATTTGTCCTATTCGCGATGTATTATCAACAGCATCTGATAAATGGAGTATCTTAATCATTCTATTTTTAGGCTATTCTAAAGTTTTACGTTTTGGTGAACTTAAAAAATATGTATCGCAAATCTCATCTAAGGTATTGTCTGAAAGATTGAAGAAACTTGAGCGAGATGGTTATATTACTAAAAAGATATTTGCAGAAGTACCTATCAGGGTTGAATACCAACTTACATCATTGGGATATAGGTATTTAGAAAAGCTAATAGTACTTTCAGAATGGGTAACTGAAGAAATGGACACAATTGTAGAAAACAGAAAAAAATACGATAAGAAATAAAAACGGCAGAGAACACCGTATATAATTTATTGCTAGTTCTAGCCTACTTACGAAAGTCCTCGCGGACTTTATTGGTCGGTAATTATTTACTAAATTAGTTGCTTGAAACACCCAACAAACCATATACAACAACGTTAGGCAACATTTAAACCACCACGTAATCTGATGACTAAATCACTAATAATCCTTCTTCTTTTTAACTTTTTTATTTTTAAGTTGTCAGCTCAAATAAACTTAGAAGGGAAAATTTATTTTGAAAATGAACCAAAGAGCAATGTTGCTGTATATCTTAATAATACCACTACAGGAACAATTACAAATAAAAATGGAGAATTCAATTTAGAGGTATATAATGGAATTTATGAATTAATAATTTCACATATAGGATTTCAGACTATAAAATATAATTTTGATACTTCAACTTATACAAAACCACTCGAATTCTCATTATTAGAAGAAGAATCTCTATTAGATGAAGTTGTTATAAATGGTAAAGAAAATAATGAAGAATGGGAATATAATTTTTCCGTTTTCATTCGAGAATTTATTGGTACTAGTGAGTTTTCAAAATCTTGCACTATACAAAATCCAAAGGTTTTGTTTTTTGAATTTGATTCGCAAAATAATATTTTGACAGCGGAAGCGATTGAACCATTGCATATAAAAAATAAAGCTCTAGGTTATGATATTTTCTACGATTTGAAACACTTTTCAATAGAAAAAAAAATCACTAAATATTTAGGATATTCCTATTTTAAAGAATCAAAAGGCAGTAAAAATAAGCAGAATAAGTGGCGAAAAAACAGGTTAAAGGCTTATAATGGTTCACAAGTACACTTTTTCAAAAGTGTTTTAAAAAATTCATCAAAAGAAGAAGGTTTTGTAATAAATCAGTTTGTAAGAAAGAAAAATAAAGATAGACCTAGTCAAGAGGAATTATTAAAAGCTAGAAAGACATTATCTAAATCCAATGTCGCACTTAATTTTTCAAGAAAAATTGACATACCTAAAAATTCGATAGATTCAGCACTAGTTGTTTTAAAAAAAGCAAAACTTCCAAAATATATTGACTATTTATACAAGTCCGAAATAGCTTCTACAGAAATCATTCACGAAAAGAATAATGAAACTTATCTTCAATTTGATAATAATTTAAGAATTACATATCTAAGAGAAAAGGAAGAAAAGGGTTATATTTTAAGAAACTCATTAAGTAAACCTCGTAAAGCGTTTCCACAAGCATCGAATATAATTCCATTAGCAGAAAAATTTATAATTTACCCAAGTGGTATTTTGGCTAATCCATTAGATGTTTTGTATGAAGAATATTGGTCTTATGAAAAATTTGCACATTCTTTGCCTCTTGATTATGAACCGAATAATGAAAATTAAAAAAAACGTTGCCTAACACCGTGTAAAAAAAATTGCTGGTAAAAGCCTACTTACGAAAATCCTTGCAGATTTTCTTGGTTTGTGTTTTATTTACTAAATTCATTGCTTAAACCACGCAACTTTCCTTACACAAACACGTTGTACACAAGCAGATAAATGAAATACTCACTAGAAGGAAAAGAAACTGAGAGATTGAAATTCAGACTATTAAAATTGGAGGATTTTGATGATTGGATAAATTTATTCAAAGGAAAAAATGTAGCAAAATTCTTAGGAATGGACCCAAATCTTTCTGAAAAAGAAATGTGTGAAATATGGTTCGAGAAAACTTTTAACAGATACGAAAATAATTTAGGTGTAATGAATGTGTTAATAGATAAAAAGACAAATCTATTAATAGGTCAATGTGGTTTACTTATCCAATCTATTCAAAATGTTGAAAGATTGGAAATCGGATATTCTATTCTTCCTAAATATTGGTTCAAAGGGTATGCATCTGAATCTGCTATTAAATGTAAAAATTATGCATTTGAAAATAATCTATCTGACTCTTTAATCTCAATGATTCACGTTGAAAATATTGGTTCTGAAAAAGTTGCTTTAAAAAATGGAATGATTTTGGAGCAGAGAATAGACTCTTATGAAGGATCTCCTATGAACATATTTCGAATTGACAAGAAAAATTGGAAATAAAAAGCCAGTGTACAACACCGTGCATAATTTATTGCTGGTGGATTTTCCTTGCGGAAAATCCTCGGACGCTTCCAATGTTGGTTGTTTTTTTAGTATTTTAGTCTAGTAACATCGCAACAAAATCATGCACAAACACGTTGTGTGTAATTTAAGAAACGAAAGAACATAAATTAAAATTATAGATATGAAAACAAAATTGAATTTTAGAAAACTGATAACGAATACATTAATGGCGGCATTTGTTTTGACAGCAAGTTCTGAATTAATTGCTCAAGAAAAAAAAGCGGATGATTTAAAGAGCTTTAAAGTTGTCGTAGAAAAAACAGAAAACGGAATTAAAATGCAAAGTATTGAAGGAAGTGCTTGGGTTGATTTATCATTTAGTATTAATAATGACAAACCACAAGCAATTGACGAATATGGAATGACAGAATTGAACAAAATCTCTTCTGACAAAGATTCAAATCTTACGAATTTTTTATTTACAATAACTAAAACTGAAAACGGAATTGTTCTGAAAGGAATTGAAGGAACTGCTTGGACTGATTTAAGCTTTTCTCTTTTAGAAAACAGAAAACAAGCGATTGACCAATTTGGTATGACAAAACTGAACTAAAAAACTTCACACAACACCGTATAAAAATAATTGCGGTTTAGTACTTAACCAAAGGTAGTTGCATGTTTGTAACGCCTGAATTTCCTTCGGAAAATCCTCGCATACAAAACCGCAACTATCCTTATACAAGACCGTTGTACACAATTACTCTGAAAAAAAATGAAGACATGTCTTTGGTGCTTAAATACTGAAAATAAAGTTACTTTTTTAAAAAAAGCACACACAATTCCCAAATCTTTGGGTGGGCAAAATTTCAATAAAAATGTATGTGATGAATGCAATGAGTATTTTGGAAATAAACAAGATAAAAATTACTCAATAGAAGAAGCTTTGAAAGAAGCTTTTAATATTACTCGAAAACGAATGTTATTATCTTCTAAACCAAAAAAACAAGTTGGAAAATTTAAATCAAGATTTTTTGATATAACAGAAAAAAAAGGAAAATACAAGTTTGAATTTAAAACTTCCTTTAGGTTTAATAGTGAATTTCAAAAATCTTTATGCCGTTCTTTTAAAAGAGGTTTGTATAAACTATATTTTGAGGAATTAAACAGACAAAAAGGTATCGGATTTGAAACTGAATTTGATTTGATAAGAAAATTCGCGAGATATGATGAAAACGATTTACCTATATTTTACTTCCAAAGAAGTGTTGGAATTATTATGATATTAGACAAAGAAGCAGAAACTCCTACTCTTTTCTTCGAACGAATGAAATATTTATATTCAGATGAATATTTTGAAGAAATTGAATTTTTAGGACACGTTTTTGGCTTTCCAAAAAAGGAATTCAACCTTGAAAATTTTGAAAATTATCATACAAAATCAACAGAAATAAAGAAAGGTTTTTTTGTTGGAATTACAAAAATTGAAAAATTTACAAATATTGATATTACATTTAATATTATGAATAAATAAAAAACTGTGTACAACACCGTATATAATTTATTGCTAGTTCTAGCCTACTTACGAAAATCCTCGCGGATTTTCTATTCGGTTTTTATTTGCTAAATTATGTGCTTAAACACGCAACAAACCATATACAACAACGTTGTGCAACATTTACCAAAAAACCGAAAACAAATGAAAAAAAGCCTTATTATTCTTTTAACAATCGTAATTTTTTGCAGTTGCGAAAAAGAAACAAAAATCGACACAAATTACGTCATTGCCAAATTTCAAGAGAATGCAGAGAATATAAATTCATTGGAATATCGAATGCAGAGAATTGACACTTTTGCTCAAGATGGAACTGTATGGAATAATACTGGAATTGCTTTAATAGAAAAAGATAAAAACGATAAAGTTTTTGGTTTTTCTTTTTATGGCAAAAGAGACGATATTGACAAAGAATATATTTATGACGCTGGAAAAAGGTTTGAAATCTCGAAAACTAGTAAAACTTATGAGGTAGAACCTGGGAACTTTGGATTTATTGGAAGTCCTGGTGGACAAATGGTTCATCAAAATATTTTCAAACTTGACTCAATCTATAAAAATATAACTCTTTCAGAGACTCAAAATTCCTATTTACTTTCTTACGAATTTGAAAACGATACGGTTTACGATGTATCTAATAGATTAAAAGTTTATGAACTCAACAAAACAGACTTTTTCCCAATTCAAATTAAGCAAACATCAGAACGTCTCGGAAATAAATCAATTTCAATTGCAAAATTTAGCGATATAAAAATTAACGAAAACGTCACACTTACAATAAAGGAATCAAAACAGGAATTACAGAATTATACAATAATACAGCCAGAAAAAAGAAAGCCAAATAAATTACTTTCCAAAAAACTACCCTTAATGGAATTATCTGATTTGTTTGACAAGAATACAATTATAAAAGTTAATAACAATAAATTGACTTTGATTGACTTTTGGGAAGTTTGGTGTTCACCTTGTATTGCATCATTCCCGAAAGTAGAAAGTCTAAAAAACAAGTTTGAATCTGAATTAAATGTTTTCGGAATAGTTTCTGAAGACTACGAAAACGCAATCAAAATGGTCGAAAAGAAAGGTACAACTTTTCAAAATTTGATTGGAAATAATGAATTGGAAAAAGAATTTGGTGTCAATAGTTGGCCAAGATACTTTTTAGTAGATAAAAACGGAATTGTACAAAAAGAATATTTTGGATTTTCGGAACAAATCGAAAAGGATATTAAAGAATTTATAACCAAATAAAAACGTTGCACAACACCGTATATAATTTATTGCTGCCTTATTCCCTACTTGCGAAAGTCCTCGCGGACTTTCTTGGTCGGTAATTATTTACTAAATTAGTTGTTTAAAACACGCAACAAACCATACACAAACACGTTGGCAACAATTTGAACAACTCATCGCTAAAAAACAACAATTCGGAATTTTAAACTTTCTAAACCAAAACTATAATCTGAATTTTGAATCGCTAAACTCAATTAAAAACAAATGGAAGAAACGATAAAAACTTTGATTTATATCCACGCATTTTTTGGTGGACTTGGATTAGTGACAGGAATTGGAAGTATAATTGTGAAAAAAGGAAGTAAACCTCATAAAAAAATGGGAAAATTATTTTCAATCGGAATGATAATAAGTTCTCTAATCTCAATGCCAATTTCTTGGCTACCTAATCACGAAAATATATTTCTTTTTCTAATTGGATTATTCACTATTTATTTAGTTATTTCTGGAAATCAAATTTTGACTTTTAAATCAAAAAGCAAGAAACTTGCAAAACCGATTGATAAAATCATATCTGGAAGTATGTTAACGCTATCAATACTTATGATTTTATTTGGCACTTATGTTATGATTAAAGGAAATTCGACATATCTATTATTTGTTTTCTTTGGTGGCTTTGGACTTTCATTGACAATTAGAGATTTTATTTTTTATAAAAATGTTGAGAAAACAAAAAACGGATGGCTGTCTAATCATATCGGAAAAATGATTGGAGCATTTATTGCCTCAATTACCGCATTTATAGTTGCTGGATTAGGAATTGGAAATCTGATTGCTTGGACTTTACCATCAATTTTAGGAACAATTTATATTGTATATTGGAGAAGGAAATTAAAAACAAAAACTGTTGCCAACACCGTATAAAATTAATTGCTGGTTTTAGCCAATTTACGAAAGTCCTCGCGGACTTTCTATCTGTGATTTATTTGCTAAATTTAGTGCTTAAAACACGCAACTAATCTTATACAAACACGTTGTGTTTCATACACCAGCCACATATTTTAGCACTTTTGGTTTTTGCCAACGCTGAATTCCAACGCTTTAAAAAAAACCAAAAGAGCTAAAATTTCCCAACGCTCGAATTAGGTATTCCAATTAAAATTTGTAAATTTGTCAAAAAATGACAAGTCTTATGAAAACCACATTTGGAGAATACATCCGACTTTTACGAAACAATAACGATTTTACCTTGACTCAACTTGCAGCTAAATTGAATTTAGACTCTGCGAACTTGAGCAAAATCGAAAACGGAAAGCGAGATTTTGACGAAAAACGCTTGCCAAAACTTGCAAAAATCTTCAAACTTAATCTTACAGAGTTGAGAAATGAATATGTAACTGACCAAATTGGAAAACATATTTACGAAACAAATTGCACCAAACAACTCTTACAAGTTGCAGAAGAAAAAGCAGAATATCGCAGAACATTAAATAAATCACTTCAAACACAATAAAATATGAAAATAGTATCTTTTTTCGCAGGAGCTGGTGGACTTGATTTGGGATTCCAAAAAGCAGGTTTTAACGTTGTTTGGGCAAATGAATATGATAAAGAAATATGGGAGACTTATGAAAAAAATCATCCAAATACATTTCTTGACAAAAGAAGCATTGTAAATATTCCCGCAGATGAAGTTCCTGAATGTGATGGGATAATTGGTGGACCACCTTGCCAAAGTTGGAGTGAAGCTGGTTCAGCAAGAGGAATTAAAGACAAAAGAGGTCAGCTGTTTTACGACTTCATCCGAATATTAGAAGCTAAACAACCAAAATTCTTTTTAGCAGAAAACGTTAGTGGAATGCTAATTTCAAAACATACAGAAGCTTTAGAAGGAATAAAAGAACTTTTCAGAAACGCAGGAATTGGCTATGAACTTTCTTTTCAAATGCTAAACGCATCTGATTACAATGTTCCTCAAGACCGGAAAAGAGTGTTCTTTATTGGAATTAGAAAAGACTTGAATTTTAAATATCAATTTCCAACTGAAACATTCCCTAAAATCACAATTGAAAACGCTATTTCAGATTTAAAAAAGACAGTAATTCCTGCATTAGAATTTAATAATACGAATGGTAATGCTTGTAAAATACCAAATCACGAATATATGATTGGTGGGTTTTCAACTATGTTTATGTCAAGAAATAGAGTTAGAAGTTGGGATGAACAATCATTTACAATTCAAGCAGGTGGAAGACACGCTCCTATTCACCCTCAAGCTCCTAAAATGAAATTTATTGAACAAGATGTTCGAGTTTTCGTTCCTGGTAAAGAAAAATTATATCGAAGATTAAGTGTGCGTGAGTGTGCAAGAATTCAAACTTTCCCAAATGACTTTGTTTTTCATTATAAAAAAATAGCTGCTGGTTACAAAATGATTGGGAATGCAGTTCCCGTTAATTTAGCACATTTTTTAGCGAATAGTATCAAAAAACAAATCCAGAACGCAGAAAACAAACCAAAACAAGTTACCAAGAAAAAAATGGTACTAGAAAAAACATTTTCATAATTTATGGCTAGTCAAACAATTAATGGTAAAGCTTTTGAATTTGCTTTACTATTTGAATTTTACGAACGTTTGAAAACAATTACAAGCGTTTCAATTACAGAAAACCAACCTTATAAAACAGCCAAAGGCTTTTTTGATAGTTTCAGCGAAACAGAACAAGATACTTTTAGGATAACTGCAAGTGCTTCAATCAATTTTCTTATTGATATAGAACCTAGATTATCAAATGGTATTGACAAAGATGATATTTTGGTTTTGGAATTAGTAAGTGACAAAGCTGGACAGACTGGTGACGTTAGAGATGTTTTAATGATTCGCTCTCTACAAAAATGGGAAATTGGAATTTCTGCAAAAAATAATCATAGAGCTGTTAAACATTCAAGATTATCCAACAAAATCAATTTTGGAGAAAAATGGTTAGGTGTTTCTTGTTCAAAGAATTACTTTCAAGAAATCAATCCAATATTTGATATGCTTACAGATTTGAGAGCAAAAGATAAATCTACAAAATGGACTTCAATTGAAAATATGCACCAAGTTGTGTATTTACCAATATTAGATGCTTTTAGAAAAGAATTACTTCAATTAGACAAAGAAAATCCAAGTATTGTAGCAGAAAATTTGGTGCAATATTTAATAGGAAATCAAGACTTTTACAAAGTAATTAAAGGAAATAAAAAAGTTGAAATTCAGGCATATAATTTACACGGAACCTTGAATTTACCATTTAAAAAATTGAAACCAAAAGCGAAGATTCCTAAACTAAAATTGCCAACAAGATTAATCGAAATTGTTTATCAAGAAAACTCGACAACAACATTATTAGTTTCCTTGAACGAAGGTTGGCAAATATCTTTTAGAATTCATAACGCAAGTTCAAGAGTTGAGCCATCATTGAAATTTGACATTAATTTAGTGAGTGCACCACACACTTTATTTACGAATCACATATTTGTGAACGGATAAGCCAACGCAAAAAGCCATACACATTTGCAATTCGCTTCAGCCACCACACAAGCCAAAAATTGCAAAAGAGTATGTCTTTGCCAACGCTAGCAAGTTTGCGGAAAAAAGTACGAAAACACAACACCGTATAAAATTAATTGCTGGTTTTAGCTTATTTACGAAAGTTCTCGCAGACTTTAAATCTGTGGTTTATTTACTAACTTTAGTTCTTAAAACACGCAACTAATCTTATAGAACAACGTTAGGCACAATACACTCAACATTTCGTAGAAAATAACATTATGATAAAGGGAATTGGAATTGATAAAGATGTATTAGATAAATTCGACTACGAATTAGCAATAAAAAGAATAAAGAGAGATATTAATAGTGATTTCATTTTTGCACCTCATTATTCCATAATATTTGAAAAAGCATCTAAAGAATTATTTGAACAACTAAAAACTAAATTACTAAGTGGAAACTATTCAACTAGATTGCCCATTTCTATGAATGTTATTAAACAAAATGGTTTTAGTAGAAATGGTTCGATTTTAGAACCTATTGATAGATTAGCATATCAATTAGTAGTTGATTACATCGGAAAAAAAGCTGAAAATGAAATTGACAGAACACAAGTATTCAGTAATGTTTTGCTAAATGAAGATATTGATGGAAAAATGTTTGAAAGGTCAGGAGATAGTTATGATAAATTTAAAAACAGAATTCAAGAACTTTCAAAATCAGGAAAATATACACATGTATTAAAATCAGATATTTCCTCTTATTTTGATAAAATATATCAACACAACATAGGAAACCTTCTGTATTCATCAGGTGCAGATAGTAAAGCAGTTAGCTTTCTTGAAAGATTCATGTTATTACTACGTGAAAATGATTCTCATGGAATCGTTCAAGGTGTTTTTCCTTCTGATTTATTAGGAAATTTTGCTTTATGCGACATAGATGCACAGCATTCATTAGAGGGACTTGAATTTTCTAGATATGTTGATGACATTTATATATTTTTTGATTCATTAAATAATGCAAAAATTCATAAAGTAAGATTAGGAAATTGGCTTCGTAAAGATGGGTTAACATTAAACGAAAGCAAGACTAGAATATTTGAAGTAAATGAACTTCAACATGAAGAATCGGAATTAGACAAATTATTTGAAAATGCTAAATCTGAAATAATAGACAGAACAATTGAAATTGATGTTAATTATGGTTTAGATAGTCTTATTTGGGATTTAGAAACGAATACAACATATGAAGAAAAATATGATGAAGAAGACCTTAAATTAGAAGCCACAAAGAAATTATTTAATTCAAGAAAAGAATTTTCTAATAAGTTCAAAATAGAGAAATATTGCTTATCTATTTTCACTACTGTTAATTGCGACTATGCTATTGAACAAGTTTTAAAAAACTTTGCGGATGAACCTAGTTTAGCTCAAACATATTTTGGTTATTTAAGAAAAATGATTGTTAGTAATAGAATAACTCATTCAGATATAGAATCTTTATTAAAAAAGCCAAACCTAATATTTGATTATCAAAAAAAATGGGTTTATTCATTAATTTTATATCTCGATAATGTGAATCCAGAAATATTGAATATTGCCATGAAAGATTTAAAGTCAAATGAGAAAAATATCTCCCTTCGAGCACTTTGTGCAATTATTATTGGAAAGCATGGAACATCAGCCTTTAGAAGAATTTTAAAAACACACTATCAATCTGAAAATTCAGAATATGTGAAATCTGCAATTTTATATGCTTCACAATATTTTTCTACTCAAAACAGAGACACTTGTTATAAAGCATGGTCAGGACATAGTGATATAAATACATTAATTGTTAGAGCATTGAAAAAAAAGTAAAGTGCCTAACACCGTATATAATTTATTGCTGGCTTCTTGCCTACTTACGAAAGTCCTCGCGGACTTTCTTTGTCTGTAATTATTTACTAAATTAGTTACTGAAAACACGCAACAAATCATATACAACAACGTTAGGCACAAATTGAAAAAATGATACGCAAAACATTAAAATTCTTTGGGAAACTTTTATTAGTAACAATCATACTACTTGCTGTTTTAGTAATAACATACCTCATTAAACCAGAATTTATTGAGAACAAGGCAATAGATATTTTTTATCCAACAGTAAATATAGAAAATAAGTATAGAGATAAAATAATAGTGGAAAACCCTGAAGTTTATGAGTTGATGCAAATTGCTTGTAGTCTAACTGAAACCTTCCAAAATGACCAAAATTTAACTAACCATAAAACTGGTTATTATACTAATTTTATTAACCACTTTAAGAGTTATAAAAATCACGAGTTAGTATTAAAACTCAATGAATATTTAAAACCGAACCCATATGGTTCGAGTCAATTTGCTATAAGACTTCTTTCCTTAAATTATGAAATTAATGATTCCAATAAATTAAAATCAAATAGTTTTATTAATGTAAATCCTATACTCATTAAACTTTTTAAGTCCAAAGCTTTTTTAATATCCGAAAACATAAAGTTGATTGAGGATTTTGCGAATAAATCAGGTTTTAAGAATTACTATGCAAAGCATAAAAATTATTATGCTAAATTAATTAGTAACTATAGTAAACTTTGTGATTTTCAGAATATGAAAGTTTGGTTAGAAAATAAATTTTCTAGCAAATATCAATCTTACCGTATAATTTTTTCTCCACTTACAGGTGGATTTCACAATACAATGAAATTTAAAAATAATGATAAGAATTTGGAACAAACTTTTATGTTTGTTAACGCACCCTATGAAAACATTGATAATTTGCCAGAAAAGGAATTTGAAATAAAATCTAGCAAAATGGCGAGAGTTGTATTTACCGAAATCGACCATAATTATGTTAACCCATTAACTGACAAGTACAATGATGAATTAAAAAATGCAATGATTGATTATAAGTTTTGGAATAATCAAAAAGGTGGTATGTATCAATCAAGTTATAACACATTTAATGAGTATATGACTTGGGGAGTTTTTAATTTATATGCTCTTGACACATATAGTAAAGAAAATATTGATACAATAATTAAAATACAAACTGATTTTATCAATGACAAAAGAAAATTTAATCAATTTAGGGACTTTAATAAAGAATTAATTAAACAATATAATGCAAAATCCAAACCAAAAATAGAAGAAATTTATAAACCTATTTTAGAATGGATTGAACAAAAATCTGTGCCTAACAACGTGTATAATTAATTGCTTGGTTTTAGCTTACTTACGAAAGTCCTCGCGGATTTTCTATTCGGTTTATATTTGCTAACTTTAGTGCTTAAAACACGCAACTAATCATACACAAACACGTTAGCACAAATTTGAAAAATACTTTATGAAAGAAGAAAAAGATTCTAAAGATTCCTCGTCACAGGAAGAAAAAAAAGAAAAAGTTTATAATGTAGAATCTATTTATGACACTTATTTCGAAAACCTGAATAGTGTCAAACTATACTTTAACAAATTTGGAAATTTAGCGTCTGGTGAAGATGAATCAATAAAGGAAAAATCGAAAGAATTTTTTGACCAAGCATTAACCGAAATTACGGAAGAAATGGAGCGTGTCAAAAATAAGGACAAAGATGATGACACAATAACCAAAGAAGAAGCTGAAATTTTCTTTAAAAAGTTCGCTCGAAAACTCAGAAAACAACCAAAAATTTCACCAAAAAACTATGAAATACTTTCTCGTAGTTCATTCTTAATGCTAAATAATTACTTCGAGTATTTAATTGCTGACCTTCTAAGCTACTACTATAACAAATTCAAAAATTCTCTTAATCAAAAAGAATTTAAGTTTACTCTCAAAGAACTAAATGAATATGACACAATAGAGGAAGCTACAAAAGATTTAATTGTAAAAGAAGTAGAAAATCTAATTATTGACAAATCATTTAATGAACTTCTCGAACATTTTAAGGATAAACTTTCTATATCGCTTGAAAAAGATTTAATAAATTGGGATGAAATTATTGAAATCAGAGAAAGAAGACATCTAATTGTACATAACTCTTCAGTTGTAAATAAGAAGTACATTTCAAGAACAAAAAACCCATATAATTACAAAATCGGAGATGTTGTTCATATTGATAAAGATTATTTTTTAAAATCTTGGTTGCAGTTTAAACTCGCTGGACAATTGTTAATTTTTAATTGTTGGGGAAATTGGGATAAAGACAATATTGATAATGCAATATATCAAATTATGATACAAACTTTCGAAGATTTGAATTCAAAGAATTATGACCTTGTCTGTAAAACTTGTAAATATTCAGAACAAATCGAACCGAAAAATGAAGACCAAGAAGATTGTATTCTTCGAATTAAAGTTAATAATGCTATTTCACTAAAAAAACAAAATAAAGATAATGAGGTGAAAAAAGTATTAAAGAAAATAAAGGTTGGAACAGCAACACCTCTTTTTAAAATCGCTCACAACATTTTAAATGATAAACACGAAAATTTAGCAGAACTCTTTACACAAGCAATAGTTGTTGATAAATTAAATATAGATTGGTATTTGGAATGGCCAATTTTTGATTTTGTTAGAGAAAAAGATGAAATAAATAAAATATTGATTAAAACATTTAAAAACTAAAAAACTTGTGCTAACACCGTATATAATTTATTGCTAGTTCTAGCCTACTTACGAAAATCCTCTCGGATTTTCTATTCGGTTTTTATTTGCTAAATTAGGTGCTTAAACACGCAACAAACCATATACAAGACCGTTGTACACAAGCAAAAAAAATGATAGCATTTCTACATACATCATCGATTCATATTGATACATTTGAAAAATTGGTAAGAAAATTTGACAAAAATATTGAAATCAAACATTTTGTAAACGAAAAATTACTTGAATCTGCTTTGATAAATGGAGAAACTGATGTCGTGTCATTTAAAAAAGAAATTGAATTAATAAAAAAAGAAAATCCATCATTATTAATTTGTACTTGTTCTACTTATGGAGAGGAATGTGATAATGATTCTAGCATTTATAGAATTGACAAACCGATTGTTGAATACATAGTTCAGAATTTTAAAAAAATTGGATTAGTATATACCGCAAACTCAACAAAAAAAGTGAGCGAGAATTTACTACTTAAAATTTCATCTGAACTAAATAAACAAATTGAAATTTCAAACTGTGATTGCAGTGAGTTTTGGTCTTATTTTGAAAAGAAAGACTTTAGTGGTTATGAAAAAGGAATTGCAAAAAAAATAGAACTATTGGAATCTAAAGTTGACGTAATATTTTTGGCTCAAGCATCAATGGAAGGAGCAAAAAAATATTTAAAACAAATGAAAAAAGAAGTTTTATCCAGTCCTGAATTTGGAATAAACGAACTGATTAATAAACATAAAGCCAGTGTACAACACCGTATATAATTTATTGCTAGTTCTAGCATACTTACGAAAATCCTCGCGGATTTTCTATTCGATTTGTATTTGCTAAATTAGGTGCTTAAAACACGCAACAAACCATATACAACAACGTTGTACACAATTAACCACGAAATCATAATCCGAATTGAAAAATAAACTTAATCTCTTTTTATTAATTAGTTTTTTAATAGCATTAGTCTTAACTATTTGGCTTAATTATCAAGTTACAAACAGAGTTGGAGATTTATCATTTAACAAAGAAATTGACAAATCAACTTTTAAAGTATGCGATGAAAAACGGATACCTCAATATTATTCAACTAAATCAAACTATCAAGGTGGGAAAAAAGCAATAAAAAAGGAACTTTGGAAAACAACCGAGCAATTAAATTTTGGGAATTCAGGTTTTATAACCTTTAGGTTTATAATTAATTGCAACGGTAAAATTGGTAGATTTAGAATAAAAACAATAGATAGTGAATTAAAAGAAAATAGTTTTGATAGTCTAAAAATAAAAACACTTCAGGCATCAATTATTAAATTACAAAAATGGAATGCTGGAACGTGGAAAGATAAGACTCTAGATAGTTATTTTGTTTTAAATTTTAAAATTGAACAAGGAAAAATCACAGATATATTTTAACTATGAAGGTTTTTTTAAAAATATTAAAAGTAATATTAACAATAGTATTTTTTTCTTACACACTATTTGTATTGTATTTCCTTGGTCTTGCTCCTAAAGAAAAAAGGTTTAAAATAGCAGGACATCAACAAGGTGTTTATCTTTCTCAAACTATGTTTAATATCCTAACATACCAAAACCCAAATTATTCAGATGCTTACTTTGAACAATCTGTCCCTTTTAATAAAAGAGGAGATTTTGCTACAGGGTTTCAGTTATTAAATAAAGCAGTTGAACTTGACCCAAGTTTACATTTAGGCTATCGTGGATATATGAAACTTCGTTTTTTAAGAGATTATAAAAAAGCATTGTTCGATTTAAATAGACTTGACAGTTTAACGCCAAATTTCACGGACGCACCTTGGGGAGAAGATATTGATTTCTTGAGGGGCGAATGTCATTTTGGGAATAAGGAATATCAAAAAGCCATAGATTGCTTTAATCGTAATGTAAAGAATAATAAGGAAGATTGGGTTGATATAAACACATTTACTTATCTCGGAATGTGTGAATATGAACTTGGGAATTATGAAAAGTCAATTTCAGAATTTAATAGAGTGTTAAAGCAATCCGAAAATACACCAGAAGCACATTTTGGATTGGCAAAAGCATATCTAAAATTAGAAAATTTAGATAAAGTAAACGAACATATTTTAAAAGCAGAAAAATCGATTGATTATAAAAGAGAAGACCCTTACAAAGAATTTCAAAACGAAATATATTTAGAGGAAATAACTGAATTTAAACAGAAAATGAACCAATAACTGTGTACAACACCGTATATAATTTATTGCTAGTTCTAGCATACTTACGAAAGTTCTCGTGGATTTTCTATTCGGTTTATATTTGCTAAATTAGGTGCTTAAACCACACAACAAACCATATACAATCACGTTGTAAATAATATAAAAATAATGACAGACGAAACTAATTCTAATTTAATTGATCCGGATTTTATTGCTATAAGACCACTTATTCAATTTAATAATCCATGGAGAAACAACTACTTTAACCAACTAACGAATACTGAAATTAGCCTAGAAGGCTCAGGCAATATTAATCTAAAAAATGTTGACAATAGAAGGTTATTATATAACCCTAGATACAAAAAAAGAGATCCAGAAATATTTGACTCAAAAAATATAGATACAAAAGAATTCATATATGAAAAAAATAGTCTGCAAACAATAAATTTTTATACAAAAAAAATTATTAAAGACGGTCATTGGGATTTAGCACCTCTTTTAGAAAAAAACTTAATAAGGTCGAAAAAAATTGAATACATCAACAACAAAGTAAGTTTAATAGAGACCTATATCTACAGTAAAGGAAAATGTAGAATACAAAATCAAGCTTTATTTGGAAAAGGGAATTCACCTGAATACAAACACTTTATAGAGACATCTTATGTACACAATGATCAAAGTGGCGGTATCAAATTAATAAAATACTACAACAAAATATATACTACGGATAATGAAGAAAAGAGTATTGAGTTTAACAATGGACTAGAATCAAATAGCACCACTAGGAAATTCAAATTAATTTTAGGTAAAAAAAGGATAATAGAAGAAGTGAAAACCGAGAATCAAAAAATAATCTATCACCTTAAAAGTATATATAACGTTACAGGCACAGGTTATACACGCATTACAACTAACTTCATAGATCCTAAATTTTCATTAAAAGAAGTTTTTAACAATAAAGATCAAATTATTGAAAAAGGAATTTTTGAAAAAGATCCAGGAACAAATTTTGATTATTATTTAATATATAATAAAATAACGTATTATCAAGATTATATCTTGATAAAAGAATATAGGAATGTTACTTTATCCTCTATAAACCGAGAAAAAAGCCTTGTAAGAGAAATAAAACTATTAAAAGATTCATTTAACAATCAAATTAGATATAAAGCACAAATTGGCTTGAATGATAAAGTTTTATTTTACAGCACTGTACATGAAGACTATTTAGAAAACAAAATTTTTACTGAATATATATATGAAAATGGTAAAGTTAAAGATCAAATAGAAGTATACTATCAAATTAATGATGATAACATAATAGAAAGAATAGAAGGGATAAGACATTCTCCAATAGAAGGACATCTATCAGGATTGATTTTTTTATATGTCAGAACTAATACTACTAGCGAATAAATAAACTATTTACAACAATGGCTATAAGTAATTGCTTGTTCTCGTCTACTTTGGAAATTTCTATGGAATGTCCAAAGTAGTGCATACTTACAAAGTTAAGTGTTAATCCACGCAACTACTCATAGCCTAACCGTTGGCAGTAATTAGACAGATTCAAGAATATTATGAACTTTAAAACACTTTTTCATTATATAAGTTATCTACAATATCCATTAATGCTAATTGGGTTATATTTTGCTTTCAAACCATATTTTCTAGGAATTGAACAATTACGAGAAAACCCTGATTTAATTTTTAAAAATCTAAACTCATTATTGATTTTTATGGGACTTGGAGTAAGTTTTTCATCGTTACAAGACACTACTAAAACACAAAATAAGTTTTCGGAAAAAATTTGGAAAAACCCTAAAAAAGGTAAGCTTATGATTGCTTCCATAAGCCTTATGATTTTATTCTTTTTAACTTTTGGATTAATTGGATATTATTTCGCAAAAGTTGGAGTTCTAAAAGAATTATCTATTGGAATTATTGTTTTAGGGTTAGGAATGTTTGGTTTTTTAAAAGCAGCAATTGAAATGTTTGAAAATCACAGAACAGATAAAAAATAATTAAACTGAATAGAAAGAAATGAGTGAAAACAAAAATAAACCATTGAAAGTATTTTTTTAACAATTGGTGTAATTGGGACTATTGATGGTATATTTCTAGCAGTAAATGGAAATAAAATTATGGGAATATCTGGTTCAATAGCAAGTGCTGGAATTACTATAAAAGGAATTAACGATATTAGAAAAGAAAAAAATAACTACTGCCAACATCGTATATAATTTATTGCTAGTTCTAGCCTACTTACGAAAGTCCTCGCGGACTTTCTTTGACTGTAATTATTTGCTAAATTTAGTGCTTAAACACAGCAACTAATCTTGTACAACCACGTTAGGCACAAGAACTCATGACAATGAAAAAAAAAGAAATTATAAAATTTTTTAGTTGGTTTTCTATAATCGTAGGAATTTTTCATTTCATATTAGAAACTTGGTTTCATTTTAAATTTGTACAATCCATTATTCAATTATTTTGTGATTATATTGGAATTTCATTACTAATATTTGCAGGAATTACAGTTCTGAAAAATATAAATGGAAAAGGACTTCTATGTGGAGCTTGGGGCTACATTTTCTGCTTAAATTATAGAGCTTTCGCTTGGAGAATGGACGAATTTATTGCAAAAACGTCCAGTAATTCAACTGATAACACATTAATAATCTTAAGTTTTACTTTGTTTTTTTCTTTTATTGCCTTTATATATTCTTTAATAATCTGCTATCCGAATGAAAAAAAACAGAAAAATACAATATAGATTAAACTCTTATTTAGCAATTCTTTTAGCATTAGGCTTAATAATTGGTGAGACGATAAGAAGATATGGGGAATGGGGATTTTGGGCAAGATGGATTGATGATTATATTATGGGATTATTGTTAATTATTCCAGCTATTTTAGTATTCAAGAACAAGAACTTTGGGAAAAAACTTTTAATTGCTGGTTGGAGTTTAACTGTTGGAATGACTTACGGTAGTTTTTTTAGTAAAATATCGCCGAATGCTAAAGAGTTTCAAACAAATATAGAAGCTAATTCATTAGTATTTTTAATCGGATTAGCATTTATAACATCAATAATAGGATTAATTTGGATTTTATTACTCGAATCGAAAAATCCAGTGCCTAACAATGTATAAAATTAATTGCTGTTTCTAGCCTATTTACGAAAGTCCGCGAGGATTTTCTATTCGGTTTTTATTTGTTAAATTTAGTGCTTAAAACACGCAACTAATCTTATACAATCACGTTAGCAACAAGCTAAAAAAACATACAGATTTAATGAAGAAATATATCAAAGCATTTTTTAAGGAGATAGTTCCAATAATAATTGGTATTCTAGTAGCTCTGTATATTAACAACTGGAATGAAAACAAAAAAGACGAAAAATATATAAATCAAATACTTTCTTCAATGAAAAAAGAATTGAAAGAGAGCAATCAAGATATAAAGGAAAAAATACCACAACAAAAAACACTTATCGACACCTTAGATTTTTACAAAAACAATGATAAAATTTCTATATTCGATGTAATGATGAAAGTCAACGGAATTCAAATACCTAAAATTAGAATAAGTTCTTGGAAAGCTATTTCTAATTCAAAAATTGAATTACTTGAATACAATAGAATTTCCGACTGGGCGAATATTGAAGAACAAAAAGAAATAATGTTATCAAAAACCCAATATTTAATGAATTTTCTTTATCCAAACATAAAAGATACCAGTATTGAGAAAAAGGAACTTATTATGTTAATGATGCAGGATATTATAGTTTCAGAAAAAGATTTACAAGAGCAAATTGAGGGAATTATTAAAGATTAAATTTGATTACATTACATAATTAGAAAATAAAACTGAATTTTGATAAATACACTAAAACTGAACGAAAAAGCCAGTTGCTAACACCGTACAAAATTAATTGCTTGCTTTTTGCTTACTTACGAAAATCCTCGCGGATTTTCTTTGTCAGTAATTATTTATTGAATTTAGTGCCAAATCACGCAACTAATCTTGTACAAACACGTTACCTGTAATTGAAAAAACGCTAATGAAAAAGTCACTCAAAATATTAATAATTCTATTCTTTATTTCATTCTCTGTATTTGGACAAAATAAATGGGCTGAAACCCATTCAATTGTGAATCCCGTGAAACTGAACAAAATAGAATTTTCTAATTTAACATCTGAAAAAGTCACAAGTCTATTTGGGGAACCGAACGAAATAACTACATATTGGAGTGAATATGATGACGAAAACATCTCATATTACGAATATGGAAAATCTTACTTTGCTTTTAGACCAAATAAAAATCTTCATGATTTTGAAATTAGAGACAGAACGATTAATAATATTACTGTTAAAATAAATAATCACTCTGTCGGAGACTCTTTAGAAAATTTAAAGAAACATTATTATAAATCAACTATAAATATGAGCAATAATGAAGTGAGTATTCATTTAGTAACATCTGATTTTTGTATATCCGGTAGCATTATAACATTTAAAATTGCGAATGAATCTATTAAATCAATGGAATTAATTAACTTGAATTAAAAACAACAGGTAACACCGTATATAATTTATTGCTGGCTTCTTGCCTACTTACGAAAGTCCTCGTGGACTTCCTCGGTCGGTAATTATTTACAGAATTAGTAGCTTAAACACGCAACAAACCATATACCAAACGTTGTACATAATTAAAAAAAAACGAAAAATGAAATTAATTACAAAAATTACACTAATAACTTTTTTTACTTTAATACATGGAAATATCTCGTATGGACAGGAAATTTCAAAAGAGATTTGGAATTCAATTAAAGATGGAAAAACTGAAAATTTAGATGAGTTAATATCTAATGAGAATTTAGATAAATGCTACGAAATTAAAGGTAGTTCTTATAATTATTTAGCAATTAGTGTGAAATTAAAATCTTTAGAATCACTAAAATACTTTGTGAAAAGAAAAGCTAATTTAGAAGGAGAATGCACAGGAAAAACACCTTTAATGTATGCCGTGAAATATGGGCAATTAGAATCTGTTAGGTGTTTACTTAAAAATGGAGCTGATTTAAATACAACAAATAATGGGAGAACAGCACTTGATTATGCTAAAAAATATGACAAGTCTGAAATTGAAAAGTTTTTGAAAGAATACAAATTGTAATAAAAAACTATGTACAACACCGTATATAATTTATTGCTAGTTCTAGCCTATTTACGAAAATCCTCGCGGATTTTCTATTCGGTTTGTATTTGCTAAATTAGGTGCTTAAAACACGCAACAAACCATATACAAACACGTTGTAAAACATTTAGCAGAACTTCCAACTTAAAAGCTAATTGAATTGTTTTAAGGTTAAATTAACTTGAATTAAATCTTTCTTTAACATTTTAGAAAACAAAATACTATATGTTTGAACTAAAGAATCAATTTCATATTATGAAAAAAAATTATTTAATATTTGTAATACTATTTTCCTTATTCAATATTAATGGTCAAAATAATAAAACTATAAAATGGATTAATGAAAATGCTATTGAAATTGAAGATGCAAACCCTGATTCTGAACTAATAGTTTTTAAAAATAATACACCTAATAAATTTGCAAATGCTAAAGTTTTTGGATTCGGTGAAGCTACTCATCACGGAAAAGAGTTTTTTAATCTAAAAGCTAAATTTTTTAAATACTTAGTAAAAAATCATCATGTAAAAACTTTTATAATGGAAGAATCTTTTCCATCTGAATCAGGTATTAATGAATGGATTTCAGGAGGTAAGGGAGATATTAAAACAATTGCTAATAATTTTAGTATTGGACCTTGGTATTGTATAGAAATAGTAAACCTTATAAAATGGATGAGAGATTATAATTCAACTAAGAATAAAGATGAACAAGTTTATTTTTATGGAATGGACATTCAATATGTGAAAAATATCAATCTAAAAATTCGTGATTTTGTTCTTAGGAAGAAAATTCCTATTAGAGAAGAACTTCTAATTACTTTAGACAAATGTGTAAATAAAAAAGTTGAATATGGGAAAAAATCAAATTGGGAGGAGATTCAAACTCCTAAACTGAATGAAATTGAAAATATTTTAATTGAATTTCAAAAAAAAAGTACGAATGAAAATATTAGTGAATTTAATTCAGCTATTAGAGCTTTGAATTATTTGAAAAAATATACTTACTATGTACAAAATCATTATAGTCAAGATAGAGATTTAAAGATGTATGAAAATGTTAAATGGATAATTGAAAATAAGTCAAAAAACGGAAAAGCATTTATTTGGGCTCATAATGAACATATTAATAACAAAGGTTTTGGCAATTATAGTAAACGAAATATTTATAATTTAGGAAGACAATTAAAAGAATTTTATAAGAATGAATATTATAGTGTAGGATTTGATTTTGGTTCTGGAACAATACCAGGAATTAAAGTAGAAAATGGTAAGTTAAATGGTTGGAAACAATTTAAATTTAAAAAACCTTTTAATAGTACATATGCAGAAACACTTTTTAAATCAAACTTAGATATTTACTTTATTGATTTAAATAAAGCATTAAATAGTAATATTAAATCATTTTTTAAGAAAACAAGTAAACAATTTAATTCTGGTGGTAATGGTTTTCAATCTAAAAAAAATAATTTAATGAATAAAAAATATTCTGAAATATATGACGGTTTGATTTTTGTAAAAAATTTATCAATTTCAAACTCTAATTTAAATGAATAATTAAACGTTTTACAACACCGTGTAAAAAAAATTGCTGGTAAAAGCCTACTTACGAAAATCCTCTCGGATTTTCTTGGTTGGTGTTTTATTTACTAACTTCATTGCCTAAACCACGCAACTTTCCTTACACAAGCACGTTAGGTGTAATTACCCACAAACCTCTGAAAACTAAATAAAATTTGGAAAATCAAAAAATAGTTGTACATTTGTATTATACAAGTTGAATAATACTATTTGAATATGACAAAAAACATACTACCTGATTTACTATCTTCTTGGGAGGAAACTTATAAAAAAGGACAACTTACTTTATGGATATTTCTTGCATTGAAAGATGGACAAAAATATGTGGATGAAATTAAGGAATTTATAGAAAGTAAATCCAAAAACACAATTAACTGCGAAGAACAAAGTCTTTATAGAAATTTGCGGAAATATGAACATATTGACGTAGTAACATTTGAAAATAAAAAAGGAAATAAAGGACCTGATAGAAAATACTACTTCTTGACCAAAATGGGAAATGAATTACTTGAAAAATTTATCGAAAGAAATATAGAACTGTTCTTTTCAACTGAAATAAAGAACATTTTAAAAAAATAAAAAATATGAAAACATTAATAACAAAGAACTTACTGAAATTTACATTAGCAACAATTTTATTGACAATATTATTCCGAATTGGATTAAGTACATCAATTACTAATAAAATGACTTTGGCAGTTATTATTTGCTCAATTGTTTATGGAATTCTAATGTGGTTTAACGGAAATTACTTTGGTAGAAAAGAATATGAATATCTTCCAATTTATCATATCGGGTTTAGATTTCATCTTTCGACATTTTTAGCGCATAATATAGTTTCAGTATTATGGTTTGTATTTGCCTTTGAATCGAAATATGAAAATATTAAAGTAATTTATATAACAGCTTTAATTTGGTCAGTCATTTTAATTATACATTTGATTTATTATCTTTCGGTTAGAAAAGAAACAATCAAGAATTTAGATAAGGAAAATCTGTTTGAATAAAAAACTACACCTAACACCGTGTAAAAAAAATTGCTGGTAAAAGCCTACTTACGAAAGTCCTTGCGGACTTTCTATCTGTGATTTATTTGCTAACCTTAATGCTTAAAACACGCAACTAATCTTATACAAACACGTTGTAAAACATTAAAGAAAAAACTGAATGAAATCTATATTAACAATTTTATTAATTCTAGCCATGGGAATTTCAAGTTATGCTCAAAATCAGAATTCTGAAATAAGCATAATGAAAACTGAAAAGCCAATTTTAATAATAAACGACACAATAATTGGAAGTGTTGATTTATTAAATAAAATATCATCTGACAAAGTTATGGAACTCAATATTTTTAAAGAAAGAAAATTAGGCAAGACATACCTATTTATAGAAAACGAAAAAAACGCAGGAATTATAAAAGCGAATATTAATCACGAATTTAAAATCAAATCGCAAAAGGAATTGAATAGCTTTTTTGGACTGAGTGAGGAAAATGATATTTATGTTAACGGATATTTAATTGAAAATAAGAATCAAAATATATCATCTGAAAGCATGGTTGGAATTAAATTAATAAAAGCTGACAATTTTAGAGTTAAAAAACCTGTTTTGAATATCGAAGTTGAATAATAACGTTTTACAACACCGTATAAAATTAATTGCTGGTTTTAGCCAATTTACGAAAGTCCTCGCGGACTTTCTACCTTGCCTGCGGCAGGCAGGTCTGTGTTTTATTTGCTAACTTTAGTGCTTAAAACACGCAACAAACCATATACAACAACGTTAGGCAACATTATGAAAAAAATACTTATTATATTAATTCTAACTGTATCTAAAACTTTGTTTTGTCAAAAAACATTGGTCGAAACGTTTGAATCTAAAATATTAAACGAAAAGAGAACTATTAGAATTCATATTCCAAAATCTTTCGAAAAGACAGAAAATTTTCCTTTGATTTTGACTCTTGATGGAGAATATATGTTTTACAATCTCATCGGTAATTCTGAATTGTTACTTGCAACAGAAAAAATACCAGAATCTGTTATAGTGGGAATTGATCAAAATTATTTCGATTCAACAAAAATATGGGCTAGAAATAATGATTGTTCTTACAATTCAAAAAATGCAGAATTAAAAGGAAAAGGTATAAAATTTAAAGAGTTTATAGAAAAGGAGTTAGTACCTTATCTGACTGACAAGTATAAAGCTGGAAACTATAAAGTATTAGCAGGGCATTCTTTCACGGCTACTTATCCTAATTTTTTTCTTTTTGACAACTCCGTTTTCAATTCTTATATTTTACTCAGCCCATATCTTAATGAGCGTATTTCTAAAAAAATAATTGATAAACTATCTAATAATAATAAATTCCTTTCCTATTATATAAGCACTAGCCAATACGATTTGCCTGGGCATTTAAAAACAGTTAAAAAAATTGATAGCACACTGAATAAAATAGTTTTTAATCTAAAAACTGAATATACTTTTAATAATTTTAAAGGAGAAACACATTATTCACTAATAAATAGGAGTTTCCCCTTCGCATTAAAAGCAATTTTTAAAGATTATTCGATAATAACAGACAAAGAAATTGAATTAGAAAAGAATCTACTATCCTATCTGAAAAAAAAATACATTAAAATAAATGAGCATTATGGTATAAAAATGCCTGTAAGAAAAGATGATTTAGAGTCCATATATTGGATCGCAGAAGAAAGAGAAGATTGGGAATCCCTAAAAAAAATAGGCGAATTTAGTATTGATCTTTATCCAGAATACTCCGATGGTTATTTTATGCTTTCAGCAGTTGCTGAACAAAATAAAAGCTATAAGAAAGCCTTGAAACTATACAAAAAAGGCTATTCAAATCTTGGAGATGATGTTTTAAATAAAAAAGATTTTTACAGACATATTGAAAGACTAAAAAAGATAATAGAAATTGAAAAATAACGTTGCCTAACACCGTACAAAATTAATTGCTTGCTTTTAGCTTACTTACAAAAGTCCTCGCGGATTTTATTTGACTGTAATTATTTGCTAAATTTAGTGCTTAAACACAGCAACTAATCTTGTACAACCACGTTCTACGCAATTTGAAACATCAATCAAAAATTAATGAGACAAATAATTATAATACTTACTGTTCTATTTAATTTTTCTTCTGCCAGCTCACAAGAAAGCAATATCGATAGAACCAAAGTTCGAGAAGACTTTAATCAAATTATTGAAAATATCAAGAATTTGTATGTCTATTTAGACGATAAGGAGTTAAATATGAATTGTATCGAGGAAAAATATGTAGCCAAAATTGATACTCTCAAAAATCAAGCGGATGTAATACTTTTCTTTGAATACTTGCTAAATGAATTTTATGACAGTCACATATCTCTGAGCACAAATATTAGAGAATCATATCGCTTATCAGCACCAATATATATTGAACTTAAAAACGGAAAGGCATTCATCAAAAATGTATGGCAAACCCAAATAGATAATTTAGACGAAAATATTCTTGGCGCTGAAATATTGAAATTTAACGGAGTAGATTTCATTAAGAAAATTGATGATTTCCCTTCAATTTGTAATGACAAAACTTTGCCAGAAGTTAGAAATTGGATAGCTAACAAAATTGTTTCAGGAAAGTATAGTGAACCAAGACTATTAAGCTTAAAAGTGGAAGATGGTCAGAATGTTCAATTAGACTTAGATAAATTGAACTTCAAGAAAGAGAGTGAACTTTTAAGTTATAGAATTGAAAATGGAATTGGTATAATTCGTATTAATAACTCATTAGGAAATAACCAACTTATAAGCGAATTTGATAAGACTTTAGACAGCTTATTTTACACAAAAGGATTAATTATAGATTTACGAAATACCAACAATGGAGGTAATACATATGTAGGAAAAGGAATTATGGGAAGGTTTACCGACAAAGAACTTCCTTATCAAAAACATATGTATGTCGAGTCTTACGATAATCAACCTAAAATAGTAAGGAGTTGGTTTGAACATGTTAGCCCAAGAGGTAATCAATACCAAAAACCTGTCATTATTCTTGTTGGACGATGGACTGGTAGTATGGGTGAAGGTATAGCTATAGGCTTTGATGCAATGGAAAGAGCTGAAATAGTGGGTACAGAAATGAAAAGACTGGCTGGTTCTGACTTTGATTTTCGATTTGAAAATCAAGGTTTTGGTTACAAATTGATTTTGCAGAAATTATATCATATTAATGGAAATCCACGCGAATTATATGTTCCAACAAACTATGTGAAACAGTCAACAATCAAAAAGGACGAAGTGCTTGAAAAGGGAACTGAATTAATTAATAAAATGGTTAAATAAAAAACTGCGTAGAACAACGGCTATAAGTAATTGCTCGTTCTCGCCTACTTCTGAAAACCTTCGCGGATTTTCAGTTTGGTCTATACTTGCAGAGTCAACCGCTAAAACACGCAACTAACCATACACAATCACGTTGCCATTCATTGGTGAACTAAAAAAAATAAATTACAATGGGAAAAATGATAAAATATTTATTCTTAGTAGCAGGAATAATAAATATAGGGTACTTAATCGGAACTTTTTTTGGTGGTCAAAGTCCTCTATTTAATAATATGAATATTTGGATTCAAAGATTGCTTTTAGCAATATTAGCCACTGGATTTTTTAGTTTATATTCAAAGAAAAGTAAAGCCGAATGATTTTACATAAAAAATCACTTCAGGTTTTGAGAAATTTTGCGTGATTAAAATCTGAATTGAGTAACAAAAACTAAACTGAGAGTGGAATTATTCTCTCAGTTGGAACTGAAAATAGTTAGTGGAATTAAACGCTGACTGAATTCACTCAAACGCTAAAAATTGGAAAACGAAATTTAGCGGAATAATAACAAATTGAAAAACAACGAAATGGCAACACAGTGTATAATTCATTGCTTCTGATTTTCCTTCGGAAAATCCTCGCGCTGAATTAATGCCAGTTATTTTTAGTAACTTAGTTGTTAAAACACGCAACGAAATCATACACCAAACCGTTAGGCACAAGATAAAAATTAGCGAAATGTATTCAACCTTCAGCGATTTCCATACATCTTTTTCACAGGCTAATCAGAACTTTACGCCATAAATGATTTAAATCATGATAAAGTGAAAACCGTTTTATTAATAATTAATTTCTTCATAATGTCACAATCAATTTTTGCGCAAAAAAGTTATGACTATATAAAGTATATAGATGAAGTGAAAGGCAAACGAACAGTTTATACAGAAATAGATATTAACGCTTCCCCTGACGCGGTCAAAAAGATATTTCTAGAATTTGATCAATGGTTTAAATGGTGCAAAGTATTTCCCAAAATCGAAATTTTAAGTGGAGACATCAATGATATTGCATCTAAGCCAAAACTTGATTTAACATTAGATTTTGGAAGAAAAAATGATCCTCAAAAAGCCCCTGTAAATCCAATTATTACCGTCAATAGTAAAAAAGTTTTTGTTTGGGGAGTTTATAATGGCATTCTGATCAAAGCGGAACATGTATTTGTTTTTGAACCAACAAATGAGGGCAAGGGAACTCGTCTAATCCATTATGAAACAATGAAAGGAATGTTAAGCCCTTTTTTAATGACAAACAAGGTCAAAGCAAATATGGCAGAGCATTATAACATTATGAATCAAGACTTAAAAAATTTTTGCGAAAATCGAAATCAATAATAATGGAAAATAAAAAATGGGGGATTCAAAACATTCCTGAACAGAAAGATAAAACAATAATTATAACAGGTGCAACAAGCGGCCTAGGAAAAGAGGCCACAAGAGTTCTTGCAATGAAGAATGCCACTGTAATAATGGCAGTTAGAAATACTCAGAAAGCTGAAATTGTAGCATCGGAAATTCGTAAAGAATATGCAAATGTCAAAATAGATATAAGAAGCCTTGATTTGAGTAGTTTGGATTCTATTTCTTCCTTTGCAAAAGGAGTTTTAGAAGATTACAAAAAACTAGACATTCTTATAAATAATGCTGGCATAATGATGTGTCCCTACTCTAAAACAAAAAATGGTTTTGAAACTCAAATGGGCACGAATCATTTAGGTCCTTTTGCATTAACGGGGCTTCTAATGCCTTTATTGATGAGTACCAAAAACGCGCGGATTGTATCTACTTCTAGCGTAGCGCATAACCAAGGTGATATAGACTTTACAGATATTAATTGGGAAAAAAGGAAATACAATACAAACAAAGCATACAGTGATAGCAAGCTAGCAAACTTGTATTTCTCATATGAATTAAAGAGAAGATTAGAAAATGTTGAAAATCCTCCTTTGGTTGTCACGGCACATCCAGGTGGTACAAAAACCGATTTGGCAAGACACTCAGGAATCTTTAATGTTTTTATGAATTTATTATTTCTTCCTGTAGAGAAGGGTGTTCTGTCAACCCTAAGAGCAGCTACAGATGTAAATGCCAAATCTGGTGATTACTATGGTCCTGGGGGATTTATGCAAGTTAGAGGGTTTCCTGAATTAGTTCAGTCCAGTAAAATGTCACACAATCTGACAAATGCAAAACACCTATGGGATTTATCAGAACAACTAACTGGTGTTCAATATTAAAACGAAAGAAGTGAAATCTTTACCAACTTTATATTGATAACATAAAGCTGGGAAAATCGGGGGGGCGCAGAATTAGTAAGAGCAATCATATGAAAGAGATTTATTGTGTTAAAAGTATTAATGAAGTACACCAAATGCTTGGATTGGGAGCGCCAAAACACCCATTAATAACCATAATAAGAAAATGGCCCAAGATTGATTTTGACTTTGAAAAAATAAAGCTGACTAGTGAGCTTTATCTCATTTCAATGAAAGGTAAAATATCAGGAACAACCTTTCAATATGGCAAGGGTTCATACGATTTCGCTGATGCAACATTAGTTTTTCTAGCTCCAAAACAAGTAGCATCATTGGCTGATCCGATTGAAGAACTTGACGATTCAGGATGGACAATCATGTTTCACCCAGATTTGATTCGAAGATCAGAACTAGGGAAGGAAATCGAAAACTATTCATTCTTTAACTATGAGACTAATGAAGCTCTCCATCTATCTGATGTGGAAAAACAGTCGCTTTTAGAACTAGTTAAAAAAATAGATTTAGAGTTAAACCTCAATATAGATAAGCACTCTCAAGATATAATTATTCAGAACCTTGAGAGTATTTTAAAATATAGCTACCGATATTATGATAGGCAGTTCTTCACGAGAACCAACCAAAACAAAGACCTCGTGAGTAAATTCGAACAATACTTGCAAAAGTATTTTTCATCTTCAGATTTATCCGAAAAGGGAGTGCCTTCAGTTAAACAATGTGGAGAAGCTATGAATATGTCAGGTTCCTATTTAAGCGACTTATTAAAAATAGAAACAGGAAGAAGTGCCAAAGACCACATATCTTCTCATTTAATTGAAAAAGCAAAAACCACATTATTAAATTCAAACTCATCGATTAGTGAGATTGCTTTTAATTTGGGGTTTGATTACCCACAGCATTTTAGCCAATTATTCAAAAAGAAAGTTGGCATGAACCCAACGAAATACCGAAAATCAAACTAGAAATATCCAGTGCCTAACAAAGCCTATACGCCATACCCTTCGGGCTACTGCGCATAGCCAAAGCGTTCTCTACAAGCTACTAATGAAAATAAAATTAATTATAACCATATTCTTATCGCTTATTACTGTTTTAGGTAAAGCACAATCCAGATATAATATAATCTATGAAAAACAATTAGGACAGAATTTTGCCGGAGAAAATATTAATGCAGGTTTTCATTTACTCGATTATGCAGACTCATTGTTCATCCCAAAAAAAATAATCAAAACTGAAAATAATTTCGCTAAAGTGATTAACCCTATTTTCCGCTTTAGTAAACTATTCTTAAGCAATTATCTAATAACTGATTATGCAATGACAATGAATCATGAAAGATTTGGTCATGGATATAGAATGCTCGAGGCAGGCGGTTCAATTGATGAAATTGTGTACAATATGCCACCACCTTTCACCAATAAATTCTCTTTTATACGTTTGAAATATCCGTCTAATTTTACAAATCAGCAGGGTTTAATGATAAATTTAGGTGGTTCTGAAACTAATCTTATCCTTTCAGATATAATGAGAAAAAATATTTTATTGGATGAGAAGTTCAATTATAATTTTGGCCTTGCCTATCTTTATGGAAGCAATGATATGCCGGGCTACACAGCCTTTGTTACCAATCCAGCTGCTGACCCGATACAATACAGACAAAACATAAATCAGCTATATGGTGGTGAACCACTTACCCGTGAAAAGATGCGTGCCTATTCGTTCATTGCACTATTGACCGATCCTATGAATTTTTATGCCTTCAAGTCTGTCTTTTACGATTATATCGTTAAAGGTAGACATAGCTCCAGAATAGGAATGATAAAACTGAGCAATAGACTTAAATATTTGCCAAGGTTTAGATTTGAATACACTCCTTATGGTCCAGAATTGGTATATCAAAATTACTTTAAGTTAAATTCTAAATTAATGCTGTTTAGTTTTAGTCATTCAGACCCAAATTTACCCAACTCATGGCGAGTCGTAGCAAATATTTGGAATCTAAAATCATCCGATAATCTATCATTTAATTTATCAGGACAAATTTGGAATCAACCAAATATTGAGTTTTATCAAAATGACAAACTTATAGCATATGAGGGCTTTGGAGGTCAATTTATATCTACTGTTAATTATGACATTAGCAAAGACAAAAACCTTTATGGATTTACACTTCAAGTAGGATATAAATCAACAGGATACGCAATTGGAGAACAATTAAATAAGGGATTAATAATCAGAGGAGGTTTGACTTTTAAATTAGGAAATAAAAGCCTGTAGAGAACAAGGTGTATAGGTCATAGCCTCCCTTTGGTCAGCAACGCCCCATACACAGAACGTTGGCAAACATTAAAAAAAAATGAGAATACAATATGAAAAAAAACAAGTTAATCTGAATTTATATTTAGGTTTATTATGGCTTGTAAATGGAATAATTCAAACGGTGAGAAATGAGAATGTAGATTTGTTTGACTATTTCTGGTTTTTAATTTCTGGAATTTATTTGTTAATATATTTCTATCAGAAAAAGGAAAAATATCTAACTCTTGAAAAAGGAATTATTAAGCAAAATTGGCCTTTTGGAAAGAAAATGAAATTAAAAGAAATAAAAGGAATTAAACATTTTGCGGGAGAATATATACTGAAATCGGAATTAAAGAAAATGAAAATCAATATTAGTTTAATAGAATCTGAATCATTATCTAAATTAAAAACGGAATTAAAAAAACTTGATGTTGAGTGGAATTAAAAAACGATTTGCCAACACCGTGTTATATTAATAACCTATCAAAAGCATTGTATTTATTGACTTTATATAAAAATTATTAAAATAGGTACAACATAGGTATAACATTTAAAAAAGGCTTAATTATATTTTGAAAAGGTAAATAAATACTTGTTTTTTTTAGTGACCAGTATTAAACTATATTTGCAAAAAGGTATGTATTTATGGCAAAAAAGAAAACTAATAACACTGATTCTAATAAGGGTAAAAAGGTAAATTTAACCGAACATAGAAAAAACACACAAACAAAGGGATCAAGAACTGGCACAAGACCTAAATCAAAAGATAATTAAAAATCGCCAGTAAAAATATACCAACTAACATAAAAACAATAGATACTACATTTAATAAATCAGTCCAAAAATTAAACTGATTTACTTTATTATCGTATTCTTTTTGCAAACAGGCATCGTGCTTTTTTCCTTCAATTTTTTTTAATTCTTCTACAATATATTTCTCTTCATTATTGTTACCGTGATAACCGGTTACCTGTGAAATAAAATTTGATATAATACCTAAAAGAAGAATTACACCAGACCATATCAAAATTGTTGAGTTTTCAATTTCAATTTTGCCTGTTTTAAACTCTCTTAAAGTTTCAAATATTATATAGATTCCTGAACCACTTATAGCAATAACTAACAAATCCATTCTACGAATTGAATAATTTGTTCTATCCTTTGTATTATTTAAATGATTAAGCCAATTATTGTATTTATTTCTATTCTTTTTTTTCATTTTAATAAATAATAATTTTTTAAGATTAGTAAAGATAGATTATTCAAATCTATAAATTTTTGAGGTTTAAAAAATTTTTAAAAAAACCGCTTCTAAATTAATAGAAACGGTTTTCAATATGTATTTAAACTTAAAGTTATTAAGCTGCCGTACCAGAGCCTAAATACACACTATTTGATACTTGTGTACCATCAGCCGAAACAAACGCCATAAATAGCTCTACTGTGTCTCCTGCGTAGGTATTTGGTATTGTAACCATTTGCGAACCTACAGTTCTATCAGCACCATCCAAAATAGAAATTGATTCTTTCTTACTTGGATTGTAAACCAATACCATCGCTTTGTCTGTTACATTTGCGTTACCTTCTGCCGAGTTATCATTCCATTCAAAAGTTACTTGTCCTGGTGTTGCTAAATCGGTGGAACCATTTAAAACACTTGACAAAGAACCTCTACTCAATAAAGCTAAAGAATAATCGATTGTAAAGTTAGGTGCGATACCTCCTACTGCGTTATTTAATACATAAGACATTGCAGCATTAAATTCAGTCTTTTTAACTGCAAACGACTTGTAACCAATCTTAATAAAATCGCTTGTAGCCTGTAAATACTCCAATGTAATAGTAAATTTATTACGCTGGTTTACTTGTCCCTCTGTTCGAGGATTCGCCACGCTAGATGGCTTAATTCTAATGTAGTCGATACCTTTCCAGCTACCTCCAACAATGTTACCTACCTTACCAGATAAGCCTCCTAAAATTCCTTGGGCTATTTTCCCCATACTTATAAATATTTAAAATTAATACTCGTTCGGATTTGGTACGGACTTAACATTGCTTTTAAACCTTATTTTCGTTACTAATATAACTAATATTATGCCATTTTGTTACTGTTTTAGGCTTGTATGATGCCTTTGCGCTAGGCTTCTTTGCTTTGCATTAATTTGAAACAATTACGAATATATGCCACCTTTAAAACTGACATTTTATCAATGACATTTTGCAGTTCTTTTTCTTTTTTACTGATAACTTCTACAGCTTTTATGTGTTTTTGCATCTGATTGGTAATATTACCACTTGATTTTAAACCTTTTTTAAGCGTGTTTCTGCAATCATCTACAGAGATAAACGGAATAACACTACCTTTTAAATAGTAGGCGTAAAAACCGCCAATTTGCAACATCATCGATAAGTGAAATAATGTGTTTTTTGCTTCTTCGGTTGTAGTTGTGACTACAAAACAATTAGGACAGGGATTTGTTAAGGGTTTTCCGCTGTTTAGACCTTTGTTTAGGATGAAAAAATGAGGGTTCGAGTAAGTGCGACCAGATTTGTGTGTTTTTAGTTCAAAAGTTGACATAGCTATCCAATTTAAAATTGCTTCGCTACGCTTCGCACCATTATTTTTTTTGAAAAGAAAAAAAGATAGCCATAGTTATTGTGGCGTGGGTAAGGCTGTCAAGGTTTTTGGATAAAAGTTTTTTGAGTTAAAATGTTTAATGAAATAGAAGAAATATTGTGAAAAAAGTTTTATTCAAAACCCGTAGGGCTTGACCTTTACTGCCTTGTGCGGCTGGCAGAGGAAGCCACATATATTTGCTACCTTTTTTTATTTTAATACTATACCTGTTAATATTACTATTATAATAATCATAATAATTGTGAAGACCTTTGTAGAATAAGAATCATCGCCTTCTGGATTTTCAATTTTATTACCGTTATAATCAATATCGTGAGGAAAGAATAAATCAAATAAATCTTCAATCATTTTTTTCATACCCTAAATATAACTTTTCTGGGGAATTAACACTTAAAAAAATAGGTTTCAGTTCGTATTTGAGCGTTGGGTGAAGCGTTTGTATGGGTAGCGTTTTAAATAGTTGTTTGATAAAACAGCATTTAAAAAAGCTACTTATACAGGACTTATAGACAATAGCTTATTACTTTTTTGAGGCACGATAAAAAGTAATGTGCTATGGCGTACTACAAAATATTGTAAACCTATTTTTTTATAACCGCTGACTTGGGTGGTGGGGAAAAGTGGACTTTAATGTTTGTTAGCGAAATGAAACAAACAAAGACTTGAGGTAAGGAATACTTGGACTTAACGATGGTTTTGTGCAGTTGAATGAGATAACTAATATTATTATCAATTAACGTAACCCTTTAAATGTTCGACTGTTTAATACTTGTTCAAAATGTGGTTAAAAGTTCGGATGTGAGCGGTGGATGAGCGGATATTTTACATAATAGCAGTTATAGCTACCAAAACATAATAACACGCCGTAGGCAACCTTTGAAAAGGTTTTTGCTACTATAACTTCTATTATGTAACATAGCTTTGGGTTGGTTTTTTGGTGTAATAGTTGTTTGAGCGTAGGCAATGGCTCTTTGCTTTTTTATTGTACAAATTAAGAAAAATAGATACTTTTAAATAAAACAAGCAATGTGCCATTATAGCGTTGGGTACAACTATTATGACATAAAACCAACTATGCGTTGGCGAGCGGAACAAAATAAAAGACAGAGGATTTTGAGGTACGAAAAAACTGGGTTTTATTTTGTGGGGAAATTATTTTTGATTTACTAAGTTCGAATCTACTTTAATATCCAATGAATTATACTTTTTAGACGACTTAGAATAACCATCTAAAAAAGCATATAAGTTTCTAACTTCAATGGATGCAACATCTTTTTTTAAAGCTTTTTCAACTCTTGTTTTTAATACTATTTTTTTACTTTTTGACATTTCTTACAAAATAAATTCATCGAATAACTGACATAAATATACTAAATTTCTCTTTAATAACGCAGTATTTGTTGCAGATTTATGTATTAATTCATTTGAATCAATACTTACAATATATTTAATTTTTTCTTTATCAAATACTATAGGTGCTGCGCAACAAAATTGAACATCACCAATTCTATTTAACAGTTCAGGTGTTAGTTGATATGAATTATCCTCATTTGATATATTATAATCTACAAAAAATGATTTTTCAACATATGCACGCCCAACTACGCCCTGAACTACAGCACTATCAACCTCAAAAACTAGATTCTTTTTACCATTTACATCATTTGTGATATTTTCAATATTATAATTAAACAATTTTACTTTATTTGAAAAAAAAGATTTTTTGGCTTTAAAAACTCTTATATAAAGAGTGCCAGACCTAAATTTTAAATCACTACTAATCTGTGCCAGTATTACATTTACTTGATTTTTTAGTATTTTGCTTTGCTTTTTTATCTTTTTTTTCAAATAGTATATCTCTATTGGCAAAATAATAAACGCAATAACTGTTCCTAAAAGAAATGCCCAGAACTTAAAAATTGACACGTTTTCAGACGTGACTAAAAAACCCTTTTCAATTAGAAAGCTTGATATAAAATCATCTTTATAAAAGTAAACAAGAAATGCTGGCAATAAAGCTTTTAATATTAATTTAAATATATATTGCAATAATGACTTCATTAAGGACAGGTATTGATTAATACATAGTTTATTCTTAAATACATACTTTACAAATTTTTATATTTTATTTATTATGACTAATTATTTTTATTAATTCTGTTATAGGTTTTAAGTCTTTGTACAAAATAGTATAATCAAGAACAGGATTTGTTTTATCCCATTTGCCTACAGATGCTTTTTGCACATCATCTTTTGTTGCATAACCATAAATTATTGCAACAGAACCTTTTTGATAAAAATTCAGACCTACATAATAGTCTGATTGATAACCGTTGTCAAAGTACTGTTTAACAACCAATAATCTCTTATGAAAGTCTTTAGTACCAACTTTTAAATCAATAGATATATCATTAATAACAAAATCAGTACTATCCGTATTCTCTGTACCTGGATAAATATTATAATCAATCTCAACAGAAATATCGTTATCATTTAAATAATACTTAAATACTTCTTCTCCTAATTTACCCCAAGCAATTTTTTCTAAACGAGCTTTTCTGTTGTAATTAAATCTATCAAATGTTTCATCTATTACTTTAAGAGCAAATGCTCTTGCTCTGCTTTTCAATTCTTCATTAACCTTTATTTTAATCGCATCAGATTTATTAACCATTTACCTTTTGATTGATATTTTACCATTATTTAAACCAACAACTATTTGTTTGACACAAGAATTGTATATCTTTAATTCAATACCTTTTGATGGCAGATCCTTTATTTTTATTAAACTATCTTTTACATCTTTTGAAACACCTATAACATTGTCAATTGGAACAATTGTTACATTAGGTTCATTTCTTAAAAGATACCATTCTTTATCATTGCCTTTGTTTTTATCCAAATAATCTATATCTGCTTGAGTCATTTTAGGAAAGAGGTAATAAAAATGCTTATTTGGGAAAAAGTATTTTGTTAAATACATCTCACCAACAGCAATATGACCAGCTCGTTGAGAGCCATCAGTAAAATTCCTAATCATACGAGCTGCATACTTAATGATATAATCAGGTTTAATTATTGTTGAACGTTTTTTTGCAAAAGTGTCCCAGCTTCCTTTGTATTTTAAGTTAAAAGAATCATCATAAATCTTTTTCATTTTCAATAAGTAATTATCAATGTACTCCTTTAACTCAATTGGTTTTAATCTCAAATCAAGTAAATCATTTATTACTTTTAAATCATCAACAATAAGATAAATACCCTGTTCAGTTACACTTGCATTATATGCCATACCATATAAGTCCGGTTGAATAATAGAATTACCTTTCCTTAAATAATATATTCCAATATAACCTTCCTTAACAGCTCCTAATGCGTGATGAAATCTTTGATATTGTGCATTACCAGAAGAACCTCTATTTAACGCATCAGTACCTTCTAATCCTATAAATGGAATCCAACTATCATTTTCTTTAAAAAACCAACCTGCATCACAAGAACCATAAGAAACGGAATCTGATTGAAATGTTAAACCACCTTCTGAAACCAATTTTTGGTCATCATTACTACCCTCAGGAAAAATCCTTAGTCTACAACCATTTCTTACATATCCTACTGCTTGTATTATTTCTCTTTTTATTAGTTCATCACTCGATTGTGCCATATTATATAATTTTTAATTCTTTAAGTTTATCTAAAATTGTCTCAAATGATAAGTCAGCTACAATTTTAGAAATATCCGAGTTTGTAGAAATTGAACTACCAACAGTTTCAAAATAGAAAGATTGAAACTCGTTATTAGATAGATTAGCTATTAGATATAATTTAACGTATGTTTTTAACCACTCTTTGTATTCAGACTGATGTTTAACGTCAACTATATAACTTGTAGTTTTTGGTTTAGTGTACTTTAAATACGAATTATCGTCAATATTTAATAAACCAAAAGAATCGTTAGAAGCATTAGTTTTTGACGGATGAATTTCTATGCCATAATTAAATAATTTAGATGCTAAATATTTATTTAATTGCTTCTCCATAATTGTTGTGCTGGTTTTAGCTTCTCCAACTATCAAGTCATCAGAAAAAATCTCACTCGCTACATTTTTATCTTTGTTGAATCTTAGCATTGCTAACTCAATAATATTCAACCCTTTAAAATGGATATTGTATTTTGATAAAACCTTTAGAACTTCAGGAATACCATAACCTCCAAAATCAGGTGAACCTAATGTGTGTGATAGAGGTATTTGATTTTCACAAATAAAACCTTTATCAATAAAATAAGCATTAGCTAAGTATTCCATAAATGGTTCTAAACCATTTCCTTTTTTAGAGGTTTCAACACGCATTATTATATGTTGTGTTGGATTAGATATAGTACATATTTTTTCAAACAATAAGTCTTGTAATTCAATGTCAGAATTGAACTCTATAGGAATTATTACTTTGTAATCATCACTAAACAAAAAAGGATATACCTGATTTAAACTATAAGGAGTATGTTTTAAATTTGTATTATCGAAAAGTCCTGTGACAAAATTATAATGCATTGCATTATAAAACACTTTCAGTAATCCCTTAGGTGTAAAAGGCATAATAGGATTGTCTAAATAACCTGAACCAGTAATAGAACAAAAGATAAATGCTTGATAAGGATTTAACTTGAATCCTTTACCTAAATCTGTTTCTATAACCTCACACTTGAAATTATTTTTAAAAATACTAATGATATTTTCTTTGCTCAATTCCATAGTCTATACTTCTTCAAATTTTTTAACAAGTTTTTTTAAGGTTAACCCTTTCAATCCTGTTATATGATACCCATTGAAGAGCTTTTCAATAACAGTACAAACAAAAACATCAAATATTATGGCTGTGGAATCTTTTTTTAATTCTTTAAGATTTGTTTTTACCTCACTTATAAGTGATAAATAATCGATTGGAAAATCATTTTGATTTACAATATTGTTTGACTTTATGAATGTAACATAAAGGTCGTTTTTAGGCGAAAATTTCGCCCAGTTTTGATTATAAGTACTACCAACAGTTTCATATACTTTGGTGTCAAATAAAGAAAAGCCAGCTTCTTTAATTAATTCTAAAATGGAATACCAAATGTCAATATTTTTGTTCTGGAAGCACAAAGTAAATTTGCTTTCGTTTTTAAGAACACGATAGCTATTTTCAATAAAGACCTTTATCGATTCAAGAAAATCAGAAGAGTCTTTATCCTGCTTAGGGTTAATTATTACTTCATTTTTATTCTCATACACTACATCCAACCAACTATTCCAAATAAAAGATAATTCTGAATATTGAATTACATCACCATAAGGCGGATCCGTTATAATGTAATCAACAGTATTATCTTTAAACTCATCAAGTTTTAATGAAGATTTGTTTAAAATTTCTGGTTTAAGAATTTCTGGTTTATTTTTTTCTAACCATCTATCTCTTATAGTGTTTTTAGCGATAGCTACATTTTTAGCTCTATCTAAGTATCTCCAAACAACATTTTCTTGAATATTATCATCAGGAATCCAATAATTGTTAACACCTAAAGGCCTTACATTAGTGCCTTTTAAAACGCTGGCGTGTAATACTGTATTTGTAAATGCTATTAAAAATAAATCTTTGTATTTGTATTCTGATTCTTTAAGATGTTTATTTAAAGAAGATAAAGCGGATAGGTTACGAGATGAATAAAAATCACTTACTTTAGAGTAGCCTTTATAACTAAACCTATCTTTATAAAACTCTTTTGGAAATTTATTAGTAGGGACACTTCCATTTAACACAAACTTTTTGGTTAATGTTTTAGTATCAATTTTACTTTTTATCCTCTCCTTAAAGTTTGCATCAGTAACAATGCAGTTATAATCATCTGGGAGTTTTGTGCCTGAATACCAGTATAGAATATAATAATTCTCATTGAAGAGTAAATTATTACTTTTACCAACAGCATATAATGGTAAAATATTTTCTCGCATAAAGTGTTCTATACTATGTAGTTCTTCATTATAGTCATTGACTTCAAAATCAATATTGTTAACTAATTCATTTGATAAAAAACAGGCAAAGGGATTTAAATCATAACCTACAGCCTTACGATTATTAAGTAATGATTCTAATGCCACTGTGCCTGAACCAATAAAAGGGTCTAATACTAAATCACCTTCTTTACTATAATCAAGAATAGATTTTTCAATTAAATACCAAGGTTTACGAGACCAATACTTGTGTAATTTAGATACCCTGTCATATTTTTTATTTCTTTTAATGGAATCAATAAAAACTATGTCATCTATAAAATTTGTGAGTTTTTCTGTTTCCATATAATTACACCTTTTTGAGTATTAAACAATAATGATGTAAAATGTTACTTGTCCAAGAAAAAGGGTAACCATAAGGTGCCAACCCTATCTTATCTTGAATCCATATCTTTTCATCTTTTAAATCATATAAAGTGCTTAGTTCCTTTGCTAAATCCCAAGCTAAAGGATAAAACTTCCCATCCTTTTTAACGTTTTTAATAATAATTACGATGTGAGCACCTTCACGTAAGATTTTATACATTTTTACGTAAACCTCAGCACAAGACTTTATGAACTCGTCATAATCATCAATGTTACCTAAATCAAGATTATGTTCAGAATACTTGGTGTCTAATTGCTTTTTATCTCTTACTTTTTTAAAGTCTCCTGTACTTCTATTTAATATATCCCAATATGGAGGTGAGCTGATTGAAAAATCAATTTGAGGAAAACCATAAGTGTCTATTAATTTTGCATCACCATTGATTATATTTTTTTCAAATTTCTTATCCCTTCTAATTGCTATGCTATGGTATTTATGGTTTAATTCTGTACCATATGCAATTCTACTAGTTCTTTTACACGCCTCAGCGGTACTACCTATGCCCATAAATGGGTCTAACACATTATCTCCTTCTTTTGTGAAGAAAGAAATAAAATCTGAAATCATTGTAGGCGAGTATGTTGCTGGATGTGTTTCTGAATTAGGGTCAAGAGCTTTCTCTTGCTTTATATCTTCTTTTATAGCATTAAAAATAAACCAACTACAAGTGAATTTTATCCATTCTTTTCCTGTAAGGTCATTAATTTTATTCCTTAATGTATATGCACCATTTTCAGGCTCTATCAATATAGAATTAGCTTTCTCTAAATTACCTTTAGGATGATATAATGCAACTTTTTCCCAATTTTCGATAAATCTCGAAGGAATTTTTAGTTTGACTCTATTTTGATAGAAATTATCTAAAATTTCTTTAGCTTTTTTATTAGCTGACTTATCGCTTACTGGCTCTACAGCCCTATTAGGCTTATGATAGAATTTTATTTCCATTATTCTTTTTTAATGAGTAATTCTGCTATTTCAACATTTAATATTTTAGCTATTTCATATAGCACTTCTAAACTCGGTTGATTTCTATTTTGCACGTAGCCATTAACAGTATTAAAGCTTTTACTTAGCTTATCTGCTAACCACACTTGCTTTATGCCCTTTTCTTCTAAAACCGCTTTTATTCTGTTCATAAGAATTTATGATTTGAAGTCGTAAAGATATAGTATATACTTTGTATTTATATAACGTAATACGTTGTATTTTTGATTAATGTGATTTAGTATTGATTATATAAGTAAAACTAATAATCGTTTAATAGAGATTTTATTTCTTGAAGCCTTGATAAATAGGGTTTATAAATCAAATTACCATTGTTTGATTTTATTGTTAACATATGACTATTTATAAATTTAGAAACATCTAAAATCATAGTGCAATCATTAAATTTTATAGGTTTTTCTGGTAATTTGATAGACTTAAAAAAATCTTCAAGTTCTTTTATATCCTTATCCCAATTTAAGACTGGTTTATCTTCATAGGTTGATTTAAGCATAATTTCATCTACTTTAACCTGTTTAATTGGTTGAGCCTTAACTAATGGCTTTTTGATAATTAAATCCTTTTTTGGGATTTGCTCTATAATTGGTTGTAATAAAGTTGATTTAGGTTTAGGCGTTAAAATTGGTTTTACTCTAAAGTCTTGCCAATTTAATTTTATTAGATAATCCGCTATGTCTTTACCTTTATCTCTGTCTTGATTAGATGCAAGTTGCTCTAATAAATCAGATACAATAAATGTTGTATTTTCTAATTTTGATTGAATATTTTGTGCTTTATTAGACCATAAATTATATGCTTTACTTTCTTTAGATAAATCTGGAAAGAGGAATACTTTACGACCTTTTAGGGCTTTACATTTTTTAAGATTTAAACTACTTAAATTATAGACCGCTAACCAAAGTAAACTTTTAGGATTATTAGGGAAACCAAAATATAAAGTGCCATAAATAGCTGTTTTAGGTGCTTCTACTAATGCTATTGGATTGTGAGGATATTTATTTAAAAGATGCTCACCGAATAAGCAAGATACTTTAGTATCGTTGCTGTTATAATCTTCTAGCCATTGTGGTAGTTCATTTTGATTTCTATTACAATGCTTTTCTATTATGGCGTGTAAAAAATTAGTGTTTATTGTATGGTTTGATTTATTGAATGTTTTCACTTGAATAGCTCTTACATTATTACCACTATCAATAAACGGAAATGTTGTGCCACCTTTGCAATATCCTTTTGTTACAGTACCTAAATGATATTGTGCTATAATTTTTTCAATATCATCAGCTTTAAAAGGGTATGCGATATTGTACAATAAATTTTGAATAAAACCATTTTCTTGATAAGCTGTTCTAGTCTTATAAAACACCTCTTTTGGAATAAATACTTGCTTTGGTTTTTCTAACGGTTTATTAATTTGATATAGAAAATTGCTCTTAATTGTATTATCTTTTGTATATCCATTTTTATATGGGTTTAAATGATAACCACAATTAACTTCTCTATCACATTTGCCATATTCATCAGGTAAATATTGCTGTGTTTCTATATCAACATATCTTACAAAGCGTTTTTTATGACAGGCTGGACAACGATGTTTTTTACTTCCTTTTTCGAAAGTGTATCTATATTGGCTCATAAAAAGTTTTCTTTAGAGGGTAACTTTAATAACTTTAGTAACTCATACTGTTACTTTAGTTATTTTAATTACTGCTTTTAAACATCTTTTTTAAAATGAAACTTCCTTTGTTATAAAGGCTGCAAGTTTGTTACCTGCTACACGTTCTACTATGATTTTATAGTTTTTTAGCCTTTTAGAAAAATTGACTTTACTTACTGGTTTAAAACCATCTTCAGAACAATACTGCCTGTAATGTGGATATAGGTCTTTTATAAGTGTGTAATCATTAGGGGAAATAGTATAGTCGTTTTCATCGATAAACATTTTAACGCTATCTGATTGCGTTTTATAATCTGCAACAGCTTCTTCTGCTGCTGTACATTTTGAAAAACCTTTTTGGTCTAATAAACGATTTAAGCCTTCTAAAACCCAATTAAAAACACCTGATAATTCGGTTTCTATAATTTTATTATGTAGGCTTTTATCTTGCTTTTCTGGTGGGATGGTAACATCAAAAGGAATAATTAAAAATCTCCTAAAATATGCGTTTGTCTGTTCTACCTCTTTCGGTAGATCATTACAATTGAATATTAATTTTGCATATTGCTTTAAAGTAAAAGGTTCGCCATAAGGTAATCGAGCTTCTACAGGTTCTCCTGAAACTAATTGTTTAAAAATTGAACTTTCTAATTTGCCATTAATTTCTGATGCATAATTCACTAATTTGTTAGCAATTTTTGCTCTGAAATAACCATTTTCATTCGTTAGGCTTTGTAAAGAATAATTACTTGTATTTTCATCACCAAGTAAAGCGCTCACAACTTGAAAAAATACAGATTTACCATTTGCACCACCACCATAAAGAATTAATGCTTTTTCTTCTTTAAGCCTATTACTATTGTGCTTAATAAATAGAAAACCTAAAAATTCAGCTAATACATTTTGTTTTTCTATATCTGGTAAAACTTCATTTAAATAGTTTTTAAATATTGGTGCTTCTGCTTCTGGGTTATATTCAAAAGGTAATTGATACGTGATAAAGTCATTAGGGTTAAATGGTCTTATTTGAGTACCCTCTGTATTTATTTCAAATGTTCCATTTTTTAAATTTATCAAAACATTGTCCGCTGATGGTGGTATAGCATCTAGGTAAGCGGTTGCCAAAAATTGTTCGTATAACTCCTTTTTGAATCTATAATATTTCGCAGAAAATTTAGGTACACCCATTTTTTCGGCTGCTTTACCTAAAAACTTCTGAAATGCTTCTTTATCAATTTCACTCCAATAAGAACCATTGTATAAATAAATGAAACTATGATTTTTGCATAAGCCCCAATTATTGCTTCTAGCGGTATTTAAAACAGTATCAATTGAAATAATTGAATAGTGCTTATTTGTGAGCTTAAAATTATCGTGAACGCTTGGATTTGCTATTCTCTCAAAATCTACCTTATTAAATTGCTTTAAAAGTTTAGATAAGATGTTATTGTGTTTAACTTCTTTACTATCTGTTAATTCGTTAATATGTCTGATAATTGTTCCAGGCTCTTCTAAACTCTCAAATTGAGGGTTTAATGGTACAGCATTGCTCATAACTTAAAGATTTAAAGATTAGTAATTATTTCTTTTTGTTGTGAATGCTTTGCGATAGTTATTATCTAATAACTTTTGCACGTCGCTCATACGATAATAGATTTTTGAACCTATTTGTGAGAATGAAATAACGCCTTCGTCACGCCAAGTTTGAGCGGTACGTTTGCTTATATTCATTAGCAGAAGAAATTCTTGATTGTCTAAAAAAGTGTCTTGAGGCTTCTTTTGTTTTTCCTCTAGTTGTTTGTTTAGTTGGTCTAAACGATTAACTAAATCTTTGTACTGTTGGGTGCTTAAAATGATTGCTTCCATTACGATATATATTTAAAATTATACCGCAATATTGCCCTTAACATAGGTAGCTATAGGGTTACCCTTATAATACCCTTATAACAGGTGTATTTTAATGTATTGGGTTGTTTTTAATGTACTGTAATGCTTCCTTTTTGTAATTCTCTGATGTTGTAGATGCATCTAGTTCTGACCTTAATTCTAAATTTATTTTATCTGCAAAAACATTGCATAAGGTTGACAAACCAATATTAGGAATTATCATCTTTTCTCTTAACGCTTCAATCACTCCCCTTAATGCTCCCTTTTTTCTTGGTGTTAAAATACAAGAGCCATTTAATGTTATGCTTAAATCTTCAAGTAACTGCAAAACATAAACTTGCTTGTTAGTTTGTGGAATAAGAGAATTGAAATCTTTCTTTAAATCTTTTGATGGTTTTTTAGCTGTAGAAGTGATACCACTTTTAAAATCGTTTAAAGCATTTATAGTAGCTTCTTTAAATAACTCAAAATGATTGGTGTAATGCTTCCAGACGTGCATTGCATATTTTGATAAATAGGTTTCTTCTTTGTATTCCATATAATTTGGAAACCAATAGGTATCGTGATATAGTCGTTTAAATACTTCAGCTCTTTTATCTGGTGTATGGGTTTTAAATTGATTTACTGATAATGTGAGGTATTTATTAATTTCAAAGTCGTTTAATGGCTTGATTCTTTCGAATAAAGATTTTAAAAACTCATTATATAAGGCACCAGAAATAAAGTTATCAAAATACATAGGGTCAAAAGTATATTTTTCCCATTCATCATCAAGTTTGCGTTTGTATTCTACTGCCTCTATCGCTAAACGTTTTTCTAATTCTTCTACAATAAAAACGTCTTTAGGTTCATCGTTTTGGTAGTTGGTGTAGGTCATTGCTGGATTGTTTAATTTCTCTTTTGCTTGATGCTTTTTTTCTTCCTCAACAGTTTCTAATATACTCTTGAAAGTTGTTAGTCTATCCGCAATCGCCATATATTTTATAAAATGTGAGATAAACTTATTATCAATACCAAAATGCCCTTCTTCAATCATTTCTTCCCATTCTAATTCATCAAGATTCTCAACATCTTCTACCTTTTTAAATTTCATTGTTAAGACTTCTAAAACGTCATCAAACTCTTGTGATAGAAAATTTCTAATTAATCTTTCTCTGTATTGATCGTGATTATCACCTGATAAATCAAATTCGCTAGGACTTATATAACATCTTAAAAACTCTGCTATATCAGGACTGCATTTAGCGAGTTTCTTTTGCATTTTCTTAATCTCCTTTTTAGTAAACTCTACTTTCTCAACATCATTAACACAAGAACTATACATTAGTTTGTCCTTATCTGTTTGAGAGTAAACAGCTGTTTGAATAAAGCTATCAATAGCATCTGTGAATTTGTCTAACAACAACAATTCTATTTTTGAATATTCACCCATATTAATTGATGTATTTATCTACTGCATTATCCAACTCACTACTAATAATTTTTGCATACACTTGTGTAATACCAATATCTGAATGGTCCATCAATTTAGAAACGTGTTCTATACGCATACCATTATTTAATGCCCTGGTGGCAAATGTATGTCTGCTAATATGAAAACTTAAATTAAAAGGTAGTTCTAAACGTTTGCCCATTTTTCTTAAATACATATTACTTAATGCTATTGCTCTTCCGGTTATTAAATTTCTATGTTCTTTATCTGTAAAATAGGTTTTATCAATATTTGCAAAAGGGAAAATTATATCTTCTTGCTTCTGTTCTTTTTGTTGATACTTCTCTAATATCTCAACTGCTTTTTGACCTATTCTAACGCTATGCTGTCTGTTTGTTTTTCTGATTATCTTGGTTATTCTTCCGTTTTTCTTATCGTAATTCTTCCATTTTAGCTCTAGCATATCCCCAAACCTTAAACCACCTGCAAAGACTGAAAATATAAACATATCTTTTATAATCTGTGCTTTGTCTTTATTTGAAACCTCTAAATCCATAAAGTCCTGAAACTGTTCCGCAGATAGATAGCGTTTTGTACTCTTTTCTTTTTTTACTGTGAACTTGTTAAAGGGAAATAAATCCAAAGGTATTAAATCTTCTTTTTGTGCTTCCTTAAACATTATCTTCATAATCTTTAAAGAGAAATTAATCGTTGTGTTATTGTTGCCTAATGTAGAACTGCAATAGGATGCAAAATCTTTTAAAGTGGTAACTGTAATATCTTCAAACATCAATTCTCTATGACCTACAAACTTTTCAAATTTCTTTAAATAGGTTTTGTAATTCTTATACGTTGAATATGCTAAAGTGTCTTTTCGCTTTTCGCAAAGATTATCAGAGTAGTCAAAAAAGTTCGTTAAGGGTTTACCCTTAATGGCCTCTTTTAGTTTTCTTGCTGTTGTAGATTGGTTTCTTCTTTCTAGGTCTGCAATCTCGCCTTTTGCATCTGCAACCTTTTGAGATATGTATGCGTTTAGCCTTGTAGAATTACTGTGATTCTTCTTTACTTTTTGCTTATCTTCATCCCATTCATTTGGCTTTAATTTTAGGCTTAACGAAATGAATTTAGTTTTGCGGTCTTTGATAACTCTTAAATAAAGAGGTGCTTCACCTGCTTTATCTACTTTGCTATTTCTTAAAATTAGTTTTATTGAAGACATAAAGTACTGGTTTTAAAGGGATGCAATGCGGTGCAACCGAGTACTAAGGTACAACAATAGGTACAACAAAACAAGCATTTTAGCGCATTTTGTTGCTTTACTTTACTTTAGTGAAAACCTGTAAAGTACTGTATTTAAAGGATTTTAGTGAATTTCGAAGTAATTGAGCGCAGTATCTATATAACACCGTGTATAATCAATTGCTAGTTTTAGCTTACTTACGAAAATCCTCGCGGATTTTCTACTTAGTTTGTATTTACTAAATTAGGTGTTGTATAAACGCAAAAAATCATACACAAACACGTTGGCGTGCATTAGAAAAATGAAAAAAATAAGAATATTTACCGTTTTAATTTTAATAGTTTGTTGTAAAAATTCAGAAACAAAAACTGAATTGCAAAACACAAAAATTGAAATTAATAAAAATTTGATTGAAAAATCATTGCTGTTTCCATTTGAGAAAAAATTAACTGAATTTCAAAAAGACAGTATCAATGAATATGGAGCAGGAGATTGTTGGGGAAACGTTCAACAATATTCGAAAAATAAAATTGAGGTAGGACTTGATTCGACAAACTGTGGCGACTATGGATTTTATCACAGTTTTTATTTGCTAAATAATGGTGGAATTAGAATTGCACATTTAAAAGAATCAAACACTATTTTAGGCAACAATATAAATGATACAAAATATATTCTAGTTGAAAAAATTTATGATTATCGAAAAAACCCCTACTTATTATATTTAAGAACTGACACATTGAACAAGCCGAACATTGACTTAATTAGAACGGGATTTATAAAAACTGAATTAAAAGATTTTCAAACTTCTTATGAGCATTTAATTATGGGGTATGAAGGAGCATGGAAAATGAAAGTTGATTATTAAAAAAAAAGACACGCCAACACCGTGTAAAAAAAATTGCTGGTAAAAGCCTCCTTACGAAAATCCTTGCAGATTTTCTATTCGGTTTATATTTGCTAAATTAGGTGCTTAAACCACACAACAAACCATATACAATCACGTTAGGTGCAATTAAAAAAAATGAGAGGAGTTACAACTTTAATTTTATGCTGTCTATTATCGATAAGTTCATTAAGTCAGACCAAATGGGAAAAGGCTGATAAAGAGCTTTCTGAAAAATTGAATAATGGAGAGATTAGCTATGAGGAATATTTTCCCCTATCAATGACATTGGCAGGAAAATTATCTGACAGATTAAGTGCTTATCATAAGAATAAATCTAAAATTTTAAATCCAAAAAATGAGGGATTAACTATTCGCTTTATACCAAATAAATACAGAGTGAATGAGTATGGCGGAATTTACAGAAAAGCTATCTTGAAAAATGATTCAAACTCAACATATATAATTCCACGAATTGATGCTACTATTGGAAATTTAAATGGTTTCATATTAATAGATGACAAATGGCTTCCCCACGGAGAATATGGTAAATCATCCTGTGGTAATAGTTATTATGATGAAACTTTAGGTTCATACGAACAAATTGAATTTGAATTGGCTAATGGTATAAATGTAGAAGGAAAGATAGAGACAAAATACAAGGTCACAATAACTATCGAAGGTAAAGTGTACGAATCGAATGAAGTGACTATTAATCTATACGAAAATCAATATAAACGATTAACAGAATAAAATAACTGCACCTAACAATGGCTATAAGTAATTGCTTGTTCTCGCCTACTTCTGAAAATCCTTGCGGATTTTCAGCTTGGTGTGTACTTGCAAAGTTAAGCACTAACCCTCGCAACTACTTATAGCCAAAACCGTTGGGCACAAGTTGAGAAAAATGAACTTAAGTTAAAACATTTTAGAAAATGAAAAGATTGTCTTTTGTAATTTTACTGTTACCATTTTTTGCTTGTTTTGGACAAAATTCAAATGAGGAAAAGTATTACAACCATTTTGATGACTCAATTACTTTAATTGATACTATATACTTTCATAAAGTCAAATTTGACGGCTTTTCTAATACTTATGCAGGTGTTTTCAAAAGGATTAAAGACACACTTTTTTTTAATTCGAGAATTGACATGGGAGCTTTAAGACGAAACAATAGTTCATTTTCGAATAAAAGAGTGAAAGATTCTATTATTAATTTAACTATTAAAATGGAAGCCGAATTGGTTAGGAAATATGAATGGCGATTTATAACATCTTTAAAAATGCTTAAAAAGGACAACAAACTGTATTTACTTAACTCAAAAGGGGAATTGGATTTAAGGGAATTCATGAAAGATGGAAAAAAATGTAGGAATTATTTTACCAAAACCGAATAAAAACCAGTGCCCAACACCGTATAAAATTAATTGCTAGTTTAAGCTTACTTACGAAAATCCTTGCGGATTTTCTAGTTGGTTTTGTATTTACTAAATTAGGTACTTAAACACGCAAAAAATCTTATACAAACACGTTAGGCAACATTAGAAATAAAAAAATGAGTTTTAAAATCAAATTTTTCACTTTTGTAATTATAATAATTAGTCCATTTATTACAAAAGCACAAAATACTCAACTTGGAGAATCTCTCATAATTAGAAAAAACTTAAAACCTAAAGATTTATACATCAAGTTAAAACTGCCAAAAGACTGGAAAATAGATCAAAAAGAGCAAAAACATTATTCAATGCTTGAAGTTTTATATAACAACTCAAAAAAGAATAAAATTTTCATCAATTTTAATAGAAATACAGCCTACACTCGTGACGGTAACAAAGCATTAATAAACAGTCGAGAAATTAAGTCATTCTTTTTAAATTTTGGACAATTTAAAAGAGATAATTTAGACATCATCAGTCAAAAAAAACTCACTGTAGATACCTATCCAGCATTAATGATTAGAGCTAAGGTTCAAAAAGAAAATCATTTAGGAGAGAGAAGTGAATTTTTTAGAACCTCTTTTATAATTTTACATAAAGGATCAACTATTCAATTTTACACAAACAGTCAATATGAAATTGATTCTCTAAATGATCAAAAGATTCTTGAATCAATGATAAAATCAATAACTTTTCCCTACAAAAACTCTGATGAACAACTTGAACAAACGATTTGCGTAGTTTGCAGCGACGTAAATTACGCAAAAATAAAAGGACAAGATATGCCACCTTGGAAGCATACAATGGAAAAGTATTTAGGTTTTCAAGGAAATGACAGAGAGTTTAGGGCATTCTTTAACAACTTTTTAAATACATATAAAAACCAAATAATTTGTCCGCGATACAAAGTAAGCTCTCGAGTTTATCCTCCCCAACATCTCTTTAAAAGAATATTGGCTGTGGGAATGAATGAAACTTTTGAAGAATATTTCTTTGACCTAGGAGATGGTGATATTGATTATAATGCATACGAAATAGTTAATGGAAAAAAAGAAACAATTTTAGATTGGGTTGAAAACTGGATAGCATTGGGAAGAGGTGATGCTGAAGAATTAAGGGATGTTGCTTATAGCCTAAAAGATGAATTTGGAGCTAAACTTGGAAAAGACCTTACTACTAAGGAATCTAAAAAAAATTAAATTTCAAATTGAATACAAAAAATAACATTGCCTAACACCGTATATAATTTATTGCTGGCTTCTTGCCTACTTGCGAAAGTCCTCAAGGACTTTCTTGGTCGGTAATTATTTACTAAATTAGTTGTTTGAAACACGCAACAAACCATATACAACAACGTTGGGTTTAATGCTGAAAAATCTTATTAAAATTAAAAAATTCAATCTTTTTAGAATATAAAAAGAAGTAACTTGATAAAACTCAAAAAAAAGATAAATATGAAAAGAAGTTTAGTTTTATTATTGATTATAGGCTCAGTGTCGTTTGTTGCTGCTCAAGAAACATTAGATATATTAACGGTATCAGGACATTTTGGTAAACCACAACCTTTTGAAGCCGAATCTCCTTTCACAGGAGAAACAACTGAAAGAGGAGCTATGGTTAATTTAGTTGTTCCAATTGTATTGAATGAAAAACAAATTTGGTATAACAGTGTTAATTATATGCAGTGGAATGTTAATAATAATATTAATATGACTGATAATATAGCTAACCCAATCAAGGTACATGGACTTATTTTAAGAACAGGATTAATTCAGAAACTTTCAAACGGAAATTCTATTCAAGTGCTTTTTAGCCCTAGGTTAATGACTGATTTTAGAAATATAGATTCTAGACACTTCCAATTTGGAGGTACATTTATTTATGAAAAAGTGTATCATAAGAGATTGAAAATCGGTTACGGAATCTTGTATAACCAAGAAACATTTGGTCCTAATGTAGTTCCTTTGGTGAACCTAGAATGGAAAATTTCTGAAAGATGGTCTATGTCAGGTTTACTTCCAATTTATTCTAAAGTTAAATACAAAGTAAACGAAAAATTAAATGTAGGAATACATCATTTTGGCTTGGTAACTTCATATCGTTTGGGAGAAGAAACTTATCAGAATGACTATATAGAAAGAAGAAGTATCGATTTAGGTTTATTTGCTAGATACAATATTGTGGGTGGAATTCATATAGAAGGTAGATATGGATATTCTTTTGGTAGAAGTTACTCTCAGTATAATCAAGATGACAAAATTGATTTGGCTTTGCCACTTGCAACAATTGGAGATAATAGAACTCAGCTAAATGAAAGTTCTAATTTTAGTAATGGAGCATATGCACACGTAAGATTAGTATACGCAATTAAATTATAAATTGATTTTTTATAGATTATATTTACGGTAATAAAATTCACTATTTCAAATAAAAAAGCACTAAAACCCAACACCGTACAAAATTAATTGCTTTTTTTTAGCTTACTTAGGAAAAATTCTCGCGGATTTTATTTGTCAGTAATTATTTATTAATTTTATTGCTTAACAACAGCAACTAACCTTGTACAAACACGTTGCCCACAATAGCGGAAATCACTCAGACGGAATTGATTTGGGAACTGAAATGTGGATTTTTAAATAGTTGAGATCTAAGATAAAACGGATTGAAATTTGACTTTGCTATGAGAAAATTATGGCGGATTTTTAGCTTGTTTTCGGATTTGAAAAAAATAAAAAAACAGTGTACCGAAAATACTCGGACGGAATTTATCACTCGGGCGGATTTGAAAAATTTCGCAATACAAAATTGACTGATTGATTTTAAATAGACACCAATAATGACAAAAATTTGATTGAAATATTAAAAACTACAGTGGGCAACACCGTGCATAATTTATTGCTGGTGGATTTTCCTTGCGGAAAATCCTCGGACACTTCCAATGTTGGTTGTTTTTTACTATTTTAGTGCAATGATTTCGCAACGAAATCATGCACAAACCGTTGGGTTTAATGCTGAAAAATCTTATTAAAATTAAAAAATTCAATCTTTTTAGAATATAAAAAGAAGTAACTTGATAAAACTCAAAAAAAAGATAAATATGAAAAGAAGTTTAGTTTTATTATTGATTATAGGCTCAGTGTCGTTTGTTGCTGCTCAAGAAACATTAGATATATTAACGGTATCAGGACATTTTGGTAAACCACAACCTTTTGAAGCCGAATCTCCTTTCACAGGAGAAACAACTGAAAGAGGAGCTATGGTTAATTTAGTTGTTCCAATTGTATTGAATGAAAAACAAATTTGGTATAACAGTGTTAATTATATGCAGTGGAATGTTAATAATAATATTAATATGACTGATAATATAGCTAACCCAATCAAGGTACATGGACTTATTTTAAGAACAGGATTAATTCAGAAACTTTCAAACGGAAATTCTATTCAAGTGCTTTTTAGCCCTAGGTTAATGACTGATTTTAGAAATATAGATTCTAGACACTTCCAATTTGGAGGTACATTTATTTATGAAAAAGTGTATCATAAGAGATTGAAAATCGGTTACGGAATCTTGTATAACCAAGAAACATTTGGTCCTAATGTAGTTCCTTTGGTGAACCTAGAATGGAAAATTTCTGAAAGATGGTCTATGTCAGGTTTACTTCCAATTTATTCTAAAGTTAAATACAAAGTAAACGAAAAATTAAATGTAGGAATACATCATTTTGGCTTGGTAACTTCATATCGTTTGGGAGAAGAAACTTATCAGAATGACTATATAGAAAGAAGAAGTATCGATTTAGGTTTATTTGCTAGATACAATATTGTGGGTGGAATTCATATAGAAGGTAGATATGGATATTCTTTTGGTAGAAGTTACTCTCAGTATAATCAAGATGACAAAATTGATTTGGCTTTGCCACTTGCAACAATTGGAGATAATAGAACTCAGCTAAATGAAAGTTCTAATTTTAGTAATGGAGCATATGCACACGTAAGATTAGTATACGCAATTAAATTATAAATTGATTTTTTATAGATTATATTTACGGTAATAAAATTCACTATTTCAAATAAAAAAGCACTAAAAACCAACACCGTACAAAATTAATTGCTTTTTTTTAGCTTACTTAGGAAAAATTCTCGCGGATTTTATTTGTCAGTAATTATTTATTAATTTTATTGCTTAACAACAGCAACTAACCTTGTACAAACACGTTATCAGTAATAATACAACAACTAAAAAATGAAATCATTTAAGAAAGTACTTCTACTATTATTATCAATAGTTTTAATTTTTGTGATCTATCTAGTTTTTAATACTCTAAACTTTAAGACAAAGCAACTAAATCCTGATCTGATTGCAGTTCTTAAAGTTAACTCATCTTCAAAAGAGAATTTCTCTAAGGCTATAAAAATAAAAACAATATCTCCTGAGAACAAAATAGATTTTGACTCGATTCAATTCCAACACTTTTCAGATTTTTTAAAAAACACTTATCCATTAGCAGATTCTCTTCTAGAAAAGAAAACGTTTAATTCATATAGTTTTCTATACAAATGGATGGGTTCAGATCTAACTCTTAAACCAATTATTTTAATGGCACATCTAGATGTTGTTCCTGTTATTCAAGAAAATCGAGCAAATTGGAAACACGATCCGTTTGGTGGAGAAATAATAAATGATACTATTTGGGGACGAGGAGTTATAGATCATAAAGTTGGTGTTATTGGCATTATGGAATCTTTAGAGCTTTTATTAAAGGATGGATTTCTACCAAAACGCAGTATTTATATTGCTTTTGGACATGATGAAGAAATAGGTGGTGTAAATGGTGCTATCAAAATTGCTCAACATTTGAAAGAAGAAAATATTGAAGCAGAATTTGTTTTAGATGAAGGAGGAAGTATTGTGCAAAAATTAATTCCAGGTATTCAAAAAGACGTTGCTCTTATAGGGATTGCAGAAAAAGGCTTTGTTTCTTTAGAATTATCAGTAAGCATAGAAGGTGGTCATTCATCAATGCCAGAGAGAGAAACGGCAATAGATGTACTCTCTAATGCTATAGTTAAACTTAAACAAAACCCTTTTCCAGCTTTAATTTCACCATCAATTGAAAATTTTATAGATAATCTAGGTCCAGAGATGCCATTTGCAAATAAATTAGTATTTGCAAATAAATCAATTTTTAAGTCTTTGATTACTGGCATATATGAAGAATCTGCTTCAGGCAATGCACTTGTAAGAACAACTACCTCGCCCACTATATTTAATAGTGGAGTTAAGGATAATATTATTCCGCTAGTAGCAAGTGCTGTCATAAATTTCAGAATTATTCCTGGAGAAACAATTACTACTGTTACAAATCGCGTCATTAATATTATAAATGATAAACGCATTACAATTAAAAAAGGTTCGTTTCTTTCCGAACCATCAAAAGTGTCGAGTACAAGTTCCTTTGGCTATAAAACACTTAATAAAACTATTTTAGAAATTTACCCAACTGCACTTGTTGCACCATACTTATTAGTAGGGGCAACAGATTCGAGACATTTCAATGCTATTTCTGATAATATTTATAGGTTTTCTGCGATCAAACTAAATAAGGAAAATATAAAATCTTTTCATGGATTGAACGAACGATTACCAATTAGTGATTTTGAAAATTCTATTCGCTTTTATCATCAATTAATAAAAAATAGTACTTCTAAATAAAATACTCATAACAACATGTATAAAAAATAGCAACTAAAGTGTAAAACAAAAGTATATACATAAAATAATAAGTCTGTAATAATCCGAAAAAAGAAGTTACTTTGATTCGTTAATTTTCATGTACAATACCGTTACCATTCATTTTGACCCTATATTAAAAACATAATTTGATTAAAAAAAAGTTTACCCCTATGTCTATTAGCAAGCCTATTGAACCAAATAAAAGAATCGAAATTATAGATATTCTTCGTGGATTTGCACTACTCGGAATTATTTTTATGAATATGAGTTTTTTTAGCGGTTACATCTTTATGCCCTTTGAAGAGCTGAAACAGATATCTAACTTTGGGTTAGATAATAAATTATATAATTTATTAGAAATTACAGTCACAGGTAAATTTTACACTATATTTTCAATTTTATTTGCTGTTGGTTTTTATATACAATTCAACAAAAACAGAGATAGAACTGTTGATTTTTTAAAAACATATCGGAGAAGATTGTTCATTTTATTTATCATTGGGATTCTACATACTTTATTTTGGTATGGAGACATATTACTTACATATTCTATTTATGGTTTTATTCTTATTTTATTTCGTAATGTAAAACCAACAAAACTTCTTCGATGGTCACTCTTTTTTCTGTTTGCACCACTTTTATTAGATTTTGCTCTTTTACCATTTACTGAAGCCTTGCTGGCTCTTAACCCTGCAAACACAAATCAAACACCAATTGCTCGCACTTCCTATCCGGATATGTTGAATGTAGATGTTATTAATATTTTTAGAGAGGGTTCTGTTAGTGAAATATTCAAGTTAAATATTCATAATTTCATATGGAAGCAATTAAGCTACATACCATCTGGAGGCTATTTTAAATTCCTTGGTATTTTTCTTTTGGGTTACTATTTAGCATCAGTAGACTTCTTTAAAAAAACACCAAAATCTACAAAACTTATATTAACTATTTTAATTAGTGGTATAATAATTACTATTTCTTCAAAACTTTTAGGAGGCAATGCATATGAGGTGCCTACTCTTCAAAACATTCGTTATAAATTCTTATCAATGGTTGGTCAACTGCTGATGAGTATTTCTTATATCATGGTAATAATCAAAATTGCCCAGACTTCAATTGGTAAAAGAGTATTGAAATATTTGATGCCTTTGGGAAGAACAGCCTTGACTAATTATATTATACAAACAGTTTTAATGATTGTCATTTTTTACAATTTCGGATTTAGTCTGTTTGGGAAAATAGGGTTAATCCCAACGTTCATTATTGCTATAATAATTGTAGTGATACAATTAATTTTGAGTAATATTTGGTTGAAATACTATCGATTTGGACCCCTTGAATGGGTTTGGAGAAGCTTAACTTATAAAAAACGGATGAAAATTCGCCATTAAAATATATAACCAAATTGAATTGATAAATTTAATAAAAAACAAACTTAAGAAGTATATAAAAAAATAGGACAAGATTGTGAAAAGCATAAAGTTTCGTGCGAATAATTAGCTATCTTTAAATTTGATAAATCTGAACTCGCTTGCCTTGCTGATTCGCACTCGGCTCAATTAATTTAGTAAAAGGAAGATGTTCGTAGGTTTCGCCGCTTCAAGCCGCACGCTGCGCCACGCCTAACTTTTCATATACTAACCGTTCTTATCAATCAAAATATAATCTTGACTTTAAATAGAAACAATTTTAAATCACAAAAAATGAAAATATTCTATAGTATAATTATTGTTTTATTGCTCATTGGTTGTAACGAAGATAATAATAGTTTAAACGCTGAAGAAAATATCAAATTGAATATCAGAGTTCACCTAATGGAAAGTGAAGCTTGGATACATCCATTAGGTTCTGAAATGAATATGTGGGTAACTGAAAGTGATGTTCGCCAAACGATAATTCCAGAAATGAACTCGATTTGGAGTCAAGCTAAAATTGAATGGATGGTCGAGGGAATTATAAATGAACCAATAGTTGAATATAATGGATTTGAAGAAGATATTGAATATATTATAAATTCAGAAAGAGATGATGAAGGGCGCTCTGACCCAGCCAGACTACCTCTTTTATATAATTTGATGAATCCTTCTTATTTAAGTTCAGAAATCGAACTTGAAAAAAACTTGTTTCATATCTATATTTTTCCATTTATAGGTAATACTTCTCAAGGAAATGCAATGAATCCTTATGGTTTTCATTCAGTTGTTGGATGTTGGACGAATAAGCACAATCGAGGAGAAAATCCTGAAAAAACTTTACTAACTGAACCTCAAACAGAATTTGTAAGAGGCTCACTTGCCAGAACTATATCCCATGAATTGGGTCATGTATTAGGGCTTTCTCATAGTTGTAACAATTGCCTAATGTATTCCAGAGGTTATGAACTTAACGTTGCACAGATCGTTATATCAACTGAAGAAGCAAGAAGGCGAAGTGGGGTGTAAAATAATAAACTAAGTAAAACGCTATTTCATCAATGTACATTGTAAAAAATTAAAGGCTAATGAGAACAAAGTGTATGATTAATTACTGCAACTAACCATACACAAGATCGTTGGCAAACATAAAATAAAGCCCAACACATTTAAGATTAAAACAAAAAAAATTAATATGAAAAAAATAATTTTATTTTTAGCAGTAGTATTATTTACTACGATTGCTAATGCCCAGGAATACAAAGAATATTATGACAATGGAAACCTTAAAGTTATTGGTAACTATGATGTTAATAAAAAACAAACAGGAGTATGGAAATACTACTATGAAAATGGGCAGTTAGGTATCGTTGGTCATTATAAAAAGGGAAAAGAAACAGGAGAGCTGAAAGAATATTACGAAAACGGTCAGATAAAGGAGGTTGGAAGTTATAAAGACGGTTATGATACAGGTGAATGGAAAAATTATTTTAAAAATGGTCAATTATATTCAGTTGAGATGTACGAAAATGGAAAGAAACATGGAGAGTGCAGATACTATACAAAAAGTGGTCAATTAGAATTTATTTTTAACTATAAAGATGGGCGTAAACATGGTAAAATTAGAGAATTTCATTCAAATGGGCAGTTGTTATCAGTCGAATACTTTGAAGATGACTATGGTGTAAACATGAATAGTTGGAAATATTATGACGAAAATGGAATTGAACAAAATTAACGTTTGCCAACAAAGTATATAAAAAATTGCTGTATAAATTATATAAAAACACGTGAACAGATTAATAACTTTCGCATTAATTGTCTTAATTTTTTCCTGTCGACATGAGAGATTTACTGATAATATTACTTTTAAAAATGAAACAAAAACAAATCTTAACTCAAAAAATGAGGTAAGTTCAAGACAAATAGAACTTAACCAAATTAAGCAACCAAATAAAACTGTATTTAGAAATTTAAAAATTGACACTACAAAACTGTTTGGACTTTGGTCACAAGACCCTACGGCTATATTTGCTGATTTTAATTTAACTTCTACATCTTTTAATATTGTAGAATATGAAGGAAAAGAAAAAGAACCTTATATTTTAGACAGAAACAAAATCACTGTATTTTATCAAGACAAGCCCCATATAGGAGTTATTACTCTGAATAAATTTGACACATTGAAAATTAAATGGACTAGCACAGGATTAGAAACTGTATATATCAAAATCAAAAGATAAAAAATAGTGATAAACTAAAAATTAGTACATTTTAAACCGCCACGTTTCATAAATATAATACTAGCAAACCCAAACCACCATACCCAAACAAGTTACATTAGGTATTTACACTTATTTTTCTAAAATAGATGAGTATGAGCGCTGTTTTCTGCTCATTTTTCTTATTTTTAGACTGCTAAAGAATAAAGACCCCTAAGTCTATGATGAAAAAAAATCTAGGAGTCTCAAAAATTTAAGAAAATAACAAAAGTTGTGTTATCAGAGAATTTAAACCTAATAACACAAATAATGCTTCTTTTAATAGGAAGTTGTACATAATGCAAAAAAAATCGATATGCTTAAGAAAATTTTGATAATTGTTGGAATAATAATAGCGATAATTATTATAATCGGTGCCATTGGGATAAACTACTTTAAGCCAGATGCAAATTTAGTTTTAAACTTCATAAAGGAAAATCCAAACAAGACAGCTATTAAATTAGTAAGAAATGATTCTTTAATTGCTGAGAGAAACCCGAATAAATTAATGCCTTTGGCAAGCACAGTAAAAATTATTTTGGCAATTGAATACGCATTGCAATCATCACAAGGAAAAATTAATCCGCAAGAAGAAGTTTCGATTGATGAACTCGCTAAATTTTATATCCCTAATACTGATGGTGGAGCGCATCCAAGTTGGCTGAAATCTGTGAAAAATAAAATCAATGATAACCAAATCACTATCAATGAAATTGCAAAAGGAATGATTCGTTATAGTTCAAATGCAAATACTGAGTGGTTAGGAAATACATTAGGCTTAAAAAATATAAACAATCGAATTGATAGCTTAGGAATTGAAAATCACACAGAGTTTTATAATATCGTTTCTGCATTATTTGTCGGAAAAGAAAAATTCCCAAAATCAAAAGGAAAAGAATTGCAGAGCAAATTAAAGAATTTGAGTATAGAAGATTATATAGAAACTACGAATCAAATTCATAAAAAACTTTTAACTGATTCTATATACAAAAAAACCATTGGAGATTTGGGAATGAATATACAACGAATTTGGTCTGACAATTTACCAAGCTCTACCGTCAAAGACTACTTTGGAATTATGAAAAAAATTAATTCTAAAACATATTTTGATACCGATGCTCAAAAATATTTAGACGAAGTTATGGAAGGACTTATGGAAAACCCTGCCAATAGAAAATGGCTTAAACACGCAGGAAAAAAAGGTGGTTCAACCGCTTTTGTCTTAACAGAAGCATTTTACGCAACAGACAAAAAAGGAAACACAACAGAGTTAGCTTACTTTTTCAATGATTTAGGCACTATAGAAAACACAAGATTACAAGGAAGTATGAATGATTTTGAACTAAAAATTTTAACTGATAAAAAGTTCAGAGATAAAATTAAAACGGAACTTAAAAATTAAAAAGCACTATGTACAACATCGTATAAAATTTATTGCTAGTTCTAGCTTTCTTACGAAAGACATTGCGGACTTTCTACCTTGCCTGCGGCAGGCAGGTTTGGTTTGTATTTGCTAAATTAGGTGCTTAAACCACGCAACAAATCATATACAAACACGTTGGCAATAATTTAAACAGAACCTAAATGAAAAACTATTTATTATTAACATTCCTACTAATTACTTCATTATGTAAAGCTGAACATAAAGTCAAAATATACTATGAACAAATTGAAAATGGTTACAATATCTACGCTGATAATGATGAATTTTGCCCAGTAAGTGTAAAAGTTGATTTTGCAGTCACTAATTTAAATATAAAAGGAGGAAACAACAATGTTTATACTATCAATGCAAAGAGCAAAAAACAACTTCTTACGTCACTTCGAGTTTCTAAAAACGGGAAAGCATATAAATTTTCCTTTAAATCCTGGACGAATTATGGAAAGCATAATAATAAAGAATATGACAATGATTATATATATAACTTACCTTTTAAAACCTCAAAACAATTTAAAATTTATCAAGGTTACAATGGAACTTTTTCCCATCAAAATGAAAACTCTTTAGATTTCACAATGCCAGTTGGTACAGAATTAACTGCTGTTAGAGAAGGTGTTGTAATTAAGGTAATAGAAAAGAATAACAAAAATTGTGGAAAAGAAGAATGTAAAAAATATAATAATCTTATAATAATTTATCATCCTGACGGAACTTTTGCGGAATATACACATATCAAGCAAAATGGCTCTAAAGTAAAAGTTGGTGACAAAGTTTTAAAAGGACAACAAATTGGATATAGTGGAAATGTTGGATGGAGTACTGGACCACATTTACATCTGGTAGTATTTAATCAAAATTTAGAAAACAGAGAAACGTTGAAAACAAAATTCAAAACAGACGATGGTAGTACTGTAGAATACCTAATCGAAAAGGAAATATATTCAAGAAATTATTAAAAAAACTATTGCCAACACCGTGTAAAATTAATTGCTGGTTTTAGCCAATTTACGAAAGTCCTCGCAGACTTTATATTTGTGTTTTATTTGCTAACTATAGTGCTTAAAACACTCAACTAATCATACACAACAAAGTTGGCAATAATTAAGATGAAAATTGCGGAATACAAGAAAAATGGAAAATAAAACATGAAAGTAGTACTTTATATTATACTCGGAATTGCAATAATAGTTGTCGGATTTTTTGTCTGGTTTTTTGTTTTTTTTCTTCAAGTCCCTGAATTAAATATCCCTAAAAATTCAAGTGAAAAAGAAAAAATTGTTTTGATTGATAACTGGTTAGAAAAACTAAATTCTCAAAGAAAATTTAATGGCGGAATTCTAATAACGAAAAATGGAAAGCCAACTTTGGCAAAAACATATGGCTTTACTAATTCCAAGAAAACTGAAAAACTAAATATTAATTCGTCATTTCGCCTTGCTTCAATCTCAAAACAGTTTACTGCAAGTGGAATAATGCTCTTAAAGGAAAAAGAACAGATTAATTACGACGATTTAGTTTCAAAATATATTTCAAATTTCCCGTATCATAATGTTACAATTAGAAACTTATTAAATCAAACTTCGGGAATACCTGATTCATATTTAGATTTAGCAGAAAAAGCAAAAGGTAAAATTGGAGTTTTAACAAATGAAAAAGCAATTAAACTTATAATTGAGAATAAACCCAAAGCTAATTTTGAGCCAAACGAGCAATACGAGTATTCAAATACAAACTACATAGCTTTAGCAAGAATAATTGAATTAGTTTCAAATCAATCTTTTGAGAACTTTATGGCGAATAATATTTTCATTCCGTTAGGAATGAATGACACCAGAGTTTGGAATCTAATTTCAGAAGATAAAACGTTCAAAGGAAAAACTGATGGTTTTGAAGATTTAGCTGGAGAAATTCGAGAAATCAAACCTACATTTATAGATGGAGTCGCAGGCGATGGTGGCGTTTTTAGTAGTTTAGATGATTTTGTAATATGGGATAAGTTTTGGTACCAAAATAAACTCATTAGTAATGAAAATCTTAAAGAGGCGTTTAAAAGACCAACATTGAATAATGGAGAGAAATCAAATTACGGATTTGGTTGGGTAATTATAAAGGATGACGTAGTTATGCACAATGGAGCTTGGTTAGCAGCGAATACTTATTTTGTAAGAAACACTAAAAAGAAAACGAGTTTTGTTCTTTTGGATAATTCATCTAATTTATTTTTTGAAAAGATAATTGGAAGTATCAGATAACTATTGCCAACACCGTATATAATTTATTGCTGGTTATAGCCTACTTACGAAAGTCCTCGCGGACTTTCTTTGTCCGTAATTATTTACTAAATTAGTTGCTTGAAACACGCAACAAACCATATACAACAACGTTGTAGCACATTTGAGAAAATCAAAAAAAATTGAATGAACTTAAGAATATTTGGATTTTAACTAAATCTGGATTTTTACCAAAAGAGAAACGAAATTTAAAAGAAACTATATATCTTGGATTGAAACTCTACGGAATTCTAATTCTAATGAAAGGTTTTTGTTTCGGCATTTCTTACTTTTTAGATTTTTATGATATTTTTAAAATACCAGCACATATTGGCGGAGAAAAAATCAGGAGTTATGGTTCGTTTCAACGAATTTTAATAATTGCTATTATAGCACCAATTATAGAAGAATTTGCATATAGGATTGGAATAATATTTTCGAAACAAAACTTAACAATAACTGCAATCGGAATATCTTATTTTATTTTATTGAGTCTCACTAAATTTCAAAAATTGTATTGCGCATCAATTGCTCTGTCACTTGGCACTATATTGTATTTTAGTCTAAAAAACAATATTGTTAAATTACTTTCTGAATTATGGAAAGAGAATAGACGAAAAGTGTTTTACGGATTACTTTTAATATTTAGTTTTTTACATTTAGGTAATTATGAAATAACAATTGAATTATTGATCTTCTCACCAATAGTCATATTGAGACATTTTTTAGCAGGCTTTATTTACAGTTATGCAAGATTAAACTCTGGAATTATTTTAGCAATTTGTCTACATAGTTTGAATAATAGTCTATTATTTATAATATTATTAATCTTTAGATAAAAACGTGCTACAACAACGTGCATAATTTATTGCTGGTTGATTTTCCTTGCGGAAAATCCTCGGACACTTCCAATGTTGGTTTTTTTTTTAGTATTTTAGTCTAATAACATCGCAACAAAATCATGCACAAACACGTTGTAAATAATACGTGAAAAACTGAGCGAAAATGAAATATGCTGAATTTAATATTGAAAAAAATAAAATAGAATTCCTAAACTCTGTATTTGGAACTGAAAGTGTTTTATTAAATGGAGAATTAGTTTCAAAAAAATTCTCTTTCTCGGGGATTAAACACGAACTAATCCTGAATTCTGAAAGTTTCATTCTAAAATCCAAATACGAACTGTTTGACAAACGTGAAATAGAATTGAAATTAATTAAAAACGGAGAAACTGTTGAAAAACAAATTGTGAAAGCTGATAAAAAGCACAGAATTTACTGGATGCTGATTGGAATTGGATTGGGAGTTGGAATATATGAACTTGTCAATTTATTAATTGGAAATTTGAATTAATAATTAAAACTGAAAAAGCACTATTTACAACACCGTATATAATTTATTGCTGGCTTCTTGCTTACTTACGAAAGTCTTCGCGGACTTTCTTGATCGGTAATTATTTACTAAATTAGTTACTTGAAACACGCAACAAACCATATACAACAACGTTAGCTGTAATTAAACTAATAAGAAAATTGAGTCTAAAATTAAAAAGTACAAACTTATGACCAGAAAAAATTTATGGATAATTGTATTGATTATAGTATTTCTATCGTGCAACAAAGAAGACCAAACTGTTGAAGAAACATTAGAGACCCAAGGACACAATATGCTACTTATTGGGAATAGTTTCTTTAAACCTTATGCGCAAAAATTGGATGAATTGGCTATCGATGCTGGATTTGTTGAGCATATCAGCACAAGAATTACCAGAGGTGGTGATAATGGACGTCCAATTAATTTTTGGAATGATTCATTGATTCAAGAACATTTAAATATTAAGGCAGCTTTAGATCAAGGGGATATAGATATTTTCGGGATGACTGCTGGGCATGATTTCGATAATCCTACTGATCGTATTGAAGGCCATCGTGCATGGATAAACTATGCATTACAAAGCAATCCAAACATTACCATCTTTATAGCGATACCTCAAATTGATTTCCCTGCAGATTGGGATTCATTAGCTCAAGTTAACGGATACAATACGATTCAAGAGTATTATGATTATGTAGTAAATGATATTGTGCATAATGAGATGGTAGACCCATTGCGCGCTGAATTTCTAAATACCAAAATATTCACCATTCCCACTGGTTGGGCATCGTTTGAACTTGCACAAATGAAACAGGATAATGAACTGTTGGATAATATCGCTTGGTTTGGACCAGAAGCCACTTCACTCTTCAAAGATCATAAGGGGCATCAGGGAAATATTATTGAAGAGACTGGAAGCTTGGTTTGGCTGAATAGCATATATAATGTTGATTTAATTACGTATGATTATGAAACGAGTTTTAACACAGACTTACATGAAATTGCCAAGCAAATAACAGATAATCATGATTCAAATTACAAGTTCTAGGAAAGGATGGTTAATGGAAATGATGAAAATAAAAACAACTAACAATGTATATAAAAAATAGGTGAATTAGTGCTAAAATAAAAGATATTGTCTCGTATCAAACTTTTTGCTTAACCGAAGGTTTCGTGCTTCGAAATCGCCTACTTTTCATATACTAAACGTTAGCAGTCAGCAAAAAATAAAACCCAAAATACCTGTAGAAATTTCAATAAAAATTATATAATTCAACAAATTCACTCTCTAAATGAACTAAAATGGATAACAAAAAAATACTTAATCAATTTAATAAAAAAGCAAATGAATGGTTAGTTGACTTAAGAATGATGGATGAAGAGGTAATTCAAATTAAGCCCTCTGAAACATCATGGTCTATTTCAGAGGTATATGACCATGTAATGAGGGTAGCAAGAAGTTATCAAATTCCAAATCTACAAAAGAGTGTTACAGAATTGGCTAAAAGAAAGAAACGAAAAAACAAATACGGAATAGCCATTTTCGACTTAGGATATAGGAAAGACGTACATATAAAAATGGAAAAATTTCCAAAGCCATTAGTTGAAGCTTTCACACCTGCTAAAAGGGATAAAAGAGATTTAGTCAAAGATTTCTTATCCTTCATCAAAGAAGTTAATGAGCTGCAAGATATTTTAGAAAAGAGTGGCAAAGATCATAAGCAATATCATTTCATGTTTGGTGATATCAATACGAGAGAATGGTTTTCATTAATTGAACTTCACATTTGGCTGCATGATAAACAAAAAGCAAAAATAAAAAGGTATATAGAAACTAAAGAATTATGTATAGAATGCTGATAGTGAAATTCAGCTAAAACTTCTTATAAAGAAAAAGCCGAACCGCTAACACCGTGTATAATTAATTGCTAGATGGTGTTTAATGATTACCACGGAAATTCTGTCGAATTTCCTCTACGCATTTCCTTTTTGCTATCTTAGAGCTTACGCAACTAACCATACACAAACCCGTTGGGCAACATTAATATGAATAAAGAAGAAGCAATAAATATCATAAATGATAATGCTGAGTCTGAAAATAACAGCTATATGGACTTTATGCACGAGCGTGGTTTGTTTGATAAACATTCCTTTTGGAAATTCTATAATTCAATAAGACTGTTAGGTTATGAATTTAGAAATGACGAATCTCTTCCTCGTGAACTGACAAAAAAAATTCTTAAAAGCTATGAATGGCACTTAATTCTAATTGGTTTTCATTTTGATGAAAATGACGATAGCAGTATTGATAATTTACCAAAGGATTTTTCACAATATAGTTTGAGATTACGTTGTGCTGTAAATGCTTTTATTGAAGGGAATCCAATATCTGATGAATTAGAAGGATACCTAAATGAAGATTTAGATAATAAATTAAAAAACGATTGCCCAACAATACCTAAACTGCATTAAAACGCAGTTTAGCCAATACGTTTGCAAACATTAACTTTAAAATATAAATATGAAATTCAAATTAATTATACTACTTTTTAGTATTTCGATTTACTATGGTTATTCTCAAGAAATAGTTAAACAATATCACGAAAATGGACAATTACGTATAATAGGAAAAATGGAAAATGGAAAACCAGAAGGAGTATGGAAAATCTACCACGAGAATGGACAATTAGCTGAAATAGGAAAAGTGGAAAATGGAAAACAAGAGGGAGCATGGAAAACCTATCACGAGAATGGACAATTAGAAACGGAAGGAAAATATGCAAATGAAAAACTAGACGGAGCATGGAAAACCTACCACGAGAGCGGACAGTTAAAAGGGTAAGAAAATTATGTTAACGGAGAACAAGATGGAGCATGGAAATACTATCACGAGAATGGACAGTTATTCAAGATAGGAAAAAATGTAAATGGACAAGCAGAAGGAGTATGGAAAATCTACCACGAGAATGGACAGTTATCCAAGATAGGAAAAAATGTAAATGGACAAGCAGAAGGAGAATGGAAATCCTATCACGAGAATGGACAATTAGCTGAAATAGGAAAAATGGAAGATGGAAAACCAGAAGGAGAATGTAAAATTTATCACGAGAACGGGCAATTATATCAAACGAGATTATGGTCTCAGGGTAAATTCATGGATATAGTTAATTGTTTTGACAATAAGGTCAATGCTTTAAAGAAAGGGTCCTTAATAAACGGTAATGGAACCGTTCATTATTATAATGAATTAGGCGAGCTTACGGAAACTAAAAATTATATCAATGGAGAAGAACAAAAATAACATTTGCCAACAATATGTATAATGCATGCCCTGCGGGATACGCATTATACATTGAACGTTGGCAATAATTAATAAAAAGAATGACATGAGAGTTAAAAAGTTTATTTTAATACTAATACTCTATTCTTCAGGGATTAGCCTAAACGCTCAAACCGAACTCGACTCATTATACGCAATATGGCAAGACAATGCTCAATTAGACTCAGTTCGCACGAAGGCTTACTATAACTATATATGGAAAGGATTTCTGTATTCTAAGCCAGATTCCGCTCTCATTCTGGCAAAAAATCTTGTAAAATATGGAGCAGATAAAAAATATCCTAAAGCCAAAAATTTCGGCTATAACATTCAAGGCATTGTTTACAAAAATAAAAGTGATTATACCAAAGCCATGGAATTTCAAGAAAAGAGCTTAGCACTTTATAAAAAAGAAGGTGACAAAGAAAATATTGCTAGTACGCTTCATAATATGGCCATTATTTATAGAAGAACAGGTAATCACGTAAAAGCACTCGAGTATTACAATCAAAGTATCATGATTAATAAGTCGATTAATAACCAAAAAGGAATTGCCAATTCCCTTGCAGGCATTGGTGTTATTTATTCGAAGCAAGGTAATTACCCAAAAGCCATCACTTATATTGATGAGGGGCTTAAAATCAATGAACAGCTTGGAGACCAAACGGGTATTGCAGATTTTCAGATCAATATTGGTAGCGTTTATCTTGAACAAGGTGATGATGTTAAAGCCTTAGAGTATTTTAATGAAAGTTTGAATTTTTATAAAGAACAAGACAACCTATATAGGCTATCAGAAATCTTAAATAATATTGGACTTACATCTCAAAATCAAGGAGATTATGACCAAGCTTTGAGTTATTTCAATCAAAATAAAACCATTAATGAACGACTCGATAATAAAATTGGTATTGCTAATGACCTCAACGCTATAGGTCTTGTTTACGATAATCTTGGTGACGATAAAAAGGCCTTGGACTATTACAATCAAAGCTTTAAAATTCAAAAAGAATTTAGGGATAAAAATGGTATGGCTAGATCCAAAATAAATATTGGAGGAGTTTATCTTACCCAAAGCAACTACTCTAAATCTGTAGATAATTGCCAAAAAGGGTACCAATTGGCGTTATCTGTTAATGATCTTATGGCGCAAAGGGATGCTTGCAAATGCCTATACGATGCTTTCAAAGCAAAACGTAAAGCAAATGAAGCTTTATTTTATATGGAAAAAATAAGGCTGCTTGATGACAGTCTTAATCTCAAAGAAACCGCAACAAAACTTCAGCAAATGGAGTTTAAAAAGGCAATATTAGCCGATAGTTTGGAATTCTCAAAAAAGCAAGCGATTGGAAAAATGAAATTAGAGAAATCTGAAAACACCAAGCGAGCATGGATTATTGGCGCTGTTTTACTTCTGCTTTTAGCTGGTGTGATCTATTATGGTTACCGGCAAAAGCGAAAAGCAAACAGGTTCTTAAAAGAGCGTAATGCATTTGAAATAGAGAACAAAAAGAAAGCCATGACTTTATTTAGCCAACAGGTCTCTCCTGAGGTTGCAAAAGAATTACTGTCTGATTCTTACAAATCGGGAGCTAATAAAGTGCGAGCCTGTATCATGTTTCTTGATATTAGGGGGTTTACACCATTCTCTGAATCAAGAAATGCAACAGAGATTAACCAATATCAAAATGACGTTTTTGGCTTTATGATCGATATTATTAGTGCACATAATGGCATCATAAACCAGTTTATGGGAGATGGATTTTTAGCGTCCTTTGGTGCACCAGCCTCCCCCGGGAATCACAGCCAAAATGCGGTTAATGCGTCCCTAGAAATACTCAAAGAGCTTGAGGACCGCTGTTCATCTGGTCGATTAATCGATACTAAAATTGGTATTGGATTGCATACAGGAGAAATCGTAACAGGAAATGTGGGTACTGCTCAAAGAAGACAATACTCAGTGACTGGAAACACGGTCATATTAGCATCACGAATCGAGCAGTTGAACAAGCAGTTTAAATCGGAGTTGCTTTTATCTAAAGAAGTGATTAATGATCTTAATGACATTGAAAACTACACTTTTGAATCGCTTGGCTTCATACAACTAAAAGGTAGAACGGAGCCTGTTGAAGTCATTAAAATGGCATCAAGTTAGTTTCAATTATAACATTTTAAATTCATTAGCATAAAGGTTTGGCTATTAAGCTTCAGAAAAAAAAATTAAACTTAAAAATTGAGTTTATTTTGATTTTCAAATTCAATATTTGTCGTTTACTTACAACTCCAATGTATTAGAAAAAATTATTGCTCTCAACCAACCTTTAAATATCGCAGAAAGCTATAATGTGAAATTTGAAAATGTAATTGATGATTTGTAAAAATACGTGAGCCCAACAAATTAATTGGATTTACCTACTAAAAATATTGATCGAATTTATTGAAAGAATAATTTTTAGACCATACTTTTAGTGAATATTATTTGTGGATGAATAAAGAGACAGAAAGAAATTATTCATATATTAATTTCTTTGATAGAAAATAAAAATACTATTGCCAACATCGTATATAAAAAATAGCGGTTCAGGTGCAAGCCTGAATCGTTTTTGCATTTAATTAAGTATATTGCTTTACGAAAGGTTAGTGCTTCTAAATCCGCTACTTTTCATATACAAAACCGTTGTAACCAATTAAAACATAGATGACGTAAAGATGTCATATAGATTACGACACCAATGCCAATGCTTTTATTTAGCTTTGCTTTCAACAATTAAACATCTCTCAATTGAAGAATAAAGATTTAGCAAAAAGAGTAAAAGAATTAAGAAAGCGAAACGGAATGTCACAAGAACTCTTGGCAGAAAATTCTGGATTAAGTTTGCGGACAGTTCAAAGAATTGAAAATGGAGAAACCCAACCTACCGGAGATTCTATTAAAAGATTATCTAGTGCCTTAAATGTTACACCTAACGAATTAATAGATTGGCATATTATTGAAGATAGTAAAGCTTTATTACTATTAAACTTGTCACAACTAGGGTTTATAGCATTTCCATTACTTGGTATATTAATTCCATTAATTATTTGGACTTCAAAAAAGGATAAGATAAAAGATATAGACCAAGTCGGAAAATCAATTTTAAATTTTCAAATATCTTGGACCTTACTTTTGTTTTTATTAGTTATTGGTCTTTTTATTACCTCAAAACTTGAACTTACAACCATTTCTTTTGCTGGAATACTAATAACTATCAGCGCAATGTATTTTCTAAATTTTGTAGTTGTAATAACTAATACCCTAAAATACCATAATGGCAAATCTGTAAAGTATCCATCAGTATTTAAATTCTTAAGTTAGTTAAATAAAGAACAAATGAATAAATCAAACGACAAAGTAACATTGGAACTTGTATTGCGTCAATGCGTTTTTATAATTCTTAATATTTATGCAATATCTAAATTGTTAGGCGGTCAATTCTATATGAAAGGAAAAATACCTGATGAAATTGCAAATACTACATTAGGAGAAGCTAGTGGATTTTCATTGGCATGGACATTTATGGGACACTCATATTTTTATATTTTGTTCATTGGTGTTTTTCAACTTTCAGGAGCTTGGTTTCTATTATGGAATAAAACAAAATTGATAGGAGTATTGATATTAATACCTATAATGGTAAACATAATTGTATTCGATATTATTTTTCTTGATGTATATCCAGCATTAGCCAATGCCATAATAGTTCTTTTGATGTTATTCTTAATTCTATTTTTCAATGGAGAAATAATAAAAGATATTGTCATTAAGCTTACTAACTTCCAATCAAAAACTAGTGTTCCTATTAAAAAAAGATTAATCACTTTTGGAATTACTATCTTGTTTATTATATTAATTTTCAGTTTTGATTCATTCATTGAATACTGGCTTGGAGCTAGTAAAGAAAAAATAATAGAATAATAACTGGTTACAACACCTTGTATAATTAATTGCTAGTTTTAGCTAATTTACGAAAGTCCTCGCGGACCTTCTATTTGGTTTATATTTACTAAATTAGTTGCTTAAATCACGTAACTAATCTTATACAACAACGTTAGCAAAAACAAATAGTACCAAAATGAAATATAAAATAATAACTATTTCTATTGTCCTATTTTCTCTATTAGGATGCAAGCTGGAGGGAGAAAAAAAGGTAGTAACTCAGAATGAGCAAACAATGGATCAAAATGAAATAAAACGCATTGCAAAAGAAACTTACATCGCCTTATTTCCTCTTGTATATAATTATGGTACGATGTACAATCAAGCAATTAATAAGAATGCACCAGAATACATAGGAGGATTTGGAGTCTACAAACACTATGGTTTATCTACTCCAGATAATAAGGACATTCCAACACCAAATAATAATACGCCCTATTCTTGGGCATGGGTTGATTTGCGCTCTGAACCGTGGGTATTGACCATGCCTCCCTCAGATGGTAATCGATATTATGTGTGTCAATGGGACGATATGTGGGGGTACGTAATTGATGCACCAGGCTCAATAATAGATGGACAAGACGGCGGGAATTACCTATTAACTACAAAAGACTTTGACAGACCAATTCCGAAAGGTATTAAGCGTGCGATTAATTCGGAATCTCAGTTTATTGGAACTTTAACTAGAACCGGAGTAAATGGTCAAGATGACATCCCAGCGATGGAGTATATACAAAATGGATATATTCTGCAACCATTGAGTTCATACATTGGATCTGAACCTAAAATAATAACAGAAAATATAAATTGGATTAGCTATGAATCGAGTGACTTAAAGAACATCAATTTCTTTAAGTACGCAAATTTTATGCTAGACTATATCATCCCAAATAAAGCAGATCAAACGATGCTTGAAAATGCAAAAAAAATTGGTATTGAAGCTGGCAGGGAATGGCAACTGGATAAAATGGACAGTTCATTTGCGCGAGCGATTAATACTGGCATAGAAGAAGCTCTTAAAGAAATTGATCAGCAGATAGCTATTACAAATGACGGTAAAAAGCTATTTAACACAAGAGAAATTATAGGTGAAGATTATTTAAATAGAACTGTTGGAGTAATTGTTGGGCAATTTGGGAATTACCCTTCTCAGGCTATGTATCCTAGCTTTAAAACCGACATTAAAGGCGAATTACTTGATGGAAGTAAAAAGAATTATTCAATAACTTTCTCTGCTGATGAATTACCAAAGTCTGACTATTTCTGGTCTTTTACAATGTACGATCTTCCAAATCGATTTTTGGTTGAAAACTCAATAAACAGATACAGCATAGGTAGTCAAACTAAATCATTGAAAAAGGATAAAGACGGTTCGATGACCATTTATTTCCAAACAGACTCTCCTGGTGCAAATAAAGAAGGTAATTGGTTACCTACTCCTGAAGGACCTTTCTACACTGTATTGCGCATTTATGGTCCTGATGACAATGTATTAAATGGATCTTATAAATTGCCAGAAATAATAGAAGTTCAAAATTAAGAGAGATTATTTTGAATCAGATAAAAAAGCATTTGCTAACAAAACCTAAACTGCATTGAAACGCAGTTTAGCCAAACCGTTGCCAACCATTAGATGAAAATTGCGAATGAAAGAATATTTCCTACTTCGATTTAAAATGCTAAACAGGAAAATGATTGATTTCGGACTTCCTCTTTTGATTGGATATACACTTTTACCATTTGTATTTGTTTTATTATCTAATTACTTATTTGAAAAAACAGAATTTGCTAATTATATTTACGGATTACTTGCAGTAAGTTTCGTTTCAAAATTAAGTGAACCAAAAAGAAATGATTTTTTAAAATCTATATTTAATAAATACAATTACAAAAAATTGAGAATATTAGAAAATATTATCTATTGTTTGCCTTTTACTCTTTTTTTAATTTATCAAAAACAATTTCTCTTTTCTGTAATATTAAATTTATGTGTCACTATTATAATGTTGTTCAACTTTAGCACAAATCTAAATGTAACAATTCCAACACCATTCAGTAAAAATCCTTTTGAATTTACTGTTGGCTTTAGAAAGACATTTTATGTTTTTCCAATAGCTTATTTCTTAACTTATATTTCAGTCACAGTTGGAAATTTTAACCTCGGTGTTTTTTCTATGCTATTAATTGGAATTACTTGCTTTTCCTATTATTCAAAAACAGAAAACGAATATTTTGTTTGGAATTACAATTTATCCTCAAAAGAATTTTTATTAGAAAAAATGAAAACGTGCTTAACCTATTTTTCAATTTTAAGTTTACCAATTATAATTACATTAGGGATTTCATTTTTTAATCAAATAGATATTTTAATTGTTTTTATTTTTTTATGTTATGCTTATCTCACGACAATAATTTTTGCTAAATATTCATCTTTCCCAAATGAAATGAATATGTCAAAAGTAATTTTAATTGGATTAAGTTTTATGTTTCCGCCAATACTTTTAATATTTATTCCTCTTTTTTATTCTCAATCTATTAAAAAATTAAATACCATTTTAAATGATTAAAATTAAAAAATTATCAAAGTTTTATGGTAAAAATCAAGTTCTAAATTCAATAGATTTAGAATTTGAAAAAGGAAAAATATATGGCATTGTTGGAGAAAACGGAGCAGGAAAAACAACACTATTTAGATGTATTTCAGGACTTGAAAATTATAAAGGAAATATCTCATCTGACTATACTAAATTAAAAGACCATTTAGGACTTTTATTAACAGAACCGTTCTTTTTCTCTAAAATTACTGGAAAAGAATATATACAACTTCTTGCCAACACAAGACAAATAGAATTATCCAATATTGAGAACAAAAACATATTTGATTTGCCGTTAAATCAGTACGCTTCTACTTATTCCACAGGAATGAAAAAGAAATTGGCTTTAACTGCTATTCTTTTGCAACAAAACGATGTTTTTATTCTGGACGAACCTTTTAATGGCGTTGATATACAAAGTAATTTAATTATAACTGAAATTATAAAAAGGTTTAAAGAATTAGAAAAAACAGTAATTATTTCTTCTCACATATTTTCAACTTTAGCGGATACTTGTGATGAAATTCATTTAATGAAAAACGGAGAAATTATAAAGAAAGTAAAACAAGTAGATTTTAATAATCTCGAAAAGGAAATGAAAGAATTTACAGTCGGAAATAGAATTAACAAACTTGAGTTGAAATAAATAACGGTTTGCAACACCACATATAATTTATTGCTGGCTTCTTACCTACTAGCGAAAGTCCTCTCGGACTTTCTTTGTCCGTTATTATTTACTAAATTAGTTGCTCGAAACACACAACAAACCATATACAAACACGTTAGCCCTAATTAAAAAAAACTGTATGCAAAAATTCAAACAATCAACTTTGACATTTTTATTCATTTTAATATCAATTCCAATCTTAAATGCTCAAGTTAAGGATTGTAGCTGTAAAACAGACTTAGAATTTTTAAATCAGAAAATTGAGCAAACACCTTCATATAAAGTAAATAAGGAGAATTATAAGTTGGAGTATGCTAAGACAAAAAAAAGCATAGAAAATTTAAATTCTGGTTACGATTGTTTTCTTCAATTGAATAAATTAATGTTATCACTAAATGATAGACATTGTAATCTATATGGAATAAACAAAGGATTAGATGAAGAATCAAAAAAAGATACATCTAAATTTGAAGAATTTAAAGTATCAAATCTTTATAATGTTTACCCAAGACCTGAAATAAATTTAGATAGCCTAAAGAAATCGTTAAAGCAGAAAGCTACTGCCTCTATTGAAGGTGTTTACTACAGAAAAGGGTATTTGACGCTAGGAGTATATAAAACGATAAATAGTAATGATTACAGAGCAATTATTTTAGAATCTGAAATGGATGTTTGGGAAGTTGGAGAAGTAATTTACACTTTAGTTCCTTACGGTAACAATTATTTATTAGCTGTTGGTGGAAGTCTGTACAGTAAAAGAATGATATCTTATGGCGAGAGGATTGAAAACGGTGTTTTCCTAACTATGCAATTTCAAAAAGATAATTCAAAAGCTAATAATTCCATTTCATTATATCCAGAATCTACCTATTTAAGAAAGGAAATATCGCCTGAAACTACTTATTTAAAAATAGGTAGTTTCAACTCTTGGAATCCTACACTTTCTGAGGCATATAAATTTTACAAATCTCTAGAAGGAACTTTGACAAAGAACAATCTAATTCTTGACTTACGAGATAATGGTGGTGGTGGAGATAGAAACTCTAAAGGATTGTATAAAATATTGAAAAAATATATTAAAAAAAATAATGTTTACGTTTTGGTTAATCATAGAACCGCAAGTAATGCAGAACAGTTTGTATATAAACTAAATGATTTTGGAAATTGTACAATCCTCGGAAATAGAACAAGTGGAACAGCAACGTACGAAAAAGTAAACTCTAATTACAATCTACCTTGTGAAAATTACATTGTAGTTCTAACATCTAAAAAGCATATTAAGTATCTAAAATTAGAATCTATGGGCCTTGAACCAGATATAAAACTGGCAGTTGAAAATGATTGGATGATACAAGTACAAAACTATATCGAGAGAAATAACTAGGGCTAACAACGTATAAAATTAATTGCTGGTAAAAGCCTATTTACGAAAGTCCTCGCGGACCTTCTATTTGGTTTGTATTTACTAAATTAGTTGCTTAAACCACGCAACAAAATCGTACACAAAACCGTTGTATGCAATTAAAAAAAAACTCAAATGAAAAAAAATATTGTAATTCTATTCATATCTATATTATCAGTTCAAGTTTGTTTATCTCAAACTATTGACACTTTAAAATTAAATAATTATTTCAAATCATTAGATTCAAATAATAAATTTATGGGCAGTTTTGCTTTGATGAAAGATGGAAAATTAATTTATAAAAATCAAATTGGATATTCTGATATTGAAAAACAGAAAAGACAAAATGAAAATACAAAGTATAGGATTGGTTCAATTTCAAAAACTTTTACATCAGTTTTAATTTTTAAAGCAATTGAAGAAGGGAAATTGGATTTAGATAAAACTATAAATAATTATTTCCCAAATGTAAAAAACAGCAACTCAATTACTATTAGTAATTTGTTAAATCACAGAAGTGGAATTCATAACTTCACCAATGATGCGGAATATTTAGAATATAATACAAAACCAAAAAATGAAACTGAAATGCTATCAATAATTTCAAAATTTGATAGTGATTTTGAACCAAATTCAAAATCAGAATATAGTAATTCAAATTATGTGCTTTTATCTTATATACTAGAAAAAACATATAATCGAACATTTTCGGAAATTTTAAAAAATAAAATAGTTAGTCCAATTGAATTAAAGAATACATTTTTTGGAGGTAAAATAAACTTAAAAAACAATGAATCTAATTCTTATTCATACAATGGGAAATGGGAAAAACAAACTGAAACTGATATGTCGATTCCAATAGGTGCTGGAGGAATAGTTTCTACACCGAGCGATTTATTGAAATTTGCGGAAGCTCTCTTCTCCTTCAAGATTATTTCTAAAAATAGCTTGTCTAAAATGGAAAAATTAGAAGATAATTATGGAATGGGTTTATTTAAAATGCCTTTTTATGATAAATATAGTTTTGGACATACTGGCGGTATTGATGGTTTTAGTTCTGTATTTGGATATTTTCCTGAGGAAAAATCTGCTTTTGCCTTAACTTCAAACGGAACTAATTATGATAATAATGAAATATCAATTGCATTATTAAGTGTGTTATTCAATAAACCTTTTGAAAGTCCTTCATTTAAAATTTATGATTTAAAATCAAAAGATTTAGACAAATTTCTAGGCATTTATTCAAGTCCTAGCTTTCCTTTAAAAATAACAATTACAAAATCAGAAAAAATTTTAATTGCTCAAGCGACAGGTCAATCTGCATTTAATTTAGAAGCTATTGAAAAAAATAAATTTGAGTTTAAGCAGGCAGGAATAGTTTTAGAATTTGACACTATTAATAAACAAATGACTTTAAAACAAGGTGGAGGAACATTTAAACTAACGAAAGAATAACTGTGGCCAACAATGTATAAAAAACATAGGGCGTTTCTGCTAAATTAAAAGGTCTGTGTACATTAACAAAGTCTGCTAAATATAAAATTTAGCATTTCTATAGTAGAAAAGATAAAAGCAAAATATTTATATTTAGCTAAGTAATAGATCGAAACGAAGGTGCTTATCAACTGCCCTACGTTTCTTATACAAATACGGCTGGCAATAATTAGAAAAATGACATTGAGAAGTAACATCATATTGATTTTGACTATCGTTCTTTTTGGATGCAGAGAAGATAAAAACACTTCTAAGAATCAGATGGCACAAAAATCTTCTACTAATATTGAAAAAGTTGACACTTCAATTACTGTGCAAGAGATTGCTGAACTGAATACAGAGAGTGAGCCTGTAATTAATGACAACTTATTAGAAATAAAATTTGAAGAATTCTCTATTGAAATAGATAGTCTTGAAGTTTGGGATGAGGAAGAGAAATTAAAAGAACAACAAAAGGACACCGCAAGAATTTATTTAGAATTAGGAGAAACCATTGAAGTACAGAAACTGAAAATTCACAAGATAAAGGAAGGTCAGATAAGAATTTATCAACGATTCGAAAATAGTATAACAGTTATGAATGAAGGACCACATTGTGATTTAACCGAATGGAAACACTACAATTCTAATTGGAAAGAACTGCAAATTGAAAATAGTCAATTTTTAACCGAGAGTTATTCTGAACAAGATTGGGATAAATTCATAGAGGTAGACATGAATGAATTACGAGAAGCTGTGAGAGTAAAATGCGGAGAAGGTTGGGCAGAACATGTAAAAGATGTAAAATCACCTACTGAATATCCTTTTGGAATAAGTACTAGTAGAATTTTCTTTAAGATTGAGTTTATTGAACAAGATTCAGAATATTTAAAAGAACGAATAATTTCAATTGAAATACCAATGGGTTGTTAAATGAAAAATTATTACCAACAATGACTATACGTAATGCGGGTTTTCTGCTAAACGAAAGGTCAGAGCATTTAAGGAAGTCCGCCAATACTTTAATTTGGTGTTTAAAGTGAATAAATTAAAAACAAAATATAAACTCCTGGCTACGTACAAAATTTGAAAACTCCGCTTTTCAAATCCCGCACTGCGCATAGCCGAGATGTTAGCTAACATTTAAAAACGAAATAACATTGAAAAAAAGAAAGTGGAAAAAATATAGCTTCGAGTTTTTATCAATTTTTATTGCATTGATTTCTGCATTTGCCTTGAATAATTGGAATGATAACAGAAAGGATAACATAGCTGAATCGAAAATCTTATTGGAAATATTAAATGGCTTAGAAAACGATAAAGTTGATATAGGCTTAAACATTGAAGGACATCAAATGGGAATAAAATCTTGCGAATTTTGGAGAAAAATTTTTATTAATAAAAGAACTAACCTCGACACCTTACAACAACACTATTTTGTTTTAACAAGAGATTTTATTTCAATTCAGAATGTTTCTGGTTATGAAACATTAAAATCGCGAGGGTTTGAATTAATTAAAAACGACTCTTTAAGAACAAGAATAATATCTTTATATGAGATTGATTACCAAACTCTAAGAAAACTAGAAGAGGAATATAACGAACTACAATTCCAAAAAAATTATTTTAAAGAAATAAATAAAATGATTTCACCATATTTTACATTTGATTCAAAAGGAAATATTAGTGAAATGGAATTTCCTATTAATTTAAGTGAAACTGAAAGAAAAACCCTACTGAGTTACCTTTGGAAAATTCAAACAAACAGGAAATTTATTTTACAATCATATAATCAAACAAAAGATAATATAACTGAATTAGCTACAAAGATTGAGATAGAATTAAAACGTTAGTTAACACCGTACAAAATTAATTGCTTGCTTCTTGCTTACTCACGAAAATCCTCTCGGACTTTCTTTGTCCGTTATTATTTACTAAATTAGTTGCTTAAACCACGCAACTAACCTTATACAACAACGCTAACATTAAGTTGAAAAAATATTATGAAATATAATCTAAAAAAAATTGCATTAGTTGCTGAAATATTTGGAGGAATTGCAATCCTAATTTCCTTAATTTTCGTAGGTATTCAATTCAAAGAAAATACTAAGGCAACAAGATCAGCTACGGCACTAGCAACTGTTTCTGAAATGACTTCGTGGTACAGTAATATAGGTAATAGCGAGCGTGGAAGTTATATATTCTGGAACTTTCTGAGCAATCCCGATTCGCTAAAACCTGAAGAAAGGTTTCAAGCTATAATGAATATTCATGGAGCTATGTTAGCATTTCAAAATAGTTATTATTTAGTTAAAGAAGGAACACTTGACCAGGAGATTCAACAATCACTTTTGGAAATTATCAATGGAATTAAAACGACTCCTGGATTTCTTGTGTTTTGGAAAGCAAGAAAATCTATATTCCTTAAGGAATTTCAAGAATATGTTGAGGAAATAATAGCATCTAAAAAAGTCACTTCGGAAGGTGTTTATGAAATAGTTGAAAAAAAATAACCTAATGCCAACAACATGTATAATTAATTGCTAGGTCACTGCCGACTTACGAAAATTCCGCTGGAATTTTCTATCTGTGATTTGTTTGCTAACTTTAAGGCTTAACCACGCAACTAACCAAATACAACAACGTTGTGTGTAATTATAAAATTATGATGGATAAGATTATTAAATACCAAAATGATTCTGAAAAAAACTTTGAACAGAAGAAAAATATAAAAACAATTATAAATTATATTATCGCTTTCATTCTCTTCTTGTTATCAACAATTATTTCAGCATTTACATTTCCATTAAGGTTTGTATATAAAAAAACAATTCGAAGAAATTCTGATTCAAAAATCATACACCTTAATGCTAGAAATATAGATTCAGTTTTGAAAAAAGAAAAATTAGTTTTAATAGACTTTTGGGCTGAATGGTGTGGGCCATGCTTAATGATGAATTCTACAATGGAAAAATTTGCGACTGAATCAAATGGTATAAGAATTACTAAGGTTAACGCTGATTTAAATGGGAAATTAATAAATAAATTCAAAATAAAGGGCTTACCACAATTTATTCTAATGAAAAATGGGGAAGAAATAAAAAGGCATGCAGGAGCAATGACAATTTTTGAATTGACTAAATTTTGTGATGAAAGCAAATAAAAAACTACATATAACGCAGTATATAAAACATAGCTAATAAGAGCTATATCGGAAGGTTTACACGTATTTGAGTAGACCTCCAAATTTTTAAATTTGGCTTATAGAATTCAAAAAATAGAAACAAAACATAAAAATTTGGCCCGTGTATAACCCGAAAGCTTCGTGCTTCTAAATCGCCTACTTTTCATATACTAAACGTTGTATGCCATTTGAGAGCAACCTTATTGGAAATTAAGCAACATAGAATTATAATTATCTTGAACTGTTTGAATAATTAAAGTCTTATCCGAATTCAAGCCTTCGATATCATCTATTTCATTAAATTCTCGCATATTGGAATTTCCCCACAAACTGAATTCAATAATTATTGGAGTTAAACGAATCCCTTTTTCCGTTAGCAAATAAATATTTTCTTTTTTGTTATCTGGCACTTTCGTTTTGAAAATCAGTTTATACGATTCTAACAATTTTAATCGTGCAGATAAAATACTTGGTGCAATCTTTTCATCTGAATCAGAAATTTCCTTGAAAGTCTTTTTGTGCTTAACAAGCATATCTCTAATGATTAACAAAGACCATTTATCACCTATTACATCTAATGCAGATGAAATTGGACAGCCAGAGCGAAATTCTTTTTTCATTTTTTACAAACTATTACTATTAATTCGATAGTAATTATTATTTTTGCTTTCAATTCCATAGCAAAAATACAAAAATTAAATAGAAATTATGTTAGCAGGACATTTTACCACGGCATTAATAGCAAAACAAAAATTCCCAAAAGGAACGTTACTTTATTTTTTAATTATATCCCAATTACAAGATTTTTTATGGTTTACCTTTCACTATTTAGGGCTTGAACTAACCAATCCTAGTGATGCCTTTGATGCTACTTTAAGTAATATGGCAGTAGATATGTTATACAGTCACGATTTGTTACCACAATTATTTTGGTTGGCGATTGTTTTCTTACTTGGAAAATTTCTATTCAAAAGCACCAAAATTGGCTTAATAAGTGTCGCTTTGGTGTCAATCCATTTTGTTTTAGATTTCTTTTCAGGTCATATGCATCATATTTTTGGGGCAAATACCATGGAAGCTGGTCTTGGATTGTATGCATCTAATCCTTATTTAGCCATTTTAATAGAAGCTTTATTTAGTTTTGGTGCTATGTGGTATTTCTTTAGAGAAGAAGCAAAAAAAGGAATTATTAGAACTACAAAAAATAGAATTGCAATTATTTCTGTTTTCGCTTATGGAATTATTTTTATGCTACTAATTGCTACAAAATCTTTTAGAGAGTTATTTGGTATTCCAGAATTTGATTTAGGATTTAATACCAATATGCCTACGCTCATTTTTACATACGGAGCAATGCTTTATTGCTTGAATTATTGTACGCCGAAGTTTACGCTTGACAAAAAACAATAAGGGAATGATTGAAGGAACATTAAATTTTATTAAGGAATTGAAAATTAGGAACGAATCCTTGTTTTATTTTGGTTTGTTCTGCTTATCTCTTTCAATAATATTTATCTTTTTAACCAAACTTACAACTACCCAAGTTCATGGAGTAAACGCTTGGTTTAAGCCGTTAAAATTTGCTATTTCAATAGGTTTATTTGCTTGGACAATGGCTTGGTATTGTCATTATTTGTCAAATTTTAATGTAACACCTTTCAATTGGACAGTAATCATTTTATTTGGTTTTGAACTTACTTATATTGCTTTTCAAGCCTCTAAAGGACAATTATCACACTTCAACTTTGACACACCACTTTATTCTATATTATATTCGTTAATGGGTTTGGCGGCCGTAATCGTTACACTCTATTCGGCTTATATTGGCTTCCTCTTTTTTACACAGTCCTTTCCAAATTTACCAAGTCATTTTATTTGGGCAATTCGTTTAGGAATCTTGATTTTTGTTATTTTTTCATTTGAAGGCGCTTTAATGAGCTCTCAGATGAGTCATAGCGTTGGTGCAATAAATGATAACTCAAATTGGTGGATTATAGGTTGGAGCAAAACTGTAGGTGATTTAAGAGTTTCGCACTTTATTGGAATGCACGCTTTACAGCTACTTCCATTGCTTTCTTTTTATCTCTTTAAAAATACAAAAGCCACTATCATTATTTCATTGCTTTACGCAGTTCTTGCTACCACAACATTAGTTCAAGCTTTAAATGGAAAACCAATTTTTACGCAAAACAAACAAAAGGAATCGAAATAAAAACAGCATGCAACAATGTATATAAAACATAGCTAATAAGAACTAAATCGAAAGGTTTACAACTATTTTAGTAGACCTCCAAATTTTTAAATTTGGCTTATAGAATTGAAAAATAGAAACAAAATATAAAAATTCGGCCCGTGTATAATCTGAATACAAGTACTTTTTTACACGCTTCGTTTCATATACGGAGACGTTGCACACCATTTTGACAGTCCTAATCCTGAATAAGTAATGTTAAACGAGAATAATTATTCAAAACACTTAAAATTAAATAAATTTATCTAATGATTATGAAAAATTCAATAAGCCTTTTAAAAAAAAATATCCAATTTACTTTAGCTATATTGTTACTCTTTTTTAGCTGTTCAGATGATTCGTCAAATGATACAAATACCATAGTTTCTGATACAAATACCATAGTTTCGTTAAAATCTGAATTCGCTTCAAACCTGAACAAAATCATAGAAGGTAAGCAAATAAGTTTTACAGAAAAATCTGAAGGCGAGCCAACGAGTTGGAGTTGGACTTTTGAAGGAGGTACCCCAGCAACATCTAATGAAAAAAATCCTGTAATATCGTATAGTGAACAGGGTACTTTTAAAGTATCTCTTGCTGTCTCTAAAGACGATGCTAGTGAAACTATAGAAAAAGAAAATTTGATCGATGTATTAGCTTTATTTGACGAAAATGAAGTGCCAGAAACGCAATTGTGTAAACTTGATAAAATATTTACAAATGATTATGTAGATATAGGCTTCCCTAATAATGGGCCATCATCATCACTAGGACAAGTTAATATTCAAGTATTATTTGTAGACTTCCCTGACGCTGTCGCTTCTCAAACAACAACTTCTATTTTTAATTTATTAGAAAATATTAATACTGAATTCTACGAAGAGATGTCCTACGGTAAAATGGAAATAAACCTACTGCCATACCGTTCTTGGTTAAGACTTAGTTCGGTTTCGTCACAATATGCTGAAAGTCTAAATTCTTCTTCTGGACATCTTTCATTTATTCAAGAAGCGGTTGATTTGGCAGATGACCAAGTTGATTTTAGCGATACAGATATTGTGTTAGTAATGTCCAATCCTGATGCTTCCGAAATTGAATATGGCCCAACTTTTGGATCCCTAAATGATAGTTTCGCTATAAATGCAGATGGAAATAGTATTCTAACTGGAATTACTTCTGGATTCGATTTTAATTATTGGGGAGGTATTTGGCTTGCACATGAAATGGGACACTCTTTAGGGCTACTTGACTTATACCCTTACAGTAACTCTAATAATCACAGATACGTTGGTGGTTTTGGAGTTATGGGAATACAATCAGGAAAAGCACCAGGCTTTTTTGCATATGAAAGATGGTTACTAGGCTGGATTGATGATTCACAAATTTATTGCCATTCAGAGGGATCGATAACTATAGAAATACAAGAGTTAGCTACTGAAGGAGGAATAAAGGCATTATCAGTGCCTCTAAACTCAAACAGAGCTATTTTAATCGAGAGTAGAAAAAAGAAGGGTTTCGACTCTTCTATGCGAAAAGAAGGAGCGCTAGTTTATGTTATTGATACTTCTGTACCAAGAGGTCAAGGTCCTTTAAGGATTTTACAAAATTCTAATACTGGCAGCATGAAAGAAAATGCACCTATGATAGCTGGAGATATTTACACTTACCAAGGAGTCACAATAGAAGTTATAGAATCTAAATCATCTAGTGACATAATCCAAGTTACAATACAATAATAACGGATATTTACTCTAGAAAAATAGTTGGTTATGATGTTAGTGATAGATTAAAACTTAAAGGAAGTGTTAGAGCACTTAATAAAGCGATTTACCAAGCTAAAAATATTAATGGGCTAACACATCATTCAGACATAGGAATAAAGTATTGTAGCAATGTTTGCACACAAATACTTAAAAGAAAAAAGATAGATATTAGTATAGCGGAAGAAAATCATTGTTACGAAAACGCAATGGCAGAAGGTGTAAATGGCATCTTAAAAGATAAATTTTATCTCGATCAAACTTTTGATAGCGTGGATAACGCTAAAAGAACTGCAAAAAAAGCAATTAATTTATACAACGAAATAAGATTACACTTATATTTAGCCTTTAAAACACCTAATATGGTATATAAATTATCAGCCTAAATTCAATTTTAAACTGTAGCCATATTTCAGGACTAGACATTACTGAAAACTAGACTAATTTTTAAAAAAACTAAAAACTAACCATTTAGAGAGAATTAAAATGAGATTACTAAAAAATATATTTTTTGTATTCATATTTGTTATTGTTGGTTTATATCTTGGAGGCAAGCACGGTATTTACTTAACAGAAAACAATATCGTAGATTTGGGCGCAACGGCAGGAAATCTCTTGTATCCTCTTTTCTGGTTAATAATGGCTGTAGTTGGTGGTATACTATCTGGTCTCACTGGTCTCATAATAGTTATTATTCTTTCAAGATTCCACAAACCAAACAAGGATAAAAGACTCAATAATAATTACAAAAAGGGTGCAGAATTTAAACCATGGGGAATGGAACAGAATCAATTCTGTATGCTACTGCACCTATCGCAATTCGCAAGTCTCTTAATTCCACTAGCTGGTATTGTATTGCCTATTGCAATGTGGGCTTCAAATAAAGGCCAAAGTGAATTAGTTGACAAACAGGGTAAGAATATCTTGAATTGGTTAATTAGTTGCTTGATATACTTAGTAATTAGCTCAATTCTTTCATTTATTCTAATTGGAATACCCTTGCTAATTATTTTAGGAATTTGCTCTTTAATATTTACAATTACTGGAGCCATAAAAGCAAATGACGGCAGTGTTTATACATACCCGTTAACAATGACTTTTATTAGATAGGTTCTGTTTATCAGAAAAACTATATACCTAAAGAAATAAAAAGTAGTGAAACTTATTTGTTGAAATACAGAAAGAATCATTAAAATTTTGTGTATCAATTGAATCAAAAAGTCTCATGAATAACACATACACCCAACAAAGTATAAAATTTATAACATATTTAAAGAAAAATTGTAAAACCAAAACAACCAACTAACATTTGTACTAGGCTGAAAAACCTCCGGGTTTTAAGCCGCACAAATCTTATACAAAACAGGTTATATTTAAGCAACAAATGAAAATAAAATTAATTCTCACCATTTTCTTATCGCTTATTACCATTTTAGGAAAAGCACAATCTAGATATAACATAATCTATGAAAAACAATTAGGACAAAATTTTGCCGGAGAAAATATTAATGCAGGTTTTCATTTACTCGATTATGCAGACTCATTGTTCATGCCGAAAAAAATTATTAAAACTGAAAATAATTTCGCTAAAGTTATCAACCCTCTTTTTCGTTTTAGCAAACTATTTTTTACCAATTATCTAATAACTGATTTTGCGATGACGATGAATCATGAAAGATTTGGTCATGGATACAGAATGCTCGAGGCAGGCGGTTCAATTGATGAAATTGTGTACAATATGCCACCACCTTTCACCAATAAATTCTCTTTTATACGTTTGAAATATCCGTCTAATTTTACAAATCAGCAGGGTTTAATGATAAATTTAGGTGGTTCTGAAACTAATCTTATCCTTTCAGATATAATGAGAAAAAATATTTTATTGGATGAGAAGTTCAATTATAATTTTGGCCTTGCCTATCTTTATGGAAGCAATGATATGCCGGGCTACACAGCCTTTGTTACCAATCCAGGTGCTGACCCTATACAATATAGGCAAAACATAAATCAGCTATATGGTGGTGAACCACTTACCCGTGAAAAGATGCGTGCCTATTCGTTCATTGCACTATTGACCGATCCTATGAATTTTTATGCCCTGAAATCTGTCTTTTATGATTATATCATCAAAGGAAGACATAGCTCTAAAGTAGGTATGATAAAACTAAGCAAAAGACTTAAATATTTGCCTAGGTTTAGATTTGAATACACACCATATGGGCCTGAATTGGTTTATCAGAATTACCTTAAGTTAGATTCTAAATTAATGCTGTTTAGTTTTAGTCATTCAGACGCTGCGTTGCCTAATTCATGGCGATTCACTGCTAATATTTGGAATTTAAAATCGTCCGATTATCTTTCATTTAACCTATCAGGACAAATCTGGAACCAACCTAATATTGAGTTTTATCAGAATGATAAACTTATAGCATCTGAGGGCTTTGGAGGTCAATTTATATCTACTGTTAATTATGATATTAGCAAAGACAAAAACCTCTATGGATTTACATTTCAAGCGGGCTATAAATCAACAGGATACGCTATTGGAGAACAATTAAATAAGGGATGGATAATGAGAGGAGGTTTAACTTTTAAATTAGGAAATTAAAGCCTGTAGATAACAATATGTATAGTGCATAGCACCCCCCGGGATGTAAGGGTAACATACACTAAACCTCCTCTGTAATTTTGACGCAACTTTGGATCTACAAGAAAAGACATTCAATTATGAATACAAAACTTATTTTATTTCTAACATTAATTTTTCTACTTTTTAGTTGTAATACAGACGATGAAAACGCTGTTACTTATCCAGAAACTGTAGAGTTAGCTTATGATTTTCAAAATGACAATCAATCTTGGGAAGGTGACTTCGCGAATTATCCTTTGGGTGAAGAGATTTTTTATGAATTAAGCTACGAACTCTCCAATTCACCAACACCTTTAAACACAAACTCAGGAGCACTAAAACAATCAGGAAATAATCATTCTGACGATTTATTTATGTTTTTTAGAAGACAAATAAATGGACTTAAGCCGAATACCGATTATAGAGTTCCTTATGAAATTGAGTTTGCCAGTGATGTTGCAGGTGGACAAGTTGGGGTTGGAGGAAGTCCAGGAGAAAGTGTTACAATTAAAGCAGGTGCTGTAATAACAAAACCCGAAAAAGTCAATCAATCAGGATTTTATCAAATGAATATGGACAAAAACAATAAAGCAAATAGTGGTTTTGAAACCTATCTAATTTCAGATGCAACTGCTACATTTGACCGAATTGGAATTAACGGAGAAAAGTATAATTCTGAAACTATACATTTGACAACACTTGATAATTTAAATGAGGAATTTACAACTGTTTGGAATTCTGAAAAATTAATGAGTGAAATATAAATAACGACATACAACAATCTTTATAGTTAATGGCTGTTATAGACAATTATAATTACAAATAATTTCAACCCAAAGCCTATTTTCACGCCTAGGCGTGAAGTGATTTTTAAATAACTTCTTTAGTTTGGTTGGCAAAAAAAACCGGATCATAGCAATCTGTTAGCAAACAAAAAATAATATCAGAAAATGAAAATTAATACTTTACTTATCTTAATTGTTTTATCTCCTATTACATCTATTGCTCAATCTATAGATTTTCAAGAAGATACAACCGTAAACAACTTATATGATTCCAGGCAAGGCTCTTGTGCCATGGCTGATATCGACAATGACGGTGACCTTGACTTAATAATCACAGGTGCCGATGCTCAATTGACTAACCGCAAGACCACATTATACAGCAATGACGGTCTTGGGAATTTTACCGAAATAATTGGAACTGGACTTTCTAATTGGTCGGAAGGAGGAAAAATAGCTTTTGCGGATGTTGATGGAGATACTGACCAAGATTTGCTGATTACCGGAAGAGATGGTAGTGCAAATTATTATGTCCATTTTTACTTGAATGACGGAAGCGGTAATTTCACACCAGATACCACCCAACCTTTTGAACCATCTATAGGGGGCAATCTTGAATTTGCGGATATAGATAATGATGGAGACTTGGATTTATTTATGACTGGCCGTGACAACAACAATTTGATATTTTCAAAACTTTACCAAAATGATGGCACAGGAGGGTTCTCTGAAATGACATCCACTCCTTTTCTTTCTGAAGGAGGTTCAGCCTCTGCTTTTTTTGACATGGATAATGATAATGATCTGGATCTTATTCTAGCAGGAAAGAATAACAGCAATCAAAAAAAGACAACGCTGTATGAAAATGATGGGGCAGGCAATTTTAGTTTGGTAAGCAACACACCTTTTGAAAATGTTGATTTTGCTGCCATTGCTATAGATGACTCCGATAACGATAGTGATTTAGATGTACTCATAAACGGAGAGAATGATTCTGGTGTGCCTATTTGTCAACTATATTTAAATGACGGTACCGGTGCATTCAATCTTCTAGTTGGAACACCTTTTATTCAAACAGCTTTAGGTACTGTCGACTTTGCTGATTTTGACAATGATAATGATATGGATGTCTTGGTAACTGGCTCGGTAGGAGGGCAAACATTTGCAGCTCATATTTATGAAAATCAAGGTATGAACAACTTTAGCTTAGTGGATACACTGGAAACACTTTATTTATCCTCAACAGCCCTTGGAGATATTGACAATGACAATGATCTAGATGCAATTATCATTGGAATTGCTCAGTTATCTGCTGATATATACAAGCCAAGAGTTTACGAGAATATGCTCACAACTCTTTCAACTGAAAAATACAACTGATAGTTATAGAGAAAATATATTACTATACCCTAATCCTTCTTCAGGAATCTTAAATATCCAGACCAACCACACATTTACTCCATCGATCAAAATATATAATTTAATTGGTGAGTTGGTCTTTTCTGAGGACAATTTGAGCCCAAATAGCCAAATTTCATTAAATCAACCACCAGGAATATATATGATAGTTGTTAAAACCAACCGTTCAACTTCTGCATCAAAGTTGATTTTAAAATAAAAACGATTTGCTAACAAAACCTAAACTGCATTGAAACGCAGTTTAGCCAAACCTTTCTCTGTAATTTTGACACATCCATTTTAAATATTGTGCATCTACAAGAAAAAACATTCAATTATGAACACAAAACTTATTTTATTTCTAACATTAATTTTTCTACTTTTTAATTGTAATAAAGAAAATGAAAACGTTATTACTTATCCAGAAACTTTAGAGTTAACTTATGATTTTCAAAATGACAACCAATCTTGGGAAGGTGACTTCGCAGATTATCCTGTAGGTGAAGAGAGTTTTTATGAATTAAGCTACGAACTCTCTAATTTACCAACACCTTTAAACACAAACTCAGGAGCACTTAAACAATCAGGAAATAATCATTCTGACGATTTATTTATGTTTATTAGAAGACAAATAAATGGACTTAAGCCGAATACCGATTATAGAGTTTCTTATGAAATTGAGTTTGCCAGTGATGTTGCAGATGAACAAGTTGGGGTTGGAGGATCTCCAGGAGAGGGTGTTACAATTAAAGCAGGTGCTGTAATAACAAAACCCGAAAAAGTCAATCAATCAGGATTTTATCAAATGAATATTGACAAAAACAATCAAGCAAATAGTGGTTCAGATATGGTTATTATCGGAGATTTTTCTAATGATACTAATCAAAATGAATATACTCTGAAAAACTTAGTGGCTAATGATATTCTTACAGTTTCCACAAATGGTTCAGGTGAATTATGTTTAGTGATTGGCACTGATTCTGGTTTTGAAGCTACTACAACCATCTATTATAATTTGATTAAAGTGAAATTAGAAAAACAATAAACTACAGAGAACAATGGCTATAAGTAATTGCTTTTATTCGCATACTTCTGAAAATCCTCGCGAATTTTCTATTCGGTTTATATTTGCTAAATTAGGTGCTTAAACCACGTAAAAAACCATAAACCAATTCATTGTGCATAATTATGACCCGTACTGAAATATGGCTATAGAATTCTAAAAATTAAAATATTAATCAAAAAACATAAATGAACAAGTCAAAAACATTCGATTATTTTAATAAGGTTGCGAATACTTGGTTAGAAGATTTAGAAGAGAAAAATGAAGAAGATATATTAATAAACCCTTTTGAAGGATCTTGGTCTATATCAGAACTATATGATCACATAATAAAAGTTGCTAGAACCTATCAAATACCAAATTTTAAAAAAAGTGTAACAACTGAAGTAGAAAGAAAGAAAAGAAAAAACATAAAAGGACTTGTTATTTTTAATGTAGGAATAAAAAAAATTAATATGAAAATTAAAATGGAGAACTTTCCAAAACCATTAGTAAAAGATTTTACACCTATAAAACAAAACAAGACTGAATTGATTAAAGATTTTAAACAATTTATAAATGAAGTAAATAGCCTAAAGGAGACTTTGTTGAAAAGTAAAAGGAAAAATAAACATTATCATCTAATGTTCGGAGATATTAATACGAAAGACTGGTTTACACTAATTGCATTTCATATGGCTCATCACGAAAAGCAAAAGAAAAAAATAAACGAGTTTTTAAAATCTAGATAAATGAATTATTAATTATGCACAAGCCCGTGTATTAAAAATTACTAAATTAGTGCTTAAACAAAGTTGGTTGCGGTTTTTGTAAACAAACATGTTGTATGCAATGCCGAAAAATAAACCTGTAATAAATGAAAATGAGTCAGTTTTGGATTAGAGTTTTAGGAGTTTTTGGAATATTAGGTGGATTGATTTTATTAGCTGGAGATATGCTTTTGTATTATGACCCAGTCAATATGAGTTTAAAGCAGAATATGGGAAATGCTTCTGACTTTAGAATTATTGCAAGTGGAGTTTGTGCGCTGTTTGCAGCTTGGTTTTATATGCTTGGATTAGGTCAAGTTTATTATGCATTTAAAACAACAAAACCAATTTTCAGAAATGGTACGTTGATTTCTTTCGGAAGTATCTTAATATCATATGGAATCGTTCACGGAGCATTCCTTGCTATTGCGACAACTGCAAAATTAGCGACTGAACATAGTCTTGACATAAATGAGGCTGTTTTACTGTCTGAAAAAACAAACGAAATTTTGAGATTATTCGTATATCCATTGTTCGGAATTTTATCCATTCTATTTATTAGTCAGGTATGGAAAAGAAAAACATTATATCCAAGATGGATTATCCTTTTTTTTCCACTTATTCCATTTTTGATTGAGGATTTAGTTACGAAGTATTTACAAAACGACATTTGGATTATAATAAAAGGAGGTTATTTAAACATCATTTTGGTTATCTTTTTTACAGCATCGACAATTGCATTATGGAATATCAAAAAATCCGAAATAATTAGTGAATAAAGCACAACATACAACACCGTATATAATTTATTTGCTGGCTTCATGCCTACTTTCAAAAGTCCTCGCGGACTTTCTTGGTCGCTAATTATTTACTAAATTAGTTGCTAGAAACACGCAACGAGATCATACACCAATACTTTAGCCATAATTAGAAATGACGAACATTAAACTTAAAATTACAGTAATCGGATTCTTATTTTTATTCCTTAATCTATTTGGACAAAAAACTGAATTAGGATATAAAACAAAGAATTATACAGTCTATTCAGAAGATAAAGACGAATATATTCTAAAAATAACTTTTCCCAGGAATTATAATTCTGACAAAGAATATAAAACGCTTTATTATTTAGATGCTTATTGGCTTGCAGAAATTACTCTTGGTTCTTATACTATATTGGATTTATGTAATTATGTGGAAGATGTTGTTTTTGTTGGTATTTCATTAAACGGCACTCAAAAAGATTGGCATAAGCAAAGAGATATGGATTTTACTCCTTCGCAATTTAGAAATCTTGGACTTTTAGAAGATTTAAAAAAAATCAATCCAGATAATAACATTAAAATTACTGTCAAAACTGGAAGTGGAAATCAACTCGGAAAAGAAAGTACTGGAGGTGCAAATTTATTTTTAGCTTTTTTAGAGAATCAAGTAATTGAATTTGTAGAAAAAGAATATCCTAATCTTAATAAACGAAGAGGTTTACTTGGTCATTCTTTTGGAGGTCTTTTTGGATTTTACACTTTACAAAATCGTCCGGAACTATTCCAGGATTTACTAATAATCTCTGCCTCTTTATCTTGGAATTCATCGGAATTGGTTGGCAAAGGAAAATTTGAAAAATTTAAAGATTCAAAAAACGAAATAAGACTTTATCATAGTTATGGAGAAAAAGAAATCAATGGTATTAAAACTTCAAATAATGATATAAGTTTAATTCTAACTGAATTAAAACTTGAAAACTTGAGTTATAAATTTGACCCAGTTAAAAATACTAACCATCATTCCGTGTTATCAAGAGCAATTTATGATGGATTATTATATTTGTATAAAAAATAACTATTACCAACAATGTGCATAAATAATAGCGGTTTAAGTGATGAAACGAAAGTAAAAATATAAAACAAGGGGCAGTGCAATCCCGTTTGTCTGGAAATGATTTAACTACCTTTTTACAGAGTCTAATGTCTGACACTATAGAATCTATTGAAATCATTTCCAATCCTAGTGCGCAATATGAAGCAGAGGGATCAGGAGGTATCATTAATATCCGACTTAAAAAAGCAGTAGCTAGGAACTCAATGGAACCGCTGCTTCTAGTTTTACTAAAGGCGAAGAATACCGCTACAGCAGCAATGTATCCTTAAATTTCGGTCTTGAAAAACTTCAAACGAGCTTTGACATCACCCAGTCGTATAATAAGAATTTCGTTGGTTTTGACGATCGCAAACAACAAAATAATGTGGCACTGTTGCTCGACTCCAAAGACAACCAGATTAGAGATGGGTATAATGTTGGATTAGCACAAGAATCTCAATTAAACGACAAACACTTTGTGGGCCTTAATGGCCGTGGCATTTTTAATACTGTCGATAACAGATTAAATAGTTTTACTGATATTTTCAAGGTACAACCTCCAGAACTGTCTGAAATCTTACGCTCACAATCCTTTGCAGGTGGAACTTCGACCAATTATTTAGTTAATGGTTTTCATGTATCGAATTGCCAATAGTGAAATGAAAAACATTTTTAAAATAAAGAATTGAGCTAAAAAACAACCTTTTTCTTTATTAAGTTTTGGTAATATTTTTTCTTGCATTGTTGAATTAGAATACATCTCCAATGTCGATTTATTTTCAATACAACAAGCCACACATAGCACTTTATTTTTTTTAGTAGTTATTTAATTCTTAGCACTAAAACATAGCTTGCATGATAAGAATGTACTAATTTTACTATGGCAAAAGTCTGTTTTAGTAGTTTATTAGAAACTACAACTAATGCTAGCTTTTTTGCTCTTTCTTTGTTTAAAAACAAAACTGCTATTTATCATGTTCTACGAGCCTCTTTCTACAAAAAAAGCCTGCTACTAAAAGCTGAACACAAAATTTCTAGCAGAATATATAAAAATACTATAAGAATGATGAAGATCATTAGCTCATAAAGTCTTCAATCATAACTTTAAACAAATTTTAAAAAATTATGCAAAAATTTGTAATCGCTTTATAATTGCCAAATTTTTTATTATATAAGCGACTTATTATATACCAAATAGTTGGGAAAAATAAAAAACTAAATAAAAGTATCCGAAATTAAATACTTTTATTTAGTTTTATATGGTCTAAATTTTTAGACGTTTTTCGCTAACCAATCTCCTACTTCCTTCGTTCCGTAAGCTTTTCCTCCATCTGCTAAATCTTCCGTAACAATGCCTTCGTTTAAAGCATCGTTTACAACAGCTCTAATTGCTTTTCCTTCTTCTTGTAAACCAAAGTTTTCAAACATCATTGCTGCAGACAAGATCGTTGCCATTGGATTTGCAATATTTAATCCAGTTGCTTGTGGATATGAACCATGGATTGGCTCAAATAAACCTATTTTTAAACCAAGAGATGCACTTGGCATTAAGCCCATAGATCCAGAAATTACAGAAGCTTCGTCTGTTAAAATATCTCCGAATAAGTTTTCAGTAATTAAAACATCATAACTATTTGGCCACTGCACTAAACGCATTGCAACTGCATCTACAAACTCATAAGAAACCGTAACCTCTGGATAATCTTTTTCCATTGCTTGCACGGTTTCTCTCCATAAACGAGATGTTTCTAAAACATTTGCTTTATCTACACAACATAATTTTTTAGAACGTGTCATTGCTAATTCAAAACCTTTTTTTGCCAAACGAATTACCTCAGCTCTTGTGTACACACAATTATCAAATGCAGTTTCTCCAGCATCTCTTCTACCCTTTTCACCAAAGTAAATACCTCCAGTTAATTCACGTAAAAAAACCAAATCAGTTCCTTCAATACGTTCTCTTTTTAGAGGAGATTTGTCTAACAAAGAAGGAAATGTAAATGTTGGTCTTACGTTTGCGAATAAGCCCAATTTTTTACGCATTTTCAGTAAACCTTGCTCTGGACGAACTTTTGCTAAAGGGTCGTTATCAAATCTTGGATGACCAATTGCACCAAATAAAACAGCATCTGAAGCTTCACAAATTTCGTGTGTTTCATCTGGATAAGGCTCTCCGACTGCATCAATTGCAGCAGCACCTGTTAGAGCTGGTTTCCAATTGATTTCATGATTGAATTTTTTTGCGATCGCATTAGATACTTTTACGGCTTGGTCTATTACTTCAGGACCAATTCCATCTCCTGCTAATACTGCTATATTTAATTTCATTTTTTTAATTTTTTGACTGGTATTTATAGTCTTTTATTTTTTATTTCAACAAATCACCTACGCTTAAAAAGCAAATGTTATTTAAATGATATTCAACATTTTTTCTGCAGCTTTTATTGCAGATACTGTTTGATCTGAATCTAAACCACGGGTTATAAATTCCTTTTCTTCTCTTTTCCAAGTAATAATAGTTTCACATAGTGCATCGGAATTACTTCCCGGAGGAATTCTTACTCCGTAATCAATTAATGCGGGTAATTCTTTTTTACTGTGAATTTTATACATTTTTTTTAATGCATTCATAAAAGCATCAAACTGACCATCGCCTTGAGCGTGTGCTTCATATAAAACACCTTCAACTCTTAATTGTAAAGTAGTAGATGGTTTCATTCCTTTTGCATGCCCTAAAACATAATTTTCTACAACTACACGTTTTTCAATTGTGTCGCTATCTAAAACATCAGAAATTATATAAGGTAAATCTTCTTGAGAAACAACTTCTTTTTTGTCTCCTAATTCAATAATTCTTTGAGTAACTTTCTTTAATTCTTCATCATTTAAGCTGATACCTAAATCTTGTAAGTTCTTTTGAATATTGGCTTTTCCGGATGTTTTCCCTAATGCATATTTCCGTTTTCTACCAAACCGTTCTGGCATTAAATCATTAAAATATAAATTATTTTTATTATCACCGTCTGCGTGAATCCCTGCCGTTTGCGTAAAGACATTTGCTCCAACTACAGGCTTATTTACCGGAATTCTAAAACCTGAAAATGTTTCTACTAACTTACTTACCTTGTGAAGTGCTTTTTCGTTTGTTGTAATTTTTACATCCGTTAAGAAATCTTTAATCACCGCCAAAACACTTGCCATTGGAGCATTTCCTGCACGTTCTCCCATTCCATTAATGGTTAAATGCAATCCATTTACACCTGCTTTTACAGCTTCCATTACATTAGCAACTCCTAAATCATAATCATTATGACCATGAAAATCGATATGAATTTTTGGGTATTTTGTACGAACCTCATCAATATATAAAAAAGTTTCTTTAGGCGTTAATACCCCTAAGGTATCTGGTAATAAAACACGTTCTATATTTTGAGCCACTAAAAAATCTAAATATTCAAATACGTAAGTTTTAGAGTTGCGCATTCCGTTAGACCAATCCTCTAAGTATATATTCGTTTTTATATGATTTGCCGCTGCTAGGTCAATAGCCACTTTAATATCTGAAAAATGTTGCTCAGGTGTTTTTTTTAGTTGATGCGTTAAATGATTTAAAGAACCTTTGGTTAATAAATTCTGTACTTTTGCGCCAGCATCGATCATCCATTCAATTGATTTTCCACCATCAACAAAAGTCAGGACCTCTATTTTATCCAAACAACTATTTTCATGAGCCCAAGAAGTAATCTTTTTAACAGCCTGCAATTCCCCTTCAGAAACACGAGCAGATGCAATTTCTAAACGGTCTACTTTTAATTCTTCCAGTAATAATTTTGCGATTGTTAACTTTTCAGAAACTGAAAACGACACCCCTGATGTTTGTTCTCCATCACGCAGTGTCGTGTCCATTATTTCAATCTTTCTACTTCCCATACTTTAACCTAAAAAAAACTTTTTAAAATGGTCTTGTCTCAGCAAAAGCTGTAATCTCGTTTTCAATATTTTTTAAGTAATCTATATCGTCAAAACCATTTAACATATTGTCTTTTTTGTAAGCATTAATTACAAAAGATTCAGATTCACCTGTGGCTACTAAAGTTACCGTTTGATTTGGTAAATCAACTTTAATGGCTGTTTTTGGATCTGCCATAATTGCTGCAAACAAAGTATCTGCAAATTCAGCTGAAACTTGCACTGGTAAAACACCTACATTTAAACAGTTATTTTTAAAAATGTCTGCAAATGCTGATGAAATAACACAGCGCAATCCAAAATCATATACAGACCAAGCTGCATGTTCTCTTGATGAGCCAGAACCAAAGTTTCTACCTCCAACTAAAATTTTAGAACCTGCATAAATCTCTTTATTTAATGGAAACTCTGCTTTTGGTGTTCCGTCTTGATTGTATCTCCAATCACGAAAAAAATTGACATCAAAATCTACACGTTCTGTTGCTTTTAAAAAACGAGCAGGAATTATTTGATCTGTGTCAACATTCTCTGTTGGTAGCGGATATGCTGTACTTGTTAATAATTGAAATTTATCGTAAGCCATATTTTTAAGTATTCATTACCCATTTTCAATTGGCAATGTTTATTCGTTTATTTATTTTTTTTAGATATCATTTTTCACTAAAAGCGATTACTAGACTGTTATCCAACAAGTAATGTTCTTGGGTCAGTTACAACTCCTTCCACCGCAGATGCTGCCGCAACAAGAGGTGATGCTAATAATGTTCTAGATCCTGGTCCTTGTCTTCCTTCGAAGTTTCTATTAGATGTCGATACTGATAATTTTCCTGCTGGAATTTTATCATCATTCATTGCTAAACATGCTGAGCAACCTGGTTCTCTCAAAACAAAACCTGCCTCTGTAATAATTTTATCTAAGCCCTCTTTATTTATTTGATCTACTACTTTATGAGATCCTGGAACTAACCAAGCAGTAACATTGTCTGCTTTTTGACGCCCTTCAACAATAGAACAAAATGCTCTAAAGTCTTCAATTCGTCCATTAGTACAGGAACCTAAGAATACAAAATCAATTTCTTTACCAATCATAGAATCGCCTTCATTAAAAGACATATATCCTAAAGATTTTCGATAAGTTTCTACACCACCTTCTAAGCTTTCTGCCGTTGGAATCGATTTTGTTACCCCCATTCCCATTCCTGGGTTTGTACCGTAGGTAATCATTGGTTCAATATCTGACGCTTGATAATTAAATTCTACATCAAACGCTGCCCCTTCTTCAGTATATAAAGTTTCCCAATATTTCATGGCTTTGTCCCAATCTGCTCCTTTCGGAGTTTGAGCACGTCCCTTTATATATTCGAAAGTTTTAGCGTCTGGAGCAATCATACCTCCACGAGCACCCATCTCAATAGATAGATTACAAACAGTCATACGGCCCTCCATAGACATATCTTCAAAAACATCTCCTGCATATTCTACAAAATAACCTGTAGCTCCGGAAGTTGTTTGTTTTGCAATGATGTATAAAGCGACATCTTTAGGTGTGACTCCCAAACCTAATTTACCATTTACGTTGATACGCATTTTCTTAGGTTTTGGTTGCATAATGCATTGAGTAGATAAAACCATTTCTACTTCCGATGTACCGATACCAAAAGCGATCGCTCCAAACGCTCCGTGCGTAGATGTATGAGAATCTCCACAAACTATCGTGGCACCAGGCAAAGTAATTCCGTTTTCTGGACCTACAACATGCACAATTCCGTTATTTTCATCTCCTAAACCCCAGTGAGAAATACCATGTTTTGCAGCATTGATTTCTAAAGCGTCTAATTGATTTGCTGACAAGGCATCTTCTACCGGTAAATGTTGATTTATAGTAGGTGTATTATGATCTGCAGTTGCGAATGTACGCTTTGGATAAACTACGGTGTTACCTCTACTCTCTAATCCTAAAAATGCTACGGGACTTGTAACTTCATGGATAAAATGACGGTCTATAAAAAACACATCTGGTCCGTCTTTAACTTGACGAACAACGTGTGAATCCCATACTTTGTCAAATAATGTATTTGCCATTTGTTTCTTCTTTAACTATTCAAATTATAATCAATTTTCAAAAATAACGTTTTTATTGTGTTTTGCTGTAGTTCGTAATAATTCAAGCATTATATTCAACCGTTGAGGAAAGTTTTATCTAACTGATTAACAATAAATTAAATTGTTAAAAAATACGATGTCTATTTATTTTGAAGGACTGTGATTTTTTATACTTAAGAGTATTTTCTTTTCAATGATGAAAGAGAAGTCTTGAATATTGGACTTTCCATAAAAATTTAATCTCTAGGAGAAATAAAAGTATGAAAATTAAATATTACAACTAGTTTTATCGCATTTGATTTTTTTATATTTCTGTAAATCGCTAACTCCTACTTCTTGTTTGACCAAGTTTGATCTTAACATAACTTATACCAATTTCAAAATTTTCTCAATATTTTCTTTGTGCGCTAAATCTGAACCTTCACTTAGGGTTGCTGATACCCCGCAAGCAACTCCCCAACGTAACATGTTTTTTGGAGTTTCGTTTTGAGTAATACCATAAATTAAACCTGCTACCATGCTATCTCCTGCTCCGATTGTACTTTTTACAGAAATTACAGGTGCTGTTATGTATTCAATGCCGTTTTTATGCGCCATAAATGCACCATCTTTCCCTAAAGAAACCACTACATATTTTGCAATGTTGGACGTTACCAATTGCATTGCAAATTCTTCTCGTTCTTTTGCAGACAATGACTCTTTTCCTGCCAAACGTGCCAATTCTTTTTGATTGGGTTTTATTAAAAATAACTCATTTTTTAAAACCTCACTAAATACAGGCCCCGACGTATCAACAATTACCTTTACGCCTTTTGATGTTAAATTTTGAATGATTTTTGAATAGTACTCCGTTGGCAATCCTTTAGGTAAACTGCCACTAATTACAAAAATATCTCCGTCTGCCACTTGCTCCTTTATTAATTGCTCTATATTTTTCATTTCAGCCTCTGAAAAAGAAGCTGTTGGCATTCCAAATCTGAATTGCAAACCTGTTTTCATATCAAAAACGGCAAAATTTTCTCGAGTCCAAATTGAAATTGGTGTTGAAAATACAGATACATGCTCTTCTTGTAATAATTCGATTAAATGCTCGCCAGTTTTACCACCATAAGGAAATAAGCAATGACTTTCTATCCCTAATCTATGCAAAACTCTAGAGATATTTATACCTCCACCTCCTGGATGATATGTAATATCATGGCATTCTAATTTATCAAAAGGTATCATTTCTGTTACTTTTGCACTTTTATCTAAAGCTGGGTTGATGGTCAACGTAACTACTTTCATTTTTTCATATATTAAAAAGAATGATAAAGGTACTTTTTTTGATGATTTAAAAGCTTTTTTTATGTTGAAAAAATGCCTAATTAATATTTTAAAATGAAAGAATTTGACTAAGCTTTAAGTTCTTTTATTAGAGCAGGTGACTTTAAGCTTTTGAGTACACTTTTATTAAAAAAAATAATTTTAATACTGCTTTAGAGGTTTTTAAAATAAATACAAACTTACACCCTAAAAGTTCAAATATTTTTAATAGTTTCGGAGAGGTTTATCTTTTGAAGAAAGATACAGCGAGTGCAATTGTGATCTTTAAAAAATCCTTATCGATTATTGTGGAAAATAGAAGTTCTCAGCGAGTTTTAACGAAAATAAGTGAATAATAAATGAACCTACACACTATTAAATATCCCATAGGAATGGCAAATATTCCAAAGCAAATCACCAAAAAAAACATTGAGGATTGGATTTTTGTATTGGAAACTTTCCCTCAAAATTTAGAGTACTTAACACGATCGTTATCCGATAATCAATTAGATACCCCTTATAGAGCGAAAGGCTGGTCGATTAGGCAAGTTGTGCATCATTGTTATGATAGTCATCACAATTCTTATATACGCTTTAAATGGGCTTTAACAGAAGATACACCAATTATTAAAGCCTATTTTGAAGAACGTTGGGCAGAACTGCATGATTCTAAATCTGCCCCTATTTCCCTATCTTTTGATTCCTTAAAAGCTTTGCATGCTACATGGGTGTATTTGTTAAGAGGATTAACTGATCAGGAGTTAGAAAAAAAATTTATACATCCTTCAGAAAATAAAGAAGTTAGTTTAAAAAAAAATATAGGCATATATGCTTGGCATTGCAATCATCATTTTGCACATATAGATCAGTTGCTAATTCATAAAGGTTGGAAATAAGAGACCTTACCAATTTTGTTTTTTTGTTATAAAAATACTTATCTTTAATTTTTAATTTTACTATATGAGAACTGCTAAAGAATATTTTGATGAATACGCTTTAAGTCATCAAAATAAAACAAATCAAACCATACATTACATTTGTGTCCCATTAATTTTTTTTAGTATTATCGGCCTACTAATGAGCATACCAAATGTAATTTTAGAAAACATATTAAACTTATCTAATCCCCTACTCGAAAACTGGGCCGTAGTTATTGGCCTTATTATTTCTATCTTTTATATACGTTTAGAGTTTTGGTATGCTATGGAAATGTTGTTTGTAATTCTAGTATGTATTGTTGGGAATTTTTGGTTGAGTAATCAGGTAAACTTGCTATATACATCAATCATTATTTTTGTGGTGGCTTGGATTGGCCAATTTTATGGACATAAAATAGAAGGGGCAAAACCATCTTTTTTAAAAGATTTAGAATTTTTATTGATTGGTCCTCTATGGGTAATTCAAAAATTAGGAAAAAAAAAGTAAACGATGAAAGACGAAATTACATTTGAAGACTTTTTAAAAATTGATATTAGAATAGGAACTATTGTTGATGTCAATGATTTTCCTGAAGCAAGAAAACCTGCTTATCAACTTAAAATTGATTTTGGTGCTTTAGGGATAAAAAAATCAAGTGCTCAAATAACAGATCTGTATACAAAAGAGGATTTACTAAATGCACAAGTTTCTGCAATCGTTAATTTTAAATCGAGACAAATTGCTAATTTCATGAGCGAATGTTTAGTCTTGGGTGTTCATAATACCGAAGGAAATGTTGTCTTATTAAAAGCTTCAAAAGGAATTAAAAACGGAGAGCAGATTTGTTAAATTTCAACTTTTTCACGGCTTAACAAGTGATACTACTTCGATAAAAAATAATATGATTTGTTATTAATATTTTTTCAAAAAACTCATCAACCTAATTTAAGAATAATCATGCACAAGTTAGAATTAAAACTAAATAAGTAATTAATTTTTAGGATTATTCAAAATTACCAAAGCACCAATCACGCCAGGAATCCAGCCACAAAGGGTTAATAATAGAATAATGAAGAAAGAACCACAACCTTTTCCTAATACTGATAAAGGCGGAAAAACAATGGCTAGTAAAACTCTAAAAAAACTCATTTATATATTTATTTGTTTATATCAATAAGACGTTTAACTATTGACTTTGTTACATAATTACGTTTCGATACCTTCAAATATTTGAGGGTATTATAATAATAATAATAGCTCAAAAGTTGCAAATTTAAAATTTGCAACTTTTGAGCTATTAAAAACTTCTTAATGCAATTTTCTTCATTCTTTACAAAATAAATCGAATTGACAATTTAAGAGACAAAGCTATTACACTTTGTTTCTTTGTAAGGAAAACTTACATTTTATCACCAAAGAAAATAGCATTCATTAATAACTTATTTGTTCCATACCAAAAAGCTCTAAAATTTGTATTATCCGTAAAAACGATGACGCTACCCTTACCTAACCTTTGCACCTTAAAGGGAACTGTATTTTTAATAACTTTTGCATTTTCTTTGGAAATATAACCACTCAATAATGGGCTTGATGTATACTGAATTGGGTTGTTATAACTCTTTTTATCAGCTTTAATAAACAATGTTGAGTTTCTAAACAACGCTATTTTATCGTTCTTATATCCAAAATTAATAGGATGCGATCTATCTAAATTTGCTTCAAAAATTGCTCCACCAATATATTGTGCGCCAGACTGTAAAGATTTATTTTCAAATGAAACATTCTTAATGGTATCCATTTTTTGTTTATCAAATTGTAAGCTAATCATTTTGTTGCTCGACAACCATTTTGCAGTATTTTTATAGCCAACTAAAACTCCACCATTTTTAACCCAAGTTTTTAATTTATCAATAGCTACTTTATCAATCTTACTACTAGGTATCACTATATGTGTGTATTTACTGATATCTATATTTGTAAAATAACTCATATCTAAACGAGTTAAATGCATATCAAAACGCTGATCTAACAAATGCCAGATTTCCCCAGAATCATTTCCTGCAATTCCGTTTCCGACTAACATTGCCACTTTTGGTTTTTTAATGGCGCTAAAATTGTTACTTCCTAAGTCAATACCTTCATTTAAACCTGTGGCTACTCCTTTTATCTGCACATGGCTTGCAATTGCTGCATTCTTTAAAAATTGATATAAATCGGTAGCATTTAATTTTTGGTTTTGAACTGGAATAAAAATGGTTCCATATTCATAAGAATTACCCTCATTTTTAAAATTCTTCATAGATACTTTTGCACGCAAACCTTCTTGCAAAATAGCATTTAAAGCTTTTGGAGTGTAATATTCATTCCAAGGCATTAAATAACCATAATCGCTTTTAAAAGAAACAGTTCCATTCTTTATTTTTAAATTTGTGATTTCACTACCTGCTTTTGCAAGCGATATATTTTCTGCATAATCAACACCAAAAGCATGATTAAAAGTCCATGCAGAAACATCGTAAAATAGACTGTCTTTAAATGTTTTTCGCACATTAAACATAGCTTTTACCAAACGTTGATTTTTCTGATTCATAGGCACTACATAACTGTATCCTTTTTTAAATTTTTTACCTTTAACCGAAAAATCAGATTTTATTTCATGAATATCTACTTGATGACGCTTTAAGACTTCTGCCAAATGAAAGCTTTTTGCCCCATCTTTTTCGTCACCAAAAACAATTGCTTTTTTCTCTCCAGAATTTCTAGATTCTTTGTAAAAATCTTGCTGATATTGTAAAATTTTAACACGCATATTTTTTGCAGCTTCTAAAGTTGATAATGCTGCTGTAAATTGATTTCTTATTGTAAACGGAAAGGTTAAAACTCCGTTTACTGTTTCCTGAGCATGTCCTCTTGAACTGGCTTGCTCAAACAAAATCCCTATACTTCCATTGATATCTGGAAACGTTGAACCTTTGCCGTAGTAAAAATCATCAAAACTTTCTTCTGAATAATATAACGAACCAATTTTATCTAAAGCTTTTGCATGATATGTTGCAATTTCTTTGGTTAAATCTTGATTCATTTGTGGTGTTAACGGATTTGTTCTGGAAGGAATTCCTGGTTGAAAAAAGAAACTAGCATTGCTACCCATTTCATGATGATCTGTTAATATATTGGGCAACCACTTATGAAAACTAGCAATTCTTGCTTTACTTTCTGGCAGTTGAACTGGCAACCAATCTCTATTCATATCAAACTGATAATGATTGGTTCTACCTCTTGGCCAAATCTCATTATACTCTCTATCATTTGGATCTGGGTTTATATTTTTACTTTTATTTATATTCGCCCAATACGCAAAACGTTGCAAACCATCTGGATTAAAAGATGGATCAAATAAAATAACAGTATTCCTTAATAAATCATCGATATTTTCTGCAGCAGCCAAATAATAAGCAACAGCTAAAGCTGCATTAGAGCCACTTGGTTCATTTCCATGAATAGAAAATCCTTGATACACAACAATTGGATTTTTTGAAATATCTACAGAACTATTATTGGTTGCATTAATATGTGCTTGTCTAATTTCTTCTATGTTTTTATGATTTTCAGGTGCAGTAATTGTTAATAATAACAATGGTCTTCCTTCATAGGTTGTACCTCTGGTCTCTATCGAAATTCGATCAGAAGAGGATGCTAAAACCTTCATATATTCTGTTAATTTGTCATGGGTAACATGCCATTCACCTACTTCATGCCCAATAATTTCTATAGGGGTTGGAACACTTTTATTATACGTTACGTTATTTGGTAAATAGTAAGACAAATCAACTTTTTGAGCTGATATTGAAATGGATAGAAATAGAAAGAATACGATTAGTTTTTTCATCTTAATAAAAGTTTGATTACCTCCCAAATATAAGAATTCAAAAAGGTTATATTTGGTTCTTTAACAATAATATAAAAAATTATGTATATCAAACGTATTTTCCCAATAAAAGGGATGCTGAAATGGACTAAAAGAGAAATCTTCTTATTCATATTAATTGGCACAATTCCGGTTATTTTATTTGATATCGTTGGGCTAAAATGGCTGAATGTACCTTGGTTACCATTAGGCGTTTTTGGAACTGCAATTTCTTTTTTAATCAGTTTTAAAAATAATGCGTCCTATGACCGCTTGTGGGAAGCTCGTAAAATTTGGGGAGGCATTGTAAATACATCTAGATCTTGGACTATTATGGTCAAAGATTTCATTGACAATACACATGCAAAAACACTTCTTTCTGCAGATGAATTACAAGCTGTAAAAAAAGAGTTAGTTCACAGACATATTGCCTGGCTAACAGCTTTACGTTATCAAATGAGAGGAGACAAGCCTTGGGAAACTCATTTAAAAAAGGATAAACAAAATGCAGCTTTTAGAGAAAACCATTATTTAGTTTTTGAAGATAGAATCCCCATTAGGGAGGCTATAAAATCATACATTTCTGAAGAAGAATTTGAAGAAATTTTTAGCAAAGGGAACAAACCATCTCAACTTTTAGGAATACAATCTAAACGTTTAAAAGAGTTAATGAACAAGGGTTTTATTGAAGATTTCAGGCACATGGAAATGATGAATATCTTAGTTGAGTTTTACACATTACAAGGAAAATCTGAACGTATTAAGAACTTTCCGTATCCGAGACAGTATGCAACATTAAACTATATTTTTGTTTGGATTTTTATCTTTCTTTTACCCTTTGGAATTATGCAAAGTTTTGAAGCTATTGGAAGTCATATTATGGAAGAATTATTGGAGCATTCATCTAGTACAAATTTGAGACATATTATTCAAGAATTTATAGCTAATCATTTTGTTTGGTTTTCAATACCCTTCAGTGCTTTATTATCTTGGGTTTTTCATACTATGGAAAAAATTGGAGAAAATACAGAGAATCCTTTTGAAGGCGGCGTCAATGACATACCAATAACAGATTTAAGTAGAGGTATAGAAATAGATATTCGTCAGTTGATAAACGACAAAGATATACCGGAACCTTATATTTGGAAGAATGATATTGTTATGTAAAACAAAAAAAACGGAAATTAAAACATCCGTCTTTTTTTGTTTTCATGAAATTAAGATTTACACTTCTTGTAATTTCATATCTGTACTTTCAAAAATCTTATCTGCAGAACCTGCTATGAAACCAGAATATAATTCGCCATTATACATTGCATGACGAAATGCAAATTCATAATAGCAAGACGTAATTTCTTTGGTAGTTTCTTTAAATACTATGGGTATTTTATCCGCTAAAACACTAGACTGTTCTAATAACTCAGAAGGAGTTCCTTTAATTTCTCCTCCCGATGTATTTATTTTAAAATGATTGTCTTTTAAGAACTGATTCACTTCTTGTAAAGTATCAAAAGAACTTAATCTATTCACATCAACTGTAAAATGATTCGAGCAAAACCCATTCACATAGAGCCATGCTGCATATTCAGTTTCTGTTTGTAGTTTTTGGTAAATTTCAAAAGAAGGTTGGTCCCATAAACGTCCCTTAAACACCAAATCTGACGGATGTAATTCTTCTAAAGCGATACTCTCAATCATGTTCTTTACTATTTCTTGTAATTCTGAAGAAAACTCTTTAGTTAATAATTGACTTATAAAAACTCTAGGTAAGTTTTTATTAGTCGCATGCTCATAATGTTTAGCATATAATTTTTTCTTTTCAAAATGATAATCCCCACATTCTATATAACCTGCCTCTATAAATGGAGCCGCTAACACTTTAATATTTACACGATCGTCATCAAAAGTTCTAAAGGCAACATGATCATTATAAACCACATCTCCTCTGCTTTCAAATAAGTCTTTAATTCTTTTTGCGGAAGGTGTTCTTTCTGTATATTCCTTCCACAATTTCTCAAAAATTTGGATAGTATCCATGTATATAAAATTTTTGAACAAAAATAAATAGATTACTTTATTTATAGACAAATTTTAAGTAATTTTATTTTTTTATTTATCATAATAAGTTAAATTAATTTTAATAGATTAAAATAAAATTAATTTAACTTTAAATAATCCACAATATTTATCATGGAAAATCAATTTGATTATATCGATAAACAAATTTTACAAAAACTACAATTAGACGCTCGAAAAGCCTACTCCCAAATTGCAAGTGAATTAAAAGTATCAAATTCTTTAGTGCATCAACGAATTAAAAAATTGACTGAACTAGGTGTGGTAACAAATGCTGAATTTATTCTTAATGAAAAAAAACTAGGGTATAAAACGAAATCATATACCGGAATCCGACTAAGGGAAGCACGTTTTGCAAAAAGTGTAATGGAAGCATTAGAAAAAATTAAAGAAGTCACAGAATGTAATTATGTTTCTGGAAATTATGCCATTTTCGCGCTTATATTTGCTCGCGATAATGAACACTTAAAAAATATTTTATATGAACAAGTACATCTAATCAATGGGGTTGCTGGTACTGATACATTTATCTGTTTTGACACTGGTTTTAAAAGAAATATTTCAATTGAATAAGCAAAGCCTTACATTTCAGCCTTCTCAAATTATGAACTTTGCGAAAAAAAAGCAAAAACCATGCATTAATAGAAAAAAAAATGCTTTGTAAAGATTTAAATAATAAAATCCATAAAATTTTAGATTAGCCCCTAGTTTTTACATATTTAAAAATTATTATTGTCATATTTGTATTTATAAATAGCACTCATTTTTATAGGTAACTAATGATTGATAATTCTAACTTAGACACTTTACATAACTCACTTTCTGGTGATGTTCTTTTCGATAATTTACAAAAATCAATCTATGCCACAGATGCATCTGTGTATCGCAAGATTCCTTTGGCTGTTGCGTTTCCAAAGGATGAAAAAGACATCAAGACTTTAATTGATTTTGCTATAAAAAACAGCATTACTTTAATTCCTAGAACAGCAGGAACTTCTTTGGCAGGACAATGTGTTGGAGACGGAATTGTAGTGGATGTTTCTAAACATTTTACAGATATTATTTCATTTGATGAACAAGCAAAAAAAATCACTTTACAACCAGGAATTGTTCGAGATTCATTAAATCTTTTTCTAAAACCATTTGGTTTATTTTTTGGTCCAAACACATCCACCTCGAACAGATGTATGATTGGTGGTATGGTTGGTAATAATTCCTCGGGAAGTACATCTATAAAATACGGTGTTACACGCGATAAAGTTTTAGAAATTGATGCTATTTTAAGTGACGGAAGCTCTGCAAATTTTAAAGAAATTACTTCTGAAGAATTTATAAAAAAAACAAAAGAAAACACTTTAGAAGGCAAGATTTATAAGAGTATTTATGCGGAACTTTCTTCTAAAGAAAACCAACATGAAATCAAAAATGAATTTCCTAAAGAGATTATTCATAGAAGAAATACCGGCTATGCTGTTGATGAATTTTTGATATCTGATTTATTTGGAGGAAAATCACCAACGATTAACGTCGCAAAATTTCTTTCCGGAAGTGAAGGAACCTTGGCTTTTTCGACTGCAATCACTTTACAACTAGATGATGTTGCTCCTAAAGAAAGTATTATGGTTTGTAGCCACTTTACAACTATTAAAGAGAGTTTAAAAGCCACTGTTACGGCAATGAATCACAATTTATATAATTGTGAGTTAATGGATAAAACTATTTTAGATTGTACAAAAAGTAACCGAGAACAAGCAAAAAATAGGTTCTTTTTACAAGGAGATCCTGAAGCAGTATTAATGTTAGAAGTGTCTGCAAATACTATTGAAGAAGCAGAAGTTTTAGCAAGTAATTTAATCACAGATTTAGAAAAAAATAACTTTGGGTACCATCATCCAAAAGTATTTGGAAAAGACATTGCTAAAGTACATCATTTACGAAAAGCAGGTTTAGGATTACTAGGAAATATGATAGGCGATAAAAAAGCTGTTGCATGTATTGAAGATACTGCTGTGGCTTTAGAAGATTTGCCAAATTATATTGAAGAATTCAGTAAAATTATGGATAAATATCAGCAAAATGCCGTTTATTATGCTCATGCCGGAGCTGGTGAATTGCATTTACGTCCGATTTTGAATTTAAAGAAAAAGGAAGATGTTGTTTTATTTAGAAAAATTACTACTGAAACCGCTGAATTAGTAAAAAAATACAAAGGCTCTTTTAGTGGAGAACATGGAGATGGTATTGTGCGCGCAGAATTTATTCCGTTAATGATAGGCGAACAAAATTATCAGTTATTAAGACGCATTAAAAAAGCTTTCGATCCAAACAATATTTTTAATCAAGGAAAAATTACAGATGCTTTTTCGATGGACAAAAACCTCCGTTATGAAATTGATAGAACAGAGCCACAAATAGATACGATTCAAGATTTTTCTGATAGCGAGGGAATTTTAAAATTAGCTGAAAAATGCAATGGCTCTGGAGATTGCAGAAAACCTGCAGAAGCAGGTGGAACGATGTGCCCAAGTTATAGAGCTACCAAAAATGAGAAAGACACCACACGGGCAAGAGCAAATATGTTACGGGAAGTTTTAACAAATAATGAGGCTAAAAACAAATTCGATTCTAAAGAACTGAAAGAAGTTTTAGATCTCTGTTTAAGCTGCAAAGCATGTGCCTCTGAATGCCCAAGTAATGTAGATATTGCGACCATGAAAGCTGAGTTTTTATTTCAATATCAAGAAACAAATGGGTATCCATTAAGAAGTAAATTGTTTGCCAATAATGCAAAACTCAATAAACTAGGAAGTATAGTACCTGCTTTATCAAACTTAGTTTTAAATACATCGATCGCAAAATCTTTTATGGGAGTTGCTTTAGAACGAACTGTTCCAAAATTAGCTCCTAAAACATTAAAAAAATGGTTTTTAAAACAACCAAAATCAAAAAACACTAAAACCATATATTTATTTTGTGATGAGTTTACTAATTTTTACGATGTCGAAATTGGTAAAGATGCTTTTCACTTGTTAGCAAAATTAGGTTATAATTTAGAAATTATAAATCACGAAGAAAGCGGAAGAAGTTATATTTCTAAAGGTTTTTTAAAAGAAGCCAAAAAAGTTTGTGATCAAAACATTAGCATTTTTAAAGATCTTATTACTGAAAAAACTCCATTGATAGGAATTGAACCTTCAGCAATTTTAACTTTTAAAGATGAATATATTCGATTGGCAGACGATACGCTTTCAGCGAAAAAAATAGCTAAAAACACTTTTACTTTTGAAGAGTTTTTAGCCAAAGAGTTCAAAAATAAAAATATAGATACTAGTTTATTTACAACAAAGCCTAGAACATTGAAGGTTCACGGTCACTGCCACCAAAAGGCATTATCTGGAACGCATGCCAGTTTTCAGATGTTGAATATTCCTAAAAATTATTCTGTAACTATACTAAACACTGGATGCTGCGGCATGGCCGGGTCTTTTGGATACGAGAAAGAACATTATGCTATTTCCATGCAAGTTGGTGAAGATACTTTGTTTCCGAAGATTAGAAATTGTAGTTCGGAAACAGAAATTGCAGCGGCTGGAACAAGTTGCAGACATCAAATTTTTGATGGCACAAAACGCATTGCAAAACATCCTATAACATTGTTGAAAGAAGCCTTAAATTAAAAGAATACTAAACTAAGAAAAATTCATTTTCTTAGTTTATTTTTAGCTTAAGACTCACTATTTTATTCTCTTTTATTTTATAAAACCTCTTTTTAAGGGCAAAACCTATAAGGTGTTTAGAATCAATAATTTTATGAACACTATTTTTTTCTACTTTTTGTCATGTATGATGTCTTCCAAAAGAGGGAGAAAAGAATCAACATGAATCTCAAATATTAAACCTTTTCTACTCTCAATAAAGTCTTTACGACTTCAATAAAATATTTCAATTTCATTTAAAAATTAATCTTTTGAAAAAAATATTGTGACTGATCTGGGTCATTTTATACTTGAAACTTCCTATTTATTTTTGTTAAAGAAATATAAGATTGTTAAATCAAAAAAATTAATATTTAAATTAAAAATCATGAAAAAACTTACACTATTAGTATTCGTATTGCTTTTATGTTGTTTTAGCCCAAAAAGCTTTGGGCAAATAACCGAATTTCCTTACGAACAAGGATTTGAAGACCCAGTCTTCACTGAAGGGGACAGCATCTATTTTATACCTAATTGGTTTGGAAATTATGTTGATAATTATAGAATATTCCAAGACAACACAACTTTCAGAGATGGTGGAAAATCATTAGGGCTTTGGCCTGTTGCTGCCGAAGGTGAGGAAGAAGAAGAAGTAGAAGTATTTGTCCAAGTTAATCTTAACCTTACAGGTCTTGAGAATGTTGTAGCTGATTTTTGGGCTTCAACGATAGCCACAGGTGATCAGAAACACTTGAAACTTTATTTAAAAGTATCCACAGATGGTGGGGAAACCTTTGGCCCTAAAATTCTTATGGGTGGAGGCGAGCTTGGTTTTTCAAACGAGGATACGCCATTTCAGAAATACACCTATGCGCTGCATTCTGATGCTTTTGATGAGCCAAATGTTGTATTGCATTTCTTAGCGAAGTCAGGTGCTAAAAAAGGAGTACCACCCAAAGTTCTTATTGATGATATAACTATTTTTGCCGCAGACGAAGACATTTATCCTCCTCTAGTGCTAGATCCATCAGTTATAAGTACCACTGAAATAGAGGTACAGTTTAGTGAAGCCGTGAGTACTACCGCCAATCTATTCTCGGCTGATAACTATACTTTTTTAGAAGGCGCTTTTGATATGCCAATTGTAAGTAACGTAACTCTTAAAGCCTCAGACATTATAACCCTTACCCTAGATCCCGGCATTAGTATTGGAAAATATTACGAACTCGAAATCGCAAATATTGAAGATCTTGCAGGAAATGTTATGGAGACTAGTATTGCTGAATTAATCCATAACCCGCTAGCAGAAGGATTGGTTATAACAGAAATCATGTATGATGAACCACCTGCCGAACAGGAAGATAAACTTGAATTTATAGAGTTGTTTAATATTACGGAGACACCTATAGAATTAGGAGGTCTTAGAATAAAAGGAGGTATCGCTAGTGGTAAATTACCAGAATACACCTTGGAACCTGGTGCTTATTGGGTTACAGCTAAAGATGCAGCGGCATTCAGTGCTTTTTTTGGAGTACCTGCTTTTGAATGGAAAGGTGCAAATTTAAGTAATGATGAAGCTGAATTACTTTATATTGAAAACACACAGCATCATTCAGGAATCGTGATAGATTCATTAACCTATAACATAGGTGGTGAATGGCCACAAGGTGCTATAGGACTTGGATATTCTATGGAACTTATAGACCCTTTATCTGATAATAGTGATCCTGCAAATTGGAGAGATGCTACAGATTTCGTTGGAATCTATGAAGGAGTTAATATCTATGCAAGTCCTGGATCTGCCGGAACAGGTATCCTTAAAGTTGCAGAGGAGTCTCTTGAAAAAGGTATCGCTATGTATCCTAACCCTGTTCATAATGTTTTGTATATTAATTCTAAATCGCCATTAACAAAAGTAGAAATATATTCTTTGCTTGGTAATAAAATAAAAGAGGTTAGAACAAATTTAAACTCTATAGAAACAAAATATTTAAGCCAAGGAGTTTACATTGTTAAGGTATACTCCGAAAACGGTAGTAAAACAATGAAAATTGTAAAAAATTAAATGAATAAAATGTACAATTGACAATCTTATTATGTTATTCTTATTTAATTTTTTAAAAAATTAATTTAAAGTCTCCGAGAGTTTTAACTCTCGGAGATTTTATTTACTCAGGTATTTATAAGTCTTATCTAAAAGAAAATGAGCTTCTTTTTAAAACAAACTCACTAAAACACTGAGTTTAAAACAATAAATTATTTGGAAAAAGTGCTTTTAATTTTCTAATTTATGTTCAGAAAATTATCTTTGGCATATAAAACAACTTAATATCTAAACATAATTTATTTTATTTTTAGATATCGAAGTATCTAAAACATAGTCGGTTTTTGTTTTTACAATTACCTTTTAATAATTAAGATCTTTAAGAACATAATCTTTAAGAAGTTTGTATTTTGCTGCTCTTTAAAAGAAAATTAATTCAACTTGCAGGTACTTTGTTAGAACTAAAGTAGATGTTAATTTCGCATCAGCTATTTTGTATTAATTTTCGTAGAATCTATTTTAAAAGAAAATACTGAAAGTATAGCGCATTAGTATTTGTTTATAGATATTCCTAAAATTAATTTTTTTGTGTTATCGTAATTTAGAAAACATATAATAATATGAGTAAAAAGAGCAAATATATAGCTGATGAAAATCGCTATAAAAAAATGAAATATAGAAGAACCGGAAACAGCGGTCTATTATTACCTGAACTTTCTTTTGGTTTATGGCATAATTTCGGAGATAACGACAATTTAAATACCGCAAGAAATCTTTTAAAATGTGCTTTTGATAATGGAATTACACATTTTGATTTAGCTAATAATTATGGTCCTCCACCTGGATCTGCTGAAATAAATTTTGGAAAAATATTAAAAAAAGATTTTAAAAATTACCGAGATGAATTGATTATATCATCAAAAGCTGGTTATGGAATGTGGCCTGGTCCTTATGGAGATTTCGGATCTAAAAAATTTTTAGTGGCTAGTTTAGATCAAAGTTTACAAAGAATGGGATTGGATTATGTTGACATTTTTTATCATCACAGACCCGATTACGATACGCCTCTAGAAGAAACTATGGGTGCCTTAGATTTAATGGTTAGACAAGGAAAAGCCTTGTACGTAGGTATTTCTAATTATCAACCAAAAGAAGCTGAAAAGGCTTTTAAAATCTTGAAAAATTTAGGAACTCCATGTTTAATTCATCAGCCAAATTACAACCTATTTAATCGTTGGATTGAAGACGGGTTATTAGATGTATTAGAAAGCTCAAGAGTTGGTGCTATTTGCTTTTCCCCTTTAGCACAGGGAATGTTAACTGATAAATATATTAATGGATTGCCAAAAGATTCAAGAGCGGTGAAGGATAGCCCTTTTTTAAATACGAATCAAGTTTTAGAAATGCTTCCAAAAATTAAGGCATTAGATGAAGTTGCCAAAAATAGAAATCAGACTTTAGCACAAATGGCAATTTCTTGGATTTTAAAGGATGATAGAATTACCTCTGTTTTAATTGGCGCTAGTAAAACTGAACAAATTTTAGACAGTTTAAAAGCCATTGAAACTACTTCTTTTTTTGATGACGAGCTGACTAAAATTAATGAAATTCTTAGTTCCTAAATATGAAAACATTTTTGTTACTTAATTTATAAATTAGTGCGCTAAAATGTATAAAAAAAGCACTCGAAATGAGTGCTTTATAAATTTAATCTATTTTTTATTTTATTATTTTGTATCAGGGTCTGAAGATAACATTGCAAAAAACTTATCTAAATTAGGTAAAATAACAATTCGTGTTCTACGATTTCTTGCTCTGTTTTCTTTAGAGTTATTTTTAACTAAGGGCATAGAACTTCCTCTACCTGCAGCAATTAATCTATTGGACTTTATAAAATATTTTTTTTCTAAAAGTCTAACAATAGCCGTGGCTCTTTTTACACTTAAATCCCAATTATCTTTCAGAGCATTTGTAGGGTTATTTAATGTTTTAGAGTCTGTATGACCTTCAATCATTACATCCATACTAGGTTCTGAATTAATAACATCTGCTATTTTCTGCAATAAAGGATTCGCCTTTTTATTTACGTCAAAACTACCCGATGCAAACAATAATTTGTTCGAAACTGAGATCATAACAACTGTATTTTCTATGTTGATATTAATATCTTCTTCTGAGTACATTCCTGCAGAACGCATCGATTTTTTCACCTTATAGTCTACAGCCAAATTTATAGAATCCTTCAATGTTTTAGCTTGAGCAACTTTTTTCGCATCAATCTTAGATAACGTTTTTCCTAATTCAACTTTCTGCTTTTCAGACAAAACGGTTATATCATCATCTGTAAAGCCTAAATTACTTCTTTCTAAAGTTACGTTTTCATCTCTTAAAGAATTAATTTTATTATTGTAATTCTCTACGCGTTTTTCAATACTTCTAAACTTAGCTTCTAGTCTTTCTTTTTCAATTGTTGTTTTCTGAAGACTAGCTTTGGTATTTATTAATTTTTCATCTAATTCTAAGTATTTCTTTTTAGAAACGCATGACGCTACTAATAAAAACATTACGGTAATAGGGATAATTATTTTCTTCATTAGTTTTAATTTAATTTTTAGCAAATATAAACTCTTGTTTGTAAATCTATCAATTTATTTAAGTGATTTTAAACTACTTTTAATAGTTTCAATTTTTGCCTTTGTATCCGCTTCTTTTTTACGCTCTAAAGTAATTACTTGTTCTGGCGCATTTGCTACAAAACGCTCATTAGATAACTTTTTTGTGATTCCGAATAAAAAACCTTCTGCTCTTTTTAATTCCCCTTCTAATTTATTTATTTCTGCTTCTATATCAATATTTTCAATAGAAATTGGTACAAAATATTCATTTGATTTCACTCTAAATGAGGCTCCATCTACTTTTTCCGAAACAGGTTTTATTGTTGACGTGTTTGTTAGTTTCTGAATAACAGTATCAAATTTATTTGAATTCTTTTCTACATCAATTACAAACAAGTCAATAGTGTCTTTAAAAGCAATGTTTTTATTTTTTCGAATTGTCCTAATTCCTGAAACAACCTCAGTTGCAAATTCAAAATCACTAATAATATTAGCATTGAAATCTTTAACTACTGGATATTTCGCAATAATTAATGCCTCTTCTGGAGTTCTATCTGCTATATATTGCCAAATTTCTTCCGATAAAAATGGCATAAATGGATGCAATACTTTTAGATTATTTTCTAATACAATAATAATTGCATCAAATGTTTTCTTATCTATTGGCTGTTGATATGCTGGTTTAACAATTTCTAATAACCACGAAGAAAAATCATCATTAATTAGTTTATAAATTGCCATTAAAGCATCTGACAAGCGATATTTAGAAAAATGATCTTCTATTTCTGCTAATGTTTTTTGAAACTTTGCTTCATACCATTCTAAACCAATTTTTGCAGTTTCTGGCTGCGCTAAACTTCCATCAATTTCCCAACCTTTTATCAAGCGGAAAGCATTCCAAATTTTATTTGCAAATCCTTTTCCTTGCTGACATAAATCTTCGTCAAACATTAAATCATTTCCAGCAGCAGAGCTCAACAGTAGTCCAACTCTTACACCATCTGCACCATAATCGTCAATCAATTTTAAAGCATCAGGCGAGTTACCTAAAGATTTAGACATTTTTCGCCTTTGCTTATCTCTTACCAATCCTGTTAAATAAACATTCTGAAAAGGTTTTTCATCTTTATATTCGTATCCCGCCACAATCATTCTGGCTACCCAGAAAAACAAAATATCTGGCCCAGTAACTAAATCATTTGTGGGATAGTAATATTTAATTTCTTCGTTTTCTGGATTTCTGATTCCGTCAAAAACTGACATTGGCCATAACCAAGAAGAAAACCAAGTATCAAGCGCATCACTATCCTGACGTAGATTGTTCGCTGTTAGTTCATCGTTTTTAGTCTTTTCCTGTGCTAAAATTAATGCTTCTTCCATACTTTCCGCAACAACAAAATCTTCTTTTCCATCACCATAGAAATAAGCAGGAATTTGTTGTCCCCACCAAAGTTGACGAGATATATTCCAATCACGAACGTTTTCCATCCAATGACGATATGTGTTTTCGAATTTTTTTGGATATAAATTAATCTCAGCATCTTCTCCTAAAACAGCATCAATAGCAGGCTTTGCTAAATCCTTCATCTTTAAAAACCATTGATCTGATAATCTTGGTTCTATTACAGCTTTTGTTCTTTCTGAGGTTCCTACTTTATTTGTATGAACTTCAGTTTTGACTAAAAACCCTTTTTCTTCTAATTCTTTTGAAATTTCTTTACGAACTACAAATCTATCTTTTCCTTGATAATGCAATCCAAAGGAATTTAAAGAAGCATCATCATTAAAAATATCTATCACTTCTAACTTGTGCTTATCTCCTAAATTCTTATCGTTTTCATCATGCGCAGGCGTCACTTTCAAACAACCGGTACCAAATTCAACATCAACATATTCATCTTCAATAATAGGAATAACTCTATTGCATAAAGGAACAATTGCTTTTTTCCCTTTTAAATGCCTAAAGCGCACATCGTTTGGGTTGATACAAATTGCAGTATCGCCAAAAATAGTTTCTGGTCTTGTAGTAGCAATCGTTAAGGTATCTTCTGAACCTTCAATTTTATATTCTAAATAGTATAAATTTCCTTGTCTTTCTTCATGAATTACCTCTTCATCAGAAAGTGTAGTTTTAGCTTCAGGATCCCAGTTTACCATTCTATAACCGCGGTAAATTAAACCTTTATTATATAAATCAACAAAAACCTTAATGACAGATTCAGACATTTCTGGATCCATTGTAAAAGCAGTTCTTTCCCAATCACAAGAAGCACCTAACTTTTTTAATTGTTCTAAAATAATACCTCCATATTCATCTTTCCAATCAAAAGCATGTTGTAAAAATTCTTCTCGCGTTAAATCGCTTTTATTAATTCCTTCCTCTTTTAACTTCGCAACAACTTTTGCTTCTGTAGCAATTGATGCATGATCTGTACCCGGAACCCAACAAGCATTTTTACCCAACAAACGAGCACGTCTAATTAATACATCTTGAATTGTATTATTCAACATATGTCCCATATGTAAGACACCTGTTACGTTTGGTGGCGGAATTACGATCGTATAAGGCTCTCTCTCATCTGGTGTTGAATGAAAATAATTATTTTTCATCCAGTAGTCATACCATTTATCTTCTACCTGGCTTGCATCATATTTAGATGGAATTGTCATACTTTGGAATGGTTTTTTAAATATCGTTGGCAAAAATACAATTATCTATTTTGTCGAGAAAATTAGTGATTGATTTTTTAAAACAAATTATTAACGTTAATTTTACCATGTAAAAAAGTAATTATGAAAACTTTCGGAACTTTATTAGTAGTATTTTTTATCTCTTTTTCCACAAGCGCTCAAGAGTTTAAATTTGAAAAAGAAACTATTGATTATGGAAAAATTAGCAAAGGATCTAATGGCGAAAGAGTTTTTATTTTTACAAATACAGGTACTCAACCTTTAATTATAAAAAACATTCAATCTTCTTGTGGCTGCACAGTGCCTAAAAAACCTGAAAAGCCAATTATGCCAGGCGAAAAAGGAGAAATTAAAGTTTCTTATGATACGAAAAGAGTTGGCGGTTTTTCTAAAGCAATCACAATTTTTTCGAATGCAAAAAATGCACGAAAAGTGATTAAAATTAAAGGTATTGTAAATAAAGGAGTTTCTTTACAAAAGGAGAAAAGTATGCTCTCTAATTTTAGAGATTAGGTTAAACTTTTTTTTCTAAACGAAATTCATATTGTAATTTTTTACCATTTCTACTCACAATAATTTTTATTTTCTTTTGGTCTCTTTCTTGAAACTTTAAGATAATATCATTCATCGTTAACTCATGAGCTGGTTTGTCATTAATTTTTAAAATAATGTCATCTTTTTTTAACCCTACTTTATCTCCAGGAGAATTTTTAATAACATTTTTTATTCTGTAGGAAGATTTAAACTTATAAGCAAAGCTAGTAATAAAACTAATTGCATTCTTTTTTTCTGATTGCCTTTGATATCCGTCAAAATTAGATACCGCCACTTGCTCTTTTACCAATTGTTTTCCATTGTAAACAACATCTAATCCTGTCATATTATAATTAAACCCCTTAGAAAACCAACTATTCTTTTTTAGCATTATTTTTTTATTAGGGTAATCAAACCAAACTTTAAATCTTCTTAATATACCCGCACCAATACTGCCATTTCTTTCTTGAAAACTTCTTGCATTTTTAGTAGATACTGAATCTAAAAAAGACACTGTTGGATTTTGAATTTCAAATGCACCTAGTTTAATTTTCGGGATTCTACTTCTATTTCCATAAATGGCACCACTTAAACCTTCCCCTAAAATATCGTTAAAAAAACGCTTTGGTGTTTTAATTTCTTTTTTTGTATTCTCAAATAGCCAAATAGCATCACTTCCGCCTGAATCTACTAATAACTTAACAAACGTCAACTCACTGCCAATTGTATCTAACTGAACCTCGGCTTGTATATACGGTTTTCTTCTATACATTTGAATTGGAAAAACTTCACATTTTCTACATTTCTTGTAAGTATAAGTATCCGGGTTATAAAAATCAATTTTTTTAAATTTATAATTTACCTTTACTATAAAATGGCTTAAAATATTGTAGCCAATTATTCCGTGAATTGTCTTTCCCATTTTGCCAGACAAATCAAAATGATCTTGTAAGATTACATATATAGTCTCATTACTATTCACTATGTTTTTAAGGGAAATACTATTTTTATATGACAATAACGCATCTACAGACTCCCCTTTTCCTAAACCCTGCAGCTGCACTTTTTTAACGTTTTTAAGTCCAATACTATCATTTTTTGTGATGTTAAATAAAATAGTTTTACTTACTCCTGAATCTAAAATAAAAGATAATTTTTTGCCATTTATCTTTAAAGGAATCACTATTAAATTATTAATCAACTCAAAATTTACACGTTGATGATTTTTACTTTTATCCAGAAAATGAAAACCTTTTTGTGCTTTTGTTGACAAAGAAAAGTTGAAAAATAAAATAAGAAAAAGTATCAGAGTTTTTTTCAAAAAAAATAAATATTAAAGATTTAACCTTAAGATACAATTATATGCTATGGTTTTTATGCTTTTAGCAAATATTTAACCTTTAAAGATTCTGAAATTAAAATGCAGATATAAAATATATTTCGCAAATTTGCATCTAAATCATCCAATCAATTATTATGCCTTCTATATCTAAAAAAGGATTACAAATGCCAGAATCACCAATTAGAAAATTGGTGCCATATGCAGAAGATGCTAAAAAAAGAGGAACAAAAGTTTTTCATTTAAATATTGGCCAACCAGATATAAAAACACCACAAGTTGCCTTAGATGCGGTTAAAAATAACGAGCTACAAACATTAGCGTATGCAAGATCTGAAGGTTCTGAAGAATACCGGAATAAACTTGCCAATTATTATATAAATAATAATATCAATGTTGCTGCAGATAATATTGTTGTGACCACTGGTGGCTCTGAAGCATTACTTTTTACGATAGGAAGTATCACGGATCCTGGTGATGAAATTATTATTCCAGAACCTTTTTATGCAAATTATAATGGTTTTTCTACTGCTTCTGGAGTGACCGTAGTGCCTGTAATTTCTAAAATTGAAGATAATTTTGCTTTACCGAAAATTGAAGACTTTGAGAAACTCATCACAAAAAGGACAAAAGCAATTTTAATCTGTAATCCTGGGAATCCAACAGGTTACTTATACTCAAAAGAAGAAATTGAAAAACTGAAAAAAATTGTTTTAAATCACGATTTATATTTAATTGCTGATGAAGTTTATAGAGAGTTTACCTATGATGGCTTGCATCATACCTCTGTATTGTCTTTAGAGGGTATAGAACAGAATGCTATTGTCATAGATTCGGTTTCTAAACGTTACAGCATGTGTGGAGCGAGAATTGGTTGTATAGTTTCAAAAAATGATAACTTTATAAAAACTGCCATTAAATTCGCACAAGCACGTTTAAGTCCGCCAACGTATGCATTAATTGCAAGTGAAGCTGCGTTAGACACCCCACAAAGTTATTTTGATGATGTAAAAGAAGAGTATGTTGAAAGAAGAAATACTTTAATTACAGAATTAAACAAGATAGAAGGTGTAAAAGTTGCCAATCCAAAAGGAGCTTTTTATTGTGTTGCAGAATTGCCTGTTAAAGATTCTGATCATTTTGCACAATGGATGTTGGAAGAATTCAATTATAATAATGAAACTGTGATGGTTGCTCCGGCTAGTGGATTTTACTCCACAGAAGGTGAAGGTAAAAACCAAGTAAGAATTGCCTATGTTTTAAATAAAAAAGACTTAATTAGGTCTGTTGAAATTATTGCTGAAGCTTTAAAACAATATAATAGTTAATTGATTATTCAAAAAAACATATCATTAAAAAAATACAACACCTTTGGAATTGATGTAAATGCCAAACGTTTTATTTCTGTTGGTTCAGTCTATCAACTTCAGCAATTACTAATTGCTGAAAAAAATATTTTTTTAATTTCTGGAGGAAGTAATATGTTACTCACAAAAGATATTGAAAAATTAGTTGTACATATTGATATTAAAGGGATTTCTATTGATCGAGAAGATAATAATGATGTTTATCTAACGGTTAATGCTGGTGAAGATTGGCATCAATTTGTTGTATGGTGCGTTTCAAATAATTTTGGAGGAATAGAAAATTTATCTCTAATACCTGGAAACGTTGGTACGTGTCCTATCCAAAACATTGGTGCTTATGGTGTAGAAGTAAAAGACAGCATTACTAAAGTTGAAGCCATAGAAATTGAAACAAGAAAATTGATTCAGTTTTCTAATGAAGCGTGTAATTTCGGATATCGAAATTCGATTTTTAAAAATGAAGCAAAAGGAAAATATATTTTGACTTCAGTAAGTTTTAAACTGACTAAAAAAAATCACCAATTAAATACTTCTTACGGAGCAATTGAGGATAAGTTGGCATTCAATAAAATTATAAATCCTACTTTAAAAAATATTTCTGATGCCGTTATTGCTATCAGAAATTCGAAATTACCAGATCCTAAGAAATTAGGAAATAGCGGTAGTTTTTTTAAAAATCCTATAATATCCAAACAGCACTTTTCAGCACTTCAGAAAGAACATCAAAATATACCGAGTTATGTAATTTCCGACACTGAAGTTAAAGTACCAGCCGGTTGGTTAGTGGAACAAGTTGGATTTAAAGGAAAACGTTTTGGAGACGCCGGAGTCCACAAAAATCAAGCTTTAGTGCTTGTAAATTATGGAAATGCTTCTGGCACAGAGATTTATCAGCTTTCTGAAAAAATTCAAGAAATGGTGTATAACAAATTTAAAATTTCTTTGGAGATTGAAGTAAATATTATCAATTAAAGAATTTTATATTTCTTTTTTTAATATTTCTATATGGCGTTTTAATCTCCGTATATCTAAAGCGAGTGTCCCATTATATACACCTCTAATTCTTCCTTTTTTATCAACTAGCACAAAATTTTCTGTATGAATAAACTCACTTTCATCTTTAGTCTTCTTAAAATCTTCATCTGCAAAATAAGATGTTCTTGCTATTTTATAAATAGCCTTCCTATCACCAGTAACCAAATGCCATTTCGTATCGATTACTTTTTTATCCAAAGCATATTTTTTAATTTTTTCTACAGTATCTACCCAAGGCATCACAGAATGTGACAGCAATAGAATGTCTTTATCTTCCTTGTAATTTTCTTGAATTGACCTCATGTTTTTGGCTAATATCGGACAAATACTAGGACAAGTTGTAAAGAAAAAATCTGCAATATAAATTTTACCTCTAAAATCTTTATTAGTTATATTTTGTGAGTTTTGATTTGTAAATTGAAAAGGAGCAATTGTATGAATCGTTGCATATGAATCATCACTTTCAGCAATCCATTCAGGAGTAAACGCTGCTGAATTATAAAAAGGAAGTGTTTTTGTTTTATCTATAGTAGTCTCTTTTTTACAAGAAACAAAAAAGATAAAAATAAAAAATATTGAATTAAATTTCATACTATTTAATTTCAGTTTTTAAAACACTTACACATTTTTTCAATCCAATTAAACCATGCCTTTCTCCATTTATAGTATAAAAATTGGCTCTTAACTTACCTTTTAAATCCCACATTTTTTGGCTACCAGATTCTTTACCTTGCACAAAATTAAAATACTTTGTGAGCATTCCGTTAGTATACCAATCTTTAACTACCCCATGATAAACGCCTTTATTGTTAAAATGATACTCAAACATTTGTACTCCGTTCTTATACCAACCTTTATGAACACCTGACTTTAAACCTTTTATATAAAAACGTTCAAACCATTGCTCCCCATTTCTATACCAACCCAAAAAAAAGCCCTGTCTTTTTCCTTGATAATATTCTGATTTTGATTTGATATTTTCATCCTCATAAAACTCATTTACGATACCAGAATACTGTTTTCCCTCAAAATATAAAATGCCATTTTTTAGTTTTAAATGATTGTTAACTTTATTAATTTCTATCGATGGAATCTTCATTTTATAGACTGAAGAAATGTTTTCGTTTTCTTGAACTGTATCATCACAAGAAAAGAAAAAAAGAAAAATTAATATGTTAATTTTTACAAACTTCAAAAACTATCTTGTTATAGTACCTGCTGTTCCAAAAAAACCATTACCATTTAAATATGGATCTTCGTTTGTAATGTGATAGTGGTAAATTCCATCAGGAAAATCGGCCGTTACAGATGTATGACCATGATAATCGTCTAAATCTGCGTTCGTAACTGTTGTTCCATTTTCCTCTGGCCCATATACAGGGAATCCATCAGAAAGTAATCCCAAAAACGCATCTTTACCAAACTGATCTGTTAAGTAACTCGGCTCTATATGATAATGATATTGTGTCCCCGCCGGGTGCCCTAGCCATTGATCAAAAGAATTTATTTCATTTGTTAAAGCCTGATTGTTTGGTCCTGCATATTGATTAAAAAAAACAATTCCGTTTCTAGAGATTCCTATTGGTCCTAAAGGAGTGGCACTTTTAGTAGTTGCCTCTTCTGGATTTAAAGTCATTGTAAACGTAATATTTTGCTCGCCAATAGAATTCGGGTTCTGATTCCAATTAGAATTTGTTCCATTATAAGCTTCATATAAAGGATGAGAAGCATCCCAATAAGGACTTGTATGATTTGGCAAATCTGTTGTTGTAAAACTAATCGTATTCCCTGAAACCGAATAAGAAACTGCATCAATATTATCGAACTTAGGCAGGATTGATGAAATATCATAATTAGTTGTTGTGGTTGTATCTGTGGTATCCTCTTGTCCTTCAGAAGAACTACAAGAAAAAATAATTAGCGTTATGATAGCTAAAAAAAGGTCTTTGGTAAATTGATTTTTTTTCATTTTTTGTATGATTAACTTTATGTTAGAACTGTAAAAATTAAAATAGTTTTAAAAAAAATCCTGAAAGATCGTTTATGACACTTTTAAAGAGCTCATTTCCTTCAATTTCTTATAGCTTTATTTATAAATTTATCTTGCTCCTCTTTACTATATATTTTTATGTTTCTTTCTATCTTTTTTTGAAATACCTTAATATCATAACATTTTTTAACAGCTCATATATGTAAAGGTACTGTATCTATTTTTATCAAGAGACATGGGTGCTTTTTGAATGTATTATTATATCTTTGTAGGCGTTTAAACGCATTTATTTTAATTGAAAATTTAGATTTATTTATTACTTATAAATTTTATTAATTATGAAATTATTACTATTAACTTTAGGTTTATTAGCACTTGGTGTTGCAGGAATTGCTATTAAAATTTGGGCAAAAAAAGATGGAGAGTTTGCAGGCACTTGTGCTAGTCAAAATCCAATGCTAAACAAAAATGGAGAGGCTTGTGGTTTTTGTGGAAAAACATCAGAAAAGTTTGATACATGCACAGAACCTCAACATAATTAATATTCTTTTAAATCAATGATTTTATCTGTAGTCTTCAGCGTTTTTGTTGCCTGTGCAGTAATCCAAACCACATACTATATTCTTTTTTCTACCTTTCTTTTTGGGTTAAAAAAAAATAAAAATAACATTACCGAAGTCCCAGTTTCAGTAATTATTTACACCAAAAATCAAGCAAAAATCATACAACAGTTTCTTCCATCAATATTAGAACAAAAACATTCGAAATTTGAGATTGTATTAATCAATAACGCTTCTTCAGATAACACAAAAGATGTTGTAGAATTATTCACAAAAAAAAATGCCAACCTAAAAATTTTAAATGTAGAAAATAATGAAGCTTTTTGGGGAAGTAAAAAATATGCATTAACGTTAGGTATAAAAGCATCAAAATACAACAATTTATTATTTACTGATGCCAAATGCAAACCTGTTTCTAAATATTGGATTTCTGAAATGAGTAAAAAATTCACTTCGAAAAAGACCATTATTTTAGGGTATAAAAAATATCAAAAGAAAAATTCAATCCTAAATATTTTTACTCGTTTTGAAAACTTGTTAACAGCCATTAAGTGCTTTGGATTTACAAAATTAGGCTCCTCCTATATGGCTTTTGGCTCCAATTTAGCCTATCAAAAATCAGAATTTTTCAAAGTAAACGGGTTTATAAATCATATGAAAATAAATACTGGTGAAGATTATTTATTTATAAAGGATGCCGCGAACAATAAAAATACAACTTTTTGTATATCCGAGGACAGTTTTATTGAAACTGATACCCCAAAATCATTTTCAAAATGGTTTACAGAAAAAAAAGAAGAAACACGAATCATCAAAAAAATTCAATTTAAGCATCGTTTTTTCTTAGGATTCTTTAATTTTTCTAAACTACTTTTTTATGTTTTGGCAGTAACCTTATTCTTTTTTTACCCCTGGAAAATTATACTCGCGATTATACTCTCTTATTTTTTAGTTCAGTATATTGTCGTGGGCATTTCTGCAAAGAAATTAAAAGAACCACAAATCATCTTTTTATTACCTTTTTTAGAAATTGGTTTATTATTGATTCAAATTAGTATATTTAGTGCAAATTTGATTTCAAAACCAGATCATTGGAAATAAACCAAAAAAAACTTCAAATAAACATTTCAAAAGCCAAAGAAGGAAATCAGGCTGCATTTAGGTTTTTGTTAGATAGTTTTTGGACTAGCGTTTTTAACTATCAATTAAAACGTACTAAGAATGAAAATAATGCTGAAGACATTACGATTCAAACTTTTTCTAAAGCCTTTGATAAAATTCATACTTTTAATGATCAATATGTTTTTAAAACTTGGTTAATCTCTATTTCTAAAAATGTGCACATAGATTTATTGCGTAAAAAAAACGCTTCTATTTCTATAGAAACCACCATTGAACAGGAAGAAAAAGTTTATTTAGTTGTTGATGAGAACCCTACACCTGAAGACAATATTATAAGAGAACAGAATTTAGCAAAATTATTAAGAGACATTAAGCAATTAAAACCTAAATACCAAGAGGTTATTCAGTTACGTTATTTTCAAGAACTAAGTTATAAAGAAATTTCTGAACAAATTAATGAGCCAATAAATAACGTAAAAGTAAAATTATTACGTGCAAAAAAGTTATTAGCTGCCATTATTAAGAGGTCATAAAACAAGAATGGTAAAATGTTTATAGGCAGTACATCAAAGTAATTTTCGTAATTAAACGTTAATTTTTACAGTAATTGTAAGCAAAATCACCTTTTAAAAAGCAAGAAAATTTTCTTAATAATACTTACCTCAATTGTGTTCATATAAAAAAATGTTTAGAAATTTTTAATAGTCCATTTAAAAAATTATATTTTAACAGGTTTAAGGAAAATAAAAATTAAAAACACCTTTACTGTATTTCATAGATATCCAAAATATACACTATTAAAAAAAATATAGTTAATACTTGAAAAGCGATTAAAAAGTTAGAAATTAAATGAAAAAATCATTCTTAAATTCTCTAGGTCCAGGTTTATTATTTGCAGGCGCAGCCATAGGTGTATCTCATTTAGTGCAATCTACAAAAGCTGGAGCAGAATTTGGGTTTGGTTTATTTTGGGCTTTGTTATTGGTGCATATTTTTAAATATCCTTTCTTTCAATTTGGTCCACGTTATGCGGCTGCTACTGGAGAAACACTGCTCGATGGCTATAAAAAATTAGGAAAAAGTGTTTTAGCAATTTATTATGTGCTAAATTTTGCCACAATGTTTACTATACAGGCGGCAGTTACTATTGTTACCGCTGGTTTAGCTTCACAACTTTTTGGATTTACAAATAATCTAGTCGTTTGGTCAACTTTTTTAATGACCATAAGTCTCCTGTTCCTATTAGTTGGTAAATATAAATTGCTAGATAATCTAATGAAATACATTATAATTATCTTAACAGTGAGCACCATAATTGCAGTTTCAGTTGCTTTATTTAGCTCTAAAGAAGCTTTTGATGTACGCCAAATTTTACCATCCGGAACAGTAGAAATAACTTTTTTAATTGCATTTCTAGGCTGGATGCCTGCTCCTTTAGATGTTTCTATTTGGCATTCTATTTGGTCTGTGGAGAAAAGCAAAAATACTTTTATTAAGATAAAACCAAAAGATGCAATTTTTGATTTTAATGTAGGCTATATTAGTACACTAATTTTAGGAATTTGTTTTGTACTTTTAGGTGCTTTAGTCATGTATAATTCGGGAGAAACCTTTTCTAACCAAGGAGGGAAATTTGCATCACAATTAGTTACTTTATACACAAAAAACTTAGGCGAATTTTCTTATATATTTATAGCTATTGCTGCATTCACAACAATGTTTAGTACTACGATTACTACTTTAGATGCGTCACCAAGAGCAATGAATAGAAGCTCAAAATTGTTGTTTGATAAAGAATTTAAATTTGGTTATTGGTTTTGGATTATTTTACTATTCATAGGTACATTTATCATATTACAATTCTTTCTTAAAAATATGGGAAGTTTAGTGAAGATCGCTACCATTTTATCATTTTTAACAGCTCCTATTTATGCAGTTTTAAACTATCTTTTAATTACTGGAAAACATACTCCAAAAGAACATCGGCCAAGTATTTACTTAAAAACGCTTAGTATTCTGGGGATTGTATTTTTAATAGGATTTAGTGTTTGGTTTTTAACAAGCATTTAAAAGTTTTCTTTGTAAATTTGCATTTCAATTATGTTATAACATGGCAATAGATTCTGCAGTCCTTCCTGAAAGGCTAAAAAAACCGAAATGGTTACGTGTAAAATTACCTGTTGGTAAAAAATATACTGAATTAAGGGGTTTAGTTGACAAGTATAAATTAAATACTATTTGTACCAGCGGAAGCTGCCCAAATATGGGTGAATGTTGGGGAGAAGGTACCGCAACTTTTATGATTTTGGGAAATATCTGCACACGTTCTTGTGGCTTTTGCGGGGTAAAAACTGGAAGACCAGAAACTGTCGAATGGGATGAACCTGAAAAGGTGGCGCGCTCCATAAAAATCATGGGCATTAAACATGCCGTAATTACTTCTGTTGATAGAGATGATTTAAAAGATGGTGGTTCTATTATCTGGGCAGAAACTGTCGATGCAATTAGAAGAGCAAATCCAAATACAACCTTAGAAACATTAATTCCTGATTTTCAAGGTAACACAAAACAAATAGATAGAATTATTGAAGTGCATCCCGAAGTAGTTTCTCATAACATGGAAACAGTGAGAAGATTAACCCGAGAAGTAAGAATTCAAGCAAAATACGATAGAAGTTTAGCTGTTTTAAAATACCTAAAAGAAAACGGAATGCGCTCTAAAACAGGATTGATGCTAGGTTTAGGTGAAACTGAAGAGGAAGTTTTACAAACGATGAAAGACCTACAAGGTGTAGGTTTAGACGTACTAACTATTGGGCAATATTTACAACCAACAAAAAAACATTTACCTGTTAAAGAATTTATTACTCCGGAACAATTTAAGAAGTACGAAACAATAGGATTAGAAATGGGCTTTATGTTTGTAGAAAGTGGAGCTTTAGTTCGTTCATCATACAAAGCACATAAGCACGCAAAGTAATTGTTAAAATATTCTAAAAATAAATTTAAATATTTTTTGGCATGAAGCTTGCTGTTTAATAAATGAGAACAACCTCGTAAACTGTTTTCATTGTGTAAATTATTTGAATTAGTTGATTTAAAAAAACCATCTCTAAAGAGATGGTTTTAATTATTTAAGGCTAAAAAAATTATACTCCCAATACAAAGTGTTTAAATTTGTTCTTTTGTATATATTTTTCTTACTAATTCTATCTTTATCTTCACTATTTTAAGAGCTTCATTCTAGTATTATGCTTTTCCTAATGCTGGGAAACCGAACTTATTAATAAATAATTAACTCTCTTTATCTACAAATAAATAATATATATGATTTACAAAACAAACAATATTTGAGGAATTAACAACAGATAACTAAATTTAACCTTTTGTTTCATTCGACAGCTTCATTTAAATTGTAATAGTCTTTTCTGGTCATTTTTTAAAACTTTATAATTTATTTTCGAAGAGCTAAATTTAAATTTTTCTATTTTGCTATACCTGAATCATGTTAAGTAATTTATACAAGAACTAGAAGCAACTATTTATATGATTCCATCATTTTTTTCAATCTCAATAATTGTCAATCATCTGAATTTCTAGTATCATTATAACAAGTTCCTATGAATAATGTGAAGCCTTAATTAGTGTTTTTGAAAGTTCAGTCATAACTTAAATATAGCTAAAAAAAAATCATCTAAGAAAAAAATTTCCTAGACGATTTTAAACTATATTTATAAATCCCCCAACTTATAAAATAAAATAACTATTTTCTAGTTATGAACCCAAGAAACAATTATTATTGATTTAAAAATTAACTTTTCGTTAAATTACCTTTTTAATTCGATGAAATACATAATACTACGGTTAAACGAAAAATCAAATAGCACTAATAATATCGTATTTTGTAATAATATGATGATTGCCATTTTCTAAATCAACTAAAACAGCATCATTTTCTTTAGTAATCAATTTAGAGATATCTTCTAATTTTGCAGTCTTGTTTACAATTGGGTAGGGTTTCCCCATAATATCTTTAATTGGTTTATCTGCTATATTTTTATCCGCAATAAAATAATGTAACAAAACAGATTCGTCTATAGAGCCTACAAAACCATTACTATCTTTTACCGGAATTTGAGATATTTTAAACGCTTTCATTCGCTCTATTGCATGAGAAACTAATTCTTCCGTTTGTGCAACAATCATTGGTTCTTCTGAATGAGTTTTAATTAAATCTGCAGCAGTTTTAAATTCTTCTTCTATAAAACCTCTTTCACGCATCCAATTATCATTAAACATTTTACCCACATATCTACTTCCGTGATCATGAAATAAAACTACCACAACATCATCTTTTGTAAAGTGTTCTTTTAATTGTAATAATCCTTTTACGGCTGCTCCAGCAGAATTCCCTAAAAACATTCCTTCTTCTTTTGCTAAACGTTGCGTATAAATTGCAGCATCTTTATCGGTTACTTTTGTAAAACCATCAATAACACCAAAATTTACATTTTTAGGTAAAATATCTTCACCAATTCCTTCTGTGATGTAAGGATAAATCTCATTCTCGTCAAAAATACCCGTTTCATGATATTTTTTAAAAACAGAGCCGTAGGTATCTATTCCCCAAATTTTTACAGTTGAACCCGCTTCCCTTGCTTTCATCTTTAAATAACTTCCAACACCAGAAATGGTTCCTCCTGTTCCTACACCAACAACAAAATGAGTTACCTTCCCCTCGGTTTGCTCCCAAATTTCCGGACCTGTACTTAGAAAATGCGCTTTACAATTACTAGGATTATCATATTGATTTACATACCACGAATTCGGAGTTTCTTCTCCTAAACGCTTAGAAACCGAATAATAAGAACGTGCATCATCTGGCTCAACATTTGTGGGACAAACAACAACTTCAGCTCCAACAGCTCTTAAAATATCTATCTTTTCTTTAGACTGTTTGTCTGCCATTACAAATATACATTTGTAGCCTTTTACAATTGCAGCTAAAGCCAATCCCATTCCTGTATTTCCAGAGGTTCCTTCTATAATTGTGCCTCCTGGCTTTAAACGACCATCTGCTTCTGCGTCTTTTATCATTTGCAATGCCATTCTATCTTTTACCGAGTTTCCTGGGTTAAAAGTTTCGTATTTAGAAAGCACCAAACAAGGTAATTCTTTTGTTAAAACATTCAATTTTACTAAGGGAGTGTTCCCAATAGTTTCTAATATATTTTCTGCGTAGTTCATCTCTATAATTTCTGGTGCAAATATAAATTATTTTTAGGGCGTTCCCTAAAGGTCGCGCCCAATTATATCTTTTTCTCATTCCTCGAAAAAGGATGCCATTTTAATCGCTAACGCAGAGTAGCTATAAATCAGCAAATTAAAAATTTAAAAATGTATTATCTCTTTTTTTGATATTTCATGAAGCAATCTTGCAATAAATTTAGAACTAAGCAAACTTAATAGACTTTGAAGGACTTATTTTTGTGATGATAAAAGAAGGAATTATCAACATTAAAAAGCATAAAATTAAAGTACCGATGTTTAATAATAGAATAGCTGTAAATGAAATATAAACCGGCATTGTAGCCACATAGTAGGTCTCTGGATTTAACGTTATTATTTTAAAAAAATGTTGAATACCAATAATTGTTAAACCTATAATGTTACCCCAAAAAAGTCCCTTTAGAATAAGGTAAGTAGCGTTATACAAAAAGATTTTTCTAATACTGGTATTATTGCTTCCCAAAGCTTTTAAAACGCCAATCATTTGCACCCGTTCTAATATTAAAACTAACAAAGCAGTAATCATATTAATACCTGCGATTAGAATCATAATAGCAATAATAAACCAAACATTATTGTCAAAAAGTTGAATCCAATCGAACACGTTTGGATAGGCATCAACAATTGTTTTGCTATTTAAAGTAGCACTAATATTATTGTAAACCTCTTCTCCTTTTTCATCAATTTCATCAAAATCATTTAATAAAACCTCAAAGCCTCCAACTTCATTTTCTGTCCATTTATTTAAATTTTGAACCTCTCTAATGTCGCCAATCATCATGCTTTTATCAAACTGCAAAAAACCTGTATTATAAATTCCAGTAATAATGTATTTTTTATTGGAAGGTAATTTACTGTTTACCGTTTTTATAAACGTGGCTATAATTGTATCGTTTAATTTTAATTGCAAACGATTTATAATTGTTTGTGAAAGCAAAACTTCTCTTGTTCTTGGCTGATTAAAATCTGGAACTCTTCCTTCCACCATGTATTCAGTAAAGAAAGACCAATCATAATCTGTAGAAACCCCTTTAAAAATAATACCTTCAAAATCGGTTTTAGTTCTTAAAATACCCGCTTTATTGGCGAAAATTTGCACATTTTTTATTCCTTTTACATGCTTAAAAGTAGGATAAAAGTCTTGCTCTTTTTTTATAGCTGTTGTAGAAACATCAGAATTATTGGCGTCATAATTTACAATCTGAATATGACCTTTAAATCCAGCCATTTTATCCCGAATTTTATACTGCAGACCTGCACCTGTTGCCACAGCAATTAGCATAATAATAATTCCTAACGCAATTGCTGTGATGGCAATTTTTATTATTGGCGATGAAATGCTATTTTTATACTTTTTGCCAGCAATAATGCGTTTTGCAATGAATAACTCGTAATTCAAATTGATGATTCTTTTTAAACCTTTCAAAAGTACATATTTATTCTTGTTTCTGTTCCTGAATTTTCAGCTGATTTCTTGTGCACAAAAACCTCCAGAAAATAATAAAAACGACCCAAAAAAATCAGCAATTATAAAAACTGGTGCAGAAAGAACTCGTTTATATCTAAACCTTTTAAGAGGTAAGAATGTTGCTATTGTTGCAAACCAAACCTCTATTATAGAAAAAACTAAAAAGAAAAAAACGTTTGTTAGCTTAATCGACAGTTTACTTTCTCTTGGAATAAAAATTAAAAAAGTGTTTGCTCCAGAACACGGCTTTCGTGGAAAAGCAGATGCCGGTGAAACCATTAAAGACGGATTTGATACTAAAACAGGCTTACCAATTATATCCTTATATGGAAAAAACAAAAAACCTTCTGCTGAACAATTGAAAAATATTGATGTGGTAGTTTTTGACATTCAAGATGTAGGAGCGCGTTTTTATACCTATATTTCTTCCTTACATTATGTAATGGAAGCTTGTGCAGAAGTTGGAATTCCGGTTATAATTTTAGACAGACCAAACCCGAATGGGCATTACATTGATGGCCCCGTTTTAGAATTACAACATAAAAGTTTTGTGGGTATGCATAAAGTACCTGTAGTTTATGGAATGACCATTGGTGAATATGGAAAAATGATAAATGGGGAAAAGTGGTTGAAAAAGGGAATTCATTGTAATTTAACTGTCATTCCTTTAGAAAATTACAATCACAAAACAGACTATAGTTTGCCAGTAAAACCATCTCCAAATTTACCGAATGACAAAAGCATCAACTTATACCCTAGTCTATGTTTTTTTGAAGGAACTAATGTTTCTGCAGGAAGAGGAACCGAAATGCAATTCCAAATTTATGGATCACCTTTCTTAGCAAAAAGTGAATTTACATTTATACCCAAACAAAATGAAGGCTCAAAATATCCAAAGTATAAAAACAACCTATGTTTTGGTGAGAATTTGCAAAGCACTAAAAACTTAAATCGACTTAATTTAAATTGGTTACTTAAAGCTTACGAACAAAATTCTTCTGACGAATTTTTTAATAGCTTCTTTACTAAATTAGCAGGAACTACAAAACTGCAAGAACAAATAGAAGGAGGTTTATCTGAAGAACAAATTACAAAAACTTGGAAAGAAGACTTGAAAGCATTTGAAAAAACTAGAAATAAATATTTAATTTATAAATAATACTATTTTCTGATTTTTTTTAGATTATACTCATAAGGTAATCGCTTTTTTAAAGCTTCCACAATATTATAAGTTGCAGGACAAATTGCCGTATTGGCAATTGTTAAGTCTGTAATTTGTATGAATTTACGTCTGTTTGTATGAGGATATTCTGCACACGCTTTTGGGCGAACATGATAGATTGTACAAGAATTATCAGCTTCATCGAAAAAAGAACAAGGTGCCGTTTTTAGCACCATAAAATCATCCTCATCCCTTTCTAAGAACGTGTTAGTGAAATTAGCAACTTTCATTTTTAAATGCTTAGAAATGCGCTCAATATCTTTATCTATAAATATCGGACTTGAAGTTTTACAACAATTTCCACAGTCTAAACAATCCGTTTTTGCGAACTCAGCATCGTGCAAATCTTGCATAACATAATCTAAATTTTTAGGTGTCCTTTTTTTAGATGTGTAAAATATTTTTTATTTTCTTTTCTTGCTTCTTCTGCTAATTTCGGGAGTTGTTGTAACCGTTTTTCCATAGTGCAAAACTACAATTATTCTTGACCAAAAATCATTGAAAAAAACAAATAAAAATATGTAATTTTGCATTTCAATTTTCAAGATTAAATGAACATTCAAAACATCATAGAAACCAAAGTAAAAGAGGGGTTTTTAGCTTTATACAATATAGAAATTCCTTCAGTAGAATTTCAAGCTACCAGAAAAGAATTTGAAGGGGATATTACTGTTGTTGTATTCCCTTTATTGCGCTACAAAAAAGGGAATCCTGTTCAAATTGGTGAAGATTTAGGGAAATATGTTGATGAAAATGTTGATGAAATCACAAACTACAACGTAGTTAAAGGTTTTTTAAACTTAGTTGTTGATGATAGTTTCTACACAAATTTTTTTAATTCAATTTACTCAAATTCTTCGTTTGGTTTGGTTTCGTCTAAACCGAATGATAAAGCCATAATGGTGGAGTATTCATCACCAAACACAAACAAACCTTTACATCTAGGACATGTTCGTAATAATTTACTAGGCTATTCTGTTGCAGAAATCATAAAAGCTGCAGGAAAAAAAGTTTATAAAACTCAAATTATAAACGATAGAGGAATTCATATTTGTAAATCTATGTTGGCTTGGGAAAAATTTGGTAACGGTGAAACTCCAGCATCATCAGGTTTAAAAGGTGATAAATTGGTTGGAAATTACTACGTGAAATTTGACCAAGAATACAAAAAAGAAATCGCGCAGTTAATTACCCAGGGGAAAACTGAGGAAGAAGCTAAAAAAGAAGCGCCACTTTTATTAGAAGCACAGCAAATGTTGCAGCAATGGGAAGCTGGAAACGAACAGGTTGTTTCGCTTTGGAAAACTATGAACTCTTGGGTTTACGAGGGTTTTGAGGTTACTTATAAAAATATGGGTGTAAATTTCGATACTTTATATTATGAAAGTAACACGTATTTATTAGGAAAAGATGTGGTTTCTCAAGGCATCCAAAAAGGTGTTTTCTATAAAAAAGAAGATGGTTCTGTTTGGTGTGATTTAACAGATGATGGTTTAGATGAAAAAATTGTTTTACGTTCAGACGGAACGGCTGTTTACATGACACAAGATATTGGAACTGCAATTCAGCGTGTAAAAGATTTTCCCGATGTTGGAGGAATGGTTTATACTGTGGGTAACGAACAAGATTATCATTTTCAAGTATTATTTTTAATTTTAAAAAAACTAGGTTTTGATTGGTCTAAACAATTGCATCATTTAAGTTATGGCATGGTAGATTTACCTTCTGGAAAAATGAAGTCTAGAGAAGGTACCGTTGTTGATGCTGATGAATTAATGTCTGAAATGACCGAAACAGCCAAAATAATTTCTGAAGAACTAGGTAAATTGGAAGGTTATTCCCAGCAAGAAAAAAACGAACTATATAAAACGATTGGTTTAGGTGCTTTAAAATATTTTATTCTAAAAGTAGACCCTAAAAAAAGAATCTTATTCGACCCGAAATCTTCTGTAGATTTCCAAGGAAACACAGGTCCTTTTATACAATACACCTATGCAAGAATTCAATCTATTATTAGAAAAGCAGCTTTTGATTATTCAAAATCTGTAACTATTGAATTACATGAAAAAGAAAAAGAGTTACTAAAACAATTAGCGTTATATCCTGAAACTATACAACAAGCAGCTACAAATTATTCTCCAGCGATTGTTGCGAATTACACCTATGATTTGGTAAAAGAATTCAATTCTTTTTATCAAAATGTATCCATATTAGGAGAAGAAAATGAAGCTAAAAAAATATTTAGAGTTCAGTTAGCAAAGAAAGTCGCAGATACCATAAAATCAGCATTTTATTTATTAGGAATTGATGTTCCTGAGAGAATGTAAAATAGTTGGAAGTAAAAACAAAAGTTAGTAAATTGCACGAGAAATTGAAAGGACATCCTTTTTAATTATCAGTTTTAGTAAAATTAGAGTAAGAACGAAACTAAAATAATTCTAGAACGCATAAAGTAAAGAAATAAAAGATAAAAAAATATAAGTATGAAATACGACATCATTATCATTGGAAGTGGACCTGGAGGATACGTAACAGGAATTAGAGCTTCTCAACTAGGCTTTAAAGTTGCCATTGTAGAAAAAGAAAATTTAGGTGGAATTTGCTTAAACTGGGGATGTATTCCTACAAAAGCATTGTTAAAATCTGCACAAGTTTATGATTATTTAAAACATGTTGATGATTATGGTTTAAAAGCAGAAGCTATTGATAAAGATTTTGATGCTGTGATTAAAAGAAGTCGTGGTGTTGCAGATGGCATGAGCAAAGGGGTTGCTTTTTTAATGAAGAAAAATAAAATCGATATAATTAACGGTTTTGGAAAAATTAAAACGGGTAAAAAAGTAGATGTTACGTCAGAAAATGGAAAAGTAACTGAATATGCTGCAGACAATATTATTATTGCAACGGGTTCTCGTTCAAGAGAGTTACCAAACTTGCCACAAGATGGTGTAAAAGTAATTGAATATAGGAAAGCAATGACATTACCAAGTCAACCAAAATCTATGATTGTTGTAGGTTCTGGAGCAATTGGAGTTGAATTCGCACATTTCTATAACACTATGGGAACAGAGGTAACTATCGTAGAGTATATGCCCAATTTAGTTCCTGTCGAAGATATTGATATTTCGAAACAATTTGAACGTTCTATAAAAAAAGCTGGAATTAAAGTAATGACAAATTCTTCTGTAGAGTCTGTTGATACTTCTGGCGAAGGTGTTGTGGCCACTGTAAAAACGAAGAAAGGAGAAATAACTTTAAAAGCTGATATTTTATTATCAGCTGTGGGAATTAAATCTAATATTGAAAACCTTGGTTTAGAAGATGTTGGAATTATTGTTGATAGAGATAAAATCTTAGTAAACGATTTTTACCAAACTAATATTCCTGGGTATTATGCTATTGGAGATGTGGTTCCCGGACAAGCTTTAGCGCATGTTGCTTCGGCCGAAGGAATTACTTGTGTAGAAAAATTAGCGGGTTTACATACAGAATCTATTGATTATGGCAATGTACCTGGCTGTACTTATGCAACTCCAGAAATTGCCTCTGTTGGCATGACAGAAGCAAAAGCAAAGGAAGCTGGATATGAATTAAAAGTTGGTAAATTCCCCTTTTCTGCATCAGGAAAAGCAAAAGCAGCAGGAACTCCTGATGGTTTTGTAAAGGTGATTTTTGATGCAAAATACGGAGAATGGTTAGGTTGCCATATGATTGGTGCTGGCGTTACAGATATGATTGCAGAAGCAGTATTAGGACGTAAATTAGAAACAACTGGTCATGAAGTGTTAAAGACAATTCACCCACACCCAACAATGAGCGAAGCCGTTATGGAAGCAGTTGCTGATGCCTACAACGAAGTCATTCACCTATAAAATACGCGGTTATACAGAAAAAAAGATACATTTGATATTTTTTTTTATTACTTTCGTATAAATAGACACGAGAAGCCCTCACTTGGTCAAATTAGTATAAAAACAAGCTTTTACAAATGAGTATTGTTGAATGGTTTCTTTCTTTTGTCTTTAAGATAAAGACTTACCCTCTAATAATACAAATGACAATTGTATTAACATTGGGTTTTATAATTTCAACAATTGTTTTAGTAATAACAATTTATGTAATTAGGAGAAATTATAATAGAATTCAAAAGAAACTTAAAAAGAATGTTCCTGAAATAAAGACTTTGTTTGAAGAAGTATTATTTTTCGATAAGAAATTCTCAGAGAAAGAAATATTTGATAAGTTTGAAAATATTGTAGGAGAAGTAAATAAGGAAACTATAGATATTGGTATTGGTATTTTAATAGAATTTAAGAATAAAGAAAAAAAATCAGAAAAATATCCTTTAATAATAGATGCATTAAATATTGTAGGACATTTAGAGAAAAAATTTGATTCTCGATCGAATAGTGAAAAAATGAATGCCTTTCAAGAAGCTTTCGTTTTAAATTTAAATAAATTCGATGCTAAAATACTGGTCTATGCCTACAGTAAAAATAAAAGGATTAGAAGAGAGGCACGAAATTCATATCTAGCTTTAAGTATGAATGATCCATATCGTTTTTTTGATGAGATTGAAGGTTCCCTTTCAAAATGGGATGAGATTGAATTAATGCAATATCTTAAACTTCAAAATAAAAGAGGGAACTTAGAGGGTTTAGGGAAGTGGATAAATTATTCTAAAAATGACTCTTTAGTGGTTTTTTTAATAAAAATGGTTGGTTTTTTTAAGCAAAAAGGTATCGATGAAATTTTATTAGAAAAATTAGACGATACAAATGCTGAAGTGAGAGCAGAAGCTATATTAACTTTAGGAGCATTACAGATCAAAGATACAGAGCAAACACTTATTGACAGATATTATACAGAACCAGAAATTTGTCAAGTAGCAATCGTAAAAACAATAAGAAAATTTAATACTGGTAAATCTTTAAAATTTTTACAAGAAATATTTCATGAATCAAATAACACAGATACAAAAAAGATTATTGCTGAAGGAATTCTAAATTATAGTTATGAAGGAAAAATAGCTTTTCAAAATTTAAAGAATTCATTGAAAGATTTCGATCTTACAATTTTAAACCATGTTGAAACCCCTCTAATTAAGTTTAAATAAATATGTTTGAAATTTTCGTAAAAGTTTATGAATATTTTATTTTCTTCTATGCTACTGCATTAATTTTTAGCTACCTTATTTTAGCTGTATTTTCATATATATCCATCACAAAATATAAAAACTATAATACAGATATTGATGATGAAGAGTTATTAAGTTCAAAATTAGCTCCTGGTATTTCAGTAATTGCACCTGCATATAATGAAGAAAAAACAATTATTATAAATGTAAAATCTCTATTAACCCTAAACTATCCTCTTTTTGAGGTAATTATTGTAAATGATGGTAGTAAAGATAAAACCCTAGATCTTTTAATTGAAGAATTTGATTTGGTTGAAGCTCCTTTTGCCTATGTTGAAAAAATTAAAACTCAACCCTACAAGAGAACTTTTAAATCTCAAAACCCTAAGTATGAAATTTTAACCGTCATTGATAAAGAAAATGGTGGCACAAAAGCAGATGCCTTTAATGCGGGATTAAATGCATCAGTATTTCCATATTACTTAAACACAGATGTAGATTGTATTCTTGCTAGAAATACACTAACTAAAATGATTAAACCCATTTTAAACTCTAAGGTAACTGTAATTGCTGTTGGCGCCACTTTAAGAATGTCTAATAATTGTGAAATTGAAGAAGGTATTATTACACGTGTAAGACCTCCAAAAGCATTAATACCACGTTTTCAAGAACTAGAATATATTAGATCTTACCTTCTAGGAAAAATGGGGTGGGAATTGATCAATTCGGTACCAAATGTATCTGGTGGATTAGGTATGTTTAATAAAGAGATTGCTATTAAAGCAGGTGGTTATGGTGCAGATTCTCATGCTGAAGATATGGATATGCTAACAAGGATGGCTGCTTACATGATGAATAATAAAATGGAATATAAAATTGGATATATTCCTCTTTCTTGCTGTTGGACAGAGGGTCCTCCTAATATTAAAATATTACGTGCCCAACGCAAAAGATGGGCCAGTGGGTTAGCCCAAATGTTTTATGATCATAGAAAAATTCTATTTAACCCAAGTTATAAAAGATTAGGGTTAATAACGTTTCCTTACATCTTCCTTTTTGAGTTTTTGGCACCAATTATTGAAACTTTTGGTCTTATTTTTGCAGTTTTCTTAATTATTACAGGTTATGTAAATTGGAACTTTGCTCCTTTAGTTTTTGTATACTCTTATACTTTTGCGATTATGATTTCGTCTATAGTAATTATTTGGGATCAAATGACTTTCAAGTATTACAATACAACTAGAGAAGTTTTAACGTTATTTATTACCGCTTTTTTAGAACCCCTTTTTTATCATTGGATGATTATGTTGTTTTCTATTGAAGGATATTTTAGTTATTTTACCTCAGGAGAGCTTGCTTGGGGAACCATGACTAGACAAGGTTTTGATACCGCTGAAGAGAGAAAAGAAGAAAAGAAGAAAAATAAAGACAACATAAATGATGGAAATAACCCGAATAACAATAAAAAAGAAAACAAATCTAGTATTTTCGAAAATTTAAATATGAAAAAAGAAACAGATGATTTTAAACCTTTTAAAACATAAAATAACTAAAGTTATTCGTTATGAAAACAAATAAGTTTATTTACATTTTTGTTGCAATTGTTTTATCGCAATTAAATATGGCTGCTCAAGTTTATAATTCTTCGGATTTATACTTTAAAGAAGCAAAAAATGATATTGCAAATAAAAATTTCACCAAAGCTGCAAAAATGAGCTGGAGAGGTTTAAAAATATCTCCGAACGACTTAGATTTAAAAACTCTTTTAGGAAAAGCCAACCTAGAATTAGGTAGATACGATACTGCAAGATATGTTTTAAAGCAAGTTTATTTAAAAAACAGAAAAAATATTGATATCTTAAAGTATTTGGTGAACATAGAACAAGCAACCAATAGATACTCCGATGCAATATGTTTTGTAAATGAATTATTAGAAATCACACCATACGCTCGAGGTTGGTGGATGCGAAAAATCACCATCTATAAAGAAATGGGGAACTTTGAAGAAGCCGAGAGGGCCTTACAAAGACTATATCAACTATACCCAAATGACACAGAAATAAAAGAACAATTTAATTATATTAGACTTGATGACGCTAGTGAAGCTTTTAAAGAGAAAAACTACGATAATGCCAATGAAATTTACAAAACAATCATAGATGAAAACCCATCTAATAAAGAGGCATATTTGGGTATTATTAGAAATGAATTGTTAAAAGGAAATCCTGATGCTGCACTGCAATACACCAATAGATCTTTATTAGAGATGCCCAATGATAGAGAATTAATAGAAAAAAAGATTGGCTTATTAGAAGAACTAGGAAGACATGCACAAGCAATTTCTTACATAAAAGAGAAAGTAGATAAAAATGCATTTAAAGACATCCATTCTAGAACTTTGCCATATTTATTGCAACAATCAGCAGGATTTAATGAATATAATGATGCCTACGAAGTAAATAAAAAGTTAGTTGAATTAAATGGTAATTCAGAGTCTCAAGACTATGTCATAAAAAATTCTTTAGGGAAAGGTTATGATTTAGATGCTGAATATTTTATAAAGAAGGCGATCAAGAAAAATCCGAATAATAAAAAATTATTAATTCAAGAAATGGAGCTTTACAAACCTATAAAAGACAAAGAAAGGTTTGAAAAAAAGGTATTAGAAAATCATGAAAAATTCCCAAATGATACTGATATTACATTTCAGTATAACAAAATAATGTATGACAGAGCAAAAGTACATGTAACCAATAAACAATACGATCTTGCTCTTCCCATTTTTACTGAATTAGCTTCATCTCCAGATTTCATAAAAGAATCTGAACAACAAATTTTTGGCATCTTTTTAGCATTAGAAAGATATGATGAAGCCACAGATCAAATAGATAAATTAATAGGTTTAGATTCTGAAAATCCAGATCATTTATTACGAAAATCTACACTTTATCAAAAAATGGAGCTCTTTGATGATGCTTTAAATATTACAAGAGATCTTGAACAAAAATACCCGTTAAGCTTAAAATATCCATCAGTTTATGTTAGTCAAGTAGAAGCCTATGCTACTTTTTTAATGAAAGAACAAAGATATCGTAAAGTATTACCCGTACTGGAAGATGGATTAACAAGAGAAAACAACAATAAGCGTTTATTAGACATGGCTATCAATGCCTCATCTGCCATTCCTGATTACCCAAAAGGCATTAATTATAGTTTAAGTGCCTTAAGTTTTTATCCTAAAAACAAAAATTTTAAGCTAAAACTAACCGACTTATACACTCAAAATAAAGAATTTGATAAAGCTTTAACTATTTTAGATACGCTAAAAAAAACGTATGTGTATGATCGAAAAATTAAAAATGCTGAAGCAGAAATTTTATTTTTTAGAGCTAGAAATCAAGAAGAAAGGGGTTTAGTCGATGAGGCGCTAACTAATTATGACTCTGCATATGCATTAAACCCGAAGGATGAAGGTTCTTTAATGAGAATGATTAATTTACATATTAATCAAAAACCTTATGATGAATCTTTAGAATTCATTAATAAAAAGATTAAAAAAAGTCCTAATGATAATTTCTTAAAATATAAAAAAGGAGTTGTTTTTGAAATGCAACAGAAGTTTGATTCTGCCTACTATTATCAAAAGTTTCGAAAAATAGATAATCCATACGAACAAATTGAATGGAATACGACTTTAGAGACCATTAAAGCAGAGAACCTAAAGAATGAAATAGCGGTTAGCTATTTAAACGCCACCTCTGATTCTGTAGCCTATAATACTTCTTTAGCAAGCATTAATTACAGCAGAATTGATGGAAAAAACACCTATGGCGCAGATATGAATTATGCGGCCAGAAGGTCTGGAGTTGGTGTTCAAATAGGCGTAAACCTTGCAAGGATTTTTAATGAAACCCTTTATGGAGACGCCGGTATTTTATTGGGTTCGAAATTCTTTCCAAAATTTAAATTGTATGCAAATGCCTATAAAGGTCTAAATAACGGATATGAAGCTCAAGTTGGAATAAGTTATGATAGATTGCAGAATGATCAAAATTATTTTACCTTAAAATTAGGAGTCGCGAGAACTTGGGAAGATATTTGGGTAAATGCTAGATTGTCTTTAATGAACACTAGTCCTACATTTTTTGAAAGAGATCCCGATTCTGGTGAAATTCTTACTGAACCCGGCCCTACTGATCCTGATGGTAACGCTACTATACAAAACAAGACCTACTCAGAAAGTCTTTTTTATACTAATTTCATGGTACAAGCAAGAATAAATGTGAATGCTAGGAAAGATTATTTTTCCATTATTGCCTCTGGTGGTAGTGCACCCTTTGACCAACAATTAGAATTTCAATCAAATACCTTTTTAAATTTCACAAACGTAATGATAGGTGCTGGTTATAAGTATAATATGACACCAAGAACAGCAATATTGGTAGATGGAACTTGGATTAATTTTCAAAGTAACCAAAACACAATCTTTAATAATACCGATAACACTATTGAGGTTTTCAACGCTGTATATACAAACCAATATAATTTATCTTTTACGCTTATTACTCATTTTTAATACAATGAAGATAAAGCCACTCTGAATGAATTTAAAAAAGTATATATCTATTGGAATGTTTTTTTTGAGTCTTTTTTCTTGTGCTCAAAAGAATGTAATCTTATACTCTCAAAAACAAAAAATATATCCTAAAATAAACATTCCTTTGTCTGCAGATATTCTTGTGAGTAATGCTGCAAATGAATTTAATAATAATTTTAGAAGTATTACAGGACAGTATTTAAATATTGAGCGAAGTAATAATTTAAATAAGAATTATACTTATATAATTTTACGAGTAAACCCTCCTCAAAAAGAGAGTTATTGTTTGTATAAGAAAGATAGAAACATTACTATTCAAGCAACAACTCCAGCAAATTTAGTTTTTGGGTTGAATGCTTTTTTCAAAAAATACACGAGTTTAAATTTTAAAGAAAAAAATAAAAAAGGAAAAGAAAACAAAGGTAGAATAGAACTTAGCATTCCGAATAGATTTAGCAGTTGTTCTTCTCCAGACTTTGAATACAGGGAACCTTACTTCTCTCCTAATTTTAATCCTGATTTTAGAGCTTGGAACAAAACTAATTATTTAGAATTAGAATGGGGAATTTGGGGGCACAACATTTCTAAGATTGTTAAAGAATATAATTTACCACAATCAATTTATGCCAAAGTAGGTAAAAGAAGAGTTGAAAGTCAATATTGTTTTACAAGCGATAGCTTATTTAAATATATCAATGAAAAAGTGAAAATTATTTATGATAGTGATCATGCGCTTGACAAATACATGATTCTACCAAATGATAATAGCATTGTTTGTACATGCGCTTCTTGTAAAGCTGTCGGAAATACAACCAAAGATGCCGCTCCTGCTGTCTTTACCTTTTTAAATAAGCTAGCAAAAAATCATAAAAAGTCATCATTTTTCACAGCTTCGTATTTTACCGTTAAGAAAATTCCACAATTTAAGGCAGAAAAGAATGTGGGACTATTTTATAGTACCATAGATATTCAAAAAGGTATACCTATAGAAGATACTCAATATATAGAAAACTTTGAGGAAGCTATTAAACGATGGAAAAATTATTTAGAAAAAATATATATTTGGGATTATGCTGTTAATTTTGATAATTATTTTGATATTTACCCTTCTTTAAAAGTTACTCAGAAAAACTTAAAACTATATAAAAAGTTAGGTGTTAAAGGCGTTTTCTTGCATGGTAGTGAATATCAATATAGCACATTTCAAGATTTAAAATCAAACATATTTTCCAAACTTTTATGGAATACTGATATTAATGTAGATCAGGCAATCTATACGTATTTTCACGAAAAATTTCCAAATAAATTGGCGAGTGCCTTAACCGATTATTATTCATTTATAACCGATTCTTTTTTTATCAATAAAGAAGAATTAGCTATTTATAGTGGTATTAACAAAACCGTCAAAAAATATTTAAATCCAAAAGTCTTCTTTAGTTTTTACGATGAATTCGACTCGAATACTGAAAGAAATAAGTATGATATAGACTTTCGAAAGATTGCAACTGCTCTTACTTTTTTAAAATTAGAAGTGATGAGAGTTTATGGAATAGGCACATACGGCTTTGCGACTATCAATAATAATGAAGAAATAATTGTAAAAAACGAAGCTGGAATAATGCTAGATAAATTAAAAAGTTTTAGCAAATCTGTTAATATAAAAACATATAATGAATTAAAATATCCAATAGATGATTACATTAAAAGTTGGAAAGAGACTATTTATAAATATCATAAAAGAAAGCATTATTTCTATAAAAAACCCTTTGAAATTTTATCAAATTTAGATGAAGATTACACCAATATATCGGTTTTAAATAATGGCACTTTTGGTTTCAAAGATTACAACACCAATTGGCATATTTGCTCGATAGATAATTTAACTTTAAAAATTGAAAAAAAACATATTAAAGGATCAAAAAAAATTACGTTCTCTTTTTTACAAGATACAAAGCATGCTATTTATTACCCTAGTGTAATTGAAATATTAGACACAAATTATAATTTAATAAAAAAATTAAATCCATTGGTAGATAAAACAGATTTGGCTACAAAAGAAATGTCAATTAATCTGCCCTCAAAATTTGATGATGAACAATTACCAGATACTTTTATCGTTAAAATTAGTAGAAGTAATGTTGCTGGAAAAAATGCTTTAGCTTGTGATGAAATCATATTTAATTAAAAAAGTTTAAATTTACATTAATGAAAAATATATATTTTCTTTTATTAATATCCATAATTTCTTTTTCTTGTGATTTAAGAAAACCAAGTATAGAGAACGTGGAAAGAACTAAAATGGAAATTATAAATCCAGATCGTCATTACTACCCAATATTGCGTGGATCAGAATTAACAGCAGTATATGAAATTTACAACAGAGGTAACCAACCTTTAATTATTTATGATGTTCAAGCGTCTTGCGGCTGTATAGAAATAGATTTCCCTTCAGCCTCTATTGGTAAAGATGAAATTGGCTTTATTACCGTGGACTATGATAGTTCTAAAAATATCGGTTATGTAGAATTTTATATTACCATTGTTGCAAATACAGAAAAAGATATCTTTAGTTCTGTGAAATTCGATGTAAGTGTAGTTACATCTGCACATTACACAAAAGATTACGAAGAAATATATCTAGAAAGAAGAAAAGCCAAATTAGCTGGATCCGTAGATGGAGATCTTACGCAGCAAGGATATTATATAGATGACATTCAAACGGTCAGATAATAGTGTTAATTTTAAAAAAAAAAAATGAAAGAAAAATATCAAAATGTTCTAGACTTAGGTCAAGAATTAGAAATTAAAAATGGCAATGTAAAAGAGGTAGATGGAATTTTACATGTTGCTGGAACCGCAAAAAATCAGTACGAAAAAAATTTAATTTGGGATAAAATAAAAGAAATTGGTGGTGATAATCCGACCGATATAATTGCAGATATTTCTGTTGAAGACACAACAATATTTGCAAATCACACGGTAAAAAGTGGAGATACGCTGGGTAAAATTGCTAAAAATTACTATGGTAATGCCATGAAATATACAGCTATTTTTGATGCGAATAGAAATATATTAAAAAACCCAGATGTAATTCATCCGGGTCAAGAATTGGTGATTCCAAATCTTTAAAATAAAAAAAGAATACTTTAAAACCGAAACAAATCGTTTCGGTTTTTTTATTTTTGAAAAAATTATAAATTGTGATCAACAATAAAAAAGACTACTTTACAGAAATTTTAAAAGCACTTATAAAACTCATAATTGCAGGTATTTTAATTGGTACCTTAAAAAAATATGATTTGATTATTGCTATTCTGTTATTTCTGAAAATTGTACACAATATTTATAAAGAAATTATAAAGCCTAAGAAAAATAAGAATTGGATACTTTTAATTGGTATGCTGCTTACTGGTTTTGGTGGAATTGTTGGCGAAACTTGGGGAGTAACGAATGGTTATTGGGAATATCATGAAGTTACAAGAGCGTTGCCCTTGTGGTTGCCATTTGCGTGGATGCTTGCTTTTCATTATTTGTATAAATTAGAAAGAAATTTAATTCCTCTTTTATCAAAACAAACACAAAAAAATAAAATAATTTTAGCAATTATTTTAGCCTTAATACTGCCTGCTTTTGGTGAAGTCATTACTATTTATTTAGGTGTTTGGACGTATTATTGGCCTTATCAAATTTTTGGAGTTCCTTTATATGCTTTTATATGTTTAGTCTTTGTGCATATGTTGGTATATACCATTTTACATTTTGTATGCAAAAAGCATAAAATAAAGGACATAGTTTTTAACTAAGTGGTATTTATATCATATAAAATGACCAACGAATAAACCAATTATCGTAAGGTCTTCAAGAATATTGTTTTCTATTTTTCGAAGTTAAAAGTAAAATTAAAATCTCCAACAAACAATTCTCGTAACTTTGTTTCCTTGATTCATATTAATTACCTTAAACTCTTCTGCACCTAATTTCTTAGATGAATTTTGTAAACTTTCTATATTTTCCTTTTTAGAAACCAAACTTGTGAACCATTTACTTTTATTAGAAAATAGTGAACTTTCATATAAATAATTATGTAAAAAGACCTTTTCTCCACCTTTATACCACAATTCATTATTGTTTCCAGAGAAATTTCTAACCGCATTATTCCCTAAATTTCTTGATTTTCTTCTATTTGCACCCCGCGCCTCTTCAGCAGATTTGTAAAAAGGAGGATTACACATCGTAGCAGAAAAAAAATCGTCTTCTTCTAAAATTCCTTTTAAAATTTGTTGTTCATCAAATTGCTGCCGAAGCTTAATATTAGCATCTAAATTATTATCATCAATAATATCTTGTGCAGAGTCTAAAGAGTCTAAATCAATATCGGTGGCAATAAAATTCCAATTAAATTCTGCAACACCTAATAAAGGATAAATACAAGTTGCCCCAGTCCCTATATCTAAAATTTTTATATCTTTTTCTTCTGAAAGCAAATCTGATAAATGATGAATATAGTCTAATCGCCCGGGAATTGGCGGACATAAGTTTTCATCAGAGAAATTCCAAAGATTCAGTTTATCATAAGAAAACAATAATGCTTTATTGAGTTCTTTTACTGCATTTGGATTTGAAAAATCAATACTTATAGAACCAAATTTATTTTCTAAAACAAACTCTTTCAATAACGGATTTTCAACAATTAAAGCATCAAAATCATAACCTTTGTTAAACTTATTTTTTGGATGTAAACCTTTTTCTTTCATTATAATTCTATTATTGTAAACTCTAATTGTAAAGATATTAAAGCACCTTTCATTGCTTTTAAAAATGATGAACCATACTCCAAATAATATTCAGAAAAATTACGTTGACGTTCTTCTAAACTTTGGTTTGGTAAAAGTTCATTCTGCAGTGCTGTTATTCTATTAACTAAATCCTTTTGTCTTCTTTTTTCAGCCTTCCATAAACGCTTTTCTAAATTTTCTAGACCTTTAACCTGTTTTCTCTCTTGCGCATTTACAGCATTCAAAAAAGAAACATCCGTTTTTTCAGCAACCTCCTTTAGTTCTGAAAATTGATTTCTCAAAAACTGAATTTTCTCAGTAAATTCAATTTTTATTTTTGAATTTACTCTGACCTTTTTAGATAATAAGTCATGCTGATTTAAAAACATTTCTTCAAATGAAATATTTAGTTTTTCCAATTTTTTTGATTGTTTTTCTGAGACAACTTGCACAGAATTTCGCAGTAGCAAAATAGGAAAAGGAATCTTTACTTTCTCAAAATATGTTTTTAATTCAAACCAATATGCCATTTCTCCTCCTCCACCAATATAACATAGATTAGGCAAAATCACTTCTTGATACAAAGGTCTCATAATTACATTTGGAGAAAATGCCGTTGGATTTTTATCAACTTCTTCTAAAATTTCAGCTCTCGAAAAAATGATATCAGTATTATTTACTTTATATACATCGTCTTCAAAAACAATACGTTCTCTAAATTCATTCCCTAAATAAAATAAGTTAATTTCTCTCGGATTTACCTGAATTTTGTAATTCCTTTCCAATTCTAGAATCGTTTCGGAAACTTCCTTAAATGAAGTATTATTTTGTAATTCTTCCTTTACAAAAGGATTAAATAAGTGTTTTAATTTAGCATCGTCTCCATCAATAATTACTAAACCATATTCTTTAAATAATTCATTCGCAATAAAACGAGTTGCATCTGATAAATTATTATGCTTTAAATATCCTTCAGAAAAAAGATTTTTTAAGTATTTCGCATTTTTAGAATTTCCTAAATGATTAGAAAACACTTCAAAAACATCCTCTAATCCATCCGTAGAAAAACGTCCTACTGCACCTCCATCTTTACGATTCCAAGTTACTTTTTTTCCACCAAAATTAAAATAATTGATTTCGTCGAAATCATGATCTTCTGATGCCATCCAATATATGGGAACAAAATTTTGGTCAGAAAATTTTTCTGATAATTCTTCACATAAATTAATAGTAGAAATAATTTTATAAAGAAAATATAAGGGACCTGTAAATAAATTTAATTGATGACCAGTTGAAATTGTGTACGTATTTTGTTGTTTTAACAATTCAATGTTTTCAGAGGTCTTTTCTGAAATTTTAAAAGATGCATATTGTTTTTGCAAAGCATCAACCAATGTTAATCTTGTTTGTAAGCTGTATGATTTTTGCTTTTCTTCAATTTGATTATGAAATCCAGAAATATCAGGGAAATTGTTGTAGAATGGTTTTATGTTTTCGTTTTTCTCTAAATAATGATGCATCATTTTTGAGAAAAAACCGGTCTTTTGAAAAGGAATTTGTGTTGTTTTCATTTTAACTTTTTCTTTGAAATAACGCATAAATATAAGGCCTTTCATTACCAGAAGGATTTATAAATGTATAGTTAAAACTTTTTTTAAGCACAAAATCATTTCCTAATTCATTCTCCAACATTTTCACATTATACCTTTTCAGTGGCAAGCCACAGCATTTTTCAGCTCCATTTTTTGCAAAAACAGAAATAATAACAAATCCTTCAGGTTTTACAACCTTCTTTAATAATTTAAAATAGGAAATTATTTGCTCTTTTTCTAAAAAAAAATGTAAAACAGCTCTATCATTCCATAAGTCAATATTTTGTAATTCATTCAATTTTGACGGATTCAATAAATCATCAACAATAAATTTAATCTTATTATTTTTTTGATACTTATTCTTTAATAATTTTAATGATTCATCTGATAAATCATTCGCTATAATATCAGAAAATCCTTGTTCTAATAAATTATCAACTAAAATTGAAGAGCCGGATCCTACATTTAAAATTGTAGCATTTTTAGGCAATCTTGTTTCTTTGATTAATGATAACGTTGGTAATGATTTTTCTTCATACCAACCCAAATTTTCTCTATTATTAATAAGATAAGCAGTATTCCAATGCTCCTTATAGTTGATGGTTGCTTCTGTGATTTTACAATCACTATCGTTTATTGCCATGTATCAAAAATACTAAATTTTGATGGCACTTTGTTACCTCAAATTTAATCTAACAAATTTTTAACGTGCTTCAAAAAATTGAGGTTAATTTAATAAAATTTATTTCTTATTTTTGGTAACAATCAAAACTTAATTCATGAAAATTAAATCACTTTTATTAATTGCTTTTCTAACTTTTGGAAACATTTTATCGCAAAACATAAAATCTCCTTCCGAGTTTTTAGGTTATGAAATTGGCAGTCGATTTACAAGACATCATAAAGTTGTAGAATATTTTAAATATGTTAGCAATACATTATCTAATGTTAAACTGGAAAAATATGGAGAAACTAATGAACATAGACCTTTGTATTTAAGTTATATTTCATCCCAAGAAAACATTAATAATTTAGAAAATATTAGAAAAACAAACCTTTCTCAAACTGGAATTATAAATGGAAATTCTGATAACAAAACTGCAATTGTTTGGTTAAGTTATAATGTTCATGGAAATGAAGCTTCTAGCACAGAGGCCTCAATGTTAACCATATACGAATTGGTTACTACTAAAAAATCTTGGTTGGAAAATACAGTAATTATAATGGATCCGTGTATAAATCCAGATGGAAGAGACCGATATGTAAATTGGTTTAATCAGGTAAAAAGTACGCCATTTAATATTACTCAAGATGCAAAAGAACATCATGAACCATGGCCGGGAGGAAGACCAAATCATTATTTATTTGATTTGAATAGAGATTGGGCTTGGGCCACTCAAATTGAAACTCAGCAAAGAATAAAAATTTATAACAAATGGATGCCACATATTCATGTAGATTTTCATGAGCAAGGGATTAATAGCCCTTACTATTTTGCCCCAGCTGCAGAACCTTTTCATGAAATTATTACAGATTGGCAGCGTGATTTTCAAACTCAAATAGGAAAAAATCATGCTAATTATTTTGACAAAGAAGGTTGGCTGTATTTTACAAAAGAAAGTTTTGATTTGCTATATCCTAGTTATGGAGACACCTACCCTACTTTTATGGGTGCAATTGGAATGACCTATGAACAAGCTGGTCATGGAAGAGCTGGTTTAGGAATACAGACTGATGAAGGTGAAGTTTTAACATTAAAAGACAGAGCACTTCATCATATGACAACAGGATTATCAACTGTAGAAATTTCATCAAGAAATGCAGAAAAATTAAATTCAGAATTTAAAAAATTCTTCAAGAATAAAAATTTAGAATACAAAAGTTTTGTTTTAAAAAATGATAATGAAGATAAAATAAATCGTTTAATAGATCTATTAGATACTCATGAAATTAAATACGAATATGCCATCAAAGGAACTATAAAAGGATACCGTTTTAATACAGAAAAAGAGGAGAAATTTACAACTTCTAATGGTGATTTAGTGATTCATACCAATCAGCCAAAAGGAAAAATGGTAAAAGTTTTATTTGAGCCAAAAGCTAAATTATCAGACTCCCTAACTTATGATATTACAGCTTGGTCCTTACCTTATGCTCATGGTTTTGATGCGATTGCATCAAAAACAAAAGTGAGTTCTATTGAATCTAAAACCGTAAAAAGTATAACAAATACTATAGATAAAAGCGCATATGCCTACATTTCTAAGTGGAATAGTTTAGAAGATGCTACTTTTTTAGGGGCTTTGTTGCAACAAAATATAACGCCTCGTTTTTCTGAAAAAATATTTTCTTTAGAAGGGAAAACTTATGACCCTGGAACTTTAATCATTTTAAGAAATGATAATAGAACTACTGACTTTGATGAAAAATTGAATAAAATTGCTAATAAACATCAAAGAAAAATTGAACCAGTTGCTACAGGTTTTGTAGATTCTGGATTAGATTTTGGCTCTTATAGTGTAAAGCCCATTAACAAACAGAAGATTGCATTACTTTCGGGCAAAGGAGCTTCATCTTTAAGTTTTGGAGAAATTTGGCACTTTTTTGAAACAGAATTAAAATACCCTCTTACTATTTTAAATTCAGATTATTTTAGTAAAACGAAATTTTCCAAGTATGATGTTATAATTATCCCAAATGGATATTACAGTAATGTTTTACATAAAACTACCTTAGATAAATTATCAACTTTTGTAAGTGCTGGTGGAACATTAATTGTGATTGGAAATGCTTTAAATAGTTTTGCAGATAAAAAAGGATATTCTTTAAAGAGTAAAGAGTCTAAAAAAGATTCTACCAAATATAATTTAACTCCTTATGCTGATCAAGAAAGAAAGAATATTCAAAATCTTATTACTGGGGCAATATTTAAAAGTAAAGTTGATGTAACTCATCCTTTAGCTTTTGGATATAAGAGTGATTATTTTTCTTTAAAATTAAGTGGAACATCATTTAACTATTTAGAAAATGGCATAAATGTTGCTTACTTTGATAAAGACACGGAAAATGTTTCTGGCTATGCTGGCAGTAGAGCTCTTAAAAATATTCCAGAATCGTTATTGTTTGGAGAAGAACAAAAAGGACGTGGAAGTATTATTTATATGGTAGACAATCCTTTATTTAGATCTTTTTGGCATAATGGAAAACTCTTTTTAGCGAACGCAGTGTTTTTGCTAAATTCTAATACACTGAAATAAAATTTATAAAACCAATTGAACAATAAAAAAGCCATTGCAAATAGCAATGGCTTTTTAAGTATTATGGATTTCTTTCTTCGCAGAAAGAACAACTAGTTATGAAATTATTATTTCTTTTTGTTACCAGCTTCCATTTTCTTTTTTAAATCTGCAAGACCACCTATGTCTCCTAAAGTAGTTTTTTCAGCTTCAGCTGCTTTTTTAACGGCAACTTTCACATTTCTTTTTTCTTGCTCTTTAAAGATAGATGTATGAGATACAACAACTCTTCTGTATTCTTTAGAGAATTCTAAAACTACAAACTTAAGTGTTTCACCTTTTCCTAATTTAGTACCATCTTCTTTTTCTAAGAATCTACTTGGTGCAAAACCTTCTACTCCATCAGCAAAAGTTACAACTGCCCCTTTATCATTCTTTTCTTTCACAACTCCTTCATGCGTAGAACCGATAGCATAAGTAGCTTCATGAGCATCCCAAGGATTATCTTGCGTTTGCTTATGACCTAAATTTAACTTTCTGTTCTCTACATCTAATTCTAAAACTTGAACTTCTAATTTATCACCAACAGTAACAAAATCTGATGGATGCTTAATTTTCTTCGTCCAAGATAAATCAGAGATATAAACTAAACCATCGATTCCTTCTTCTAACTCAACAAATACACCAAAGTTTGTGTAATTTCTTACAGTACCTGTATGAGTTGAACCAACAGGATATTTAGTTGTAATATCTGTCCAAGGATCTGGATGTAATTGTTTAATACCTAAAGACATTTTACGGTCTTCTCTATCTAAAGTTAAAATTTGAGCTTCAACTTTATCTCCAACTTTTACGAAATCTTGTGCAGAACGTAAATGAGTTGACCAAGACATTTCAGAAACGTGAATTAACCCTTCTACTCCTTGCTCTACTTCAACGAATGCTCCATAATCAGCTAAAACAACAACTTCACCAGTAACTTTATCTCCAATTTTTAATTCAGAGTTTAAAGCTTCCCAAGGATGTGCAGATAATTGTTTCAATCCTAATTGAATTCTAGATTTGTTATCATCAAAATCTAAAATTACAACGTTTAATTTTTGATCTAATTCTACAACCTCATTTGGATGATTGATTCTTGACCAAGATAAATCAGTAATATGTACCAATCCATCAACACCACCTAAATCAACAAAGACACCATAAGAAGTAATATTTTTAACAATACCTTCTAATACTTGTCCTTTTTCTAATTGACCAATAATTTCTTTTTTCTGTAATTCAATATCCGCTTCAATAAGTGCTTTATGAGATACAACAACATTTTTAAATTCGTGATTGATTTTCACAACTTTGAATTCCATTGTCTTCTCTACATATTGATCGTAATCTCTAATTGGCTTAACGTCAATTTGAGATCCTGGTAAAAATGCTTCGATTCCGAAAACATCTACAATCATACCACCTCTAGTTCTACACTTAACGAAACCATTAACTACTTCACCAGTTTCATGAGCATTGTTAACACGCTCCCAAGCTTTGATTACTCTCGCTTTTTTGTGAGACAATACCAATTGACCAGAAGAATCTTCTCTCTTATCAACTAATACTTCTACAGTATCTCCTTCAGCTAAACCTTGATTGTAACGAAATTCGTTTAAAGAAATAACTCCTTCAGATTTAGAATTGATGTCAATAATTGCATCTCTGTCTGTAATTCTAATTACAGTTCCTTCAATTACATCACGTTCATTTACGAAACCTACAGTTCCTTCTAATGCATTTTCAAATGCTTTTAATTTTTCTTCATCAACAGCTTCAATACCTTGTTCGTATTTGTGCCAGTTAAAATCAGCTAAAAATTGTTTCGGATCTACAACTGGAGTCGTTGTTTCTTGTACTTCAGTAGCAACTACTTGCTCTTCAGTGTTTTTTGTTTCTTCAGACATTTCTGAAAATTAATTTTGTATCTTATTGTTTTCCAGATTTTTAACGATAAAAACAAAAAGAGTTGTTTTTATAAATTGTTTTGTTTAATTCCTTTTATAAATCTGTTCTCGTAAAAAGGAGTGCAAATCTACATAATTTCATTGATTTTTAAGCAAATAGAATTAATTTATTATTCATTTTATTCTTGATAATCAAAAAACTACCTTTGCATCTTTTAAAAACCTTTTTGGTTGACTTTAATGTAGATGAATAAAGAAACAAAAGATTTAGTAAACAAAGGCATAATGCTTCCATTAATGGAAGAGTTCTATACAATTCAAGGTGAAGGTTCTCATACAGGTACTGCAGCTTATTTTATAAGAGTTGGAGGTTGTGATGTTGGTTGCCATTGGTGTGATGTGAAAGAAAGTTGGAACGCAGATTTACATCCTCCTACACTTGCAAATACTATTGTTGAGAATGTAAAGAAATATGGGAATACAGTTGTTATTACTGGAGGGGAGCCCTTAATGTGGTCCATGGATTATATTACAAATTTACTTCAAAAAAACAACATAAAAACACATATAGAAACTTCTGGAGCATATTCTTTTTCTGGAAAATGGGATTGGTTCTGTCTATCTCCAAAAAAGACAAAATTACCTTTAGCTGAAGTTTATCCTGAGGCGGATGAGCTAAAAATGATAATTCATAATAAATCTGATTTTGAATTTGCTGAAGAACAAGCTGCTAAAGTTGATGAAAAATGTCAACTGTTTTTGCAACCTGAATGGAGTAAAAAAGAAAAAATGACAGTTCAAATTGTTGAATATGTAATGAAAAACCCAAAATGGAAAATTTCTTTACAAACTCACAAATACTTAAATATTCCTTAATTCTTAAGACCAAATAAGGTTTAAAAAAATAAAATTTGTGTTTACTTCTATTTTTAAAAAAACTTTATTCCCAAGTTATCTAAAGAAAAACTGAAGAGATAATCATACTTACTATAAAAATTGATTTATTCATAAAAATTGCTTAAAAAAGGTAATTTTTAAATTAAATAATTTCCAGAGTGTATTCTTTACTTCAATATCAAAAAAAATATTTATAACAAAACATTACGTTTTAAAATATTTTCATTCTAATTTAAGAAACAATTAAATTATCAACTAAAGCACAGATTCTATCAAACTGCTCATCAATCCCCATATTAGAATTATCAAATTCTACAGCGTCATTAGTCAATATTAATGGAGAATCTTCTCGAGTAGAATCTATTCTATCCCTTTCCTGAACATTAAAAAGAATCTCTTCAAAATTAACTTTATCTCCTCTATCATTCAATTCTTTGTAACGTCTTGTAGCTCTTTTATCAGCAGAAGCTGTCATGAATAATTTTAAATCAGCATTAGGAAAAACAACACTTCCTATATCTCTTCCATCCATTACTATTCCGCCATTAACACCCATTAATTGTTGCTCTGCAACTAATTTTTTTCTAACCTCAGAAACCGTAGCAACTTTACTCACCAATTGTGAAATCTCTAAAGTCCTAATTTCATCTTCAACATTCTCATTATTTAAGAACATTTCAGCAAATCCCAATTTTTTGTTAAATTTAAAAGAAAGAGCAATTTCTGATAAACGAGATATTAATTCCTCCTTTTTAAAAAAATTCACTCCCACAAGTTGATTATTCTTAGCAAAAAGAGAAACGGCTCTATACATTGCACCAGTATCAACATAAATATAGTTATATTTTTGAGCCAATAATTTTGCAATTGTACTTTTTCCTGTGGACGAAAATCCATCAATAGCTATTGTAATTTTTTTCTTCATTTATCTTCTATCTAAATCAATTTGTAAACTGAAAGTACTGGCATTTGATGCAGAATGAAATTTTGAATATGCATAATTAAATTTCAAATTATTCATTTTTAATCCAAATCCAACAGATATTCCACCAAATGTTCTAACATTTTGTAATTTTAATTCAGCCGCTCTTCTGACATTATACCCTAATCTAACATTTAGCGCACTCCCCGGAAACAACTCTGCTCCGATAACAAAATGTCTTAAAGTATTTCCTATAAAACCATTTTTTTCTTCGGTAATATTTCCTTCTAAATCTATTGTTTGCTCAGATGGATTAATAAAACTAACATTCCATTTTTGTAAATTATCAATGGTTAAATACCATTTTAATGGAACATATTCAAATTTGTAAGAAGCACCTATAGCTACTTTGAAAGGTAATCTTTCATTTAGTCCATTAAAAGATTTTATTTGTGCACCTATATTTCTAGCAACAATAGTAAAAGAATAGGATTTATAGGGACTATAATATAAAATTGCCAAATCTGTAGCAATTCCAATTGATGTAAAATTACTAATATTGCTGTTAATCAATTTAATATTAGTTCCAAAAAATAAATTAGTCCAAGGAAGATTAACAGCATATCCAATTGATACAGCTAAATCCCTAGCTTTAAAATCACCTATTTCGTTACCTTGTTCATCTGATTCAATTAAAGTACCGTAATCAAGAAATTTTATATTCCCATGAACAGTACCAAACCTTCTAGAAATTTGTCTAGCGTATGATATGGAGCCTATATTTATCCCTGCTAAATAACTAGAATAATTTACAGAAAATTGATTATCCATTTCAGCGTTTATTGTCGAAGGATTCCATGTAGGTTGATTCACATCATCTATAAAAGTTAAAACTTCTCCCCCCAAAGCAATCTGTCTTGCTGAAGAAGAAAGATTTAAAAATTGATATACACTTTCACCCCCAATTTGAGCTTTAATACCCATAGAATAAAAAACGAATAGCACAATAAACGGATTAATTTTCATTTAGTAAAACACTATAAAATGTATAACGAAAATACCACAGAATATTTCCATAAACAAGCAATTATGTTTGATATTTTATCATTTTGTATAATAAAAAAACCTCATATCGTTAGATATGAGGTTTATAGATCTTGTTTATCACAAGATAAAGAAAGGCGGCGACCTACTCTCCCACATAAATGCAGTACCATCGGCGCTATTGGGCTTAACTTCTCTGTTCGGTATGGGAAGAGGTGATCCCCAATGCTATAACCACCCTAAAATTTTCAGCTAAATTGCTTTAACTGTATAAGTTGACATATGGTAAAATAATATTGTAAGTTTCAAAATA